>NZ_CAMLSE010000002.1 GCF_946482605.1 uncultured Dyadobacter sp. | reverse complement strand
TCATTCAGTCATTCAGTCATTCAGTCATTCAGTCATTCAGTCATTCAGTCATTCAATCATTCAAAATTAAAATGCACAGCAAGCAGTTTCTCACAAGTGGGACGCCGGTTGGCCAGGCCAAAAAGGCAATCGTAATGTTACATGGCAGGGGTGCTTCTGCGGCGGATATCATTTCGCTGCAGCGTGTGCTCGACCTGGAAGGGATGGCCATTTATGCGCCGCAAGCAACCGATGATACGTGGTATCCTTACAGTTTTATGGCCCCTGTTCACCAGAATCAGCCTGCGTTGGACTCGGCGCTTGCCCTGGTCGACGAGGTGGTCTCGGAAATTAAGGCGCAGGGGATAGCGACAGACCAGATCTATTTTGCAGGTTTTTCACAAGGAGCATGTCTGACGCTGGAATATACTGCGCGGCATGCGCAAAGATATGGGGGCATTGTTGCTTTTACGGGTGGATTGATCGGTCAGGAATTGGTTACAGCCAACTACCAGGGCGATTTTGATCAGACGCCCGTGTTCATTTCAACCGGTGACCCGGATCCGCACGTACCGGTCTCCCGCGTAAGGGAAACGATTGCTGTGCTGGAGAAAATGAATGCTTCGGTTGATCAGGCTATTTATTCGGGCCGGCCCCACACCATATCAGGGGAGGAAATTAAATTGGTGAACAACACGATTTTCCAGAAATCATGAAAAATTCAGTAATCCATCCAGCGGCGTCGCGGTTCTCTGCCGACCACGGCTGGCTGAAAAGTGCCCAGACATTCAGTTTTCACGGCAACTACGATCCCGAACGCATTCAGTTCGGAGCATTGCGGGTACTGAACGATGACACTGTGAACGGCGGGAAAGGTTTTGGCCGACACCCTCACGACAACATGGAAATTATTTCCATTCCGCTGGAAGGAACACTTGAGCATCAGGACAGCATGGGTAATGTGGCAGTGATCAGGCCAGGGGAAATACAGGCCATGAGCGCCGGCACTGGCATTTACCATACCGAGTTTAATAAGGATCCCGAGCAGCCGGTTACTTTCCTTCAGATATGGTTGTATCCGAATCAATTGAATGTCACGCCCCGATATGACCAGCTCGATTACTCGGCTGGCGACCGACATAACCGCTTTCTGCAGATTCTCTCGCCCGACCCCGATGATGAGGGCGTTTGGATTCATCAAAACGCATGGTTCCACCTGGCCGATCTCGATCAGAATCGCGAAATTACTTACCCGATAAAAAGAGAAGGAGACGGGGTATACATCTTTGTGATCAAAGGGGAGGTGGAAGTTAATGGTCAGGTTGTATCGACGCGGGATGGATACGGATTCTGGCCGGAATCTGCGGCTGCGATCAAGGCCGCGGAGGATAGTGCATTACTGGTCATCGAGGTTCCAGGGAGCTGGTAGCCGATAAGGCATACCGACCTTTTGTTATTCAGTTTTAAACGCGCCGGTGATGATCGACAGCATTACCGGCATAATGGCCTGCATGATGTCAAAAACCAACATTCTTGTTATCGCCAATCATCCGGAGATCCTGGAAACGATCATCCGGCTGATCAACCAGCAAGATACCTGGAACGGTATACCGGCTGGCTCTTTCGAAGAAGCAGAGGCATTACTTCGAATAAATTCGGTTGATTTAGTACTTTTGGGCGTTGGCGTGGACGGTGAGACAGCAGAGCGGATATTGTCGCTGTGCGCAACCATCAACCCACGCATCGTTTGCCAGCGCCATTTTGGAGGGGGCAGCGGATTGCTTTACTCTGAAATCCGGCACGCGCTTGCCGGTAGCTGATACCTGACCGGATTATGTTTGAAAAAATTAACAACTATGCACTGAGGTGCCTGCCATTCACAACCCAGGACCTCGATTATTTCGATTCCCTTCTTCAATTTAAAACCTATCCGAAAAAGGCATTCATGTTGCAGCAAGGGGAAGTGTGCCAGTTTGAGGCGTACATCCTGAAAGGCTGCATTCGCACCTATTACATCGACAGTGCGGGCGCTGAGGTTACCTTGCAATTTGCGGTAGAGGATTGGTGGGTGAGCGACATCACCAGTTTTCACAACCAGACACCCAGCCATGTGTACATCGAGACCCTGGAAGATTGCGAGGTGCTTATCCTCACGCCGGAGAACAAGGAGAAGTTGTTGTCGCACGTGCCCGGGTTCGAGCGGATGTTCCGTCTGATGGTCCAGCGCAATCTCGCGCAAACCCAGGAACGTCTTTTCCGTACCATATCCACGAGCGCGGTAGAAAAGTATCTCGATTTTCTGAATCGTTACCCTGCCATTCCCCAGCGCGTCGCCCAGCATTACATCGCCTCTTACCTTGGTTTTTCCCCGGAATTCCTCAGCAAGGTCAGAAAAAAGCTCAGTGCTAAGTAACGTAAAGAACGATCAACGGGTAGCATTGCCGACTATACGGCGCAAATTCCTCTACAAATTTCGTCCTGTTCATGATCGAACCAGGTGTTTTGCCACGCTGGAACAGAAGTTGTTCTGAACCGTGACATCACCAAAAGATCGAAGATCATGGCACGAAATACAGAAATCGTAGAAGTACTCAATGACCTGATATTGATTAATAATGACCGCATTGCCGGCTATGAAAAGGCTTATGACGAAACAGAGGCCAGCGACACGGATTTGAGATCGTTGTATAACACGCTGGCCAACCACAGCCGCGACCATGTATTGGAACTGAGCGGAGAAGTGACTGCATTGGGAGGCGAGCCTGCTACCGGCACCATGGTGTCCGGGAAATTGTATCGCGTATGGATGGACGTACGCGCCGCATTCAGCAGCGACGGCCGCAAGACATCCCTGGACAACTCCGAGTTTGGCGAGGACGCTGCTCAGAAAGCCTATGATTCGGCTCTGGAATCCGATGAGCTGACTCCGGAACTCAGGGCGCTTATCACGAGTCAGAAAGCGACACTCCGGGAAGGTCACGATACCATCAAAAGGTTACGCGATTCGGAAAAAGCCTATCATTAAAAATACGGTTCATCAGCAAACTGAAACGGGCGACATGAGGTCGCCCGTTTTGTTTTGGTCCGGCTGCAATCCCAATCTCAGCGGCTGTTCGCAGCCACCGGTATTTCTTCGAGAATGAGCGCCGCTGTGCGGTCAACGCATTGCATCACGACATCTTCGGGGGTGCCAGTAAACACTTCCCGGACGGCAACCGATTTTCCCTTCATAAACAGATGAATAAACATGGTCCCCACCGGTTTGTCGGGCGTTTCGCTGCCGCCCGGGCAGGTCAGGCCGGTTACTGCTATATGGAGGTCGGCCGGGATAAACCGCTGAAGGCGCTCAGCGAGTTCTCTCGTTACTTCTGCGCTTTCAGGGGTAAAATGGAGCAACATGTCTTTGGGAACATGAAGGATGCTTTCTTTAAGGGCAGCGTCATAACAGACGAGGCTACCTTTCAGAACGCTGCCTGATTCAGGACACATCGAAAATTCCGCCGACAGTCTGCCGGCAGTGGCGCTTTCTGCAAATGCAACCGTAAGCTGGCGGTCGGCCAGTGCTTTGCTGCATTGCTTGACGATTTGTGAAGGCATAATGGTCTTTTTAAAACTATGCCTTCAAAAACTCTGCCAGAGACCGTATGGTTATTTATAGGTCGTAATTAAGATTTCAGAATCGGTCAAAGCTTTGATCGAATGCGCCAGGCCGGCGTGGAATGTCATCATCTGGCCATTGGTGGCGTAAAATACCCGGCCCTCCGTTTCAACTTTAAGCTCACCCGACAATACCTGGAACGTCAGGCATTCATCGATCGAATGGTCATTGACCATAGCCCCGGATTTTAAGATTGAAATTACAATGGTGACTTTCTCCGACTTATAGACCGTGATGGCATTGCGGTCATTTTTCACCCATGATTTTTCGGATTTGAGCTGTTCCAGATACATTGGGATATCCGTGAAAACATAGGGCGCATCCAGAATGCGGTCACCTTCCGGACGATTACCGGTGGACTGATTCGATTTGATTTCCATTTGCTATCGGGTTTAATTAGGATTGATCTGAAATTCGATGATCAGGAAAACCATGCCATGGACTGATCGGGTATTTTTGATAGAAAATTTAGTGAAAAAACCTGTAAAAGTCGAGGTGCGGAATATTTAAACGAATAGTGGGACCGTTACCCCGGATTGCGCTTTCCGGGGAAAAACTTGTCTTCTATAAATGACTTTTGCCATTTGCTAATAAGATCGACCGTTTGATAACTGAAATGGTACTTTTTTTAGAGTTATTCCACTATTTTTGGACTACTTACTCTTAACTAAGTTTAGCTGTGGAAATCAATACAAGAGAAATAGGTGTTACACTGATGCTGATCTGCATGGTCGCATTTTGGACTTTGTCGTCCGTTCGCAAGCGGATCGCCGCTGAGAGAAAGAAAAAGATCCAGAAGGAAGGAGTGGAGGCCAACGCTACGGTCCTGACCATCCGTCCAACCGGAGAGTATCTGAACAACCTACCCGAATTTCAGGTGCAGGTTAAAGTCAAACCGAATGCAGGTGCTGACTTTGTCGCCGAAATGAAAGAGGTGCTTCCTTATGGAAAGTTTGACGCAATCCGGAGAGGGACGCAGGTTCTGGTCAAATATGATCCGGAATACTATAAAAGGGCCATCTTTCTTCAAATGGCTGAAACGATGATTTAGACAGACGTTTTCGATAGATAATAGACTCGGGCCTTACGGCCCTTTTTTATTGAAACCAGGCAGAGATCATAGCTGCCTGGTTTCATTTTGTCTTTGAAGATCGTACAGCGGAACCCAGGTGCGGTAGGTCTTTCGAAAGTGGTCAAAAAGCGCCTTGCCGCGTGGGGGTAGTCGTTTTCAACCTTGAAAAGATATTGGGGGTTCCCCATTTCCAATGCAGCTACAAAGAGCTGATCATATCCTCCCTGCTCGGTGAAGGTATCGTTTCTCAGATCGACAATATCAGTACCATTCGACTGAGCGACGTTGAGCGAAGCCGTAACGTTTTTCCAGTCAGTATGCAGCAGAGGTGCGTCAGGTGATGGGGTAGTGCTGCGTAAAACGCTTTGCTGCGCCTCCCTGAGATATTCTCTTGACAGACTGTCCTGGTAGATCATCGGATAGTAGATCCTTTTACTCCACAGGAAATTATATTGATTTGCCTCGATTGCATTTCGATAGTAACGGATATCGGCGTAGTAATGGTAATAAGTAGAGCCGCAAAACACCACAGCCGCAGCCGCAACGGCATGCCGCAACCAGACGCCCGCTTTGAGATGGTCGGCGTAGGCGTCGTAGAAGCCGACTGCAAGTACACCAAATAACGCTGCGTATATTTTGTACCGATCCATCTGGTAGCCAATATGATCCGGTTCCTCACCCCTTGCGAAAACAATGAGGAAAGCGACGAAAAGCAGCGCGCCAATTCCGGCTGCGCACAACCACTGCAGATGACTGATCGTGTGCTGTTTCCGCCGGAGGGCCTGCATGACTACGATAAGTAATGGCAGGATCGTCCATGCACCCAGCAACACGCTGTACGATCTCCCGAAAAGCCGGGGGTCGGCGAGCTGGCCGCTGAATGAGAGGAGCAGTAAGAATTTGGGCAACACACTACTGAACGCATTGTGAAGCAGAGAGCCGGAATGGATCGTAAGCGTGGCGAGATGAACCGCCGTAACTACCGTTAGCAGAATAGTCGGATACAATGCGCTCTTTCGCTGCGGGAAGACCAGCCAGGTAATAAAGAGCCAGATCAGAATGGCAGCCAGGCCATTGGCGCTGCTGAAAAGTGCGAGAAGAGCCAAAGCCGCGCTTGCGTACGGTCTTTCCCGTTTCAGTGCCAGGTGAAATGACCATAGGGAAAAGCAAATGCAGGGCGCGTGTTGCAGGCTGCATGTAGCCCAGGAAATCGTATCTTCATAGTGCTGAACCTGGAACAGCAGGCAGCAGATAGCAAACAGTGCTGGTAAGGAAAGTTTCTGTTCGCGGTAAAAAGTATAGAAAAGTGCCGCAATGCCAAGCAAACTGACGTTTCCCAGGACAATCAGCCATCGGATATTGACTTGGCCCGTCAACGCATATTGTAAAAGCGTAACCAGTTTGGAGAAAAGCACCCGATGTTCGAAATTCTGTTCGAAAAGCAGTAACAGCTTATCCCACATGCCGCTGCTTTCGCGAAACCGCAGAATAAACTGGACGATGTTCTCAAAATCGTCGTAAAAAGGGAAATTAAAGGATAGGTTAATGACGGAAAACCAGAAGACGGCAATAACCGCAAATAGTAAAGTCCAGACAGCGTAAGTAAACAGTTTATTATAAGCAGTCATTCGTAAAGTGAATTGAAACAACTGTCGATCTCTTGCCCGACGTTGGCCCAGGAGGAACGTTATTTACAAATATAAAAATAGTTTGACTGGTCAATGCAAATGAGTCACTATGCAGTTGATTTTGTGACTTTGAGGTAGGAAAAGGGCAAAAAAAAGTCCGCGTGCGGACTGTGGGTAAATTATTAATATGAGGAGGAAAATGAGTGTGTGTATAGGTGTAACTTATAGTGTGTGTTGCCGTTTCATTAAGCTGATACAAACAAAAGGGTAAAATTCGGGTTCGACAAAGTTGTTGAATGACAGGCATGGCCCAGTTAGCGATCGGCAAAAGTCAATTCAAAACCCCGTCATTTTGTACTTTATATTATTGTTAACATGGCACTGCCGATCCCGATCATCCTTAGTTTTATGCAATGAATGCAGCCAGCACGATACGAACACTCAGCAAACTTCTTTGCCTCACCTGGGCCCTGGTGCAGCCGGGTGCTTACGCGCAGGACATCGTCAAATTCATTGCACATAGGGGAGGTGTGGCCGACAGCACTTTCACCGAGAACGGCATGCCGGCATTGAAGGAGGCAGCCAGGCTGGGCTACGGGATGATCGAAACCGACCTGCGCGTCACGGCCGATGGTGTGCTGATTACCAACCACGATGCAGACTTCGTACGCTTTTACGGTGTGAACAGGAAAGTAACGGATATGAAATGGGAGGAAATAAAGTTGCTCCGAAGCAGGCTGGATGGCTGCCAGCCCTTGTTACTGGAAGATGTCCTGAGGTTTTGCAGGGAAAAAGGAATGGCTGTGATGCTCGACAACAAAATTGCCGGTCTCGACACCGCATTGTTCGGGCAGGTAGTTGCATTGCTGGACCGGTATCAGCTGAGGGAGGGTGCGCTCATGATCGGGACCGACGAATCGACGGGGTTTTTCACAGGCAGGGTAAGACTGAGTTGTTCGCGGAGGCAACTGGAAGCGAATATGCGGCAGGCGCATTACCACGCGCGCAACTACTATCTTTTCGAACGGCCTGCCAATGTCTCCGCTGGGGACGTACAATGGGCAGCAGAGAACGGCATCCGGGTTGTTGCGGCCATTAATAAATTCCATTACCGCAAATCGGCGGACATGATGGCCGATGCGCAACGGGACTGCGCCCGCATGCTGGCATATGGCGTGCGCGAGTTTCAGATCGATTCCGAGTTCAGGAAATTTCTGCTGAAATAAATTTTTTAAAAATTTTTAGGAACTGTTTTAGGGGTCGGGCGGAGTTGTTTGACTATACATGCAGATCCGGTAATGGAGCACCCTCATGACTAAATTTCTCACCGATGAACAGCTGGTATCGCAGCTCCGGGAAGGCAACAAGCGTGCCTTCGAGGAGATTTACGATCGTTACTGGTATAAGCTGTTTTGCATATCCTATCACCAGGTGGGGTCCAGGGAGGAATCGGAAGAGCTGGTCCATGATATTTTTGAAAGCCTTTGGAAGAAACGCATCGATAACGAAATCCGCAACCTCGGAACCTACCTCGTGATTGCGATGAAGTACCGGGTGACCAATTTTATCAAATCGCAGATTACCTGGCGCAGGTATCAGGAATATCTGATCCTGAACAAGATCCAGGAGACCTATTCGACCGACGAAATCGTGCAGTTTTCCGACTTGTCACACGCCGTGGACGAGGTAATGCGGAAACTTCCCGAGAAAACGAGCCGCGTTTTCCACCTGAGCCGGTTCGAAAACCAGTCGGTGAGGGACATTGCGGAGGCATTGCATATGTCGGAAAAGGCCGTGGAATACCACATTACAAAATCATTGAAAGCATTGAAGGAGAATCTCCGAACCTATTATTCCAACAACTAAACCTATACACGCCAGCGCTGATGACACCATACAACTACGATAAGCTGATCGAAAAATATGTGGCCGGAGAGGCTACCCCGGAAGAGGGGCAATGCGTGGAAAAGTTTCTGGAAGAAAATCCGGTGGAGGATTCCGCCGTCCTGCTGTCCGAAAAAGACGAAATAGGAGAACGCATTCGCAGGAAATTGCTGTCCAACACCACCAGAAAGCCAATCGGAAAAGCATGGTGGTGGATGGCCGCCGCCGCATCGGTGGCGCTGATTGCAGGCGTGATATGGCTCGGCCCCGTGCAACGCCAGGCCTATTTTCCTGCCTTTGCATCGGTCTGGAATGATGATAATGAAGGTTTTGCGGTAAAAAACACTTCTAAAAAGCCACAGCGACTGACCTTAGAGGACGGCAGTGTCGTGATCCTGCAACCCAACAGCCGCATCAGCTATCCCGATCATTTTGGTGAGCGAAAAAGAATGGTCTACCTGCGCGGAGAGGCATTTTTTCAGGTGAAACGTGACGTTACGAAGCCATTTATCGTATCGACCGAAAATCTGGCGACACAGGTTTTGGGTACGTCGTTCCGCGTGAAATCCTACGATGGAGCAGGTTCTATCGAAGTGCAGGTGGTAACGGGGAGGGTCTCGGTTTATGAAAATACCGGCAACAAGGTGGCAAGCCGCAACGGTTTTATCCTGACACCGAACCAGAAGGTGATTTTTGACAAGGAATCCAGAAAGATGGAACTCGGGATTGTCCGCAATCCGATGGTGGTAAAGCCTCTGGAATCCCGCTTTAAATTTGAATTTTCAGAAATGCCGGCCGCTGACGTACTGGCCGCGCTGGAACAGACCTACGGGATTGATATCGTGGTGGAAGGCGATGTTTTGAAAAATTGCCTGTTTACCGGCGATCTCAGCGATCTGCCGATGTTCGATCAGCTGGACCTGATCTGTAAGGCGGTTAATGTGGAATATGAGCGCAGAGGCGCATCGCTCTTTGTTTCGGGCGAAGGTTGCGCCAATTAGAACAAGAAGAATTTTTTAAGAAAATGCCGGCCATGCGCTAACATGTCCGGCGATTTGAATACCCTTCCTGGCAGAAGGATACCGTTTGTTTTTGAGTTGTTCAGTTCACAAAAACCTTTAAAATTATGCATAAAAAAATACCCTACAAAAGGGTTGTTTACAAAGTCATGAGTGCTACGGCTAAACAACTTTTGCTTGCTTTGATATGCTGTGGAATCTCCATGGCACATGGCGTATACAGCCAGGAACTACTTACCAGGGAGATTTCGCTGAAAACGGAATCCCTCGAGATCAGACAGGTGCTGCGGCAGATCGAAAAGCAGGCCGATGTCAAGTTCGTATACAGCACCAGCAGCATTCAGGGGAGGAGCACCGTATCGGCACGACAGCTTCAGGGATCGCTGAACCACGTCCTCGACCAACTGCTGACGCCACTCAATGTTTCCTATGAAGTGGTAGGCAATTCCCGCATACTGCTCCGTAAAAAGAGCGACCCGCAAAGCGCCGGCCCGTTTCGGTCCACGACGGCGGATATCATCGCCGACCGCACGATTACAGGGAAGGTAACGGATGAAAAAGGAGACGGACTGCCTGGCGTCAATATCCTGATCGTGGGCAGCCAGCAGGGAACTTCGACTGACCAGAACGGTCAGTTTCAGCTCAATGTGCCGGATGGTAATGTCACCCTGCGCTTCTCCTTCATCGGTTATGTGAGCCAGGATGCCGTTGTAGGCAACAGTTCGGTGATCAGCATCAGCATGGCTCCCGACGTGAATGCGTTAAAGGAAGTAGTGGTGGTAGGATATGGAACGCAGGAGAAAAAGGATGTGACCGGGGCGGTATCTTCGGTTAAAGGAACTGATTTTCAGAATCTTCCCTCGGGTGGCGCACAGCAGGCGTTGCAGGGACGTGCGGCTGGGGTGAACATTATCCGTAACGGGGGAGCGCCCGGGGACGCGGGTACGATCCAGATCCGGGGCTTCGGTACGGTCAACAATGCCGACCCGCTGGTGGTGATCGACGGCGTGCCCGCAGGCTCGATGAACGACGTGAACCCGAACGATATCGAGTCCATTGAAATATTAAAAGACGCATCTGCATCGGCCATCTACGGAACGCGGGCTGCCAACGGGGTCATTATCATCACTACCAAACGAGGCACGTTCGATAACCCCATTGGTGTGACGGTCAATGGCTATGCCGGGGTAACAAACCGCATCAAGATCCTCGACATGCTCGACGCGCCTACCTTGTCGTCATTGAAAAGGGAGGCATATACCAACGACGCGTTACCCATTCCCCCGATCTGGCAGGATACGCAATACCAGACCCAGAAAACCAACTGGCAGGAAGCGTTGCTCAAACAGGGAGTAACCCAAAACTACGACGCGGCTATTCGTGGAGGAGGTAAATATTCCTCATTCTCGATTTCAGGAGGGTATTATAATGAAAAAGGGATTATTGGGAACTCCTATTACAAACGGTACACCTTCCGCGTCAACTCCGATCACAAGATTGGCAAGCGATTGAAGATCGGGCAGAACCTGCAATTTACCAATACCCATAATACCTCGCCGAACACTACTTCCTCCCAGACCGGGCTTTTGTGGAGCGCGATCCGTTTCCATCCGGGACTTCCGATCCGCAACGACGACGGATCTTACAGCTCTACCAAAGGAATCGGGGCATTCGGGGATATCAATAACCCGATATTTACCGTAGATACCCAGGACCAGAGCAATATTCGTAACCGTTTTCTGGGAAGCCTGACCGGCGAACTGGAAATTGCCAAAGGGTTGAAGTTACGCGCTAACCTGGCTACGGACGCGACTTTTTCGGAGAGCTCCAATTTTGAAGTCAAGATCAACGACCAGTTCCGTACCAATTCCTATAACCAGCTCGAACTCACTCATGGTAAATACTGGTCGTTCTTGCAGGAGTATTTTCTTTCTTATGATAAAAAGTTCGGTGCGCATAGCCTGAACCTGGTAGGCGGTTATACTTCCCAGACTTTCAACAGCATTTCGTCGAAACAGCGCGGCCGTGACTTCCCGAGCGAAGACCCGTCATTGCGTTACATGCAATATGCCGGGACTATCGTTTCGGTAGGCCTTTCGGATGGCGGAAATGGCGGCCGGAGTTACGACGCGCTGGCTTCCTGGTTCGGGCGTGCCAATTATTCCTTGCTCGACCGCTATTTGCTTACTGCTACATTCAGATCGGACGGTTCTTCCAAATTTGCACCGGGCAACCGCTGGGGTTATTTCCCGGCATTTTCGCTGGGGTGGAGACTTTCGGAGGAGGCGTTTTTCAAAAATGCATTGCCGGTGTTCAGCAACTTTAAGCTGACGGGCGGCTGGGGGCAATTGGGGAACCAGAACGTCAACTCCTTGCAATACCTGGCATTGATCAATTCGTCGTACCGGTACGCATTGGGCACCGGCGGAACGCAGAGCCAGATATCGGGCGCAGCGCAGAGCCGGTTAGCCAATATGCAAATAGGCTGGGAAACCGCAGAAATGAGCAACTTCGGGGTAGAAGCCGGTCTTTGGAAAAACGCGCTGTATCTTTCGGTCAACTATTTTGTAAAGGATACCAAGAAGATGCTGCTGGCTCCTCCGTCGGTGGGTACCATCGGAACTTCTACCATTCCGGATCAGAATATCGGTCAGTTGCGAAACAAGGGGGTTGAAATTGAAGCAACTTATCGTCACTCTTTCGGCGACCTGACCTTGAATGTGAGCGGCAATGCGACGCTCATCAAAAACAAGATCACCAAATTGGCCACTCCGGGCGGGTTTCTGGCCTCGCAGTTGTATGGACGCGGGCAGCAGGAGATCGTGCGCACCTACGAGCAACACCCTTACGGCACTTTTTACGGATATAAGGCCGATGGTTTGTACCAAACCCAGAGCGAAATTGATTCCGACCCGAACATTGCCAACGATTCCCGCAAAACCAATGGGCAGATCCACCCCGGTGATGTCAGGTTTATGGATTTGAATGGTGACGGCATTGTCGACGATAAGGACAGGACGATCATTGGCAGCCCGCAACCCAAGATCAATTATGGTTTGAATACCGGCCTTAATTACAAGGGCTTTGACCTGAACCTGTTTTTTGTCGGGGTAGGAGGCGTTTCAATATTCAATGCGGATAGAATGCAGGGACTGGATGCGAGCTATTCATTCAACCTTTACCAGGAAGCGAATGAGCGCTGGCATGGCCCGGGAACCAGTACTACGGTCCCAAGGCTCAGCATCGATAATCCCAACCGTAACTTCCGTCCTTCCGACCTGTTTATCGAAAAAGGGGATTTCTTCCGTCTGAAGAACATGACGCTGGGTTATTCGCTGCCTAAAACGCTGATCGAAAAAGTGAAACTGTCCCAGGCCCGTTTTTACATTACTGGTCAGAACATCGTCACTTTTACCAAATACCGGGGACTTAACCCCGAACTGGGCTATGTAGGCGGCGACAAGTCCGCCGGACAATACAACCAGCTGAATGTGGATTACGCGCAATACCCGCTGGCACGTACGTGGACGATCGGGGCTACCTTATCTTTCTAACTAAAATTCAAGTAGCGCGGTTTGCCGCCATCTTACTATATCAAAGACCTACATGAAAAAGATATATATTTTTGCCGCATGGATTTTTCTGACGGGCGTAACGGGCTGTAACGACGATCTTCTCGAGAGCACGCCTTACGGGCAGGTGACCTCACAGCAATACTGGCGTAATGGCGATGACGTTATCGCCGCCACGAACGCAATTTATGCGCCCCTGCTCAATGAGGACGGTTTTGCCCACACCGAATACACCTTCGACAACTGTTCGGACGACATGAACCGGGCAGGCGACCATTCCGATGAAACGGCGCTGGAAATGTTTACATTCGACGCTTCCAACTCGCATATCCTGGCCACCTGGTCGACCAAATACGAGGTGATCTCACGCGCCAATGCCGTCCTCATCAATGCACCGAAGGTCTCCATGGACGAAACATTGCGGAACCGCAGCATGGGAGAGGCTTATTTTCTGAGAGGGTTTATCTACTGGCGGTTGTCGCTGATCTACGGCGAAGTGCCGATTATCCTGGAAGCGGATGCTTTGGAAAATAACTACAATAAACCGAAGTCGACGCTCGCCGAGGTACGTGCGCAGGCAGAGGCTGATTTTATTAAAGCAGCGGCTCTGCTGCCTGTGAGTTACGCGGATGCCGAGGCGGGGCGCGTAACGCAGGGATCGGCCAATGGTTTCCTGGCCAAACTGTACGCATATCAGGAAAACTGGGCCAAAGTGATCGAGTCTGGTCAGAAGATCATTGGAAATGCGGCTTACAAGATGGCCGACAAGTACGACGCAAACTTCCAGCTTGTTACTGAAAACAATCCGGAGATCCTGTTTTCACTGCAATATGAAACCGGCTGGACGACCGATAACTCGCCTACTTTCTACCATACCCCGCAAGTTTTCGGAGGGTGGGGTTTCCACGAACCGATCGACGATCTGGTGCAGGAATTCGAAAAGGGTGACCCGCGCCGTGCTTACTCCATTTACAGTCCCGGTGACAAGATAGAGCGCGGCTCATCCGGAACGACCACTTTTACGGCTGACATGACGCGAGTGACCGGTCACTCGTTCCGCAAGTACACCAGCTTTACCGACGGCGGTGATATGAGCCAAAGCCTGAATGCACCTTTCCTGCGCTCGGCCGACGTTTACCTGCTGGTTTCGGAAGCCAAGATCCGTTCAGGACAGAATGGCGATACCGAACTGAATGCCGTTCGTAAGCGTGCCGGTCTGGCAGCCAAAACAGGAGCCAAGATTGCCGACATCATGCACGAGCGCCGTGTGGAGCTGGCAGGTGAAAACGAGCGCCATCAGGATTTGATGCGATGGGACAAAGCCGGGCTGATCGACATTGCAGCACATTATAAAATCGCCAGGGGCCCGTTCAAGCCAAGCCGCAATTTTATCAAACCCAAACATTACTACTTCCCGCTCCCGCAACGCGAGGTGGATTTGAGTAACGGGGTTTTGAAGCAGAATGAGAATTATTGAATTTTGAATGGGTGAATAGTGAATGAGTGAATGGGTGAATGAGTGAATGACTGAATGACTGAATGACTGAATGAAGTTTGAGTGTCTTGATATAGTCATTTGGTCAAGTGTAGTCATTATTGAAAACCAACACCAAACAAAACCTGACTTCGTTCAATCACTCGATCAACGCTCCGGCGACCCGGTTCCAGTTCCGCTGCGGCTCATTTAACCGGTTAAGCATTGTCATTAATAAAAATCAACACCAAACAAAACCTGACTTCATTCACTCATTCAATCAGTCATTCAGTCATTCAGTCATTCAGTCATTCAATCATTCACTCATTCAATCATTCAATCATTCAAAATCCCCAACCACCCCCATGACCACCCCGCGCTTTCTGCTAACCTCGCTCATCCTGCCCGTCGTGCTCCTCGCATCGTGCCAGACCCGCGAGCGCCAGCTCGAAGGCGTGTGGCGCACGGATTCGATCAGCAACTTTGTAAATGGGTTCAGTTTTACCAACAATACGTTCGACGAGCATTGGTCGACATTCGAGTATGGGCAAGACGGACTGCTGACCGAGCGTAAGAAGGAAAAGTCGAAAACCTATCATTACCAGCTTCCCGCTTCCGATTCACTGGTTTATACCGACTCCACCGGCCATCGGCTGAGTGGTTTTGAGATATTGAAACTATCTGATAATCAGTTGATATTGAAGAAAAAGCAGAAGCCCTATCTTCCTGGAAAAAATCAGGAACTGTACGAAGTCCGTTTTTTTTCCAAAATCAATGCAGCCCGATAACTGCGAACCCGGATGACCCGCCTCTACCCACTTATGCTTTGCATTGCCCTGTTGCTGGCCGGCTGCAAAGAGCAGAGCAAGCCCGACAGGCTTTTCGAATTGCTCTCTTCCGATCAGACGGGCGTGCATTTCGCCAACAACCTGCGCGAGAGTGATCAGCTGAATATTCTTACCTACGAATACTTCTACAACGGCGGTGGTGTAGGCGCCGGAGACATCAATAATGACGGAAGGCCCGATTTGTTTTTCACCGGCAATATGACCGAGAGCAAATTGTATCTCAACCAGTCGGAAGCAGCTGGTGGCACCATCCAGTTTAAAGACATTACCGAACAGGCTGGTATCCGGATCCCAGGCGGATGGGCGAGGGGCGTGTCCATGGTCGATATCAATGCGGATGGTTACCTGGATATTTATGTATGCCGGGCAGGTCCCGCTCAGGCGGGTTTGTTATCTAACCTGTTGTTTGTCAATCAAAAGAATAACACTTTCAAAGAAGAAGCGAAAGCCTACGGGCTGGATTTCAATGGCAACACTACCCAGGCGGCTTTCTTCGATTACGATCACGATGGTGATCTCGACGCTTATCTCGTTACCAACGTAATGAACATGCGCGGACCGAATAACATCCGCAAGAAAGTAAGCGACGGCTCGTCTCCCAATGCGGACCGACTGTTCAGGAACAACGGGAACGGCACATTTACGGATGTTTCGCAGCAATCGGGCATTCTGGAAGAGGGCTACGGCCTGGGCATCGCGGTGGTGGACGTTAACAACGACGGATGGCAGGATGTGTACATTTCCAATGATTATGTTTCCAACGACCTGCTGTACATCAATCAGCACGACGGTACTTTTCAAAACCGCATTACCGATTATTTCAAGCACCAGAGCTACTCGGCCATGGGCAACGATGCGGCGGATATCGACAACGACGGCCTGGTCGACTTCATTACGGTCGACATGCTGCCGGAAGACAATGTCCGCCGCAAGAATATGTTCGGGTTGATGAACTATGACCGACATTTGTCGGAGCTCCGGATGGGCTACGAGCCGCAGTTTATGCGTAATACCCTGCAACACAACAACGGAAACAAGCCGGGTAGTGGCGATGCTTTTTTCAGCGAAATAGGGCGCTATGCCGGTGTGGAAGCCACCGATTGGAGCTGGGGCGCATTGTTTGCCGACTATGACAACGACGGTTTCCGGGATCTGATGATCACCAACGGCTACCCGAAAGACATTACCAACCGCGACTTCGTGATGTACCGTATGGCCGAGCACGAGCAGCAAATGCGATCGGGAAGCGGTGATAACCGAAAGCTCGTCGAAGCATTGAAACAAGTCGAAGGCGCGCATTTACCAAACTACATCTTTGCCAACAACCACGATCTCACGTTTGCCAACAAATCCGCGGATTGGGGATTTGATATACCCTCATTCTCAAACGGTGCAGTATATGCCGATCTGGACAACGATGGTGATCTGGATCTGGTGATGAATAATATTAATCACGAAGCATTCATTTATCAAAACCGCTCGGAAAGGAACCCGGAACACCGGCAACTGACTGTCCGGCTGAAAGGCCCGGCCTTGAACACCAATGGACTGGGTGCTAAAATATGGGTTTATAATGCCAGCGGCCAGCAATATCTCGAGCATTCGCCTTACCGGGGCTACCAGTCGTCGGTAGAAAGTAACCGGGTGTATTTTGGTGTAGGTAATTCCAAAACGCTCGATAGCGTCGTTGTACGCTGGCCGGATTCCCGTTCGCAGGTATGGACGAACGTTCCGGCCGGTAAGCTCTTGGAGATCGATTATGCGAAATCTATCGTGGAAAAGGGTGACCTGACGAACGGTAACTCAGCATTGACAGCCAGCCTGTTCACGGAAACCAACGGCATCGGCGCCACATTCCGGCACCGCGACGACCTGTATATCGATTTCAAAGTTCAGCCGCTTCTTCCGCATTTACTATCCCAAAACGGTCCCGGTGTTGCGGTAGGGGACGCCAATGGCGACGGGCTGGATGATTTTTACGTCGGAGGCGCATTCAATCAGTCGGGAAGTATATTTATACAAAACAAGCAAGGTCGTTTTTCCGCCAGTCCACTCGTGAACGGTCAGAAATACAAGGAAGATATGGGTTCGCTCTTTTTCGACGCGGATGGCGACGGCGACCCGGACCTGTATGTCGTGAGCGGCAGCAATGAATTTGAGACGGGTTCGAGATATTATCAGGACCGGCTCTATAAAAATGACGGGAAAGGCAATTTCAGCCTCGATGCAGCGGCACTACCCATGTTGACCGGCAGCGGATCCACTGTCAATGCAGCTGATTTTGATCGCGATGGAGACCTCGATCTGTTCGTCGGTGGAAGACTCGCACCGGGTGCCTATCCGATGCCCGGCGAAAGCTATCTGCTGCGAAATGAGGGCGGGAGGTTCGTTGAAGTGACACCGGAGGTTTGTCGCGGGATTAAAAGCATTGGCATGGTTACCACCGCGCTCTGGACCGATTTCGATCAGGATGGATGGGTAGATCTCATCGTAGCCGGAGAATGGATGCCTGTTGTTTTTTATAAAAATACCCATGGAAAGCTTGTCGATGTAACTGTTAAGACGGGCTTGAAAAACACGACCGGGTGGTGGAACAGTATCGTTTCCGGCGATTTTGACGAGGACGGTGACACGGATTACGTGTTGGGTAATGTCGGCCTGAACAGCGAAGGAAAGCCTTCGAACGACAAGCCGCTGACTTTGCTGGCCAAAGATTTCGATCAAAGCGGCACCATGGATCCCGTCATGGCCCGTTACATTGGCAACGACCTCTACCCGGTACACCCGCGCGACGAAATGAACAGCCAGATGAATTTTCTTAAAAAGCGCTTCATTTATTACGCGGATTATTCCAAAGCGAAAATCACCGACATCTTCAAACCGGAAGAGCTCAAAGACGCCCGCAGACTGGTTTGCGAAACAATGCAATCGGTGATGCTTGAAAATAAGGGCGGTGGAAAGTTTGTCCTGAAAGGCCTGCCGGCAGCTGCCCAAATGGGGCCCGTTTACGGCTTGCTGGCCGAAGATTTCAACCACGACGGCCACCTCGACCTGCTGCTATCCGGCAATAGCCACGCCACGGAATCGATCAGCGGCCGGCTCGATGGTTTGAATGGGTTGCTCATGCTGGGCGATGGCAAAGGCACATTCAAACCGCAGCATGCGGCTCAGAGCGGCATTTATATTCCTGGCGATGCGAAGGGAATGGCACATTTGCGACTTGCAAATGGCAGTTCGCTGGTGCTCGCGGCGCAAAATAACGCCCCATTACTGGCATTTGCAGGGAACGCAAGAGGTAACGTAATTTATCTCAAACCCATGGCCCTGGATGTATCGCTTGAAGCGACGTACGCGGACGGTCGCAAGCAGCGTATAGAATTGGCTTACGGTTCCGGATACTTGTCGCAGTCGTGCAGGGGCGTAGCGCTCCCGCGTGAAGGGTTACAGAATGTCAAAATAACCGATTTTCAAGGGCGTAGTCGTCAGGTCCCGTTTCAGTCGTTGTGGCATCCCTGACGGGATTTAGGGCTGGGAGTTTGCCGGTTTTTGCTACCAATGTTACATCGCTACGCGATTCGCTTGCGGAACCCGAAACGACACAAGGAATTAACATGGGTAGCCCTAATCAAGCGTTGCCACGCAGATCGTCCAATGCCGTCAGGCAGCGATATGTTAGAAAAAGTCGCACAACCAATGCCAGGAAAATCCCGTCAGGCATGTAACAACAAATACATCCCCAACGGCGCTTTACCAAACATATGTCGCAACTGACCCTGCTTTAAGGCTTGTATTCGTTTGGATTCCTCCATATTGAATTGTGAACTTTTTCTCAGCATCAGAGTCATTCAGGACTATCAATACAATTTTGCCGTCCGGTGTAAGGAATGCAACATTGGGTAGCTTTTCATCGGAAGGCCGACCGATTGTGACGTTTGTGTCGGAAGGGATCCGTACCGAACCCGGCCGGACAAACTTGGAGGCGTGGGCTACCACATAGTAGGCTGCATTGCGTGTAACCTTGTCACCGTCGATCGTAACGCCGCCCAGACAACGGTCACAGCCACCACGATCGGTATAAGGACGGTTCTGCGGATTGCTCGTCAGGTTCCATTCCAGCACCGTTTTAGCCCAGTTTCGTGTTGCGCCGATGGTCAGGTTTTTGATGTGGTTCGGGAAGTCTTTGGCAAAATCGCCCGGTGCTCCCATCCATTGCTCGGTGAAATAGAGGTTTTTATCGGGATGGGCTTCGTGCACTTTCGACAATGCGTCGATCGTGCCGCCGTAAAGGTGAAATGCCGAGCCGTCGATGTACTTTTTCGCTTCGGGATCGTCGAGGATCGAGATCGGATATTCGGGTTTATCGGCATTATGATCATACACGATAATTTTCGTCTCGATCTTTGCCTGCGCAAATGCAGGTCCCAAATGGTTTTTGACAAAAGCAGCCTGGTCTTTGGCGACCATGAGCAAACTCGGGTTGTTACCCGGATGTAAAGGCTCATTCTGCACCGTAATGGCGTCGATGCGAATCCCCTCTTTCTGCATATCCTGAATGTATCGCACGAAATACCTGGCATAGGCATCATACCACTCCGGTTTCAGGCTTCCGCCACGCGTGTCGCCGTTGTCTTTCATCCACACCGGCGGCGACCAGGGGGAACCCAGAATTTTAAGCTTCGGATTAATGGCCAGGATCTCTTTCAGGATCGGTATGACATTCTGCCGGTCGAGGCCCAGGTCGAAACGCTTCATTTCCGGGTCGGTTTCACCATTGGGAAGGTCGTTATATGAAAATATTTTTTCATCGAGATCAGATGCACCTATGCTCACACGCAGATAGGCCATCCCTATACCGTTGCCAGCACTGGAGAAAAGCTCTTTCAGTAATGCAGTACGGGCTGTTTGGCTCATGCCCTTCAAATGCGACGCACTGCCGCCGGTAAGCGTGAATCCAAATCCGTCGATCTCCTGGTACCGCTTCTTAGGGTTCATGTGAACAACCGTTCCTTCTATCACGTCAAGTTTTTTTAACACTAGGGCCGGTTGCTGCTGAAAAAGTGCTGATTTATCCAGATTGGTAAGCCAGACATCGACCTTTTTCGATTGACCGGAGGCCATCAGGGAGGCTAGTAACCAAATGCCCAGCATTACTGTAAATTTAGGACCGATAATTTTCATGCGGCGATTGAAAAGAGATAGGTGATAGAAAAGTCAGCGCGATTTCTGATGTTGAAAAACACTGAAAATAATGTAATATATTGCGAGTTCAAATGTAAGGGAACCCGCGCGGGAATCTGTATGAGGGACTACTACATTACTACAACAATCCGAAAAAATTGCGAAATAAATGTGCTGACGCGGTTTTCAACTACGTCAATCTTCTGCCTGCGGTACTGCAAGTGTGTAATGGGGTAGCAGCCGCTTTGGTGCCGCTGCTGATCCTCTTTGCCGGTCTGGCCAGGGCTCAAAACACCATTGGTCTGCCCGAGGTAGTAAACTATACCAAGCAGGCTTATCACGCAGGCACACAGAACTGGGCGATCCGCCAGGACCGGAACGGCATCATGTACTTTGCCAACAACGAGGGCCTGCTCACTTTCGACGGCGTGTACTGGCGTACCTACCCGCTGCCCAACAAAACAAAGGTCCGATCGATGGAAGTCGGGGCGGACAACCGTATCTACGTCGGGGGAGAAAACGAATTTGGTTATTTCACCCCGGATCAGCGCGGGGTATTGCATTACGTTTCCCTGCGTGACCTGGTGCATGAAAGGGACCGCGGCTTTGCCGACATCTGGAACGTGGCAGTGCTCAAAGGAAGCGTCTTTTTCAGGGCTAGCAACCGGATTTTTGTATATGAGGATAAGACCGTAACGGTTTTCAACGGAGCGTCCCATTGGCGTTTCATGGGGGTGTCCAACGGCATGGCAGTGGCTCAGGATGCCGCAAGCGGACTGTTGCGATATGACAATGGCCGCTGGATTCCCTGGATCACATCGGGCGATCTGCCAGCCGAATACCTGTCTACAGCGCTGCTGCCGCTGGGCAGGGACACTTCGCTGCTCGTGACGATGGACGCCGGCTTGTTCCGGCTCGCGGGCGATCAGGCGGAAAAGCTTCAATCCGGATTCATCGATCAGATCAGGAAAGAACGGATCTACGCTGCCACCCGAGTCAACGACCGGCTTATTGCGCTGGCTACCAGTCTGGGTGGCTGCTACATCGTCACCAATGAGGGTGAATTCGTTCACCGGTTTGCCCGGGCGGACGGCTTGCAGAACAACAATGTCCTCAGCGTTTTCAGGGACCATGACAAAAACCTCTGGCTGGGCCTCGACAATGGCATCGATTTCATTGCCTACGATAATGCCATTAAAAGTATATATCCGACAGCTGCCAAGGATGAGGCGGGTTACGCGTCGATTATTTTCAGGAACCGCCTGTATCTAGGGACTTCCAATGGATTGTATACGGCCGAGGTCGGAAAGTTCGATGACCTGAGCTATGTGAAAGGAGTGTTTACCTACGTCGAGCAATCGAGAGGGCAGGTGTGGGGCCTCTCCGAGATCAATGGTAAGCTGCTGATGGCGCATCATGAAGGCATCTTCGAGATTGAAGACCAGATCGCCAGACCCATTGAAAAGCGAAATGGCTTCTGGGGTTTCCTGCCCGTATCCCGCATTTATCCTGTCAAAACCGTTGCGGTGGGAACATACAACGGGATTAATTTCCTGCAACACGATGGCCATGCATTCCGCCCGGCCGGGAACGTGCCGGGTTTTGATGTCGCTTCCCGCTTTCTGTGCACGGATGCACGCGAGGAAAATGTAATCTGGACGTCGCACCCGTATCGCGGGGTGTTCAGGGTAACGTTGGCGGCGAACGGACAACCGGCTGCGCGCCAGTACACGCACAAGCAGGGCCTTCCGCTTTCCCTGAATCACAACTACATTTACAAGGTCAAAAACAAAATCCTCGTAGCGACCGAAAAGGGTATTTACGAATATGATGCGACAAAAGACCGCTTCATTCCTTCGACCTACTATAATGGTATTTTCAAAGGCCCCGGCGTACGTTATCTCAAAGAAGACCAGGCAGGCAATGTGTGGTTTGTTCGCGGGAAAGAGCTTGGCGTGCTCGATATGAGCGGCGGCGGTCCCAAAATGATATTTCTGCCGGAACTGAACCACAAAATGGTTTCCGGCTTTGAATACATTCATCCGCTGAACGACCAGAACATCCTGGTAGGAGGCGAAAAAGGCATTTACCACATCAACTACCAGCGATACAAGCAGAATAAAAGCCATATCAATGTGCAGATCAGGGCGATGCGGTCATTTGGGAAATCGGATTCCCTGCTGTTTGGCGGGTATTTCGGAGAAGCAAATGAGGTCAGGACACAATCCGGCAAGCACATCCCGCGTGTTGCCAATCGGCTTAATTCCGTAGGTTTCGAGTTTTCTTCGACGCTGTTCAGCCAGCAATCCAGCATTGAATATGCGTACTTTCTGGAAGGTTTCGACAACAACTGGTCCAGCTGGTCGTCGAAAAGTGCGAAGGAGTACACGCATTTGCCACCTGGGCATTACAAGTTCCTGGTGAAAGCCCGGAACAACTTTGGCAGCGAATCGGCCACTGCCGGCTATGCATTCGTGATCCTGCCACCCTGGTACCAAACCATCTGGGCGTACCTGGGCTACGGCGTGATCCTGCTAGGACTGGCTTTTTTGTTTCACAAATGGCAGGAAAGGCGTTTCCTGCACCAGCAACGCCGGCATTTGGAGGAGCAGAAACGGCTGCAATACCTTCACCAGCTCGAATTGGAGAAAAGTGAAAAGGAGATTATCAAGCTGAAAAACGAGAAGCTGGAAGCGGAAATCCAGCATAAGAATACTGACCTGGCGACTTCCGCCATGCACCTGGTCCAGAAGGCGGAGCTTTTATCCAAACTGAAAACAGACCTCGTCAAAATCACCAGGCATGCGGAGGACGACAAGATCAACGACGACCTCAAAAAGATGATCAAGGTCGTGGGCGATGAAAACAAGGTCGATAAGGACTGGGGGCAGTTTTCCAAGCATTTCGACAGCGTACACAGCAACTTCCTGATCGCATTGAAAGAGAAATATCCCCACCTGACGGCGAATGAGCTGAAAATGAGCGCCTACCTGCGCATGAACCTTTCCAGCAAGGAAATCGCCCAACTGATGAATATTTCGCTGCGGGGCGTAGAGGTGGGCCGCTACCGGCTTCGTAAGAAGTTGCAGTTGCCTACGGAGGTGAATATGTTCAATTTCTTCCTGGGCTTTCATTTCGACGAGTCAAAAGAAAAGGCTTAGAGCAACGCTCCAAGCCTTTCTGATCAATGTTGCGGAACTGCTACTTTGTCCCGCCCCATTCTTTACTCTGCTCGATTTTCGTGTTTTCCATTTCCAGTAGCGGAATAGGAAGAATTTCGTGTTTGCCGGCTACAAAACCTTTGGGACCCAGCACTGCAGGTGCATCACCCCAGCGCACGAGGTCCATCCAGCGGTGCCCTTCACCTGCCAGTTCCAGCCGTCTTTCTTTCTTGATGTTCTCGAATGTCGCCGCCACCGGTTTCAGTCCCACACGTGCACGTACCGCGTTCAGGAGCGCAGCGGCACGGGTGAGGTCGCCCGACCCGCGCACGAGCGCTTCCGCTTCGAGCAGGTAGGTGTCCGCGAGGCGGGTGTCATACATATTCTGCGGGAAATTCAGTTCGGGAACGCCCGCGCCCGACCAGCGGTTAGATTGCCGTCCTGCGAATTTTTCGAGGAAGTAGCCGGTATTCATGTATCCTTTCTCATACGATACCAAACCTGCTTTTTCCAGGCTGTCCAGGTTGCCAACCGTCGCTCTGTTGCGGGGATCGAAATGGATCGCTTCAAACAGCGACGGTGTAACGGGCAGGAAGCTCCATCCCGAAACGTAGTCCGGCGCGGTGTCCGACTTGCGGTTGTAGCCGCGGGGACCTGTAATGATGTTCATCACGTTCCCTTCGGTACAGGACACGCAGCCCCATCCTCCGGCGGAAGTGTTGGTATAGGAAAGCTCGAAAATAGACTCGCTGTTGAACTTGTTGCTCGTCTTGAAGAGGTCTGCGAAGTTGCCCAACAGCTTGTAGCCGTAAGGGTTGCTGCCGCCCGGGGTGCCGTTCACTTTGGCCAGTTCCTGTGCTGCCGGGCCGAATTTTTGCTGATACAGCAATACTTTGCCCAGAATGGCATGCGCTGCACCCTGTCCGACGCGCCCGCCTTCGGTCGCTACATTGATCGTTACCGGCAGGTCGGTGATGGATTCGGTAAGGTCTTTTTCGATCTGGGCATACACCTCGCCCGGCGTGGCCTGGACCACGTCGTACATTTCCTGGGTGGAAATGGTCCTGGTGAACAGCGGTACGTTCTTGAACAGCCGCACCAGCTCGAAGTAGAAGTAGCCGCGCAGGAATTTGGCTTCCGCAGCATAACGCTTTTTCAGGGTCTCATCCATCGGCACCGCAGGGAGCTTTTCCAGAAGGGCATTGGCGCGGAATACGCCCGAGAACCCTTTTCGCCAGAGTTCTCCCTGTGGTCCGGTGGTCGGGTTTAGGGTATAGTTGGAAATGACCTGAAAATCCATGATGTCGCTGGGGCCGCCGCCACCCGCGAAGTGGTCGTCGGAGGCCGCGTTCATCGTGGCGATGGTGCTCACATAGCCGTTGCCCTGCCAGCCTACGACATCGTAAATGGCTACTACGCCATTGAATGCCTCTTCCTGGTTACGGTAATAGTTGGCTTCCAGGTTAAGTCCTTTCGGTTTCACGTCCAGGAAGCTTTCCGAGCAGGACATGAGCTGCAAACCGGCAGTAAATACCAGGGCAGTCGCGAATTTGTTATATCTCAATTTCATTTTATTCGTATTAATCAATTAAAAACCAATGTTCAAACCTACCATGAACGAACGCGCCTGCGGGTAGATACCCTTATCGATGCTGAGCACGCTTCCGCCGATCTCGGGGTCGTAACCGGTGTATTTGGTGAGGGTAAACAGGTTTTGGCTCATTACATACACACGTGCCTTTTTCATGGCCACCTTGCTGATCAGCGAAGCCGGGAGCGAGTAGCCGATTTGCAGGGTTTTCAAGCGGAAGAAGTCGCCTTTTTCCAGGTAATAGCTTGAAGGATTCTGGAAGTTTTTGTTCGGATCTCCATTCACGATCCGCGGGAAGGTCGTGGAAGTACCCGGTCCGGTCCAGCGGTCGAGGGCGTCGGTTTGCCAGTTCGCATTTGCGATGTCGAGGCGGCGTAAGCCCTGGAAGATCTGGTTCCCGGCCACACCCTGGCCAAATACCACGATGTCAAATCCTTTGTAGGCTGCATTAACGGTCAGGCCGTAGTTCCATTTCGGGGTAGGGTTGCCGATGAAGGTCCGGTCGGTTTCAGTGATCACGCCGTCGCTGTTCAGGTCCTGCCATTTGAAATCACCCGGTTTTGCATTAGGCTGAATTTTCTTGCCGCCGGAGGAAACATGCGAATCGACTTCTTCCTGCGTCTGGAAAATACCCTGGTTCACATACCCGAAGAACGAGCCGATCGGCTGGCCCACCTGCGTGCGGGTAATCGGCGGTGCTCCCTGGAAGCTCGCTCCACCCGACAGGTATTCCACGCCATTACCCAGGTTGGTTACTTTATTTTCAATGTAAGAAACATTTCCGCTCACCGAGAAGTCGATCTCACCCAGTCGTTTGCGGTAACCCAGTTCCAGTTCCACGCCGGTATTTTCCATGTCGGCGATGTTGGCCGCCGGATTGGAGATCGCGCCCACATAACCCGGAATCCGCGGGTTTTGCAGGATGTCTTTGGTTGCTTTTTTGAACCATTCGAATGTGACGTTCACATTGTTGAAAAGCGTCGCGTCGAAACCGATATTGGTTTGGCTGGTCTGTTCCCATTTCAGATCGGGGTTGGCCGGCGCATTGGGGCTGTAACCAATGATGTAGCTGCCCGACGTTCCGATGGTGTAGTTACGGCCGCTGCCAATGGTCGAGAGGTAGGCGAAGTCGCCGATGCCATCATTACCTACCACCCCGTAGCCTCCGCGGAATTTCAGGAAGTTGACCGCATTGGTGGATGGGAAGAAATCCTCGCGGGATAGTACCCAGCCCAGCGAGAATGACGGGAACACCCCGTACTTGTGGTTGGACCCGAAGCGGGAAGAACCGTCGCGGCGGATCAGCGCCTGCAAGAGGTATTTTTCATTGTAGTCGTAGTTCAAACGTGCGAAAAGCGAGCTTACCGTGTGTTTGGCGCCTTCCGAGCCGTCGGAGTTACGCTGGTCTGCGGGTACTTTGAAGTTCAGGGAAGCGTCGTCGAAGTTGCTGGCCGGGACGTTGAAGAACGTTACGCTCGTCATCGTCGTGTTGTTGTCCAGGTATGCTCCTTGTCCTAAAAGCACATTCACATTGTGCAGGCCGAATGGACGGGTATAGGAGATGGTGTTTTCCAGGTTGTAGTCCAGACGGCGGTTGTTGGTACGGTTGAAGTTCGTCTGCGATGTGACAGAGGCTGCATTCAGCCAGGAGATAGGAGTGAAGCTTTCGTTGCCCCAGAATGCGAGCTTGCTGCCGATGGTCGATTTTAGCTGCAATCCCTTGATCGGCTCTGCCATGAGGTACGCATTACCAACGATGTTGTCCGACCAGCTGTAATTGCCTAAACGGGTTTGGATATACGCAAGGGGATTGCTCATTTCCTGTCCAACCGCCTGTGAGATGCCGTACGGGTTGCCATTGGCGTCGCGCTGAATGCCTTTGTTGGTATAAGGAGCCGCATTCGCAACCGCGGGATCGGTGATCACTGCGGGTGTGATCGGATCGAGGTTAATGGCCGAGCTCAGCGGACCGCCGAATTCGCTGTTGGTGTTGCCCAAACCGATCGATTTGTCGTGCGAATAACCCAGATTTTGCCCGAATGTCAGCCATTTGGCCAGTTTATGCTCCGAGTTCAAACGAATACTGGTTCGTTTGTATTTGGAAATATCCGTAGCGACAATGCCTTCCTGGTCGAGGTAACCTAATGAGAGATAGAAGGTTGACTTTTCAGAGCCGCCGCTGATGCTCAGTTCGTGGTTCTGACGCTTGGCACTGTTGTTGAAGATCAATGACTGCCAGTCGGTTCCCTTGCCAAACGATGCGGGGTTTGCGTAGGGAGCTGTTTGTCCCGCATTGACAGCCGCTTCGTTGCGGATGGTCGCATATTGGGTCGCGTCGAGCAAGTCCAGCTTTTTGGCGGGGCCTTGCACACCGATATAACCATTGTAATTGACGCGGATGCCACCTGCTTTTCCTTTTTTAGTCGTCACCAGGATCACACCGGCGGCAGCACGCGCACCGTAGATGGCCTGGGAAGCAGCATCTTTCAGTACTTCAATCGACTCGATATCAGACTGGTTGAGGTAGCCGATGCCTCCGTTGTCCACCACCACACCATCCACCACCCAGAGTGGATTGTTGTTGTTCAGTGTAGTCACACCGCGCACCCGCACCGTCGCCGCGGAACCGGGTTGTCCGGAGTTGGAAGCGATGGTCAGGCCGGATGTGCGCCCCTGCAATGCTTCTTCCAGCCTGTTGATCGGCATGGATTCCAGGTCGCTGGCCTTCACGCTTGAAATCGCGCCGGTTACGACGCTTTTTTTCTGCGCGCCATAACCGACGACGACCACTTCGTTCAGATTGTCGATGGATTCCTGTAATTCGAAATTAATTTCAGACTGGTTACCCACCTCGATTTTTTGGGTCAGCATGCCGATAAAGCTGGCTACCAGCACCGAATTGGGCTGTACTTCAATGGCGTAATTTCCGGAAGCGTCGGTAATCGTTGCATAATTGGTACCTTCCACCACCACAGTCGCGCCCACAAGCTCTTCGCCTTTGCCCTTGACACCGACCTTGCCCTTCACAACCCGGCTCTGGGCGAGGGCAGTCTGTACAAGACCATATAGCATTAGCACACTACATAATAGTACAAGTTTTTTGCTCATAAATGTTAGTATTAAAATTTAGTAGACCCGGCAAATGACCTTTGCCCAATTAATTATTGAAAAAGTAATACTTGCGTATCGCTGGCAAAGGTATAGGCACAGTGGGGTAGCCTGGCAGCAATGCATTACTACATTACTACCTCATATTGCACAAGTGAAATGTTTTCACGGAAAAATCACCCCTACATTACTACTACAATGAGGGTTTAGCTGGTTATTTATTAGCAAAAACTGGGAGGATTTTGACTTTATCCGGTGGTAATGTCCATCTTTCCGATCACTTCTTCCAGGTCGATACCTTCTCCCAAAACGGGCTGAAAGAGGTCGCCTTCCCGCTGTATCCGCTCCATGGCGTTGTGGATCGTGAAGTCTTTCAGTTGTAGTCCCTTTTTGACTTCGTCCCAATGCAGGGGCATGGAAACTGTCGCGCCGGGTTTGGGCCGGACCGAATAGGGGGCGGCCAATGTGGCCTTGGAGCGGTTTTGCAGATAGTCGATGTAAAGCTTGCCCTTACGGTTTTTGGTCATGCGTTCTACGCTCGTGAAATCCGGGAGTTGCTGCTGAACCTGCCCCGCCACCCATTCGGCGAAAAGCTGACATTGGTCGTAGGAGTAGCGCGCGCCGAGCGGAATGTAAATATGCAGGCCCGTGGACCCGGAAGTTTTGCAATAGGCGGGCACCGCGAGGGAATCCAGCAGTTTTTTAATGGTTTGCGCGGTTTCGATCACCTGTTCGAAGGTGTTAGTGGTGTCGGGGTCGAGGTCGAGCAGGCACCAGTCGGGATTATCCGGCGCTTCGATGCGGCTGTTCCAGGGGTTTACGTCAATGGCTCCCAGGTTGGCCATGTAGAGGAGCGTCGCGTCGTCGTTGCAGAGCATGAAGTTTTTCTGCTCTCCTTCCGACGTGTAAGGGAACGTCCCGATCCAGTCAGGCACCTTGCCGGTGACGTCCTTTTGATAAAAGCTCTTCCCGTGAATGCCGTTCGGGAACCGGTTCAGTGAAAGGGGCCGGTTTTCAAGATAGGGCAGGATAATCGGCGCTACCTGGTAATAGTAGTTGATCAGTTTCCGCTTGGTAATCTTGTCTTCCGGCCAGTAAAGCTTGCTCAGGTTCGAAAACTTGACCTCATGGCCGCTGATCTTGCGTACCTGTGTTTCTTCTTTGGGGTTCAGCAATGTTTTCCTCTTCGTTTTGTCTGGCTTTTTGATGATTTCCTCATGACTGTTTTCAGCTTCGTCTACCACCTCCGCCGTTGATTTTTCGACTTCGCGTACCACTTCTTTGGCCGACTTATCCTCCCGCATTGCCTCGAAGGAAGGATGCCTGAATACGCCGTCGGCGGTGATCTCGGTAAAACTGATCTCGCATACGAGCTCGGGTTTCAGCCAGGTTGCATTGGCATGCGGCGGGTTGGGCCGGAAACGCGATGGCTTGTTGTAGTCGGGCGTTTCCTTGAACGGGCTTTTCGGGACGATCAACGGTTTAAAAAGCGCCAGCATTTCTTTTTGCTGCTTATCCTTGAATCCGGTGCCTACCTTGCCCACGTAGCGCAGCTCGCCATTTTCATAGGCCGCAAGCAGCAGCGCGCTGAATGGTTTGGGCGAGTCGTCGTTGAGGGTGTAGCCGGCGATGATCACTTCCTGCCGCTTGTTGATCTTCACTTTGAGCCAGTCGCGGGAGCGGGCACCCGGATAGTACTCGCTGTCCGACTTTTTGGCGATAATCCCTTCCAGGCCCATCTTTCTGGCAGTCTCGAAAAAGGCTTTGCCTTCGGCTTCAATGCTGTAACCCAACTGAACGGGGGTGCTTTCATCCACGATGCTTTGCAGAACGGCTTTTCGTTCCGATAGCGGCAAGTGCATCAGACTCTTGCCTTCCAGCCAAAGGATGTCGAAAACGTAGAACACGAGCTCGCCGTCGGCCTCGCTCCGCCAGTTTTGCAATGCATTGAAATCGGAATGACCGTTCTCGTTGATCACTACGATTTCCCCGTCCAGTACCGCATTGATTTTCCACTGGGAAAGCTGCTGGTACACCGGGTAAAATTTATCGTCGAAAGATTTCTTGTTCCTCGATTGCAGGCTTACTGTGCCGTTTTGGAGGTACGCCAATGCTCGGTAGCCGTCCCATTTGACTTCGAATTCCCAATCAACATCGTCAAAAGGCTCATTTACCAGCGTCGCCAGCATCGGTTGCAAGCCGTCCGGAAACTTTTGTTTTTTACCCTTTTTCAGAATCGCCGTGACGTCTGCGTCCGGACTTTTTTTTTCTGTTGCAACGTCTTCTGCGGGGTCCTTGGCCGCCGTCTTCGATGCCTTTGCAGTATTTGCTTTGGTTTTACCCGACGATTTCGTTTTTGGAGACTTTTTCTCTTCGTGATTGCTTTCCCAAACCGCGTCGCCATCCTTTTCAATGCCGCTTAAAGTCCTGCGTGAGACGGCTGAGCGATCTTTTTCTGTAATATCATCCTCTGAGGCATATTTATCGCGGTGTTTGATTAACAGCCAGGCGTTTTCTTCCATGCCTTTTGTTTTCACCAATGCATATTCACCTTTCACCTTTTTGCCATTGAGCCGCACTTTCAACGAGCCCGAATGCAGTTCTTTGAGCGCAAGTTTTTCTTTCGCCTTTTTGCCTTCTACGGCTTTTAATTTGCCATTTACTTCTTCGAGCGGTTCGTAGGTGCCGAAATCCCAGACCATGACCGTCCCGGCACCGTAGTTGCCCTCGGGTATGATGCCTTCAAAATCCTTATAATCGTAAGGGTGGTCTTCCACCATCATGGCCAGCCGTTTCACCGACGGATCGGTCGAAGGGCCCTTGGGAACAGCCCAGCTTTTGAGTACGCCATCCATTTCCAGCCGGAAATCATAGTGCAGCCTGCTGGCATCATGCTTCTGAATCACGAAAATGAGTTCGTCCTGATCGGCTTTGCCGCCTTTGGGTTCCGGAGTGCGGTCAAACGCACGTTTCTCGTTGTATTTTTTGAGGCTCATGGGTTCCAATGAGTGAATGAGTGAATGAGTGAATGAGTGAGTGAGTGAATGAGCCACCGTGGAACGGGGAATGACTGAATGACTGAATGACCGAATGACTGAATGACTGAATGTGTGAATTAGTGAATGGGTCAATTTGTGAATGTGCGAATTATTTATAGGGTAGCAGGAGTGATCGATTAACTAGCTGATTTGCGAGTGACTCAGATCTCTGACATATTTAAATATTCGGTCATTCATTCATTCTCTCATTCACTCATTGCATTCATCCGCATCGGCTCGTTGATGAGTTCTTGCAATTTTTGGGCGTTGGTTAAGGCGTGGCCGCCGACGTCGTTGTTGAAAAAAGCCCAGATCCGATGACCTTTGTCGGCCCAGTCGACGAATTTGGTGGCGTAATTTTCCAATGCTTCATCGGAATAAGGAGAGCTGTACAGCGAGTGTGGCCCGTGATAGCGGACGTAAATGTCTTTCGCCGTAATTTCTTCGTCATAAGGGTAGCGATCCGATTGCGCGAAAGCGAGGGTCACCCGATGCTTTTTCATCAGTCCGACGCTGTTATCAGCAAACCACGACGGATGGCGTACTTCCAGCGCGAACCGGTATTCGTTGTAATCCCTTTGCAGGATTTCGTAAAATGGCGTGACCACGTCTTCGTGGAAAGGAGCATTGGCTGGAAGCTGTATCAGAATGGGCCCCAGATGCTTTTGGAATGGGTCAAAAATGGTGAAAAAGCGTTCAAGCGGCTCTTCGGGGTCGTGCAGCTTTTTAAGATGACTCAGATATCTGCTCATTTTAGGACAAAAGATGAAGTCTTCCGGGACGGTATTGACCCATTTTTCAACAGTGTCCCGCTGTGGTAGCCGGTAAAAGCTGTTGTTGATCTCGGTGACTTGAAAATGTTTGGCATAGAAAGCCAGATAGCCGGCTGGCTGTACCTCTTTGGGGTAAAAAATACCTTTCCAGTGTTTGTAACTCCATCCTGAGGTGCCGATGTGTACGTTTTGCTTCACTTTCACTTTCAGTTTGTTGTAGGGCATTGGAAAGCAATAATCGTACCGACGGAACGTGGGAATGCGAGGGGCATTAAATGGGAATGGTTTTTGATCTTCCGCCGGCAACCGATCACTTTAAATCACACCGGATGGCAGTTATAGATATCCTGGGCGACCAGGAGGAAACATTAGGGACCGCGGACGACCTGCGCGAAGAGGTAGTTCTTGAGATTATGCAGCAGGAGATCGTGGGGAGCATGGTCAAAATTGAATTTGAAACTTCTCTGGGGCTATGCACCGGGCACTATCTTTCCAGCGAGCTGGGGCATGAGGAGATCAACCTGGAAGCGGCGTCCTTCGAGCGCCTGAAACACCTTTTTCCGGCTTGCAACGGCGCTTTTGTGCATCCCGGTAATCGCGATTGGGTGGAAATCAGTGTAGCCGAGAGCGTGGGAGGCTTGCCCGAATACAAGATTTACAGCCGGGTGGTAACGGGAGGCATGGTTTGAGCCCTTCGGGCGCTTCAAGCCCCATTTCAGCAGGTTTAACCAAAAAAATCCATGCAAATGCCGATTTATTTCGAAATTGGACGCTTTGACAAAACGACCAACGCTTTCCCGCATGAAAGATATCACCGTACACGATTTGCAGGCCATTGAGGTTTTTAAGGATGTTCCCGAGAACCAGCTGCAATGGATGATCGACCGCAGCCAGCATTACGAATTGCAGGAAGGCGAACTGATGAGCAGTCCCGGCGAACCCATTTCCGGAACGCATATTATTTTTTCGGGCCGTATCGAACTCTACCGCGTTCAGAACAATGCCAAGCATGTAATCGCGCAGTTGGTGCCAGGGACCGTTACCGGCCTGCTGCCGTTCTCCCGCGGGAAGGTCGGGATTGCCTACGGAGCTTGCCTGGAAACGACCCAGATCATGACGTTCCCCAAAGAACTCCTGAAGGAACTGATCATCTCGCATTATGAGCTCACGCAGGCGCTTGTGATCGTAATGACGTCGCGGGTACGTGAATTTACCGAGCTGGAACAGCAGAACGAGAAGATGATGGCGCTGGGTAAGCTGTCGGCCGGTCTGGCGCACGAGCTCAACAATCCGGCGGCGGCGATCGTGCGAAGCTCGGCTTCTTTAAAGCAGCATTTGCTCATGCAGCCCGATTCTTTCCGGTCCCTGCTGTCGATCCATTTGTCGGATGGCGAGATCGACCTGATCAATGGCAAAATGGTGAACTTGCTCAACAACACCGACCGCCCGGTGCTTTCGATGATGAAACGGTCGGAAAAAGAGGACGAGATCCTGGACTGGCTCGATGCCCATCAGATTGACGGATGCGACGACATTGCCGATAACCTCGTCGAATTCGGTGTGGGAGAAGATGACCTGGAAGAACTGAAAGGGAAGATCAATCAAAAAGACCTTTCACCTGTGCTGACCTGGATCAACAACAGTCTGACCACAGAGCGTATGGTAGCAGATATTCAGGAAGCTTCGAAGCGCATTGCGGAACTGGTCGGTTCGGTGAAAACATTCACGCATATGGACCGTGGGGGCGAGCGCGAGGTAGTCGACATTCACATCGGCATACGCAACACGCTGATCATGCTGAATTACAAGCTCAAAAAAGGTAATATCAAGGTCACCGAAGATTTTGACCTCACATTACCTCCCGTGAAAGCGATGGTGGGTGAACTGAACCAGGTATGGACGAACCTGATCGACAATGCGATCGATGCGCTGGAAAACCAGACGGCGGCCGAGCTGACCATTATTACCCGTCGCGACAAAGAGTTTGTCAAAGTGACGATCTGTGACAATGGTCCGGGCGTACCGGCCGAGATCCGTTCGAAGGTCTTTGACCCGTTCTTTACGACCAAATCGGTGGGGAAAGGCACGGGGCTGGGCCTGGACGTGGTATCCCGCATTGTGAAGCAGCACAATGGAACCGTCACTTTGCATTCCCAGCCGGGCCGCACCGAATTTCTGGTTTGTTTCCCATTTAATGGATAATTTTAATCTCAACAATCTCTTAAAAAAAGCTCCTATGGCTTTGCCCATTATCTTCTCCATTGACGACGACGCACAGGTGCTCAGGGCCATCAGCCGCGACCTGAAAGCCCATTACCGTGATAAATACCGGATATTAAGCACTACTTCCGTGGCCGAAGCCATGGAAAGCCTGCTCGAATTGCAGAACCGCGGCGATGAAGTGGCGATGTTTATTTCTGATCAGCGCATGCCGGAAATGCAGGGCGTGGATTTTTTGCAAAAGGCGATGAAACTCTTTCCGTTCGCCAAACGCGTGCTGCTCACCGCTTATTCGGATACAGAGGCGGCGATCAAGGCCATTAACGATGTTCAGCTGGACTACTACCTTATGAAGCCCTGGGATCCGCCGGAAGAAAAGCTCTATCCGGCCGTCGACGAGCTGCTGCGTGACTGGCAGGGCAACTATCGTCCCGATTTTAAGGGCATTAAAGTGATAGGTTATCAGTTCTCGCCTAAGGCTCACGAAATCAAGGATTTCCTGGCTGGTAATTTGGTGCCTTATCTATGGCTGGACGCGGAGTCGAACGATACGGGACGGCAGATTGCGGAGAACAACCGCCTGTGTCCGGTAGACTTCCCGGTGATCATTTTCGAAGATGGGTCGCTATTGAAAACACCCTCGCTGATCGATATCGCAGGCCGTATCGGGCTGAACCCCAAAACAAAGCAGCAGATCTACGATGTGGTGATCATCGGGGCAGGACCGGCCGGACTGGCAGCATCGGTATATGGTGCTTCCGAAGGCTTAAGTACTTTACTGATCGAGCGCAAAGCGCCTGGTGGTCAGGCGGGAACGAGTTCCCGGATCGAGAATTACCTCGGTTTTCCGACAGGCCTGAGCGGTGCGGAACTCACGCGCCGGGCCATTACGCAGGCGACGAGGTTCGGTACGGAATTCCTCTCTCCTCAGTTTGTGAAGGAGATTAAATTGAAGGATAAATACAAAACGATCGTGCTGGGCGATGGGGCGGAGATCAATGCCAAAGCAGTGGTGATCACCACCGGTGTGGATTACCGGAAACTTGAAACCAAAGGGATCGGCGATTTTACCGGAAAGGGCATTTACTACGGCGCAGCGAGTACCGAAGCGAGTTCGTGTGGGAATAAGGATGTGTATGTGCTCGGAGGAGGAAATTCGGCGGGGCAGGCGGCGATGTATCTGTCCAAATTCGCCCGCAATGTCTACGTCCTGGTCCGCAAGAACGACCTGACGTCGTCGATGTCGTCCTACCTGATCGACCAGATCGCCGGTACGGAGAACATCAGCGTATTGGGCTGTACGGAGATTGTCGAGGCCAGGGGAAGCGATCACCTCGAAGGGTTGAAGCTGACCGACCTCAACACAGGAGAAGAGCGCGACGTGCCCGCCGATGCATTGTTCATCTTCATCGGCGCCAAGCCCTACACCGACTGGGTGGGACTGGAAATCATTAAAAATACCAAAGGTTTTATCGAAACCGGCCGGGAAATGAAGAATTACGACAATTTTAAACAGATCTGGAAGGCCGACCGTGACCCGTACCTGCTCGAAACGAGTTCTCCCGGGATTTTTGCCGCAGGTGACGTACGTGCGGGCGCGATGAACCGCGTGACCTCGGCGGTAGGGGAAGGGTCGATGTCCATCAGTTTTGTCCACCAATATTTAAGCGAAGTATAATGGATCAGGTTTGTAAGCACATCAATGATATTCAGGAGATTAAAGTGGCGACGGAGCTTGCCTGTGAGGAGTGCAGAAAGGCTGATGGCTGGTGGATACACCTGCGGACCTGCCAGACATGCGGCGTCACATTGTGCTGTGACAGTTCACCCGGCAAGCACATGACCAAGCATTTCCATCACACCGGCCACCCCGTGGCGTCATCGGCAGAGTCCGGTGAGAAGTGGCTTTGGTGCTACGAGGATGAGTCGTTCGTAGAATTTGAATGATCCGCCGGGTAATGAGTGAATGAGTGAATGAGTGAATTAATTTTGGATGACCGAATGATTTTGAATGAGCGCCGGCGCCGGAGCGAAGATTGAATTTTAGATGCTGAGCAAGCTTTTTTTGGCCGTAAGGCTTGTGCCAATTATTGTTGATTGCAAAATCTATAATTGACATAATGACGATCATTCAGTCATTCAGTCATTCAGCCATTCAGTCATTCAGTCATTCACTCATTCAGTCACTCATTCACTCATTCAAAATTCATTTCATTTGATTTTCGTAACTTTATCGCATGGCGAAATCTGCGACGATCGAACAGTTTTACAAGGACACTTCCATGCTGATCCCCGAACCGCTTCAGAAGGAGGTGGGTCATTTCAATATTTTCAGGACGGACGAACTTTACCGGACGTTTGCGAAGAACCGCGCAATGCCCTATAATCGCCGGGCCTACTATAAAATCAGTCTGATCATCGGCCGCAACCGTGCCGAATATGCCGACAAGGTGATTGATATCGAGCATAATGCATTGCTTTTTGCTACCCCGCTCATTCCCTACAACTATGTGCCGCAGGATGACAATCAGGCCGGTTTTTTCTGCATTTTTTCCGAGGATTTCCTGACCCAGGACAATAGTGGCGTGCGGCTGAGGGAACTGCCGGTGTTCAGGCCGGGAGGCAATCCTATCTTTTTTCTGACCGACGAGCAGATCGAAGATATCAGGTATATTTTCAAAAAGATGTTCCGGGAGATCGAATCTGACTATGCTTATAAGTACGATTTGCTGCGGAACTATGTGATCGAGCTGATCCATTTTGGTCAGAAATTGCAGCCTGCCACCTCTTTGTTTACCGAAACCAATGCCTACAAAAGGGTCTCATCGCTTTTTGTGGAGCTGCTGGAACGTCAGTTTCCGGTGGAGCCGCCGCACCAGAAGCTGAATTTGCGTTCGGCCAGAGATTATGCAGATCAGCTTTCTATTCATGTCAATTACCTGAACAAGGTTTTGAAAGAGATAACAGGAAAAACGACCACCGAGCTCATCACCGAGCGCATTATTAAAGAATCCAAAATCCTTTTGAAACACACCGACTGGAACGTGTCGGAGATCGCTTACAGTCTGGGTTTTGAAGAGCCGTCGCATTTCAATAATCTTTTCAAAAAGCATACAGCCCTGAGTCCTCGCGCATTCCGCGCCTGAGATTTGAAATTCGTAAGTTCTGGTTTGAAACCCGCAAACCCGCCCATCGGCCGCCAGGTACCTTTGTTCCATCAATTTTAAACAGCAAAAAAGATGGAATCAGTAAGTAAAATAGCATTGGTGACCGGCGGCAGTCGTGGCTTGGGTAAGAACATGGCGATGAGGTTGGCCGAAAAAGGTAACGATGTGGTGATCGTATACCGCAGCAAAGCACAGGAAGCTGCCGAAGTAGTGGCGGCCATAGAGGCCTTCGGGCAGAAGGCGGCGGCAATTCAGCTCGATACTTCGGACGTAAAGGCATTCGACCCATTTTTTGACCGGCTATCCGGCATATTACAGGAAAAATGGGGCCGTAGTTCTTTCGATTTTTTGATCAATAACGCTGGCATCAGCCGTCCTTCGACATTTCCTCAAACGAGTGAAGAAGATTTTGACGACCTGATGAACGTGCATTTTAAGGGGGTTTATTTTTTGTCCCAAAAAGCATTGCCGCTGCTCGCGGACGGCGGCCGGATCATCAACCTCTCCACCGGTCTGGCCCGCTTCTCATCGCCAGGTTACGCGGCCTACGCGTCGATGAAAGGTGCTATCGATACATTGACGCGCTACATGGCGAAAGAGCTCGGAGGCAGGGGCATCACTGTTAATGCGCTGGCGCCAGGTGCGATCTACACCGATTTCAACAGCGATTCATTTGACAACCATCCGGGCCTCACCGAATTCATCAGCAGTATCACGGCACTCGGACGTGTAGGCCAGCCCGACGATATCGGTGGCGTGGTCGCATTCCTGTGCTCGGAAGATGCCCGCTGGATCACCGGACAGCGTATCGAGGTTTCGGGCGGGATGTTTCTCTGACAAAGCAGTGTCCCGTCGGGACGGAATATCGTTCTACCGATCTTCCGCCCTGTACGGGACACTTCAATGCTTCAACCAGTCGGGTGTACTAGTTTTTGGCACCGGAAAGCTTCAAATGCACATCGATACCCGGCTTTATGGATGCGTCGTCCGGCAGGCCGGGTTCGGTGGCGTAGGTCATTCCCCACAAAGTACGGTCGATCTGTACTTTTCCCTCCATTTTGAAAGAATCGCCGCTGAGATCGATGCGGGCCGGGAATGTGACCGGATTACTTTTACCTAACATTGTTAAATGTCCTGCCACCTGGTAATTTGCGCCCGCGACCGCGCCATCTCCGCTACCCGAGAACGGTGTTACGCCCGTGATTTCAAAAGTCACATTCGGATGCAGCGCCATGTTGAAGAAATCGGGGCTTTGTAGGTGGTGAACCAGCTGATGCTTAACCTCTTCGGTGGGTAGGTTGAAGTTGATGATCGACGAAACCGGGATGGTAAAGGTGCCGCTTTTGACCTTGCCTTCTTCGGTGACAAAGCTGTTGCTCTTGACCCCGATCGACCCTTCGTTGAAATAGCCGGTTTTGAGATACCCCTTCCATTCGGCTACCGACGTGTCGTCCAGATGATACCGGGTAGTGGACACATCGTGATCCGTACAACTGGTAAATAGTGTGGCAAGTGCTAACAGTGTTAGAAATTGTTTTTTCATTTTGTGATTTGTTTTCATGGCTGTAATAATTTCATTGCAAAACTAGCTGCGAGGAATGGGTGATGGCCTACGCGCAACGGATCAAAAACTACGCGGGGAGGATTTGTAAGAGGAATTAGGCAGGATTTAAATTGCAAGCAATAATTGCTTTAATTTGTAGCCAGATTTCAGTCATTAATTCTACCTGGCAATGTCAGTAAGAGGACCTATTATTTCCATAGAGGACGATGCCGACGACCAGTTCTTAATCAAAAGCGTCGTTGAAGAGCTTCAAATACCCAACGAGCTATTGTTTTTCAGTAACGGCCTGGAAGCGCTGTTGTATCTGGAAACGACCCAGCAGCAGCCATTTGTGATCATCTGCGATATCAATATGCCGGTCATGAACGGTTTGGAACTGCGCGAGCGGATCGATCAGAATGAGTACCTGCGTAAAAAGTCGATTCCCTTCGTATTCCTGAGCACGGCGGATAACCCACTGGTGATCGAAACGGCCTACGACTCCACAATTCAGGGTTTTTTCAAAAAAGAAAACAGTTTCGAAGACTTCAAGAAGAGGATCAGGGTCATATACGACTACTGGGCATACTGCCTCCATCCCAACCAGTACACATAACCCAGGCTTTTAAGCCTGGGGCGGCCCGGGGCGCAGGCAGACCGAGGCCCCAGCAGCGACAGCAGACTGAGGCCCAGCAGCGACAGCAGGCCGAGGTCCCAGCAGCGACAGCAGACCGAGGCCCCAGCAGCGAAGTCAGACCTGCATCAGCCACAGGCAAAGGTAGCGCAGCGACGAAGCCCAAACCTGTACCGACCAGCGACGGACAGACCTGTATCGGCGCGGGCACAGCCCAGCGCCGTCGCCCGCAGAAGAAAACCGCACTCAATCAAGAGCAGGAAAAAAGAAGCCCAAGCAAGCAACCATGAAAAAAGTCCTGATCATTGACGACGAAGAAAAGTTAAGAGGCTTGATGGCCCGGGTCATCAAACTGGAAGGTTTCGAGGTGATCGAAGCGGGCGACATCAAAACGGCCTGGAAAAAGCTAGACCAGTCGGAGCCGGATGTCGTATTATGCGATGTTAAACTACCTGACGGTAATGGCGTCGAATTCCTGAAATTGCTGAAAGAAAAGTACCCGCTGCCGGAAGTCATCCTGCTCACGGCCTATGGCAACATCCCCGACGGCGTGCAAGCCATCAGAAACGGGGCATTCGATTACATTACCAAAGGCGACGACAACAACAAGATCATCCCGCTGTTGTACAAGGCCATCGAAAAGGCCGAGCTCAACCGCCGGGTCGTCAGCCTGGAAAAGCAGCTGGGGGAAAGGCGTTCGTTTGATACCATTATCGGCAAATCCAAAAGACTTCTGGCCAGTATCGACCTCGCGCGCCGTGTGGCACCGACGGATACGACGGTTTTGTTACTGGGAGAAACCGGGACGGGGAAGGAAATATTCGCCCAATCCATTCACCAGGCCAGTAGCCGTGCCAAAAAATCTTTTGTAGCGATCAACTGCTCCGCATTTGGGAAAGAATTGCTGGAAAGCGAAATGTTTGGACACAAGGCGGGTGCGTTCACCGGTGCGGTGCGCGACAAAAAAGGGCTTTTTGAAGAGGCCGGCAACGGTACGATTTTCCTGGACGAGATCGGTGAGCTGGCCCCCGAGTTACAAGCTAAATTACTGCGTGTGCTGGAATCCGGTGAGTTTATCAAGATCGGCGACACACATCCTACCCGGGTGAATGTGCGGGTGATCGCAGCCACCCACCGGGATTTGCCCAAACTGATCGAAACCGGCGAATTCAGAAGCGACCTTTTTTACCGTTTGTCGGTTTTTCAGATCACATTACCCGCACTGCGGGAGCGCACTTCAGACATCGAATCGTTGGCGGGCAGTTTTGCGGCAGAATTTGCATTGAAAGCCAATAAGAAGATCACTTCCCTTTCGCCGGATTTCGTGGCGGCATTGGAAAAGAATCCATGGCACGGGAATATCCGCGAGCTGAAAAATGTCATCGAGCGCAGCGTGATCCTCACCGACGGCCCGGTGCTCGACGTCGGGAGCCTGCCCTTCGAAATGCAGCATCCGAGGCAGGAGAGCGGCAAAAATATGTCTGCATTCTCGCTTGCCAGCGCAGAAAAGCTGCATTTGCAAAAAGTCCTGAACTACACCAACGGAAACAAAGCCGAAGCCGCCAGGTTACTGGAAATTGGTATTGCAACGCTCTACCGCAAAATCGAAGAATACAAATTATAAAAACGACTGCCCAATCCAGCCGGTGGAGCACCCGCATATCCGCGCAAGTATTTCCATTCTGATAAACGAGCCTATCAAAATGATAGGCTTTTTTCATGCCCAAAACCGCCGAAGGAAAGCAACTCGCAGAAACACAATCAATTGCCCCGGACTTCAGTCCGGGGGCACAGAAGTGGCTGGTATGCAGCAATTGAATATTAACAAAAAGCTGTAAACAATGACAACAATCCTTCTTCTGGCAGCCGGCGCATTGAGCTTCGCGCTTTTTTACAAAACCGTTCACTATTTCGAAAAGATCTGAAATCATGCTTCCGCTATTCATCGTCTCGATACTGGTCTTCGTGTACATGTGCTATGTGCTCGTAAAGCCCGAAAAATTTTAAACCTGTATTCCAATGAACACTGAATTATTTGGCATTATCGCATTGTTTATCGCGACGGTCGCATTGGCGGTACCGTTCGGTACATACATCGCGAAAGTATATGGAGGGGAAAAAACGTTCCTCGACCCGCTTTTCAACCCGCTTGAAAAAGGGTTTTTCCGTCTGAGCGGCATCAGGCCGAACGTCGAAATGAACTGGAAACAGCATTTGGCCGCCTTGCTGACGATCAATATGGTGTGGTTCTTTCTCGGGATGTTCGTCCTCATGAACCAGGGCTGGCTTCCGCTCAACCCCGACGGTAACCCGTCGCAATCTGCCGAGCTGGCCTTCAATACGACCATTTCGTTTGTCGTCAACTGTAACCTGCAGCATTATTCGGGCGAAAGCGGCATGAGTTATCTGGGACAATTGTTTCTGATGTTCCTGCAATTCGTGAGCGCAGGAACGGGGATGGCCGCGGCCGCGGTGGTGATCATTGCATTGAAGGAAAGGACAACCGACAAGCTGGGCAACTTTTATGACCTGATGGTGAAATCATGCACGCGGATACTGCTGCCAGTGTCGTTTGTAATTGCCCTGATTTTACTGGCAAACGGCACGCCGATGACTTTTGATGGGAAGGACACGATGATATCCATGCAGGGAGATACCGTGCAGGTTTCAACCGGCCCGGTGGCCGCATTCGTGCCGATCAAGCATGTGGGTACCAACGGCGGCGGTTTTTTCGGGGCCAACTCGGCGCACCCGCTCGAAAACCCCAACTATGCCACCAACATGACCGAAATGTTTGCGCAGATGATCATCCCGCTGGCCATGATCTTTGCGCTGGGGTATTATGTCAAACGGAAACGGCTTTCGTGGATGATTTTTGGTGTGATGACGCTGGGCTTTCTGATGCTCACGATCCCCACCATCATCACCGAACTGAACGGTAATCCGAAGATCGCGCAGCTGGGCATCGACATGTCTTCCGGCGCTATGGAGGGCAAGGAGACCCGGTTTGGAACGGCGGCCTCCGCATTCTGGAGTATAGCCACCACCGTTATATCAACCGGCTCGATTAACTCCATGCATGACAGCTTCATGCCGGTCTCCGGGCTCACCCAAATGCTGTCGATGATGACCAATGCATTCTACGGCGGTGCGGGTGCCGGTATCCTTAATTTTTACATATTTATCATTCTGGCCGTCTTCATCAGTGGCTTAATGGTGGGCCGTACGCCCGAGTTTATGGGTAAAAAAATAGAGGCACGCGAAATGAAGATTGCTATGATCGTGGCGCTGCTTCATCCGTTGCTGATCCTGGCGGCTACTGCGCTCGGCGTTTCGATGCCCGAACTGACCGCCGGCACATTGAATAATCCCGGTTTCCACGGATTCAGCGAGATGCTTTATGAATACACGTCTTCGGCTGCCAATAACGGGAGCGGTTTCGAGGGATTGGGCGACAATACGCCCTGGTGGAACATCAGTTGCGGCATCGTGCTCATCTTCTCACGCTTTATCCCGATCATCGGTCCGGTAGCCATCGCGGGTATCCTGGCCTCCAAAAAACACGTTCCGGAAAGCGCAGGCACACTGCAAACCGACACCGGCACATTCGGTATCATGGTTTTCGCCGTGATCGCGATCATTACCGCACTATCCTTCTTCCCCGCATTGACCCTCGGGCCGATCGCCGAATATTTTTCAATGCAATAATTAACTGAAATCAGAAATGAAAGCTCAAAATACATCCCTTTTTCAGGGAGATCTCGTACGGGAGGCGCTGGCGCAGTCCTTTGTGAAGCTGAATCCGAGAATCATGTTCCGTAACCCCGTGATGTTCACGGTCTGGATCGGTACGCTGGTCATGCTGATCGTCAATATCTGGGTAGTGATGGGTGAAAAAACACAGGGAAGCCTGGTTTATAATATGGTCATTTTCGCGATCCTTTTCCTGACCTTACTTTTTGCCAACTTCGCCGAAGCGATCGCCGAGGCACGGGGTAAAGCCCAGGCCAACAGCTTGCGGAAAACCCGGGAAGAAACACCTGCCAAATGGATCCAGGCGGTGGGCGAAATGTACGTGAATGAAATGAAGATCGTCCCCTCATCCCAGCTGCGGAAAGGACATATTTTCCTTTGTGAAACCGGCGACATTATCCCTACCGATGGTGAGATCATCGAAGGCCTTGCGACGATCGACGAAAGCGCGATCACCGGTGAATCGGCCCCGGTCATCCGGGAAGCAGGTGGCGATAAAAGTAGTGTCACAGGCGGCACAAAAGTGCTTTCCGACCGCATTAAAGTCAAAGTGACCACCGAGCCGGGGGAAAGCTTCCTCGATAAAATGATTGCCCTGGTAGAAGGAGCCAGTCGTCAGAAAACACCCAACGAAATCGCATTGACGATCCTGCTGGCGGGTTTCACACTGGTCTTCGTTATCGTGTGTATCACGTTAAAACCATTCGGCGACTTCGCCAATACGCCCATTACCATCGCCGCATTTATCTCGCTCTTCGTCTGCCTGATCCCCACCACGATCGGCGGGTTGCTGTCGGCCATCGGTATTGCCGGAATGGACCGTGCATTGCGGGCCAATGTGATCACCAAAAGTGGTAAAGCCGTGGAAACCGCGGGTGATATCGACACCCTGCTGCTTGATAAGACAGGTACCATCACCATCGGGAACAGGAAAGCGACCAACTTCTGGCCGGCCAAAGGCGTGGACAAAAGCTATTTCATCACCGCGGCGGCATTGAGCTCCGTGGCCGACGAAACGCCGGAAGGAAAATCGATTATTGAACTCGCCGACATTCACCCGGAGCAGTTGCGGGTCGAGAACCCCACATTCATTGAATTTACGGCCGAAACCCGCAGTTCAGGTGTCAACTACCTCGATACCCGCATTCGGAAGGGGGCCTCGGATGCGATCCGCAAGCTCAGTGAAAAAGCAGGCAACGCATTTCCAGAGGACATTGCCGGCAAGGTGAGGGACATTTCGAGTGCCGGCGGAACGCCGCTGGTCGTAGCTGAAAATGAGAAGGTAATCGGAGTGATCGAATTGCAGGACATTATTAAACCCGGCATTCAGGAACGTTTCGAACGGCTCCGTAAAATGGGTGTGAAAACGGTGATGGTAACCGGTGATAACCCGCTTACAGCAAAATACATAGCGGAAAAGGCGGGCGTCGACGATTATATCGCCGAAGCGAAACCGGAGGATAAGATGAATTACATTAAAGCCGAGCAGCAGAAAGGCAAACTGGTGGCGATGATGGGTGACGGGACCAATGACGCGCCCGCACTTGCGCAGGCGGACGTAGGCGTGGCGATGAACAGCGGGACACAGGCAGCCAAGGAAGCCGGTAACATGGTCGATCTGGACAACGACCCAACGAAGCTGATCGAGATCGTCGAAATCGGCAAGCAGCTGCTCATGACACGCGGAACGCTCACCACGTTCAGCATCGCCAACGACGTCGCCAAGTATTTCGCCATCGTACCGGCACTGTTCATCGCCTCCATTCCTGCATTGCAGGGCCTGAACGTCATGCGCTTGCACACGCCCGAAAGCGCGATCCTGTCGGCGATTATCTTCAATGCGGTGATTATCCCCTTGCTGATTCCGCTGGCATTGAAAGGTGTGGCCTACAAACCCATTGGAGCGAGCGCACTGCTGAGAAGGAACCTGCTGATCTACGGCCTGGGCGGCGTGCTGGTGCCGTTCGTGGGGATCAAAGCGATTGATTTGATCGTGAGTGTTTGGTTTTAAATAAAAGGGTTGACAATCCGTAATCTGTTTTCAATCAAAAGTCCGTTCTGCATGTCTTCGGAATACAAAATATCGCAATTCGCTTCGAGTGCTGATGCTACGATTTTTGCATCGAAAGGTTGTAAGCGATATCGGTTCATGAGCAAAAGTGCGGAATGGACTACTGCCGTATTTTCTGGAATAATGAGCGATGCAGCCGTAAGCCAATTGACAAACAATGTAGCCGATTCGCGATCCATTTTGTGTTTCCGGATGCAAACGTTGATACATTCAAAACTACTTGCGGACTGATGAAAGGAACTTCCCGCATGAGCGCCATAGCTGCAAGCCTCTTGTCAGTTTCATTAAGATCGATCAGATATAATGCGACGTTCGTGTCAATGAAAAAGTTATCGTTCATTGGCCTCATCGCGATCGAATTTAAAGCCGGAACGATCTATTTGAATGGTTTTAAAGAATTCAACCGCTTTTTCAGCAGCTTCTCTCTTGCTTGCCCTAAGTCCCTCGACGGATTCGCCAAGATCGAAGGCTATGATCTCGATATCCTTGTGAAGGTATTCGTCTGGCAGCCTGACATTCAGGTCCTCAGCATTTTCGGCGACAAAAACTTTCCTGTACATAGTGCGATTTCTTTTTCTCAAAAATAAAAATTTCAAAACCATGAAGCAACACATTCTCCCAGCGATCCGGTTGACGATCGTGACGCTGTTATTCTTCTCAGGCGTGTACACGCTGGTAATCCTGGGTATTGCTCAGGCCTTTCCTAACCGCGGCAAAGGTGAGGTGATCCAACAGAACGGGAAACGTTATTATGCCAATATCGGGCAGTCGTTTACCGATGATAAGTATTTCAATTCCCGACCTTCCGCCGTGGGTTATAATGCCGCCGGTAGCGGTGGCAGCAACAAGGGGCCTTCCAATGAAGAATACCTGGGCGTGGTGAAGGCCCGGATCGATACTTTCCTCGTGCATAACCCGGGCGTGAAAAAGGCGGACATTCCCGTGGAGCTCGTAACCGCGAGCGGTAGTGGTCTCGACCCCGACATTTCGGAAAAAGCAGCATTGGTGCAGGTAGAACGGATAGCGAAGGGTCGTAACCTGCCGGAGCAGAAGTTGCAACAGCTTGTGAAAGACCATATCAACGGACCATTGCTCGGCATGTTCGGGCCAGCGAAAATCAATGTGCTGAAACTGAATTTGGCGCTTGATCAACTGAAATAATCCCAACAGCGCCGCCCGTTTCCAGTGCCGTCGCAGCGGGCTGCGCTTCTTCTTACCGCGCGGCTATGATTGAACAGCTTGACCATTTTATGAAAACCTTGATTTTAAGTTCGCTTGCTATTGCTACCGTTTCACACGCTATTGCCCAGGATTCCACGCAAGCTGACACTGCGCCCGCCTCGCCGTTTGCCGTAAGCGCCTATGTGGAGTCCTACTATGTGCAGGATTTCCATAAAAATGACAACCATACCATGCCCGGTTTTATCTACAACCACAACCGGACCGGTGAGGTGAACCTGAACCTGGCGTTTCTGAAAGGAAGCTATACCGGCGACAGGGTCCGAGCCAATCTTGCACTCGCGGCAGGCACGTACATGAATGCGAACTATGCCGCTGAACCGGGCGTCCTGAGAAACATTTACGAGGCCAATGCGGGAGTCAAAATTTCCAGGAACCATAATCTGTGGCTCGACGCGGGCGTAATGCCGTCACACATCGGTTTCGAAAGTGCGATCGGGAAAGATAACTGGGCGCTGACCAGGAGCCTGGTAGCCGAAAATACGCCTTACTTCGAATCGGGAGTGAAGTTGGGCTATACGAGCGGTAATGAAAAATGGTACCTGTCGGCCATTTACCTCAATGGCTGGCAGCGTATCCAACGGACGGATGGGAACTCGACACCCGCATTCGGGACGCAGGTGACTTTCAAGCCGTCTCCATCGGTTACGCTTAATTACAGCACATTCATCGGCAGCGACAAGCCCGACAGTCTGCGGCAAATGCGCTACTATCATAACCTGTATGGGATTTTTCAGCTAACCGACCAATGGGGCCTTACCGCCGGATTCGACATCGGCAGTGAGCAGAAGGTCAAAGGCAGCAGTGCATTCAGTACCGTGTATGTACCGGTGATGATCGTTCGCTATTCACCGGGGCCGAGCGTCCATATCGCCGCCAGAGGGGAATATTATCATGATAAAAACGGCGTGATCATCGCTACCGGCACGGATCACGGTTTCAGGACCTACGGCGTTTCGCTCAATCTCGATTATCAGATCAGCCCGCAGGTCATGTGGCGCATTGAAGCCCGAAACCTGAACAGCCGCGACGCTATTTTTAACGGAAAAAATGACGACATGTCCAGGAACAAGACCTACGTGACCACGGCATTGACATTCGCATTAAACTGACAGGCGCTATGCCGGTGCCCGTGACGGCACACTTCCAAACTAACCCATATTGCCATGTTTACCCAGTTACAAATTATCGATCTCTTACGAAATGAACTTCCTCACCTGGCCGGAACGGATTGTGCGGCCCTATCTCCGCGTACTTTCGCTTCTATCCATTCATCGATCCATTATCTGTCGGATTGTACCAGGAACACCGTCGAGCACCGGCATTTCGGGCCGGCGCGTCAGTGCTTCGCGCTGGCGGAGCGCGTCTACCGGGAAGGCGACGCGATGGTGAGGCTCCTGATCGAGAATGTGTTTGTGTATGCCAATGTCTGGACCAGAGGTCGTCAGGTGTCGGCTTTGCCGGGCGAGATCATTCCCGATATTTTATATAAAATACATTTAAAACAATTGACTGACAGCCATTGCTGACCACCATGAAAAAGGATTCTGATCCGATTGATATTCACATCGCCGGAAGAGCCGACGAACAATTTGCCCGCTTGATCACCGACGAAATGGAACATTCCGCACTGCAAAGAGGATCGGGTATTTCCAAAAGATCGCCAGCCAGCATCGTGCAGAAAATGAGGGAGGGCCAGGCCGTTGTGGCAGTGACCGCAAGCGGCGTTTGGGTCGGTTTTTCCTACATTGAAGTATGGAGTGGCGGTGCCTTTGTGTCGAACTCGGGCCTGATCGTTTCGCCTGCATTCCGGCTCAAAGGCGTGGCAAAGGCGATTAAAAAGCAGATTTTTGAGTTGAGCCGGAGCAAATATCCCGAAGCAAAGCTATTCAGCATTACAACCGGCTCCGCGATCATGAAAATGAACTCCCTGCTGGGTTTTGAACCCGTTGCCTTTCACGAGCTGCCGCAAGAGCGGACCTTCTGGGATCATTGCGAAAGCTGCGTCAATCATTGCATTTTGAAGAGTAAGGAATTCAGGAACTGTCTGTGTACAGCCATGTTGTACACACCCCGACATGCCCGCAAACATCCTGAACATACCGCCGACATTAACCCATAAACCCTGAAAAGCATGGAGGCCAGCAATGCGGAACACTTTCTGGAACTGATCAGAAAATCGAGGAAAGGTAAATTCAAGATCTACATCGGGATGAGTGCGGGTGTTGGTAAAACGTATCGCATGTTACAGGAAGCGCATGCATTGCTGCGTACGGGGATCGATGTGAAGATCGGTTATATCGAAACGCATTTGCGCAAAGAAACGCACGATCTGCTGGAAGGTTTGCCGGTGATACCCAGGCGGAAACTGTTTTACAAAGGGAAGGAACTGGAAGAGCTGGATGTTCAGGCCGTGATCTCACTCCGCCCCGAGGTAGTGGTGGTGGATGAACTGGCGCATTCCAATATCGAAGGCAGCAAGAATGCAAAACGCTGGCAGGATGTGCTGGATATTCTCGATGCCGGGATCAATGTGATCTCGGCGGTGAATATCCAGCACATCGAAAGCCTGAACCAGGAAGTGCGCGAAATTACCGGCGTGGAAGTAGCGGAGCGCATCCCCGATAAAGTGCTCGGGATGGCGGATGAAGTCGTGAACATCGACCTTACCGCAGATGAGCTGATTACGCGTTTAAAAGAAGGTAAGATTTATCGGGAGGAAAAGATCCAGGCAGCATTGCAGAACTTTTTCAAACCCCAGCATATCCTCCAACTGCGCGAACTCGCTCTGAAAGAAGTAGCGTCGCAGGTCGAGCGGAAGGTGGAGAGTGAGATCCAGCCAGGCATGGTATTAAAGCACGAACGGTTTCTGGCGTGTATCAGCAGCAATGAAAAAACGGCGCGTAATGTCATCCGGAAAGTCGCCCGGCTTGCAAACTATTACCATAGCAGCTGGTTTTTGTTATATGTACAAACGCCGGCGGAATCGGCGAGCCGGATCGGGCTGGCCAAGCAGCGGCACCTGATCAATAACTTTAAGCTGGCTACCGAGCTTGGCGGTAATGTGATCAAAATGGAGAGCAGCAGCATTGCCAAAACCATTGTGGAAGTGGCCGAAAAGAACAAAATCACGACGATATGCATCGGAAAGCCTCATTTGAACCTCTTCAAAGTCATTCTGGCGACGAATGTGTTCAATGGACTTTTAAATAAAATGTCTTCTTCCGACATTGACCTCGTAATACTTTCCTGAAATGAAAATCAAAACCAAACTACGGCTGGGCATCGGACTGCTTTTCGCGATGATCACCGTGCTGGCGGTCGTCGGTATCCGGCAGGTAAGCCTGCTGTCGGCCGATTCCCGCAATATCATCGTAGCTAACCATAATTCCCTCGTGTACTCCCGGCAAATGCTCCGGGCGCTCGACGAGCTGGAAATCCACGCGGGAGCGCTCGACCTTTTCAAAAAGAACCTGGAAGCCCAGCAGCGGAACGTCACGGAGATCGGGGAAAAGGAGCTAACCGACCAGCTAACCCGTCATTATGAAAAGCTGCGAACCGACGTGCGCGATCAGCAGGTAATCGGCCAGATCCGAGGCGATGTGACCGAGATCATGAGCATCAACCTCGATGCCATCAGCCGCAAAAGTCAGGTCGCCAGCCAGACGGCCAAAAGTTCGATGGTCTGGATCGGGATAACGGGCACGTTGTGCTTCATCATCGCATTTACCTTGTTTGTGAACCTGCCGGGAAACATCGCGAATCCGATCCGCGAATTGACCGGGAGCATCCGGCAGATTGCCAATGAAAACTATACGGAGCGGGTGCATTTCGGCAGCCGCGACGAGTACGCGCAGCTGGCCCAGTCGTTCAACACCATGGCGGAGAAACTGGAAGAATACAACAGCAGCAACCTGGCCAAACTGATGATCGAGAAGAGGCGGGTGGAAACGCTCATCGATAATATGCACGACCCGGTGATCGGGCTGGACGAAAACCGGACGATCATTTTTGCCAACGAAGAAGCCCGCAATGTTACAGGGCTCAAAGCAGGGGAAATGGTCGGTCGGGATGCGGCGGAAGTAGCGTTGCACAACGACCTCGTCCGCTCGTTGGTAAGGGATATTTTTGAACCGCAAACCAAAGCGAATGACACGGTTTCGCCCATGAAGATCTACGCCGATGGGAAGGAAAGCTATTTTGAAAAGGAGTATGTCGATATTTCCATTGTCCCGACGGGCGAATCGACGAGCCGGTCGATCGGTCATGTGATCATTTTGCGGAATGTGACCCCTTACAAGGAGCTTGATTTTGCCAAAACCAATTTCATAGCCAACGTCTCGCACGAACTGAAAACCCCCATTTCCTCCATTAAAATTACATTGGACCTCCTGCGCAACGAGCGGGTAGGTGACACCAACGACGAGCAGCGCAGCCTCCTCGACAGCATACGCGAAGATGCCGACCGGCTGTTGAAGATTACCGGAGAACTGCTGAATATCACACAGGTCGAAAGCGGCAAGATCCAGCTGAATATTGCCGGAAGCTCGCCCCGGGAGATATTGCAGTACGCGGTTGCAGCTAATGAAACACAGGCGGAAAGTCGTGATATCCGGTTGTTGGTTGAAGAGAACGGGGTGGAAACCAGCGTGCTGGCGGATTCGGAAAAGACAGCCTGGGTGTTGACTAACCTCATTTCCAATGCGATACGCTATTCCTACGACCATTCAAGCATTCACATTGCATTGGAAGAAGACCGGGACGCAGTGCGGATCGCCGTCCGGGACAACGGGCAAGGCATTTCGCAGGAATATAAGGACAGGATTTTCGACCGGTATTTCCGTGTGCCAGGGTCCACCAAGGAAGGAACCGGCCTGGGCCTTGCCATCAGTCGCGAGTTCATCGAAGCCCAGGATGGCACACTTACGGTGGAAAGCGAGCTGGGCGCGGGAAGTACCTTTACGATCGGGTTGAAGAAGAGTAGCTGATGTCGGACGCACGATCTGGCAGTAATGCAGCATGGCGGTATAGGATTACTTTGAATGTAATTCTGTTTGTGTAAAAGTATTGTAATCAGTGTTTTATGTCTATTTCCTTTTGATTTTTCAACCGGGCCGATCGCATAACGGATGTACAGCCTGTTGCGAGGGATGCTTATCATCGGACATTCAATTCGAGTGTCACATTTTAACCCATCCCGAAGCTTATGGAAAACCTGTCCCATTCCTTTTTACCCCGCATGAACGGTTTGTTACCCCGCAGCCGGAAGACTTTCATCACATTATGCATTCTGGCATTGCTGCATCAGATCGCGTTCGCTCAAAACCCGTTTAAGTTTAGTTACCAGGGCGTGGCCCGGGACGGAAATGGGAAGCTGGTTGGTACCGCGACCGTTTCGGTGAGGGTCAGTATCCATGAAGATTCGCCTGCCGGGCCGGTTATTTATCAGCAAACCAATTCACCCCAAACCAATGCAACCGGCGTTTTTAACCTGATCGTTGGTACCAATGCATTCCTGAACATCGAATGGGGATCGAAGGACTATTTTATTCAGACCGAGATCGACCCCGACGGTGGTGCTGACAGCTTTACCGACATGGGTACGACGCCATTACTCAGCGTGCCGTATTCGCTTATCTCTAAACAATGGGTGAACAATTATCCCATAGTCCAGAAAGGCACCGTGGGATCTGGCCCAAGCCTTTCCAATGTACAGGCGGGAGCAAATTTGATCTGGTACCCCAAAAAAGGTGCATTCCGTGCGGGGGCGCTGGATATGAACGGTGTGGCCTATTGGGATCATAATGGTATTGGGGTCAATTCTTTTGCGACGGGTTTCAATACCAAAGCCTCAGGGGAAGGCTCGATTGCGATGGGGAAATTTTCATTTGCATCCGGTCTCAATTCGGTGGCAATCGGATCCAATCTTTTTGCGAACAGCGAAGATGCCGTAGTTATCGGACGCGGAGCTATCGCCGACGGGAAAGGAGCCACTGCGATAGGCTATGAGGTCAAATCGCCCGGAGAGCGTTCATTGGCTATGGGCTCGGACGGTGCCATGGCGCCGGGTCCCCACGCTGTATCAATAGGAGCGGGCACGGTTGCCAGAGCTTTTGGAAGTGTTGCTCTCGGCTCATTTAATAACAAACAGGATCCGATCGGATTGAACCCATCATTCGATCCGTTGAGCAGATTGTTCCAGATCGGAAACGGATTCAGCGATGAAAGCCGCTCTAATGCCATGACGGTTTTGCGAAATGGTAACATTGGTATTGGAAGTAATGTATTGGATCCGGCCTATCTCATGGACATTGGGAACCGGATCCGTCTTCGGTATAATGGTAATGAGACCTCGGGTATTTGGTTCAGCAACAAGGATAATAATCCTGATAAGAATATGTTTATTGGCAGGCACGACTACTACGCGGATTGCATAGGCGTTTACAGCCAGCAATACCAGAAGTGGGGGCTTTTGTTGTATAATTCTGGAAATGCGGTTTTGTATGGCGATATGCATGCGGAGGGAGATTTGTATGTCATGCAAACGGGTATTTTCTATCAGGATATCAGCCTGAAAGGTAAAATCAAACAGTCTTCTGACCGGCGTTTAAAAACGAATATTGTCCCATTGTCAAGCAGCTTGGCGAAATTATCAGATCTGAGTGGCTACAATTATCTCTGGAAGGACAAAGCAAAAGACCAAACCCTGCAAACCGGGGTAATAGCCCAAGAAGTGGAAGCACTTTTTCCGGAACTTGTTTCCACAGATAAAGATGGGATGAAGTCGGTGAACTATGTCGGGCTGATCCCGCATTTGATCGAGGCGGTGAAAGAGCTGAACAGAAAAGATGAAGCAGTCACCCGCCTGGAAAAAGAAATGGAGGAGATGAAGAAGATGATAGCGGGATTAAAGGACGTGGGAGGTAATCCCGAAAACGCCGCCAGAGCCGGTAAATGACTTCAACAATGCAGCCTCGTACTCGCGAGGCTGCATTGTTTAGAATTACTCCACCACCCGCACACCCACATACGAAGACGCGTCACCCGAGAGATACACCCGGTGCGTAGCTTTCTGAAAATCAGTCTCAGTGGCCTTGTAGATATTTACAAACTTCTGCGGATTGCGATCTACCAGCGGGAACCAGGAGCTCTGAACCTGCACCATAATCTTATGCCCCTTTTTGAAACGATGGGCCGCGTCCTGCATATCGAATTTTACATTTTCGACTTTGCCGGGCGTCATGGGTTCGGGGTTCGAGAAGCTTTTACGGAATTTGGAGCGCATTACTTCGCCGCGGATCAGGAGCTGGAAGCCGCCCATTTTCATGTTGGGATTAATGGGGCTGTCGTTAGGCGCGTCACCCGGGTACACGTCGATCAGTTTGACGACAAAATCGGCATCGGTGCCGGTCGTCGACACAAAGAGGTTGGCAAAGACATTGCCCGAAATCGTTACATCCTCTTTCAATACTTCCGATTCGTAAACCAGCACATCGGGGCGGGTGGCCGCAAAACGCTGATCTTCGTACATATAATCACTGCCCCGGACAATGCGGATCTCGGACGTGTAAGGCACCGGTTTGTCGGGGTCGCTGAGGTATTCGTGGAAGGAAGGTTTTGTACCTGCCTGCATGGTCGTCATGGTCGGAGAGAAAGAAAGTGTGCCGTCCGGATGGAGATACAGCTTTTTCTCGACTGTGTTTTTAGGCGGCCACTGGTCGTATTTCCGCCATTCGTTTGAACCGGTCTCAAAAATATAGGCTTTCGGCAGGTTTGGATCCGCGCCGTCTTTGAGATAATGGTTAAAAACAGGCAGTTCAATATCCTTCTGGTAAAAAGCGCTGGTTTTCGACCCAAACCGGATATTACCCAGCGACTCCCCCGTACCGCGTGCCCACCCGCCATGGATCCACGGCCCCATTACCAGCAGGTTGGGCGACTTCGGGCCATTGCTTTCAATGCCCTGGTAGGTTTTCAGCGGCCCGTAAAGGTCTTCCTGATCAAACCAGCCGCCGACCACCATGACCGCCGGTTTGATGTTTTTTAAATGAGGCACCGGCGTTCTTGCCTTCCAGAAGTCGTTATAGGTCTCATTCTCCATCATCTGATTCCAGATGCGGTTCTGACCTTTCAGAATCTGTTCATTGAAGTTTTTCAAAGGGCCCATTTTCTTGTAAAACGCGTAGGAATCCGGTGTGCCGTAGGCCGAAAACTGAGGTGCTCCCCTGGGTGTCGGCGTGGGACGCGGTGAGCCGTATGAGGAGAGGAATGCGAAGGTGCCCATCAGGAAGAAGGCCCCGTTATGGTGCCGGTCGTCACCCATGAACCAGTCGGTGACCGGAGCCTGCGGTGATGCTATTTTCAATGCGGGATGCGCTTCTACGGCCGTCATGGTGGTGTAGTAACCCGGTGCCGAAATGCCCCAGCTGCCTACTTTGCCATTGTTTCCTTTGATGTTTTTTAACAGCCACTCGATCGTATCAAAGGTGTCGGAGCTCTCGTCGATATCGGTTTTGGCTTTTTTTAGCGGTATAAAAGGCCGGCAAGCCTCGAAGTCGCCTTCCGACATGAATTTTCCTCTTACATCCTGGTAAACAATAATGTAGCCATCCCGCGCAAACAGCATGCTGGGCCCCAGCGAAGTTTTGTACAGATCTTCTCCATAAGGAGCGACGCTGTAAGGCGTGCGATTCAGGATAATGGGATAGGTTTTGGAAGCCGAAATGTCTTTTGGAATATAAATGGAGGTAAAAAGCTTCATCCCATCCCGCATCGGCACATGGCGCTCGATCTTGGTATAATGCTGCCGGACGTAGAGGGAATCTTCATTGGGTCTGAGTTGGGCGTGACCGCTTTGGATAAAGAGAAGGATTGATAAAACCGACCATAGGATTCTCTGTGCTGATGTGAGAAATTTCTGTCCATACGGGAAAGTGCGAAGTATAAAGGTCTTCAAGGCTGTATCAGGAGTTTGTTTATCCCAATTTAAGAATAAATGGGTTAGACCAGTTTACAGTGAAACGGAATAAACGCGGACCCGATGGGTAAGTGATTCCCGCGGTTTGGACATTCTTGTAAAAGTTTAATGGGATAGCGGATAATTTCAATCATTCGTCACGCAAACCTTCGAACGATATGAACAGGAATTATCTACTTTTTTATCTTTTTCTGGCGACCTCCTTTCGCCTTGCGGCCCAATCGGGTTCACTGGATGCAACCTTTGGCCAGGGAGGAAAAGTAACTACGAACGTCGGTAATGGTGAGACTTTTATGAACTCGGTGCTAATTCAGCCGGATGGTAAAATAGTGACTGTGGGATACACGGGACCGCAGGAGTATCAAGGCAAGTTTTGCCTCATCCGATACAATTCTGATGGGACTTTGGACAATACTTTTGGCGTAGACGGAGTCGTTGAAACCACCCTGGGAGGCACCGAGGATCTTGCTTTTTCTGCTGCTTTGCAGCCCGATGGGAAAATATTGGCTGCGGGGCGTACGTGGAAAGGTGACGGCGACTTCGATTTTGCGCTCGTCAGGTATACGGCAGAGGGTTTACGTGATCTCACGTTTGGCCAAAGCGGCATCGTGACAACCAATTTTGGGGACGGAGATGGCGATGGTTACGGAGATGACGACCGTGCAAGTAAGGTTGTGTTGCAGCCTGACGGTAAAATAATGCTTGCCGGTGCTACTGCTGGCCCTGGCACCGCCTGGATTCCCGATATGGCATTTGCCAGATATTTGCCCGATGGCCAATTGGATGGAAGCTTCGGTCAAAATGGGAAAGTCATTATACATATTGATGAACCCGGTTTGCAGTTAGCTCAGTACGTTAATTCTATGACACTGCAGCCGGATGGGAAAGTGTTGGCGTCCGGATTCACGGAGGTTCTGGATCAAACCACACAGGCGATCAACCGGAACTTTGTTGCAGTCCGGTTAGATGCAAATGGCAATCTTGATAACAATTTTGGCATTGGAGGAATAGTATTGCCCTCAATAGGGCGCGATGATGTGGCTAGTTCTATTCAGGTACAATCCGACGGTAAAATTCTGATATTCGGAAGATCATCGCCCACGGATGAAGGGTTTAATGACTTTGCATTAGTGAGGTATCATGCTAACGGTACTCCGGATGCTGCTTTTGGCAATCAGGGGATCGTACTGACAGCATTTGACAATACCTATGACTTCGGATTGGATATGGTTATCCAGAAAGACGGAAAGATTTTGACTTCGGGCTTCACCGTAATACAGAATGGAACTACGTGGGATTTTGCCATGGCACGGTTTAAGGCCGACGGTTCGATAGACATGGCATTTGGAAATAACGGGAAGGTAACGACGGATTTCAATAACAATTTGGACTGGGGCGCAGCCATGGCACTGGATTCAAAAGGGAGCATTGTAGCGGTTGGGCATACGATCACAAACACGCATACCAATGTAGCGCTGGCCAGATATGTCAATGACGCAGCCTTGCCCGTAAAACTATGCGCCTTCGAAGCCAGGCTGGAAGAAACTGAAATTCAGCTCGAATGGCAAACCGCAATGGAATCCAACAGTGATCATTTCGACGTGGAAAGGAGCCGGGACGGAAAGAAGTGGGTATCGATCGGATCGCTGGACGCGGCCGTTAATTCCGAAAAGCCGCAAGCCTATCATTTCACAGATTCCAAGCCCTTGGCAGGAGAGAATCTTTACAGGTTGAAAATGATTGATCTGGATGGTACATATGCTTATAGCGGCATTCAATCGGTGCGCTTTCAAACTGGCAACCCTAGCCGTGTTAACGTATACCCGAATCCGGTTACGGACAAATTACACCTGGTATTGAGCAAGGGAGAAGTTCTCAGGAGCGTAAAGTTCTACGACCTGAATGGTTTTTTGGTATTTCAATCAGAAGCAGGTTCGTCCGAAATTGATCTTCCCAATCTTAAAACAGGTCCTTACTGCCTGGTTCTGCAGATGGCCGACGGAACACGCCATAGCCAGCGCATTCTGGTACGCCGCTAGATATCCGATGCTTGTCGGTCCGATGCCCTGTTCGGTAGCCCACACGATCAGGAGGAACATTGCAATACTCCACCTCTTCAATAGCGGACACTTTCGTCCCTTTTCCCACCTAAACAATGAAAGAAATGAAACCCTTCTTCTTAGCTGGTCTTTTTAATCTGGTCGCTTTGCTGACCTGTGCGCAACCTGGTACTCTTGATGCCAGTTTTGGAAATGGTGGAAAAGTATTGACGAATGTAGATCAAACCAGAAACGTCACCAACTCCGTGTTGGTACAGCCGGATGGCAAAATTGTAGTGGTAGGATATTGCACACCAGTGGATTACAGCGGGTATTTTACGCTGGTTCGGTACAATGCGGATGGTTCTATTGACAATGATTTTGGATTAAATGGCATCGTAACAACGGTCATTAATGGAGACGAGGACATCGCTTTTTCCGGTGCATTGCAGGCAGATGGTAAGATCATCGCTGCTGGGTATACCTGGACAGGGACCGATTATGATTTTGCAATGGTGAGGTTCAATCCGGATGGAACGAGAGATCTTACATTTGGCACCAGCGGGATTGTGACCACGGATTTTAATGGAAATAATGATGAGGCCAACCAGGTTTTAATCCAGCCCGATGGACATATTTTCCTTGCAGGACATACCGGGAGTGGGCTCTTGGGAGCTGACATGGCTTTGGCAAAGTACCATTCAGATGGTACTCTGGATCAATTGTTTGGCGTTGATGGTTTCGTAACCATTCCTGTAAGTGAGTTCAATCTTTATGACGTGGCTAGGGCCATTACGCGACAACCGGATGGAAAACTGGTGATAGCAGGTTTTGCCGATGCATTTGATGCTGTGGATGCAAGTCTTATTAGCGTGCTCGTAGTTCTAAGGATTAATGATAACGGCGCTCTGGATCAAACTTTTGGGAATTTGGGAGTTGTGAAAATGGCTGTTGGTGCGGATGCCGTTGGGAGTTCTGTTGTTGTAAGCAATCAAGGCAAGATCATCGTTCTAGCAGAAACGAAAGCTGTAAAGTACGGCACTACGGATTTTACGATTCTAAGATTTAGCGAGTCGGGTATGTTGGACCCGACGTTTGGTACTAATGGAATGACGACGACGGCATTTGACAATTCCGATGACACCGGGCAGGCATTGATCTTGCAACCAGACCAGAAAATCCTAGCCGCTGGTTACACTGCAAAGAATAATGGCTCGACAGTGGACTTTGCACTCGCCCGCTTTAATTCGGATGGAATCCTGGACAACACTTTCGGTAATGGTGGAAAAGTAACCGTGGACTTTCAGGGCGGTTTCGATTTTGGGGCGGCAATCGCTTTGCAGAAGGACGGGAAGATCATTATGGCGGGCTCAGCCCGCGTCGGCAACGACTACGACTTCGGCCTGGTGCGCTTTGAGAACGATGTCGCTCTACCTGTGAAACTCATCCATTTTGCCGCCACCCGAGAGGAAAAGCAGGTTCATCTGGCATGGCAGACGTCGGAAGAATCGAACAGCGATTATTTTGAAATACAAAAAAGCACGGATGGTGTTAAATGGGAGTCTGTTGGGCATGTCGGTGCGGCCGGAACATCGGTGGCAGCAAAAGGATATCAGTTTATCGACACAAGTCCGCAGCCCGGCCAAAACTACTATCGCCTGAAAATGGTGGACCAGGACGAAACTTATGCGTTAAGCGCTATCAAAGTGGTTCGCTTTGATTCGAGCATTGAGAAAGACGAGGTCGCTGTGTATCCCAATCCTGTGACGAACAAACTGAATTTGTTACTAGGTAAGGGGCAGATGCCTCAGCGCGTGCAGCTTTATCAATTGAACGGTACATTGGTGTTTCAATCGGAATTACATTTATCTGAAATAGAACTTCCTAATCTTAAAGCCGGTCCTTACTGCCTAACGTTGCAAATGACGGACGGATCGGTCCATAGTCGGACAATCGTAGTCGACCATTAAGTGACATTGCGATGGTGTGACCAGGATTATTGTCGAAGCGTTTGTAATTTGTTTTCAGCTACTGTATATTGCATAGTACCTTGTAAAACAATTACAGCCATGAAAACCAAATTATTCTTATTTACAGTATGCGCGATCGCTACGTTCGCCTGGTCCTGCAACAATGGTGACCTCCATATCCGGGTGAAAGACGCGGATGATTACTACCGCTTTTCTGCCAAGTTCGATAAAGCGAAGTCGCCCCGAATCCACCGCTTCATCAACAGCCAGATTGCGCCCACGAGCATCGAGTCGGACCGGGATATCGATATTACCACGATACTCGATGACCAAACCAAATTTGAATGGGAGGCTTCGCCGGGGGAGATTATGATTTATCTCGACCGGCAGGAGAATAGCAAAGCTTCCTATGTACGCATCAAGCAAATGTGTGAAAAAATCAAGGACATTATCCAGGAAAAGCCCTTGAATGCCAAACATTAGCGTGAAAAGTGTTGCAATGCAAGTCTGTCACGTGGCCGAAAATCTTTATTTTTGGGATACTAACAGACTGGTTGCAAATGGATCTACGAACGATCAGCGATTTTTACCAAAAACACAGGCAGGTGATCCTTTACGGGATATCACTTGCCTTGTTGCTTTTTGTACTGAAATGGCTCGAACTGCGATTCCTGATCATCGGGCACATCATTGAAATTTACGTCGGGGCGATCGCACTGCTGTTTACAGGGCTAGGCATCTGGCTGGCCATGAAACTGACGACTCCCAAAATTGAAACGCGCATTGTCGAGCGGGAGGTGTTCGTAACTGCCGGCGAGGAATTCAGCGTCAATGAACCGGAAAGACTGCGGCTCGGGCTCAGCCATCGCGAGCTCGAAGTCCTCCAACTGATTTCAGAAGGGCTGAGCAATCAGGAAATTGCTTCGCGGCTGTTTGTGTCACTCAATACCATCAAAACGCATTCATCCAGAATATTCGAAAAACTGGAAGTGAGGAACCGGACGCAGTCGGTGGAGCGGGCGAGGAGGCTGAGGCTGATCCCCTGATCATACTTTGGCGTAAACGGGAGCAAGGCGCAAAATCACCCGAAAGTATGAACCGAAAATGCTTCCTATCCTTCAAATTCGCAGCATTATCAGCTATTAAAACAAAGAGAATATGAACAGGATCATCGTTGTATGCGGTCTCATTTCGGGAGCTGTCGTCTCCACCCTGATGCTATCGACCGTCGCAGTTTGTTACAATCAAGAGGATTTTGAAGGCAATATGGTGCTGGGTTATGCGGCGATGCTGCTTTCCTTTTCCATGATTTTTGCAGGCATTAAAAACTACCGCGACAAGCACAACCATGGGATTGTGTCGTTCGGGAAAGCATTCAAAATCGGCTTGTACATTACATTGGTGGCTTCTACGGTATATGTGGTGGTTTGGCTGATCGATTATTACCTGTTTATCCCCGATTTTATGGACAAATACACCGCGCACGTGCTCAGGCAGGTCAAGGCGGATGGCGCCACGCAGGTGGAGCTGGACAGGAAAGTCATAGAGATGGCGGAATACAAGGATTTGTATAAAAGCCCGCTGATGGTCATTCTTTTTACCTACGCGGAAATACTGCCGGTGGGTCTGGTGGTGACCCTGATTTCAGCATTGATCCTGAAAAGGCCGGGAACCCAGCCGACGGCAGCGTAATTCTTCGATAAAAAATTCGTATTCTAAGAAAGTATTATAAAATATTGGGAACTAATACTACGAAAAGTAGGGTTTGCGGTTCAATGGATTTTCTGCTAAGTCATTGAGAATCTTTTTAATCAACCAAACCCTTCTTTTTGTGAAAAAACTCTACTTCCTGATGGCGGGATTATTGCCATTCGCCGCGAATGCGCAATGTCCTGCCGATCTTAACTTTACTACGCAGGCTTCGATCAATACTTTTCAGACTGATTATCCCACGTGCACGGTGGTGCCGGGTGACCTGACCATCGAAGGCGACGATATTTCCGACCTCACGCCTTTGAACACGCTGACGGGCGTCGAAGGCATTATTTCCATCCATTATAACAGCATCCTTACGAGCCTGAATGGATTGAATAACATCGTTCTGGCGGATTCGACGCTGGAAGTCCATGATAATCCGGTGCTGGGAAGCCTGGCCGGTCTGGAGGGTATTACTTCGGTGAATGGTGATTTAATTCTGGACAATAATGATTTGATTGAGGACCTCGCTGGTGTCAAAAACATTACTTCCGTGGCCGGTTCACTGGTGATCGGAGCCAGTGATGCATTGATTTCGATCAGTGATCTGACCGTCTCATCGGTAGGTGGTTCGGTACATATCGGATTCAATGAAAATTTACCCGCATTGACTGGTTTGCAGGCTATAACGAGTCTGACCGGTGATTTGGAAATTACCAATAATCTCACGATCAGGGATTTATCCGGACTGGAAGGGCTTGCGTCGATTGGGGGAGGTGTCTATATCGATTTTAATGATAGTCTGGAAACCCTCACGGGTTTGAATCAGCTGACGTCTATCGGTGACGAACTTTACCTTGATTATAACCTGATGCTGGCCAACCTGAATGGTTTGAACCAGCTCACATCCATCGGCGGCTACCTGACGATTTCTGAAACCGACAGTCTGACTGATCTGTCTGCGTTAAGCAACGTAACGGCAGTAGGGGGAGGGTTCAATCTGTTTTTCAACCTCGGTCTGAAGCAACTGACCGGGCTGCAAAATATAGTTTCTTTCGGAGAAGAGGTGACCATTATCCTAAATCCATTTTTGGAAAGTCTCGACGGCCTGAATGGCCTCACGACGGTCGGGGATTTGGGGTTACAAATCACGGGTAATTTTTCGTTGAAGAACGTTTCAGCATTGTCGGCGCTGACAGCCATTGACGGGGATCTCCTCGTGGTTTTTAACCCTTCTCTGCAGAGCCTTTCCGGTTTCGACAACCTTCAATCGCTGGGAACGTTCGGGACTTTGGTGATTGCAGGTAATGATTCGCTGACCGATCTGCAGGGGCTGGGAGCGCTGACCACCGTCGACCGGTTATTTATCGAAGAAAACTTTTTGCTTGAAGAATTGACCGGCATTGAAAACCTGGTGTCGGTAGCTGACTCTGCTTCGGTGTCCGGAAACTATCATCTTTTAAATCTCGACGGCCTGGCCGGATTACAGTCGATCGGCGGTGGGCTGCTGATCTGGGCGGATTCGTCACTGACGAGCCTCGCGGGGTTGAGCAGTCTGAATGCGATCGGAGGTACGGTTACGATTACCGATAGCCCGGAACTGGAAACCTGTGCGACCAGTGAAATTTGCGAAATACTGAAAACCAAACCCGTGGAGGCCGTGGCAATTTCCGGCAACAAAGCCGGCTGCGCCACGCGGGCGGAGGTGGATCTGGGGTGCGTTCAGCTACCCGTGCGTCTGATCAGCTTCTCAGCCCGGAAGGAGGGTGGAGCCGCATTACTCGAATGGGCGACCAGCCTGGAAACCAACAGTGATTTTTTCGAAATCCAGCACAGCAATGCCACAGGCAAAGCGTGGACCGTTATTGGCAAAATGGCGGCGCAGGGCGAAAGCACTCTCACGCATCGTTACACATTTGTACACGACAATCCATTGATGGGTAGTAACTTATACCGCCTCAAAATGGTCGATCAGGACGGCAGCTTCGCTTACAGCAGCATTCAGCATGTACGCTGGAATAATGTGGCCGAAATGGAGATCTTTCCCAATCCGGTGGTTTCGAGCCTCATATTAAGACCCAAAAACAGGACGATACGGCGAATTGAACTCTATAACACGGCAGGCGGCCGGGTAACATTCAAATCTACGATCACTCAGGCCGCGGCGACCGCTCCGGTGACAGTCGACACCGCCCATTTACCGGCTGGCCTGTATGTGGTGCGTATCGCATACGCCGACGGACAGGAGCAAACCGCGCGATTTGTCAAAAAATAGGCAATGCATTTAAAAGAAGTGTGGTTAATGGATCGCCAGTTTTTTAACCACGCTTCTGCCGTTTACATTGACTTTCAACAGGTAAATCCCGGTAGGTAACTCGCTGGGCAGGAATGTCGCAGGCGTATCGCTGATCGTCATTTTCCTGGTATCGCGTATTCTTCCCGAAACATCGGTAAGCGTCAGCTCTGCTGTCTGCCTGGCTTGCGTCGTGGTGCGGATCTGCATTTGGCTTGCCGATGAAGGGTTTGGAATAACCTCGATATCGAGCGCAATGTTCGGATCCGCGGAAAGGACCAGATCCGGGAGTGTTACACTGCTAATGGGCGTGTAGAGTAACCGCCCGTCCGCTGCCGTAGCCACAATGCGGTAATAATATTCCGTATTGACGGCCAAGCGTGGGCTTTCCGTATCTACCGAACTGTAATCCTTGTTCTGTTGCGAATTGGGTCCGCCAGGCACCCGCGCGATTTCTGTGAAATTCTTTGCGTCTGTCGACCGCTGGACCGCGAAATACGACAGTTCGTTTTCGGCACTTGTCGTCCAGGTTAGCGTGACCAGGTTTTTATCATCCTTAGCAGCCTTGAATGCGGCGAACTTCGCAGGGTCTGCTTTGGGAACCCTGACGTGGAATACGTCCTGAACGCAATTCTTATCGTCCTTCACCGTGTAATCGGTACTTTCGGCAGGCTGAACCGTGATCATTTTCGATGTTTGTCCCGTATTCCAGACATAATTACCTACAAAGGAAGCTTTCAATTCGACTGACGCATTGCGTGAGATATCGTGCGTGGTTTCCTTGTTCACTTCCTTTTCCATAGTGAACTTGTCGCGGATGGTACCGTCGGACGTGATCCATTTCATATCAAGCCGGTTGCCTTCCACCTCCATCATGAGTGCTCCACCGACCTCCGCATCGGAATAGTACATGGCCTTGTGTGGAAAATCGGCCTTCGGGCTGCCCAGATGTCCGCTCGAACCAGCCACGACATACACTGTGCCACGACTGTCGGGGGTAATTTTAATGTAAGGGCAGGAATTGTTGCTTCCGTCGTATTTCGCGGTCGACGCGTCTATCACGTGCTTCGAGGCGTCGAAGGTGTTGCTATACCCGTAATGCCCGTTCATAAGCCGTGACCGCTCGTACACGTGGCTGTGCCCGCATACAATCAGGTCGACGCCGTAGCGTTCGAGAATGCGGATGAAATTCTGACGTATCCCCGTCATTTCCGGGTCACCGTCTGATTCCCGTGAACCCTTGGAGTAGGGTGGATGATGCCAGTAAGCGACGACCCAGCCCTTGTTTTTGTTGGCGGCAAGATCCTTTTTGATCCATTGGACCTGTTTTCCAAGGGTGTCGTATAACCGGGTAGTATTATCCTCGCGGCCGTACGAATCCAGGGAGAGGAAATGGACGTTCCCGTAATCAAATGAGTAAAACGATTCCGTGCCCGACGCTTCTCCACCCGCTTCACCCTGTGTAGGCATGGTAAAAACGTCGTAGTAGGGCACCTTGTGATCGTTCTGCCTGGCTGGATTATCGTTGTCGTAGTCGTGGTTGCCGGGGGAAGGAAAGAGGGGGTTCTTTTTAAGGAAATTATCTTTGTATTTGGAGAAAAAGTGGGTCTGGTATTCAACGTCCTGCCCGAATGAATAGGCATTGTCGCCCAGCAGCAACCACGCATTCATGTACTCGTTACCCAGGTATTCGGTCAGTTTGTCGCGCACCGATTGCTGTATGACCGCGCTGGTGCCGCAATCGCCAAGGAACCCGAAACGGTACTTGCCAGGCTTGCCTGCGACGGCGGTTGTCTGAAAATAATTCTGGTCTCCTGCCTGCAAAACGTCTGTCTGCGAGCCGATTGAATAATAATAGCGGTTCTCGCTTTGAAGCCCGGTGACCTTCACCTCATGCTCGGTGGTGAGCGCATTATCGGTGACGGTTTGGCCGAGCGCCTGCGGGCTGGTGCCGATCTTGACTACGGAAGTTGCGGGCTTGTCTGTGCGCCAGCGGATTACAATGCTCGTAGGCGTTGCCGCTTGCAGATATGGCCCGCGCAGCAGCGTGCCCTGGCCGTAGGCGGCAGCTGCCGCGATGCATAGCAGGAAGGAAAGTAAATGTTGTTTCATAGACGGTCGGTGAGTGCATTTAAAAAGGCGATAATATCCGATTTCTCCTGATCGGTCAGATTGAGGGGCGATGAGGCCAGGGTTTGGTCAGGCACGTCGAGGCCCAGGCCGGCGCCTCCTCCTTTGTCATAAAATTCCATTACCTTTTCCAGACTTCCAAAATTCCCGTTATGCATATACGGGGCGGTTACAGCCGCATTGCGGACGGTCGGCGTCTTGAACGCCCCGCGGTAGTAAGGGGTTGGAAGGGTTTCGAAACGGCCCTGATCTGGATCCGGTACAGGTTTTAACAAATCGTCCGATGCCGTAGTGCCCAGTATCTCAAACTCTGTCTGGAAGTACAGTGGCGGGATCAGGCCGTTGAACAGGGGCGCAAAGTGGCAGGTGCCGCATTGCGCTTTGCCCATAAAAAGGTTGAAGCCGTTGATCTGATTGTCGGTCATCGCCGCTTTTTCACCTGCCATATAGCGGTCAAAATCCGACTTGAAAGGTTGCAACGTCCGCACGAAGGCCGCAATCGATCTGTAAATAATGGTATCGTTCAGGGATTTTCGGTTCGGAGATACTTTCCGGATAAGACGGCGGTAGGCCCGCTCCTTTGCCAGTTCACGGATCATTTCGGCTGGTCTGCCACCCATTTCGAGCGTGTCGTGAATGACGGTACGGATCTGATCTTCCAGCGTTTTGGCGCGTCCGTCCCAGAATTGGGTGTGTTGAAATACCCCATATAACAGCGAAGGTGCATTTCGCCTGACGGTCTGGCCCGGGTGAATGCCCGTGCTTTTGACAAGCCCGTCCGTGAAATACAGCGCCGGGTTGTGGCAGGACGCGCAACTACGCGTTCCATTGGCCGACAAGCGGGTTTCAAAGAAGAGTTTTTCGCCCAATTCCGCCAGAGCAGGCTTGCTGGTCATGGTTGTTCCAAAAGCCGTGGGAGTAAATGCATCGGGACTGAACAGGTTTTTGGCATTGTAATTTAAAACCTTCTTTGCATTGAGCCCCAAGCCCATCCGGGTGATCATCCGGCCGAGCTCCTCCTGTAACGGCAATGCATAACTTGTCAGGAAACGCAGCCGGTCGAAGTTGTCAAAATCCCTGCTTTTGGCAATATCGGCCTCACAGGAAGCGATGTATTTCCAGACAATGTCATCTTCTGAATGTTTTATATAAGGTTTCAAAACGGTATTTATCGCTTGTAATGAAACGAATGCCTCATCGAGCCCGCTTTTCAGTAGCGGAGCATCGAAACCCGTGATACTGAGCGTTATGATCCTGACGAGCTCGATCCGGACGCTTTCCAGTACCTGCGCGTCGGTGGCCTTGAAATTGAAAAGCAACGCAGGCATATCATCCGCTGCAACCTGTAATAACTCGCATTGTTGCAGCAATTCCGCTTTGTGAGCAACCGGGTCGTCGAACAAAAGTGACTCGATATACTGCAACCCGGCAGGTTCCATATATTCGAGATGGGGTTCCTCGATTTCATTTTTGGGGGGCCGGTTGTAGATCCGGGAGGAGGTAAAAAAGAAGTATTCGAGAAAATAGGCGATGCGTTTATAAGCCAGGCGCGAATCGCGGAGCGCCTGTTTGGCGCTGTCGATGCTATGGAGATCGGTGCTGTCCATTGCCTGGATAGCACCCTTCAACTCCATTACCTGCCCGGCGAATGCTTTGGCGTCGACCCGGAAGTGCCCGGTGCAGTTTTCGACGCCAATAGCACCCTGCCGCGAAGATGCAGCAAGCACTATGAATGCCAAACTCAATGCAAAGGCCTTCCACATGACAGGAACAGGGTTTTGGAAACTTCCGCAAGATACGAAACAGGATTAAAGTCGTGAATAAACCTTAAATTGCCGGGACTGACTTATTTTACGGTTCCATCCATGCACGGTTCATTTCCCCGGCTCGACATCGGCCCGCTTTCAGAATACCGCGAGGACCACATGATGGTTGCCCGGTTTTCGGATTATATCCACGAGCACCAGAGCCTGTTCTTTCCGCACCGCCACAGCTTTTACCATCTGGTACTTTTTACCGCGGGCAGCGGCCGTCATACCATTGATTTTCACCATTTCCAGGCCGCGCCTTACCAGATTTATTTCATGATTCCCGGGCAGGTACATTCGTGGGATTTTGAGGGGAAAATGGAAGGTTACGTCGTCAATTTTTCCGATTCATTTTTTAAATCCTTTCTGCTGCAACCGGAATACCTCGATTCGTTTTCCTTTTTTGATCAGGATAGCAGCAACAATGTGTTGATGCTCAGTGAAAATATTCGGGAAAGCATTTGCGGACTGTTTGAAGAGCTGCTGGTGCAGAATGCCCGCGCAACGGCCTGGCGCGATGATACCGTGCGGGTTTTACTGCTTCAGATCTTTCTGGCGATCGAGCAGAGCGATTCGGTAGACAGGAGAAAAAGTGCGGAAAAGGGGAAGAATGCAACGGTAAGGAATTTTATCCGCCTGATCGACAAGCATTACGACCGGCTGAGGTTACCGGGCCAGTACGCGGATATGTTGAATGTGACGCCCAATCATCTCAATGCGCTTTGCAAGGAAAACCTGGGCAGACAGGCCGGAGAACTCATCCGCAACCGGATCGTATTGGAGGCGAAAAGGCTTCTGATTAACCTGGACCTTACAGTCTCCGAGATCGCCTACAAGCTGAATTTCAACGATAATTCCTATTTCACGAAGTTCTTCCGGAAGGAAACCGGCCTGACGCCGGAAGACTTCCGGAAGAGTCTCGCGGGTTAAAAACTATGCGGACCGTTTCTCAGATGGAATAGGCTTGATGAACAAGGCCAGCCACGAACGACGCGCCAATCTGTAAAAAAGAGGCGTCAGAATGATCAGGATCGGGATAATGCTGATCAGGAAGTAGTCCAGGTATTGTTCGAAAAAATTCACGAAAATCAGAAAGTAGATCACCATGAATGCGACATAAAACGCATAGCTCATGTAGAGTGCACCCTGGTAAAACCCGGGCTCAGGAACCAGATCGGCTCCGCAGTGCGGGCAGTTCCGGTTCATTTTATCAAAATTGCGGAGGTTATATGCGCTTTTAGTGATGAAAAAGTCGCCTTCACCGCAGCGGGGGCATTTGTTGAATAGGACGCTATATAATTTACTGGGCTTTGCCATGATCGTGCTGTTTAGTCGCTTACAAAGGCTCGGGATGTCTGATCCTCTTGTACAAATTTCTTTATAAAAGCATTTAAAAAGAAGGACTGAAAACGCCTTTTGTGGTAGAAATCAACGATCGGCCGTGGAATGCTAGTGGAGCGCATTGATGAATATGGCCATTTCCAGCAGATTGAGGACGTGATCGACCTGGGAGTGGGTCATCGCGTGATGTGGCATGAAGGGCATCTGAGCGGTACCGGGATCCTGGACCACAACGGTACCATGCGCTTTTTTTACGGCCGTCAGGCCCGCCGTGCCGTCCTCATTGGCGCCCGACAACAGGATCGCCACCAGGCCCGCCCCGAATACTTCTGCTGCCGATTCGAATGTAACATCGATGCTTGGACGGCTGAAATTTACCTTTTCGGAATAGTCCAGGGAGAACGTACAATCCCGCTCGATCAGGAGATGATAGTCGGCAGGGGCGAGGTAGATCGTCCCCGGCTGAACAGGGTCTTTGTCCTCCACCTCCCGCGTAGGGTTGAGGGTTTTGGACGCCAGCAACCCGGTCAGGGATGAATCAGCGGAGTTGCGCCGGTGCAAAACCAGTCCGACCGGAAAGGGAAGGTCGCCGCGGAGTAGCGGAAGGAGTTTGAACAACACTTCCAGACTGCCTGCCGAGCCACCGATTACCAGGAAATCGCATGCATTCGCTACATGATTTTTTTCCATATTTTCTCCCGGTTAAGCTGCTTGAACTTGTTTTGTACGGCCGAAAATTTCAATGTTTCCTTGGTTCCCAATGCCAGGTATCCCAGTGTGCCCAGGCTTGCGTCGAACAATTTCAAAACCCTGTCTTGCAGGTCTTTATCAAAGTAAATAAGGACATTCCGGCAGAGTATCAGATCAAATTCATTGAACGAACTGTCGGACACCAGGTTGTGGGTCGAGATAATGATTTTCTCGGCGAGCTCGCTGTCGAATTTGGCCTGCCCGTACTGGGCCGTATAATAGGCCGAAAAATCGTTGGTTCCCCCGGATGTAATGTAGTTTTCCGAATACTGCTTCATCAGCGACAGCGGAAAAATGCCTTTCCGCACTTTCTCGAGAACGCTTGGGTTGAGATCTGTCGCGTACAGCAGAGATCTCCGGAGCAGGTTTGCCTCTTTAAGAAGAATGGCCATCGAATACACCTCCTCTCCCGTGGAACAACCCGCATGCCAGATCCGGATGAATGGCTTGGTCCCCAGTACCGGCAGAATGTCTTCACGAAGTGACTTGTAGAACGAAGGGTCGCGGAACATCTCGGTTACATTCACGGTGATCTCTTCCACAAAACGTTTGAGATAGGTGGGGTCAGTCCTGACGTGGTAACGCAATTCCGCAAAGCTGGGGAATTTGTCCAGCGAGCACAGCCGTACAATGCGGCGTTTCAGCGATGCCCTGGAATACCTGGTGAAGTCGTAGCCGTATAGATCGAACAGGTCGTTGAGTAAAAGATCGATATCTTCCTCGTCCATCATACGTTAAATGGCGTTAAGCAACTTCAATAGTTTTTCAACATCGATAGGCTTGGAAATGTAGTCGTCGGCCCCGGCCTGCAGGCATTTTTCCCGGTCGCCTACCATAGCCTGCGCTGTGACCGCAAATACGGGCGTGGCCTGTCTGCTTCCAATGTCTTTGATGAGTGGAATGGCTTCATATCCATCCATTTCGGGCATCATCATGTCGATCAGGACTGCGTCAACGGGTTCTTCCGTACGCAGGATATGCAGTGCTTCGGGGGCCCCGGAGCAGGCGATGCAGTCGAATCCCTTGGATTTCAGGGTCGCTTTGAGCGCGAAGATGTTCCGGGCATCGTCGTCGATAATCATGATTTTTTTCTTGTTCATGTAGAGGGTCAGGATTTTTCATAAAGCCACACCCGAAGCAGCGACATCAGCTGGTCGATATCGACGGGTTTGGTAATATAGTCAGAAGCGCCGGCATTGATGCATTTTTCCCGGTCGCCGGTCATCGCTTTGGCAGTGACGGCAATGACAGGCAGGTTGCGCCAGCGGGGATTTTCGCGGATGCGCCTGGCCGTTTCATATCCGTCCATTTGCGGCATCATCATGTCGAGCAGGACCACGTCCACATCCGGGGTGTCTTGCAGTTTTTGAAGTGCCTCTTTGCCGTCCAGGGCAGTGATCACATTCATTTTGTAATTTTCCAATGATTTGGAAAGAGAGAAAATGTTCCTGACGTCGTCATCGGCTATCAGCACGGTTTTATTGTTCAGGATTTCCCCAAGGCCTCCTAGCCTGCCTGGCTCGCCGTTCTGCCTGCCCGACTTTTTATTTTCTTCCACGACATGCAGGAAGAGAGAGACTTCATCGAGCATCCGCTGATAGGAATGGGCGGTTTTGACGATGATCGAATCGGCATATTGCTTGATCCGGAGCTCCTCGGTCATCGAAAGGCTCTTTCCGGTAAAGATGATGATCGGAACGTGTTCGAAGCCCGGGTTTTTCCTGGCCTCTTCGAGTATATCATAGGCTTTTTTGTCTGGAATACCCATGTCGAGGATCACGCAGTCGGCTTCGTTGGCGGTCAATGCGTGAATGCCTTCATCGATGTCACTTTTTAGTTCCGAATTGATGTCGAAGGTTCCCAGGTAGTAGGCCAATGCTTTGGCGTGCATGGAGTTGTCTTCTACGATCAGCACTTTCTTCGATTTTTTGCTGATCACATACTCGATTTTTTTAAATACCTCATCCATTCTCTCCACAGCAACGGGCTTGTCGATGAAGTCCACGGCACCTTTCATGAGACTTTCATTTTTCACCCGGTGCGACGACATGATATGGACCGGGATATGCCGGGTTTCGGGATCCTTTTTGAGTTGATCCATTACTTCCCACCCGCTGACCACCGGTAGCTGGATGTCGAGCAGAATGCCCATCGGTTTAAATGTTTTTGCCAATTCCAATCCTTCATCGCCGCGGACAGCTACAATGCCCTTGTAACCCTGCCGACGGGTGTAGTCCAGCAATGATTTGGCGAAAAAAGTGTCGTCTTCTACGATCAGGATCGCTTTTTCCCGCTCGCTGATGATAGCCCGGTCGTCGGGAATACTTTCAGGTATAATGGTACTGATGAATTGGTTTTCGGCCTTTTGGCTTTTCACCCCTGTTTCTTCGTGGTGGTTGCCGAAGATATTTCCGGTATCCGGCTCCGTCAGTCCGTACGACTGCCTTAGCGGAATGAACAGTGTGAACTCACTGCCCTGTCCAACGGCGCTGGAGAGCGTTATTTCTCCGCCCAGCAGCTTCGCCAGCTCCCGGCTGATGGAAAGCCCGAGCCCGGTACCGCCATACTTGCGTTTTGTAGAACCGTCGGCCTGCTGGAACGCCTCGAAAATATGGTGCTGTTTCTCGGGCGCTACGCCAATGCCTGTGTCCCGCACGGAAATGCAAAGCATTCTGTCGTTACCGTCTTGGAGCCGGATGGTGATGTCCACAGACCCTTCAGAAGTGAATTTCAATGCGTTGGAGACCAGGTTTTTCAGGATTTGCTCCATTCTCATTTTGTCCGTTTCAATGACCGGCGGAACGTCGCTTGCCACGTTGACGGAGAAACCGAGCCCTTTTTCGCGAGCCACCGGCGCGAAGAGCCCCTTCATGTCCTCGCTGATTTCTTTCACTGAAACCGTGACGTAGTCCAGGTCCATTTTGCCCGCCTCGATCTTGGACAGATCCAGGATCTCGTCGATCAGTCCCAGCAATCCGTTGCCCGATGACTGAATCACCGTCGCATACTCGATCTGTTCGGTGGTGAGGTTCTGCTCATCGTTTTCAGACAGCAGCCGGCTCAGCAACAGGATCGAGTTCAAAGGGGTGCGCAGTTCATGGGACATATTTGCCAGAAATTCCGATTTATAGCGGGTCGTAAGTTCAAGCTCTTCCGCCTTCTTGAGGATTTCGAGGTTCTTCTCTTCCAGCAGCCCGCTCCGCTCTTCCAGCTCTTCGTTGGTTTGTTGCAATTCTTCCTGCTGCACCCGTAGTTCTTCGTCCGAAGCCTGTAATTTCTGCGACTGGGCTTCCAGTTCCGCATTCAGGTTTTCGAGTTCATTATGCTGTGTCTGAAGCTCCTCCGCCTGGGCCTGTGTTTCTTCGAGGAAATTCTGAAGTTTTACATAGTCCAATGCCGAATTTATGCCGCTGGCAATGGTTTCCAGATTATCTTCCAGGAACTTCATCGTCAGGCCGTCCGGTGATTTGAGGAAACCCAGTTCGATGATCCCGATGCATTCGTAAGAATAGACGATCGGCAGGATTGCAATGGCGGCCGGAGTCGAGTCGCCCAGGCTCGATGTTACTTTCAGGTAATTTTCAGGGATATCGCGGACCAGCAGCGCTTTCTTGCTTTCAATCACTTGTCCGGCCAGTCCGTGGCCCGCAACCAGTTTTTCCGGGGCATTCTGGGCTGCGAAACTGCCTGTGAGACTAAAATGCCAGTTGTTGTTCAGAATGTAAATCGTACCCAGCTGCGCACCGGCGTAGCTGGTAAGGGTGTTGATGAGATTGGAAGACAGCTTTTTTAGAACCCGTTCACCGCGTATCGCGTCGTTGATCTGCACTTCTCCGGTCTGCAACCAGTTCTGAACGCTCAGCTCGTTGAAGGTCTGTTCCAGCGAACCGGTCATCTTGTTAAGCGCATAAGAGATCCGGCCGATTTCGTCGTCGCGCTCATCCCGGCTCCTGGCCGAGTAATCTCCGGAAGAAACCTGCTGGGTAACCTGTTCGATGTGACTGATGCGCTGCAGTGTATCTGTGTATTTTTCTTCATCGATCCGCTGCTGCGCGATCCGCTTATCCATATCGTTCTTGATACGCAGATAGGCCGAAATCGTGATCAGGATCGAGATCAATGCGGCGGCTACAAGGAGGATGGGCGTGTATTTGATGTAGATCTGCTGCTGTTCGAGGCGGGCGACGAGGATGTCGCTTTCTTCACTCTTGATCCGCTCGGTGGCAAGCCTGAGGTCATCCATAATTTTCTTGCCGCGTACCATTTCACGCAGGCGCGCGTCGGTGTCCCTCAGAAAATGCGGATCCTTTTTGGCCATATCGATGATGTTCTGCATTTGCCCGAACTTCGCCTCGTACAGCGCCTTTACTTCCCGCAGGTTCTTTTGCTGCTGCGGGTTGTCCGCAGTGAGCTCCACCAGGTTGTTGTGACTGGTGGTTGTTTTCTCGTAAGCGCCATTGTATGGATCCAGGAACTGAGGGTCGGAGGTTACCAGGAAGCCGCGTTGCCCGGTCTCGGCGTCCTTCATGTGAGACATGATGCTTTCCGCCTCGATCAGGACCTGGTTGGTATGGTTTACGAGCTCCGAGTTGTTAATGAGCTTCTGAGTACTGTAATAGGAAGCCAGCAAGCTGAAAAAAAGCAGCAGGATGGAGAATGAAAATACGATTTGTAACTGCTGGATGATAGAGTTGGAAACTTTCTTCATAAACGGCGGCGTACTAATTTTCAGTTTTGACAGGTGTTAAGGTACCTTCCTGAGCGATCGGCAGTACGAGCACAAACTCGGAGCCCTCGTTTTCAGTACTGCGGGCTGAGATCAGCCCATTATGTTTATCGATGATCTTCTTGGCGATGGCCAGTCCTATGCCTGTTCCTTCATATGTATTGAAATTGTTGAGGCGCTGGAAAATCACGAAAATACGGTCCAGGAACTTCTCATCGAACCCGATCCCGTTGTCGGCGATGATAATCCTGCAAAAGCTGCCTTCCGGGGATACCGGACCCGCGAGCTCCTTTTGTTCCGAGATCTCATACCTGATCCTGATCACCGAGGGGACTTCGGGCTTCGAAAATTTCAGCGCATTACTGATGAGGTTCTGGAAAACCTGACGGATCTGGCTGGGAATGGTTTCGATTACCGGTAATTTCTGTTTTTCGATGGTGGCTTTTTTCTCGCGGATGGTTTCGTCAAAGTCCGCCAGCAGCTCGTCTACCAGTGCATTGAGGTCGGTGGGCTGGAAATTTGCCGTTACCGAGAGCCGGGAGTAATCGAGCAGGTCGCTGATGAGGCGCGACATCCTGGCCGAAGAGCTGATCGACCGGTTGAGATAGGAGGTGGCCTCTGCGTTGCCCGTCAGGTATTTGTCTTTAATTAAATGGCTGAATGTCTGTATTTTACGTAATGGTTCTTTGAGGTCGTGCGATACCACCCATGCAAATTGCTGCAATTCGTGGTTTGTGGTTTCCAGCTCGGCGTTTTTATCGAGCAGTTCCCGTGTGCGCATCTCAACCTTGTGTTCCAGCACTTCATTAGCCATTTTTTGCTGATGAATGTCGGTAAAGGTACCGACCCACCGAACGATGACCCCGTTTTGCAATACCGGGATAATTTTCAGCAGAAAATATTTATATTCTGCTGTTTCAAGGTGTTTCAACCGGGCTTCGCAGGAAAATTCCAGGCCGTTGGCAAAATGATGCTGCCATTGCTCATACAGCGTGTCCTCGGGGTGCGTGCCCGGGAAAGTGTCTGCGTCGCCGGAATACTGGAACCAATGCTGGTTCACATATTCGACCTTACCGTTCGGACAGATGGTGAATGCGATCTGGGGAAGGGATTCGAGGATAAACCGCAGCTCTTGCATATGCGTGGCCAGTTCGTCCTGCGCGTTTTTCCTGGTTTCGATTTCGTTGCGCAGCGATTCCTGTATCGCTTTAAGTTCCTGTTGCTGTTCAAACAACCGATAGAAAGTTTTGACTTTCAACAGCAGGATGTCCGGATCCACGGGCTTGGTCAGGTAGTCGATTCCGCCCGAGGAGTAGCCTTTTGTAATAAATCTTTTCTCTTTATTAACCGCAGAAAGGAAAATGATAGGGGTGTCACGCGCCTTGCCGAAACCGGCAATGGCTTCCGCGACCTCGAATCCATCCATACCGGGCATCTGCACATCCAGAATGATCACCGAATAGGTGGTATTGAGTACTTTTTTCAACGCTTCCTCGCCCGATTCCGCCGTGTCGGTTTTAAAATGGTGCAATTCCAGGATTTTTTTCAGCGGTAAGATATTTTCCGGCCTGTCGTCGACAATGAGGATCATAGTTTCGGGTAAGATGGGCATTAACTCCTGAGAATGAGAGCACCAGGATATGTATACGTTGACTTTTAACACATCAAAAAAACGCAGTGTGTGTACAAGTGTTGCCGTGTGTGTTTTGCGCAATAGTACAAAAATTATGCCAGGAAGCTGTGGAATTGGCGTATTTCAAGAAAAAAGTGGGACTTGCCGACAGTGCCTTCAGAACTCCCTGATGAATAAGCGATTTTACCATAGTGCGGCCTTCTGCGGGAAAGACAATTAGTCCGTTTGGGCTGCGGAAAGCAAAATTTCCCGCTTCGGCTGGGGAAAATCTTCCCGGAACTGCGCCGGGCCGATTGGCATACTTTTGTAATAAAACGTCGCATCGATAACACGCCTCTCCATAAAACACGCTCGGTAGCGAAACAGGTAACGCGAGCTACCCGGGCATGGGCGTGTGTGTCTGTGAACCAAAAAAGCTGATATGAAAAAAATTGCCAATAAAAAACTAGTCGACGAATCCAAGCAGCGTAATATTCGCGTCTATCCCGGTGAACCGTACCCGCTAGGCGCCACCTGGGATGGGGAGGGAGTTAATTTTGCATTATATTCAGAAAGTGCCACAGGTGTGGAACTGTGCCTGTTCGAAAGCCCCGAGGCTACTTCGGAGCAGGTGAAAATTCAGATCCGCGAGGTGTCCCACCACGTGTGGCATGTGTACGTGCCGGGTCTGAAACCCGGGCAGCTCTACGGCTACCGTGTTCACGGGGCGTATGAGCCTATGGTCGGGTTACGTTTTAATCCGCACAAATTGCTCATCGACCCGTATGCGAAGGCCATTTCCGGGACAGTACAATGGCATGACGCACTTTTTGGCTACGTCATCGGGGATCCGCAGGAGGACCTCAGTTTCAGTGAACTGGACAGCGCTCCCTACATTCCGAAGTCGGTTGTCGTGGATCATCTTTTCGATTGGGAAGGGGTAACGGCGCCCGGCATTCCGTATCACGACACCATCATTTACGAGGCGCACGTGAAAGGGTTTACCTGTCTGCATCCGGATATACCCGAAGAGATCCGGGGTACGTATGCAGGAATGGCGCATCCTTCGAGTATTTCCTATCTTAAAAAACTGGGGATCAACGCAATCGAGCTGATGCCCGTTCACCATTTTATTTCCGACCGGCATTTGCAGGAAAAGGGCCTTAGCAATTACTGGGGCTATAACTCGATTGGTTTTCTGGCACCCGATGTACGGTACAGCAGTTCGGGTTCGCAGGGTGAGCAGGTCATCGAATTTAAGAACATGGTCAAGGAAATGCACAAAGCGGGCATAGAAGTGATCCTGGACGTAGTGTATAATCACACCGGTGAAGGTAACCAGATGGGCCCGACGCTTTCCTTTCGTGGCGTTGATAACATGGCTTATTACAGGCTTGTGGACGGCAGGTATTATATGGACTATACCGGAACAGGTAATACCTTGAATGCCAGGCTTCCCAGTGTACTGCGCCTCATTATGGACAGTCTGCGCTATTGGATTACCGAAATGCATGTGGATGGCTTTCGTTTCGACCTGGCCTCGACACTCGCCCGCGAACTCCACGAGGTCGATCGCCTGAGCGCCTTTTTCGACATCATTCACCAGGATCCGGTTATTTCGCAGGTCAAACTAATCGCTGAACCCTGGGATATCGGGTCCGATGGCTATCAGGTGGGCAAGTTCCCGATGGGCTGGGCCGAGTGGAATGGCCGTTACCGCGACTGCATGCGCGATTACTGGCGCGGGGCCAATAGTATGCTGGCCGAATTCGCGGAGCGCTTCACAGGCAGCTCAGATCTGTATAAAGGAGAGGACCGCAGGCCGACGGCTAGCATTAATTTCATCACTGCACATGACGGTTTTACCCTCAACGACCTGGTTTCGTATAACGATAAACGTAATGATGCGAACGGCGAGGATAATAACGATGGTGAGGGACACAACCGGTCGTGGAACTGCGGCGAGGAAGGCCCGACAGAAGATGAGGACATCCTCGAACTGCGCAACAGGCAAAAGCGCAATTTCCTAACGACGCTCTTCCTCTCGCAGGGCGTGCCGATGCTGGTTGCCGGCGACGAATGGGGGCGTTCGCAAGGCGGGAACAATAATGCCTACTGTCAGGACAATGAGATCTCCTGGCTGAACTGGGACAAGATGGATACGGAGCTGCTGGCATTTACGCAGAAGCTCATTGCGTTCTGCAAGGCACATCCCTCATTCCGCAGGAAACACTGGTTCCGCGGCTTGCCGATTAAAGGTATAGGCTTGGAAGATATTGCCTGGTTTCTGCCGGATGGCCAGGAAATGCCTGAGGAAAACTGGAACCACGACTTCGCCAAATCGCTCGGTATCTTCCTGAACGGTAAAGGGATCAGGCACATGGATCCCACGGGCGAGCCTATTTACGACGATAGTTTCTACATCATTTTCAATGCGCATTTTGAACCGGTTGAATATACATTGCCACCCGAAAAGTATGGCAAAGAGTGGCGTAAAGTGATCGATACCGCCGATGCCTGCGTGAGCGATGACGGGCAGGTGCTGAAACCCGGTGAGTCATTCACGGTCGACAGCCGTTCGGTGGTGGTTTTTAAACATACATTGGAAGCACAAAAGATATGAAATACGACGATCTGATGATCATGGAGCCAGGCGTCACGTTCGATACCGATGGGAACGCCCGTGTGCTGGTATGGGCCCCCAAAGCGAAAAAGGTCGGATTGGAGCTGCAATCTTCCGGTGAGCTCCTTGACCTGAATGCAGCGGAATACGGATACTGGCTACTCCATACGACGGCGTTGAGGCCAGGGGATCTTTACGCGATCCGGCTGGACGGCGGGGAGCCTTTGCCAGACCCTGCGACGCGGTACCAGCCGGAAGGTGTTCATGGCGCCTCGTGCGCATTCGACCCGCATTCCTTCACATGGACCGATGCCGATTGGCAGGGCATTCCCATAAAGAGCTACATAATTTACGAGCTGCATACAGGCACATTTACGCCGGAAGGAACTTTCGGCGGCATTGAACAAAAGCTAGATCATCTGGAACAGCTGGGCGTGAATGCCATCGAGATCATGCCGGTATCTCAGTTTGCCGGTGAACGCAACTGGGGTTATGACGGCGTTTTCCCATACAGTGTGCAGGCATCCTACGGCGGCCCCGCGGCATTGCAGCAACTGGTGAACGCCTGCCACCGGAGGGGCATTGCCGTGATCCTCGATATGGTTTATAATCACCTGGGACCGGAGGGAAATGTGCTCGGGCAGTTCGGGCATTATTTTACCGACAAATACCACACGCCCTGGGGCGACGCCATTAATTTTGACGATGCCTGGTCGGATGCGGTCCGGCAATACTTTGTGCAGAATGCATTGATGTGGTTCAGGGATTTTCACATCGACGCATTGCGACTGGATGCGGTGCATGCGATCAAGGATTTTAGCCCGGTGCATATTTTACAGGAAATTCATGTTAAAACCGACGCGCTGTCCCGCGAAACGGGTAAACCTTACCAGCTGATCGTGGAGATGGACCTGAATGATACGCGTTTTGTAAAGCCGGTTGCTGCGGGTGGGTACGGAATGGACGCGCAATGGATCGATGAATTCCATCATGCCTTACGCGTGAGCTCCGGCCAGGAAAAGAGCGGTTATTATGCTGATTTCGATCCCATTACCTCGCTGGCCAAGTCATTCAGGGATGCCTATGTGTTCGACGGGATTTACTCCGATCACCGTAAAAGAAAGTTCGGCATGAAAGCGGACGGAATAGGCGGGGAGCAGTTCATTGTATTTTCCCAAAACCATGACCATATCGGTAACCGGATGTTGGGCGAGCGGACGAGTCAGCTGGTTAGTTTTGAAATGCAAAAACTCCTGGCCGGTGCAGTTTTCATCAGTCCGTTTGTACCCTTGCTTTTCATGGGAGAGGAGTGGAGCGAATCCAACCCGTTTCAGTATTTCGTAAGCCATACCGACGAGAAACTGGCGGAAGCGGTGCGGAAGGGCAGGAAAAGTGAATTTGCGGCCTTCCACCTCGAAGGCGAAGCCCCTGATCCGGTGTCACCTTTGACTTTTCAGAATTCAACATTGCAATGGGAGCTGCCGGAGCAGGAACCGCATCAGGCCATGCTGCGCTACTACCGCCATTGGATCCGGTTGCGCAAAAGCGAGCAAGTTCTGCGAGCATGCGATCGTGATGGGCTATCGGTGGAGGCTTTTCCCGAAAAAGAACTGATCTGTATTCAGCGGGTCGGGGAACGTCAGCACCTGATAGGCGCGCTCAATTTTTCAAAGTCAAGCCAGGAAGTGCTGCTTCCGTTTGAGCATCTGATCTGGTCGAAACTGATCGCCTCTTCCGATCCGCTCTGGAACGGGCCGCTGGTCATGCCGGATCGTGTTGATGCGGGCACATTGGTTGTTTCGCCTGAGTCTGTGACCGTTTATGTGAACGTTACAACGTCCTGATTTTGATGCGGATATCGTGCGGTGCCGTCTCGTCGCCGCCGAAGTAGGGTAGCAGCTTGTAAGCCAGGCCCACGCCGCCGGAGCAATGGCGCGGCATCACGGTTTCGACTCCGCGGTACGTGAAAACGTAAGAGTTTTCGCGGATATCGATACGGAAGCTGGTTAGTTCGTTCAGTTCCGCCGTGCCGAGTTCGCGCTCCTGGCGGATGCCGTTGGCATAGATGTACGCGTAAATACGTAATGCACCTTCACGCCAGTTCCAGCCGAAACGTGCGCTGTTGCTCTGGTGCTGCGAGCTGCAATCGGAGAAGCCGTAGAGCTTGTTGATATCGTTCTGGTTTTCGGGAACTGCGGACCGGTAGACGCAGCTGCTGTCGAATAAAGCCTGAAAGCGTACCGAGCTGGATGTGAACGGGGTATTCAGGTTATGTTCGACTTCGTGATTGCCGGCCTTGATGGTGTAGGTAATAAAATCATCCCCGAAACTCGGCGTATTGCCTATCCATTCGCAGGAGACCGTTCCCAGAAGGAGCAGAAGGCCAGTCAGGTATCGTTTCATCTGTTCGGGTTTTAGAGGTGTCGAGCGTTGATCAGCATAGGAACGACAAAGCGTCGGAAAAATTGAATGTCATTGCTACTTTGCATTTGCGCGGTAGGCCGAGGGTGAGAGCCCCATTTTCTTTTTGAATACACGCGAAAAATAGAATTCCGACTCAAAGCCGCTCCTGACGGCCACCTCCGCTACCGACAGTGATGTTTCCCGCAGCATTTGACAGGCCTTATCGATTTTAAGACCCAGATGGTACTGACCCGGCGCAATGCCCGTCAGCTCCTTGAATGCTTTCCGGAACCATACATACCCGACTCCGTTGGCCGCCGCCAGCTGCTGCATACCCAGCGGGCTCGCCCATTGTTCATGGATCTGAAACCGGATCAGGTGGACGACCCGCTCTTTGTCGGATTGGGAGCGGTCGGCCATCAGCGCCGACGCGTACACGAGGCCAAGCAGCTGGATCACCAGGCAGGAAGCCATCTGGCGGTGTGCAATGCCCTTGTATTTCAGCGTGTCGACCAGCCGGATGAACACATTCAGTAGCTCTGCATTGAAACCGATCGGCAGGAGTGGATTTTGGGGATTAAAACAGTCCTGCTGCATCAGGTACCCCGCATATGGTCCATCGAACCCCACCCAAAATTCCTCCCACCCGGTATCGGAAGCAGGCTGGTAACGGTGCCAGACGCCCGGGTAAAGCAGAAAGGCGGTGCCGGCTTGCACCGGTGTCGGCGGCAAGTGGGCCGATTCGAATATTCCGCTGCCATCAGAAATGTAAACCAGCTGGAATTCCCGGAGTATCCTGCCGTGCTGAAAGTCAAATTGGTAGCTCTCCGGGTGCTGCGGATCGGGGTATCGCTTGTTGGCCGGGTGCGCATTGTGACCGACGTTGAGGATGGAAACGCCCCAGTTGGGCTCTGTTTCGGGCGGTCGTTCCGCGCTCGTGCCATTGAAGTATTTCCTGTATAGATCCATATCATTTTGTGCAAATGTGCATCAAATCCTGTATTGCCTCTGGGCTTGCTTATGTCCTATTTTTGTAAAAATAAGGAATATTTTAGGAACCAGACGGCTGCAAATTATAATCTGCCTTTTGACGCGATTACTTTCAGTTTGTATTTTTTGATATGGAAAAACAAAATAGCTATCCCTTACGGGCAGGATTATTCGGCATCGGGTTAGAGGCCTACTGGGAACAATTCGACGGACTCGAAGAGCGGTTGCAGGGATATGTAAGCGTCGTAAAGGATCGGCTTACGGGTTACGGCGCGGAGATCGTCAATCTGGGGTTGATTGACACCCCGGAGAAGGCATTGGACGCCGGGCACCGGTTCCGGCAAGCCGACGTGGACCTGATATTTCTGTATGTGACCACATATGCGTTGTCGTCGACAGTACTGCCGGTGGTATCGCGCGCGAAAGTTCCCGTCATCGTCCTGAACCTCGCACCTGAGCCGGCGATCGATTATCGGTGGTTTAACGCACTGAACGATCGCACACGCATGACGGGTGAATGGCTCGCATTTTGCTCCGCCTGCCCGGTTCCGGAGATCGCGAACGTTTTCCGACGGTCCGGCATTCCGTTCTATCAGGTCACCGGAACCTTGCACGACGATCCGGAAGTCTGGCGCGAGGTGCGGGAATGGATCGAGGCCGCGAAAGTGGCGCACACCATGTACCACAACCGGCTGGGCGTGATGGGAAACTATTATGGAGGGATGCTCGACATTTATTCCAACCTTACGCTGCAATGCGCGACGTTTGGAGGGCATGTGGAAATCATCGAAGTCGACGAACTGTCGGCCCTGCGGGAAACCGTGGCAGACGACACGGAGCAGGCAATGGTGGAAATTTTCAGGAATACCTTCGACATCCAGCCCGACTGTTCGGATCGGGAGCTGGCCAGAGCTGCGCGGACAGCCGTTGCGCTGGAAAAGCTCGTGGAAAAGCACCAACTAGGCTCCCTGGCCTACTACCACAAAGGAACCGGTAATGCGTCGAACGAGGATACGATGAGTTCGGTCATTCTGGGTAATTCGCTGCTGACAGCCAGGGGGATACCCGTTGCCGGAGAGTACGAAATAAAGAATGCACAGGCGATGAAAATTATGGACAGCTTCGGGGCGGGAGGTTCATTTACGGAGTATTATGCAATGGACTTTAAAGATGACGTGGTTTTAATGGGACACGATGGCCCCGGGCACATTGCGATCGCGGAAGGGAAAACGAAGGTGAAGCCTTTGCAGGTCTATCACGGCAAGGTCGGTAACGGCCTGTCGGTGGAAATGAGTGTCGCGCACGGGCCGGTGACGCTGCTGTCGGTTGTCGAGACCGTGGAAGGGAAAGTGATCCTGCTTGTGGCCGAGGGGGCGTCGGTGCCCGGCCCTGTTCTGGAAATCGGCAATACCAACAGCCGCTACCGATTTGGCATCGGGGCGAGGCGTTTTGTGGAAAGCTGGAACCACCATGGCCCCGCACACCACTGTGCGGTGGGTGTAGGACATATCGCTTCGAAAATAGAAAAGCTGGGCAGGCTGATCGGCGTGGAGACGGTGGTGGTTTGCTGAGGGCTTGCCCAAAGTATCGGATGGAAAAGGCGAGCGAAGGATGGAAGCCGCCTGGTGAAATCGTTGACGGGAATGGTAAGGGCATAAAAAAACGAAGTCCGGATGTTCGTTTCATGCGGACTTCGTCTCAACTTAGGAACCATTTAGAAAGGTGCTGTAATGCTACCTTCGCTGTTTTCCCAGGCTATTGTGTTGCTTTTGGTTGCTGGTAATGTGATTACCTTTCACCATTTCCTCTTCACGATGCCTGCTATCCAGATTGTCTTTGTTTTCAGGCCGGTTCTGGACCTGGCCTTGCGGCATGGTTCCTGAACTTTGTGATTGTTTCATGACAATTGTTAAATGGTTATGTCTAATATGATCTAAATATTATGCCAAACCTTTTGTGCCGTGCCGACAATTTCTTTCAGACCTTTCTGGAACCTTCGTAAAGTTCGTATTCCAGCAGCCTGCAATCGATTCTGCCCGAATAAAATTCCATTCTGCGTTTCGCTTTGAGGCCAATTTTCTTCGCCAGATCGAGGTTGCCGGTGAACACATATCCGAAATATCCTCCACACTTCTGTTTCATAAAATCACCAATCCGTGCATAAGTTTCTTCAAGTTCGCCGATTTCGCCGAGACGCTCACCATATTCGGGATTGATGAAGAAGACACCCTTGTTGTCGGCAGGAACTTCCGTGTCTGCAAAATCGCAGACATCGAATTCGATCATGTTGGCAACGCCGGCGGCAATTGCGTTCTTTTTAGCGTTTGCGATCGCATTGGTGTCATGATCTGTGGCGATGATGCGCAGGCCAGGTACTTCAATGATCTGCGCCTCCAGTTGATCCTGCTCCCGGTAATATACCTCTTCATCGTAGCCCAGTAAATGCATGAAGGAATAGTTATCCCTGAAAAGTCCCGGGCGGCTGTCGGTGGCGATCAGGGCAGCTTCGATGGCGAGTGTCCCCGAGCCGCACATCGGATTGAGGAATGCGGACCTGCGGTCCCATCGACTGGCTACAATGGTAGCCGAGGCAAGCGCTTCGAGCATCGGGGCTTTTCCCGGGATCTTCCGGTATCCATGCCGGGCCACCGATTCTCCCGATGTATCGATGAAAATTTCGGCCCGATCTTCTTTCCAGAACAAATGGACCACAGCCCCTTTCAGCTCGGAACCACTGGATGGCCTGACGCCCTTCTTGTCACGCAGCCTGTCTACAATGGCATCCTTCACCCGCAGGTTGGCAAACATGCTGTTGTTCACCGTCTCGGTCATGACATTGCTCGTTACCGAGAAATAGGCATCTTCGGCCAGTATATTCTCCCATTGCATTTTGGAGAGGAAGCGGTAAACGTCGTCGGGATGCCTTGCACTGAATGACCCGAGACTGTACAACACCTGGCTCGCGCAATAGAGGTTGAGGTTCAGTTTGATACAGTCGTCCATGGTGCCCCGCAGCTGCACGCCCGTCGCAAATGTTTCCTCCACCCGGAAACCAAGTTCCGTCACCTCTCTTTCAAGAAATGGTGTAAGGCGTTTGTAGCAAGTAACGGTGATGGGGGCGGTGGTTTTGAACATATTGTGGCAGTCGGCTGTCGGCTTTCGGCCGTCGGCTTTTTTTATACAAATAACAATTTTTAATCGCCGACAGCCGATGGCCGACAGCTGAAAGCCACAAAGCTACCATATTGCAACACGCCAATCAGTACTCTTCATTGATTAATTCGTGATTGAGCCTTACTCCTGCGATGGTGCCTGCGGCCATGACGCTTGTTAACCCCCTGAGAGCGCCGCTGTTGTCTCCCGCTGCGTAGATACCTGCGACGGTGGTTTTTTGTGCTTCATCCACCTTGATAAAACCCTGCGGATTGAGCTCGCAGCCTAATTGTTCGGGTAGAAGTGTATGCTGAACGAATGCGGGGCGATGGTAGAGCGCGGTAATGTCGCGGGTGGTACCGTCGGTCAGGCGAATCGTTTTGAGGTAACCGTTTTCATGATCCAGTGAGGCAATGGGCTGTTCTACGATCTCTGCACCGAATGCGTGCATTTTTGCACGCGCTACGTCGTCGAATGTAGCGGGGCCGTTGGTGTAGAGGGTCAGGTGGGCGGTCCAGTTGCGGATCATTTTCAGGTATTCCAATGCCATTTCGCCATTTATGAGTACGCCGGTGCGGGCGTCGCTGTATTCGTAGCCGTGGCAGTAGGGGCAATGGATCGCGCTGATGCCCCAGCATTCCGCAAAACCGGGTATTTCGGGCATAACGTCGCGGATACCGGTGGCGAAGATCAGTTTTTTGGCCTGCAACACCTGTCCTTCGTCCGTGGTGACGACAAACGCCCCATCGGCTCCCGACACCTGTGTGACGAGTCCCGCATGCATACGCACGGTGGGGTAGGCGAGTACCTGCTCGCGTGCGAGGGCGGAGATCTCTGCGGGCGTCTTCCCGTCGTGGGTAATGAGGTTGTGCGAATGGGGTGTCTGGCGATTACAGGGCTTGCCGCTGTCGATGATCACGACATTCCGGCGGGCGCGGCCTAGTGCCATGGCAGCGGATAGCCCCGCGTAACTTCCGCCGATGATGGCGATGTCAAAATTTTGGGAATCAGTCATTGTTGAAATATATAAATGTCTCAAAACTGAGACATGGTTGGACAAAAAATTTTAGATACCTATTCCTTTGCTAAAAGAAAACCACGCGAGCTGCCGCGCTGCCGGACGGTCCAGCGAACCTTTTTGCTGGGAATTAATGAACACAGTCACCACGCTCTGGAAAAAATGATGGACCCAGTCGACGGTCATGCTCTGGTTAAGTATGCCTTTGGCAAGCAACACTTGCAGATTGCCTTTCCAGAGGTCGAAAGTATGGTCATATTCCGAGCATTCTTCGTTCGCAGCCTGGTGTTTGTGATCGTGCAGCGTGTGCAGCTTATGCAAAAAGGTGTTTTTCGAACCACAATCAAGCCCGGCGTAAAACATCGCTTCCAGTCTTTCCAAAGGGTTTTCTGACGCATTGTAAGCATTCGTCATCGCTATTTCACAAGCCTTCCGGATTTCCTTCTGGCATTTGTCCATCAGCTCTTTACGATCTTTGAAATACCGGTGTAAGGTCCTGCGGGTCAGCTGCGCCTGATCGGCCACTTTTTCAAGCGGTGCGGATAGGTCCTCATTGAAGATCAGGATCGCGGCTTCTATAATGCTCTGCTCGGTGTCTTTCATAGCTGTGAAGACAAAGGTAGATAAATGTCTCAAATTTGTGACATTTGCCAGCACTATTTTATAGCCGAAATGCAATTCTTTACACATGAGCAGGATGAAATCCATCTTACGTTGCTGAAAATAACTCATACGGTAGGTAGGAAAAATTAACCCCCTCAAATGAAAAATACATGTTTACATTTAGTTTGAATACAGGAACTATTCCGAAACGAGTGTTTTAGCAACGAAATAAATCATTTGACATGCCATTAATCTTAGATCCTTCTGAGCTCACACTTGTCGTCGATGGCACGACCGCTATTGTCCCCTGCGTCTCGTTTACGTTGTACCTTCAGCACGATGACAGCGAAGGCTTCTTCGACTTCTATGAGCGAACGCGGGCGGTAGCCGGATCTCTCCTAACCCATTACACGACCCCGTCCATGAGGCGTGCCGCCAAGATCAACACGCGAGTGGAATCGATGGTGCCAACGTGGATCAGCAACCCAACCAAAGAAAAAAAATACATCATCGATTTCAGTGGATGCGAGAGCGGTTCGGGCGCTACCGCTGCCAGCTTAGGGCTCGAGCTCTCTTTCTGGGAGCCGACCACGGAAGCCCAACGTGAGCGCGGGCGTGAGACCTGGCGCTCGTGGTACGCCCAGGGAGCCGATCTGTTCTGGCCTGGGATGAACACGCTGCGCGTGACTCTACCGCTCGATCATGCCCTCGCCCAGGATCCGGCCTCGCTCGCCGAGTGGGTGCTCGGGTTCTCCTTGGTGAAGCGCGGGGCCTTCCTATCGGGCACGTGCGGCGTCGCCGTGAACTATGACGAGTTCGTGTCCGCCTCGGACATTCGCGTGCCGATGATCCAGCGGCTGGCTGCCGTGTGCCGCAGGTATCCCGGCACTGAGTGGAAGATCCCTCGGAGTTCAGTGCACAGGCTGTTGCGTTGGGACGTTCCGACCGATAATCGTGTTCCTCAGATCACTCGCGTATCCTGGCTCACGTTGATCGGCTCCGGCTGTGTTGAGCGCCTCGGGGGCCTTGATGGGCTGTCTGCGGCTGCTTCGGCCCATCCTGCTCTGCGCGTCCACCTTGTGGGCAGCGGTGCCGTCGTTCAGGCGGGCGACGCGCCGAACTTCGGGAATCCGGCGGACGGCGGTCGCCTCGCCGCTTACCGTGCCGCCGCTTCGGTGCTGCGGCCTCTAAGAATGCCTGTCATTGTCGGCCCAAGCGGCGAGCCAGAGCCATGGGTTGAGGAATGGCAGCGCTCGCTGGAAGAGCCCGCGGGCTGACCATAGGTGTCGATTGCCGAGTTTGGATTGTATTTTTGTGTTACTTCCTAAATTATGAAAAACACAATAAGCAAGTTGTTGTTGATTTGCATTTCGGCTTGTTCGGTGGGAGAAAAGCAAAGGCCGCCAGGTGTCCCTCAAAGCGCCATTTGGAAAGGCGGCGTCGATGGCGGAGTTTGGATTGAATTTGTTTCCGTTAGAACTACCTCAGTCGAGGCTAACATCTTTTTTGAAGACGGCGGGATCTGGGAAAGCGGCACATTTAAAAAGCAGGGAAACTGCGACATAGAACCGTTGAAGATTGTTGAGGAAATTGTTGCCTTCGATGGCGAGAGGCTGCTGACATATCAGCAATGTTCATTTGACAAATAGAAAAAAACGCCTCGAAACGAGCGCCCTTGCATTCATTCTCGCAATATACTATTAAATACTATTCAGCTCAGATTCTGTAAATGTCTCATATTTGTGACATTTGCCAGCACTATTTTTAATCCGGGCTCGCTGGAAGCGGTTGGTGGCTCAGGAAACGGTCATGCTGCCGTCTGATTTTTTCGAGCCGACGGGCTGCCGCGGCAAACATACCGGAAACCAGCCCTTCCTGCTGGTTGTGTACCGCCGTGACGTCCGAGTAGCCAAAGTCCTTCTGGGTAGACAGGAATGGATAGATGACCATTTTGTTGCTCGTGAGCTGGGAAAGGAAGTTGTCGGCGGTCACCGTGTCATCAAATGGTGCATCGAGGATCCGCTGGAAAAATTTCCGGTAGATGACGATAAACTGCGTCGAAAGGAAGTGGTTTACCCAATACCGATGGGTGTCCAGGGGCAGCGCATGTCCGAACCCGCCGCTTGTCCCGGCCGAAAGCACATCGCAGCCCTGGCGGTGGGCACTGATGATGTTGCCGATGAGTAGGTCGCGGTGATAATCGGGGGTAAATTCATGGTCATCTTCACAAATGATGATCACCGATTCGTCGGTTTCCAATGCGGCCGCGATAATCCGACGGATGCTTTGCCAAAGGCCTACTGCTCCAATGGAATGCCTGCTCGCATTGATATATTCGGGAGTGAATTCTTTTTTGTCAATAAATTGCCTTTCAATGTGTTCCCGGCGATCTGTTCTTTCCGGCAGGTTAATGATATAGACAGGAATAACAATGTCGTCGAAATGCAGATTTGCCGGGTTGGCATTGAACCCGTAAAAGTTCTGGCTGTCGAGTACATATTGAATCGCATTGGAACAATCCGCAAAAAGTTTATCGACGCGGCGCTCTATATGATTGGCCAATGTAACATCGGAATAACCAAAATCTTTTTGAACAGAAATAAATGGATAAACCGAATAGATATGGGTACTTACCTGCGATAGTTTCAAATCGGCACTATCCGAATCGAGAAATTCGATTTCCAGTATTTGTTTGAAAAACTTGCTAAAAATGATGGTGAATTGTGCACCGGTAAAACCCTCAACCCATATCAGGTTTCGGGATGCTTTGAAAAGACTGTGCACGGAACTGAGGCCGCCCAGTAAAATATCCGCCCCAGCCAGCCGGGCTTCTTCAATGCATTCAAATAGTAATTCTTTGGAATAATGATCCGTAAAAAAATGATCGTCTTCACAAATAAGAATGTAATCGTTATCCCGGTCGCAAGCCTCAATGATTATCTTCCTGATTGTATTCCAGAGTCCCACAGCCCCGATCCTGTGCCGTTCGGCATCGACCAGAACACAGTCAAATTCCGCACGGCTTTCAAATTGCTCCTGTGCATGGGCGCGCCGGTCGGGACGTTCGGTAAGATTAATGATGTAGGTGGGAATGGCTGTCATAGATCCGTTTTGGAATGTATTTCCGGCAGATAATATCAATTAAATAACGCGATGCAGGGCAGGGGAAAGACCAGACACCCTTGGAAGGGCGTCTGATCTGAAAGAAAAATCAACACATAAGCGTGGTGACGTTGGGCGCGATACCGCATACGCAGGTAACGAAATCCGTACCCGGGTTGCAACTGTAACTATTGGATCCGTCGACCGGGCAACTGCACGATACGCTGGGGCAATTGAAGGCCACTGCCGTACAATAAACCGATCCACCCGATCCTCCCAATACGTTTTTCAACTGGCTTCGTGACAGGATTTCAGTGTCATCGAAGTGCAGGTCTTCCAATTTCAATTTCTTCATAAGGTAGTGATTTGGAGTTGAGAATTAAGACTTTACCAACCGGTAAAGAATATTGTCTCCCGGGCGGATCGCGAATGACCCGGAAGAAAATATCTTGGCCGCTACTGAATTCCGGGAAAACCTGCAGCTTGCACTGTGGCTGGCTTTGCGATGGAACGTTCCGAAAGACAGATAATGCGTTGAAATGATTTTTGAAAATGCGTATTAACCGGGCGTATTATGATCCGGTACGATCCGGTATCGCAACGGTTTGCTCAGAGTTTTCAGCACCGGCGGGTCGGTACCACGTTGGCGTACCCGCATATGCAGGTGGCTACATCGTTGTTGGACCAGCATTGATACATGTTCGAGCCGTCGTTGGGGCAGCTGCAAGAAGAGGCGCAATTGAAAGTCTGTGCTGTACAGTACACCGCTCCGCCTGATCCTCCCAACACGTTTTTCAACTGGCTTCTTGACAGGATTTCGGAGTCATCGAAGTGCAGCTCTTCCAATTTCAATTTCTTCATAAGGTTATGATTAGTTGAGAATTAAGACTTTACCAACCAGTAAAGAATATTGGCATCCGGCTGGATCGCGAATTACTCGGAAAGGAAATATTTTAAGTCGCTTGCCGCGTAGATTTCGGGCAGCTGATGCCCGTTCACAAAAAAGGTAGGTGTAAATGATATGTGCGTAGCATCGCACCACGCTCTCATGGCGTCGATCTTATGATCCTGCCTGGCGAGCTCTCCATTGACGGCGTATTGGGCCGCAAACCTGTCGTAGTCCTTGTGAGGCGCTGTATACCAGTCGTCCAGGGCGTGATGCAGCGTGTCCGGGCCGTACTTTTCCCCGATGGCGAGGAAATGCCTCACAGGCTGGGCAGCCACGTCCCCGGCTGCATTGGAGGCCGTAAATATGATACGGACGCTGATGTCGGGGTTGTTCCGGACGAGCTCTTCCATCGGAGCGTGCGCTTCGGCGCAGGGGCCGCAGTACGGATTGCATACTTTGATGATCCTGTGTTTGGCGGCAGGATTGCCCAGCTCGATCCCCAGGCCATTCGGGTCTTCTGTTACTGTTTTCTGACGGGAAAGCAACGCTTCGAAAATTTGTGAACTGTGTTTCAGTCGGTTCAGCTCCGTTTTGTCCCGTTTACCGGTTTTGAGCTGACGGTAGGCCGGGATAAGAAACGCGAGCGCCAGTGCCGGAAGCAGGAATGATACGACGACTATCATCATGAACGGCATCGTCCAGACCGTTTGGACCGGGAACGTCGCATGCCAGCCGCCGTACAGCGCCGCAATGCCCTGAAGGAACAGGATGGCCTGGACAGACAGGCACAGGATACACCATTGTTTTGCAATCCTCCATTGATAGTAAACCGAAAAAACCGTGTAAGGTAGCGCTAATGCATTGAGCCAGGCGAGGGCAGAGAGCGATGCGGGACTGGTGGGCCCGTTGAGCAGGAGCAGAAGGTTACTCCCGGCAAAGTACACGAAGCCGATCGATGACCAGCCCACGCCGGCAATCCGGGCCGCCTTTGAGTTGAGGACGGCGCTGCAATTCACTTTTTTACTGGCTTTGCAGATCTTTTGGGCTACCGGATTGAATTGATCCAGCTCATACCAGATCAGTAACCCGCAGGTAACGAGCCCGGCCAGGGTCAGCAAGGTAAAGGCAACCGGTAGCCAGGACACGTCCCAGCCATGTGTCAGGACTGCGGCACTGCAGGCTGCCAATGTCACGGCGGGAAGCGAAAGGATCAGGGCGGATTTTTGGAAGTAGTCCGTCTTTTCCTGCCGTTTTTTCTGATCATAATCCTTTTCCGGTTTTGCTTCGTCGGTGTCTATGAGCATCAGCGTGCGCGATGTCCATTTGCTTTGGAAATGGGTAATGTCTGCGGAGATCTTTTTAAGGGATTCGGGATGGATGTATTCAATTGAATTTTCACCAGTATTGAGAACAACGACCAATTTTTCGTCATTGGAATTAATAAATAACGGCACCAGAAAGGGCGTCGGCATTTGGGGCAGTTTTTCAACATTGGTTTTGATACTAATATTCTTAATGTGGTATGCATTGAGCACATCGCTGACTGCCAGCATGGTTGGGTAATCGGGATGGTTTTGCAGATCGGATTCGATTGTCCCGGTTGAAATCCGAATATTGTTGAGCTTTACAACATGGGTGACCGACTCTACGACATTGTCGCGGCGCGATAAAGCGGATAAAAGACTCATCATGTTTGAGGTACGTATGGAGTATAATGTCGAAATCGATTGATAACCTGGTAGGAAAGGATGCAGACGTTTTTCAGGTCATTTGACTTTTGATATGTTCTGTACAATTATATGTAGATATAGTGAAATGAAATTGGAAAAAATCGTTCAATTTGCTGTAAATTTCCGTTCATCGAATGGAAAACTCATTCGATAGATTTGATACAGATATTTATATGTATTATGGTAAATCGGAAGCCCGCGTGATGTTATGCAAATTGAAATAAGGCTGAGATCGCTCCGGGATGCGAGGAAGTTGAGCACGCGCATGGTTGCCGAACGCGTCGGTGTTTCCCAGAGTACATATATGGATTGGGAAAGGAATAGATCTTATCCGTCGCTGCGGCTGCTGGAACCTTTGGCTATGGCCCTCGACGTCTGTTCGATCTGCTTCGTCGCCTACCTGTTCGGGCAGATGACACTGGAAGAGTTGCTGGTTGTAAAGCCGGAAGCGACGATCAGCGAACTGACTGCGGCTGCACAACAAAAGCCGGGCGGGGAGCCCGAGAAGAATAGTATCGATTTAATGCGCAGAGATATGCAGCGGCTCGAAATGCTGCTGCGCCAAAATCTGATCGCCGCCCTGCCAGCCAATTAGCGGCGACAGGGCGGCGATCAACATCATCGTTTGCAACGATCAGATTCCGTTCAATTCTGACTCTGTGAACGCTTTCTCACGTCCTGTCAGTTTGGTGCGGACTTTGGTAACTTCTTCGGTAGTGACTTTGTCGGCATTGTTGCGCCACGAACGGCGGATGTAGCTCAGGAGCTGGGCAATGTCCTCGCTGGGCATATCCTTGTCGTAGCCGATGCCGGGCATGTCGCCGCTCACTTCGGGCGTCTGATACACATGGCCATTCACCTTGACCGGTCCGGTGAGACCGAACAGCACGATCGATATCAGCTTGTCTTTACTTCCGGTTACCCATTCCGACTGGTTCAATGGGGGAGCGAGCGACTTCACGCCTCCGCCATCGGCACCGTGGCAGGTCTGGCATACGGAAGTGAACAATGCTTCGCCTTTGGGAAACTCTTTTTTCAGCATTTCGGGGTTCCGGTTGCCTTGTGCACTGCGGATGGCGGTGATGGCTCGCGTTAATTGTTTGTTAATCAGTGCATTCTGGTCGGATACCAAAGCCGAAATAGCGCTCTGGAAGACTTCTTCCTGATCCTGCAAGTTCGCGATCACAGCGTCGGAGACATAGCGGTTGTTGGGATATTTGACAGCCAGTTTGTTCAGCAGCCCGCGCGAGACGTTCTGGTCAAATTTTTCGATGCTTTTGCAAAGTAATGCAATGTAGGGGGCTGCCAGCGTATCGCCCGAATCGACAATGCCGTCGAATGCGGTCGCAAACTGCTGGTAGGAGCCTGGCGTAATGACCGACGCCGAAGCGTAAAGTCCCTGCGCGCGAAAGGTCCAGGCCGATTGCCGGATCCAGCTCAATGCTTCTTCCGGTTTCAGGGAATTGAGGCCTTCGAGCGTCCACAACGCGTGGATGGCCAAGAGTGGATTAGCCGTTTGTTTGATCGCCTCACGTAATGCAGGCACGGTCTGGTTGTATTTGCCGTCGATCAGTTTTTGCTGTGCCCGGTCGCGGATCCAGCCGTTGGGGTGGCCGAGCAGCTTCACCAGTTCCTGTGCGCCGTCCGGAATGATGACCGGTTTAGGCTGCGAACCTTTCGGGACGATCTTATAAATGCGGCCTGCCGAAAGCGGTTGGGTCAGGTCGCGTTTGCCGATCTGGTCTTTGAGGTAGGGTGTCAGATAGGTTTTGTGCTGGATAATACCACGGTACATATCCAGTACAAACATGCTGCCGTCGGGCGCATTATAGAGGCTCACAGGGCGGAAACGTTCGTCGGTACTGGCTAGGAATTCTTTGCCTTTATAGGCCTGCTCTCCTTTGACGACGTAGCCATTGGCACCCAGCAGATCGCGTTTGATCAGGTTGGCGGAAGGCTCCGGGACAAATGCATTGAAATCGTAATTTTTCCCGAACAGGTCGCCCCGGTAAACGACCGGTGCCGCTGCCGCCGTGAACTCGTTGAGCCGGAGGCTGTCGTCGAGGATATTTTTCATATAGCCGCGGTTCACACCCGGTGTAGGATGGAGCGGATACACTTTGTTGTTTGCAACGGATTTCTCATTGTACCCGGCGACCCCTCTCTGGTTTTTATTCCAGGCACCGAGTCCGGCAGGGAAATAATCACCCAGCAGGTTCTGGGAGTTATTGTTGTAATAAAGCCGACCGTAATTGTCCTGACAAATACCCCACTGGCCGCGGAAATGCGTATGTTCGATCAGCCATTTTCCGCCGACCCGCCGATACCGTTTGTCGGATTTGGCGTTGTAGATCCAGTTGTCCATCGCGCGCAGCAGGCCGTTTGGCTGGTGTTCCACATTGCCGCCTTCGGTGTATTTGGGATCCACCAGTGTTTTTTTAACGACCTTGTCATCTTTCAGCTCGTAGAACCAAAGATTGGTGGGTTCGGCTACGAGTATGCCGTTTTCGACGAGGCTGATCGCGCGCGGGAGTATGAGTGAGTCGATCACCACCTTGCGGTCGTCATACACACCGTCCTTATTTTTATCGTCGAGGACCACGATATTGCCATTCGGAATATCTTCGCCTGTACCAATGGTATCGGGCATATAGCCTGTCATTTCAACAACCCACATACGGGCCTTATCGTCGAACTGCATAGCCACCGGCGCACTGACCAGCGGCTCGGATGCAACCAGTTTAATCTCGAAACCATCCTCGATCTGCATTTTTGCGATGGTTTGAGAAGCTGGGACAAAAGGAGATTTTCCGGGCGTTTCAGCGGGTTTTTCCTCACGGGCAACCGCTGTTGCTGAGGAGGATACGGTTTGCTGGGTGGTTTGTTTGTTGGTTTTACAATACATCAACGAAAACGAAACCGCCAGAAACAGAAGGGGATAACGGTATTTCTTCATCAGAATGGTATGCTCGGCAAAATTGGATTGGGTAATGGATAGAGCGCTGTTGCAATGCGTCGGTCATTGGTTATAACGATTCTTCGACCGATTTCATGTTTTTGGTCAGGAAATGGATGATCACCCAGGCGATAATGTAAGCGAGTCCGCAGATAACGAACAGAATGTTATACCCGGTGCCGATATTGCCCAGCAACTTGTAGTAGTCGAGCAATGCACCCACCAGAAGCGGGAAAAACGTGGACCCCAGCGAGCCGGCCATACCACCGATCCCTACTACCGAACTTACGGCACGTTTAGGGAACAGGTCGGAAACGATCGTGAAAATGTTGGCGCTCCATGCCTGGTGCGCTGCGGTTGCAACTGCGATAATGCCTACTACCGTCCAGATATCGGTCGCAAACTGCGCAAGGATGATGGGCATTACGGCAAATGCAACGATGAGCAATGTGGTTTTGCGAGCTCTGAGCGGTGCCCAACCCTTTTTGATGAGGTAGGAAGAAAGGTACCCGCCACCGATGCTCCCAAACGTGGTCGCCGTGTAGACGATCGCCAGATGCAGACTTGGTTTTTTGAGATCCAGCGCAAACGTGGTCGCAAAATAGGAGGGAAGCCAGAACAGGAAGAACCACCACACCGGATCTGTCAGGAATTTGCCTACAATAAAAACCCAGGATTGACGGAGTTGAAGCAGTTTGGTCCAGTGAATAGGCTTTTGCTGTTCGCCGTCTGTCACTTCGTTGTCGCTGTGGATGAATGCATATTCTTCGGCTCCCAGCTTTTTGTGGCGTGACGGAATTTCATACATCAGCCACCAGAACACCAGCCAGATGAACCCGAGCGCACCGGTAATAAGGAAAGCGCCCTGCCAGCCATAGGAGCTCAGCAGCCAGGGCACGAGAATCGGTGCGGCAACGGCGCCGATGCTCGTGCCGGAGTTGAAGATTCCCGTCGCCAGCGCCCTTTCGCGCTTAGGGAACCATTCGGCGGTCGCTTTCACGGCCGCGGGGAAATTGCCCGCCTCGCCGAGTCCCAGGATCGCACGCACCGCGCCAAATCCGAAGGTGCTTTTTACGAATGCATGCGCAATAGCCGCGACGCTCCATATAATAATGGAAACGGCATAGCCCATTTTGGAGCCGATCTTATCGATGATATTGCCAAAAACGATGTAGCCCGCGGCATAGCAGCCCGCGAAAACCATTACGATGTTGGCGTAGTCACTTTCTGTCCAGTTGAACTCCGTTTCGAGGGTGGGTTTGAGTAATCCAAGAATCTGCCTGTCGATGTAGTTGATGGTGGTTGCAAAGAAGAGTAAGGCACAAATAACCCAACGATAGTTGCCAGTATTGGTTTGTTTCATGATGGGAAAAAACTGATTGCTTGGATTCAGGATTGATTAATGAATAGTTGTCAGGGAAGAAGACTGCATTTTACCGGTTCTACCCCTTAAATCAGAACCAAGACTTTCATAAAAAGAGAATCCCGTACCTGGCGGATACGGGATCATGCACTGTATCAGTGACGTTTTGCAAAATATTTATCAGAATCAAACCCTCTGTTTTGTTACACCGCCGCCGCATGCTAGGTGATCGGATAGGTCAGCTGCGCTTTCACCAGTTCTGCTTCGTTAGTGAGATCCAGCCGCAGCGGGGTGATCGACACGAAGTGATTTTCGATCGCCCAGCGGTCGGTGCCTTCCTCGGCGGGTTCAAGGGGCACGACGGTGAACCAGTAGTGCTTGCGCCCCATCGGATCGAGTGCCGGAACGATGTTGTTGTCGTAGAGCCTGACCGACTGCCTCGTCCACCGGACGCCCTTGGGGTCATGCGGGAAATTGACATTCACGAGGTTCAGGTGGGGATTTTTGAACAGCAGGTCCAGCGCTTTTTCAACAAACGGGTCGAGTGCTTCGAAATCCGGTTCGATATCGGTGGGCGTGCTCAATGCAATGCCTTTAATCCCAAAGAGCACTGCCTGCTTAGCCGCGGCGAGTGTTCCCGAATGCCACATTGCATTCCCCAGGTTTGGCCCCAGGTTGATCCCCGAAAGCACCACATCGGGCTTATCCCACAGGTGCTGGCCCAGTGCCACACAGTCGGCTGGGGTGCCGTTGACCCGGTAGGCATCGATCCCTGGAAATTCGATGGGAGACTTTTTATAGGAAAGCGGTCGGGAGGCGGTAATGGCATGACCCATAGAGGATTGTTCCACATCCGGCGCTACGATTTTAACTTCCCCGAACCGCGAGGCGATCCTGGCCAGCGCCGCTATGCCAGGACTGTAAATGCCGTCGTCATTGGTTACTAATATCTTCATAACGTATAGCGTTTTCAGTCAATATCAATAAAATTGTGCCTGGTATGTTTTTTATGAAACGGGAATTGTGCTATACAACCTGATATGAAACGAACGACCCTTTTACACAACCCCAGTGCCGGGGACAACGACTTTTCTAAAAAAGAACTCGTCAAACTCATTAAGAAAGCAGGCTTCGACTGTACCTATGCTTCGGTAAAGGAGGAGGGGTGGGATACATTCGAAAATGACACGGATTTTCTGATCGTCGCGGGCGGTGACGGGACTGTCCGGCGTGCTGCCAAGGCATTGATGAAGCGAAAGCTGCTGGACAAACAATACCCGCTTGCATTGCTCCCGCATGGCACCGCCAACAATATCGCTACGGCATTGCAGATCGAAGGCCACGCGAAAGACATTGTCCCGTATTGGCATCATTCCCATCTGAAATCGTTTGATATCGGGAAAATCCATGGGCTGGGCGAAGATCTGTTCTTTCTCGAAGCATTTGGATACGGGATTTTCCCCAGACTGATGAAGGTCATGGATAAGATCGAGGGCGAGATCGGCGATAGTGTGGAAGAAAAATTAAAGGCCGCGCGGGTGGTGTTGTACGATGTCGTACAGAACTACGAAGCCCGGCCTTGTACCATCATCGCCGACGGGGTGGAGCATTCGGGTAATTACATCATGGTGGAGGTGATGAACATCCGGTCGCTGGGCCCCAACCTGGTACTGGCCGCCGGTGCCGATCCTGGTGATGGTTTGCTGGACGTGGTAATGGTATCTGAATCCAACCGGACAAAGTTCGAGTCGTTCCTGCTCGGCAGGATCAACGGGAAGGAGGATAGTGAATTCAGTTTTACGACTGTACGCGCAAAAAAGGTGAAGATCATGTGGGATGGTAAAGACGTTCATGCCGACGATGAACGACTGAAGGTGGAGAAGCCGCTGGAAGTTGAAATAGAGATCCTGCCTGACATGCTACAGTTTATGATCACGGATGGCTGAGACCAATAACTTTTGGTTATAATGGATAACCAATTGTGATTGGCTTCCGGTGTGGATGACTGCTACTTTTGGATCACGAAAGTTTTCCAAAATTCTCATTCACATTGAATCATGATCCATACAGACATTTGCATTATCGGAGCAGGCCCGGTAGGATTGTTCGCCGTTTTTGAGGCCGGGCTGCTTAAAATGCGCTGCCACCTGATTGACGCGCTGCCGGTGGTTGGCGGGCAGCTTGCGGAGATTTATCCTCAGAAACCTATCTATGATATTCCGGGAGCTCCGGGCATCATCGCCGAAGACCTCGTCAGGAATCTGATGACCCAGATCGAGGAATTCAAGCCGGGCTTTACATTGGGTGAAAGGGTGGAAGGGCTCGAAAAGCAGGAGGATGGCAGTTACATCGTCCGCACCAATGAAAATACGACGGTGCATTGCCAGGTGGTGGTGATCGCCGCCGGACTGGGTAGCTTTGAACCACGTAAACCGGCCGTAGAGCGACTGGAATACTTCGAAGGAAAGGGGGTACATTATATGGTGAAGAGGCCGGAGCAATTCCGGGACCAAAACGTGGTGCTGGCCGGTGGCGGCGACTCTGCATTGGACTGGACGATTTTCCTGGCAGGTATCGCGTCCCGCGTGACGCTCGTACACAGGGGAGATACGTTCAGGGGCGCGCCGGACTCCGCGGAGAAAGTATTCGAGCTTGCCGGAAAAGGAAAGATAGATCTCATTTTACAGGCGCAGGTCAACAGTCTGAATGGAAACGGCGTGTTGAAGGAGGTATCCGTACTTGGCAACGACAAATCGGTAACGAGCATTCAGGCAGACCACTTTATACCGCTTTTCGGCCTTAGTCCCAAGCTGGGCCCCATCGCCGACTGGAACCTTGGTGTCGAAAAATCAGCACTGCTGGTCGATACGCTGGACTATTCTACCAATGTCGAACGCATTTACGCCATCGGCGATATCAATACCTATCCGGGCAAGCTGAAACTGATTCTGTGTGGTTTTCACGAGGCGGCGATCATGATGCAGAGTGCATTCAAGTACGTCTATCCGGATCAGAAACTGAGTTTCAAATACACCACTGTCAACGGGGTTAACCCATTTTAGCCATGATCAATATTTTCATAGAAAACGAGTCGGGAGACCGGCAGAGCCTGGAAATTCCTACCGACATGGGTTTCAGCCTCATGGAACTGCTCAAAGCTTACGAATACGACATTCAGGCAACATGCGGGGGAATGGCCCTATGCGCCACCTGCCATATCGAGGTGCTGGAAGGGATGGATAAGCTTCCGGAGTCCAATGACAGTGAACTGGATACATTGGATACGCTTCCCAATTCGGATCAGAACAGTAGGCTTTCCTGCCAGCTCAGGCCTTCGGAAAACATGGATGGGCTTGTCATTCGGCTGAAAGCGCTCGAAGAAGCTTAATAAGGTTATTAGAATTTTGGAATAATAGTGCATAAACCCCCGCTAGCTAAATAGCAGGGGTTTTTAGTTAATTACGAAAGTGATTCGTCTCGTTCGATAGGTCACCAATTCGGATCAGGCCATGACTGCGATGAGGTTTAATGAAACCGTTGCAAGTGGGTCATTACCAGTAATAGTTACTTTTTTGGCTGCATCCGCGGCAGTTATCGCTTTGGTAAATAATTTCCAGGCCGTGTCTGAGGGGATCGTAATGACTGCATCCGCGGGGCCATCCCACGTACCTTCAATAACCCATCGACCCTCCCTGCGCACATTGTAAGCTGTGACCGGCTCTTCCAGCCCGATGTGAATGGCGATGGCTGTGCCTTCCTGTGCGGGCGTGTTGCGGTAGGTGTGCGGGAGCCCGCGCAAAAATGTATCCATCAACGGCTGAAAAAGATGTTTGGTCATGATTCCCGGTTTGTCCACGGCATCTCGGATCTGCTGTTGATGGTGCCATTTTTCCGTGTACTCCCGCGCGATGTGAAACCAGTTTTTAGAAACCGATTCGCCCGCCCATGCTACCGAATAACGCGCATCAGCATTCAAATCCTGCGTGGCCATGATTTGCGAATATTGCTTCCCGGTGGATTCGAGCAGTTCGGTGAGCAATTGCGGACTTATCCGCCGGGAGGCTTTGACCCAATCGGCATTGAACTGATTAAGATATGCCACAAGATCCTCGTAGCTGTTGATTTCGCGATCGGGGACGGTCCTATGGCCGTCACGGCCGGAAATAGCCCGGATATTACCGTCCAGTAAATGCGCCGCGACATCCCTGACCGTCCACAGACGGGCGACCGTGGGTTTGTCCCAGTCGTCCGGTTGCAGTGATTTGAGTAGCGCAATGAGTTTTTCGTCGAGTTCGGGAAAGAGATGGACGGTGTGGATCATGCTGGCGACAAGCTGTTGATGTGGGAATGTATGCTGTTTTGCAATTTCATAAATAATTGACAAAAAGGGATTTTTTATGATGTTCAGGTTGTGATTTGGTATTTTTGAGGCTGGTTTAAGTGTATAAGGAATGGGTATGATCGCTATCTGACCCGATTAAATGTGTAGTAAAATGACTTATTGTTTAGGAATAAAAGTAAAGGAAGGGCTGGTTGCGCTATCCGACACCCGCATTACCGCCGGCACCAGTACCACCACCAAAAAAAAGGTTTACATCAAGCAAAAGGACCATTACTCGATGTTCATCATGACGAGTGGCCTGCGTTCTGTGCGCGACAAAGCGGTGCATTATTTTGAAGAGCTGATCAATGACGGCGTGGTTTATAACAAGCTTTACAAGGCCGTGAATGCATTCGGGGAGCAGATCAAGCGGGTGGCCGACGAGGACAAGGCCAGTCTGGAAAAGTCCGGATTCAAATTTAACCTGAATTCGATCGTAGGCGGTCAGTTGAAGGACGACGAGGACCACAAGCTGTTCCTGCTGTATTCGGAAGGCAACTGGGTGGAGCTGGACGAAGGTTCTCCCTACGTGATTATCGGCAATTCCGGGCAGGGTAAAGCCATTCTGAACCGTGTCCTGAATGAAGATTCGAGCATGAAGCAGGCATTGAAGGCCGGGTTTCTGTCATTCGATTCAACGCGCGTGAGTAATAATGACGTGGATTTTCCGATCGACGTCGTGTTGTATAAGAAAGATAGTTTCGCGATGATCGAGCATCGTTACGAGCAGAAAGACATGCAGGAAATTTCGGAGATCTGGGCCGAAAAGCTGAAACAGGCACTGGATGACATCCCGGAGTCCTGGATGGACCGAACGTTCGACAAGATCCCCTAGGAGGGAGCCAGAGCGCCGGTCCCGGCGCATAGCCTCAGCGCACGGCTAGGGTCGCCCAGCCCGGCGCCCGCCTGGGCCGCGGTCCCGCCCGGAGCCCAGGCCCCAGCGCCAGCCGCGCTGACGCCTAGCCCAGCGCTGACGCCCAGCCCAGCGCTGACGCCTAGCCCGCGCTGACGCCCAGCCCGCGCTGACGCCCAGCGCAGACGCCTAGCCCAAGACTTAAGTCTTGGGTTGTGGTAATGCGTATCACAGGCCGTATTTGTCGATGAGGTAGAGCATGGAGGCCATTGCGGCTGCGCCCAGTTCGAGTTCCCGTTTGCTGACTGCCTCGAATGTATCGTTCATCGCGTGATGATAGTCGAAGTATCGTTGCGAGTCGGGGATGAGACCCAGGAGTACGGTTCCCTGCTGTGCCAGCGGCCCGATATCAGCGCCCCCACCGCCCGGTCCGAGCTCATGGATGCCGTAAGGAGCAAACAATCTGATCCACTGCATGATTTTGGCCTTTTGTGCCTGTGTTCCCACAATTCCGAAACCTAGAGGCGTGAAACCACCGCGTCAGATTCGATGGCGGCAATATGGGTTTCTTTTTTCGATTTAGCGGAGTCGGCATATGCCAATCCGCCCTTCAGGCCATTCTCCTCGTTCATGAACATCACTGCCCGGAGTGTAAGATTGGGTTGGTAACCTAGCGCTTTCAATATTCGCAGCGCCTCGATGGACTGGACACAACCCGAACCATCGTCATGTGCGCCCTGGGCGAAGTCCCAGGAATCGAGGTGCCCGCCCACGGCGATATAGATTTCCGGCGTTTTCTTCCCTTTCAATTCGCCGATCACGTTATGAGATGGGGCGTCTGGCAGCGTTTCGCAGTTTTGCTCGAAATAGAATTCAGTATCCGGATTTTCCTTTAAGGTTTTGCTAAGCAGTTCTGCTCCGTTCGTGGTGATGGCCGCTGCGGGGATCATCGGAGCGCCGCTGGCGTAGCGCATGCTGCCGGTGTGCGGTATATCGTCCAGGCGTGTTGTCATTGATCGGGTTAGAGAGCCGATTGCACCAAGTTTGGCTGCTTCACTCGCCCCGGCGCCCCGCTGCTCTACCGCCCCGGCATATGCCTCAAAGGTATTCAGCCTGGTGGGGTCCATGGGGCGGTTGAAAAAGACAATCTTGCCTTTAACCTTTTCCGTGCCCAGTTCGCGGAGCTGTTGGAAGCTCTTTACTTCGATGACCTTCCCTTTGATACCTCCCTTGGGTGTGGCAACAGAGCCGCCAAGCGCCGCGATCGGGACGCTGGTCTTTTGCTTGCCATTGATAATCTGCGCCTTTTCCTTGGGGCCTCTCACCCAATGCGGTACGATGACGTTTTGTAAAAAAACGTTGTCGAAATGCTCGCTTTCCATGATGGACCTGGTGTAATCCACTGCTTTCGCGGCGCCTGCCGAGCCGCTCAGACGCGCTCCGACCTGCTGTGTCAGGTGCCTGAGCCATTCGTAGGATTTCCCTTGGCTAAGAAAAGTGTCGAAGATCTTGCGGATAAAGATGGAATCGGCCTGATAGTCGGTTTGGGCCCGGGCGGAAACGACTATCCCTGCCAGAGACAGGGATAGGGCAGTCAAGAATTTTTTCATGCAGGTGACAGGAGTTATGTAACGCTGGCTAATATACTAGCTCGGCTTTACATTTTTTCCCTGTCTTTTGGCAATCGACAATAATAAAGCGGGAAGCAGGATCAGGTTGGTACACATCGCTACGAGCAGGGTGATAGAAACCATTACGCCCATTGCCGCGGTACCTCCAAAGCTGGATGCTGCGAAGATCGAGAATCCGCAGAAAAGGATCACCGCGGTGTAGATCATGCTAAGCCCTGTGCCAAAGATCGACTTGGTGACGGCCTTGGAAGGACTGAGGCCGTTTTTATAAAGCTCTTCCCGGTAGCGCGTCAGGAAATAAACCGTACCATCCGAGGCAATCCCGAAGGTGATGCTGAAAATGAGAATGGTTGTCGGTTTGAAATAAATATCAAAATATCCCATGATCCCTGCGGTCAATGCGAGCGGGATCAGGCAGGGGAGTTTAGACAAGAGAATAATGGGAATCGAGCGGAACAGCACCATGCCGACAATAGCAATGAGAACAATGGCGATCAGAAGACTTTCGTACAGATTACTCAACAGATAATCGTTGCTTTTGAGGAAAACAAGACTGTGTCCGGTGAGGCTGACCTTATATTGTTCTGGACTGAAAATAGAATCTACTTTGGGGCGAATCTGGTTCATGAGCTCCTTGATCCGCTCTGAACCAACGTCGGCCATCTGAAAGCTCACGCGGGTGACGCTCTTATCCGTATTCAGAAAAGCAGTCAGTTGCTTTGCCGCACCCTGCTGGCTTTGCACATACTGCGTCATTTTATTCAGTTCCAACACGCCAGGCAATGCGTAATATTTAGCATCGCCCCCGCGGTATCCCTGGTAAAGGAACCGCGACGCTTCTACAATAGAAACCGGTTTGGAGAACTCAGGGAACTTGGCCATTTCATTCTGGAAGGCCTTGATTTTGTACAAAACCCTGGCCTGATCGGCAAAAACACCATTGGGTTTTTTGGTATCGATCATCACCTCGAAGGGTAAGACACCATTGAAATTCTTCTCGAAAAAGCGGAGGTCGGTATAAACCACATCCTTTTTGGGCAGGTCGTCTATCACGTAGCCGATGGTCTTGATCTTGGTCATCCCAAATGCGGAGACGATGATCAGCACCACCATCGCGATGTAGATCTCCTTTCGTCGGTTGTGAACCAGGCGATCGACCATTTTCAGGAAGCCGGCAGCCCATTTTCCGTCCAAATGCTTCAAATGGCGCGATTTCGGGGTGCTCATGTAATGCAGGGTAATAGGTAGCAATACAAGGCAAAGCACGTAGGTAACCATGACACTAATGGCCGCGACTACGCCGAACTCGACGAGCAGAATGCTGTTGGTAAAATAGAATACCCCAAAGCCTATCGCGGTGGTCATGTTGGCCAGGAATGTCGATAAGCCGATCTGCCGGATCATTTCCCGCAATGCTTCGTCTTTATTACTGTGCGAGACCAGCTCAGCCTGGTACTTATTGATCAGGAAAACACAGTTTGGTACCCCGATCACGATGAGCAGGGGAGGGATCAGGCCGGTTAGCGCGGTGATTTTGTAATTGAATAGATGCAATGTGCCGACGGAGAACACTACACCGATCAACACCACGATAATGGACAAAAGTGTGAGCCGCAGCGATCTGAAAAAGGCCCATAGGATAAGCAATGTCACAAAGACGGCCAGTCCCATGAACAGCTCCATTTCGCCGGAGATCTTCTTCATATTGACCGTCCGGATGTAGGGCATCCCCGAATAATGCAGGTCGGTGCTGTATTTGACAGCAAATTCGTCGGCCATCTTTTCAATGTCATCGACAATCGTCAGGCGGCGCTTGGAGTTCAGCTCCTTGTCATTGAAGGTTATGACGATGAGTGTCGCGTTCGTTTTGCTGTTGAGAACAAGCCCTTCGTAAATCGGAAGATTGGCAATTTCTTTTTTCAGACTGTCTGCCTCGGCCTGGGTGCCCGGGATCTGGCGGATAACAGGGGCGAAATCGAAACGGGTGAGACTGTCATTGCGGACGATTTTATACACATTCGCGAGGGACAGCACATTTTTGATTCCCTCTGTTTCCCTGATTTTCTGGGACAATTTGCACCAGTCACGGAATTTATTGATTTCGAAAAGCTGCGGGTCCTGCCAGCCGATGACCATTACACTACCATCTTCACCGAAAAGCTTTCTGAAATCCTGGTACTCTTTCTCAACAGGATCATTGGACGGGAGGATGCGGGCGAAATTGTAGGAAAGCTCAATTTTGCTGGCCTCATAGGCCATGAAGACGGTCGATACTAGCACTAATGCGACCCACAAAAGCCGGTAGCGGATAATGTAAGTCGCTATTTTATTCCACATATTCGATAATTCAGTTCACAAAAAGTTGCAAATATACGCACACAGGACGGAAAAAGGGGCATTTATACGGTCTAAATCCCCGTCAATCTTTCAAGGTGATGGTACTCAATGCCAAAAAACTTTTTGGCTTCCTGTATTTTCCGGAGCACCGCTGCCTGTGATTTTTCGCTCCTGGCTCCTTTCGTTCCTACGATCATGACGTTCTTGGGCGTGTGTGCATCCGAGATGAATTCGAACACTTTGGTTTTGTACCCGAAGTATTCCAGGATCAGCGCGCGGATCCCGTCAGTTGCCATTTCTGCCTGCCTTTCCAGAAAAATTCCGTGCCGGGTCAGGAAGCCCAGCTCGTTTTCGACATGGTGTTTCTCGATTTCACGCCGGATCTGCTTATGGCAGCATGGCGCGACGACGATCAGGTCGGATCCGGCTTGAATGCCTTTATGAATCGCATCGTCGGTAGCGGTGTCGCATGCATGCAAGGCGATCAGCACGTTGATCCCGGTGCTGTCGAATTCGCCGATCGTGCCCTCCCGGAATTCCAGTCCGTCGAAGCCTGCATTCGCTGCAATGCGGTTGCAAAGCGTTACGAGGTCTTCGCGGAACTCGATACCGGTAACCTGCGGATTGAGTTGCAGGATGTTTTTGAGGTAATCATATAATGCAAATGTGAGGTATCCTTTGCCCGAACCCATATCGGCGACCCGGATGTCCTTGCCTGGTGAGATCTCTTTGATCAGGCTGCTGAGGATTTCGATGTAGTGGTTGATCTGCCGAAACTTATCCTGTGCATTGCTATACACATTTCCCTGCTGATCGGTAATCTTTAAGTCGTGCAGGTAAGCATTGTTGCGGGCGGATATGAGTCGTTTTTTAACCTTGTCGTGATCCAGGGATGGTGCTTGCCGGGCAGTTACGCCTGTTTTCTTCAATGTAGCTTTGCCGCTCCCGTGCACTTCGAAGCGAAGATCGTACTGGGTGGTTTGCAGTGTCGCTACGTGAAAATCAGCGCCAATCCAGGCAGTCAGGAGTGCATCGAACTCCCCGGGAGTCTGGTTTTTGGTGATGTCGCGCGTTTTGTGGCGGTAGGTAAGACTGAACCGGGGTTCTTTTTTTATCAGGACTCTTTTGACGTAGATGTTTTTGAGGCTTCCGTCGGTTCCTTTGTAGTTGCCTAGCGAAAGTTTTATGAAGGTGTCGTCGAGCAGGCTTTGTTTCGTTTCGGTGACGAAATCCCTGGCTTTTTCTGTAATGTTCATGAGGGTGCTTAAATCATTTCTTAAGAGCTAACGACCAAATGTACGCGCACAGTCTTGCATAAAGTGAATAATCACCGGATGACGACTTTGGGTATTTCGATCTCGACCCGCATTCCGTTATTTTCTTCGCTGTGAATGTGGATCTTGCCGTGAAGACTTTCCACGCGGCCCTTTATATTTCTCAATCCGACTCCCTGGCGGTCGGGCTCAACCATTCCATTACCATTGTCACTGACTACCAGGACGATGGTTTTAACGTTTTCTGTCAAGTCGACCTTCGCCTCGGAGGCTCCGGAATGTTTGATGATGTTGTTGGTCAGTTCCAGGACAATGCTGTACAATTCGAATTCGATCTTGTTGTTGAGCCTTTTCTCCATTCCTTTCAGGCTGAAGACGAATGCAATATTCTTGTTTTCATTCAATTTGTTGATCAGCCTGTGCAGGGCCATGGTGAGGCCATGCTCTTCCAGTTCGGCGGGCATGAGGTTGTGTGACAGGCTCCGGACCTCCCGGTATGCGGCACCGACCATCTGATGCACGCTGTCGTAAATTTTTTGTTCTTCCGGCGAAAGTACTTTTTTGTCGATTCCGTACAGGTACCAGTTCAGGGATGCCAATGTACCACCCAGATGGTCGTGCAGCTCGGCTGCCACCCGCTTGCGTTCGATCGTTTGGCCCTCGATCATGGCAGCCTGGATTGCCGCATTTTTCCTTCTCAGTTTTTTGTTGTTAAACCAAAGAAAGACCGTGAATGCAATAAAGAGACAGGAAAAGCCTATCAGAAAACGCTGTACCGTGCGCTGCTCATCAATGATCTTTTGCTGGATTTCGGAATCCATCACCTGGTTATCGTACATCAGCTGATACATGGTGTACTGCCGCTTGATGGTTTCGTCGTGGATCATGCGACGTGTGTGATTGACTTCCTCGCTGTAATGAAGGGCGACATCCAGCATATTTTTGGCCTTGTAGGATCGGGAAAGCGTCACCAGGGCCCAGTTGGTTTGCTGAGTGGAGTGGTAAATTTTGGAATATTCGAGTGCTTTCAGTCCGGCCTGGATGGACTCGTCGAATTTTTTCTGATAGTAGTAGGTATTACTGAGGTCATTCAGGCAATTCACTTCTCCGTAACGGTTCCCGATTTTTTTGAACAGTTCAATGCTGCGTTTGAAATATTTCTCCGCCTCAGCGTGATTGTTCCGGCGCACATGCATGTAGCCAATGCTTTGCAGCACGGTGGCCCGCCCCCAATCCGAGTTCATTTTGTCAAAAATCCGGTACGATTGGTCGTAGAGTTTGTTTGCCACATCGTACATGCTTTTTTCGCGGTAGCAGTTACCCAGGTTTTCAATGCTGAGTGCCCTTGAACTGTCCGCTTTAAGACGGGTAAAGATCTGTACCGCCTGCTCGTAGTTAATGCGGGACGAGTCCCATTGGCGGTACTCCGAGTAGCTCTCTCCCAAAAACCGGCGGGCATGGCCGGTATACATCGGGAGGTTGAGCTGCCCTGACAATGTCATAGTTTCATTGGAAAGCTCCCGCAACACGTCATAGCTGCCGTCCAGCAGGTAATAGCTGCTGAGCAGGTTATAAGCCAGTAACTTCCCTTCCCCCCATTGATGCTTCTGGGAAAGCCTGAGCACATGTTTGGAATAGAACATGGATTTCTCCGCGTCCTGGAAAAGGTATTTGGATGCGAGTTTGTGGTATTTGTAAATCAGTGCGGTATCCTCGGCAAAATCCTCCTGCGGTATGGCTGCGAATAGTTCTTCCTGATTCGGGGCGTTTTTCTGTCCACCGGTGGAGGTACACTGGCTCCCGGCGAGCGCTGATCCAATTAGCAGAAAGAGAATTAATTTGTAGAATTCATTCATATATTCTTGATTCCTTGCTAGTTAGGGCGCGAACGGTTGGGTATTTCAGGTCTGTGTAATAAGATCCTGCTATCTAACCTTTACTTACAAAAGTATTGTCTTTTATGTAATATCTGTAAGGAAGTTCACGACCGACATTAATACCGATACGCGGGCCGCTTACGATCGCGACAGGGCCGCTCCATGCACGGCGCAGGTACAATGGTCCGTTGGAAAGCGGGATACCATTGTGGATAGCTCTTTCAATGCCCATGGCCTGAACGAGCTTGCCGGGCCCGCGGCAAAGTTCCCGCAGACTGATTTGTGGATTGCCTGTAATGACCTGGTTCCTGCCTGGCCTCAGGAGTCGTCGCGCTTCCATGATATCGATGCCCGAAGCGGGTTGAAGCGCTCGGATCAGCACTGCTTCTCCAATTCCTGGCGCATTGCTGACGATATTAAAGCACTGGTACATCCCGTAGATCAGGTACACGTATGCTGTACCCGCAACGCCGTACATCGGTTCCGTGCGTGGGGTTCGCCTGTTGAATGCGTGGCAGGCCGGATCGTCCCGCAGGTAAGCCTCGGTCTCCACGATGATACCGCTGCTGATGCCTCCGGGACTTTCGTGCACCAGCTCGCAACCTAGTAACTTTTGTGCGAGGGTGCAGGTGTCGTAGGCGGAAAAGAAGGAAAGCGGGAGCTCTTCTTCCCGCATCAGATAATATTCATGGTTTGCTCCTTGATCTTTTCAAGCTCGTCTTTCATCTGGACCACGAGGTGCTGGATCGACACGTCGTTGGCTTTCGAGCCGATGGTGTTGATTTCCCGGCCGATTTCCTGTGCAATGAAGTTGAGTTTTTTGCCATTGCTCTCAGGCGCCTTCATGGTTTCAATAAAATAGGTGAGGTGATTGGCAAGACGGATCTTCTCTTCCGAAATATCGAACTTCTCTACATAATAGATCAGCTCCTGCTCGAAACGGTTCGGATCGAAATTGTCGTCGGAAAGCAGTTCCCGGACCTGTTTTTCCAGGCGTTCGCGCACGGCTGGTATCCTGAGCTTGTCCTGCTCGGCTACCTGATCCAGTAAGGTCTGTATGGTTTTGATGTATTCGGCAAATTTGTCGGCCGTCATCTTGCCTTCCTGCTCCCTGAACACCGTGCATTTACGCAGGGCTTCCAGGACGGCCACCTTGATTTGCGCCCAGTCATTCTCCCGGCTCGATTCATCCACCGTTTCATTATTGTAGGCATTAGGCATCTGGAGAGCAATGCGGAGGAGTTCGGTATTATCCGGGCTGAATCCCAGGCCGGTAGCGGTATCTGAAAGATCCTGGTAGTAAGCATTCACGAGCGAGCGGTTAACCGAAGTCGATGCGATCGTTTTGCCTACCGGCTGGACGGTCAGGGTAAATTCGACCTTACCTCTTTCGAGCGATTGCGTGATGAGGTTCCGGATTTCAATTTCCCTTTCTGAGTAGTTGCGCGGGACACGGCAGTAAATGTCCAGGAATTTGGAATTCAATGTCTTGATTTCGACAGTGACATTGATTGAATCGGATTCGATGTTGGATACACCGTATCCGGTCATAGATTTTAACATAGTATTGTCGGTTGGTCCGCTCGGGGATAATTTTCTTGTGATGGAATACCTCAGCCGCCGCTAGCGACGGCAGGAAGCAGATTAATTAAATCGTTGTTTTCCGCCTGATTTGGCAGGATGCTGGCTCTCTGAAGGCTGAGGTTTCGAGATGAGCGCATTCTTCTCCATATCGGCATTGAAAATACGGAAACGCGAGATATCGCAAGCCAGGTAAAGCGCTTGCAGCAGCGATCCCGGTTCCGCTATATTTTTTCCTGCAATGTTGTAGGCAGTACCATGGTCGGGTGAGGTACGTACTGCGGAAAGTCCTGCCGTAAAATTCACTCCTTCATTGAACGCAAGTGTTTTGAACGGAATAAGTCCCTGATCGTGGTACATAGCCAGAACGGCGTCGTACTGCCGGTAGGTTCCGGCCGCGAAAAAGCCGTCGGCAGGAAATGGTCCGACGACCAGATTGCCTTTCTCCTTAAAGGTTTTGATAACGGGCTGAATGACCTCAATTTCCTCGCTGCCCAGCAATCCGTTCTCTCCGGCGTGTGGGTTCAGGCCCAGAATAGCCAGTTTAGGTTTTTTAATGCCAAAATCACCTTTAAGCGATTGCAGTATCTGCTCGATTTTAGCGGTCAGCTTTTCTGATGTGATCTGTTCCCGGACGTTTTGAAGAGGAATGTGGCCGGTGAGGACGCCTACCCGCAAATCACCCGCAACCATGAACATCAGGGCGTCATCTTTTCCGAAGGCCTCGGCGAGAAATTCGGTATGGCCCGGGAATTTGAAATCATCGTTCTGGATATTGTCCTTATTAATCGGGCCGGTCACGAGGGCCTGAATTTTTCCTTCTTTCAAATCCTCGACAGCCCGTTTCAATGAGGCGAATGAGCCCTGGCCAGCCTCGGCCGTGATTTTTCCCGGCTGAATTTCGGTCTGATGGTCATGCCAGCAGGTAATGACGTTGGTCAGCTTAGGGTTTGCCTGCTCGGTTTTCTGGATCCCGTGCAAAGTCCACTCTTTCATGTCGAGCAGGTTCCGGTACTGGTTCAGGACCCGTAACGAGCCATAGATTACGGGTGTACATAATTTGGATAACTGGTTTCCTTCGAATGCTTTAAGGATTACTTCCGGGCCAATGCCGTTATAATCACCGATTGTTACGCCGATTATAGGTTTGTCACTGTGTTGGTCGCTCATGTAGGTAAATGCTGTTGTATGTGTTCTCCCTGCGTAAATCGTATTACTTTTGCCGCACGGTTCATCCGTGCAAGTTACAAAAAATCCCGTGCTACTATGAAAATCCTGATCGCAGACTCTATGCATCCTTCACTATTCGAGATGCTGGACACGCAAAAATGGGACTATGATTACCATCCCGAGTACAAAAGAACAGATATCCAAAATGCATTACCTCAATATGACGGCCTGATGATCCGGAGCAAGACTTTCCTTGACCGGGAAATGCTTGCGAATGCGTCCGGGCTTCGGTTTATCGCCCGGGCAGGCGCCGGCCTGGACCTGATTGATCTGGAAGTGGCCAGAGAAATGAGCATTCAGGTGTTTCATGCGGGCACAGGAAACCGGGATGCGGTGGCCGAACATGCCTTGGGCATGCTGCTGGCTTTGTTTAATAATATCCTGAAAGCGGATCGGGAAGTACGTAAGGGCATCTGGGACCGGGAAGGGAACCGTGGTGTGGAGCTGATGGGAAAAACGGTCGGCCTGATCGGTTACGGAAACAACGGGACAGCCACGGCCCGGAGACTGAGTGGCTTTGGCTGTAAGGTACTTGCGTATGACAAGTACCGTGACAATTACGGCGACGCATTTGCAAAGGAATCTTCGATCGAGGAGATCATGCGGGAGGCCGATGTGCTAAGCCTGCATATTCCATTGACGGACCTAACCCGGTATCTGGTCGACGAAGCGTTTATCAGCAATTTTGCCAAACCGTTTTACCTGATGAACTTGTCGAGAGGGGAGGTCGTGAACCTGAAATCCGTGGCAGAGGCAATTGATAGCGGCAAGATTAAAGGCGCGTGCCTGGATGTGCTGGAAAATGAAAAGATCGGGAAATTAACGGTTGAGCAGCAGGCTACGTTCGATTATCTTATTCATTCGGACCGTGTGGTTCTGACGCCTCATATCGGAGGCTGGACGCATGAAAGTTACGTGCGGATCAATGAAGTACTGGTAGAACAAATTCGGAACTGGCTATAAACAAATATGCCGACCAATGGTCGGCACGTTTGCATCTATTAGCCATGAAAAATAAAATACTTATTTACCAAGTGTACCGCGAAGTGCACGTGGGATCTCAACTGACGCAATCGGATTGCTTGTCGCTGTCAATATAACAAAATTTTCAGCTTTCAGTGCACCAACTTTAACAGATTTTCCTAAATCCAGTTCAGTTACGTCAACATTTACATAGTCAGGGATGTTCTCCGCAAGACCTTGTACGCGCAATTTACGCAATTTTTGGTTCATTTTGCCACCTTTCATTACTCCGGTGGATGTGCCTGTCAATTTAACAGGAACTTCAACTTTTATTTCCTTTCCTGCTACGATTTCAAGAAAATCCGCGTGGATCAGTGCATCGTTAACAGGGTGGAATTGCTTTTCCTGAAGAATCGCATTGTACAAAGTACCCTCGATATTCAGGGTTACGTTATAAATATCCGGTGTAAAAAGCAATTCACGGAACAGCATTGCCGGCGCATAAAAATGTACCTGCTCATTGCCACCGTACAGCACAGACGGAACATAACCTTGTGAACGTAGTTCCTGGGCTTCCGTCTTGCCGAGATTCGCTCTTTTAAACCCTACAATCTCATGCTTTTTCATAAGAATTTATAATAAGAAAGTTAAAAAAATAAAAAATTTACTGATAATTTATAAACAATGAACTAATAGATTCATGATCACGGATCCGACCTATCGCTTTCGCAAAAATTTCTGCTACTGACAGTACGCGGATTTTTTCATTGTGTTGCTTAAGAGGGATTGTATCTGTAACAATCAGTTCTTCCAACACCGAATTGGCAATATTTTCATGCGCCTTACCCGACATGATCGCGTGGGTGCTGATCGCCCTCACCGAGCTGGCACCCTTTTCCATGATGATCTCCGCGGCCTTGCAAAGTGTACCCCCGGTGTCGATCAGGTCATCTACCAGCACCACATCCATTCCTTCTACTTCACCGATCACCTGCATGCTGGCGATCTCGTTGGCTCTTTTTCTGTGCTTGTCACACAGGATCATATCCGCATTCAGGAATTTGGCAAAATTCCGTGCCCGGGCTGCTCCACCCACGTCAGGGGATGCGATCAGCAGATTTTTTAGGTTCAGGGATTTGATATAGGGGACAAAAATCGACGTCCCTTCCAGGTGGTCCACGGGTAAATCAAAGAATCCCTGGATTTGTCCTGCATGTAAATCTATGGTCATCAGGCGGTCCACACCGACCGATGTGAGCAGGTTGGCCACTACTTTCGCAGCGATAGCCACCCGCGGCTTGTCTTTTCTGTCTTGTCTGGCGTAGCCGAAATAGGGTATAACGACCGTCACATAGTGCGCCGAAGCACGACGGGCCGCATCCACCATGAGCAGCAACTCCATCAGGTTATCGGCAGGAGGCATTGTAGATTGAATGAGAAAAACATCACAACCTCTGATGGACTCCTCAAAACTTGGGGACAATTCACCATCGCTAAATTTCCGCAACGTGTAGCCTCCCAGCTCTTTACCAAAATACCTGGCAATGTCTTTGGCCAAATATTCGGACTGACTCCCCGAAAATATTTTTACTGTATTGAATGAACCCATGGCCAAACTAAAATTTGCGCAAAATTAAATAAAACCAATCAATTAAGATAATATCTTTTTAAAAAAATATAATAAAGCTGAACGAAGCAGTATCCGGTGAGCAGTCCGACCAGTGCACCGACCAAGATATCCAGCGGATAATGCACGCCTACATAAACGCGGCTGTACGCGTAAACAAGCGACCATCCGAAGATCAGCGCCATGTTAGGTACTTTTCGGCGTAACAGGCTGAACCACACGATGGCCAGCGAAAAGCTGGTGGAAGCATGGGATGAAGCAAAGCCGTAGGAGCCGCCGCAGTCTGTCACCACGTGTACCAATCCCTGCAATGTCGGTTCGTGGCAAGGCCTGAATCTCAGGAAATAAGGTTTCATCAGCCCGGAAGTGATTTTGTCGGCCACGACAACCGCCAGTATCACCGCGATGATCATAAATACGCCTTTTTTGCCTTCCGCCCGAATCGTTAATGCGATCAGGAACACATAGAGCGGAATCCATGTGAATTTGTAGGTAACCCAGTACATAACGGTATCCAGCCAGGGCGTATGCATGCCATTGAGCCATAAAAATAACTCCTGGTCCGAACGGATCAACGTGTCTACGGCCTGCGTCATGAGCTGAATCCGAGGACTTTCCGTACTTTTTGAATGGTTTCCTGCGCTATTTCGCGGGCTTTGGCTTCCCCTTCCGTCAATATACCTTCGAGCTCTCCGGTATTTTCCATATAGTAATTGAAAATCCGGCGTGGTTCGGCGAATACTTCCAGGAAGCACTCGAAAAGCGCCTGTTTGGCATGCCCGTAACCATAGCCGCCATTCAGATAGTGCTGGCGCATCGTTTCCACATCGGCTGCCGATGCTACCAGGCTGTATAGTTGAAAGGTAATGTCGGTATCCGGATTCTTCGGTTCTTCGAGTGCTTTGGAGTCGGAAAGGATCTTTTTGGTGATCTTTTTAAGTTCGTTTTCGGGCAGGAAGATATCGATATAGTTATGATAGGACTTGCTCATTTTCTGACCATCCAGACCTGGAATGGTCATAATGCGTTCGTCGATCTGCGGCTCGGGCAATACTAGGATTTCCTCGCCAGCCAGGATATTGAACCGGTTGGCGATGTCCTTGCTCATTTCCAGGTGCTGCTTCTGGTCTTTGCCGACCGGGATGATATTGGCATTGTAGAGCAAAATGTCGGCGGCCTGCAATACCGGATAGGTAAAGAGTCCTGCATTGACATCGGCCAATTTCTCCGATTTGTCCTTAAACGACGTCGCGTTTGCCAGCATCGGGAAAGGCGTGAAGCAGTTGAGGTACCAGGCCAGCTCGGTATGCTCCTGCACCCGCGACTGCCGCCAGAAGACGTTTTTTTTGTAGTCGAACCCGAATGCAAGCCAGGTTGATGCAATGGCACGGACGTATTCGCCACGTTCGATCCCGTTTTTCAGGGTCGTGAGCGAATGGAGGTCGGCGATGAAAAAGAATGATTCGTTCTGTGGGTTTTTAGAGAGTTCAATGGCGGGTTTGATGGCTCCCAGGATGTTGCCCAGGTGTGGTCGTCCGCTACTTTGAATGCCTGTCAGGATTCTGGCCATTTTGAAATACAGCGCCGGAAATTACCCGGCGAAATTGGATTATGGGTTATAAAATCGTTTCGATTAGCAGCCGAATCTGCTTCGACGTAATGCTTTCCTGTTCTGACTTATCGTAAATACTTAGCAGATACAGTTTTCCATCCTCGGCCAGAAAGTAGGTAATCACCCGAACTCCTCCACTTTTTCCTTTGCCTTTACTCTTAACCGGCCAACGGATTTTAAATACATTGCCGCCTAGTGGTGTTCCAAAATCGGGCTTGACAAGAAGGTTCTCGACCAGTTCTTTGATATCGGCTTCCAAGGACGCATATTTCCGGGAAAGCCGTTTGAACTCTTTCTTGAACTGAGGGACAAAGGTGATCTTAGTCATTAAACAGCTCATTAACATCAGGCTCGGGAAGTTTTCCCTCCCGCATGAGACTTAATTCCTTGACCGACTGGGTGAAAGAGTCCAGAAATCGCTCCTTTTTTAGCTGAGCTTGTATGCTTTCCCATTCTTCAATCGGGATCACAACCGCGGTTCTCTTACCTTTTTCATTCGATAAAAACTGCACGTTCATAGCTTTCAGCAGGTTAGCGTTTCCGGGTGGGCATTAGCCTTTTCTTAATCCCAAAATTCGTTAAATTGAATCAGAAAACGTAGTAAATTTGAATTTTATACCTTCACCAACGCGTCATGGATTCTAAAACACTTCACTTTCTCAGTCAGTTAGCAGAAAACAACAATAGAGACTGGTTCCAGACAAACAGGAAACTTTACGATGCGGCCAAAGCGGATATGGAAAAGCTGGTTGGCCACCTGATTGCAGAAGTGGGCAAGTTTCAGGATCTGGGTAATGTACAAGTGAAGGACTGCCTGCTGCGCATCAACCGTGATATCCGTTTTTCGAAAAATAAGGCTCCCTACAAGAACAATCTGGCAGCGGGAATCGGCCCGGGAGGAAAAAGCTCCGGGAAAATCGACTATTATTTACAGATCCAGCCGGGTGACCAGTCGTTTCTCGGTGGCGGAATGTGGGATGTGACGACGGAGCAGCTGGCGCGTTTCCGGCAGGAGATCGACTATAATGCAGCCGAATTGAAGGATATCATCGAAGAAACTGAATTCCGGAGCTACTATCCTGAAATACACGGCGAATCTTTGAAAACAACGCCGAAGGGTTATCCAAAGGACCATCAGGAAATCGAATTACTGAAACGCAAGCAGCTTTTCTTCATGCACCGTTTCACGGATAAGGAGGTGGCTTCGAAGGACTTTGGAAACGAAATCGTGAAGGGGATCCAATTGCTTAAACCTTTTACAGATTATATGAATTATGTATTGTACGAAGAGGCCGAGGAGCTGTAATCACCAACTAGAGGGATTCAAAACCAGGTAAGACGCGTCGCCCAAACCATATTATATGCAATTTTCCCATTTACACTGCCACACCCAGTTTTCGCTGCTAGACGGTGCCGCAGACATCAAGAAACTTTTTAAAAAAGCCAAAGAGGATAAGATGCCCGCCGTGGCCATCACCGATCATGGCAATATGTTTGGCGTGTTCGAATTTGTGGCGGAAGGTAACAAGCAGGGGATCAAACCTATTGTCGGCTGCGAGTTTTATGTTGTCGAAGACAGGCACGTGCGTCAGTTTACCAAAGACAAAAAGGACGTCCGTTTTCATCAACTGCTGCTTGCCAAGGACGAAATCGGGTACAAAAACCTGGTAAAAATGTGCTCCCTGGGCTTCATCGAGGGCATGTACGGTAAGTATCCCAGGATCGATAAAGAATTGATCGTCAAATACCACAAGGGGCTGATCGCTACAACCTGCTGCATTGGCGCAATGGTTCCTAAAACCATTATCCGGCAGGGAGAAGAGGCTGCGGAGAAGGAGTTCAGGTGGTGGCTTGAACTGTTTGGCGATGATTTTTACGTCGAATTACAGCGGCACGACATCCGGGACCAGTACATTGTAAACGAAGTGCTGCTCAAATTTGCAAAGAAATACAATGTGAAGGTGATCTGTTCCAATGATTCGCATTATGTGGACAGGGAGGATTGGAACGCGCACGACATCCTGCTGTGTATCAATACGGGAGACAAGCAAAGTACGCCTTCTGCCAAAGATTTTGACGACGATAAAGGCATTCCGAAAGGCTCCCGCTTCGCATTCTACAACGATCAGTTTTATTTCAAGAATACCAGCGAAATGCTGCAACTGTTCAACGATCTGCCCGAATCGCTGGACAATACCAATGAGATTGTAGACAAGATCAAAACCCTGGACCTCCGGAAGGACATTCTGCTTCCCAACTTTCCGATCCCTGACGAGTTCAAAACACACACATTATCGGAGATGGTAGGTAAGAAGGAGCTTACCGCCGACGTGCTCAATCAATGGGAATACCTCAAACACCTGACTTTTGAAGGTGCCAGGTTTAAATATGGCACCATTACCCAGGAAGTGGAGGATCGTCTGAATTTTGAGCTGAATACCATCCGGAACATGGGCTTTCCGGGCTACTTCCTGATTGTGGCAGACTTTATCGATGCGGGCCGTAAAATGGGTGTTTTTATAGGTCCGGGCCGTGGCTCCGCAGCCGGATCGGTAGTGGCGTACTGCACGGGGATCACCAATATTGATCCTATCAAGTATGACCTGCTCTTTGAGCGTTTCCTGAACCCCGACCGGATCTCGCTGCCCGATATTGATACCGACTTCGACGACGAAGGCCGTCAGCGGGTGATCGATTATGTGGTTAAAAAATATGGTTACAACCAGGTCGCACAGATCGTGACTTATGGTACAATGGCCGCCAAATCGGCGATCAAGGACGTGGCCCGCGTGATGGACCTGCCTCTGCAGGACGCCAATGCATTGGCCAAGCTCGTGCCGGACAAGCCGACCTATAACATGACGCTCAACCGAATCTTCACCGCGCCGCTGGAAGGGGAGGGAAGTTTGATGAAAAAAGAAGGTATAGCCCCGGAAGAATTGGATAATGTGAAGAAAATGCGCGCCATCGCATTGGGTAATGACTTGCAGGCGAGTGTTTTGCAAGAGGCACGTCGGTTGGAAGGCACCGTGCGGAACACTGGCATACACGCGGCGGGGATTATCATTGCCCCCAGCGACCTGACCGAGATCATTCCGGTCAGCACCTCCAAAGATTCGGACTTCCTGATCACGCAGTATCAAGGAAAGATCATTGAAGATGCAGGTGTCATCAAGATGGACTTTTTAGGTCTCCGAAACCTTACCATCATCAAGGAGGCACTGCGGATGATCAAAAATAACCACGATATCGACATTGTGATCGACGACGTACCACTGGATGATCCCAAGGTTTTTGAATTATTCCAGAGAGGAGAAACCAATGCGATTTTTCAGTTCGAATCCGACGGGATGAAGAAGCACATGCGCGACCTGATCCCCGACCGTTTCGAGCACCTTATCGCCATGAACGCTTTGTACCGGCCGGGACCAATCGCGTATATCCCAAACTTTATCCGGAGGAAAAACGGCCAGGAAGAGATCACCTACGATTTGCCGGAGTTGGAGGAGTATTTGGCTGATACCTATGGAATTACAGTGTATCAGGAGCAGGTAATGCTTTTGTCGCAGAAATTGGCAGGATTTACCAAAGGGCAAGCCGATACATTGCGGAAAGCGATGGGTAAGAAGCAGATCGAGACGCTGAACAAGATGAAAGGCGACTTCATGAAAGGCGGGGCTGAAAGGGGGCTCGATGCCAAGAAGCTCGAAAAAATCTGGACCGACTGGGAAGCTTTTGCCTCTTATGCCTTTAACAAATCCCACTCCACCTGTTACGCATTCGTTGCGTACCAGACGGCTTATCTGAAAGCACATTACCAGTCGGAATACATGGCGGCGGTATTGACGAGTTCACTAGGTAGCATCGACAAGATCACATTCTTTATGGAAGAATGTAAAAATCTGGGCATTACCGTATTGGGGCCTGATATCAATGAATCGGAGCGGCAGTTTGGCGTGAACAAGAAAAAGGAGATCCGTTTCGGGCTTGCGGGGGTGAAGGGAAGTGGCGATGCCGCCGTTGAGTCGATCATCGAGGAGCGCACAGCGAATGGGCCGTTCAAGGATGTATTTGATTTTATGACCCGTGTTAATCTTCGCACCGTTAATAAGAAGACTTTGGAAAGCCTCGCTTATGCAGGCGCATTCGATTGCTTCACGGATTACCACCGCGCCCAATACTTTGCGATTGAGCAGGGCGAAACCGGCACATTTATTGAGAAACTGATCCGGTATGCCAACAACTATCATGCAGAGAAATCGTCTGCCCAGGCGTCGCTGTTCGGGATGTTGGGTGATAGCGGTTCCACACTGGCTAAGCCGAAGGCGGTAGATATCAAAGAGTGGGACGACCTCGCCAAATTGCGTTACGAGCAGGAAGTGGTAGGTTTTTATATTTCCGGACACCCGCTGGATACCTTCCGTGCCGAACTGGATAACTTCTGCAATTGCACGCTTGAAAAAGTCCTGGAAATTCATGAGGGAGAGCGTGCGCCACGGTATTTCGGCAAGGACATCAATGTAGCCGGGATCGTCACGAGCGCCCAGGAGCGGATGTCGAAAAACGGCAGCCTTTTCATGATCTTCAAAATGGAAGACTATCAGGGAGCGATGGAAATGCTGATTGGTGGGGAGGACTATATTCGCTTCAAAAATTACTTACAGGTAGGGCAGTTTTTGTATATCAAAGGTAAGGTGCAGAACCGCTGGAAGCAGGAAGATCAGTTCGAGTTCAAGATCTCCCAGATACAGTTGCTGCCTGAGATCATGGAAAAGATGTGCAGGAAGATCAAAATCAATCTTACGCTGGATCAGATAGACGCACAGTTCATTCAAGTCCTTAATGATACGTTCGGAACGTACCCTGGAGGATGTCAAGTAAGTATGACCGTAAAGGACCCCGAGACGCACATTGAGGTAGAAATGTTGTCCCGCGGTTACCGTGTATCTCCTAGTAATGAGCTGTTTAAGGTGCTAAGGGGTTTTCATGGTGTAAAATTCTCGCTAAACTGATTTGGATTGATTTGGGGAAGGAACTTTTAGTTATTAATATTCCTTATTAAGCCAGATTGATAAATAACAATTAGACACTTAAAACATGGGAAAAGCACTTGAAATTACCGATAGCACTTTTGATGAACTCATCAAGGGAGATAAGCCAGTACTTGTAGATTTTTGGGCCGAATGGTGCGGGCCCTGTAAAATGATCGGACCTGTTGTAGAGCAACTGGCCGGTGAGTACGATGGCAAAGCGGTTATTGGTAAAATGGACGTGGATATGAACTCGTCGGTACCTGCTAAATTCGGTATCCGCAGTATCCCTACTCTGATGATTTTCAAAGGAGGCCAGTTGGTAGATAAAGTAGTAGGCGTTGTTCCCAAAACAACCCTGGAAGATAAATTGAATGCTCAGATCGAAGCGACCGTTTGATAATCGCTGATTTGTGAAAGAGTTAGAAGCCCCGGTAACGGGGCTTTTTTGTTGCCATGTATTGGTTAATGGTATATATTTATCTACTTTTAAACCTGTACTCACACTATGAAATACTCTGAATTTCATCGCCTCATTCGGCGAAGCGGATGGATTCTTACTCGGACGAGGGGTAGTCACTATATGTACATGAAAGATGGCGCGACCTATTGTGTACCCTTTCACTCCTCAAAGGAAATGAATGAAGGTTTGAGAAAAAGGATTTGTAAGGAAATGAAGTTGACTAATCAATAAAACATGAAAAAGATTAGATTGTTGATTGAAAGAGGAAAAGATGGTTACAGCGCTTACGCCGAGAATGCTACCAAAATTTACGGAATCGGAGATACAGTGGAAGACGTAAAACGCAATGTTCTCGAATGCATCGACATCGTTAAATCATTCGATGATCACAACATTCCTGCGGCATTGAAAGGAGATTATGAAATCATTTGGAAATTCGATGTGGAGAGCCTTTTGGAATATTATAAGGGGATTTTTAGCCAAACTGGCATCGCGCGGCTGACTGGTATTAATGAAAAGCAACTCAATCATTACGCCTCAGGCCTGAAAAAGCCACGCCCTGCGCAGGCAAAAAAGATTGAAAATGCATTGCACAGGTTGGGTGGTGAATTGCTGGCTATTGAATTGTAGTGTAGCCCAATTGGTAACTTCGAGGGGGTCAAAACGTCTGTTGTTGCATACCTACGGCATTGACGGCGTTCATAGCATGGCTGCTACTACCAATATTACATGCCTGGCGGCATTTTCATTGATAAATGAAACGTAGATGAACATTCGGTCTCATCACGTCAGGTCGCGTCGCGACGTAACATCGGTAGCGCACCCCAGTACCAACCTTCTTCATTCTAAATCCCGAAGGGATGTAGTAATACCGCTCGCTAATTTCAGCATAGCCGCAACATGCGAAAACAGTACCGCCGGAACAATGAATGCCGGTAGCAAAACGTATGGTGCTTTCAGCAGACCGACATTCGGCTGATCGAATGCCAATTGCTGAAAGGGAGTCGGTGCGGAGAGAATGGCGCGGGCGACGATGTTCAGTAGTAGACCCAGGCAGGCTATGTTCCAGACTATCAATCCTTTCCTGCCAAGTAATCCGTTGCGATAGGCGAGCCATATCAGAGGTGAGGTAATGCCGGAAATAATATCCGGGTTGCTGCCTTCGAAGGTCATTAGCCTGGGTATCTCTCCCATTTGGAAAAGGCAAAACAATGCAAGTTCCACCGCTACTCTGATCGTGTGCAGCAGTGTCAGGTATTTTAATGAGCTGTTCGCAGCCAGTTTCTTGCTTCGGAAAACGGCCAGGCTGGCGATGAAAATCAGAGGCGGCACAATGGCGAAGGCAAAATGCGGAGGCATGCTGGTGGTATCGAGGTAAAAGCCGCTGTTGCTCAGAAAAATCTGTACAGGAAACCATGTAAATGCCAAAAGCCACATCAATTTTGGCGCCTTAGTAGCTTTGTAGAGCATTACCCATGTGGCAATCACGATGGCGAAAAAGAATGTCGGGAGCAATAATTGGTTAGTATTCATGGCACTTGATTGATTTCAACACGAAATAAATCAACGACTTGATGAAGAATCTTGCCAAATGGCAATTAATGAAGCATCCAGCTATTTTCCTGAAATTTCCTTTCTGATCCTGCTGAGCGAGGTGTCGGTAATGCCGAGGAAGGACGCGATGGTGCGGAGCGGTGCGTGCTGGAAAATTTCCGGATTTGTTTGAAGCAGTTGCAGGTAACGCGACTCTGCCGTTTCGGTGATAGTGGAGAGCATGCGGGATTTCAGGTCGGTAAAACCGCCGACAAGAATGCTCCGGCCAAACTCGCGGAACTCCGGCAATGCATGAAAAAGCTCATTGAGCGTCGCGTAGGTGATTGCAATACCGTTGCAGGGCGTAAGCGTCTGAATATTCTCGCGCGACGGTACCCGATGAAAGAATGACGACACCTCAAAAACGACGTGCTTGCGACCGTGAAAACTGGTGGTAATGTCGTTGCCATCCGGATCGAGTGCGAACGACCGCATGAACCCGTCGGTCAGGAAGAGGTATTCGTTGGAGATTACGCCTTCTTTGAGAAAAAAGGCACCTTTGGATAAATGAACAGGGTAAAAACGTAGGGCGATGTCCGATGCCAGGCTGACCGGCATCGGATATGCTCTGGTAATATAGTCGACAAGCAGCGCGCGCTCGGGCGACAAGTTACTCATTGATTTCAATGGTAAAGCCAGCCTCAAAAGTCCCGCCCGTTGCCAGTTTCAAAATTCCTTCCTTCGTCTCAAAATTCTGGTCCGAATCTGCACTGTCGGCGATGCCCAGCCAGGGCTCGATGCATACGAAATGCCCGCCGGGCTTAGCCCAGATGCCCAGGTACGGGAAGTCTTTGTAGGAAACGGTGATTACCTGCCCAGATTTGGTGCTTCTCAAGCTGACTTGCTTAGAAACTAAATGCTTGAAGATCAATGCATCGTTATCGAACAAATGCTGATCCAAATGCAGGACATTGGTGTGTTCCAGAACTGGGCGCGTTGTATTGCCGACGAGGCCGTCCTTTTCGAGTAACCAGGTCGAATCGTTTTCAACGGCTTCGAATTCCAGGTAGTAATCTTCATAAACCTCGTCGTCGTGCAAAGGGCATTTAAATGCCGGATGGCCGCCAAGCGAAAATAGCATTTGCTCATTTCCGTGATTAGTCACTTTGTGATCGACAATTACCCTGTTTCTTTCCAGTTTATAAGTAATCGCGAACTCGAATTCAAAAGGATATATGGCGAGCGTTTCTTCGCTGTATTTTAATGTAAATGTGAGACTGTCAGCAGTTTGATCAGACAGTTTTACATTCGCATTATTCCGTACTATTCCGTGTCGCGGCACAGCGTACTCGTTTCCATTATATTTGACAAACCCGTTTTTGATCGCACCGATCACCGGAAAAAGTACAGGCGCGTAGCTGGCCCATACCGCGGGATCGGCATTCCACATAAATTCCTTGCCGGTTACGACTGATTGTATCTGGCACAGTTCGGCACCGGTTTCCTGTACGGAAATTTTCAGGTGATCGTTTTGAATGGAGTAGTTCATATTTTTCAAGAATTCAGGATGTCGAGGATTATTGAGCAGGCTTCCCTGATCTGCTCTTCGGTAATGGTGAGCGGTGGAGCAATTCGCATGGAGTTGTCGCAAAACAGGAACCAATCGGTAACAACGCCCCGCTCGATACACCGGTCAATGGTCTCTTTCAGTTTCTCAAAAGATTCCATTTCCGCAGCAAGCATAAGGCCTTTTCCGCGGATTTCCTTGATTTTGGAATGAATTAATAATGATTTAAAAAGCGCCCCTTTGGCTATCGCAGCTTGGGCAAGGTTTTCTTCGACGGTTACTTGCAACGCTGCCAGCGACGCCGCACAGCTGACAGGATGCCCGCCAAATGTGGTAATATGACCAAGTATGGGATTGGTTTTCAATACTTTCATGATCTCGCGGGAGGCCATGAAAGCCCCAATGGGCATTCCGCCGCCCATTCCCTTGGCGCTCAGTAAAATGTCCGGGTAAATGCCGTACTGCTCGAATGCCCAAAAGCTCCCTGTACGCCCGAACCCAGTCTGGATTTCATCGAGGATCAGCAGCGTGCCGGTGGCTGAGCAGCGCTCGCGCAATGCATGCATGTACGCCTGCGTAGGTACGCGCACACCCGACTCACCGCCAATGACTTCGATGATGACAGCAGCGGTCTCTTCCGAGATAGTTTCAAGATCGGGGAGGTGTCCATGCTGAATGTGCCTCACGCCCGGCAGCAAGGGCCGGAAATTTCTTTTGAAAAACTCAGCACCGGCCAGGCTCAATGCACCCTGGGTGGCTCCATGGTAAGCCTGATAGCAGGAGATGAATTCCTTTCTTTTTGTAAAACGTTTGGCCAGCTTCATGGCCCCCTCCACCGCCTCGGTCCCCGAGTTGGTAAAATACACGTTGTCGATCAGCCCAAAGGGAGAGGGATGTGGCCTGCTCACACTTAATGTCTCAGCCAGCGCTTTGGCGAGTAGTACCTGGTTGCTCTGCACGTATTCCCCGTACACGAGCAGGTGCATATGCTTGTCCAGTTGCTTGTAGATGGCTTCCAGTACCCGGGGATGGCGGTGCCCCACATTACTGACCCCGATGCCTGAAATGAGGTCCATGTAGGATTTGCCGTCGGATGAATACATGTAAACGCCCTCGGCCTTTTCAATTTCAAGGGCAAGCGGAAAATCGGAAGTTTGCGCCAGATGGTCAAAAAAATGCTGACGATGTGAAATATGCATTCGGAAATGTCGGATACTTTTTAAAAGTTTAATACTCTGAAAAAGTGGCCGGATGTTTAATGTTCAAAAAAACTGGCGCTTCCACCCACCCAGGTGAAGTCCTTGTTATACCTGACTCCGATCATTTCTCCTCGGCTCAACCGGCTGAGGCTGATCAGTAGTTCGGGCCTGGACGCCTCATCGGGCCAGCCGTACATCATGCGTATTTCGCATTTGACGAGGCCGTCGGGCGCCTGGATCACGGGTTCGTAGACCACTTTTCGCTGCAAGATATAATTTTCCGGATCATGAATGGCTTCCAGCACTTGCTTATCCAGATGTAATTGAACGCCCGAGCCCGCAAAGGAGAAGAGTGGTTTGAGGACGTAATTTTCCAGGTTCTGGGGGAAATTTCCCTGATAATGACTTAGAAAATGTGTTTCCGGGACAAACTCACCATTCAGGAACGGCATAGCAAACTTGCTGATCCTGAAAAACCAATTTGGATGACCGACCCATTGCACATCCACATCATCGGTAAAATGGTAGCTGGTCTGTAAATCGGGGTAGCTGAACAGATCGTCGAAGATGAGGCGGTTGTAAATGCGTTTAACCTGTATTTTTTGCCCGCCGTTTTCATAAAACAGTGCCCGTCCTTCCCGGATCAGCCTGGTGTAGCAAACCGCCTTGATACCGAGCATTTGTTCGGTGACCGCAAAGTCGATCCGGGTTTTCTGCTTTTCCGGAAAGATTTCCAGCAGGATCACATGTTCGGGTTGCTCATCCCCGAGGATCAAAGTTCTTAGTTTAGACACATATTCCTCATCCGATTCCGCATTGAACAGGTAGCCGAAGTTTTCTTGCACATCAAAAAACTTCCTGAATGATCCGGACAGGAATGCCTGGTAACCGAATATGGAAGGGAACCCCTGGAGCTCGATCAGCTGTGGAACCAGTTCGCCTTCGGCATTGCGACAGACCGCATAATCGATGGCAAGGAAGGAAGTGTGCTTGTTTTCACCGGGCACGTTTTGATTGGACGGTACGGCGCGGTCCGTGTTTTCGAGAAAATCCGGCGATAGCAGCGTATCGATGATCTCATCGGAGGCGCGCAGGATCTTCTCTGTGAGTTCTTTCGTGACAAAAACGGGTGTTTCGGCGACTCTGAAATCCAGCTGACCGGGAAACGCCGATTGCAGCGACGAGACGAATGCCTCGTATCCTTGCTCAGTGAAAGAGCTATTGAACGTTTCCCGGGCTTGCTTATGCATAGGCTGGCTGGAATGTCTTTTGAAATGCGTTTTTCAGAAAAGTCGGGATCACGACGGCTTCGGTCATCGAAATCTTGTCAGGATCATTCAAATGTTCGATCATATCGTTGTACCTGGTTTCGCCATGCGCTTTGATGATAGCTTCTTTTTTATCCTCCTTTAAGAAATAGCGGAGCATTCCCTCGGCATCGGCTTCCGGGTGGAACTGCGTTCCCACAATTTCCGGAGCAAAGCGGATCGCCATCACCGCCCGTTCCAGAGGGACGTGCGGCCGGATCTTTTCCAGGCACAGCAACTTGGCACCCAGGCTGTCGAATGCAAACTGATTGGCCTGAGTAACCTGAAAGTCCCGTGAATCGACGATCCAGAATGGATCACTCAACCCAGCGAGCAATGCGTCTTTCCTGCCAATGGAGGTTTTATGCACCGGAAACGTTCCGAACGAGGTCTTTCTGCGCTTGCTGACGGCAGCCAGCTGCCAGTGAATGCAGGCCATCTGGAAGGAATGACAGATGAGAAACAAATGCTTCTTGACACGGTTGTGTCGACTAGCATTGTAATTCAGTATCTTATCCAGAAAACCGAAGAACTTCTTTTCCCATGCCTCGCCCATTGGCGCCGGGTTACCCGGGCCGCCCGTGGAAATGTAGGCGTCGAAGTCCATTCCCGGTACTTCGGTCTTTTGTCTTACATCAAAAACAGTGAATTCTACGGGCACAGCTTCCTGCTCTCCGAATGCGTTGATGATCTTTTTGATACATCGCATTCCTTCATTGGGGTGTCCGTTGTACATATCCAGGATCGCGATCCGGAAATGTTTGTGATTAGTGGTCATCTTAATGGTGGCTGATGGTGTCAGCAAATCAGCCGTTAGTTATAGAATCGGGTAATCCATTAGAAACAAACGTCGTGATGAATAGTTCGGATTTTGATAGAACTGTTTGATATTATTCTTAATCAAGGCCGATCCTGGTCTCTGAAACGATATAATCTACAACATCGTTGAGGCTGCCGGTTTGCTCAAATACGGCCAGCTGACGGTCTGCACCGGTGCCCATTTCAAGGATCTGATGAATGTATTCGACCTCCTTCCGGCTATCGAGCTCGTCCACCACGTCATCGATGAATTCGAGCAGTTCGTGGATGAGTATTTTGTACTCTACCTCTTCCTGCTTCCCAAAGTCGATCAGTTTGCTGCTGATCCCGTACCGGGCCGCACGCCATTTATTTTCGTTGATGAGCATTCTGCGGTAGGGGCGGAAGCTCAGGTTTTGGCTGTGGAGCTTATGTATTTTCGCGACAAGCGCCTGCATGATCGCAGCCAGGCAGATCGTCTCGTCCGTACGCATGGGCACATCGCACATGCGGAATTCGATGGTGTTGAAAAAAGGATGCAGGCGAATGTCCCACCATATCTTTTTACCATTGTCGATACAATTCGTCTTGATGAGCAGGGCGATGTACTCGTCGTATTCCGCTGCACTTGCGAAGAAGTCGGGTATGCCGGTTCTGGGGAATTTATCGAAAACTTTGGACCGGTAAGATTTGAAACCGGTGTTCCTGCCACACCAGAACGGCGAGTTCGTCGATAATGCGTAGATGTGCGGGAGGAAATAGCGAACTGCATTCAGTATCTGGATGCCTTCGTTACGGGTTTCGATCCCGACATGGACGTGCAGTCCGAATATCAGGTTCCCGCGGGCAACGTCCCGCATCTCGTCGATAATCTGGTCGTAGCGAGGGTCGGGCGTAATGAGCTGATCTACCCAATCGGCGAACGGGTGCGTCCCGGCGGCAGCTACCTGCAGATTTTGTTTATCGGCCAGGTCCAGGATCATTTTACGCAGGTAGGTAACCTCCTCGCGCGCTTCCCGGATGTTGTGACAGATATTCGTACCCACTTCCACCACCGCCTGGTGCATTTCCGCTTTCACACGCTCTTTCAATGTAATCTTCCCGTCTTCAACCAGCTTTGACATATGCGACCGGAGATTCCTTGTAACCGGATCGATGGTCTGAAATTCTTCTTCAATGCCCAGAGTGAATGTTGCCATAATGCAAAAGCGGCTGAATTTTAGGTGGTCAGGATTTTTTCAGTTTGGAGTTTTTAGCAGGCGCTTTCGTAGCGGCCGCTTTGGTAGTGGGGATCTTTGGCTCCGGTTCGGCGACTTTCTCTGTCTGAGCCTTCGTTTCAGCGGATTTGGGAGCTTTTTTAGGCGCGACCGCTTTGACTTTCACCTCTGTGGGCGAAGGTGTTGCGCTGGCAGTTTCTACCGGTTTTGCCGGAGCAGGCTTCGCAGCTTTCGCCGGAGCTGCCGGTTTGGCTTTGGCTGATTCGGCTGGCTTGGCAGGCGCCGGAGCAGCAATTTCAGGCTGAGCCGACGTAGAAATGCCATTTACCGCCTGGTTAATGAACGTCCCCCATGTCAGGTTAATCTGTCCGGGTACCTGCTTCCTGGCGCGTTCGATCGCCATATTGGCCGCGGCCTCCACTACCCATTCGAAATTATCGCGGCCTACCGAGTAAATGTCGGCATCCGGGGCCGGGTTGCAGAAATCGATCGCGTAAGGAATACCGTCGCGCACCGCGAATTCAACGGTATTGAAATCATAACCCAAAGCGATGTTGAGTTTCAAAGTATAATCCTTAATGGTTTCCAGGAGCTTTTCACGTTCCTCGCCCTGTGCTTTCAGGTCGGCTGCATAGCGTAAATGATGCGGGTTCCGTGGCTCATAAGGCATTACCAACACGTCTTTTTGACCAATACAATAACAGCGAACATAATCGTCGAATACGATCTCTTCCTGCAAAAGCATTACCAGCTGACCTGTTTCTTCATGTTTGATCCACATATCCTGCGGATTTACCACGCGGTACACGCTCTTCCAGCCGCCGCCATCATGTGGTTTCATGTAGGCCGGGAAACCTACATACTGAAATATTTCCTCCCAGGCCATCGGGAATGCGAGGTTCCGGAAGGAAGTTTCCGAGGTATTTTCGGGGCGTTGTTTGGAGGGTAGCAAAACCGTTTTCGGTACTGGTACCCCTATTTTTTCTGCCAATGCATTGTTGAAGAACTTCTCGTCAGCGCTCCACCAGAACGGATTGTTGATCACTGCGGTACCAGAAAGGGCCGCATTTTTCAGGTAAGAGCGGTAAAAAGGGACGTCCTGTGAAATGCGGTCGATGATAACCGCATATTCGCTGGGTGCTGCCTGGACAACTTTGTCGATCGTGACAGCCTCTGCGATAATACCTTCCTCATTTTTGCTGTTGATTCGCTCGATAAATGCGTTCGGGAAGGTATTTTCCATTCCAAAAAGGATTCCAATCTTTTTCATATCAGGTTTTGAGTTGTGTTTTTTGATTATGACAGGACGATCCTTGACAGGTAGTCGGGGAACATTTTATTCCAGAGCGGCCAGTCGTGTTTTTCCCAGCCACGGATGTCGAGCCAGTGTTCGATACCATTGGCGCTCAGAATGCCGGACATCCGTACATTGCTATCCCGGCAGATATCCCAGTCGGAAGTTCCGAGTACGATCTTCATGTGCCCGAAACGCCAGCCCTGTTCATTGGGCATAAAATCGACGGGATTATTGAAGTAAACCAGGTCGTCGTAATAGTTGTCCAGAAAACTGCGGATGTCGAATGCGCCGCTCATGCTGATCAGGTAAGCAACCTGGTCGGGATGGCGGAAGGCGAAATTAGCCGCGTGGAAGCCGCCGAAACTGCAACCGGCAACGCCTATTTTACCCACGTTGCATTCATTCTTGATATAGGTTACCAGCTCGTTTTTAAGGAATTTATCGTATTGGACGTGGTTCACGACACGGTACTCCGGATTCAGATGCTTTCCATACCATGAGTCGGCATCGATAGTGTCCACACAATAGATCTTGTACTTGCCGGATTCAACCAGCCAGCGTACCGATTCGATCAGACCCATGTCCTTGGCCTGATAGTACCGTCCCAGGGTTGTCGGGAAGAGCAGGATGGGGTAGCCCCAGTCGCCGTACACGAGCATCTCTACCTCTTTGTCGAGATGATGAGAATAGAATTTAATGTGCTTCTCTTCCAAACAAAGCTGTTTTTATAGTTGATAAATGAAATATACAAAACAAATCATAGGAAGCAAATTATTAACTTTCGGGTTTTATTTTCATCCGTAGACCATCATTTGCATTGAATTCAGCCGCCTCTTCTACCGAAATAATGCCTGTAAACATCGCCTTGTACTCCGAGTTCCTGGGAAGAGAGGTGACGGTTACGGTGCTGCTTCCACTGGGATATAGCACCGCTGAGCGCTATCCGCTGGTGCTTTTCAACGACGGGCAGGATTTCGAAGCATTACAAATAGCGGCGACGACTGCGGCATTGCAGTCGGCAGGAAAAATAGCTCCGAGCGTGATCGCAGGCATTCACGCGAACGACGCGCGCATACACGAGTACGGGATCGCGCGCCAGCCCGACTACGCGGGGAGGGGTGACAAAGCCGGTGCGACCACTTCCTTTGTAGTGCATGAGCTGATTCCGCATTTGACGGCGCATTATCACACGGCAGAGCATGGCAATACGTACGCAGGTTGCTCACTGGGCGGTTTAATGGCACTCGATGCTGTTTGGAACCATCCGGAGATTTTTTCACAAGCGGGCGTTTTTTCAGGCTCGCTCTGGTGGCGGCAGAAAGCATTGAACGACGGCTATTCCGAGACCGACCGGATTATGCACCGCCAGATCCGCGAAATGGAAAGGGTATCGCCTGGCCGATACTGGTTTCAATGTGGCACCTGGGATGAGTACGACGACAGGGATGGCGATGGTGTGATCGACTCGATACAGGATACCCTCGAATGCATTGCCGAGTTGGAAAGAAAAGGGTACCGATGGGGAAATGACATCCGGTATCTGGAAGTGAAGGAGGGAATGCACAACCCGGATACCTGGGCAAAAGCCCTTCCCGATTTCCTGGAATGGATATCGGAAAGGACTGGCAAGGTTTAGCCCAGTTCCGAAAGAAAAGCCATCGTGTCGACGGCGTCCGCATAGTCGTTCAATGCCGGTAGCTGCGCTACGCCGAAAGGGATCGCCTCCGCAATTCCGGTGGATGGGTCGCCGATGATGCATTGGATTTTCTCCTCCGATTCGGCAAGTATCTGCTGCGCCTCTTGGAGGGAGTTGTATGTTTCGTAATGCAGCACGCTGATGGCCGATACCAAGGTCTGGCTTTCGGTGATCAGCAGGAAGTTGTTGTCAAAATGCGGAACGCGGTTCACCAGGAATATCGACTTGTTGTATTCGTAATTATTGAAATACTTGTGGTGGTTCATATAATCCGGTGCCATATCCTGAATAGCCTCATAAAACTTGGTAAAATCATATCCCGCAGGGACCAACAGCTTGGATACGTTCCGGCAGCCGAGCCCGAAGTATTGCAGTACATCGCTTCCCAGCGCCCTGAGTTCCGTGGTGCTTTCGTTACCTGTCAGTACTGCCACCGAGGTGCGGTTCTTACGGATGATATGGGGTTTCTTGGCAAAATAGTAATGGAAGTAGCGTGCAGTGTTATCGCTGCCGGTGGCTATGTATGCGTCGGAATCATTGAGGCGCTCCACAAAATGAATGGAATCTGCGAACTCCGGCTCGATTTCGACAAGCTTGTCCAGCATGGCATGGATCAGGACCTGGTCGTCGGTGCTGGGCTTGGCCATGAGAATGTGGCCGCTGATGAGCACGCACAAGGCGTCGTGAAAACCTACTGCGGGGATGTTGCCTGCCATTACAACGCCTACTTTCTGCGGATTTGCGGGCTCAGCGTACCTGGCGGTCCATTTTTCGAGCTCGGTCTCGTCGAGGTACCGGGTCGCGATCGCGTGCAGCGACCGGGCGACATTGGCGGGGATAAACCAGTTGTTCCTGCTTTTCGCACCTGCAATCCATTCTTCTATGACCGTTTCGTTCTGTTTTTCATGGATGAACCGGCCCAATCTGGCGAATGCATTTATCCTCCGAATTCTTGATATCATTCTAACGTGACTCTAAAAAGTTTAACTGTAAGTGCCGTTTTTATTTTTCTGATTGTTGGGAAACTATAAATAGTTATATTTGTTACTCTAAACAGAAGAATAGCAACAAATATAAACAATCCGGCGACTATGGCTATAATGATAACCGATGAATGCATAAATTGTGGGGCGTGTGAGCCAGAATGCCCGAATACAGCAATTTATGAGGGAGGTGTAGAATGGACTTGGGGAGATGGAACGAGTTTGGACGAAGTGGACTTTGGCGATGGTACAGTGGTAAGCGGCAAAGAGAAACAGTCTCCGGTCTCTGACGAATTTTACTATATAGTTACAGATAAATGTACCGAGTGTGTCGGTTTTCATGAGGAGCCCCAATGCGCCGCGGTATGTCCGGTAGATTGCTGCATTCCGGATCCGGATAACGAAGAAGAAGAAGAAACTCTGCTTGCAAAAAAAGCATGGATGCATGGTGAATAGCACCTGCTGACCTATATAAGACCGAAGCCTGCTGAACAGCAGGCTTTTTTTTGTGCCCTACCGGTACTGGAAATGTCATTATAATAATAAAAATTCTTGTTAGTTCCAATATATTTCTTTGAAGAAAATTTTGTTTTGTGTTGGATATGCAGAATAAAAATTTTTAACTAAAAATGTCATTTTTGGCAATTTTGTGTTTTAAAAACGATAAAAAACATGATAAAAGTTAGAAAATTGGATTTTTTGATATAAATTTTACGTAGATTATTTGATAAATATAATTTTAGTACAATATTTGATCCAGTAATACAGCCGGAGAGTCTTATTAACTTAAACAGAATATAATTATGAAAAAAGTCTATTGCACAGTATTATCTTTGATGGTTCCTTTTTTGGGTTTTGCGAAGTCGGAAGAAGAGAAAAAGGCGGTGAAGGCAGATACAGCAGTGGTGACAGAAGCCAAGGACGATGAGGAAGCCAAGGGAGCATTCGCATTCTCGGGTTACCTGGACTCCTATTACATGGCTAATTTCAACAAACCAGCCTCCCGTTCTAATATGGGTGCTACCAATGCACGCGTGTTCGACCAGAAATCCGGCCAGTTCTCACTGGGCCTTGTGCAGGCTAAGGTGGCTTACACCAACAGCAAGTCGGAAGCGGTAGTGGACCTTACTTTCGGTCCGAACGCTAACATGGGTAATTACGGGAATGCATTGTTCAGCACAGCGCTGGCGATCAAGCAGGCATATTTTACTTACAAGTTTACCGACAAGTTCTCCATGACCGCCGGACAGTTTGGAACGCATATCGGTTATGAAGTGATCGACGCACCGGCCAACTTCAACTATTCCCTTTCTAACCTGTTCAACAATGGTCCGTTCTACCATGCGGGTTTGAAAGCTACTTATGCATTTTCTGACAAGGCTTCCCTGATGGTGGGTGTGGTAAACAACGTGGATGGCCTGGGTGATAACAACCGCGCAAAAGGCATCATCAGCCAGCTGTACTTCAAGCCGGTTGAAAACTGGAACGTTTACCTGAACTATATCGGAAGCAACGAGGCTAACACCGATTCGCTGGGTAAGCAGCCGGATGGTTTCTATCAGGTGTTTGACATTACCACCAGCTTCCAGGTGACAGAGAAGTTCCTGTTGGGCCTGAATGCCGCTTACGGTTCACAAAAGGGCGACTATCAGGGAGCAGGCGGGCCAATCAAGACTGAATCATGGGGTGGCTTCGCGGTGTATGCCAACACGGCGATCACCGAAAACTTCGGACTCGGAGCGCGTTATGAGTATTTCAACAATGACAAAGGTGTACGTGGCTTGCTTACCCCCGCAGGAGCAGGCACAAAGGTGAATTCTGTTACACTCACCGGTAACATTAACCTGGCCGACGGACATATCCTTGTTAAACCTGAGTTTCGTCTGGATGCTTATCCAAAGCTGAGCGGTGCAGGAGAAGCACAGCAATTTGAAGATTCAGATGGCAAATGGACTAAAAACAGCCAGACTACTTTTGGACTTGCATTCATCTACAAGTTCTGATCACGACACATATCACACGAATACCTTCTTAATCTAATACAATAACAATAATTTACAACAATGGAAAAACGTAACTTTATCCCACTGATTATCCTCCTGGTAATCAGCATCCTCGGTGCCTTCATTCCCAACGTTCCCACGCAGATCGTAACGGAAGGCATCAATTCAGGCGACACCGCATGGATGCTCGTGTCATCTGCGCTGGTATTGCTTATGACCCCGGGCCTGGCGTACTTCTACGGAGGAATGGTCAACACTAAAAACGTCATTTCTACGATGCTCCAGAGCTTTATCGCAATGGGGGTAATCAGTGTGGTGTGGGTAGTTTGCGGATTCAGTCTTGCATTCGGTGACGACATCGGCGGTTTTATCGGTAACCCGGCAACACACTTCATGTTCAAAGGTGTTTTGGATGGCCCTGTTTGGGGAACAATTCCTTTCGCTTTGTTCGCGATGTTCCAGTTGAAGTTCGCGGTGATCACGCCTGCACTCGTAACCGGCTCAATGGCTGAGCGTATCAACTTCCGCTCTTACGTTCTTTTCATTATTCTTTTTTGCATCTTCATTTACACGCCGCTTGCCCACATGACGTGGCATGCAGACGGCCTCCTTTTCAAAATGGGTGTGCTTGACTTCGCGGGTGGTACTGTTGTCCATATGTCTGCCGGTTGGGCTGCATTTGCCGGTGCGCTTTACCTGAAGCGTCGTAAGTCACTTCTTGAAGACCATGTACTACCTCCTGCAAACATCCCATTCGTATTGTTGGGAACTGGTTTGCTTTGGTTCGGATGGTTCGGTTTCAACGCAGGTTCTGCTCTTACAGCCTCTCCATTGGCCGTTTCAGCTTTCGCAACTACTAACACCGCTGCCGGTGCTGCTGGTTTGGCCTGGGTTCTTTTCGACGCGGCAAGAGGCAAAAAAGTTTCTGCTCTTGGTTTCTGTATCGGTGCCGTAGTGGGTCTTGTGGCTATCACGCCTGCTGCCGGTTTCGTAACGGTTCCTGCTTCCCTGTTCATAGGTACTGTCGCTGCGATCATCTCTAACTATGTCGCTCACTTGCGTACACGTTCAGCACTGGACGATACGCTTGATGTATTCCCTTGCCACGGTGTAGGTGGTATGGTAGGTATGCTGATGACCGGTATCTTCGCAACGAGCGGTGTAAACTCACTGGTAGTTGACCAAGGTCTTGCATTCGGCGAAACCAAGTTGTTCATCAACCACGTAATTGCCCTGGTAGGTGTGTCCGCATTCGCGTTCGTAGGCTCCTTCCTGTTGCTGAAATTGGTTGATCTGATCCTGCCGCTTCGCGTATCGGAGCAAGACGAAAAAGCGGGTCTGGATGTAAGCCAGCACGACGAATTTCTTGTAGAAGCTTAATCTAAACTATAAAGAATAAAAAAGCGAAGCCCGGCCAAATTGGTCGGGCTTCGCTTTTTTATTCTTTACTAGTCTCTAGCCGTCGACTTCCCTGGCTAAGCCTTTTAGTCTCTAGCCGTCGACCTAAGTCGACGGTAAAAGATTAAAATTTTTTTAGTGAGCTAGTATTTCTTCTTGGATTTCGGTCACTTCCATCAGGCCTTCCGCGCTGATGTGGTCGTAGCGGACTTCTTTGGTCTCGTTGATCAGCAGCGGATCGTATTTGACTGCCACGCGGACGTAGTTGCCGGTGAATCCAAGCATTTGTCCGTTCTGGATCTCGTCTTCAAACAATACCTTACCTTCTTTGCCGATTTGGCTTTCGTAGAAAAACCTTTTCTTTTTGTCGGAAAGGATATGGAGCATTTTGGAGCGTTCGGCTCGCTCGCCTTTGGGTACGATCGGGCGGATGGCCAGCGCCGTCGTGTTTTCTCTTTCAGAATAGGTGAACACGTGCAGGTACGAAACGTCGAGCTCGTTCAGGAATCGATAGGTTTCCTCAAACAGCTCTTTCGTCTCCCCGGGATGTCCCACGATGACATCCACCCCAATGCAGCAATCCGGCATGAGCGATTTGATCTTCGCCACACGCTCTACGTAGAGCTCACTTTTATAGCGGCGCTTCATCAAGCCAAGGACCTTGTTGGAGCCCGATTGCAATGGGATATGGAAATGCGGGGCAAATCGTTTGGATTGAGCCACGAATTCGATGATCTCGTCGGTAAGCAGGTTTGGTTCGATCGAAGAAATGCGAAAGCGCTCGATTCCTTCCACTTCGTCCAATGCTTGCACCAGATCAAGGAAGGTCTCCTCCCGAACACCATTGCGCAGGCCGAAATCGCCGATGTTGACGCCCGTAAGCACTATCTCCTTCACATCACGGGCAGCGATCTCCCGCGCTGCTTTGACGATATTTTCGATACTGTCCGACCGGCTCTTTCCACGTGCGAGCGGGATCGTGCAATATGCGCACGGGTAGTCGCAGCCGTCCTGCACTTTCAGGAACGTGCGCGTGCGGTCGTTGAGCGAGTAGGAGGTATGGTACTCGATGGCATTGTCGATGCTGGATGCGATGACCTGCGCAGGCTGGCCGGTCGGTGTTTTCTCAAAAGTATCGATCAGTTCTACCAACCTGAACTTCTCGGCAGCACCTAAAACGGCGTCCACCCCCGGTATTTCAGAAATTTCTTTCGGTTTCAGCTGTGCATAGCAACCTATGATCGCTACATATCCGTCCGCATTGATCTTTTGAGCTTCCCGCACGATCTTGCGGCATTTCTTATCCGCATTCTCGGTGACCGAGCAGGTATTGATGATAAAGATGTCCGGGTTTTCGTTGAACTCTACTTTGGAATAACCCTTGGCCTCGAACATCCGTCCGATCGATGAAGTTTCCGAATAGTTCAGCTTGCAACCCAGTGTATAAAAAGCGACTTTTTTCATTGTTTTTAAGTATCCTGACAAAATTACACCTTTTATTATCAACGCTTTAAATAATCGCCGAAAGAAGATTCCAGATAAGCTTTGCTGTTTTCTTCTTCCTGCCTGTTCAAAACGCCGCTTTTTTCGGTGATGTGGCCGCCAATGTTATCGCGGACCAGAAAGCCCTCCGGTTTCATCCAGCCTAGCCCATTATTGAATGCGAAATAGGCAAAACCGGCGCGCCCCGCATTAAATATGTCGTTGCTCCACGCAAAAGTTCCGGAAGGCATATGCATTTGATTTAAAAGCGTGGCCGCCAGATCGGTTTGTGATGCGAGGGCATCCACCCGTGCGGGCGGCATATTCAATGCACCGCCAAGCCAGAGCATGGGGATATGGAATTCAGCCGGCTTGTCTTTCCGGGTTTCCGGTAACGGATGGCCATGATCGGCAATGATGACGATCAGCGTATTCTTCCACCAGGGTTTGGTTTTGGCTTCTCTGATGAATTCGCCGATCGATTCGTCGGTATAATGCAGTGCGTTCAGGAACAAGTGTTCCGGGTCATTGCCTGGTATGACTGTTTTGACGGGTACTTCAAACGGCTCATGACTGCTTAATGTGAATAGCGTTGTGAAAAACGGCTCTTTCTGCTTATCCAGGTCGGTGAGCAGCCGGTTGAGAACGATATGGTCGTGCGCACCCCATTTGGAATTCATGTCCTTGTCGTCGAATTCATTTTTATCGACGATGCGGTCAAAACCTTGTTGCAGGAAATACGATTTCATGTTGGCGAATTCGGTTTCGCCGCCGTAGTAGAATGAGGTATGCCAGCCTTTTTTCCTGAACTCGCGTGGTAGCGAAGGCAGGCTTGCCGTTTTGGTGGGAATCTTGATGATGGAAGTGGTGGGTTGGGCCGGATAGCCGCTCAGAATGGCCACCATGCCCTTGTCGCTCCGGTTACCGCTGGCGTAAATGTTGGTGAAAAGCAATCCTTCCCGGGCCAGCGCATTAAACCGGGGCGTTACATCGGGCAGTCCGCCCAGAGGTGCCACTGCCTTGGCGGTGAAGCTCTCCCAGATCAGAACGATCACATTCTTGCGACCGGTAGTATCGACGATCTGCTGCGTGTGGCCGTTGGTGCGGTACAATGCGCCTACGATCTGATCTGCCTTGCCGTTCCCGAAGTAGGTAAATGGGTTTTCTTTGGAATAACTTTCATTCAGGATCGAACGCATGTAGTTCCAGGGCACATTAACGGCCGCATAATTGGCAAAACTCTTATCGCTGAAAAACACGGCGCTTTCGTTCATAGGGGCGAGCTGGAAACCACCCCGGATGGGGATGATCAGACTCCCGGAGAGAGCCAGGAAGGCTGGTGCTGCGAACAGATGCGATACTTGCCTGAAAGACCCGGTGCACCTTTTGATGATGGTTTGCAGGATCCGGTTAACCAGGAAGAATAGTACGAAGAGCAGTAGCAACAGCGGAACCACCGGCGCTGCGCCCATTGAGGCTACTGCTTCCGAGGGCGTTTCGAGGTAATGCAGCGATGTGCCGTCGATCCGGAAGCCCCAGGCACGGAATAATTCGAGGTCCACTACGCTGAGCAGCGTGATCAGGAACGCAACGATGGCCGTGTAAATGGTTAATGTTTTTTTATACCATTCCCACCGCCGTCCGGTAAACATCATCAGCAACGCCGGTATCCCAAGAATATATGCCGCAAATGAAACGTCCATCGGCAAGCCATGCTGCGCACTGGCGACCCAGAGTGAGGGCGGAAGTTCTAATGCCTTTTTATAATGGTAGGCCAAAAAAATAATACGGAAAAACTGAAAGATCAGAACCCAGCTTAGCCCGTACAAGGCCACAAATTCAAGTCTCTTACGCATTGGTGTATTTGAACAATCCGCAAAGTTCCGAAAAATGCGCCAACTGTCGTAACCGTTGACTGCCTAATATGAAAATGTCGGAGCAAATAGTAGTTCCTATTGGTAAATAAATAATTTTGGGGAGAATTAATATAAATCAGTAAATACATGACTTTTCGCTCCAAAGCTTTTGAGATCGCGCAGGGCCGCGTCTCTCCTGTTTTGACCCCTCCCACAGAAAAAGTGGCCGACCTTTACGGCAGCAATACTTTTAGTGATGATGTAATGAAAACCCTGCTTTCCGCAGAGGCGTACAGTAAGATCTCCAATGCGATCCGTTCGGGTTCCACAATCGACCGGGAGGTAGCGGAGGAGGTGGCAGCAGCCATGAAATCGTGGGCGATTTCGAAAGGCGCTACGCACTACACGCACTGGTTCCAGCCGCTTACCGGGACGACGGCAGAAAAGCACGATTCGTTTTTTGACCTGACCATGGATGGCAAGGCTGTCGAGAAATTCAAGGGCAGCGCATTGGTTCAGCAAGAACCCGACGCATCCTCATTTCCGAGCGGTGGTCTGCGTGCGACCTTCGAAGCGCGGGGCTACACCGGCTGGGACCCCAGCTCTCCCGCATTCCTGATGGATAATGGTGCAGGCGGGAAAACGTTGTGCATTCCTTCGGTATTCATTTCCTATAACGGAGAGGCGCTGGATTATAAGGCGCCGCTATTGCGCTCGCTGATGATGCTGGACAAGGCGGCGACGGGAGTTTGTCAATTCTTCAACCGCGATGTCGATAAGGTTACACCGACGCTGGGTATCGAACAGGAATATTTCCTCGTCGACAAGGCGCTTTACTATGCGAGGCCCGATCTGCTGATGTCGGGAAGAACGGTCTTCGGACATAACCCGGCGCGTGGCCAGCAGCTCGATGACCATTATTTCGGCTCCATTTCGCCACGGGTGAATGCATTCATGGTGGATTTCGAGTTCGAAGCATTGAAATTAGGTATACCCGTGCGCACCCGGCATAATGAGGTGGCCCCAGGCCAGTTTGAATGCGCACCGACCTTTGAAGAGGTGAACTTGGCCATTGACCATAATGCATTGCTGATGGATTTGATGCAAAAGATCGGTGATAAGCATAATTTCCAGGTGTTGTTCCATGAAAAGCCATTTGCAGGCATTAATGGAAGCGGAAAGCATAACAACTGGTCACTGTCCACCGATACCGGCATCAACCTGCTCGCACCGACATCGAAACCGAAAGAAAACCTGCGCTTCCTGACTTTCCTGATGAATGTCGTAAAGGCGGTTCACGATCATGCGGACCTGCTGCGGGCGTCTATATCGTCTGCCGGGAACGAGCATCGCCTGGGCGCGAACGAAGCACCTCCTTCCATCGTATCGGTGTTCCTGGGCAACGACCTGACATCCATGCTCGAAGAGTTGGTGAATAAAGGAGAGATTACCTTGGAGAAAGGGGAGAACTTCTACTATAAACTGGGCATTACCCGTATTCCGAACCTGCAACGCGACAACACCGACCGTAACCGTACATCTCCATTCTGCTTTACGGGAAACAAATTTGAATACCGCGCTGTCGGCAGCTCTCAAAATAGTGCTTCGCCGATGATTATCCTCAATACCATCGTGGCGAACCAGCTGACGGATTTCAAAAAGGAAATGGACGAGCGCTTGTCGGGAGGAGAAGAGAAGAAGGTCGCTACGGTTGAAATTCTTAAGAGGTACTTCCTGGAATCCAAGAGCATTCTGTTCGAAGGAAATGGCTATTCCGAGGAATGGATTGAAGAGGCCGCGCGACGCGGGTTAAGCAATATCCGGGAGACCTACGATGCATTGTATGCATACAAGACGGACAAAACGGTTTCTGTGTTCGAAAGAATGGGTGTGCTGAGTTCACGCGAGTTGCACGCGCGCTATGAGATCGAGCTGGAAAACTATGTGAAAAAATTGCAGATAGAGTCCCGCGTGATCGGCGATCTGGCATTGAACCACATTGTTTCGACCGTGGTCAAATACCAGTTCAAACTCGCACAGACTGCCCGTTCGCTGACAGACCTGGAAATGCTAGAAGAGGCAGAACCCATTAAGGAAATCATCCGCGACATTTCATCACATGTGGTAGTGATCAAAAAGCTGGTGCATGAAATGACCGAAAGCCGCAAAAAGGCCAATAATCTGGAAGACCTGTTCGAACGTGCCAAATGCTATGGTTCGGAAGTGAAAGGTTATTTCGACCAGATCCGCTATCATGTCGATAAGCTCGAATTGCTGATCGACGATGAGGATTGGCCGCTTGCCAAGTATCGTGAAATGCTATTTTTGGAGTAGTTTTGCAGTACAAACAAACATAAGAAAATATGAATCCGGGATTTGATCCAGAAGAAATCGCTCAGCTCAAAAACGAATGCCAGGCAGAAGGGGCGAACTTTATATATGTTGACGACGAGTTCGAAGATGATGGCGATAACAATGAGCATGCACACGTGCAGTTTGTTGGCACCTATAAAGATCAGGAGGTCATTTTTGACGCATTGATCTTCACGCTGCGTCTGCATCACTCGACGCTCGTGTACGACGAAGCGCTCGAAAGGCTTAAAAAGGAAATGCCGGGGTACATTTCACCCGACGAACGTCCGGCAAACTACAAGATCAGTGACGAACAGGAAGACGAAGCTGAGCTTTTGCTGACCGAGTTTATCGAAGAGATCGAGGAGAATGAGGAAATTACGGTTCGCGAGCACATCGAAATCGACGACCAGTTCGAATACGGTGTGGGTTTGGAAGTTGGCCTGAACAAAACAGAGATCAACGACAAGATCATCAGCGATTTCATAGCAAACTACAATGCGGGAACCGTTGAGCTGGATCCAACACTTTACTCCTTTACGGGAAGCGAAGAAGAAGATTGATTTCTTCAATTGCCGCCAACAAAAAAACCACCGGAAGGTGGTTTTTTTGTTACTATATGTTTTGTTCTGCGGATCAGATAGCAGATTTAACAGTCTTGATGATACGGGCTGCCACTTTGTAAGGATCAGCAGCTGAATTTGGACGACGATCTTCCAGGTATCCGCTCCATCCTTTTTGAGGAACCAGAACAGGGATACGGATAGAAGCACCACGGTCGGAAACACCGTAGCTGAAATCGTGGATAGAAGCAGTTTCGTGCTTTCCAGTCAAACGCAGGTGGTTATCAGCACCGTAAACTTCGATGTGTTCTTTCACAACAGGACGGAATGCTTCGCAAATTTTGTCGAAAGTAGCTTTGCTTCCGGCAGTTCTCAAAACACCGTTTGAGAAGTTGGCGTGCATACCGCTACCGTTCCAGTCAAGCGCGCCCAGAGGCTTGCAATGCCAGTTGATAGAAACACCGTATTTCTCGCCGATTCTTTCGAGCAGGTAACGGCCAAGCCAGATCTGGTCACCAGCTTCTTTCGCGCCTTTTGCGAAGATCTGGAATTCCCACTGTCCTGCTGCTACTTCTGCATTGATACCTTCTACGTTCAGACCTGCGTCGAGGCAAACGTCAAGGTGTTCTTCGATGATCTCGCGGCCGTAAGCATTGCTTGCGCCAACTGAGCAGTAATATGGGCCTTGTGGCGCCGGGTAACCGTTAGCCGGGAAGCCAAGCGGTTTGTTGGTTTCGTTATCCCAAAGGAAATATTCTTGCTCGAATCCGAACCAGAAGTCGTTATCGTCGTCCTCGATAGTAGCACGACCGTTTGATTCGTGAGGAGTTCCGTCAGCATTCAATACCTCGCACATTACCAGGTATCCATTTTTACGCTGTGGGTCAGTAATAATGTAAACAGGTTTTAGCAAACAGTCTGAAGAACCGCCGGGAGCCTGCTCAGTTGATGAGCCATCAAACGACCACATTGCGCAATCTTCCAGTTTTCCACTAAAATTGTTTTCAATTTTGGTTTTGCTGCGTAAACTTTGGGTCGGCTTGTAGCCATCCAACCAAATATATTCCAGCTTGGACTTTGACATAATAGTACTAGATAAAGTGGTGACGAATAATTATAACGGCACAATATTAATGCAAAAATGTATTTACAAAAAATAAATGTTAGGAAAAATTAACCTTCCACAAAATAATATTGTGTTCGTGGTAGTATTGTCAGTAAAAAATGCACTTTTCTAATAACTCGTGCTTGTGTTAAAATTGCAGCCTTCGGAGGAAATTTTTGTAAAAACAGACAAAACAGGTGTTATTTCTACGTAATTATATAAATAATAGGATCAAAGTTCAATAATACTGGTTTTCTTCCAGTCGGGCAGAATAGAATTTGACGGGGATTGCAATTTTGGCGCTTTTGAAGAATTTTTGTATATTTTTGGATGTGTGACGGCCTTTCGTCCACGAGACCGGATTATTGGAAAAATGCATTTATTTTATCAGCCTGACCCTCGGGTTTTTGAACTGGATGAGGAGGAAGCTAGGCATAGTTTTAAAGTGCTGAGGTTGCATTCAGGCGACCTTATTTATGTTACGAACGGAAAAGGGTTGCTTCAAAAATGCCGCCTCAATGTGCAGGGACGGCACGTCGGTTACGAGGTCGTAGAAACCACCAACGTGGAACGCCGCCCGTTCGCCGTTCACATTGCGGTAGCGCCTACGCGTAAGGCCGAACGGAATGAGTGGATGGTGGAGAAATTGACCGAAATAGGGGTGGAACGTATCGATTTTATCGTGACCGAGCATACGAATCCTGAAACACTGAACCGCGTCGTCAACCTCGGGAGGCTCAATAGGATTGCGGCGGCGGCAATGAAACAATCCCAGCAATATTATATGCCTGAGATTACAGTAAATAACAAGTATGAGCCGTTTATTAAAAACGTGGAAGACGCTGTCCGGCTGATTGCCTATGTTCCCGATCAAAATACGGTGGAACACGTTTTTAGTAAAATAAAGAAAGGCAGCGACACCACTTTGCTGATCGGTCCGGAAGGCGATTTTAGCCCAAAAGAAGTGGAGCTGGCGTTGGAACACGGTTATCAAACGGTATCACTGGGCCCCACAAGGCTCCGGACAGAAACCGCCGCCGTAGCAGGATGTCACGCGGTGAATCTGGCGCAGAATTTGTAATGTTGAATTAGTGAATTAGTGAATGAGTGAATGAGTGAATAATTTTGAATGATTGAATGACTGAATGATTGAATGATTGAATGAATCAGACTTGGATAAGAGCGACGATAGTTTTAGTTAGTAAGTTTCAGCCATTCAAAATTCAGCCAATCACTCAGTCGGTCATTCAAAATTCACTCATTCGAAATTCACTCAATCACTCAATCACTCATTCACTCATTCAAAATTCACCCATTCGGTCATTCAATCATTATATGAACACCCGCTTCCTCGTTATCGCCCTGTTATTCTGCTCATCGATTGCGTCGTACGGGCAGTCGTCTTTGAAAATCGCGAAGCTGAAATACGGCGGGGGCGGGGACTGGTATGCCAATAAAACGTCGCTGCCGAACCTGATCAAGTTTTGTAATTCGGAATTGAAGATGAATATCAATCCGGTTGAGGATGTGGTGGAAGTCGGAAGCCCGGATATCTTTTCGTACCCGTTCGTGCATATGACAGGGCATGGTAATGTGGTGTTTACGGATGCCGAGGCGCAGAATCTGAGGAATTACCTGCTTTCAGGGGGCTTTCTGCATGTGGATGACAACTACGGGCTCGATCAGTTTATCAGGAGGGAAATGAAGAAGGTTTTCCCTGAGCTGTCATTCGTCGAACTGCCTTTTGATCATCAGATTTATCGGATGAAGTATATTTTCCCCGACGGCCTTCCCAAAGTTCACGAGCACGACGGTAAGCAACCGCAAGGTTTCGGTTTGATCTGGCAGGGGCGGTTGGTTTGTTATTACAGTTATGAAACCGACCTGGGAAATGGGTGGGAAGACCAGAGCGTCTACAACGACCCGGAGGAAATGCGTAGAAAGGCGCTGCAAATGGGGGCCAACCTGCTCAGCTACGCTTTTATGATCCAGTGAGGTCGGCAGGGGGTGGTTTGGCATTTACGGACTATGATTATATTCCAAATTTAGTTTTGGAAATTTCGGTTTTCTAACCTTTGGCACTTACTTTTGTACAAAGTTTAGCATATTAAAATTTTCTGCCGTTCCATGTATATAGTCCTGATTGTATTTGTTGTACATTGGTATTTGTCCCTATTCTGTCAAACCTTTTTTCTGCACCGCTATTCCGCTCATAAAATGTTCATTATGAGCAAGCCGTGGGAACGGTTCTTCTATTTGCTTACTTATCTTTCACAAGGGTCCTCGTATCTGAGCCCACGGGCATACGCCATTTTGCACCGGATGCACCACGCATTCAGCGACACTGAAAAAGACCCCCATTCACCGCATCATACCAAAAACCTTTTCACGATGATGTGGGAGACGAAAAATATTTACAATGCCGTTTTGAACCGCAAGCGCGCTATCGAGACGCGTTTCGAACGCAACTATCCTGAGTGGAACTTTGTGGAAAAGCTGGGAGATTCATGGATTTCCAGAGTCGGCTGGGGAGTGATTTACCTCTCATTCTATGTGTTGGCATACATTTACCTGGATATGCACTGGGCATTCTTCTTCCTGCTGCCGATCCATTTTCTGATGGGCCCGATCCACGGTGCGATCGTCAATTGGAGCGGACATAAGTACGGCTACCAGAACTTTGACAACGACGACAAATCTAAAAACTCCCTGATCTTCGACTTCCTGATGATGGGAGAGTTGTTTCAGAATAACCACCATAAGAGACCAAATTCAATCAATTTTGGCTCGAAATGGTTTGAAGTAGATCCTACCTACCCGGTGATCAAACTTCTGAACCGGTTGAAAATAATCGAGATCCGTAAGAAGCACTAGTCGGCGGACAGTAGCGTTGGGAAAGCCCTTCGACTCCGCTCTGGGTGACAACCAAATGTCACCCTAAGCGGAGTCGAAGGGCTTTTGCTTTGAAGTAGATTCGCACTTATTGGGCACAAAAAATTAGCAGGCGTGAATGACGCCTGCTAATTTGCTTATTAACACCACAAAAAATGAAATCCTTTGAAATGCGACGGTGGGCTTTGCCCTGTCGACAATACAAATAAGATCAACAATACTTAGAATGGCGTTAATAATAAGTTAGAATTTGCTTAGAGGCGTAAAAAAATCAATCGGAAGGTAGTGCCCTTAGGAACGTTGGATTGGATCGAAATGCCGCCGTTGTGCAACTTCACGATCCGTTCGACCAGGGAAAGCCCGATGCCGTATCCTTTGATGCTGGCGGTGTTGTCGCTCCGGTAGAATGGCTGGAAAACAAGGTTCCGATCCTCTTTCGGAATTCCCTTGCCATTATCGGAAAAACTAAGCCCTAGCTGGCCTCTCGACGGGTGCAGGGTAACGATTACCGTGTTGTCGTCGGAGAACTTGCATGCATTGTCCATCAGGTTCAGAAATGCGGTTTTCAGCAGTGTGGAGTTACCGGTGATTTCAAGCCAGGTATCATCTTCGGGAAGGTCGTCAAAGTTGAGCTGGATGTTGTAACCGGGATTAGCCTGGGCGAGGTTCATCCGGCAGTCCAGGAGCAGGTCATCCACCCGGATCAGCTCCGTCAGCAGGTCGCGCTGGTCTTCACTGACTTTTGCGAGTTCGAGCAATGTATTGGACAGTTGCGCCAGTTCCTGAATGTCTTCGAGTACCGATTTGATCGTAAGCTGATAGTCGTACGTGTTGCGCTCTTTCAGCATGCTCACTTCCAGTTGGGACTTAATCTTTGTAAGCGGGTTTTTAAGCTCATGCGACACGTTGGCGACGAAGATCTTCTGCATTTGGAAGGCTGTCTCAATGCGGTCGAGCAACTTGTTGAACGTGGTGGTCAAACGGCCGATTTCGTCTTTTTGGTTGGGTACATCGAGCCGGGTGTCGAGTTTTTGAGGTAAAATGCCTTCTACTGCGTTCATCACCTTGGAAATGGGCCTGAGGGCACGTTTGGAGAATATCCAGCCCACCAGCGCTACCACGATGGTCACAATGAAAAAGAGCACTGTCAGCAGCGTGCTGAGGTTGGAAAGGTTGGCTTGGCCGTACAAATCTTTGGCGCCCAGCATGACGACCGCCCTGCCAAAAGGATATTTGAAATGTAATCCCACCACTTTGTAATCGCCGTCATCGTAGCGAATCTGCCCGGCTTTACGGATTTCATCGAGCCAATAATTCGAGACGTGCAGGGCCTTCAGCTGAGGTGTGGTGGAGTTGCTGTAAATCAGCCGGTTCTTTTCGTCGAAAATGAAAATGTTCTCATCGTAGATCAGGTCGCGGTTGGTTTCATCGAGCGCTTTCAACACCTCGGCATTGATCAGCGGAACCTGGACTTTCAGCAGGAGCTCCGCCTGGGACTTTGCCTTCGACCGGAGACGGTCATAGAAATCTTCGGTAACGTTATAGTAGGTAAAAAAATAGACCGCAACGAAGGTGACCAGCAGGATACCGCTTACCAGCAGGGAAAACTGAACCGTAAGTCGGGTGCGGATCTGCATAATCTATTCTACTTTGAGCACATAGCCCATTCCAAACTGCGTGTGGATGAGTTTGACCGGATAGTCCTTATCGATCTTTTTGCGAAGATAGTTGACATAGACTTCAATTACGTTGGTACCCGTGTCAAATCCGATGTCCCAAACCTGTTCCGCGATCTCTACTTTGGAAATAACCCGGCCCTGGTTACGGATCAGGTACACGAGCAGGTTAAACTCCCGGGCCGTCAGATTGATCTTATTGCCAGATCTGTACACCGTTTTGGCGTCGAGCGACACTTCCAGATCGGCGAAGCGAAGGACCTGGGCGGTATGCGAGACGGTGGACCCGCGTTTGGTGAGCGCTCGTACGCGTGCAAGCAGCTCTTTGAATTCGAATGGCTTGACGAGGTAGTCATCTGCGCCGGCGTCCAGGCCCGTGACCTTGTCGTCGGTGGTGCCCAGTGCGGTGAGCATCAGGATGGGTGTTTCGTCGCCCCAGCTGCGGATTTCGCGGCAGAGTTCGATGCCATTGATGCCCGGGATGATAATGTCGCTGATAATCAACTGATAAACATTGCTGCGGGCCAGCTGTCTGCCGATCAGGCCGTCATAGGCAATGTCCACTTCATAGCCATTTTCTTCTAATCCCTGCCGGATGGATTGCAGCGTTTTAGGTTCATCCTCGATCAATAACAGTTTCATACGCGATGCAAAAATAGTTCAGCAACTTCCGTCCAGCTGGAAACCCGCTGGTACGAGGTTTCCCTTAAATTATGAGGGGCAGTAAAAAGAATCCCTTTTCCTTTGAATGCAGCCAGGTTCCGCACATGATCATCGATCAGATAATCTGAACGGATAATGCTTTTGTATCCGCAGAAAACGACATTCGTCCATGGGATGAATGGGAAATGCCTTTTCAGCCAGTCGAATTTATCGCGGAATGAATTGGGAAATTCCATACAGGCTGTCGCTACGAACAATTCGTAATACCTCGAAAGCGTGCGAACCGTGTCGGCAGCACCTTCCTTGACGGGGATATCTGCGAAAAAGCCGGGAGAGTCCATGATCTTATGCAGCTTCGAGAGCTGCTTCGGGTGTAGTAATTCCCGCAGACCTCTGGATTGGAAATCTTCCTTGTTCAGTGTAGTCGAAAAATCATTCAGAACAATGTCGACAAGCTTTTCGTGGGTACTGGCCAGCACATCGTCCATGTCCAGGGTAAGTCTCAGCATCAGATAAGCGTTCTGTGGATGTCGAAGTTTTCCAGGTAGTCGTTCACACGTTTGAGGAACAAGCCGCCCAGCGAGCCATCCACGACACGGTGGTCATACGAATGCGAGATGAACATCAGACTCCGGATGCCCAGCAGATCGCCCTGAGGTGTTTCGATAACGGCTGGTTTCTTCTTGATCGCACCAAAGGCCATGATTGCTACCTGCGGCTGCACGATAATGGGCGTTCCCATGAGATTGGCGAAAGCGCCGATATTGGAAACTGTATAGGTTCCTCCCGCGAGGTCGTCGGCTTTCAGCTTATTTTCACGGGCCCGTCTGGCCAGGTCATTGACTTTCCGGGCAAGTCCGGGGAGGTCGTACTGGTCGGCGTGATGGATGACCGGCACGATGAGGTTCCCATCAGGCAGCGCGACGGCCATTCCTATATTGATATCCTTCTTTTTGATGATTTTGTCACCCTCCACCGAAATATTGATCAGCGGGTAATCTTTAATCGCTTTGACGACCGCTTCAATCAGGATGGGCGTAAATGTGATGCTGTCCCCGGTTTTTTTCCGATAATCATTTTTGACATGTTCACGCCAGTTGACGACCGGTGTCATATCCGCTTCTATAAAGGAAGTTACGTGCGCGGATATGCGCTTGGACTCGACCATGCGCTGTGAGATCATCTTCCGCATACGGTCCATTTCAATAATCTCATTGGCACCGTTCAGCGAGGTGGATGGTGTGACACTATCCGGTTTTTTGCGCCTTTGCTGAATGTATGAAAGGATGTCGGTCTTGGTCACCCGGTTTTCGAGTCCGGTTCCTGGGATACCGGCCAGTTCCTTTTCGGAAATTTCCTCTTCCCGGGCAATGCTAAGCACAAGCGGGGAATAAAAAGGATTGATATCTGAATTGGAATGATTAAATGCCAGGGCAGGCTCGGAGTTCCTGCTGATGGCAGTTTCGATGTCTTTTTCAAGCCCTGCGACGGTGGAATTCACGTCGGTTTCCGCTTCTGCCAGAACCGGCACGGGAGGAGCTGTGATTTCGCCTATGACGTCGTCACTAACCTCTATTTGTGCCACCGCACTGCCTATGGGCACCACATCGTCCACTTTCACAAGCCATTTCGTTAGAATGCCGTCGTAGGGGCATGGTACTTCGGTATCCACTTTATCGGTAGCGACTTCGAGAATGGAATCATCGATGCGTACTTTCGCACCTTCTTCTGCAAGCAGGTGTAGTACGGTGCATTCCATGATGCTTTCCCCCATCGGAGGCATTACCATTTCAACTATTTTCATATTGGTGTTTTTTCGAAGGTAAGGAAAACTGCTTTCGATACCTTGCCATTCAGGCTCCATTTACCCTTTTACCGCGAGCGATGTTTTTAAAATCGTTTTTCTCAGCAGATTAAGTGCATAGGAACACGTAAGTTCTATATTGATTTTTCTGTTGTTCCTTAATGTCAGCAACTGGGTAAAGGTTTCCTCGGGCGTCGCGCAAGCGATCCATACTGTACCGACAGGCTTCTCGGGTGTGCCGCCATCGGGCCCCGCAATGCCGGTTGTGGAAATCGCAAACGTCGTATTCAATAACCTGCGGGCACCTTCCGCCATCTCCCGGGCCGTTTGCTCGCTCACGGCGCCATAGGCTGCTAACGTCTCACCGGACACGCCCAAGACATGCTTTTTTACTTCATTGCTGTAACTGACCACAGATCCTTCATAGTAGCGCGAAGAACCCGGAATGCTCGTGATCTGATTGGCTATGTATCCCCCCGTGCAGCTTTCTGCGGTCGCGACGGTTGAATTACCATTGATGAGTAATGTCCCGATGACGGTTTCCAGTTCATCAGAATCATAGCCAAATACATATTCTTCGATGAGCGGTAACACGGATGCTACTTGTTCCGACAGGTCTCGTTCAATCGCTGTCTGATCGGTTCCCGTGGCGGTGAGCCTCAGTTTAACCTGACCGAAATGCGGGAGGTAGGCCAGCCTGATGTGATCAGGAAGGGCGTCTTCCCACCCAGTGATTTTTTCGGCAAGGAAAGATTCGCCGATACCTATCGTCCGGATGGATTTATGTTGAATAATCTGGGTCGAAAACCGTGCTTTCAACCTGGGGAGTATTTCGAACTCCATCAGGCTCTTCATTTCATAGGGAACGCCGGGCAACGACACGTAGATCACCTCGTCCTTTTCAAACCACATTCCAGGAGCTGTTCCCCAAAGGTTGGGAATGTAGGTACAATTTTTGGGGAGTGCGGCCTGCTGGATATTCAACTCGGTCATTGCGCGGCCGCGTTTGGCAAAAAACTCGGTCACCAATGCAAGCGCATCCTGGTTGATTTCCAGTTCGGTACCGAAATACTCGCAGAATGTGTGTTTCGTAATGTCGTCACGGGTAGGTCCGAGCCCACCGGTGACGATGACGATGTTTACACGCTGGCTCGCCTGGTGGAATGCGTCCAGGATATCCGGCCTGGTGTCGCCGACAGACGTTTTCCTTACAGGTCGGATGCCTATGTCAGTAAGTTGTGTGCCAATCCATTGGGTGTTGGTGTCGACGATCTGTCCGAAAAGGATCTCGTCACCGATAGTAATTATTTCAGCCCTGGCAGAGGAAATCATAGGTACAAAACACGTTAAATGGGACCGTTATTTTCCCAAAAATAAGTAAAATTAATCGTTATTGAGTACGTTTGAACCTTAGTGAAATATTAACAAACTCTATTGTAATGAAATACAAAATCCTGTCATTATCGCTGTTTTGGCTCTTTTTCAGTCATGTGTCCCATGCACAGTTCAACCTTGGGAAGTTACTCGGCAAAGGAGGCAGCAAAAGTGGCGGACTCAGTGAGAATGAGATCGTTCAGGGATTGAAGGAAGCGCTGAACGTGGGGATCAGCAACGGCTCCGCAGAGGCGTCCAGGGTAGATGGTTTTTTCAAAAACGAGCTGATTAAGATAGCAGTCCCGCCGGAGGCTCAGAAAGTCGCGGAAACATTGCGCAAAATGGGTCTGGGCGCCGAGGTGGACAAATTTACCCTGTCACTCAACCGGGCCGCGGAGGATGCCGCGAAGAAGTCGAAGCCGATCTTTGTGAAGGCCATTACCTCCATGACCGTTCCCGATGCGATAGGTATCCTCAAAGGCGAGGACGATGCAGCGACCCAGTATTTGAAAAAATCGACCAACAGCGAGCTTTTCAGCACATTCTTCCCGGTCGTGGACAGTACTCTGAAGCTCAATAAAGCCACACAGTACTACGCAGACATTGTTAACACTTACAACCAGATCCCGCTGGTCAAGAAAGTTAATCCAAACCTTAAAGAATATGCAACCCAAAAGACGATCGACGGCTTGTATGTTCTGATTGCCCAGGAGGAAAAAAAGATCCGGAAAGACCCGGTGGCGCGGGTGAGCGATTTGCTTAAAAAAGTGTTTAGTCAGGCTGGAAAGTAAGTTTACCGGCACCGGTAAGTACCAAATGCTTACTTTTGTCAAAAATTAACACCTCATATGAAAAAGTCAGAAATCCATTTCACTGTTGAGCTCGACGATAAAAATATACCGGAGAAAATCTTTTGGGACGCTACGGACAACCCGAATGAGGGGATCAATGATACGCGGGCCATTGCCATAGCAGTTTGGGACCATTACCATCGCGGAACGCTCAAAATCGATCTTTGGACCAAGGATATGGAAGTTTTTGAAATGAAACGCTTCTACATTGAGCTCATGAGCGGCATCGCCGACACATTGCTCACCGCAACCAATGACCGCAGCATGGCGGACCTCATCGAAGGGGTGTGCGAAACGCTGAGTAAGCGGTTGGATGAAGAGATGAAGGCCGCGAAATAGCACTGTCAGCCTGACCGAGGTCGAAGGGCGTCTCGCAAAGCCCTTCGACCGCTCCGGCGGCCCGGTCCGCTCAGGGTGACAGTGTAAGTGATTGACATTTAGTATATTGTGAAAATGTCAATAGCGGCGAACCGGGCGGACCCGCCCGCTCAGACTGACACTAATCAGTCATTCACTCACTCAGTCATTCACTCATTCAGTCAATAACTCCTCCCGCACCTTCTTCGGTAAACTCGCTGCTACCAGGTCGTAGGAATCTTTCACCCAGCCGAACAACGTTTCGCTAGGGATACTTCCTGTGACGTGCACGGTATTCCAATGCTTTTTATTCATGTGATATCCCGGCTTGACATCGGGGTAGGATGCTCTCAGCTCTTCGGCTTTCTCCGGATCGCATTTCGCATTGAACTGGTGGCGGGTTGTATCCATAGGCGTGAGCAGAAAAACCTTTCCCATTACCTTAAATACCAGTGTATCAGGCCCGAAAGGCAGTTCTTCTGTGACGCCCGGGAGTTTCAGGCAGTAATCCCTTAATGTTTCGAGGTTCATCGTGTAAGCGCTCTGACGATCATGATAATCACACAAATCAGGAACATGACGATCGAAATCCGGTTGATTCCGTGCATCATGCGTAAATTAAACGAATCGGGGCTATTCGGGTCGCGTTTTCTGAACACGCGAATGAAGTAAGAGAACACTTCACCTAATTGAAAGTATCTTTTCATAATTTTTACTGATCAGTATGGCTCTTGCCGAGCCTTTAATTTAAATCAAAACCTCAGCCTCTTCCGGCTCGATCCACCGGCCATCCTCGCGGATCAATTCGATGAGTTCTTCCACAGCCTTCGACGCATGTACCGATCGCTTGATTACTTCCTGGCCGCGGTACAGGGCAATTTTGTCTTTACCCATTCCAACATAGCCGTAATCCGCATCCGCCATTTCGCCCGGCCCGTTCACGATACAACCCATAATACCGATCTTAACGCCTTTCAGATGCTCGGTATGCTTGCGGATCATCGCGGTAGTTTCCTGTAAATCGAACAACGTTCGTCCGCACGACGGGCAGGAGATGTACTCTGTTTTCGACATCCGCGTGCGGGCCGCTTGCAGGATTCCGAAAGCAATGCTGTTATAGGCCGATGCAGCCTTTAGTTTTTCAATATGACCTTCACCGGTATTAAATGCCGGTCGAAGCAACACACCGTCACCAAAGCCGTCCACGAGCAAACCGCCAATGTCGGTCGCCGCATATAATGTCAGCCGGTCACCCAGGTCGGGCTGGTAATGGCGTTGGATAATGACTGGTACTTTGAGCCTCAGCTCTGTCAGTTTATAGAATAATCTGCGCATTTCAGGCATCGCATGAGCATTGTCCGAATGCAGGACGAGCGCCAGGTGGCTCTGCCCGTTTAACTTTTCCAGAAATTCGTCGCTAAAAGCATGAATATCTCCGCTGACGAAATTGAGGACGGGGGATACCTCTCCGGCCGATTCCCATTCGACAACCTGGAACAATGGAAATTTGTTGTGTTTTTCCGGGTGAACCTGCCATTGCTCGTGATCCAGGATTTCTTTCAATCCATTCGGCAGCATGAAGGGGACAGGCATTTTTCCGGTATACACAAAATCGGCGCCCTGGTCATTCATTGCCCATTTATCGGGCACAGGTAAAAAGAAATGACCAATGCTTTTCAGGTCATCGAGTTGTCGTATTTCGATATCGGAATAATCGGCGATGACCCTGGGTACATTGAGATGACCTATATTATATGTCTCAAAAGTATCTCTCCGCGTATATTGGAACGGGTTGATCGGGCAGTGGTCGATCGGTTGAATGGCTGCATGTGAGGCCCGTGTCGTGTAACGCTCGATGAGGGCACGCGCAACCGGCGCTTCTTTCTCCGGCGCCTCGGTCAATGAAACGCGGACGGTATCGCCCAGGCCGTCTTCCAGCAAAGTGCCGATCCCAACCGCCGATTTGATGCGTCCATCCTCAGCCTCACCTGCTTCCGTAACGCCCAGATGCAATGGATACGGCTTTAATCCCTCCTCATCCAGCCGCTGCACCAGCAAGCGGTAGGCTTCCACCATTACCTGCGTGTTGCTGGATTTCATCGACAATGCGATGTTGTAATAATTGAATTCTTCACAAATCCGGAGGAATTCCAGCGCCGACTCCACCATTCCCAGCGGGGTATCGCCGTAGCGGCTCAGAATGCGGTCGGAGAGCGAACCGTGATTGGTGCCTATGCGCATAGCGGTGCCGTATTCCTTGCAAATCCTGACGAGCGGGATGAATTTCTCACGAATCCGTTCCAGTTCGGCCGCATAGGAAGCGTCGGTGTAATCGATGGTTTCGAAGCGCTTGCGGTCGGCATAGTTACCGGGATTGATCCGTACTTTTTCAACGATGCGCGCGGCGAGTTCGGCTGCATTGGGGGTGAAATGGATGTCGGCGATCAGCGGAATATGAATGCCCAGCTTATGCAATCCATTCCTGATATTTTCGAGGTTCTGCGCCTCTTTCACACTCGGTGCGGTAATGCGTACATACTCACATCCCGACTCCACCATCCGGATCACTTCATCAATCGAGCCCTGCGTATCCATCGTGTCGACGGTCGTCATCGACTGGACGCGAATGGGGTAGTCGGAGCCCATCGGGATGCCCCCGATGTTGATGGTGATGGTTTCGCGTCTTTGATATGCTGTCAGTGAAGGACAGTAAATATTTGTTTTTTGTTCGGCAGGTGTGATCACGGTCATTGAAATGTCATGAGTGACAAAGGTCTTAAAACAAAAACACAATCGGAATTACAATCGTGCATTTAAATCTTGTAGAACCGATTTGTAGTCTCTGTATAAAGCAAGTTCAAATCAACCGTTCGATACCTGATCCCGGCCGGCTGATAACACTATAATGGAAAAGTTATTTTGAGTATAAAAAAAGTTAAATATTTGTAAGCCGCTCCCGGGTAGCAGGTGCCAGGCGGCGGTTTGCATTTTCATCGACTCATTGTTCCGGATATTCTGATTGCAAGCGGGCCCTCCGCCAGATATTCACTTTAAACATGCGTTGACATGAACAGGTTTATCTCCTTCTATTGTGTGCATTCCCTATATGCACAACGTTTGCCCAACCCGTATTGAAATGGGACTACCCCTGCAAGCCCGGCACCGAATGCTGGCGATCATTGACCAACGTCGCCGAAAGGCAGGAAGCGTGCCAGATCAAAGGCATTGATTTGAAAATGCTGAATACCGAGGAACTGCTGCTGATCACGATGGAGCACCCGTTTTTTCGGAGTTATGTGGCGCATGATAGCCCTTTTGACGGAGTAGGATTCGCATTGAATGGGTTTAATGGGTTCGAGGAATTCAAACGGCGGCCTGATGCCATGAAAGCGCTGTGTGGCGTCTATTTTATAGAAGATTTCAACAAGATTCAGGCCATGACCGACAGCGCTGCAATGGGCGCGTACTCGCTCAAATGGATAGGCGTGGAGCTGATGATGTGTAATGACGCACTGTTGAGTCAAATGTCTCCGCAGGAAAAGACTGACTTTTTGAAGCGCTTGCATAGTCAGTTGCTTGTGAAGCTGCCGTACCGGGTTGTTTTTGGAAGTATATCGGATGCGGTCAGCGCCCATATTTTTGATAAGGTCATGCGCTCATTGGGTACTGGGATATTGGAAAGCGACTTCGAACCTGAGACCATCAGACCATTTCAGGAAAGACTGGTTGTAAGAAGTGCTTATCCTATCGAGCTGTTATTGAGCAAATTTGACGAGTACGTAAGAAACCATTGAGTCCAACTGGAACTGAAAGTCATGAAAACATTTACATCATCAGACACGCCGCAAAAGGTGCTTGTAGCTAAGCTTTTATCCTTTACAATGATTGGATTTCTCCTCGTCGGAGGTTCTTGCACTGAAACGGAAATAAAGGAGTACGAAGTGGGCGAGCCTTGTTTCACCAAAGAATCACTGGAAACTGTTCCTTGGATTAAGGCCGAATTGGCTTGGTTTCAACAGCCAAAAATGAGTTTTCTACGGGTGTCGGTTTACCGTTACAGAAGCAACTACTATTTAGCATTTGAAAATGTCGTTACGTCAGGTCCTATCAGTCATATATTCAACTGCTCAGGACAGCATTTGGGGAAATTGAATATTAACTACGGCGAATTCTATGACAATGTTGAATTGATGACGGTTTTGTTAGAAGGTAAATATTGACTGGTATGAAAAATATACAAATGGCTTTAATGCTTTTAGTGATGTCAAAAACGGTGTGTAATGGGCAGGTAAATACTCCGAATGGAGTTCCTATTCCAGCTTCTGCCTTATTCGTTTATAGCTCTGTAAAATACTCAGATGCGCAATTGCAGTCCGAGCAAAATAATATCCAGAACGGCGTATACGGCAGCAGTTGCTTAATACTTTCGGGCTACTCAAGGAACTATAACTGTCACGGTTATGCCTGGCACGTCTCTACGGGCGGAGCCCAGACTTGTATTGATCAAGTGTCTGGTGGCGGAGTTACGCCGTATGTAGCCGGAGCGAATCCAAGCTACATCCAAACAAGCTATAACAGCACAATTGGAAAACAACGAATACGATATTCAGGAGACCACTCTGCTGTCACAACATATGACGGAAAATTCATTTCCAAGTGGGGACCGGGTCCATTGGTTAAGCACAACGCTCTCGATGTACCTCCTGGCTATGGCAACCCGGGAACTTGCTGGACCTGCAACTACGCCCCGCCACTAACAAGTGTCTACCTCGACGGAAAGCTCATCTCCGGAAGTTTTCAGAATACAACCTGGGGCGCACACAATATGCAGATATTCTGGGGGCTCGACCCGGATACCGGGCCTACATTTAATTCAACTTCAGGGAGCACGGTCATTAATAACCAGAGCTCAGGTGTTGTAAACTTCAATTTTTCTGGCCCTTCAAACAATGGCGGACTTTCAATTGCATTTTGCGGAGCACCGAGGCATTCATTCACGTTCTTTAAACCAAGCGGTGCAAAAATGCAGGTTTATCCTAATCCGGCTGAGGGTGACGGTTCCATTACAATATCATCCGGTTCGCGGGAGGATATCCAAGCCATCAATTTGGACGGTCAGCGCAATAGGATCATAAAGCTTACTATGCTGGATGATCAGCAACGAACTGTGCAGGAGCATTTGCCTGGAAATGAAGGGGATCTGTATAACGTGAAGTTGAATTCGGGCTTAAAAGGAATATACTTTTTGAAGGCAACTTTTGAAGACGGGACGGTACAAACTAAACGGATGGTGATCGAGAAATGAAAGAATTAATGCCAAATCAGGCGATTCTTTTCAAACGGTTTGCAGGAAATGCTCATAAATTTTCAGCTAAACGTAACTGACTATGAACAAAAGGACGATCGGGAACAGACTTGGCTTCGTGCTTCTGTGCATTTGGTTTCCCGGAATTGCCTGCGTGGATAATGGGATTTTCGATCGTATCGACCAACCATGTTTTACGAAAGAATCGTTGGAAACTGTCCCATGGATTGTTGACGAGTTGAAGGACTACACGCTTCCGAACGGTGGTGGTTATCATGCCGCGGTATACCTTTATCACGATCAGCAATTTTTGGCTATTACCACTCCATTCGGCTGTACGCCACTCGGTCACATTTTCAACTGTGCCGGAGTGCCGCTGGATTCATTGGGAATTGACTACAATGATTTTGGGAACAACAGAAGGCTCGCTGCAATTCTGACCGAGCCAAGGTGATTTTAAAAACATACCTGTGAGGCTACAAAGCGCCCGGGTCGAATATTATCCTTCGATCCGGGTGCCTTCGTCAACCGTAATAATATAGCTCTTTCCCCCTTCACGCTCAATGGCTTCTGCCACTTCTTCCGCATGTGTAGGCGCGTATGCGAACATGCAGCCACCTCCGCCCGAGCCGTTGATCTTCCCGCCCAATGCACCGGCATTCAATGCGGCGTTCATCATGCGTTCGATCTTAGGTGTGGACGTGCGTTTGTGGTCGCGCAGGTTTTCGTAATGTTTGTAAAGCAGGCTTCCGAAATGTTTGTCGAAGTTCTGGCTGGTGTGATTTTCCGCACTCTCGATCAGCAATGCTTTGCCTTCCACCAGAATATCGCGGTCTTCAATATTGGCGTTCAGCAGGCCCCACTGGTCATTCGACAGTAGCGAGCTGTAATCTGCCAGCTTTTCGATCGGTGTTGTGAAAATAGAAAACGAAGGGTCGTAATCGGTAACAATTTTAATTACGTCTTCCATTCCATAGCGACAGCGTGCTATAATGCCGAGCGTGTCTTTGGGTTCCAGCGAATCGCCCAGGACGAATGTACCCAGCCTGGGTGTCAATGCTTCCACTTTAATGACGGGCGTCGATTCGAGATAGATGACATTTCCAATGGCCGTAGAATAGTTATCCATCATTCCGCCAGGCTCGCCGAATTCCAGCACTTCGGCTGCATTGGCGATTTCTCCCAGTTCTTTTTTAGAAAAATTAAGCGGATTATCGCTGAGTTTGTCCAGGAAATGCGCCCATGAAACAATCAGTGCCGAGGAACTGGACGTTCCCGAATTGATGGGAATATTGCCGTGAATGGTTGCTTCGAAGCCCTTTGAAAAGGTCAGGCCCTTTCTTTTGACGACATTAATCGTGCTGCGAAAATAGTCGCGTGGCTTGACATAAGGGAAAGTCGTGTCGAGGGAAAACTCTTCTGTCGTGTCCAGATCGGGCAAATGCAACACTATTTTATGATCATCGCGATAACCACCGTCAACGCTAATCCTTCGCGATATGGCCGCTGCGATCACGGGGAGCCCCAGGTAGTCCTGGTGTTCCCCGAAAAAGCAAATGCGGCCGGGAGTTGAAATCCTCATTGAACTACCAGCTTTTCTTTTTGTGGCCTGCAAAGCCGAAATACAGCATATAAATGTAAAGTGGAACCAAAATCCAGTAAGCTTCCTGCGTACTGCCGATCGAGTCGGCGATGCTTCCATATACCAAAGGTAATACTGCGCCGCCGGAAATACCCATTACCAGCAATGCAGAGGCAATTTTTGTGAATTTACCCAAGCCGCTCAAAGCCAATGGCCACAATGCAGGCCAGATCACCGCATTGGCAAAACCAAGTATCGCAATGCAAATGACGGAGGTGAAGCCGGTCGAATTAATAGCAACAACCGTTACCACCAGACCCAGAATGGCCGAGAATTTCAGGTAGGCCTGTTGAGATACATATTTCGGGATCAGTACAATACCCAGTAAATAACCGGTCATCATACCATATAATGTATAAGTTCCGAACAAACGGGCCTCTTCCTCGGGAAAGCCGAGCGATACGCCGTAACTGATGATCGTGTCACCCGCGATTACTTCGGCACCCACGTAGCAGAACAATGCTATTACACCCAGTACGAGATTTGGGAATTGCAATACGCTGGTTTTCTGCGCCGATACCTGCTGCCCGGCAACGGGAGCATCGTCTTCTTCTTCACTTACTTCGACCAGTCCTTTCGACATCCTGATCACCAATGCCAGCACCACCAACACTGCCGTCAGGACCAGATACGGCATAGCCACTTTATCAAGTTCCGACTTGGGGTCTCCCGTGGATGCGCCTGCGAGGAGCAGTTTACCAAAAATAATCTGGCTGAAAATGCCAGCCGATTTGTTAGCAATACCCATGATGCTGATCCGCTGGGCAGCACTTTCACGCGGCCCGAGGATTGTTGCGTAGGGATTAGAAGCGGTTTGTAATACCGTAAGTCCGATACCGATCGTGAAAAGACCGACCAGGAACAGCGGATACGACGCCATTTCGGCGGCCGGAATGAATATCAGCGTACCTACTGCCATGACGCCGAGCGCCAGGGACATGCCGTTTTTAAAACCGGTCTTTTTCAATACCATCGAACATGGGATCGCCATGACGGTGTAGGAAATGAAAAATGCGAACGTGACCAGGTAGGAACTGGTGTTATCGAGTGAGAATGCTTTTTTGAAGAAAGTGATCAGTGTTCCGTTAACCCATGTGACGAAACCCATCACAAAGAATAGAATGCCGATAATGAAGAGGGGACCCAGGTAACTGTTCTTTTTGCTCATTTAAGTCGTATTGGATTAGGTTGTCGGGTTATTTGGTTGGTTAAAATCAGGGTTTTACTATAATACTCAATATTCATCATTTAGGCCAAAGATCCGCTGATTTGTTCTCCATTTTCCTCTTGTGAAATCGGGAATTTCGACGGGAGAACTGCCACGTGCGATGGAAAGCTCCGATAACGGACTGATGGCACTCCACACGGCAGTGTCATATACATCGATCGGAGGCGCGGTTTTGCGTTTGATAGCCTCCACAAAACCTCTCAGTACAAAGTAGTCGATTCCCCCATGGCCGGCATTCTCGGCCTCTTTGGCATACTTGGCCCACAGCGGATGGTCGTTTTTTTCGAGATATGGCTTGTCCGGTTCGCCAATGTGCTCCTTCGGTGACACGCCTTCCAGGTAGATACTGTGCCCGTCGTTCATCCAGATGCCTTCTGTGCCCTGGGCGCGGAATCCGAGCGAGTAGGGGCGTGGCGAGTTCGTATCGTGCACAATCACAATGTTCTCGCCATTGTGACACTGAATCACAGTAGTAACAATATCGCCCAATTTGAAATTGACTTTCGCATTGGGGTGATCTTTGCCGCCGTGATCGACGATGTATTTATGTAGTCCTCTTGATTTGGTGCTGGTGGAAGTCAGGTAAGTAAAACAGTTCCCCCGGTTGATATCCAGCCAGTGGGCTACCGGTCCCAGGCCGTGGGTAGGATAAATGTCGCCATTGCGGTTTACCGAATGCTGCGTGCGCCATTTTGCTTCGGAGTAGCCTTTCGCACCGAACTCGACGCCGTGTCCTTCGTTGCTGTGGCCGTTATTCAGCTTGATCCCACGCAGGTCGTGCTGGTAACCGCAATGCGCATAGGTCATTTCACCGAACATGCCTGCGCGGATCATCTTTAAGATCGCCATGACGTCACGGCGGTAGCAGACATTTTCCAGGATCATGCAATGGGAGCCGGTCTTTTCAAAGGTATTGACAAGGTCCCAGGATTCCTGCAATGTCACAGTTGCCGAAACCTCGACCGCGGTATATTTCCCTGCATTCATGGAGGCCAGCGCCATGGGTACGTGCCATTCCCACGGGGTGGCGATCAGTACGCCGTCCAGATCATCGCGCTTGACGAGGTTCATGAAATCCTCGTTTCCTTTGGAATATACGGCCGGGGCCTTTTTACCAGCTTTTTTGATCTTGTCCAGAGTGATATTGATCGCATCCTGATCGATGTCGCAAATTGCATTAATCTCCACATCGGGGCGGAACAGGGCCTGCTCCACATGATTGCGGCCGCGCAGCCCGACACCAATGAAGCCCAAACGCACATTTCCTGCCGGCTTTTCCTTTTTGGTATACAGCGAAGGAATGATCCCCGCGATCGGACCGGCCAAAGCGGTTTTTTGCAGAAAATCACGTCTATCCATATCAGAATCTGTTGAAAGGTTCAGGGAGTATTGGTAAAAGATTATTTGGTCTTCATTGATCCGGGGGCGCAATTTACAAGCAATAACGAGATTTTTAAATTTTTTTATTAACTAAAAATTCAGGATAGAAGGTAGCTATGCGATAACGAAACGCGGTTCTTTGACAACGAATTGAAAAGAGAATGAACAAAATCCGAAATTGTAGCGTTTCACCAAAGCAAGTGACTCCTGCAAGAGCATTTCATGACAGGCTCGATCCCGTAAATGTGTTGGACACATACTTTGTAACGACATTTGGGGAAAATTTAAATTTAAGTAATTTAAAATATGGTGCAAAAGGTGGCGGTGTTTCGGAAGGAGCACTTTAATGCGGCCCATCGTCTTCACAATCCGGAATGGTCGGAGGAAAAGAACGAGGAGGTTTTCGGGAAGTGTAATAATCCTCATTTTCACGGACACAATTATGAACTGATCGTGCAGGTTACCGGGCCATTGGACCCGAAGACCGGCTATGTAATGGATATGAAGGTCCTCAGCGTTATTTTGAAAGAGTCGGTCACCGATCGGCTCGATCACCGCAATCTCAATCTCGACGTCGAGGAGTTTAAGAATCTGAACCCCACCGCAGAAAATATCGCGATCGTTATTTACTCAATACTAAGACCTAAAATTGATTCAGGGCTGGACCTGAAAGTTAGATTATATGAAACAGAACGGAATTTTGTCGAATATCCAGCCTAGTGCGGCTTTGGATCTCGAAGAGATTGGTGACGATCATTTATTCTCCTCTATCGAAACTCCCATGCGAAAAGATGCATTCGCCATGGAGGATGAGCTTAAAATGGAACTGATCGAGAAGCATTTTCGTCATATTATGGAGATAATGGGTCTGGATATGGCGGACGATAGCCTGAAAGGCACGCCAAAACGCGTTGCGAAAATGTTCATCAAGGAGGTTTTCAGCGGTTTGGATCCTAAGAACAAACCGGCCGTTACCCTGTTCGACAATAAATACAAATACAACCAAATGCTGGTCGAGAAGGACATTTCTGTCTTTTCGAACTGTGAACATCACTTCGTTCCCATCTACGGAAAGGCGCATGTGGCCTATATTTCAAGCGGAAAGGTGATCGGTTTGTCGAAGCTGAATCGTATTGTGGAGTATTATTCCAAACGTCCACAGGTTCAGGAACGTCTGACCGTGCAGATTGCCAACGAACTGAAACAAGCCTTGCAGACAGAAGACGTTGCCGTTGTGATCGACGCGCAACATATGTGTGTACAGTCGCGCGGGATCCGTGATTCCGGCAGTTCGACCGTTACTGCTTTTTATGGCGGTAAGTTCGAAGAAGAGATGACTAAGAAGGAGTTTTTGAGCTACCTGGGAATGTAAAGTGTTCGGCGTAGTCTCAGACTACGTCGGAGCGTCAGGCGGTCTCTGACCGCAACATCAGGCAAGCCGGTCAGAGACCGGCACACACTCGGACGTAGTCGGTGACTACGCCCAACTTTCGGGTAACTTCACTGGACAATACCTTATAAATGAGAACACCTGACAAACGACTTGTCAGGTGTTCTCGTTTAAAGATCAAAACGCACCGTCGGCACTGTAAGTGTTCGTCGTAGTCTCAGACTACGTCGGAGCGTTGGGCGGTCTCTGACAGCAACGTCACGCAAGCCGGTCAGAGACCGGCATACACTCGGACGTAGTCGGTGACTACGCCCAACATCCTGTTGACCACGCTCAATCGAAATACTACACGGTAGGCCCAACACGCTCCAGTAACGCCTTCGTCGCCTTGATACCATCGTATTCCGAAAGCTTGCTTCCTTCATATTCGATACCTGCGATACCTTTAAAGCCGCTAGCTTTCACCACTTTCAGGATTTTGGAATAATCAGTTTCAATGCAGTTGCCTTTTTCATCGAAATCATAAGTTTTAGCGCTCACGCCTTTTGCAAAAGGCATCAGTTCCTGCGTTCCCTGGTAGCGATCGTACGATTCGGCACAGCCGTCGGCAGAGCGCTTGATGCAAAAATTGCCGAAATCAGGCAAGGTTCCCACGTTTTTCATATTCACCTGCTTCATCACACCCGACAACCATTTGCCGTTTGAAGACGAACCTCCGTGGTTTTCGACGATGACATTAATGCCTGTTTTGGATGCAAATTCGCCCAGTTTACCCAGACCTTCCACCGCAGCTTTGGCAATTTCCTCATCCGAACCTTTGCCGAATGCATTCACGCGGATGGTTTTGCAACCCAGATATTTGGCAGCTTCAACCCATTTGTAGTGGTTTTCAACCGCCTTGTTGCGTACCGCCGCATCCAACTCACCCAGGCCACCTTCACCGTCAATCATGATCAGGTGGTTGCTCACGCCATTGTCTTTGGCCCTTTTCAGAAGCTCGGCCAGGTAAGTCTTATCTTCTGCTTTGTCTTTGAAAAACTGGTTAACATACTCGACAATAGAGATGCCGAATTCTTTTTTCGCCAGTTCGGGGAAATCGAGATTAGTAAGTTTTTTCGCGAAAAGAGCCTTGTGCAATGACCATTCGGCCAATGAAATGTCAAACCAGAGTTTTTTCGCAGCTGGTTCAGCGAACAAATCTGTAAATGCAGTGGCAGCGAATGCAGCGGCTCCGGCCTGTTTAAGGAAATCGCGACGGGAAAAGTCCATGATTGGTTAGAATTTAGATTTATGTTTATTCCTGAATATTGATTCTGGCTTCGCGGTACAGCTTTTCGTTTTTGGTAAGTTTTGCTGCGTCCCATTCAATGTCCTGCACGAACGCATGCTGGCGGACGGGACAATTGTCGATCCTGCAAAAGTAGCAACATTGGTATATGCACGGATCGGCGTGGACGAAAATTTCCGTTTCACCCGGTTGGGAGCCTTTCAGAATGTTCTCGAAATCGTGAATCGTTTCATGTACTTTTTGCAATTCCCAGTAGTAGGGTAATGTCAAATGGCAGTCGATATGCAGGTCGGAGCCGTACTGTTGTGCGCGAAGGTTATGGACGTCGATCCACTCGTCCTTTTTGTTTTCGTTTAAAACATGAATCACCTTGTCGAGCAGCAGTTCGTCGCTGGCGTCCATGAGCCCGGCGACCGACCTGCTCACCAGCTGTGACCCGCTGTAAGCCAGGAAAAGTCCGAAAAGGAGGGAAGCAACGCTGTCGATCCAGACATAGCCGGTAAGCATGATCAGCCCGACACTCAGAATAAGCACAACACTGCTGATGCTGTCGGACATTAAATGCTTTCCGTCGGCGACCAATGCCAGGGAATTGGCGCGTCGCCCTTCGGTCAGGAGCTTGTAGCCGATAGCGGTGTTTACAAGAATGGTGAAGATGATAAAGACCGAACCCTGTGCCAGATTTTCGATCGGAGAGGGATCCATGATCCGCTTTACGGCCTCGACGATAATGAGAATCGATGCGATAATGATCAATGCACCCTCAAAACCTGCCGAAAAAAATTCGACTTTCCCATGTCCGTAAGGATGGTTCCTGTCTTTGGGCTGGGAGGAAAGGTATACACTGTAAAAGGCAAATCCACTGGCGATTACATTGATAATCGATTCCAGGGCATCGCTCAGAATGGCATTGGAAGAGGTAAGATAGAATGCAAAAAACTTCAATCCCGTCAGCAGAATACTGGCTACAAAAGACAGCATGATGAGACGTTGTTTAAGCTTATTTTGGTTTATTTGCATTTGAGATTTGTCAATGAGGAGTCAAAAATACTAAGAAAATGCGGGTTATATCCACTGAAAATAATTGGAAAACACTTTCGTCTGAAACCGTTTATGAGAATGCCTGGCTGGAACTGAGTCACCGTGACGTAATTAACCCGTCGGGCAACAAGGGCATCTACGGTTTGGTCAAATTCAAAAATCAGGCGATTGGTGTCATCCCGGTGGACAGCGACAACAACATTTACCTTGTAGGTCAGTACCGGTACGCGATCGACGAGTATTCATGGGAAATCCCGGAAGGAGGAGGCGCGCTCGGTGCCGATCCGCTCGACGCGGCCAAGCGTGAATTGAAAGAAGAAACCGGTCTCTTGGCTAGTAAATGGACCAAACTCTCCCGCATTCACACGTCCAACTCGGCAACCAACGAGGAAGGATTCCTGTTCATCGCCGAAGAACTTACCCAGGACCAGGCCGAGCCCGAAGAGACGGAGGATTTACAGGTATGGAAATTGCCCTTAAAGGAGGCGGTTGAAATGGTTATGCGGTCCGAGATCACCGATTCGCTTTCGGTCGCTGCCATATTGATGACCGCCAGACTGAAAGGTATCTGATATGCTTCAAGCTTTATTTTACGGGACGCTGACCGGCGTCGCATTGTGCCTTACTTTCGGGACCGTGTTCTTCTCGCTGGTCCAAAACAGCGTCGACAACGGCTACCGCACCGGGATCAAAATCGCATTCGGTGTATTTGTATGCGATATTATCTTCGTTTTCTTTGCCATTTTCGGCACTGCGTTATTGCCCGATATTCCCAATTTCCAGAAATGGATGGCCGGTGCCGGGGTAGTCTTTCTGATTGTTTTGGGACTCAGTAATTTAATCAAAGGCCAGCCGCAGATCGCCTACCCGCAGACCCGCTTCGGAAACCTGCTCTATTACTTCACGACCGGCTTTCTCCTGAATGGCTTAAACCCCGTCAACTTCATCAGTTGGGTAACCATTGCTTCGTATATCCGCACGAATCTGCACTATAACCTGAACCAGGTACTGTTGTTCTTTGGCGCGAGCGTGATTGCGGTTTTTTTGGTGGAAAGTGCGATAGCGGTCTTCGCGCACAGGCTGAAAAAGGTTTTCACACCCAGGGTAGTAACGGTATTTAACAAAGTGACAGGCGTGGTTTTTATCCTCATCGCCTGTCAGATCGCTTATTCCAATTTTTTGAAGTAGGATTATTCTTTCACGTAGCCTTCCGCTTTCAGGAAGTTTTGCCAGTCGCTGATCAGGTCTTTCTTGAAAACGCGCGGGAATTTGTTCTGACCTCCGAGTTTCCCCTTGGATTCCATCCAGTCATAGAATGCCTGATTAGGCAGCACCGTTACAAAAACCTCTTTCAATGCGTGCCTGCGCTCCACAGCGTAGTCGTCGTTCAGCTCGGCAAGCTTAGCGTCCAGCTTTTTCTTCAATGCATCCGCATCGACATTGGTTTCCTCCACACCCACATACCAGTGATGTGCGAACATACTGCCATGTTCGATGCCGCAAACTGTAAATTCTTTGACCGAAATCGCCATTTCCCCGGATACCAGGTCGATAGCCTTGTTCATATTGTCCACCGAAAGGTGCTCCCCGCAGAGGCTCAGGTAGTGTTTGGTGCGCCCGGTGATGACGATTTCGCCTCGTGATTTGTCTACAAATTTCACGGTGTCGCCGATCAGGTAGCGCCACGCGCCTGCGCAGGTCGAGAGCAGTAATGCGTATTCTTTTCCCTCCTCAACCTGATCGATCATCAGTGTTTCGACGTTGGGCAGCATCGTACCCTCTGAGTCGAAGTTTTTAGGTGTGAAGGGGATAAATTCGAAAAATATTCCATTGTCGCACACGAGCTCCATGCCTTCCGCGCCCGGCCGGGTCTGATAAGCAATGAAACCTTCCGACGCCAGGTAGGTATTGATGTAGATCAGCGGCTTGCCCAGTAATTTCTCAAAACCTTTACGATACGGCTCAAACGATACACCTCCGTGTGCGAAGACCTGTAAATTCGGCCATATGTCGTGAATGTTATTCACTTTGTAATGAGCGATGATCTTCTCCATCAGAAGCTGTATCCAGGCAGGAACACCTACGATGAACCCGATGTCCCATTCGCTGGCGACGCGTGTGATTTCTTCCAGTTTCAGGCCCCAGTCGCGCTGCGCTGCGATTTTCTGCCCGGGCTTGTAGTAGGGCCGGAACCACCGGGGAATCTGCTGGATCTGGATGCCGCTCAAATCACCTTCCAGGCTGCCGTTGTCATGCGGGTTGAGATTGGTACTGCCGCTGAGCATCAGAAAACCTTTTTCGTATAAATCCGGCGGGAGGTCCTTATAATGTCCTAACGAAAGGATCTGGCGAATGCTGGTTTTCTGAATGGCCTTGGTCATGGCCTTCGTTACCGGGATCTGCTTGGAAGCGGCTTCCGAAGTACCTGAACTCAATGCATAATACTTGATCTGGCCCGGCCAGCAAATATCTTTTTCTCCTTCCAGTGACTTATGCCACCATTCGTTGAAGATCTTGTTGTAGTCGTAAACGGGGAGCGTACGCTTGTACAGATCGTAGAATGCCCCTTTTTCACCAAACAGGATGGTGGAAAGCAATTCGTCAAAGTTGTACTTCTCGCCAAACTCAGTATATCTTGCCTTGGCCAGAAGTTTGGCCAGGGTCTTTTTCTGTTGCTGGTGCAAACTTGCCTTCCGACGGTTGGCAACGATGTTGCTGAAATGGATGCCTTTCTTTAATAAACTGCCTACTAATGCCATAGCTGATGTTTAAATTACAAATCCCAGGTCGATAGCTTTTTCAACGCTTCATACTCTGTCAGATCATATTGACATGGCACCACCGAGATAAAGTTGTTATCCAGTGCCCAGACATCGGTATCCTCTTTTTCCGTGTCAAAATTGATAAATTCTCCGGCCATCCACAGGTATCCGCGCCCGTTCGGATCTACCCGGTAATCAAACTTTTCCTGCCATTTAGCTCTTGCTTGCCTGCAAATTTTAACACCTCTCAATGGAAGTTCGGTCTTTGCGGGAATATTGACGTTCAGCGCTACGCCATTGGGGACGCCATTCTTTAAAGCTTCCTCAGTGATCGATTTGATAAACGGGATCGCATGGCTGAAATCGGCATCCTCGCGGAAATCGCAAAGCGAAAAGCCGATCGCCGGGATTCCCTCAATGGCTGCCTCAATCGCCGCCGACATGGTTCCCGAATACAGCACACTGATGGAGCTGTTGCTGCCGTGGTTGATGCCGCTGACAACCAGATCGGGCTTTCGGTCCTGTAAAACATAGTTTTTGGCTAGTTTCACACAGTCGGCCGGGGTACCCGAGCATTCATACTCCGTTACATCTTCAAAAATATGGGTGGAATAAAGTCGTAAAGGCTCTCCGATCGTGATGGCATGCCCCATTCCGGATTGCGGACTGTTAGGAGCAACTACGATCACTTCTCCCAACGTCTGCATGATTTCAACCAGTGTTCGGATTCCTTTTGACGTTATACCGTCATCATTAGTAACTAAAATGAGGGGTTTCATATATTTCTACTTATCGGGTGCCTTGCGCTATTCTGTTGAGATATGCGCCGATGAAGTAACATGGTTTTTAGGTGAATAAATATTTACTTGCGCTTTTCAAGCTGCCAAATTTAAGCAATATGCCTTCATTAGCAACAATGCATGCCTCGGTTGAGGACATTCCAACTATTATTACAATTCAGGAAAAAACATGGGAACCTACTTACCGTGACATCCTTAGCAAGGAACAGATCGACTATATGTTTGAAAAAATATATTCTTATGACTCCCTTAAACATCAGATAGAATCCGGGCACCATTTCATGATCCTCCTGAACGACGGTATTCCGGAGGGTTTTTCAGCTGTTGAGGAAGAAAAACCCGGAAAATTCAAATTACATAAAATATATGTCCTTCCCAGCACGCAGGGGACCGGAGCTGGTAAATATCTTTTGCTTGAAACAGAAGCTTACGTGAAATCGGCGGGCGGGACCGTATTGTCGCTGAACGTGAACCGCTACAATAAGGCCAGGACATTCTATGAAAAAATGGGTTTCCGGGTAATCGATGAGCAGGATATCCCCATTGGTCCTTACTGGATGAATGACTACATCCTGGAAAAGACATTGGACTGAACCGGCTTATGCCGATTCAGTTTTCAATGCAAGCTTCATTTTTTTGATATTTCGTTTCTGGCTTTTCAGGCCTTGCAAGGGGTTATAGTGGTTGCTTTGTACCACATAATATCCGGTGCCGTCATAATGGCGCTTTCCCGGATGCGCCTTACATTCCGCTGAGCAGGCGCCTTCCATTTCTTCGCCGCATTTTTCGCAGATTGGCAGGTGGTTGTTGCATTCGGCGTTTGCGCAATTGATCATGCGGTCGCAAAGCTCCTCGCAGATGTGGCATTTGGATATGATGGTAGGGTTAATGCTGTTCACATCGACAGTAATGCGGTTGTCGAACACATAACACTTGCCGTCAAAGTTCTCTCCGCCTTCTTCGAGACCGTAACGTATAATACCACCGTGCAATTGATAAACATCGGTGAAGCCCTGGTCGAGCAGGTAAGCACTGGCCTTTTCACATTTGATCCCACCGGTGCAATACGTGACCACTTTTTTGTCTTTCAGGTGCGCGATCTCGTGTACGTGGTCGGGTAGCTCGCGCAGGTTGTGCATATCAAAAGTGATCGCGCCTTTGAATTTGCCTACCTCGTGTTCATAATCGGAGCGCATGTCCACAAGCACCACGTCCGGGTCGTCGAGGAGTTTTTTGAAATCGGCCGGTTCAAGATGCTTTCCGGTGCGCACGAGCGGGTTTACGGGAAGGTCGGAGTTGACGATCTCGTCCTTCACGCGCACGTGCAATTTTTGGAAGGCAATCTGATCGTGCTCCTCCACCTTGAACTGGACGCCAGCAAACCGCTCATCTGAACGGACATATGCCATGTAAGCTTCGCAGTCTTCCGGCGTTCCTGAAACGGTTCCGTTCAGGCCTTCCGGTGCAACGATAATCCTGCCCAGCAGGTTGTGATTAACGCAAAACATGTGGTGCTCGTCGCGATAGGTGTCAGGATCGGCGATGAGCGTATAATAGTAATAAAGGATAACCCTGTAAGGTTTCATTGCATTGACTTTTAATGGAATGCATGGAGAAAAGCATCAGTTTCACGGTCGCCGGAGCGCAGTTTCTTTTTTCCAAATCAGCCGCAAATATACGAAATGCCACAGTTTTAAGAAAATGCGGAAAATCAGTTTTACAGATGTTGAGTATCCACCGAAATACATATTTTTGTGAGCACTCACGATCCGCTCATCTCATCCTGACTCTTTATGCACATAGCTATCATCGGTAACATCGGCGCGGGCAAGACCACGCTTACTCAAATGCTCGGGGACTATTTTAAATGGGAGGTGATGTACGAGGCGGTGGAAGGCAATCCCTATCTGGCTGATTTCTATCAGGATATGGACCGGTGGGCGTTCAATCTGCAAGTGTATTTTCTGAACAACCGCTTTGCCCAGGTGCAGAAGATCAAAGAAACTACCTACTCCACGATCGTCCAGGACCGTACTATCTATGAAGACGCCTACATTTTTGCGCGGAATCTGTACGAATCGGGTGTGCTGGTCGAGCGTGATTACCAGACCTACCTTTTGCTGTTCGAATCCATTATCCGGACCGTTTCGCAGCCGGATCTGCTGATCTACCTCAAAGCGGACATCCCGAAGCTGGTGTCGCAGATCAAAAAGCGCGGCAGGGAATTCGAAGCAGACATTTCAACGGACTACCTCATCAGCCTCAATCGTTACTACGAAGATTTTACCCAAAACTATCAAGACGGTAAAATCCTGGAAATCGATGTGAACGATATGGATTTCGCTTCCAATCCGGAGGATTTCAATAAAATTGTCGCGTTGCTGAACAGAGAATTGTTCTACGTCTGAGGGCAGCGTGCTCAGTGCATACAGGCAATAGCTTTGACGAGCACCTCATTTTTCTTCTTGTCGAGGCTAAATACGCGCGTCTCGTCCGTGAGCAGCACCTGAATCTTGACAATGTCCTTCATTTTTTCGAGATCCTTCTGCGTCAGAGGGCTGGAAAGCACAAAAGCCTTTTGCCAGTTGCTGCGGTCGGCAGTGGTGGTATAGAGCGAGAAGGTCCCATTGTTGGAAAAAAAACGTATTTCGGTGAACATCAGCACGTGGTACACAAGGGGGAACTCGTCGTTGTGATAGCTGAATATGAGCTCGTCGCCGGTTTTGGAAAATGTAAGATATTCTTTCTTTCCCACAAGCGGGACTTTGTGGTAGTGTACTTTCTGGTTGGTAGAAGGACTGATTTTTTCAAGGCATTGGCCGAGGGTTTCGGCAGTGCCGGACATGGCAACCACACCAAGCAGGAGGGAAACTGTCTTGCAGAAGAAATACTTCAAGATTATAACGTTTATCGGGGGTTATTCAAGTGCCTGTAAATATAACGCTACAATATATATAATGCAACAGAATCGGGGTATCGTAGTATTTTAGAACTACTACAATTGTTGTTGTCAAAAAATGGCAAAAAATACGTGTGTGACGGTTTCTTTTTAGCGTAGGAGAGAGCGGGGCGCATTTACGAAGTTATACCCGTTTGGGGCGACTCAGCATTTCGCCGGGGCGCCTGAGGAAGGTGACGTTATCGCTTCGGCGCAGCCAGGCCGATGCGATTAAGGCATAAAAAAAGTGCGCTGGTGTTACCAAACGCACTTTTAACAATGTGACCAGAAGGAGAGTCGAACTCCTATACCCAAACGGGCACTACCCCCTCAAAGTAGCGTGTCTACCAATTCCACCACCTGGCCGCTCAATTGTGATGCAAAAGTAATATTTAAATAATACGCTCCAACAAGTAGGCGAATGTTTTTTGTGATATCCTGCAAATTCATTGAAATTCCTTCAATTTCGGGTGATTTGCTTGTATTTTGACAGGCAATTTCAAACCAACTAACCACTCAGATCGCCCTATGCCCGCAAAAAATACCAATCACAGAAGGAGTTTTATCAAGAAGCTTTCCGGCGGCGCACTTTTGGCCGCCAGTCCCGTACATGAATTGCTCGCAGGCCGTAAGCCTGCGCACGCATCGCATGAACTGCCCTGGCTCGAACAAAAAATAGCCGCTAACGACAACATCCAGATCGCGTGCATCGGCACCGGGATCATGGGTATGGGCGATACCCGGACTGCGCTTAAAGTGCCCGGTGTGAAACTGATGGCCGTGGCTGATTTGTACGATGGCCATTTAGTAAGGGCGAAGGAGCTTTTCGGTAACGATATCCAGACTACCCGCGATTACCGCGAAATCCTCAGTCGCAAGGACGTCGACGCCATTATCCTCGCCACACCAGATCACTGGCATTCGCAAATCGCTATCGAAGCATTGAAGGCGGGAAAGGCCGTTTATTGCGAAAAGCCCATGGTGCATAAGATCGAGCAGGGTTACGATGTGATCAAGGCCCAGCAGGATTCCAAAAAGGTGTTTCAGGTAGGGAGTCAGCGCGTGAGCTCCATCATCTATGCCAAGGCCAAGGAGCTTTACAAGGCTGGGGCGATCGGTGAGCTTAATTTCGTAGAAGTTTACTATGACCGTCATTCGGCCCAGGGAGCATGGCAGTACTCGCTGCCGCCGGATGCATCTCCGAAAACTGTTGACTGGGATCGCTTTCTTGGAAATAAAGCGCCCAAAATGGCTTACGACCCGCTGCGGTTTTTCCGGTGGAGAAATTACCAGGATTATGGCACCGGCGTGGCTGGGGACCTTTTCGTGCATTTGTTTTCAGGGATGCATTACATTTTGGATAGCAAGGGGCCAACGCGTATCATGACGAGCGGTGGCTTGCGCTACTGGAATGACGGCCGGGATGTGCCCGACGTGATGGTGGGTATTTATGACTATCCCAAAACGGCCACACATCCGGCATTCAACCTGACGTTACGGGTCAATTTTGCGGATGGTTCCGGCGGGGGCTCGGGCTTTCGCTTTGTGGGTACCGACGGCCAGATCACATTGTCGGGGAATACCGTCACGGTGAAGAAGAAAAAAATGGCCAAAGCCCCCGGTTACACCATCGATACTTTCCCGAAAGGATTGCAGGATCAGTTTCTGGCCGAGTACAATGCGAAGTATCCGGTCGTTCCTGAAATGTCGGAGCCGGACTTTGAAGAATATAAAGCGCCGCAGGGTTACGATGATCGTCTCGACCATTTTGCGATCTTCTTTGACGCAATGCGTAACAACAAGGCGGTTTTGGAAGATGCTACGTTCGGCCTCAGGGCAGCAGGCCCCGCATTGCTCTCCAATAAAAGCTATTTTGAAAGTACATTGGTGAACTGGAATCCGGAGGAAATGAAAATAATGAAGCCGGTTTAGACTGAAAATCAGGAATCAGAATATAAAATGGCACAATTAGTCCACCAGATGGATCAATTGTGCCATTTCGTTCGTTATTGGGAACTGTGGATGGAAGTTCCGTATGCCCCCGTATGTCCGGCAAATGCCGGTCGTGGTTTTTGGACTTAAACCGAAGATTTTAGATTTAGTAATTAGCATAAAAGCCCTGGCTCGATCCAAGGCTTTTTATGTTAATTACCTACACTGAAAAAATCATCAGGTCGTCAACCCGGCAAGCTGGCCTGCCTAGGTCGACAGCGGACGCCCGGCCGGAATATTGATCCGTTGGCGATTGCTTGGGAAAGTGGCCCGTTTGGCGGTGAACTTCGCATTCACATATTCCACCATGTCGATTTCACCGGTAATGGTGTCGCCCGAAAGCTTCCCATGGAAAGTCATGACCACATTGTCGCCAGGTACACTGTAACGGCTCTGGAACCGCACTTCGTCGCCATCGATGTTGCCAAAGAGTTCGCGCGTCGCAAATTCGCCTTTGTGTGTTCCATAAAGATAATTGCCGTCCTGCCGCTCGATCAGGAAAGTATGTTTGCTGGTACTGGTGTAAAACTCGATGTTGACGTCCCAGCGGCCGGCAACCTCCGCGCCAGGTGCCTTCATGGCAGCTTCGGCCTTCGGTGCGGCGCGCTTGCGCATGAGGATTTCATGAATACGTTCCGCAACGATTTTGTCGTTACCCGGCCCCATCATGTAAGCAGCGACAGTGATTGAAGTGGTAGGAGGGCCTGATTGCGCTGCTGGCTGTGCTCTGCGATAACCGGTCCCCACCGCAACGCGTGGCTTGGTGGTTTGCAGTTCGTCGGCCACTTCCTGTCCGGTGATATTGAGCTTGGTAGGATCCCAGGTAATGGTGAGGGTAGGGGTCGCATTGTCGAGTGCTCCTTCTTTCGGCTCCCTGACGTCCAGGTTGACACTGGGAACACCGTTCAGTTTTTTTGAGATCGTATCCAGCCAGGATACCCACATTTTCATTTCGGCCTTGTGGTCGCGCGTGGCCCAGGCTTCCACTGCTGCCAGCATGCCGATCATTTCTTCACGACCAACCTTGTTGTTACGGCAAGGTCCGTGATGCGGTGCACTGGCCTGCCATGCCGACATCAGGACGTCCTTGCTGCCCAGCATGAGGCCAGCACATTGCGGCCCGCGGATTACTTTACCTCCGCTGTACGCGACAACGCTCGCGCCAGCCTGCAGGTGAATATTAGGGATCGTCAGACGTTCGGCAGCGGCATCCACCAGGATAGGCACACCGGCAGGTTTGGCGATTTTGGCTACGTTCGCAACAGTCCATGGCGCTTCGCCCGGCATCATGTAGATCATCGCAGTACGCGGCGTAATGGCCTCCTGAAGTTCCTCAAGAGTTTCGACCGTGATAATTTTCACGCCTACATTACGGATAGCGTGGTCGTATACGTTGCGTGATGAACGCGGGATGATCACTTCTGTTTTTTCAAACCCTTCCAGGTTCGGAATGCGGATCAGTTTCTCGGGATTACCGCCGGCAATGAGACCTGCCGTCACTTCATTCATACCCGCAGCGCAGCCCGACGATACCATGCCCCATTCGGCGCCTGTAATTTCAGAAAGGCGCTGGCCTACGCCGAATGCCAGTTCGTCGATCTGTACATTATACTGGCAGGCATACTCCATAGCCTGGCGTACTTCCGGCAGTTCGATGGAGGCGCCGATGATCGTGAACGTCCCACGGCAGTTGATGATCGGCTCGACGCCGATGGACTGGTAAATTTGGGGACCGGCTTTCAATGGGCCCGGTGCGGAAACGGCCGCGGAAGCTTTTTGAAACCACTTCGGCTTGCTGGTTTCAGCAAATGCCGCGGATGTGCTCAATACGCCCCCAGCCAGCGGTATCATCGTCAATTCTTTCAGAATTTCTCTGCGTTTCATGGATGTTTAGGAATTTTGATAAAATGGAAATATGGGTTTCTACTCGTGTTGTTTCTCTGTTTGCCTGCATGACCGGACCGCCAGCCGGGTTGTATTATTGTTTGCCCAGGACTAGCACCATCGTTAGCCAGGCCATGACCACTGTCGCCCCGATTATCACGATTGCCACCCTGATTATCACTATTGTCACCCTGAGCGGACGGGTCCGCCCGGCGGTCGAAGGGCTCTTTTGCAACTACCCTTCGACTCCGCTCAGGGTGACAATCTGGGTGACAATGTCGCTCTGCGTGAAAATGCCGCTCACGGCGACAATGAGCAGTGTGTATATTTTTAAAGATGCAATATACTAACCAGTATACTCTTTCTTATCAAACTAAATCATCGGAACGCATTACCTCGGTCCCTGTCCTTGCCCTGGCTGCCCCTGGCCCGGCTGACCCGGGCCGCCCGGGCGCTCGGGACGTGGGAGGTTGACTGGGTCCACGCGTGCATTGAGCGTGTACACGATGCTGCCGGCACGGATGGTCGCTTCGGTTTCAATCCGTTTTTTGCCGGTGATCTTGCCGTCCCTTGCATAGTACCCGAAGTTGCCGTCACGCAGGTTCAGAATGGCAATGTCGGCCGGAGCGCCTACTGAAAGGTTACCCAATTCTTCCCGTTTAATCTCCTGGGCCGGGTTCCAGGTGCTGGCTTTGATCACACTTTTGAAGTCCATACCCATCGCCATAAACAGTGACATAATGTTGTTCATGTCTTTCATGGCACCATTCATGCTGCTGGTGTGGAGGTCGGTGCTGATGGAATTGGGATAGAAGCCCTGTTTGATCGCCGGCTGTCCCTGGGCGAGCAGGAAGCTGGAACCGCCAAAACCTACGTCGAAGATGACGCCCCTTTTTTGTGCTTCAATGGTATAGGCTTTCACCTTGTTGGTGGATACGTCTACGATCGATTCGCGTCCGCGGCCACTATTATTGCTGTTTCCGCCAAAGCAATGGGTGTAGATGTCGCCTTTCCTGAATTTTTTAAGGTAAAGTTCTTCCAATGGCAGCACAGGGTTAGCACTGCCGAAATCGACCATAATGGGGATGTCCGCCAATTTGCCTGCCTCCAACGCCCGGTCGGTGGGTGTCCAGTCGTGGCCTACATAGTGCGCCAGTTTTACGCCGACAATGTCTTTGGGATATTTTTTCGCCATTTCAGCGGTTTGGGCGGCGTCCATTTCTTCGAGGCTGTTCTCGAATTTGCCGCCGGCCATGCCCTCTCCAACGATGTTCAGCATAGCCAGCACACGCGTTTTGGAGAGGTCAATGGTCTGCTTTTTGAAAGTCTCGAAAGTTTTCCAGCCCGAACTGCCTGCATCGACGACCGTGGTGACACCCGACCGGAATGTGAAACCATCCGCAGCGAGCCCGTTAGGGCCGTTCCGGTAAGTTCCTTTCAGATCGGTCCCCCAGAAAAAGTGGACGTGGATGTCGATGATACCCGGCGTCACATACAGCCCTTTGGCGTCGACGACCTGTGCCGCGAGGCTGGGGTCGATGTTTTTGGCTACGAGCGCGATTTTACCGTCTTCGCCGCCGGGAGTACCTTCCACCGCGACGTCCATCACAGCGTCGATGTTATTTTTCGGGTCGATCACGTGTCCGCCCTTGATCACGATGCTGTACTTCTTGTTCTGCGACCAGGCGGGTTGGAACAAGGCACACACCAGCAGGAATGCTGCAAAACTGCCTACTTTCATAATGGGTAAAGGGTTTAGGATAGTTAAATGCTTCTGTACAATAATCTTGCAAGCAGGTCGCATATGATGAGGACAGCCATTTGAATACGCAACCCCCATCATATGCAGACAATTATTTTTTGTCCCACCATACACGTCCTAAAAGCGCGTCACTCTGCGCTTTTACGCTGGGATCCAGCGGAAATCCTTGTCTTTTCAATGCTTCCTGCTGGTTGTCGTTGTTGGTGGCGCGTTCGTCCGGGTAGGGTAGCCTTCTGAACATCTCGCCGCCCGTTACCGAGCCGGGATAAGGCTTGTTGCCGTCCCAGTTTTTGAAGTTGAATTTCGGGTAGCCCGTTCTTCGCCAGTTGGACCATACTTCATGGTCATCGCCGAGCAGGCTAAGCCATTTCTGGGTGGATAGCTGGTTCAGTTTCTCTTCAAATGTCCCGTTGACTTTGTACGGATAGCCCGTCGTGAGGTAGGCCGTAATGGCTCCCTGTGAAATGGTGCTGTTGTTGGGCGAAAGCGAAGGTACATTGGGCCACAAAGCCCATTGCTGCATGGCGCGCGTCACAGCCAGGTCATAGGCTGCTTTTTCGGTGGTACCGCTATACCAGCCGCGGAGCACCGCTTCCGCTACCAGCAACTGCGCCTCGGCAGGCGTCAGGATCAGCAAGGGAGAGGTCTCCCGGTTCCACCAGATCGGCGAGTACTCCGAATAAGTCGGGAAATCGGCAGGGTAGCCGAGGATGGAGCCGGGTATCATGCCTTTCTGGCTGGCCATGGAAGTATCCGCCACATAGGCCGAGCCCACTTTGGTCCACACTACTGAAAGCACATAGGTGCGCGGGTCGCGGGTTGTTTTAAACTGGTTAACCAGCGTGCTCGACAGTTTTTGCCCCTGCGCGTTATCAGGATCCTGCGTGGCCTGGTACTCTGTGTACGGAGCCCGTGGATTGGTAGCCGTAGCGCTGTATTTGAGGTAGGCAATATCCGCAGCCTCCGACATTACACCTCCATTAAGAGCGATTAACGCGTATTTTTTTGCAGTTTCTGTGTCCTTTTCCGACAAACGCATGGCCAGCCGCAGCATTAGAGTATAAGCGAATTTCTTCCACTTCGGGATGTCGCCGCTGTAAAACACGTCCGCACCGCCAAAGGTAGGCATCGCGGGGTTCAGGGAAGCTGCCGCCTCGTCGAGCTCTTTGAGCATATCCATGTAAACGGCCTGCTGCGTGTCATATTTGGGTTTCAGTACATTATCCAATGCTTTGGACGCCTCGAAATACGGAATGTCGCCGGTTGCGTCCGTGAGGGTATGGTAGGCATACACGCGCATCATGCGGCAAAGGGCAATTTTGTTGACATCTTCCGGTGCTTTCAACGCGTCCATGCATTGCTTGATCGCATTGAGCTGAGAAGAATAGATCCCGAAACCGAAGCCCGGAATGTAGTCGAACTGCTTTCCGCCGATGTCCGGAACGTCTTTGTAGGTCGCTACGTACTGCATGCCTTGGTGCAATGCGCCGCGGGTCTGCGGCATCCCGAGTTCTATCTGGGTGAAAAGATAGTTGGGGATTACGTAATCGATCTTGTTCGGGTCGTTGTTCAGGTTGGTAAGCACGTCGCTATTGCAGGAAACGATAGTCCCCACCAGTGCCGCAAACGCTGTTTTATATGCTGTTTTGATAAATCTGCTCATCATGGTTGTCGCCGTTCAAATGTTAGAATTTCAGCATCAGGTTGAAACCGTAGTTACGTGTCCGCGGCATGTTCACACCGCCTGTTCCCTGTGCATTGGTTACCGATTCCTGGAACTCGGGGTCCAGCCCTGCCTCTTTCACGCGTTTGTCGCGGTAAAGGATGAACAGATTGCTGGCCACCAGGGCAATGGAGGCTCCCTGCAACCGCAACGGCCGCAGGATCGACGCGGGGATATTATAGTTCAGTACCACACGGCGGACTTTCACAAAGTCGGTTTTGTAGGTAAATAATGCCGAATAACCACGTCCTACCTGGTTGTAATAGGCCTGGATATTAGCCGGTGTCCAGGTGTAGTTGAACGAATCGCCATTCTGATCCACGCCATTGAGCTGCAAACCATTATCGCGTCCTACCAGCGTCATCGGTGCCAGGCCAAAGCGGGTGGCATAGAACATGAGGTTGTTGTAACCCACTGCTCCGAACTTGCCGTCGAGCAGTACATTCAGCGAAAAGTTTTTGTAGCGGAATGTGTTGGTCAAACCCATCGTATGCGGAGGGTTACCGATTCCGTATGCAACCTCTTCCGCCTCAGGATAATGACTGATGGAATTGTAAACCGGGGTTCCGTCGGCCGTGGTTTTCGGCTTGATCACCATCACGGTTCCGTAGGCGAGTCCGGGCCGGTTCACGATCCGCGCGCCCTGAATACCATTGCCAAGCGATATCTCCGCGACGGTCGGCGCGAGTTCCACGACTTTGCTTTTGTTGAAGGCGTAGTTGAATGTGATATCCCATCTGAAATTGTTGGTTTTCAATGGATTTGCAGTTGCCAGAATTTCAACGCCGCGGTTGGTTACTTTCCCGATATTGACATTGCCGCCAGTAAATCCGCTCGCCTGGGAAATGTTTACGCTTACAATGTCGTTCGTCGTCACCTTACTGTAATAGGTAAAATCAAGTCCCAGGCGGTTGCGGAAGAATTTAGCCTCAAACCCGCCTTCACTGGTCGTTACCGTAAGCGGACGGAGGTCGGGAGTAGGAAGGCTTGCCGATACATTCTGAGACGGCAGGTTGTAGCCGTTTGTGGTCGATATCGTATAGGTTTGGTTCACCTGGCCCGCATTGACGGTGGCACTGCCCACCTTCGCCCACGAGCCGCGCAGTTTCAGAAAGCTGACCCTGGCCGGTAAACTGATAAGGTCGGAAAGAATGGCCGAACCGCCGACAGACGGGTAGAAAATGGAGTTGCTGCCCGGGTTCAGCGTCGAGAACCAATCCTGACGGCCTGTGAAGGACAGGAAGATCATCCGTCCGTAGTCGATGTCGGCCGAGGCGAAAAGCGAATTGGTGCCTGTTCTCCTTTCCGTGTGAAATGCGGGGTCGCTGGTGGCCGTGGTGGTGATCGTGCTGAGATTGGTGAGACTCACAAAGTTTGGGATAACAAAATTGATCCCGTTCAGATTATTGGTAATGAACGTCGCCCGTTCCTGGTTGCCACCCGCCATGGCCGTCAGGTTGAAATCTTTCAGGAACGAAGTGTTATAGTTGATCGTCGCCTGCACGTTGGTGATCGACTGGTTGCCGTTGCTGGTGTTCAATGCACCAAAAGGCTGGGAGTTCTTACCGATCGGAACGAAGTCCGACCGCTCGAAGTACTGGAAGTCGCGCTGCGCCCTGCCCATCAGGTATAGCTTCTCTGAGAGGTTCATCTGAATGCTGGTGGAGGCGATGTAGCGCTTCGTTTTGTCCTGGTTACCCATTTTGTTTACAATAAAATAGGGGTTAGGAGCTTCGGGAGCAGGGTTCCAGGCAAGTTCACGGCCGGTTTCGGGATTGTACCCGGGCGAGAGGTTACGGATGTCAACCGTGTTGGCGATCAGGTACACGGGCCAGGCCGCGTTCATCTCGGCGTATCCCACCGTCGGGCGGTTCTTGCCGTTGACGATGTTGTACTGGACGTCGGATTTTACGACGAAAAGGTCCTTTTTGCCCAGCTTAGCCATCAGCGAAAGGTTGGCTGTCTGGCGGCCGTATGACGAGTTGGGCTGCATGCTTCGGGACCTGAGATCGGAGAGCGAGAGCCGCCCGTTAAATGCCTCGGTCCCCGCATTGAATGCAATGGTGTTGGTAATGTCGGAACTGTTGCGATAGAAGTTCTTGATATTTTCTTTGACACCAACCGCTGCATACGGGTGCATTTTACCATCCACCTGCATATACTGGATCGACGGATCTACCTTCGCACCATACGACAAGCGGCCCGAGGCCTGCGCTTCGGCCACCGTTTTAGGAATGTTACCGTTCTGACCCTGCCCGTACTGGGTCTGGAAATGCGGGAACTCGCTGGGAGTACCCATCGTCGCAACCGAGTTGAACTCCACGCCCACACCTTTCTGCGCCTTGCCCGATTTGGTAGTGATCAAAATCACGCCGTTCGCAGCCTGGCTACCGTAGAGCGCCGCCGCCGCGCCGCCTTTCAGCACCGAGATGCTCTCGATATCGTCCGGATTGATCATTGAAATACCGTCACCACGGTCGATGTTGAGACCTACTGTGTTCTGGCTCGCGCCACTGTTGTTATTGTTGATCGGCAGGCCATTGACCACGTACAATGGCTGTTGATTCGGGTTGGAGCCGCTGAGGGAGTTGTTGCCCCGGATGATCACCCGGCTGGAACCACCAGGGCCTGCATTGATCTGCGTGGCATCCACTCCGGCGACCTTGCCCGTCAATGCGCTGGCGAGGTTGTTGTCGCGGGCCTGGGTGAATTCCTCTCCGCGTACCTCTGCCACCGCGTATGTGAGCGCTTTTTTCTCTTTGGCGATACCCAGCGCCGTCACGACCACTTCGTTCAGCGCGTGTTCCGAAGGTTTTAGTTGGAGGTCGATCACGCTCTGGCTGCCCACATTCACCTCCTGGCTCTCGTAGCCCACGAAGCTGAAAATCAGAATGCCCGAATCGGTGGGCAATGCGATCTTGTAGGAACCTGTGGCGTCGGTAACGGTGCCCGTCGACGTACCTTTCAGCACAATACTGACACCCGGCAACGGCTCTTTTTTCTCGTCGGTTACCTTGCCTGTGATGTCTTTGGGCGGTAACGGCTTCACGGTCGGCATGCCGGTAAACTGCATTGTATTCGCTGCCAGCGGTCTCATGGGCTCGTCCAGGGCACCAGTGGGTTCCTCGCTGGCTTTGCGGGTTTTGGCTGCTTTGATCACCACCGTTTTACCCACGATGGCGTAGGTCAGCGACTGCCCGGCCAGGCATTGTTCGAGTGCTTTTTCAAGGGTCGTGTTCCGCACGTTGATGCTTACCGCGGAAGTTTGTTTCAGCAATGCATCATCATAAAAGAAGGTGTAACCCGACTGTTTTTTCAGGATTTCGAAAACCCTTTCCAACGCGAGGTTATTACCCGAAAGTGTCACTTTCTGGGAGTAGCTGACTGCGTGGACGTGCAGACAGACCATGATCATCAGGATTAAAGAAAGCTTCACTATCCTACCAATATTAAAGTTTTCGTAAGACCTTCCGTAGCCCTTTTCGTAAGAGCGTAGTTTTCTGTACATTTGAAAAGTTTGGGTAAGTTGTTATCGATTTTTCGCGAAATGGTATAACAATCCCTGCCAGTTTTTACTGGTGAGGAGTAGATGAACCCGGACAAATCCCAACCAACATTGGGAGCTCGATCAGGGGCGGGCCAACGCTCCTGATTTTTTTATGCCCGTTCTCGATTACATGTCTGGAATGACTCAGGGAGGTAGTGATAGCATCATGGGCGAGGGAGTTAGGTTGTGTTAAATGGTATTATTTTCAATTACAATCCGTCAGATCAGGGCTTGACGAGTACTTCTTTTCCTGCAATATCCAGGTGTACTTTGCTGATTTCCAATATTTCGAGCACTTCGGAAAGGGTTGCGCTACGGGGAATTTCGCCGGTGAACTTGCGGTCGGGCAGCTTGCCTTCATACCTCACTTCGACGTCGTACCATTTCGTGAGTTGCTTCATAATCTCGGCAAGGCCCGCTTTTTCAAACCTGAAAAAGCCATCTTTCCAGGCCACGGACTGCCTCACATCCACATCTTTGACCTGAATGGCAGCGGATTGCTGCGGTACATTGGCTTGCTGGCCCGGTTTCAGCAGACTTTTCCGGTTGCCTTTCCGGACGCGCACCGAGCCTTCGAGCAGCGTGGTTCTGACACTGCCCGCGTCGCCATAGGCATTAATGTTGAAATGGGTTCCGAGGACTTCCACCTCCACGTCGTTGACCTTCACGATGAACGGCACCCGGCGAGGGACAGCGGTAGTTGGATCGGTGAGTTTGTTGATTTCAAAATAAGCCTCGCCATTGATCTCCACACGCCTGGTCTGGCGGTCAAAGGCTGTGGGGTAACGGATCGAGGAGGCGGCATTTAGCCATACTTTACTGCCATCGGGCAGCACGAGGTGGTACTGGCCTCCGCGAGGGGTTTTTAATACATTATAGCCGGTGCTGGCGTATTTTTTGTCTTTTCCAACCCGGTAAGCCAGCTGCCCTTCACCGGTTTTAACAATTGAAACATCGCCTTGATGCGTCAGAACGCCTTTGGATACGTGGTCGAGTTCGATGGTTTTACCGTCGGATAATGTCAGCAGCGCCTTGTTGCCGCCGGGCTGGATATCGTTGTTGACGACCACCGTTGCCACCGGCATTTCGGTCACTTTTTGCGTCGACTGTTTGAAATAATACAAACCGACGCCCAATGCAAACAACACACTCACTGCTATGGATATACGTCGCCAGAGATACACCGGCTCGTCCGGCTCCGGATCGTTTTCCTGCGTTTCCGGAGCAATGGCCGGTTCGAGTATCTTTTGGAGCATCTGCCTGCTCTGCGCTTCGGGGAATATGTTACGATGGCTCGCAAATGATTCCCATGCCTCGTCCATAAGCTGGCGGATCATCTTTTCATTTTCAATCCCCTGCAGCAATTCCGCAAGTTCGAGCTTCTCCTCCGGCGTAGCCGTCCCATCGAAATGGCGGTAGAAAAGATAAGTCCTGCGCTGGTTGCCCATTCAATAAATTTTTTGTTTTTATTGATAAGACACAGATTATTGGGGATAGGGTCAATCGGAAGAAATAATTTTACTGAATTATTGAAAAAGAAAAATAGATTTCCATTGTCTCAATTCCAATGAGCTTTTCAGGGGAATACCAGCTCCGAAATGGAGACGAGAAACCCGAGTACATTGCCAGCATTGCTTTTGATATACCTTGAAATGGCCGCGATGGCCAGGCTGACGTGCCTTTTGACGGTTTCTTTGGACAATTGCATCCGCTGGGCGATTTCTTCGTGCTTCAGGCCTTCCTCCCGGCTCAGACGCCAGGCCTTCTGTTGCTGAGGGGCAAGCAGCGACACGGCTTCCTCGATGATCAGGTAATATTTTTCGCGATCGGGTGCATTATCGGGGTCCTCCGAAAAAGGAATGTCGGCCACCCATTTCTGATAGAGCAGCGCTTTCCGCGCTTCGTCCCGCATCATGTTAAAGGTATGGTTCCGGGAGGCAATGAACAGGTAGGCCCTGAAATTACTGATCCCCAGCAACTGCTCCCGGCGGGTCCAGATCCTGATGAAAACATCCTGGACAATTTCTTCCGTAATGGGCAATGACTTGGTGAGTCGCAGGACGTAATCGGCCAGCTCCTGGTGGTAGAGGTAAAACAGGCGGGAGAACGCTTGTTCATCTCCTTGCGCTACTTGATTGAGCAACTCCGGTTCGTTGTAGGCTACTTTCAGAGGCACGTCTGTGTTCTTTAAAAGGGTTAGGTATGCTGACACCGGCATTGTCAGCTTGATAAAGTTAATGAAATATTAATGTTCGGCTACCCCAATATTCATAAAATCACAAACTTCCGGGTAAAGTACAACACATTCCCGAATGAATAACTAACTTATTCCGAAGTTGCCCGCGTCGCTAACGAGAATCATCTTGAAAAGTGGTAAATGGCCCAATAAAGTAACCCCGGGCGACTTTTTTGCGAAATTTACAGGAAGTCGGCAAAAGAATAGACGAAGCACGCAACGGCCCGGACGCTTGCGGCGTAAGATGTTGCAACGAACCTCGGACCCTTATGAAACATGCGCTACCGCTGACTGTACTCCTGTGTTTACTGTTGCAAATGGCTGTCGCCCAGGTGGATTGCGGCAACATCGGTTTTGAGCAGGGTAATACCGCTGGCTGGACGCTGACGTACGGCACGGTTACCGACCAGAACCTCCAGACGGTTTTTCAGAACGAAGCCAACGGCAGCCAGAACAACGAGCATTATGTCACGAGCGTGTCGGACGGTAACGACCCGAAAATTCCCACGATTCCGATGGTCGCGCCCGGCAGCACGCACTCGATCCGGATCGGTCATGTGAACGAAGGGGGACATTTCAGCAGGATTCATACCAATTACAAGGTTTCGGCCGACAATACGCTGTTTCAGTACAAGTTCGCGGTCATTCTCCAGAATACCGGTGCCGACGGGCGGGCCAATCACGAATCTTATCAGAAACCAGGTTTCAATATCCTTATTTTTGACAGCAATGGCGAAGAATTGCCTTGCAGCAGTTACGATATCCAGCTGGAAGGCGCCAACACCGTAGAAGGATTTCAAGCGTCGGGAGACATACAGTACCGGAACTGGACGGTGGGTGCGATCGACCTGCGGAATTTTGTAGGTAAAACCATCACGATCGTCGTGACCGCGCACGGGTGTACGCGTATGAGGCATTTCGGCTATGCCTACTTCGATGCCGAATGTCTGAAATCGGAGATCAAACAGGTTGCTGACTGCCCGGACGAGGATGGTTTCCTTACGTTGGCTGCGCCGGAGGGCTTTGGTAAGTATCAGTGGAACAATGGGATGACTACCCAACAAATCAAAGTGAACGCCAGTGTCGGCGACAAATATCATGTCGAAATGGTGCCCCGGGGGAGCCTGGACGAGTCCTGTGCATTGGGGCTGGATTACGAGGTTGGTTTTAAGCAGAAAACCGCCACGCTCGCAAAGGCGATTTGTGAGGGCGATGTATTTGCATTAGGCGATACACTGCTGCGGACCAGCGGGGTGTATGTACGCAATGTCAGCAAAAGCAACGTGTGCGACAGTACCGTTACCCTGACGCTGACCGTCAACCCGGTGAGCGCATTTGCTCAGACGGTCCGGATCTGCGAGGGAGAACGGGTACTGGTGGGAGATAGCATTTACACCGTTGCCGGAACCTATGTGCAGCAGATACCGCAACCGACCGGCTGCGACAGCACGGTGACGACCATCGTAGAGGTGGTCCGGATCGACGTCGCGGTAACGCCCTCGTTGTCCATCACGCAGGGCGACAGCGTGCACCTGGAACCGCTGATCGAACCGGCAGCGGTTTATGCCTACCATTGGGACCAGACGGGGCTTTCCTGCACGGAGTGCCCTGATCCCTGGGCGTCGCCGGTGCGATCCACATTGTATCAGCTCGAAGTGACGGATCCGGAGAAGGTCTGCACGCGGCAGGCGCGTGTGCAGGTGTACGTGAAGCCCTGCGGCATCGAAGTCCCGGATGCGTTTTCACCCAACAATGACCGGTATAACGAGGTATTTTACGTGTTTGGAAATACATGCGTCAGGCAGGTGAACGAAATGTGCATTTACAACCGCTGGGGCGAGGTAATTTTTCAGAAATCGAATTTCGCCGCTTCCGACCCGGCCGCCGGTTGGGACGGAACCTACCAGGGAGCCGGCATGGCGCCGGGCGTATACCCCTACAAGATCCGGGTGGAGCTGAAAAACGGATCGTTCCTGAGTTACACAGGTGCGGTAAGCCTGTTGCGATGACGAGGGCTGGCCGACATTTTTTTGAAAAAAATTGACGGACATGTCCTGTTTCCAGAATCTCATTTGTAGTGAGGGCAAAGAAAGATTTTTCATCCAAAATCAATGCATCATGGGAAAGCTCATCGCTTACAATTTCACCACACTGAATGGTTATTTCAAAGGGCCCGACGACGATATAAGCTGGCATCGTCACGAGCAGGAAGAAGGCGAATTCGCTTCGGACAGCCTGCAAGCCAAAGCTACGCTGCTGTTCGGCCGCGTCACCTACGAGATGATGGCCAGCTGGTGGCCCACACCGATGGCCATCGAAAGCATGCCCGACGTCGCCAAAGGCATGAATGCGTCCGACAAGATCGTTTTTTCAAACACGCTTGACACAGCCGGGTGGGAGAACACCACACTCGTCAAAGGGAACCTGGTAGAAGAAGTCCGGAAGTTGAAAGCCGACCCGGACCGCGTTATGACGATCCTGGGCAGCGGCAGCATCATCACCCAACTTGCCGAAGCCAACCTCATCGACGAATACCAGTTCATGATCGACCCGGTTGCATTGGGCGATGGAACACCGTCCTTCCAGGGACTCAGCCGCAAGCTGGACCTCCGATTGATCGATAGCCGGGTGTTCAAGAGTGGTGTGGTGCTGTTGCGGTATGAGGCGTTGTAGAAGGCTTTTTATCCGGCTTATTGTGAGAAGGGTTAGGTAATGATAAGCCGGGTATCTGAATGAAGTTCATCACCAAGTCAAAAATCTATTTTTTCCGTTTAACATTGGCAATGATGGCCGCCAGTAAATTCTTCAAATGCCTGAGGAGAAAAAGTAATTTTTTAAATATCTGAGACAATTTCTGATTCCAAATTTCTTGGATCAGGTTAGTAATAAACGTAAAAGTAGTTCGAGATGTGTCGATTGACTTATGTAAGGCGATTAATACAAAAGAACATGAAAGATACAGAAAAGACCAAAAATAGAATTTTCTAAAATAAAGAAAATATGGATAGGCATGTAGCGTAACGATTCCTACGATTACGTAGTTATAAAACTTGAAGGGAGGGTTATGTTCGTGAACATGCAATTCTCCAAAGCAAAACGGGTGCATTAGATCTCCCAGCCAGAAGGTGCTGCAATAAACCGATATTGTATAACTTATGAGGAATGTGGCGCTAAACAAGCCTATGGTCCATTCGAGATCAGGATTTACAAAATAATGATACCTGATCTCAGCGGTCAAATAGGAGATGCATCCGAAAATGGTTAAAAAAATGTATACTCGAAGTTGAAGTTCATGAAGCTTATCATCCTGGATCTGCCCATCAAGTAGTCCTGCGCAAACAATGCAGAGTATAGCGAAAAATGAAAAATACAACAGACAGTCCTGTATTCGGTGCTCTGTTTGATTTTCGGTATTCTTAACTTCAATTTCTATTCTACTTCCCAAATTGGCAATAAACTTCGCGACCCAGTGTTTGATCCATCCAATTACCTTGTCGAATCCTAAAATGTCAAAGAGAGCATTCTTCCTGGCAGCAAGTACATTATTTACAGAATTGTAGACTCTTTCCTTAGCCTTAGCTCGAAACTTCTCAATTGCTCCGTAGGCAAATCCAAACCCGACGGAAATTTCAAAAACGGAATTGAAGCTTGACAGTGTTAAAGATCCGGAGTCAAAATATTCACGACATATTTTGACCATGCTAATGTCAAGTATAGCAAATGCCAGAAGTAGTATTAAAGTGAAAGAAATCTTTAAAAAGATTAAGCACCACTTAGGCATATTTAAACGAAGGGTTTTACGTCTCAATCACAGGGATGTAAAGCCAAATCGTCAAGATAACTAATGAGTTTTTTTGAATTTTCTGCGTCAGCGAAGTTTATTTCAGTATCGAAATTGGTTTTTAACAGCTCCTGTAAATCAGATTCATGTTCCTCTTTAGTTTGATGAACCCCAAAAATAGACCGGATGAAATCTTTGGTTTTTTGAAATGAAGAGTGTGCCGTGAACATCTCAATAAAATACCTGCTTTGATCGCCAACGATCGCAAATTGCAGGTCGTGCTGCTCAGTTTCACCTGGACCAACTTCGGAATAAAGAATTATTTTTTGCCAATCAATCGGGTCCAATGAGCCCATTTTCTCCAAGGGGACGCCCAGGTAATGAACGTTCTTACCTGTTAGATCACCAAATAGTGAATAGTATTTTTTTTGAAGTAATCCCGAGGCATCAAAAATATATAGCTCTTTTGATGAAGATATAATCTTTTCAATAAAGTATGGTTTGATGTCATTTGATACATTTTTTAGTGTAACATTTCTGGAAGCTAGCTGATCGGCTGCTAACCTTAGGGCAACCGAGACTACGTCAGTGTCTGGTGAAATCGTTGAATCCATGGTGAGAGAGGAGTAGGGAAAGGTTGCAATATAGCTTGTTATTTCTTACGGGCGTTAGCCTAAGGTTCCTGGCTATTAAATTCATCAAGTATGAAAGTTGATCATCCAGGAATCCGGGGTAGTGGGTTCTGTTATTAGCAGGAGAACATTCGTAATCTGATAGAAAACCGTTACCGGTTATGGTCGACAAAATAGCTAACTTACTATCGTAATACTTTAGTTAAAACAACAAAACAAGCGGACAAATTGCAAGTGAAACACTGATAATTTTATAGCGCAGATGTCGTGGTTATCCACGCTGCTGGCTTGCAACTAGCAAAATGTGCTTGTCTGTCGCTTGTTCTCGTACACAACTTAGCGTTGGTTTTCAAAGTCTTTTTTCAAATAAAACCAAACCCCATGAACGAATACCTCATCATCATGCGCCTCGACCTGATCACCAGGGATGCGCAGCCGTCTCCTGAACAATTGCAGGAGTATATGAAACTATATTATGACTGGGTCACCGAAATCCAGGAGCAGGGGAAATTCGCCGGGGGTAAGGGCCTTTCGACGGAAGGGAAGGTCATCAGGCATGGTCAGGTCGTGACCGACGGCCCTTATGCGGAGATCAAGGAGTCGGTGGCCGGCTTTATCATCGTCCAGGCGGAGAGCTTCGAAGATGCGGTTGCGATAGGGGCTAAATGTCCGATTCTGGGCGGGCAGGGCAACAGCGTCGAGATAAGAAAGGTGGTTTCGGTGCATGAAAAATGATGTGCTGATCCCGCATTTGTTCCGGACGGAGTACCGCAAGATCGTTTCCGTGCTTTGCCGTCACTTCGGTTTCCGGGAGATCGAGGTGGCGGAGGACATTGCGAGCGATACGTTCCTGGTTGCAACGCAGGCCTGGGGGATCGAGGGGCCGCCGCCGAATCCGGTGGGGTGGCTTTACAATACCGCTAAGAATATGGCCAGAAATTACCTGCATCGACAGTCCATTTACGCGACGAAGGTTTTGCCGGAAGTGCAGCAGGACGAGGAGCACGCAGCGGAAATCGACCTTTCTCCCGAAAATATAGAAGATAGCCAGCTAAGGATGATGTTTGCCGTCTGTCACCCTGCCATTTCGGAAGAGGCCCAGGTGGGGCTTGCGCTGCGGGTTTTGTGCGGGTTTGGAGTGCAGGAGATCGCCGACGCTTTTCTGACCAGCAAGGATACCGTCAACAAAAGACTGACCCGCGCACGGGAGAAGCTCAGGGACGCGGGAATCCGTATCGAGCTGCCTCCTGCCGGTGAAATGGACAGTCGGCTGGATTCTGTGTTGACGACTATTTACCTGCTTTTTAATGAGGGCTACTATTCGATAAGCCAGAGTAAGACGGTTCGCAAAGACCTGTGCCTGGAAGCCATCCGGCTTTGTACAATGCTGATCGAGAACCCTGCCAGCAACAAACCGCGTGTGAACGCATTGATGGCCCTGATGTGTTTCCACGCCTCCCGCTTCGATGCGCGTATGAATGCAGCTGGGGAGCTCATCTTTTATGAAGAGCAGGACACCATGCTTTGGAATGAGGATTTCATCGTCAAAGGCGGCTATTTTCTGCGTCTTGCAACCGCCGAAGGGAAGCTATCGCGATATCACCTCGAAGCCGGAATCGCCTATTGGCATACTCAAAAAGCGGACACGATGGACAAGTGGCAGAATATCCTGCATTACTATGATGCGCTGCTTGCAGTGGCCTATTCGCCCATGGCGGCACTCAACCGCGCCTATGCGGTTTACAAAGTTCGCGGGAGGCAGGCTGCCATTGATGAAGCAGAGGCTTTGGAGCTTTCTGAAAATCATTTTTACCATGCATTGCTGGGCGAGCTTTACACCGGGCATGATGTCCGGAAGGCAACCGGTCATTTCAAAAAAGCATTGGACCTGGCCAGAACGGAGGCCGATCAGCGGGCGATCCGCAGACGAATGCAGGCACTCTGATCGATGTTTTTGACTACAACAGCCTGGGGCTGGGTTGTTGCAAATACCTCGCATTCATGGTCCGGGCCCGGGAAAATGCATTACCCGGATCCCGCGCGAGGGTTCGACCAAAACTCCGACACTATTTTTTACTCTTTCCGGTAAGCCTTTTTTTCAATACGCTCTGGTACAGCAGATTATTAAGCCAGATGAACAGCAGCACACCGATGACGATGAAAACCGCATTGAATTTATAGGAAAAGCCGACAAACGTTTCTTCCCCTTTCAACGAGAGTTCAAAACGCAGCCAGGAACGCTCCACGGTAGTGACAGGCCGGTCGAAGGGCAGGGCTTCGTCGTAGATGATCCCGGTAATGAAATGCCCGGTAGTGTCCATGTAGCCGTATTTGTCGTCGATACGGACCATCGAAATGCCGTGGTTGTAGTAGGAGGCAAAATCATACTTGAATGGCGTTCGTATTTTTCCCGACTTGTCGATATGCCCGAATTTGCCGTTAATGGCGACAGCCGATCGATTTTCGGCCGTGAAACCAGTCGCTTCGTCGTAGAGGAACCGGATGCGTGTCTTGCCGGTCTTGTCGATACAGCCCCATTTTCCATTCTTTTTTACCCAAAACAAACCGTTGGTAGGCTTGCGGGTGTCGGTATATTCGAAAGGGACAATGAGGTCGCCGGTAAAGGGGTTGATATAGCCGTACTTGTCGCCGTACTGCACCCGCTCCATGCCTTGGCCGGAGAATTTGTATTCCGGGTCGATATCGTCCAGTGACACAGGTACTTTGAGCACCATGTCCTTGTCGATAATGCCGAATTTGCCTTTGTAGCTGAAATGGTAAATGAATTTGGAGTTCTTGATCTCTTTTTCAATAAATGGGCTGAAATTGAAATTCAGGATACGGTAGTCCCGGTCTGGACCCCACAAAACATCCTCCTTGGTATCCTGGTTGCAGAGGAAGTTGACTCTGGCATCTTTGAGCAGAAAATCATTAGGATAATGCTGAATGGGAATTTTGTAGAGCTCTTTGCCGGTGAGGTCGATGTAGGAAAGCCCGTAATGCGTGCCGGAAGGATAAATGACCCAGGTTTTGCCATCCCGGAACCGGTCGGTGGAAGTATATGTCGCCGGGATCACCACGCGGCCGGTTTTGTCGATAAAGCCATGCAGCCCATTTCCGTCGGCGTCGAGTTCCATCGGGACGAACTCGGCGAGCCCATCCGCAAAATCGCCGATATCACGGTAGGCCGGCGTGAGTTTACGACCACCTTTGTCGGTAATGAAGGTTTCGTAGGAACGGCAGGGCACACTGACCTTCTTGACCACATAAATATCGTCGTACTCCCGGTAATCATGGTATTCTTTAAGCCACGGCTTGTCAGGAGCGGGCTTTTTTTGTGCGGAAAGCATTAGTGGGTCAAGCAGGGAAACGAGGAGCAGAAGATAGCGAAAAGTCGGTCGAAGCATTCCTAAACTTGGGTTTCTGGTTTGTGCAGCCCGGGTAGCCGGTGGTGCCCGGGACTGATGGAGGTGCGATCGGCACCCGCATTTGACCTGCAAAAAACAAAAACTTAACAGGAATATCGTCCTGCTGTCCGGGAATTATTGAGAAAATAGCTTTAATTTCCGTATCTGAATGCGGAGAGATCCGCAGCTTGTTAACCCGGAAACTCATCACCACCATGTCGTCGGCCCAGAACGATCAGTTTTATTTCCGTTTGCCCGCCAACCATATTTCATTGAGCGAACTGCTGACGGAGGCTCACCTATTTTACGATGTTCCGGAATCGTGGCACGTCGTGGTCACCGATATCCGTAATTCGACCGACGCGGTGGCGGGAGGTATGCACCAGACGGTCAATCTTATCGCGACCGGAAGCATTGCCAGCGTCCTTAACATCGCATTCAAGGCTGGTGTCAAGCTGCCCTTCTTTTTTGGCGGCGACGGGGCCACATTCATCGTCCCGCCAGGCATTGTAGACGCCGTCATGCGATCTCTGGCTGTTTTCAGAAGCAATACGCAGGCGAATTTCGGGTTGGACCTGCGCATCGGAATCGTACCCGTGACCGAGATCTACGACCGGAATTGTGAGCTGAAAGTGAGTAAGCTGAAAATGTCGGGCATTTTTTCGATCCCGGTCGTGCTGGGCAATGGACTGCATTATGCGGAAAAAGTAGTAAAAGGGGAGACTTACCACTTCCATGCCGAACCGGCACCCGGCGATGAGCTGGACCTGAGCGGAATGCAATGCCGGTGGGACAAGATCGGCCCGCCGGAAGCGGATCAGGAGGTGGTTACCTTGCTGGTGGCGATCGCCGAAGGAAAAACGCAGGCCACCTCGTTTGCAAGCGTCATGGAGCACATCGACCGTATTTACGGGCCTTTCCCACGAAGGCAGCCCATATCCGTTCCGCGGCTGATCTGGAAGACTACATTTAAGAAAATGGAGCTCGAAACCCTGGTCAGGAAAGGCCGCATTAACCTGGTGGGCGTTTTCGCGTCCTGGCTGGCGTCACTGTCCGGTTACGTATATTTCCGGACGTCACATGGAAAGAGTTACCTCAACAGCTTGGTGGAGATGTCGGACACGCTGGTGATCGACGGCAAAATCAATACAGTGATCACCGGCACGCCGGCTCAGCGCGAGGCGCTTGAAAAGGCGCTCGGCGAGCTGGAAAGCGCCGGAGAGATCCATTACGGGATGCACGTCAGCAAGGAGTCGGTGATGTCGTGCTATGTCCACGACCTGAAAGACGGTCATATCCACTTTGTAGACGGTGGCGACGGCGGGTACACCAAGGCTGCAGGTGTGCTGAAACAGAAGTTTCGCGCCAGGCAGATCTAATGGGATTGGGCGCCGGCTGTTTTGACGAATTCGGACGGTGTCATACCTTCCGTTTTTTTGAAAACCTGGTTAAAGGTCGCTTTGGAATTAAACCCGCATTCCAGGGCAATGCCGAGGATCGAGAGATGGCTATTGGCTGGATCGAGTACCTGTTTTTTGAATGCTTCGAGCCGGTGCCGGTTGATGAATTCGTAAAAGTTGCTGCCAAATTCGGTGTTGATGACCTGCGAAAGCTGGTGCTTGGGTAAGGAGAGCATGGCGCTCAGGTCCTGGATCGTAAGATCGCTGTCCAGATAGGGTTTCTGAATAAGCATGAAGTCCGAAAGCTGCTCGGAGATCGACTGGCTGACGTGATCGCTTAATCCGCTTTTGGCATATTTGACAGAAACCTGGACGGGTACAGCCTCCGGGAATGTATGCGCAGGTTCTTCCGGTACCGACCATGTCGTTTTCTCTTGCAGGAGTTTATAGGCAATCCAGTAGACCAGCACTACAACCAGCACGAAATGGGCCGGATAGATGCCTTTCAGAAGAGGCAGATCGTATTTTTTGGCATAAAATGTAAGCACAGAAAATAGCATGATGGACAATATCAGCCACAGGAACTCTTTAAGCCAATGCATATGGACCAATGCTTCATTGGAGAAATGCCCCGTGCGCCGCGGGACGCTTTTGTAGTAAAATACCAATGACCAGATCGTAAATCCGAGGTGCACATAGTTTGTCAGGTGGTTCATCCAACCGAAATCCGCTGCCTGAACAGCCACGGGGTCGGAGAGTAAAGCGGCTTTTACCTCACCAGGCAGTAGGAAATAGGGGATCAGTAACACAAAGTAGATCATGAATGGACCAAGATAACCCAACTGTCCGGCACGAAAGCGAAAGGTGGGGTCGGCAATGCTTTGAGTCAGCAGCAGGATCAGCGGTCCGTATAGGAGCGGGAGCAGCCAGGATAGCCGGCTGAAGTGCGGGAATACCGGGAAAAGGTCCTTTACATCGAGGCAGATCAGGGAAAGGTGAGAAACCAGCAGCAGGATCAATGCAGCCAGGATCCTGTTCGAGACCCTGTTCAACCCCTTTCGGAGCAATAGAAAAATCAGGAACCCACCCTGTATAATGCCGGATAATAGTAACGCTGTGATCAAATTTGTTTCGGATTGTCTGAAAAAACGGGTAATTAATGGGTCTGAACTTGTCGGGAAAGACGCTTCCTTGCATTCTTAGACCCAAAATTGCGGAAAAATTCGAATATGAAACTTTCATTGAGCCTCATTGTCTTCATCAAACTATTTATGTTTTTATCAACCGGCGCTCAGCCGGTGCCGGACCGGAAATTCGAACCCGCCGCACTCGTTCGTGACCTGGCTTTGATCCGCACCTCCGTGGAAGCGATGCATCCCGGATTGGGCCGCTTCGGACCAAAGGAAGAATTTCTTTCGGCCCTCGATTCAATAAAGTCGGTTGTTGAGCAGGGCGGCCCGCTCGCTCTGGTGGATTTTTTCAGGATGGTCAATCCGGTGCTCGTCCGGTTGCGTTGCGGGCACACCAAATTCTTTCCCCCGATGCAGGGGTTCCCGTTTTACTTTCATACGGATCATGTCCTGCCCTGCATTGTCAGGTTCGACGACACGGGTCGCTTGCTTGTGATCCGCGCCTCGCAGCCGGAGCTGGCAGGCAAATACCTGGAAAGTATCAACGGAAGGCCCGTCACTTCGATCGTGAACGCTTTACGGGCGCAGATGTTTGCGGACGGACATGTAAAATCATCCGCCGACGCGCAGATTGAACAATATTTCAGTGCCTGGTATGCCGACTTCATCCAGGATCAGCCCGAATTCACGTTGGGCCTCGAGGGAGCGGATAAACCTGTTTCTGTGAAAGGCATTACGTCGAAGGAATGGCAGGACCTCAATAAGAACAGTTCCTATTTATCTTTTCAAAACCGCCTGCAATTCCTCAACGACTCGGTAGCCAGCCTCCGGGTGGCCACGTTTTATTCGGAAGAGGGGAACAAAGATTTCGTGCGCTTTCTGGATTCATCCTTTACGGAAATCAGCAAACGCAAAATCAGCCATCTGGTTATCGACGTGCGTGGTAACGAAGGCGGAAACGACAGGCTGGGCAAGGAGCTGTATGCCCGCATTGCATTGAAGGATTTCCGGTATTATGATCGCATCGAGGTGAAGGTCAGGAGGAAGCGTGACGTCCCGGCACGGGATCGCGCCTATTTGCCCAAATTCCTCGGTTTGGCTCGTTTTTTCATTAAAAAGGACCCGCAAGGCCGGTTACTTTTCACCAGGCACCGGAATCTGGGTGAGCATCATCCCGATAAAAAAGCCTTTAAAGGGAAGGTCTGGTTCCTGCTGGATGGTCTGAGCTATTCGGTGACGTCCGAGTTCCTGGCCGTCGCCAGAAGCGAGGAGCGGGGTGTTTTTGCAGGGCAGGAATCGGGAGGAGCTTACGAAGGTGACAACAGCGGTACTTTTGCCATTTATAAATTACCCGAAACAGGCCTGGACCTGGGGATACCGCTCGGCGGCTATTATTCGGCTGTGAAAACAGGTGCCGGGGCTGGGCGAGGAATCATGCCGGACGTGGAATGCATGCCTTCGAAAAGCGATCTGCTTGCAGGTGATGACCCCGTGCTACGCAGCGTTCGACAGCGCATTGCGGAGTCGCATTGAAGTAATTAAGATCCGAAATGGGGTGATGTAGGTTTAACTTGAAGTGAAGCGTATTTACTTTAATGACAATTCTGAACTAACTTGCCGACAGATTGAAAACGAACGACATAGGCGCCCGTGTGGCGTGTAAACCGGCTCGTAACTCCTCTCATCAATATCGGATTATATTGTATGCGTACCGGCCAAGTACTCCCCTGGATATTGCTGATCAGCCTGATCTCCGCAACGGTGTCGGGGCAGGTGAGAAACGGAGCCAAATACCCGCTGTATTTGCGGAACGGTACGATTCACCCGGCCGAAAATATCGGCGAGGTGGTCCGGAATGGACTCAGAACGAGGGCGGATGGCGAGGAAGGGAAGCGGTTTGTGATCATCCAGTTCCATGACATCCCGCCGGATGACGAAAAGAAAAAATTGTATGATGCGGGTGTAGAACTCTTGGAGTACGTTCCCGAATACGCCTATACGGCCACGATCACGGGCAATGTAAACCCCGAGATCCTGGCCGGAAGTGGTATCAGGTCGATAGTGGAATTGGCGCCGGAACAGAAAATGCAGCCCGAACTGCTGACCTCCGATATTCCGCCTCATGCGCAGCCCGTGCCCGGAAAAGTGGATGTGCGCGTCTGTTTTCTCCGTTCTTTTTCGGTGGATGATGTCAAAGCGAAGTTACAGGAAGGTCATATCGAACTGCTTTCCGACAAGCTGAAAGACTATGAGATTCTCCTGGTCCGGATCGACGAGGTTCGGCTCAAAGAACTGGCCGACCTACCGTTCGTGCAGTACGTCGAGATCGCACCCGGCGAAACACAGCCGCTCAATGACAAAAGTGCCGCCAATACAAAAGCCAATGTGCTGACTTCCCAGTCGATTTCAGGAAAAGGTCTCTCCGGAAAAGGCGTAGTGGTAGGGGTAGGGGACGTGGGCAGTCCCTACGATCATATCGATATCAGGGACAGGCTGCTGCGACAAGTCACGGCGACGGTTTCCCCACACGGTGTGCATATTACAGGCACGGTGGCCGGTAGCGGGATCATGAATGAGCGGTACGCCGGATATGCCCCGAAAGCCGATTTGATCTTTTATCAGAACAGCGAAATATGGAATAATGCACCCCAGTTGGTAAAGGATTTCAACATGGTGGTTACCAACAATTCGTATGGTGGCGAGTCCTACGGCGGATGCCTGGAATTCGGGCTTTATACCTCCGACTCCTACATCCTCGACCGCCAGGCTTTCGATCTGCCCTATCTCCAGCATGTTTTTGCGGCAGGTAACAGCGGGCTGAGCACCATCTGCAACCAGTACCCGGCAGGCTTCGGCAATGTGCTGAGCGATTTCGCATCGGCAAAGAATGTCATGAGCGTCGGGCAGACGCTCACTACCGGCTTCGTGGCGCCTTCATCCAGCAAGGGCCCGGTCCGTGACGGGCGCGTCAAACCGGAAGTTACCGCCCCGGGTACCAGTATTCTTTCGACCACACCGGGTAACACTTACTTGTCAGGTACAGGTACGAGTATGGCCGCGCCGGCCATTTCAGGTGGATTGGCATTGCTCTATGAGCGGTACAGGCAGCTCCACGGCCAGGCAACGCCCAAAAGTGCCTTGATGAAGGCGTTGATATGCAACGGAGCATCCGATCAGGGTTTGACCGGCCCCGATTATAGTTATGGTTTTGGTAATATGAATTTGTTGCGTTCCTGCGCAATGCTCGATAAAGGGCACTATGTGCAGGGACAACTCACGCACCGCGCGAGCCAGACGCATTCCATTTCGGTTCCGGCCAATACAGCCAGGCTGAAAGTGATGCTGTACTGGCACGACCGGGCCGCTTCCATGCTCACAGGTGAAAAGACGCTGGTCAACAATCTCGACCTGCTGCTGAAACCTTCCGTCTCCGCGGCGTTGAAGCCCGTGTTTCCGGTTTTATCCAATCCCACACAGCAGGCGGTGGCCGGGGTAGACACCGTCAACAATATGGAGCAGATCGTGATCGAAAACCCGGCGGCCGGTACGTATGAGATCAATGTGACAGCCGAGAAAATTCCGGACGGAACCCAGGAGTATTTTGTGGTTTACGACGTGATCGAACAGGGAACCACCGTCACCTATCCGATCGGTGGCGAGCATCTGGTACGTGGAGACATTGTCAATATCAACTGGGAGTCCTACGGTAATAATTCCAGCGCATTCGGTGTGTATTATTCGCTGAACAACGGTGCTTCCTGGGTCGCTGTCAATGCGTCGGTGCCCCCCGCGGCAAGGCAGCTGAGCTGGACTGTGCCCGATGCCGCCACCGGGACTGCGCGGATCCGTATCACGCAAAACGACACCGGCCTGCAAAGCGATAGTGAGCCTTTCACGATTTTGGGCGTGCCGGCCGTGTCGCTTTCGCCGGTGCAATGCGAAAGTTATGTAGCGGTGCAATGGACATCCGTCAGTGGCGCAACGGATTATGAGGTAATGCTTTTACGCGATGGAGAAATGCGGCCGGTAGCGATTACCAATGCACTGAACTACGCCCTGGGCGGACTGTCGCGCGATTCGCTGTACTATGTTTCCGTCCGTGCGAGAAAAGACGGGGTCGCGGGTCGCAGAGCGCTGGCGGTCAGCCGCACACCCGCGAGCGGTACCTGTGCCGGTTCTATCTCCAATAATGATCTCGCGATCGATTCCATTATTTCACCCCAGCGGTCGGGAAGGCTTTTCACTTCCTATGCACTGTCCAATGCGACGCAGATTACTGTGGGGGTCAAAAACCTGGATGACCAAGTCTGTTCGCCGCCTTTCGAGTTGGGTTATTCGGTTGGAGGAGAATCGGCGCCCGTGCATTGGGAAACAGTTCAAACTGCCATTCCTGCACTCGGGTACCTGTCGCACACATTCGCGCAGACGGCCAATTTCGCGAGCCCGGGTGTCTATCCGGTCCGTGTTTTTATCCGAAAAGCGGATGATCCTGTCCAAAAGAACAATTTTACCCAAAAGGTTTTCAGGCAAAACAGCAACCCGGTCCTTTCGCTTCCTTATCTGGAAACGGTGGAGTCGATGGCGGGGCAGCAGATCACGGAGAGCACGGTGGGCTTCACGAATGGGGACGCATATGATTTCCACAGTTCACAGTCCAATGGCAGGCTCCGGACGGCTGCGGGTCCCGGGATCGCGTATTCGGGCAGTAAAGCATTTACGCTGGATGCGGATGATTTCATCTACAACAGTGTAAATGTCAATTATCTGACAGGTACCTATAATCTCTCGGCCTACAAAGTGGCCGGCGATGAAGTGCGGTTATCTTTCAGGTACAAAAATCATGGACAGAGCCTGGAACGGGACAACGGGGTCTATGTGCGCGGTTCTGACAAAGATCAGTGGATTCTGGTCTATCAGCTCCTGCAAAATCAAAACCCTGTGTCGGGTGAATACAAGTTTGTTTCGATCGGGTTGAGCGAAATGCTGAAGGCCAACGGACAGGAATTTTCTTCCAGTTCTCAGATCCGCTGGACACAGTCGGGCGACGACTTCACCCTGTCGCCATCGTCCCGGCAAGGTTACTCTTTTGATGATATCAGGTTATCGAAGTCCAACAGCGACATGGAATTGCTCAGCATTACCCCGCCCGCTCCCGTGGTATGCGGCAGTACGTTGTTTGGAGTAGCAATTGCAGTGCGGAACAATGATTCCGAGGACGCTTATGATGTGCGTTTCAGGGTTCGGGTAGATGGAGGAAACGACAACGACGACACGATCCCTTTCATTCCGGCGCATGGAGAAACATCGTTTTACTTTAATCAGCCTGTGTACGATGTCGGCTCGCATGAGATCGATGTCTCCATTAATAAGCCATACGACCTGCATCCGGAAAACAACGCCGGTTCCATCGTGATCACCCGGCAACCGACCATCGTTTCGTATCCGTATCTGGAGAATTTTGAGCGCGGTAGCGCGGGTTGGCAAGGACATGGGAGCAATAGTTCGTGGGCATACGGAACACCTCTCTCCCCGAATACCCGGCAGGCTGCAAGCGGGAGCAAGGCCTGGAAGACCAACCTGACCGGCAATTACAATGCGAATGAGGCGTCGTACCTGTATTCGCCCTGTTTCTACATTTCCGGTATGGGGCATCCTACGGTCAGTTTTAGTGCCCGAATGAATACGGCGACCTGTCAGGGAGGTAAATGTGATGTGGTGTATGTGGAATACCTTCTTTTCGGGGGAACCTGGAAGCGGTTGGGGCAGGTTGGCAGCGGAACAAACTGGTACAATGCGACTGAGAACGGTGAGGGCGTCTGGTCAAACCAGAACGACTCCCGCTGGCACGTATGCACTGTTCCGTTGCCGAATATGTTCGACCAGTACATCATGTTCCGGTTTGTGGTCAAAAGTAGTGGCGGGAGCACCGGCGAAGGCGTCGCGATCGATGACTTTCACGTATATGACCTTACCAACGAGATCTACGAAAGCGGCGGAGAAAACACAGTCGTCGATAGCGATCTGGGCGGTTCTTATTGGACTAATTTTATCAGAAACCAAAGAGTGATCGCAGCCATTTATCCCGATCGCTACCTGGGTTCGACCACCGTGAAGACCTTTCTCAATAACCGGGACGTCCGCAGTTCCAATGGACATTATTACCTGGACAGGAGCTACACAATCAAGGCGGAGAACGGGAATTTTACAGATTCCGTCGCGGTTCGCCTCTTTTTTACGGATAATGAAGTGAAGAGACTGGTGGAAAAGGCAGCAACGCCCTCGGTGGAAAGAACGCAAAGCGCTTATGAACTGGCTGTGACTAAATACTCCGGTGCCAGGGAAGACGGTGATCTGACCAACGATGCCAACGAGGCCTGGGCCTTTCATCCGGCTTCAAAAGTCACTAAGGTGCCTTACGGCAAGGGCTATTATGTTGAGTTCAAAACACGCAGCTTCTCGGAGTTCTGGCTCGCCAAAGGCTATATCGGCAGCGGGTCGGCGCTGCCGGTTACATTGACCGCCTTCTCGGCACGCCGCAGCCCGACCCCGGACTTGCCCGCAGCCATTCAGCTGGACTGGGCAACCGCTTCGGAAAGGGATTTCCACCATTTTGACATCGAAGTGGCGTCGGGCGATGATGTGTTGGGTAAAAATGCATTCTTAAAGATTGGAACGATCGAAGGGCGTGGTGGGCCTGCGGAACAGCAGCATTATTCGTTTACGGATCGGCTCGCAACCCAGCTCGCTACCCGGTACTACCGGCTTAAAATGGTCGACGTCGATAGTAGTTACCGCTATTCGGCCATTCGGCCGGTCACGGGCGCGGATTTCGTGGAGCCTGTTGCGTTTCCAAACCCCTCGGCAGGGATTTTTCATATCGATTTACCGTCCGGCGGAAAGAGCGGATTTGCCGTCAATGTGCTGGATATAGCAGGCCGACAGGTCAAAACCGAGCGGTTTACCCCGACGCAGGGACGTAACTTACAGCAGCTTGACCTGTCGGGCAATGCCTATCCATCGGGTTTGTACATTATCGAAATGACATCCGGCGAACAGAAGTATAATTTGAAAGTGACGAAACAGTAGTTCGGCTATTTGCTGCCCGCGGGGATTTTAGCACCCTTCGTCAGGTCCCATTGCTGGTGGTAGCTTTTGCCGGACCGCGCCGTCACCCAGATCAGCCCTAGTTCCTGCCCGGGATTGGCGATCCCGGAAAGCAGCATTTGTCCCCAGTCGCGGACGGGATCTTTGAGCTTCCACCAGCCCAATGCATTGCTTCCATTCATACCGTCCTCATCGGCAGGGTAACCGATCTGGAATGCACAGGCGGTCGGCGCGAAGCGTTTGGCCCAGGCTGTAAAGCCTTTATTGAGCTCCTCAACGGTCGCTTCCGACGCATAATCGATGAAGATCAGGTCGCCTTTTCCGCGATAGGTGGGAGGCATGAAATCCGGACTGTAATGCCGGATAAACAACCGGTAACGCGGGTTGTGGGATTTGATCCGCTCGTCCCAGGATCGGGCTGCCGCATCGGTCGCTTTTTCGTAATATTCGAGGTCTATCCCCACGCCGGCAATGGAAGAGTGATGTTTGAATTTTCCAAGCCATCGATCGATCTCCCGCGTAATGTCAGTGTTTGCCTTTTTTGAAGGAAAAATTTCCAGGAAAACCTTCACGCCCAGCTTGTCCATATAGCTCAGGTACGCTTCATGCTCCGCGTCCGTGAGGCCCTTGTGGGATGGTGTAAGGCCTGTCATGTCGCCCACGGCCCAGGTAGACCATGGTTGGGATCCAGGAAAACGGTTGTTGACATTGAACACCACCTGCGCAAGCTGTTCTTTAGGCAGGTTGATGAACTTGCCGATTTTGATGTCCAGGGCCGTGATCCCGTCGCCGGAGCTGATGCGTGAGGGCTGCCACGCGCCGGTCCACGTGTAGGACGGTTTTGCAGAGAGGCGCGCGGGTTTGGGAGCCCAAAATGCCGAGGTTAAAGAAACAGCCAGCAACAGGCCGGCAAAGAAGAGCAAACATTTGGATGTGGTCATGGTTAAAGGTTTAGGTGATAGTAGTCATGTATTTCAAACTATTTCAATGCGGGAGATCACGCCTGGATTTTGGCTTTTACTACGATTCAATCCGATGCAACCCTGAAACCCCTGTTGAAATTACTGCTCGACGGGGGTACTACATTGCGATAGCTGATGCGGCAATTAGGTGCCGGCACCGACCAGGCGCCGCCCCGGTATACTTTATAGGTGCCGTCCATGGGGCCGGTAGGATTGCTTCCGGGACTTGCTTTGTAATAGGATGCACCGTACCAATCGCTGACCCATTCCCAAACGTTTCCTGTCATGTCGTAAAGGCCCAGTTCGTTCGGTCTTTTGGTTGCGACCGGTTTCGTCCCGTAACCTGTGGCCACGTACCATCCGACCGAATCGATGCCGGCGCCACCGCTGAATGCGGCGCCTTTGGAATAGGAACCTCCCGCAGCGGCATATTCCCACTCGGCTTCGGTCGGCAGCCTGTAATGACGGCCGGTCTGATCGCTCAGCCAATGGCAATAAGCCACGCAATCGTCCCAGCTTACATTGATGACCGGATGGTCCTCATGCCAGCCCCAACCTGGCAGATCAGGCATTGGGCGCCCGGTAGCATGGCAGAAAACGCGCCATTGGGCGACAGTAGTTTCGGTTCTGGCAATACTAAAATTTTGAAGGGTGATGCTGTGTGCCGGTGCTTCGTCTTTATTACCATTGTCACTGCCCATCCTGAATGTACCGCCGGGGACTTCCACGAGCTCAGGATAGTCGCCGGGGCGCAGTTCGGGCAGGGTTTTTCGTGAAATGCCGTCTTTCCGCTTGCCAAGCCAGAGCAATGCATTGGAAATCATGTTATTCTGCATGAAATCGGACATTACTTTGTCGCCGTGGCCCATATTCATGTAAATCATGTTGTATTTCGTATTGCTCCACACCACCGGCGTGTCGCCGCCCGGAAGTATGTCTTTGATGCCCAGCGGGTAGTTGGAGGGAGCGAGTGTTGCCAACACTTTGACGGCCGGATTTTCCCGGGGGCTTGGCCGCCATTGGTACCATTCGTTTACAGGCGCGGCGTATGCAACGGGCATCCCGCGCGTGACCGCGTGCGTGGTGTCGTCCACGAGCAGGCGGGCCTGTACCGGTGGCCAGCTGTTGCTGTGAAAAACGCCACCGCCAAGGAAATCCACAAACCAGGGCCATTTCGTCGTCTTGTCGTTGTACCCCGCAACGTGAAATCCGAACCAGCCACCACCGTTTTCCATGTACTTCCGGAACGCGTCGCGTTGCTGTTGGGTGTGCGGAAAGTCGTTGAGCCACATCACGACCTGGTAATCGTTTAGCACTGCGTCGTTGCAGTTGGTCCAGTCGCTGGTGACATCGAATGTAAAATGGTTTTCCGCGGCCAGGTTTGCAAAAAAGGCACGGGCGTCACGGGCAAAGTCAATGTGGTCGGGCTCGACTTTGCCGGAATAGAAGGCCAGGACCCTCAAACCAGTTGGCTGGGCAGTACAGGGAATGGCGGAGCCCGATAGCGCCAGCAGGCAAATGGATGCGATAATGCCATATAAATGTACCTTCATGCTGTCAGGGTTTGAGCTGGCCTGCGAGCCACAGCAGGCCGTCGGTGATCATCTTGTTCTGATCCGGGTTGGAAAGTACTTTATTGCCGTGTCCCATGTTGAGATAGAGCATTTTATAACGGGTATTAGTCCAAACCACGGGTGTATCACCCTTTTCGAGGTAAGTTTTGACACCCAGCGGGTAATTCTCGGGTGCGAGGGAGACGAGTACTTTCACGTTTTGGTCCAGGCGGGGGCTCGGTTTCCACTGGTACCATTCCGTTACAGGCGCATCGTAGGTTGCCGGCAGCCGCTTCGTCACCGGATGCGATCGGTCTTCCACCACGACCTTCGCGGCCATCGGCGGCCAGTTGTTGCTGTGAAATACAGGTCCACCCAGAAAATCCCTGAACCAGGTCCATTTGGAACTGCGGTCGTTATAGCCTGCCACATGGAAACCCAGCCAGGCTCCGCCTCCTTGCATATATCGTTCAAATGCGGCACGCTGGGAATCGGTCACCGGGGAGTCATTGAGCCACACTACCACCTGATAATTGCTCAGGAAGGTATCGTTCAGATGGTCCCAGTCGGTGGTCGCGTCGAAGGTGAACTGGTGCTGGGATGCGAGCAGTTTCAGAAAATAGAGCGCATCCCTGGCAAACAGTACGTGATCCATTTCTACCTTTTCGGAATAGAAGGCCAGTACTTTGAATTTCGGTTGCTGCGCGTATGAGACGGCGGTCACCCAGAAGGTCATGACCCATATCAGCAGGTTTCGTTTGCTCATACCGCTATTCCTGGGCCATGGTGGTCACTGCGATCAGAAACCAGGCAGCATGCGGGATCCATTGCTCGGTCCAGCGCCATTCGTTGCCATTGTCATGCGGCTTGTAGTCGATTCCGCTGCCGTCGGCATGACCGTCCTTGCCGGTAACGCCGTTCGAGATCCCGCCGCGTTCCGAACCGTGCCCGTACATGGATTTCATATAAGGCATGTTGTTGCGCCCGAAGCCATACATGAAGCAAGCTTCATAGGGATTGCCTCCCAATATCCAGGACAGTTGCCGGCCAGCATACGCAGCAAGTGCCTCGCTGGTTCCCAGGCCCCCGGATGCCGGGTACACCAGTCTTCCACCGAGCAGTGCGGCAGAAGCCAGCGATCCCAGCCGGGCATTCTCGCCCTGCCACCACCAGCCGCTTTCGTTTTCGTGCGGAATAAAAAAGCCGTCTTTAACTGTCCCATTCAGTAAAAATGACTGACGGGCATATCCGAATGGGTTTGACACATCGCCGGTGACGCGTAGCTGATAGTCCAATGCTTTTTTAACGGTACCCAGCGCTGCTTTTCTGAATGCCGCGTCCTTTTCGGCATCCAGGTACCGGCAAAGCGCCACGACGGGCAGGCCGGCGTCCGATGCATGCCAGAACGGGCGGTTGGCATCATTGGCAATGAAGTAACCGGCAGGTGCGAGTCGTTTTTCAAGGTTTTTGGCACGCTTGCGGGCTTCGTCGCGGTACTCGTTTTCACCCGTCGTCAGCCAGAGCTCCGAGGCGCCCATCAATGCACAGTAGTCGTCGAGGATGTTTTCCTTTCCGTCGTCGCAGTATTTGAGGTTATTGACCTGCAAATGTGCAAAGGCGCGTTTAGCTGCGTCCAGGTATTGTGCCGAAGTAAATGCGCCGTCCATTTTCCACCGTGCAATGCGTGCAAGCGCGGCGATACCCATGCCGCCGCCTTCGCGGTAGGCGCATTGGTATTTGTCGGTAGTGACGCTGTTGGCGTTCAGTCCCACCACACGCCGTGCCTTAGGGTCGGGATTGAAGTAACTGAAAATAGTCATGTAGAAGTAACCTTCCTCCGACAGTGACCGCACGATGTAATCCGCGCCATAAAGTGCCTCGCGTTTCATGGAGTCGAGGACATTCAGGTTGGTCAGTAGTCCCGGCAGGCGCTCGGCGGCGTTGGTCATGGCCCAGGTGCAAAGCGGGATCTGTTGCTGCGACATGAAATTGGCATAGGCCAGGTGCGAAAAATACTTGCTGATGTCGCCCGAAGCATCGTCCCAGCCGCCGCGCAGGTCGACGGTCTTGTTGCTGCCATAAAGCATTACATGTTCATCGGCGATCAGTTCTTCGGGTTTGTCGGCCCGCTGTTTGTTGTAATAATGGATGATCGAAGGAATGAGCAGGGTAGCTAATGCATGTTCGCCGATCTGAAAAGTGTCCGAGGTGATAGCCTCGCTCCCTGTTTGTATGGAGATCTGGTACCTGCCTGATTTGGTGAAATTCGAAAAGTCGATGCGGTGGTGAATGCGGCCGGGAAACCATTCGTCGATTTTTTCAGGCTTGCCCAATGCGCCCGAAAACACTTTTTGCCCGTTGCCGGCATCGATCAGCTCAAATGCGGTAGTACCATCGAGCTCGCCTGCGCCGGAGGCAATGACCGCCGATTTGCTCCCCCGGCTGTCGAAGCCGACCTGGTTGACGTGGATAACGATTTTAGCAAATGTGCTGGTAGTAAGGGCGACAGCAAGCAGAAAGGGCGCCAGCAGGGCTCTTGGTTTTTTCATGGTTAAAGGTTTAGGATCAGATGCTGCGAAATTATTGAAATATTAAGGTAAAAAAAATCATTAAGCTCTTTTGAAGATAATCCTAAACCTATTTTAACATATACTTATCAAATTCATGCGAAAATTTCTGATCGCGACCCACGGCACTTTTGCCGGAGGAATCCGGAGCTCTCTGGAAATGATCATCGGGCAGCAAGAACATGTGTACCTCATTCAGGCCTATGCGGAAGGAAACAAAGGACTGGATGAAGAGCTGGCGGCCCTGCTGGCCGGTTTGTCTGATGAAGACGAACTGGTCGTTTTTACCGATCTTTTGGGCGGCAGTGTTACCAACCAGGTGCTCCGCCACGCGCTGAGGGAAAATGTCCATATCGTCTCGGGTATCAACCTGCCGCTGCTGGTGGATGTCATGCTGGCCGACCCTGAGGAGCCGGTTACGGGCGTGATCGCACATGCGATACAAGCGGCCAAAGACCAGATGGTGTATGTAAATGATCTTGTCTCCGCTCAGCAACCCGACGATTTTCAATGATCAGGCTCTTACGAATCGACGACCGGCTGGTACACGGTCAGGTGGCATTGACGTGGACGCCCGCTGTGGGCGCGGAATGCCTTGTGGTGGCGAACGACAAGGTGGCCAAGGATGATTTTCTGAAAATGACGATGAACCTCGCCAAACCCGCTAATGCGAAACTGCTGATCAAATCGATCGCAGATACGGTCACTTTTTTGTCGGACGAACGCAGTAAGCCGATGAAGATTCTGGTGCTGGTCAACTCGGTGCAGGACGCGGCAGCGCTTTCTGCCGCACTGCCGGAAATACGGAGCATCAATTTCGGCGGAATCAGGACGCGGGAAGGCGCCAGGCCCATTTCCAAAGCCATTGCCGTTACCGACGCCGATGTAGCCGTGATCCGCGATCTGCTGGGCAGGGGCATTGAACTGGAAGTGCGGCAGGTGCCTACGGATGAACCCCGTTCCATTGAAACGCTGATCTGATGCTCACATCCTACATCCTGATTACCCTGATTGCCATGTTCGGGCATTCGGAGGACTTTCTGGGCACCACGCTGCTCAGCCGACCCCTGGTTTTGGGGCCGTTGGTAGGACTTGTTTTGGGCGATTTCGAACAGGGGATCGTCATCGGTGCTACGCTGGAACTGATTTTTATGGGTAATATCAAAGTCGGAGCGGCGATTCCGCCCGACGTCATTACCGGCGGCGTATTGGGTACAGCGTTCGCTATCATGTCGGGAAAAGGCCCAGCCGTGGCACTTGCCCTGGCAGTTCCGATTTCCATTCTGGCCGAAATGATCGTGAGCGGGTTGTTCGTGTTCCGGCCGGTGTGGAATAAACGTTTTGACCGGTACGCCGCAGACGGCGATTACCGGAACGTGGAGCGGCTGCATATCCTGTCGGGACTGCTCAAACCCTTGTTAATGGGTCTGGTAACGCTGCTCGCATTGTTGCTCGGGTCGGATGCGGTGAAGTCATTCGTGGACACGATCCCGCCCTGGGTGCATTCGGGCCTGCAGGTGGCCGGTAATATGCTGCCTGCGTTGGGTTTTGCATTGCTGATGAACCTGATGTTCAACAAGGACGGCGCTCCGTATTTTTTCCTGGGCTTTATTCTGACGAGCTATCTCAAACTGCCCATGATCGCCATCGGCGGCCTGGGCGTCATCATCGCATTGATCGTCACCGGCATTACCGACAAGGCACAGCCAGCATCAGGAAGCGACAGCGATTTCGACGATTTCGATACGGAGGATGCGGGGCATATCCATGCCCCGCCGGTGATGGTCAGGCCGAAAGCATCGCTCCTTACGCAGGGCGACATTCGCAGCCTGTTTATCCGTTCTATGGCACTGGAAGCGAATTTCAATTTCGAGAGCTGGCAAAACTCCGGTTTCGCGTTCACGATGATCCCGGTTTTGAAAAAGCTATACAAAACGAAGGAGTCAATGTCGCATGCATTGAAACGGCACCTGCAATTCTTCAACACTGCGCCGCACGGCTCCACGCTGATCATCGCCGGATCGGGAAGCCGGCGAGGGATTGGATATTCTGGAAACTCAGGTCGAGCTGCTGACCGATCCGCAGCTCCGGGATGACACCATACAGAAAATGGAGGAAGAATTAAAAACGGCCCACGATGCGCTTATCGAGGTGACCGACGCCTTGGTACAGCTCTTTCTGGGCATGGACGACGAGTACATGTGCGCCCGCCATGCGGACGTACGTGATGCCGGCGACCGTATCCTTCGTCATCTGGGAGCGAAATCTCAGCAGGCCAGGGCGTATCCGCAGGGATGCATTGTGATCGCCGACGACCTGGGTCCGTCCGATACCATGGCCCTCGATCGGACGCTGGTCGCAGGGTTTGCCACTCAAATGGGCGGAAGGACATCCCACGCGGCCATTGTCGCGAAGGCGCGTGGTATTCCGGCAGTGGTGGGTTGCGGCGTGGCATTGGGTGGTGTTGGCGATGGTGAATGGGTTATTCTAGATGGGGAGGCCGGGCAACTTCTCGTGAACCCGGATGAAGAAACGACCGGTATTTACCGCAATAAACAGCAGCATTATGCCACACAACTGGCCTGGCTCCGGTCGCTGAAAGACCATCCGGCGGTGACGAAAGACGGCTGTGCTGTTCAACTTTTTGCCAATATTTCAGAGCCTGCCGATCTGGATCAGGTATTTGAAAACGGGGGAGAAGGAGTAGGGCTGCTGCGAACGGAGTTACTTTTCCTGGGGCGCGATTCGCTGCCGGGAGAGGAAGAGCAATTCGAATTTTACAGAAAGATCGCATTGAAAGCGGGAAAGCGGCCGGTGACTATCCGGACGATCGATATAGGAGGCGACAAAGAGGCGCCTTACCTGGGGTTACCGAAGGAGGAAAACCCATTTCTGGGCTATCGGGCCATCCGCATTTGTCTGGACCGGACCGACCTTTTTAAGGTCCAGCTCCGTGCGATTTTGCGAGCAAGCGCATTCGGTAACCTGAAAATCATGTTTCCGATGATCGGTAGCGTTCAGGAAGTCCGTGCTGCCAAGGCGGTCGTGCAGGAGGTACGTGCGGAGTTGGAACGGGAAGGCATCGCCTTCGATAGTCAAATGCAGACCGGTATCATGATCGAGATACCGGCGGCGGCGGTCATTGCAGACCTGCTGGCGAAGGAGGCAGACTTTTTCAGCATCGGTACCAATGACCTCATTCAGTATACATTGGCTGTGGACCGGATGAACGACCAGGTCGCGCCGTTGTACGACGGCTTTCACCCGGCAGTGCTCCGGCTGATCGCCCACGTGATCGGGGAAGCGAACCGCAGCGGCATTCATGTGGGCATGTGCGGTGAGCTGGCCGGCGACCCGCTGGCCACACGCCTGCTGCTGGGAATGGGTTTGCGGGCGTTTTCCATGAGTGCCGGTTCGATCCCTGGGATCAAACAGCAGGTGCGGGAAACCACACTGGCTGACGTCCAACGCATTTTTGAAGCCGTTAAGAACCTCGCTACTGCCGGTGAGATCAAGGAATTTGTAAATCAATGAATCAAAAACAAAAATGCTAATATGATATCCAGGGATTACACGATCCTCGCGCCTGAAGGCATTCATGCGAGACCAGCCACGGCGCTCGTCAGGCTGGTGAAAAAATTCAAATCCGGCATCAACATGAAAAAGGGGGACAAAACCATCGCATTGAACAGCATGCTCAATATTCTGGCTTTGTCGACCAAAGGCGGGGATCTGGTTTCGGTCCTGATCGACGGTGACGATGAAGAAGAGGCGGCTTTGGCCATAGATGTATTTTTTAAGGAACAATTACAAAACTTATAAACAACCGGGCCTTGCGCACTTATGGACAGCAAGTTGCCAGGCCTGACCATACCTGACCATCATTATTGTTATGAAAATTACCATTTGCAAGGACGAACACGAGTTCGACGTAGCTGCCGCCTGGCGGATCATCGCTCAAATGCTGGAAAAGCCGGACGCGGTGATCGGCCTGTCGACCGGACAGACGACGATGGCTATGCACTCGATCGTTTCGGACATTTACCGGCAGTACCCGTTCGACGTATCACGCATTACTCTATTTAATGTCGACGAACTGACCAATCTTCCGCGGGAATATGCCGGTAGTTGCTATACGATGATCCTGAACCAGATCGCGGGACCGCTGGGCATCCCTGAAGAAAACTTCATCATGCCGCCGACCATGTCCGACGATTTCGAACGTGAAGCGAGGCTTTTTGAGGAGCGACTGGCTGGAAGGGGAGGCGCAGATCTGCAAATGCTAGGGTTGGGGATGAACGGGCACATCGGCATCAACCAGCCGGGCACCCCTTTTGAGAGCGAAACCTGGGTGTCACCCATGGACCCCGACTTTGAGGCGCGGGTACGCAGGGAAACGCAGGTGCCGGCGGGCACGGTCCTGGGCGGGCTCACACGCGGCATCCGGAACATCATGCATACCCGAAAACTGATCCTGATCGCCAAAGGCGCTCACAAGGCTGAAATGGTTGAAAAAGCTATTCTCGGGCCCGTCAGTACTGATATCCCCGCTTCCATTGTACAAATGCACCCGAATTGCGAGATTCTGCTCGACGCCGACGCAGGAGCGCTGATCTCGGGTAGGGTTTGAGGTTTAGCAAAATGAAGGTTGTCTGGCCGCAAGACAACCTTCATGTGTTCAAGCTAGTGTTTGCATTCATCGATGCATTTTTGCAATGCATCGCGCAGCTTTTTAAGTAATTCTTCCAATATGGTCCTGTAATCTACTGCTTGTTGGTACGCCTCCGAGGCAGTGCTTAGGTTTAATTGCGCGTCGTTGAAGTCAGTTTGTGCCTTTTCCAGATCCTGCATTGTCTTTGGTGTCAGCGCTTTGTCATAAGCGTCCTGGGCTTTTCAGCGCGGCAACGCATTGTCTAAATCCAGCGGAAAACTGTCGTACTGCTGGTGCAATCCCAGATATTTCTCCGGATCGATGACCGGCGCAGTGAGGATTTGGGCAAGGCCGCGGAAAAATCCTTCGCGCTTCCCGCCCGGATTAAAGATTAGGTTGAGCGTCACGGGCTGCCCGGAAGTATTAGAAAAGCCGTGCGCCGTCATACGGGGCACATATACGACGGCACCTTCCTCCGCCTGGATTGATCCGTCGGCAAGCTGGACCGTCAGGGTGCCTTTCCGGACAATGAAAGTTTCGTCCATGAACCGGTGATAATGCAAACCGGCTCCGACGGCACCAGGTGCCAGGACGATCTCGTAAACACCGAGCTGATCGCCGGAAATGTCGCTGGTGACTTTCAATGTAACGCGGTTTTCACCGATCGTGAGGATTTCACCTTCGCCAGGCGCGAATGCCCTGGCTTTGTTTTCAAGTCGGTCGGAGAGATTCGTTTCGATTGGAGCGATGGTCATGTTTTCCGGTGTTTTGTTCTATACAAAGGTCTGCCTTTCCAAGGCCGGAAACATTTACATATGTTGAGAAACGGTCCGAAGTCATTAATTTAAGTACTACTAGGGAGCACTGCGGAATTCAATGCAATGAATTTGTTGCTGCTTCGTGCAGGTAATGAAGGGTTCTGCTTATCGTTGCCATACGATGTCGTTGACTGCGTGCGTAATATCGGGATAGCTGAATTCGAAATGATGATCCAGGAGCCGTTTAGGCACTACCCAGCGGCTTTTCAGCAAAAGTTCCGTTTCGGTGCCGATCAGCCTGGCACCGATTTCGAGCAGCCAGGCAGGAGCGGGGAGGCCGAAGGGCATGCCGCAGGCTCGCCGGATCGCATCCATCAGGTAACGGTTCTGAACGGGATCAGCACAACAATTTCCCGTGCTTTGGTGCGGTAATAGTCCTGTAAAACCCGGCCGAGGTAGCCACCTGCCAGTACGATTCTGTTGTATTTCATAGTCAGAGCGGAAGTAAAAGGAGCAGGATCACGACGCGGTACAAAACCCAGGTAGCGGTCATCAGCCATCCGATCCCGAGTAGTCTGGTCCGCCGCAGGTGTTCCAGAAACATCAGGAAAGCGATCAGCAGAAACCCAAATGCGTAAAACCACACGGCGCCGTGCACCCAGTTGCTGATCGCGAGGAATGCACAGAGCGCGATCGCCCCGGCAAACGAAATGGTCATCATATTACCGAGATAGTCCCAGGTTTTGTTTTTGTGATAAATGCTGATGACAATGCCCTGGAAGATCATTTGGCCTCCGCAAACGGCAAATTCGCGCCAGAATGCGCCTGCCGGAACTACGCCGGTCAGCAGTTGTGTATAGTTCGCCAAAATAGCGGATGTAACGACCCAGGTAAAAAGCAGCCAGGCGATGCGGTAATGGAGCTTGAAAGCAGGCTGGAACCGGAATCCCTGCTCCGATCCCGGGATAATTACCCTCCGGTTGTAGGAGATGAATGCGTAGGCCTTTTGAGCCACCCACCTGAAAGCCTTCCACCGGAACAGGGCAGCAGCTGGCGGCCACGCATTTCCGCAAACTTTCAGTAAACTCTCCACGCCATACGTCACCTCACCGGTATCTTTATTGACGAGTGCAATTTCATTGACCGCGCGCTGCCAATCGAGATTGGGGCAGGACTGACCCTCGTATTGCTGGTATGCAGCGCGACCGTCGGCATCCAATAGGCCGCTGCGAACAAATGCGCCGGTATACAGACTGCACATCGGGCATTCCGCATCGAACAGGATGAGGTGATTTTTAAGTGTTTTCATTTGTATTGTATATTTTGAATTTTCAGAAAAATTTGAAAGTTTAGATCAAAAAAATATTATTTGAATAACTTAAAAATGCCGCCCCAGAACCAGCTCTCTTCTGCGCTTAGCATGGTTTCAATGGTTTTGTCTACATTTTTGGCTAGTTTATTGATATCCGTTACTGATTTTTGAAAGGTACTGAACGCGGGATCGTTCGCGTCGCCGGTAACTTTCGAAAGTTCGTCTAGTATCTTGACGACCGGTTCCAGTTCACGCTTCCGCCGCTCCCGGGCGACCTGCCTGGCGATGTTCCAGACATCCTTGTCCGCGAAAAAGTACTCCTTGCGCTCACCCGGCTTGTGTTGCTTCTCGATGAGGCCCCAGCCGATCAGGTCGCGCAATGTCATGTTTGCATTGCCTCTTGAAATGCTGAGCGTTTCCATGATTTCCTCGGTGGTGAGCGGGTCGGGCGAGATGAGCAGGAGCGCGTGCACCTGTGCCATGGTGCGGTTAATGCCCCATTCTGAGCCCAGTTTCCCCCAGGATTCAATGAATTTCCGTTTCGCTTCTTCAAGTTCCATGTTCAAAGGTAAGTGGAAAATTAAACTTTCAAAACTTTTTGAAAGTTTAATTTTTTAAGTGGAATGGCATGTTAATACCGGTAAATAAATGAGGATTACCGATAAGTTAATTCAGTTCTACAATGTGTTATATTTTACCAGTCGTTCCTACCTGCAACCTCCTCCGATGATGAATCTTCGAACCCTGCCCCGGGCTCCGGTATGCAGACAGGCGCTATGTGTAACGGTAGCAGTGCGTACGCATGACCTTGTAACCTTCTAACCAGATCATATATGGCCCTCTTACAAAACCTGGCTGCGGCTGTCACGCCGGAGTACAACAGTAATCCGCAAGACTCAGAAAAAGAAACCGTAGCCGAGCAGGATACCTTGCGCATTGTGGTCGGCATCCTCGGGGTGCTTTTACCGGTAATATTATGGGCGGGGCTGTGGGGAGTCAGCGGATACAAATGCCCGCTGGAATCGATCAGTCACTATTACTATACCCGTGTTAACACCGCTTTTTCGGTGACGATCGGCATTTTGGCAATTGTTTTGTTTGTTTATAAGGGCAACCGTCCGGCCGACTTCATCCTTTCGGCTCTGGCCGGCTTTTTCGCATTGTGCGTGATTTTCTTCCCAACTACCAATCTGGCGCCCGAGTGTTTTCACCGGGATTACCCGTATTCGGTCACCTACATCAATCCGGACGATATTTATTCCACTTTTCATTTTATTTCCGCCGGGATCTTTCTGTTCTGTCTGGCGATGATGAGCCTGTTCCGGTTTCCGAAGGACGATTCATCCAACGAGAAGCCCAATAAGCGCGACAAATTTCTCTACCGCTTTTGTGGGGTGGCGATGCTGCTGGCCATGCTGGTGATCTTTATGGGTAATTACGGGATCCTGATCAATGAAAAATACTTCGAGTATCCTTACAGCGGCACTTTTTGGGGAGAGGCGGTTGCCGTATGGTTTTTTGGATATTCCTGGCTTCTGAAAGCCGGGTTTTTCACGAAAGTTCGCTTGATTTTTAGGTAACACGCTATTATTCAGTATGATCAGATCCATTTTGCACATGGCCATTTATCTGCAATCAGGGTTCTGAGCAGTAATTAATGAGTTTTTAGCGGTTGTGGAGCGGAGCAGGTTATATCTGTCCCAGGTTCTCGATCAGGATGTATGGTATGATCTTCTTGTTCCAGTTGTCGCCGTAAAGCCGTCTGGCGAGGTCTTTTGTCAGGTTGTAAAAACTGTCCCACTGACTGGGATAAATGGTCTGGCAGCCTTCGCTCGACGTGGTGTTGTAGCCGCCCCGGTGAATGTTGATCCCGTACATTCCGGTTTGTTCATAGTCGGGGTGACCGTCGCGGATCACCGTCACCACGGCCGCACGCTGGCATATCGCCGGGTAGCTGGACGAGGAACCGTTGTGCGTATCGAACCGGTGCGCGTAATAAATGCCGGGTTTCAGGCGGGCAATCCCTTTTTTGGAAGCGGTCCGGGGACGAACGACGGATGGGTCGGTGTTGGCATTGAAAGTGGCGGTCGCCTCGGGTGACATTACAAAAAGCGCGTCGTCATAAATTCCCCGGTCGTTCGCACCCACAGCGCCGAGCGTGTCGCGGTAGTAACCCCGGATACCGACGATGAATAAAGGGTATTTGGCATTATCCAACCCGAAAGGGGTAATCAGTTCCATGATCCGGCTGTATGACAACCGCGGTTTGGCAGAAGGGACAATAGGCATCTTGTTTCGGAGGTTGAGCGGATGAGAGAAGGTTTTGCGGCCCAACCGGATAAGCTGATCGGGTCAAACAAATATAGACGCTTGAAGAAGCCTCGCAATCAATTCGGTAGAATTGGATCCGGAAATTGAGTATTCGGTTGAGGAGTATTTCGGGTGGTTGAAAAACTCACTAATTTGCAGGGTGCAGTGCACCCGTTTTGGGCGACAGGTATCTCATTTTTCAAAACTAAACCCAGTTAAACTTTATGAACCGGATACTAAAAAATGGATTGTTATGTGTTGCCGTGCTGGCGACCTGCATGGCCTCAAAACCGCGGGACAGCCGCTCGAAGGCGGTGGATGCAGTGCGGGTGGTTGAAGCATTTCCCCAGTTGCATTTCGACTATCCGGTGGATCTGACCCATGCCAATGATGAAACAAATCGCCTTTTTGTGTTGGAACAGGAGGGAGCTATCCGGGTTTTTGATAACAATGCGCGGACATCCGCTTCGAAGGAATTTTTGAATATTAAAAAGAAGGTCAGCTATGGGGGAGAAGCCGGGTTGCTGGGATTGGCTTTTCACCCCGACTACAAACGCAATGGCTACTTTTTCATGAATTATACCCGGAAGGTTTCGGGCAAACTGGAAACCGCCATTGTCCGGTACAAGGTAAGTGCATCGGACAAGGACCGCGCGGATCCGGCCAGCGAAACAGTCTTGCTGACTTTCGACCAGCCGTTTGATAACCACAATGGCGGGGCGGTCAAGTTCGGGAAAGACGGTTATCTCTACATTTCAACCGGGGACGGCGGCAGCTGGGGAGATCCGAGTAATAACGGACAAAACAAAAGCAGTTTACTTGGCAAAATTCTAAGGATTGACGTTAATGCCTCGGAAAAAGGCGCCTATGGAATCCCGAAGGACAATCCTTTTGCCGGCAATGCCGACGGTTTCAGGGAGGAAATTTACGCCTATGGGTTGCGAAATCCATGGCGGATCAGCTTTGATGACGTCACGAACACGCTTTGGGCCGGAGATGTGGGTCAGAATAAGCGCGAGGAGATCGATATCATTATTAAAGGCGGCAATTACGGCTGGCGCCTGAAAGAAAGCGTTGATTGCTACAACCCCAAACGTGATTGCGGCGAGACCGGGCTGATCGATCCCATTCTCGACCTGCCGCAGGCCAATGGTGAACATTCCATTACTGGCGGTTTCGTGTACCGCGGGAAGACGGTGCCTGTGCTCACCGGCCAATATATTTTTGGAGATTTTGTCAGCGGGCGCCTTTTCGCCCTGGAAACGAAGGACGGTAAGGCGGTACGGAACAGCGTGCTGGCAGAAGGTGTAGGCCAGATCTCGGCTTTCGGCACCGACGAGGCATCGGAACTGTATATTTGCGAATATGGTAAGGGGAAGATCATGCGCCTTTCGGCGAGGTGATCTTCCAAAGAAAGACGGATCAATGCGAGCGGAACAGCATTTGAATGACCGGGCATGAGTGATGGTAAATGCCCGGTCATTAAGAATTGTCTTTCCCACTTTATACTGCGAATTCATCGCTACGGACGATTTCAACACTAGGTTAACGGCTTGTTACTAATGTACGTGCTGAACTCATGTCCGCGGAATTTCATGCGGTTTTTCGCATTTTCAAGATGTTCCGTCAAAAAATTGTTGACCATTAAATACCGGTCCATCGCAGCGCCGAAGTGGTAGGAAGCATCATTGAGATCGTCTTCCAGGTAATGCGTGTCGCTGAGGGACTTGCGATACTGGTCTCCCGCCGAATGCAGCCTTATCGCTTTTTCATAATGGCTGGCCGCCATACCGTAGTTGTAGTTCCGGTCAAATGTCGCGTAGGCATTTTTTTCGTTTGAAAAGTTTTCTGTGAAATTATCCTTTGCCTCCTTAACTATTTCCGCTGGTAAAGCAACACCCCTTTTTTTATTGTCAAAATCGAATAATTCGGCGAGCCTGTAATAATGGTATGCCATGAAGCTATGGCCGACCAGATAGTCATTATCATACACCTCTATGATTTCGATCACCTTCGTAAGGCAATGCAATAGACTGGTACAAAACTTGGTCAGGCGAGCTTTATGGTCATTCAAGATTTTAACATTTTTTTTCTTGCCGCTACCCCGATGTAGTAGTTGTTTTATTTCGCATTCGTGTAGTTTGGCGGCAAATGTCAATTCTATCAGGCGTAGGTATTGAGTCGATACACCATATTGTACCCCAATAAGCTTATTATATTGACGGAGATTTTTTGTTTCAATTTTAAGCTTGATGTGAGCGAATAATAGCAGGGGTTCACGCGTATCAGGCGCATTGGATAGATTGTGACGGAGACTATGAAGTACTACGTTTTCCCTTTTGACTAGACCTGGCTTCTTCTCTTTTGCAGAGTCCCAAAATGAGTAAAATTTGTTAAAATCGTGAATATTCGAAAAATCCGAATTTTCCGAGGCTATCATCAAAGCCTCGTTAACGACATTTCGTTCAATGAAATCGAGGAAGGCTTCCGAATCTTCAATTTTTCCTTCCGGGTGTTTGTCACGGATAACCAGGCGGAGCAGATATAGTATTTTCCTCAATTGAAAGCTGCTGCTTCTGACCCTTCCCGATTTCTCAAAGTAATAGGAGGAAAGAAAATAAAGCAGAATGATCGTTTTTGGTAATGCAATAGCGTTGTCGGATGAGAAATACTTATATGTCTCGCCCATTCTTTGATCGTGGCTTTCCAGTTTCTGAACTGGCAGGTTCTTCGGGTTGCAAAAATCTTCGATTTTGTATTCAATTTTCCCCCCATTTTCGGACTTTTGATGCCTGAGCATGGCGAGTGAGCAATCGCCAATGTGCGAAAGATAGATCGCAATGTATCGAAAGTGGATTTTGCTGAGAGATGTGAAGTTTTTCGAAAAATATGTGGGATTGAATGTTTTGCTGATTTCAAGTATTGGATTCTTTTCGAAAATAAGATTAAACTTGCTTATTCGGGTATTGAGCAAATGTTTCAGCCCAAGACAATAGATGTTCAATGCCATGATGGGATAACGAAAATGATTGTCGCTATCAGAATAGTGAGCGCTATTGAGCTCTTTTATTTCATCTATTTCCTCTTTTAAAGTCCTGTCTAAAAAGATTGACAGGTTGCTGTTTTCCAATTTCCATTCGAAGGCTATGACGCTGTTTTTCAAATACAGCAGCGTCCCTATCTGCATATAAAAGTTGCTGATAATGGTGGAATTAAACCCGCCGAACTTGGATATTTTCTTAACCAGTGTAAAGAACCCGCCAATGTTTATGGCCGACTTTCTGGCAGTAATCCCTTCTACACCCATCTTTTCTTGAAGCACGATGGTTGCAAGAAATGCTTGATTGGCAATTTGCATAATATCGCTGAAAGAAGAACTGACAGTCTGGGTGGTAGGGTTTTCGGTCCGGGATGTAATAAATTTCTGTGTATCCAGTACAGCGTCCGAATACAATGCCAGAGACTCATCGAATGACTTCACTTTTTCAAATGTAAGCCCCAGTTTGAGTTTGTATTTTAAAGACAAAATGAAATCCTGGATTGATATATCCTGGGTGGATAGCGCCGGTAAGGTTCCAAGGACATCCGAATATGCTGCGATGGCATCATCATATTCCTGATCAAAAAAATGTAAATCGCCAAGGATACCATTTAGATAAGCGAGAGAAAATACGGTACCTTTTGCATCAGTGTAGGCGGCATGAGATCCCCGAAGGTCTTTCAGCTTGCTGATTACATGCAGTTTGATGAGATACGACTCGTCCAGCGTAAAATTAAAGGCAGCGGATTCCTCCTCAAACGTTTTGCTCAAATAGTAAATTTCGTTAACTGTTTTGTTGTAAAATTTATAATCAAACAATCCGATTTCGGTCTCTTTGATATGATTCAGGGTTAAGTATTCGATTATCTTCTTGATGTGGTCCCGCAACGCTGGGGTTCTGTTTGTAGCTAATACCTCCGGGATCAATTCCAGATGACTGTTCGAAAATGCAAAAGGGTGAAATTTCAGGAGATGGTCAAACAAAAAGGAGGTAGAGACCACCATGTTATCGCTGTATTTCTTAAAACTGCTGCCGTTTTTAACAAGAAATGGCCGGTACAGGTAGCCGAGAAACCCAATGCGCTGTTGCTGAGCGTAATCAAACAAAAGGTAGGCTCCCTTGAAAGTTTCAGGTTTCCGTCTTAGCAGAACGGTTTTCACGATTTTGCCGATGCAAGGAACCTCGCTAAGCTTGTTAATCCATTTTTCCACTCCGGGCCAGGCCGTCTTAAAGTTTCTCCATATAATGGCTTTGTCCAATTGACCAGTTGGATTACGCTCCTTGTTCTCATGAATGTACACGAACTCATGAATCAACTTCGTCAGTTTTTTTGGCGATCCATTTGTCCGGTAGGTAAGATAAACCACGAAGTTTTGAAACAGCAAATTGATTTTGACATGTTCTTCTATGAGAGGTTTGTATTGATTCGGTTGTTTAGAATAGGGATCGTAATAGTTCTTGGGATTAATATCGTAAAGATTGTGTTCACCGGAATCATCCTCTTGCAGATTGCTTTGACGGATTTGATCGGGGTCCGAATCGTAGATAAGCTGAAACAGGAACTTTTCAATTCCTTTACTCAGTGCATTGCTTCCTTCAATTTCTTCATTGAGCAAACTTTTAATATAGAATACATAACTGAAAATACTGCTGATAGATGATTGCCGGTCTGCAATGTCCGCCATGGACGCTTCAAACATCTCCCTTCCAGCAATCAGAATAAATGGAATTTCTGTGGTGGTGAAGAAATTCTTTAGACCTGCAATAATTTGCTGGATGATTTGCCTCCTTTCCCGGAGATGATCTATGTTAGCGCGGTCGGCACCCTGCACCGAGTAGAAGACCGGGCTACTGTCTTCTTTCGACGCGCCCCATTGTTCCACTTTGTCCAGTTCGTCGAAAACGTAAGCAAAATTTAGTTTTCCATTTTTCTTGAAATCATTGATGATAATCGAAAGTTCGTATTCTATTTCCTTGGGCGAAGCCACAGGGTAACTTTCGGTTTTCTTACCACCCGGCTGCATTATTTTTGCATTAATCACTTCAAAACTGAGTTCACCGGAATCGTTGTTTTCAACTGAGACGGTTGCGTGGCATCGTCTGTACAACTCATCCAGTCGTTTTGAGAGCCTGAGATCAAGGGAGCAAAAGCGTAGCAAAAGATGGGCTATAAACCCAAAGAACATAAGCGTGAAAGATGCAGCCCCGGCAATGAAAAGACCTTGTTTTATTGAGGACTCTCTAAACCACGAGTCAGGGCCTGGTTTAAGCTCCTGATAAAAATCATCATTATGAAAATTTGTTCCATCTATGAGGAATAGAAACAGAATAGAGAGGAAAATGAGACCGAAAAGTTTCCAACCAAAGATGATCCCTTTTTGCAGGTTTTGCTTCCAGGTAAGCCGTTTGTTTACCATAGTCCAAAGGGCCGATACCATCATTCTTAATACATCGAATTCGGTTGGTTTGTTTTGAGCAAGCGTAATGGGTATGACGTGAAGCTTATTCTTGTTTTCGCGAAATAGAGGTGTCCTCAACCGGTTATTATGCTCCCGTATAACCTTATTCACAAAGCTTGTTTTGCCCATGCCACGGTATCCGGTGACCAGATAAACTCCCTTACCAGAGTCCAGCATTTTAACAAACTTCGTGATCAGCTCACTTCTTCCAATAAATGGCTTGTCAGATTTTAACTCATCCGATGAATGCGGAAGATTATCGAACCTGAAGTTATCGCCCAGTCGAACGGCAACGGACCGTATGTACGTAGGCGGAAAGTCTGGTCGAGACTTTGTATTCGTCATAATAGATAGAGGGGATTAGCGTTGAGAAAAACACAATATCCTGCCTCATATTTCCCGGCACTACGTGAATAGTTGCTGCGGGATAATATTACAATGAATGAATATTGGGTTTAACTGTTTAGGAAAGAAAACCTTTTCAAGATTATACTTGTATTTTCTTGAAGCCGTGTTATCAGACGCAAATGGGAAATGGAAGTAATTAAAAGTGCGATTGTTTTTTAATTACTCCTCTCTATTCACATTCCTTCAATTCCATTACCGGTGTGCATTCGTCTGCGGAAATACCTTTTTCAAAAACACAGAAATGGTCTGCAATGTCGGCTTGAACCATGGATCGAAAAACATAAATGTGTGAGGCGCGTCTGGAAATGTCCTGACTTCGCTGTATGTCCCGAATGCATTCAATTTGGCAATAAAATCTTCACGTCCGGCGTGCATTCGCGCAACGGAACTGTTGATGAACAGCACGGGAGGAGTGTTCGCGCCTACGTGCGCGAGCGGCGACGCGTCGATCCACAGGTCAGGGCGCTCGCTTTTGGGATAACCAAACCAGTAAGTGGCCGCAGAAGTTGATCTGGAATCATCACCTTCGCCGGACTCGGGGTGGATGAACGCCAACGTGCCATCGATGTCGATCACCGCCTGCACCGCGCTGGAAACGGTATTTTTGCCCGTTTGATACCTGGGGTCACCGTTTGTAGCGCCGATGAATGCAGCCAGCTCGCCGCCCGCGGAAAAGCCCAGCACGGCGATGCGGGAAGTATCGGCGCCGTACCGCCGGCCTTCCGACCGTATCCATTGAATGGCCGCTTTGAGATCGTGAACCGCCGCAGGGTACAATGCGGCGGTGGACAGGCTGTAATCTGCCGTGATGCATAGGTATCCTTTTGCCGCCAGCCGGCGGGCGAGCGTGCCGTTGTGTGTGCGATCGCCCGACCGCCACCCGCCGCCGTGTATCATCAGCACTACGGGCCGGATAACCTCTGTTTTGGCGGATGGCCGATAGATATCCATGAGCAATTTTCTGCCGTTGGGGGTTGTGCGGTACAAAATGCCGGAAATACGTTGCACCGATCGCGGCATGGCCGAATCGGCGATGGTAATGCCCGGATGTCGCTTGATTTCGCTTCGGAATGCACCTTTTACGGTAAAACTCGTATCCGGGATGCCGGAGGGGCGTAATGGCAGGGACGGAGATGTCATACCGGCGGGTATCCATCCTAAAAATATATGTTCAGGGGTGTAGCTTTGCCTTTCCTTTTCGGTTAGCTGCCGCGCCCACGACACGCGTCCCGCCGCGTTTGCTCCGGCTCCGGTACTGCGGTATTCGGCATAGTAGGCCGTTGCTTCTTTGGCCGGAAACATGTTGTCGCCTTTCCACGGATCCCAGCCTTCTTTTACAATGTGCTCGCCCATTTCCGTGTCGATGAAAACGGTTTTCGCGTGCGGACGCCACGGACGTCCCAGGTACACACGTGTCGCTTCGGGGGAGGCCGTAAGTTTACAATGCAGGAAAACGAACCCGAAAAGCTGTTCCGCGGTGGTCGATGCGGCTGTGATGTACGAATTGGTCAGACTTTCAATGGTGCAGTTTTCGAATAGGGCTGTTGCTTCGCCAAAAATAAAATCGGTGGTTCCTGTGATCAGGCAATCTTTAAAGTAGTTTCTGCCGTCTTTGGCGGTGTATAATGTGTCCTGATTGCCGAGAATGCGACAGTTGTAGACTTCGATGCGGTCACCTTCTGTAGCCAAAGCCACAGCCTGGCCCACCCGGCCTGCCGTATTTTCGATCGTCAGGTTGCGGAGTATGCAGTCGTTGGCCTGCACGAGCACGGTGTAGGAGGTGTAAGTGCTTAGCTTGTTGTTTTGGGTAAAATCGGGGCCCGGAAGGTCCTTTCCCGAGTAGTCGCCATGGGTTATGATGGTTTGTTCCGGGCTTTCACCAATGAGTACAATGTTCTTTTTCCAGGCCGGAATCACCAGTTTCTCTTTGTAAGTGCCTTTCCTGATGCGAATCATGGCTTTGATCTGCGAGTGGTCCCGCACCGCATTGACGGCCTCCTGAATTGTCCTGAAATTCCCGCTCCCGTCCTGTGCAACCGTGAACTGCTGCTCCACGGCCTGCACCTGGGCATTGGCAGTAATGCAATACAAAAAACACAACAGATGGATGCAGATTTTAAGAGGCATATATTTGACAGCTAATTTTTTATAAATGCAGTCAAGGAAATACCTCCGCTACCGCAAAGCATTTTAGAATATTATTTGAAAGTTTAATGTTTGACTGATTTCAGCGGGGAATTTCTTTGAAAATCCCAATTACCAACGCTGTTGAAATCGGATTGCCTGCTGCACAACACTACAACCTTTCGTCCACGAGACTAAGGGCCCAGCAAATGAATGCAAATAATGTGAAGGAAATTACAGCAAGATAGGCCAGTCCAAGCCAGCCTACCGTAAAGGATTTTCCGTTTTCATTCCTTAAAAAATCGAAAAGCGACCAGAACAAGAACGCAGCAAATGCCGCCGTAACTATGGATATCCCTGTTCTGATAACCCGGTTCTGGCTAAAAAACAAGGTCTTGAGAAGTTTTACGATCAGAAAAAACAGGATGGCTACGTAAGCCGTCGCTACCAGCAGCAATGCCATAAAGTGTAGGTTTGTTTGGTCGGGCTTTTCACCTAAACGAATAAATGGTTTGTCCGATTATTCTTTTGGACTTTGGGAAATCATTTCCCGATAATAATATTTTCTATTGGTTTCAGGCTTACCATTAAAGTTGGGTTTTGCGGATTGAAAATTATGATTTTTTTTGAAAAAATATTCTTATTTTACTTTCATTATTATAAAATGAAGTTGGTCATTTTGCAATGCCATGGAAACCCTGATCGTCTTTGCCCTTTATCTCTATTCGAGTATTTGGTCCAACCATAACAAAAGCGCCTATTACGCAATGGAGGAAGCGCGCTTCTTCTCCCTGGCGCAATCAAAGGAGCTGATTCCACTCAGTCATCCCGATACGCTGTTCCTGGATGCGGCTATCTTCCACGCCAGCAATGAGGCCCGACGCAAAAATGGTCTGCCTGCTTTCCGGCACGACTTTGCATTATACCTGGCGTCGTCGCAGCATGCCACGGCGATGACATTCCGACATTTTTTTAACCATACTAATCCTTATAGTCCCTATGAGCGCACGGCGCAGCGAAGGGTCGAGTTGTATACCAAGCGGTTCAAGCGCATTGCGGAAAATATCGGGAAGTACCAGACGCTGGTCAGCGGTGACTGGATGATCGCCCGCCAGAACCCGAAAAGCAAAGAATATGAATTTCTGAACGAGAAAGATCACCAGCTTTGCATTCCGTTCACTTACGAAGACTATGCGCGATTTGTGGTCGCGCAATGGATGGCCTCACCGCCCCACCGGTTCAATCTGCTGAATCCTGTTTACACTTACGTAGGATGTGCCGCTCGCTTGTCACCCGAGCCATTCAAGCATCGCAAAGCTCCCTACGCCAGTCTGGTTCAGAACTTTGGAGGAGAACAATAGGCGCACGGCTGCCCCACAGGTAGGCGGTCCCGGCTTTCTTCAATAACAATCCATCATTACCTGACCGTGGGATTGGTAGTAACTCACCCGTTGTCCGAGGAGCCTGTGACAAATGTCGTCCAGTGCAGCGACCACGTTGTTTTGCATGGCAAGTGAGCCGCAAAGCATCACAACGCCGCTCTTGCCGAGTGCTTCGGCAATAAAGCGCTCGTCCCGCACCAGCATGTCCCGCACATACTGTTTTTCGCCCTCACGGGAGCACGCAACGTGGACTGCCTGTAATTTGCCTTCGTCTATGGTTTGGTGGATGGCACCTTGGTAAAGTGAAAAGGAGGCCTGGTCGCGAAACCCGCAATAAAGATAACGTTTCATTTTGGGCGCATTTTCGGAGATCATACCGAGGAACGGGGCAATGCCCGTACCATTGCAGACCATGATCACTATCGGCGCAGTGGCGGGCAGATGAAAATGGGTGTTATCAATAATGCGTCCATGGATGGAATCGCCGGCATTCAGGCTGTGCAGATATTCCGATCCCAGGCCCGGCGTATGGAGTTTAACGGCAAGCTGGATTTCTTGCCCGATCTTTCCAATGGAGTACAGGCGTTCCCGGTGGTCGCCGGCAGGGTAGATGGCCAGCAGGTCGCCGGATGTAAACTGCTGACGGCGTTTCGGTTGCAGCCGGATACGAAACGATTCGCCAGGTCTGGCACCGGCTGTTTTTTCAATGACGGTAAAAGGTATTGTGCGCTCCTGCCGCGCCGTGAGCAGCCCCGGCGACACGGATAGCGGAATCTCGGCGTGCTGCGACCAGGTTGTGGCCCATTGACTGAATTCCAGGGGCGACTTGTCGTTGACGGTATGAATTTCCACCAACGGAACAGCCCAATGCTGGCCGGCGAGCATATTGTCTACTTCAAATGCAAACTTGCAGAAATCCGGATAGCTGTGAGAGCCAAAGCCTACCACCGAAAACCGGACGGGATGAGGCTGCGGGTACTTCTCTAATTTCGTGGCGAAATGTGCTGCATTCGTAGGAGCGTCACCCAGTCCGTAGGTGGCCGTCATGACGATGAGGTGCGAGGCCTTCGGATAGTGTGTGTAGTCATTGAGTTCGCCGACAAATGCGGTCCGGCCGTCAGCGATGAGTTGCTGGCAAATCACATTCGCATAGCCTAGTGTGGCCCCGTTCTCAGAGCCAACGAGGATGATAAACTCGCTTTCCTCTGCTGTATGGCGGTTTTTCATCCTTCCTGCACGTCGTTTGAACGTGATGGCAAAGCCCGAATAGATGAAAAACAGAATGTTGCCGGATGCAAGGGCGAGCAGGATGGCCCAGATGGCATTGTGGCGGCCTGTGTGGAGGTCGAGGCTGAGCTCGGTGAGCAATGCCGTGGTGGGATACCGGACTTCCGTGAGAATATCTCCGGTGATCTGGTTCAGCGTCAGTTCCCTGTCTTGTAATTTGAGGGTATAATAATCTTCGACATCCTCCGAAAAGGGAAATTCGATCGTGCGCACGTCCGCGATACGGGTCTGCTTGAAAATTTCAAAATCGGCGGTTTTTCGGGCAGGTTTGTCTTTGATACCGTCAAAATCGACTTCGGCTGCCTGATAGGACGTTTCCACAAGTCCGAAACGGGCCAGCGACAGGTAGGTGCCCGTCAATGCGACGATGAAAATGGGGATCAATGACAGCCTGCCGAGCACGACGTGGTAATACTGCGCAAAGTGGTCCCGGACAATGCGTGTGAAGAAACGTTTCCAGCCCCGCTGCCGCTGTATGATCAGTATGGTGCCCGATGTCGTGATGAGCAGCAGGAGGAAGGAGGTTAGGCCAATGAAAAATCTACCTGCTTCATGCAGGAACAGGGACCGGTGCAAGGCCGTCACCCATTCGAACAATTCGCTTTTTTTCTGAGGGTAGCCCAGTATTTTACCCGTTTTGGGATCGATGTATGCCACGAAATTCTTCCCCCCGGCATCCGTGGACTTGATTTGTACAAACTGGCTGGCATCGACGCTCAGCTCGCTGATCCCGCTGTGCTGAGTTTTGAGCAGCGGCAGGAGGTCCGAGAGCCTCACTTCCTCAGAGCCTGCCACGCGGTAGGGCTGGATTTTTTCGGACAAGGGCTGGAATGCCAGGATGATGCCCGTAACAGCGGCCAGGGTCAGTAAAACAAAAGAAGATACAGCCAGTGCAAGATGGCTGTATCTCCATATCGAAATGGTCATAAAGTGCTAGTTTGGACTGAACCGAACGTACCGGATGTAGCCGGTCCCATCGCTTTTCGCAGAGAGTGCTTCGGTGGTCAACGGAATTTCCAGGTCTTTTACGAAATATTCCTTGTCTTCGACGGCACTTTCGAACCGCAGCTTATAACCTGCATTGATTTTTGAATTCTCGATCTCAAAAACATTCACGCTCCGGTCGCCGCCAGTAACGGATGCTCCCGTGATGGCACTGATCCCGGCGGGCTTTTTAGCATACGCCTTATGCCATTCTTTGAGGCTGTTATACCATTTTTTATCCGAACCCATCACATACAACGTCTTATCGTATGCATTTTTGGGATTGATTATGGAGACTACCATGTAGGCACCTTCGCCGGTGTAGTTTGTCATCTGGATCATGCATTTGTATTTGCTCGTGCCTGCGTTCTGTGCGCGGGAGGTTGCCGGGCAGACGAGGAAGAGCGCTAAAACCAGGAGTGCTGTTTTAAATAAAGCGGACATGGGCAATTATTTCAAAAAATTGACAGTGACATTGTTTTTGGAAAGCGACTCGTTTTCCCCGGCCAGGTCGAAAGCCGTTTCCTCAAAATTGGTCCGGATGTCTTTTTTCGCTCCGATGGACAGCAGATATTTCAGCATTGTGTCGTCCTTGGAGATCATGGCTGCTCTGTGCAGAGCCGTAAGACCTTCTTTGTTTTTTGCATTGACGTCAACTTGATAGCTTTCCAGTTTTTTGACCAGCGACAGATCGTTTTTGGCTACCGCAAGGTGATAGAGCGTATTCCCGTTTTGTTGTGGCTCTGTCACTTTCAGGCCTTTTCCGGTCAGAATCGTCATTTTTGCCTCAAATTCAGCTGCTCTTTGCGTGTTATAGGATTGCACCAGGTAGGCAGCCAGGTTGTCTCCGTTCTTATCCGTGACGCCCACAGAAGCACCTTTTTCGATCAGGTAGGCGACGATTTCGGGGGCGTTTCCCCGCACGGCCATCGCCAAAGCTGTAACCCCTTTTTGATTGCCCTGGTTGATATTCTTCACCTTAGGGATCAATACATTGAACACGGCGGTATCACGGTTGGATGCCGCTGCATTCATCAGGGGCGTATTTCCATCTTCGTCGGCCTTGTTCACATCCACGCCTTTGGAGAGGAAATACCGGATGATTTCCTGTTGCTTGGGTTTGCGGGCCAGTGCATGCAGTACGTTTTCACCATGCTTCCCAATGGCGGTTGGCTTGATTTTCAGGCTTTCGAGGTAATGGTAAACTTCCAGCGTATTGGCACCGCCTCGTCCGCCCTGGGCGGCCATCAGCATGGCATGGTCGGTAGCGGGAACGCCCTTTTGCAGCAGTGTTTTAAGGAGCTCAATATTGCCGCTTCTCGCCGCATAGGCAAAGGCATTATTACCGGCGGCGTCGACACTTTTCAGGTCGAGGCCCTTGGAAATGAAATAATTGGTCAGTTTGAGGTCTTTATCATTGGCAACGGCCAGGAGCAGCGCATTGGCTCCGTCGTGATTCAGGTCGTTTTTCAGGTTGGCACCATTAGCCAGGCAGATATCATAAACCCGGGTGTCGGGCTGGCCGGCGCCTGCCGCGAAATTAAGCGGTGTAGAACCGTGGCTGTCAATTCCGGTGGCTTTGGCTCCTTTGGAAACCAGGTACTCCATGAGCTCGGTGTTGCCCCGGCTCGCAGCCCAATGGATGTAATGGCGGCTGTCGTGTGTTAGTTTGTTGATCTCGTTGCCCGGTTGCGCCAGCAGGAATTTGATGGTTTCATTAGGCGCCTGCGCATTGATGGCCAACACCACCGGATCAAAACTGGCACCATTGAACTGGGCAGGGTTGTTGCCCTTTTCAATGGCGGCTTTTACTGTGCTGACATCAGGGGAGGTCTTCCAGAAGGATTGTTCCAAAAGCACGTTTTGCTGTGCATGTGCCGCGAAAGCAAATAATGCTGAAAAGGTAAAAATAAGCTTTCTCATACCGAGGAATTAAATTAGAAACTAGCTACCGGGTTCCGAGCCTTTGAGGAGGCGCACAAAGGTAATCGATAACTAGTCTAAATAGTACCTTTTCTGAAAATTTGACCGGCGTTCCGGTTCCGTTTGGAACGGGACGCTGGCCAGGTACCGGTATTGCCGGATGCTTATTCGCTTCTCAAACTTTTCACCGGGTTCATCAGCGCTGCACGGATACTCTGGAAGCTGACCGTGAACAATGCAATGGCCACGGATAATACGCCTGCCAGCAGAAAAACCCACCATTTGATTTCGGTGTGATAGGCGAAGTCCTGCAACCAGTTCTTCATGCCGTACCAGGCAACCGGCGAGGCGATCAGGATCGCGACGATGACGGGTTTGAGAAAATCCTTTGAAAGAAGCCCCACGATGCTGGAAACGGACGCGCCCAGGACCTTTCTGACGCCGATTTCTTTTGTCCGGAGCTCTGCCATGAACATCGATAGTCCCAGAAGTCCCATGCAGGAAATAAGGATTGCAATACCTGCAAACACGCCAAACAGCAGTTGCTGGGTTTGTTCACGGGCGTAGAGCTCGCCAAAACGCTGGTCGAGGAACTCATATTGAAAGGGAATGTCGGGAAAGCGTTGTTTCCATACCGATTCGATGTGGGCGATCGAATTCTGAATGTTCCCGCCTGCTACTTGCACCGACACGCGCCCAAGGCGTCCCGGCTGGTAGAACATCACGATTGGTGCTACTTTCTGATGCAATGACTCGAAATGGTAATCCTGGGTGACGCCGATGATCTGTCCGCGCATCTGCCCGTAACCGAACCGGTTACCGATGGCGTCGTCGGGATTTTTCCAGCCCAGCAGGCGTGCAGCTGTCGCATTCAGAATGAAACCATTGGTACGGTCGGTCGGATGCTGGCGGGAAAAGTTGCGGCCGGCAGCCATCGCGATCTGGTAGGCAGGAATGAAGTCCTCATCAACAGACAGCGATTTGATATTGATTTCTGTCGGTGCCATGGAATCACCCTTCATTACATAAGCGTCCCAGGAATCCAGCAGGCGGCCCGACGGGATACGCGAGGAGCGGCCCACTTCCCGGACACCCGGATTTTCTTTGAACCGCTGGCGAATGGCTTCAACATCGACCGTCGAATCGTCCGACATCCAGAAATTAATGATATGGTCTTTGGAATATCCCAGTTTATAGTTTTGGATATAACGCATTTGGTTATAAACGACCGTCGTGCTGATGATCAGCGCCACGGCAATGGCGAATTGCGTGACCACGAGCGTCTGGCGCAGCTTCCCGTTTTTCAGGGCCGTGGCGATTTTTCCTTTCAAAACTGCGATCGGCTGGAAGCCTGTCATAAAAAAGGCGGGGTAGCTGCCCGCGAGCAGCCCGGTAAATGCCGTGATGCCAAGGAGGATCGCCAGGAAGCCGGGATCCAGCAATGCGTAAACGGAGAGCTGTTTTTGTGTAAAATTATTGAACAGCGGGAGGCTTAGCAGTACCGTCGTAAATGCGATCGCGACGGAGATCAGCACGAGCAGCACCGATTCGCTCAGAAACTGGTTGACCAGCTGCGCACGCACGGCGCCGATCACCTTGCGCATGCCTACCTCTTTGGCGCGCGTAGCCGATCTGGCGGTGGCGAGATTCATGTAGTTGATGCAGGCAATGAGCAGGATAAAAACCGCTATTGCAGAAAAAAGATAAACATATTGTATGTCTCCATTAGCCTCTATCTCCGAATCCTTGTGCGACCGCAGGTGAATGTCGGTGAGCTTGGTGAGCGTCAGTACGGAATATTTGGAAGTATTAGGCCCGATATGCTTGTTCTGGAAGGCAGGGAATGCAGCTTCCAGGTTTTGCGGGTTGTAATGCTTTGGCAGCAGCAGGAAAGTCGAGAAAGAATTGTTGCCCCAGTTGGAGCGGAGTCCCTCGGCCCCGTAAATGCGGTCGTCATTCAATGTCGAGAAAGAAATGAGGAAGTCGGGGTGGAAATGCGATTGTGAAGGCAGCGGCTCGAAAACGCCTGTTACCGTGTAATCAAACTGGTTATCCATCCGGACGACTTTTCCCATAGGGTCTTCGTTGCCAAAATATTTCTCGGCCATTGGTTTGGAAAACATAATCGAAAAAGGGTTTTCAAGCGCCTTGTCCGGGTTTCCGCGATCTATTTTGAAGCTGAAAACCTTAAAAATATTCGCTTCCGCTGCGAACATCTGCTCTTCCGAAAACCGTTTCTCGCCGTACCGCACCAATGCGCCGGATTCGAGCACGCGCACGACCTGTTCGACTTGCGGGAAGTCTTGCTTCACCAGTGGCCCAAATGGCGGGGCGGCATGTCCAAGCCTCAGCGATTCGGTACCGTCATTGGCGAGAAAGGTACGGTTCAGCCTGTAAATGCGTTCGGCATGCTCGTGGAAGCGGTCATAGCTCAGCTCATCTTTTACGTACAGGGCCAGCAGTAAAAAACAGGTAAGCCCCAATGATACGCCCGAAATGTTGATGAAACTGAAAGCTTTGTATTTCGTCAGATTCCGGAATGCTATTTTCAGATAGTTTTTGAACATGATGTCTGCATTTTTAGGCCTCAGGAGGAACGGAAAGGATGTTAACGGTGATCCTTACCTGTTTAATAAATGCATGCCATTTGTTTTGTTAGTTGAAAATCAATGCCTTATGAGGTGGTGACCCGTTCGGAATCGGACGCTGCTGTCCAGGGGTGTACGGTAGGGGAGATGCCCGAGGCGGTGTTGCCGGCACCTGTTATCCGGCTTTTTCATACGCTTTCTTTGCTTTTCTGTAGGCGGTTTCGAGGAAATCCCGGATCTGCGGATAGCTGTCCTCCGAAGGATTGACAATACTTACCCAGTACATGTTGCCGTAAAATGGATGCGGGAATAAGGTATCGACTGCTGTGAAATCAATTTCCGAATGCAGGTAGCCGCCAATCCCGGGCTTTGAGGGGACCGAAGAGAACAAGTCCTGAAATACAGTTTTTTCTATTCCGATGTTCAGACGAAAGAAGCCATCCCGGCTGAGGTTTGACACGCTGTCGAAGTCATTGTCGCTGGTGACAATGGTTGCGAAGGGAAACTTTTCTTCCAAATCATACATGAAAAAGTAATCTCCGTTGTTTTCAATTTCCCGCACATACTCAAACGCTGTGGTGATGCGATTTCTTACCTGGTTCAATTCCATAAACTGCTGTTTTGTTGCTGCGAAGTTGATGGCAACAATTTACTTTTACAAGTAGTAATCCTTTTGTTCCTTAGGGATAAAAAGTAAAGCTTTATTGAAAATCAAGCGCTTATGTCCACAGAAAATACAGAAGTTCTCAATGAAGCGTGCCCGTTCCAGGCTGCGATGGATCTAATTTCCGGTAAATGGACATTATCCATCATCAACACCCTGATGTGTGGTACCATGCGGTTCAAACAACTCGAGCGGGCTGTCGCGGGGATCAATACCCGGATGCTGGCGAAGGAATTGAAGGCGCTTCAGGCACAGGGACTGGTACGTCGGCAGCCCTACGCGACGGTCCCGCCAACGGTCGAATACAGCCTGACCGAGAAAGGTCAAACATTGCAATCGGTGATTGTCGCTGTGCAGCAATGGTCATCGAAAGAGATGTGATAACGAGTTGAAAGACAGGAGCCCATGGTGGGAACGTGGCCAATGCCCGGCTGCGGCATTTGTGGCGAAGCATGAGGTCAATGTTAATTTAATCACCTTTTGTATGTATAATATAACATTTTACATACATTTACGTAATTAACATGAGAAATAAGAGGTGCAAACCCGGGGGAAGCCAAAGAAGGCGAGGGGTGTGACATGGAAAAAGATATAGCATGAAAGAGCAAAGGCAGCATCACCCGCCCTCCTGGGCACAGCGATTTGTAGCATGGTATTGTAAGCCCGGGCTCGTGGAGGACCTGACCGGCGATCTCAACGAATACTTCGAGCGGAATGTGAAATCGGTCGGGCCGCGTCGCGCGAAACTGATCTATGTAATTGATGCGATCAAATTCTTTAGAAGCTATACGGTACGAAAACCAACATTTGTCAACCTCTTAATCAATTGGATCATGATTGGAAGCTACGTCAAAACATCGGGTCGCAATCTGCTGCGTAACAAGCTGTTTTCATCCATTAATATCGTCGGTCTTGCGATCAGCATGTCGGTCGGACTGCTGCTGATCGCATTTTTGCTCGATCTGCGTTCCTATGACAGATTCCACAAGCACGGTGAGCGGATCTATCGCATTACCAACATATTAACCTCCCATCGCGAACAAGGCACCAAGTACTCATCGACATCCATCAAGACCGGAAAGCTGATCCGGGAAAAGGTAACCGGCATTGAAGAAGTGGCTATCATGCGCAACGACTTTTCGGAAGATGCGAAGGTGGGTGACAATACGCTTCCTGTCAAGGGTTTCTGGGCGGAACCCTCGCTGTTCAGGGTTTTTACGTTTCCGATGGTCGAAGGCAATCCGGAGACGGCATTGAGGGATCCTTACTCGGTCGTGCTCACGGAGACGGCCGCCCGGAAGTTATTCGGTAATGCACCCGCGCTCGGCAAGGCTATCCAATTCGGTGCCGATGATTATCAGGTGACCGGTATCATGAAGGACGTTCCCTTCTTTTCGCACATCAGCTTCGAGGCACTTGTATCACTCTCCACGGCTGAGCAAACCGGTAAAGCCGGTAAAGATTTCAATGCGTGGACGAGCATGTGGTCGAATAGTGTGTACGTGCTGCCGTCGGCGAATGCGGACCTGGCAGCCATTCAGTCGCAGCTCGACGCCATTGCGAAACAGGAAAATCTCGCGGTGGACGAGACGAAGATCCAACTGGAGCTTCTTCCATTGTACAGCATTGTGGTCGGCGAGAATCTCCGGTCCGGCTCTATGAGCGGCTCCGCTGGCCCGCACATGTCGCCGGTTATGCTCTGGATACTGGGTGGCCTTGCATTCGTAGTGATCTTGTCCGCTTGTTTCAATTATACCAATCTTTCGATAGCCCGTGCCATGCGCCGGTTCAAGGAAATAAGATTGCGGAAAGCGATCGGTGCGGGCAAGAGCCAGGTACGGCAGCAGTTCCTCGCGGAGGCGATCATGATCGCCCTGGCAGCCCTTTTTCTGTCCTTCTTCCTGTTTCTCGTGTTGCGGCCACAACTGATCAGCATGGCCCCGGAGATGCAGCAGACGGTTAAACTGGATCTCACTTTACCTATGGTTGCCGCCTTTGTTGTATTTGCTGTCATGGTAGGTGCCATCGCTGGTTTCATGCCTGCCATATTCTTCTCGAAAGTGAGTGCGATCAATGCGCTCGGGAATGTCGTGCCGATCAAGGGACTCAAACAGGTGTTGCTCCGGCGCGCCCTGGTGGTGGTCCAGTATACGGTAACGCTGATTTTTATCACGACAACCGCGGTAGGTTATGTCCAGTATAAGAACATCCTTGCCTTCGATCTGGGTTTCAGCACAGAAAACGTTCTGAACATCGACATGCAGGATAACAAACCCGATGCATTTCTCAAAGAGTTGAGTGAAATGCCGGAAGTATCCGCGCTGTCCCGGTCGCTGATCGTCACCGGTGTCGGCAACGCTTGGGGCGGCCATATGAAGTACAAAGATTCGCAGGATTCGGCGCTGGTCATGACCAACAATGTGGATCAGAACTACCTGCCGCTGCATGGGTACGAACTCGTTGCCGGAGGAAATTTCATCGCGAAACCTGCCACAGCCGCAGCCGTCCGCGAGCTGATCGTTAACGAGCAGTTTCTGAAACGATTTCACATCGGTAGCGGCGATCCCCGGAAGGCGATCGGGGAGGAAGTGACATTCAGTAATTTCCAGGTAAGCGGACGCAGGATGACGATCGTTGGGGTAATGAAAGACTTCCATTACGGCAAGGTCGAGAACCTCATCGGGCCCGTAGCGCTCATGCCCTGGACACCAGGTGACAGGGCAATCATCAATGCCAAAATACAAAGCACTGATATGTCGGCTACCATGGCAAAAATCGAGTCGGCGTGGAAGGGTATCGATCGGGTACATCCATTGAAAGCTGAATTCTACGGTGAAACAATAGAAGAAGCATACAGCGAATTTTCCTCCATGATCAAGATCATCGGTTTCCTGTCATTTCTGGCCATTTCCATTGCATCAATGGGCCTTTTCGGAATGGTGGTGTTCACGACCGAGACAAGATTGAAAGAGATCGGCGTGAGAAAGGTGATGGGGGCCAGCCCGGGTAACCTTGTATTTCTGCTAAGTCGCGGCTTTCTGGTACTGCTGTCGGTATCGGCGCTCATCGCGCTGCCGGTGACCTATTTCTTTTTTGAAAGTTTTGTGCTTACGAATTTTCCCTACCATACACCCGTGCAAATCGCCGAGCTGATCGTGGGCCTGCTGGCGGTGTTGCTCATCGCATTCATCATGATCGGGTCGCAGACGATGAAGGCGGCGAGAACCAATCCGGCCAAGGTCCTGAAGAGCGAATAGGGTTCTTGAACTCGCATTTCCCTGTGAGAAGGGCTTAGTAGCTGGTTCTGAGACACTAATCATTACAAGCCTGGCAGCACCCTGCCAGGTTTGTAATGATATTGACCAAAATCCATTGTGATTTGAGCAAAATTGTACCAGTCTTCTAAAATAAATATTATTCCTTTGTATTGTTTAATTATCCGTCCGGAGTTCCAGCGCTGATCCGCTCCGGAATTGCGGCCGGGTAATAATCATTGTATCGATTTTGTGCCGTAAACCCGGTTGCCATTAAAAATTTGACATAAGGTATGTCGATGACTTCCTTGATAAGTGATGATGAATTGGTGAAGAGTCTGGCGACGGGAGAGGATTGGGCTTTTTCCGAGATTTATCGCAGATATTGGAAACGAATGTTTAAACAAGCTTTTTCGAAAACGGGGTCCGATGACGCTGCGAAGGAGATTGTACAGGATATATTTCTCGATCTGTGGCAGCGGCGGGGAAATGCCCGTATCGAAGAATTGGAACGGTACCTTTTCAAGGCAGTCAAATATCAGGTACTGGACTTCTATGACAGGCAGATTCTCAGAAAACGTCATCATGAGGCATTGTGGGCCAAGTTCGGTGAGGAGGTTACGGATTCGGTTGAAGATCAGATCGCTTTCGAAGAGCTCAATGCGAAGATTTTGGAATGCATTAACAGCTTTTCAGAAAAAACCCGCCAGATCTTTACGCTGAACCGCATAGAAGGCATGTCGGTACTTGAAATATCGCGGCTGCTGAATTTGCCGGAAAGGACGGTGGAATACCACATCACCGTTGGCCTGCGCCACCTGCGCGGACATCTCAAAGAATATATCCTTTTTCTTGCACTCGTTGCTTCCCTGATGATCCGAAAGGGTTGGTGACGCCCGTATTAGAGATTAGATTATTTCAAGATAATCTGATGACTGAGATAGATAGCGTGTAAAGTTTCAAAGATTTTATTACACCATTTGCGGTTCGGAAAGCTTTTTCCTACTGGGTATATAACAGTCGGATTTCAAGCCTTACCACAATGAAAAAGAAGCTCAGGAAGTTTTTACACCTCTTGCGAAAATACCGGAAAGAGCAGACCACACCTGAGCAAACCAGGATGATGGATATCTGGTACGATTCCATCGACTATGACCTGAAGCAGAGTGCGCTCGATACGGATCAGAACATGGAGCATGAAATCTGGGACCGCATCGAACAGCAGAAACTGAATCAGCACGAGGCCCGTAAGCATCGCCTGACCTGGCGACCTATGCTTCGGGCAGCGGTAGCGGCGATGCTGATTCTGGCCGGAACATTTGCGGTATACAACTATCGGGCTGGCGAAAAGCAGCTGATATCGGGCGTTCCGGTCGGCTCCATAGAGCGTTTAAACCGGATCACCAACCATCGGGACACTGCGTTTACCGTCGCTCTTGCAGACGGAAGCAGTTGCAGGCTCGCGGTAGGCTCTTCCCTTTTTTATCCATCGTCCTTCGAAGAGAACAGCAGGGTCGTATATCTGAAAGGCGAAGGATATTTTGAAGTGGAAAAAGATGCAGGAAGGCCTTTCCTGGTTTATTCCGACAACATCGTCACCAGGGTGGTAGGGACAAGCTTCACCGTCAGGAAACTGAAAGGCACGGGCAATATCGAAGTAGCAGTGTATTCCGGAAAGGTCATTGTAGAAAAAACCAAGCAACGCACGGGCGATCCCGCGGCCAAATCGGTAGTGCTGACTCCGAACAAAAAAGTGACGTACCTGCCCGGCGACGATGCCTTCGTACCGGGGCTGATGGATGAGCCGGTCCTACTCAATAACTACGATAATTTGAATCCTTCGGAGGCATTTACATTCATTGAAGTACCAGTTTCGGATATACTCTCCGTGTTTGAGAAAGCCTATGGTGTGCGTTTCGTGGTAAGTTCGGAGCTGGTCAAAAACTGTGTCGTTACGGCCGACATGTCGCAGGACCCCAGCCTGATCTCAAAACTTGAAATCCTCTGCGCAGCGATCAATGCAGATTTCGAAATCAGGACTACCGGTATTTTAATCTCCGGCCCGGGCTGTAAATAGCGTAGTAGTATCGGAAAGAAGTTCAACCAAAATCAGCAATATGAGACCATAACGATCGAATCAGTCCCCCGCAAAAAAATGGCCGGGAAATGTTGTAGCATTTACCGGCCCTAGGCCCAGCATTACGCTCTTGAACGATTGACGGTCAAGCAAGAGCCTGGGTCCTTATTGTCAAACCTTCTTAAGTTTTAACAATACAAAAAAATGAAAAAAGTATCTGGAATCATAGACCCATTGTGGACTATTATGAAATTGTCCTCCATACAGTTCCTCCTCGCGCTTCTGGCCGGGGCATCGGGTTTTGCCCACGAAGGCAGAGCACAGGAACTTCTGTATAAAAAAGTGAGCATTCAGGCCGACCATAAGCCGATCAAGGAGATATTGGCTACGCTGGAATCCAAGGCTAATGTGAAGTTCGTATATAGCTTACAGTTACTTCCGGTCAACCGGCGTATTTCGATCGATGTCGAGAACAAGACATTGGCAGAAACCCTGGACAAAATGTTTTCTCCCGACAACGTTACGTACAGGACGGTGAATAAAAAGATAGTGCTCAAACTGCTCCCGGCGAGTTCGTCCATGGCTACCGGTCTGCAAAACGAAGTCGCTTCTTCGGCCATCGAACGGGCCAGCGAAAAACTGGTTACCGGTAAGGTCGTCGACGACAAGCAAAGTGCATTGCCGGGCGTGAATATTGCCATCAAGGGAACAGCGGCAGGCACTATTACCGACGTAAACGGCCAATTTTCGCTGAAAGTCGCCGATGAAAATGCGGTACTTGTTTTTTCGTTCGTCGGGTATACCGCGCAAGAGATCCGAGTAGGGGCTGCTTCCAATCTGGATGTGACGCTTGCTGTGGACGACAAGAATCTGGAAGAGGTCGTAGTGGTCGGCTATGGAAGTCAGAAAAAAGTGAATTTAACAGGCTCGGTCGGCAATGTTCCGATGGGTGATATGAAAAGCAGGCCGCTCACGAATGCCAGTCAGGCCCTGCAGGGTACCATTGCGGGTGTGTATGCGCTGCAGAGCTCCGGGCAGCCGGGTGCGGACGGTACGGTGATCAGTATCCGCGGGGTAGGGACGTTTGGAGATAATTCTCCTCTGGTACTCATCGACGGCTTTCCGGGCAGTATGACGGACGTCAATCCCAACGATATCAAATCGATATCTGTTTTGAAAGATGCAGCCTCTTCATCGATCTATGGCAACAGGGCGGCCAACGGGGTAATCCTGATCACGACAAACAGGGGAGCTGCCGGTAAACTGAGCATCAGCTACAATGCCTACTTCGGTTCGCAACGTGCGACGGCGCTGCCGGGTGTTTTAAATTCTGTGGATTACGCCACCCTTAAGAATGAAGCTGCGGCCAACACCGGTAGCAGCCTGCCGTACACAGACGCCGACATTCAGAAATTTGCCGCGCACAATGATCCGCTCTACCCCGATATCAACTATTTTGACGTATACTACGGACAGGCAAACCTCCAAAATCACAGGCTCAACCTGAGTGGGGGTAATGAAAAAGTGCAGTTTGCCCTCATGCTGGGGCAATTGAACCAGAAGGGTATCTTGGTCGGAACGGATTACAAAAAGACGGATTTTAGGGCTAATATTGATGCATACTTTCTTAAAAATCAGAAACTTCGGTTCAGCAGCAGCATTTCGGGTAACCTGGGTGTGAAGAACGAACCCACGGACCTCTGGTCGGCCGAATGGTATGCGACACTCGCCCCGGTCCTTCCGCTTAAGGATGCGAATGGGAACTGGATGGCCGTAAACGGAGAACGTAATTTCTACGGTGAAATAAAAGAAGGCAGCACGGCGAAAACGAACCGCTACAACCTGAATGCGCAGCTGGAAGCGGAGTACCGTATCGTGGATGGGCTGAGTGCCGTGCTCACCTACGGCTACAAGGCGATTACCTCCAAACGGAATGCTTTTCATGCGAACGTACCGCTGTACAACAAGGACGGCAGTTACCGGAATCTGACTTCGGATTTAACGGTGACAAATGAAACGGATGTTCAGACCATGTTTACCTCGCTGCTCAAATACAACAAGACATTCGGTAAGCATGACCTGAACCTTTTGGCAGGATACTCCGAAGAAGAGTTTCTGTATGACTGGGAAAGCGGCTTTCGCTCCAAATTCGTCAATAATACGCAGCGGGTACTAAGCCTGGGTGACGCTTCGACGCAAACCAATAATGCGGGGAGCTACGATCTCGGCCTGCGGTCGTATTTCGGACGCGTCAACTACGTGTTCAATAATAAGTACCTGTTTGAAGCCAATATCAGAAGGGACGGTTCGTCGAGATTTGGAGAAGGCCACAAATGGGGTGTATTCCCGTCCTTTTCGGCGGGGTGGGTGCTGTCTGAGGAAGGTTTTATGCAAAGTATAAACTGGCTGAGTTTACTGAAACTGCGGGCATCGTGGGGTCGGTTGGGCAACCAGAATATCAACAACTACTATAATGGCAGTGATGTATTGTCTTCCGGACTGAACTATTCGCTGGGTGGCACTTTGTACCCGGGCGTGGCGATAACGACCATGACCAATAAGGACATTACCTGGGAGACTGCGGAGCAGCGGAACATCGGTATCGATCTGAACCTTAAAAACGGATTCGGATTGACCCTCGACTATTTCGACAAAAGAACGAAAGACCTCTTGAAGACCATGCCCATTCCGCTGACCATGGCGCTGGGGAATCCCTATGTAAATGCAGGCGAAGTACAGAACAAGGGTATCGAGGCGGCATTGAGCTATAAGAAATCATTTTCAAATGGCCTTAAATTCACCTCCACCGTAGTTTTGACACATATCAAAAACAAAATCACCAGCCTCGAAGTCCCCGAGGAACTGAGTTCGCCCAAGGCGATCAAAATCGGGTCTGCCATCAATTCCTTCTATGGCTATCAGATGGACGGGATCTACCAGCTGTCGGACTTTGATCTGATAGACGGCAAGTATACACTCAAACCAGGCGTCGTGTCGGTATCCAACTATACCGCGCAGCCGGGCGATGTCAAATACAAGGACCTCAACGGGGATGGGATCGTCGATATGAACAACGACAGAAAGGTGATCGGCAAGCAGTTCCCGGATCTGGGTTACTCCCTAAAACTCAATTTTGAATGGAAAGGATTTGATCTCGGTGTCTTTATGCAGGGCGTACAGGGCATTCAGGGTTATACTTATTACGAGATTGCTACGCCTTTCAGCGGCTTTGCCAACCTGGGCGACTGGTGGAAAGGCCGGTGGACGCCTGAGAACCCTTCGAACACATTTCCCAGGCTTACGCTCGACGGTGTCCGTACCAACATTCACTCTTCTTTTTACATGGAGAACGCAGCTTACCTGCGATTGAAAAATGTGGAACTGGGCTATACCGTGAGTCCAAAGCTTTTGTCGAGGATCGGGCTTGGGTCGTTTCGCGTCTATGGAAACATTCAAAATGCATTCACGATCACCAAGTTCAAGGGTTTTGATCCTGAGCAAACCACAGATCAGACCCGGGCGCAGGCCTTTCCACAGGTGCGCGTACTGACAATGGGTGTGAGTGTTAACTTCTAATCGATCCGAAATATGAAAAATATAGGCATAATCATCGCTTCAAGTTGCGTTTTCTTCTTCCTGTTCGGTTGTTCGGGCGACCTGCTCGACAAGACACCCAAAGACAGGCTGTCACCGTCGACTTTTTACGAGAATGAAGCGCAGGTCAAAATGGGGCTCATCGGGATATACAATGCATTGCAGCCCTCAGCCACCCCCAACCACTTCTATCAATTCGACTTCATGTCGGATAATGGTTATTGCCAGGACGCCTGGCAAGGTTCCAAAGAGGTAGGCGAATGGCTCACAAACACTTCGAGCTGGGCTCCCGCTGCAAAATGGACGCAGAACTACACGATTATCAGCAGGGCCAATGCATTCATGGCAGCCGTGGCCACCGCGCCTGTCGGTGATGACGTCAAAAAGCAGATGACGGCTGAAGCGAAATTTTTGAGGGCTTATGCTTACTCCGATCTGATCGCCTATTACGGCGACGTGCCGCTGATCCTGGCGGTTCAGACCTTGCAGGAGGCGTATGTATCGAGAACACCCAAGAGCGAAGTACTCACGGCCATTCTTGCGGATCTGGACGCGGCTGCTGCCGCGCTGCCGGATTCCTATGGTGGCAGCGATAAGGGACGGGTTACTAAGGGTGCAGCCTGGGCATTCAAAACAAAAGTGTTGCTTTATAATGAAAAGTGGGCGGAGGCTGCCGCTGCTGCCAAATCGGTTATTGATTTAGGTAAATACAGTCTGTTTGCCAGTTATGAAGGCCTTTTTCAGGAGGCGAATGAAAACAATGCCGAGGTGATTTTCGACATTCAATACATCAAATCCACCCAATCGCAGCCATGGCCTACTTCGGCGTTGTCGCTCAGCAGCTGGCCCACGGGCAATGTTACCGCGGATCTGATCAATTCCTATTACATGACCAACGGGTTACCGATTACGGCCGCTGCTTCTGGGTACAATGCACAGGATCCATTCAAAAACCGGGATTCCAGACTGGCCGCCTCTGTGGTTTTACCAGGGTCTCAAATGGGTTCCGGCACCTATATTCCTGCCAACGATCAGGTCCCATGCGGAGCGAGGCCCCGTAAGTATGCCGATCTCGGCGCTTCTGACATTAACAATACATCCCTGAATACGATCCTGATGCGCTACGCAGATATTTACCTGATGCGGGCGGAAGCGCTGATCGAATCGGGGAGTACTGCCCAGGAAGTGTACGACCTCATCAATGCAGTCCGGACCAGGGCGAATATGCCGAAAATCGAAAGTGTGGAAGGTACCGGCCTCAACAAATCCCAGCTGCGCGCGATCCTGCGCCACGAGAGAAGGGTTGAATTTTACAATGAAGGAACGCGGTATGCCGATATGCTGAGGTGGAAAGACCAGTCTTTGGTACACGACGTGTATGGCTATGATAAATCAAAGTTGTCCGACCCGACGGTACCGGCGAAGTGGGTTTTCAGCCAGATTCGGATGGAGACCAGGACTTTCGATGCTGCCAAGGGCTGGCTTTGGCCGGTGCCCCAGGCGGATATCCAGATCAATAAAAGTCTGCTCCCCAATAACCCGGGGTATTGAGACGACCGTGCTCCTGCGCTCCTCCGTTGATCAACGAAAGAGCGCAGGAGCACGACTGGCTTTTAAGCAAACAGGGCGCACGCCCATCACGCGTGCCGGCGCACTCGTGTAACAGCGCAGAGCGAGCGTCCATCCGCAAGCACCGTATCAGTCGCTTTTCAGAACTTTGGCAGGGTTATTTCTGGCGGCTTTTACGGTTTGTGACCCGATCAGGAAGAAAGCGAGCAACATGACTATCAGCGAGCCGCCGAGCATTTCGATGAGGCTGATAGGCTGGTGATAAGGGAATTTGGTCAAAACTATTTTGTCGAAAAACAGATAAGTGAGCGGAAGTGCAATGCATGTGGAGATAACCAGGAGCAGGAGAAATCCTTTGCATAGCATATAGATCAGGCCGGTTTCACTGGCACCCAGCACTTTGCGGATACTGATTTCTTTTAATTTAGTTTCCGTCGTAAATACGACCATTCCGAATAATCCCAGCGAAGCAATGCAGATCGCGAGAAATGCGATGAAACCAATGATCTTGATGATCACTGAAAACTGGGCGTAGGCTTCTTCGATCTGTTCGTCATAAAATTTCGCATCCAGATCGTGAACCTTATCCAGTTTCCGCCATACGCTTTGAATGCCGGCCATCGTTTCCGAAAGGTCGTTTGAGACGATTTTGACGTTGAGAAAGCTGCCTGGCTCAGCCGAATAGCGGAACATCACAGGCTCAATCCTGTTTTCCAGGGAGCCATAGTGAAAATCCCTGAGCACACCCACGATCACGAGTTTCTGGCGGTCCACGGTTACGATAGTTCCAAGTGCCTTTTCCGGGTCTCTTTGAGCGATATTGAACCGTTTCAACACCTGCTGATTAACGATTACCTCACTTTCCTTCCCTTTTTCCGGTCTTAACCTGAAATTTTTTCCCGCGAGTAATATGTGCTGGTGAAGCGGCAGATAATGCTCATCCACCATATTGAGCCAAACCATCGCGGAATCTGTCCCATATTTCATGTTCGTCCCATGGACGCTGCCCAGACTGGTGATCATCATCGATTGAGACACTCCTTTTACCGCCGGCATCTGCGCCAGCTCTTTTGCCAGCACCTTTCCCTTATTGCCTTGCAGCCGGATGTTGATGATATTATCTGTCTTAAAACCCAGGTCGAAGTTCAAAAGACCTTTGTACTGGTTATAGCCGATCAGCGTACCGGCTATAAAGATGAGGGACAAGGTAAATTGGATCACAATCAGCACCTTTCTGATGCCGATACGACGGAATATTTTCACATTGGAAGCGTCCTTCATCACAAGCAGCGCATTCATTTTGGAGAAAAACAATGCGGGCATGAAACCTGCCGCCAGACCGGTGACGATCGCCAGCAGGATGAAATAGAGTACGTTTCGCAAAGAGATGTTCAGGGAAAAGATGTCCGAGACGTGGCTGTCGAGCCCGAGAAATTGTTTTCGCAATACTAAAAACAATGCAAAAGAAAACATCAGCGCCAGTAATGCGATGATTACCGACTCTGCCATGAACTGGCCCAGCACATGGCTTTTCCGCGCGCCGATGATCTTTCTGATGCCCACCTCGCGGGACCTCCGCATGGACCGTGCGACAGAAAGGTTGGTATAATTAAAACAAGCCGAAACAATGATCACGACCGCCAGGCCGCACAGCGTCCACATAACGGGCGGATTAAATGCCGGCCCGATGTTGTTGGAAAGCGACTCACCGAGCACTATATCCTTTAATGGCTGGAGTGAAACCCACACGGTCCGGTTTTCGAGGGTCTTGTTCTCCTGCTTGCTTAGCCGGTCGAGTGCCGGTTGCCATTGTAGCGTTGCTATGTCTGTTTGCTCAGGAAATGTGACATAAACGTAATTTTGCCAGATATTGGCCCAGCTGTGCAAGTCGGCATCCTTGTGTCCCGCATCGAGAGAGGACAGAGATACCAGTGCGTCGAAGGTGATATGCGACAGTTTTGGAACATCCCGGACCACACCGGTGACGACATAGCTGGTGGAATCGAACTGCACGGTTTGACCTAATGGATCAGCGGCTCCGAATAGTTTTTTCGCCGTTTTTTCTGTCAACACCAGCGAATAGGGATCTTTGAGGGCCGTTGCCGGGTCACCTTGGATGAGCGGGAATGTAAAGACCTTAAGAAATGAATTATCCGCCCACGTCGCTCCCAGCGGGAATGTAGCTTCGCCGACTTTCGCATCGCCCCAGAATCCCTGGCGGATCACGGAAACGTTTTCAATAGCAGGGATTGCCTCTTTGATCTTTTCGCCCACCTGAATGGAAGTAGAGGCCAGTTTCATTTCCGATGACTGCCCGTTTTCCATTGTCTTGGTGACTACCCGGTAAATCCGGTCTTTCTTTTCCTGAAAATCATCGTACGAATAAAGGTCGGTGACAATGGAGATGACCAAAAGCCCGACCGACATGCTCACCGCCAGTCCGATGATGTTGATCAGTGAAAACAATTTGTTGCGTACGAGGCTTCGCCGGGAAGTTTTAAAATAGCTGCCGATCATGATCCAATGAACAAATAAGGTAAAGAACTCTATTTTACGAACGGTGTAAGGCCTGATGAACTTGATCACGTCTAACACATAAATCCATCGGGCCTGTTGAATGCCTTTGTGAGTGACATTACGGTCGAAATATTCATTAAGATCACCTTCGAGATCTTCCAGCAGGCGCGGCCGGCAATACCAGTGCAACAAACGGGTGGCCCAGCGGGGCGGTCTGGCGGCTGCTTTCTGTTTCATATCGAGCCTTCCAGGTTGAAACCGGGGATATTCCGCCAGATATTTTCACGTACTTCTTTGGCTTTTGTGAGGGCAATTTTGCCGGCCTGGCTAACTTCGTAAAAGCGTTTCCGTTTTCCGCCCCGCGCGCTGGTCGCTTCACCCAACCGGCTCTTGGCTAATCCTTTCTCTTCGAGGCGGTTCAGCACCGAATGCACCACGCCGAGCTTGGCGGTGCGGCCTGTATATCTTTCCAGTTCATCGCATATGGCGACGCTGTATGCATCACTGGCAAGGGAGGCAATCGTCAGCAGAACAAGCTCTTCGAATTCACCTAAGTTGGCTCCTTTCATGTACTGATGTGCTTTTGGTAAATATTATAACCAAATGTATGTAAAATAGATCTATTAATTTTGCTTTTGTATGTAAAATAATTCTGAATCCGGCCGTCGCTTGAAATCGGACTGGCGTTCCGGCGGACCGGCGGACCGGCGCGCCCGTGTACGAGAGGCAGGCGAGAAGTGGTGAAATTCACAATGCGCTGTTGAGTCACTCTGCATTGGAGACAAATGCAGAGTACTCAACTACTTTCTTCAGACTTGATTTCGGGCGGTAACAGATTCGGCGGGACTCCCATTGGGCCGCAGACCGTGATTACTCCGAGCGCAGCGACTTGACCGGATTGGCCAGCGCCGCTTTGAGGGATTGGTAAATAACTGTCAGCCAGCAGATCAGCAACGTTGCAAGGCAGGAAGCGATAAATATCCATACACTTATCCCTGCTTTGTACGGGAAGCTTTGCAGCCAGCGGTCCATGGCAAAGTAGGCTACCGGGATCGCTATCGGGAATGAAAAGAGGACTAGTCGTGTGAAGTCCCTGGATAGAAGCAGTACCACGCTGGAAACTGATCCGCCGAGCACCTTGCGGACGCCAATCTCTTTGACCCGCTGTTCGGTGGTAAATGTGGCCAGACCAAACAAGCCGAGGCAGGCGATGAGGATCGTGAGGGCCGAAAATGTGGTGCAGATCTTTCCTCTCAGCTCGTCGGCATGGTATGCGTTTTCAAAATCCTGGTCCACGAAACGGTATTCGAATAATTTGCCAGGGTAGGTTTGCTGCCATTTCTGGCCGATGTAAGCCAGTGTTTCGGCTGTGTTTCCGGTCCTGATCTTGACGTGGATGACACCATTACCCCGCTGGTAAACCATGATCAGCGGTTCAATCGGATTGTAGAGCGATTGCTGGTGAAAATCCTTCACCACACCGGTGACCTGCGCGGTAGGTGGCGGGTTTTTGCCGTCGGCGGGTACGGTGCCGAGCATGATTTTCTTGCCGATCGGATCCTTCCAGTTCATCCGTTTCACCGCCGCCTCGTTGATCAGCACACTATTGGCCGTGTCCGCAGGCAGTTCATCCGAAAAATTCCGTCCGGCTGTCAGCTTCATGCCCATTGTTTTGAGATAATCGTGATCGATGACCGTCGGCTTGAATGCCATTTCCTTCATTCCGGTATTGGATTCGACGGTAAAAATGATCCTTCCGCCGATGTTGCTGACCGGCGACGAGGCCGTAGCAACGTTTTGAATGTTGGGATTATCCAGCAGCGCTTTCCGGAAAGCATTGTATTTGTCCCGAGGCTGATTGTCCTGATAATCGATCGTCAGGATTTGCTCTCGGTCGTAGCCCATGTCCTTGTTACGCATATAGTTGAGCTGCTGGTACACGATCCAGGTGCAGATGAGCATGATGAGCGATATCGAAAACTGGGTTACTACCAGTGCCTTCCTGAAAAAGCCGCCGCCGCTCGCTTTGAACGTCCCTTTCAGGACGCTCGCCGGTTCGAACGACGAAAGGTAGAATGCCGGGTAACTTCCACTGACCAGGCCGGTGAAGACGACGATCGACAGGGCAATGAGGATAAACTGCGGGCTCAGGAGTTGCATATAGCTGATCGCCTTGCCGGAAACATTGTTGAAAAAAGGCAGGAGCAGCGCTACGAGTATCAGGCTCGCCACCAATGAGATCAGGGTGATCAGAATGGACTCTGTGAGGAACTGCCGCACCAGCGCACCTTTCAAAGACCCCATTACTTTGCGCAAACCTACCTCTTTCGCCCGGCGCGCCGATTGTGCGGTCGCCAGGTTCATGTAGTTGATACTGGCGATCAGGAGCATGAAAAACGCAACGGCGCTGAACGTGTACACATAACCGATGTCGCCATTGGCTTCACCATCGAATTTCGAATGTAAATGGATGCTGGTAAGCGGCTGCATCTGATAGGTGATGTGAATGCCCATGCGTTTGAAAATGCCCGACATGTATTTGTCGTACAAACCCGGGAATCCTGCTTCCAGCTTTTTCAGGTCTGCATTTTTGGACAATAATAAATAGCTGTTGATGTAAAACCCACCCCAGCCATCGGCATTGCGCTGGTTCTGGTTCAATGAAACCAACGCGTTAAAAGTAAAATGTGAGTTCTTAGGGACGTCCTCAATCACGCCCGTTACTTTGTAGGAAGTGGTGTCGCTGGTTTGAAGGATCTGGCCGAGGGCCGGTGAATTGCCGAAAAAGCGCTCGGCTACTCTCCGGGTGAGTACCACGCTGCCGGGCTGCTGCAAGGCCTGCCCGGGGTCTCCTTCGACAAACTTGTGTGTAAAAACGTCGAAAACAGTGGAATCGGACGCGTAAATGTCTTCCTCATAAAACTGGCGGTCGCCCAGACGGAACATCATCCGGCCATTCGGAAAAAAGCGGACGTAATTCTCAACAAACGGATAGTCCTGTTTCAGTGTTTTCACCAGCGGCGGCTGGGTGCTCACCCATTTGTTGACCTTGTCGGGCTCGCGGATGTAGGAAACGATCCGGTAGATCTGTGACGCTTTTTGGTTGTAACGGTCGTAACTCAGTTCATCTACGACGTACAGGAACAACAGCATGCCGCAGGTTACGCCAATGGTAAGGCCGAGGATATTGATCAGGCTGTAAAATTTGTCTTTAACCAGGTTACGGAAAGCCAGTTTGAGGTAGTTCTTAAGCATCAGTTCCAGATTGGGGTTTGAATGGAACGTGCAAATTTCATTCCTGTTATTAATTTACTGATAATGAGAATCTTGTGTAATTATTTATGTTCAAAAACGGACGTTTGAGCGCCTTGCGTCCGCTTGCACGATCGGCGCTGCGTTTCTGTTAAGCTAATTTGCTTCAATGCAACGATCGTCTATTCCGGAACCAGCTTGTGTAAACGTCTTTCTGAATCAGACCCGCGGAGACCTAAGCGGGAATTGGATTGCGTTTTAAATCAATTAAAAAAGAAGCGAATTCGATGACACATAGCCAGGTGTGATAAATGCGTCTTGAATTCTTTAATGTGTGTATTTATTCCGAAATAAATTGTTCGTGTTTGAACACCCGACCGTTCGTTTCTGGACACGGATAAAATCATAACAGAACCGAATACCGCAACCAGTTACAATTTAGGGACATTCCCAATTCGGGCCTGGTATTTGTAGCGATATTCGGTAAGTATCGCGGTTTTCATTGCTCTTTTTGATTATTCATCGTTCTACATATAATTCAAAATATGATAAGAAATTACCTGCAAATCGCCTGGCGTAACCTCATTAAAAATACTGTTTTTTCAAGCATCAATATGATTGGCCTTTCCCTGGGAATGGTGACGGCCATACTGATTGGTTTGTGGTTATGGGATGAATTATCATTTAATAAGTATCACCGGCATTACGATCGTATTGCCCGCGTCATGCAGCACCAGACCGTGAACGGAACAACGTTTACGAGCATTGCGACGCCGCTTCCAATGCGGAATGCATTAGCAAATGAGTTTGGTAATCATTTCAGTCATATTACATTATCCTCCTGGACCGAGGATCATATTCTGGCTTTTAATGGAAATCAATTTACCAGAAAAGGGAATTGCGTAGAACCGGATTTTCCGGAGATGCTATCATTAAAGATGCTGCGGGGAACTGCTAATAACCTGGACGATCCGACGTCCATGCTGCTTTCCGAATCTGTGGCGAACGCGCTCTTCGGTAGTGACGAGCCTATTAATAAGGTGATTAAAATTGATAATAAACATCATTTCAAAGTTACAGGTGTATATGAAGACCTGCCATACAGTACCGAATTCCGGGACGTCTCTTTCCTTCTTCCCTGGAAATTTTTCCTGGAAGAGACACCGTGGGTGAAACGCTCCGAAGCCAACTGGGGCAATAACTCCTTCCAACTATTCGTGGCGATTGCTCCTGATGCAGGTTTTGAAAAAGTTTCCGCTAAAATAGAAGACATAAAAGTGCGGCACGCCAAAGAAGAAGCCCGGGCCGATCCGAGGATATTTTTACATCCGATGAGCCGCTGGCACCTGCATTCGGAATGGGAGAATGGCGTTCCGGTTCGGGGTAGGATTCAATTTGTATGGCTGTTTGGAATGATCGGCGCATTTGTGCTGCTGCTGGCCTGCATCAATTTCATGAACCTGTCCACTGCCCGGTCGGAAGGGCGGGCCAGGGAAGTAGGTGTTCGCAAGGCGGTCGGCTCTGCACGCAGGCAGCTGGTCCTGCAATTCCTCCTCGAATCGGTGCTCATGGCGATGATGGCCTTCATTTCGGCTTTGATCCTGGCAATCTTACTGCTGCCGGTGTTCAACGACATTGCCGATAAAAAGATCGCGTTTCCATGGCATAATGGCCTGTGCTGGGTAGTTGCATTGGGTTTTACATTGCTTACCGGGATTTTCGCCGGCAGTTACCCGGCTCTGTTTTTGTCGAAATTCAATCCGGTGAAAGTGCTGAAAGGTGCTGTTCAAACCGGTAAAGCGGCCGTGCTGCCGCGTAAGGTGCTGGTGGTGGTGCAATTTACCGTATCGATCACTTTTATCATCGGGACGCTCGTCGTGCTCCGGCAGATACAACATGCCAAAGACCGCCCGACGGGTTTTGAGCGGGCCGGGCTGGTTTCCATTCCATTGAATACCTCTGAGCTGCGGAGCAATTATGCGGTCATCCGGCAGGAACTGTCGCAAACGGGCGCGGTGATGGAAGTTTCGGAATCATCTTCGCCGGTCGATGAGGTATGGAGCAACGATGCCAGTTTCAGCTGGCCGGGGAAAGATCCCGACCAAACGGGCGATTTCGGGACGGTAGGCATCACTCACGAATACGGAAAAACGGTAGGCTGGCGGTTCGCGCAGGGTCGTGACTTCTCCCGCCGCTTCTCGACCGACTCGCTCGGGATGGTTCTCAATGCAAGCGCGGCCCGGTTCATGGGTATTAAAAATCCGGTTGGCCTTCACATCCAATGGAACAATCTGCAGTACACGGTGATCGGTGTTATCGAAGACGTCATTACGGGGTCTCCATTCACGCCCGTTCATCCGACCATTTATATGTTGAAGCCAGAGTGGGCCGATTTTATCTACGTCCGGCTCAATAAGGAAATGAATGCACATCAGGCACTTACAGCCATGGAGCCGATCTTCCGGAAACATAATCCCGGCAGTCCCTTCGAATACAAATTTGCCGACGACGAGTACGACCGGAAGTTCCGCGCCGAAGAACGGATCGGCCAGCTGGCGTCCATCTTTACGACATTGGCCATATCCATCAGCTGTCTCGGCCTTTTTGGTTTGGTATCCTTCCTGGCGGAACAGCGGCGGAGAGAATTCGGCATTCGTAAAGTGCTCGGTGCCTCCGTAGCGAATGTCTGGGGCCTGCTTTCGAAGGACTTTATAGTACTGGTTGGAATCGCCTCTTTACTGGCCGTCCCTGTTTCATACTACACATTGAGCGGCTGGCTGGATAACTATGCCTACCGGACGGAACTGTCATGGTGGATTTTCGGGCTGGGAATCGTGAGCGCCCTCCTGATAACGTTGGTCACCGTAGGCTTCCAGGCGATCAGAGTGGCTTTACTTAACCCCGTGAAGAGCTTGCGCAGCGAATAGGCCCGGTTTATGGCGCGAGGCCGTCAGGCTCCGGGTGTGATGCCGGACTTTTTTCAAAAAGTACCAGCTGCACATCGGTAGGTACTCCGTTTCGGGGAAAGACCGGTGTTGGTTTCCCGAAGCGGCCCATGTGAGCAAGTACTTTTTTGTAGGCATTCATCTTTTGGTAATACCATTTGGGTTCATTCTCAATATCGCCCAGTTTCAAACCATCGTAAGGTTTGTACAAATACCAGACGCGCGCATGCCCTTCAAGCCGGTCCAGCTCGGGCGTCATATGCTGAAAGTAGGTGGCAAAATCGGTCGACTTTGCACGCACGTCGCTCCCGTACAGCACATTGAAATGCAGGTCATACACCTCCTCATAGTAAAGATAAGATGGCAGGTTATTCCAATAAACATAAACAATATCGCCAGGGCGGTAATGCGCTTTGAGATAAAGCATTGCCTCCCGTTGCAGGGACTTTTTGTAATCTCCAAACAAACTGGTGTTGATGACCTGTGCAGCAGAATTGACAACCGGCGCTGCTACCAGTACAGTGATCAGCACATTTTTCCATAGCTGCCGGATGCGAAGTTTTTGCAGCTGCTCGACGCCTTTGGCGATCACTAGCAATAAAAACGGCGCTAAAAAAACGGTCATCCGCTCGCGTAAAGGATAGAACTCCATCGAAGAAGCCGCCAGCGCCAGCAGCACCGGCATCGACCACAGGAGCAGCGTCCCTTTTTCAAACCTGAAAAGCCGCCATAATCCCGCTATGCCCACCCCGAACGCCACAAAAGGAAAGCGGGCAAGGATCCGCATGGACATCGGATAGGGGATGGTATAATCCAGTTCTATCCACGAAAGCCCCATAGGATAGCGGATCAAGGCGTAAATCTGCTTGAACGACCAGCCCAGGTCACTCAGAGATGAGACAGGAAAAGGCATAAAGGCCTCCCGGTTGCGCCAGAACTGCAACAGCCATTCTTCCTGGGGAAACTTCCGGAGGAATAACAGGTATTCAACAGCAAAGCTTGCAAGCCAGATTCCGAACGGGATCATGTGCAGCAAAAAAAGCTTCCAGTTTTTCCGGTAGATATCCGTAAAACAAACCGCGGCGGCTATCCCAAACAGCACAAACAAGGAAGAGAACGAAAACCAAAAAATCAATGCGCAGCCAATACCCCAAATGACCAGGCCTGGCAGCGCGGTTACCCGGTGGAACCGGATATAAAGACGAAGACTCAACACTGTCGCGAGCAACTCAGCCCCGTATTGTTTTGCTTCCACCCCGTGATAGATCAGGGGAGGGGAGATCGCCATCAGGGCGACCGCTATGATTTGCTCGGTTTGCGATTTTAGAAAAAAGCGGGCTACATCCGCGAACAGCAGAAGCGACACCACTCCGAATATGAAAGGTGCCAGTCGCAGGGCCATCTCCTGATCGTTCCATAGCACAACGACAAGCCTCTCCATCCACAAAAAAAATAGCGGCGCCCGCTGCATGTATTCCAGCGGCTGAGTCGCAAGCCCGGCAAAGTCCATGTGGATCAGGCTGGATGCCAGAAAAACCTCATCCTCCCACAGAGACCGGTTATCCAGATAATGAAAGGCCCGCAGCCCGATTCCGATGATGAGAATGATGTATAAAAACGTTCTTCCGTTTTTGTCCGGATTGAAGGCAGAGATGGCGGTATGGTCAATCATGATCAGAATCGGGCCGGTAATGCACTGAATGGGCAGCGCCGGAGAAGTGGTTATTTTTTGTTGAGTAATGTGCTTGTTATCAGGATATAATGGCGTAGTTGGCAGGTTGGTCGGGCGCCCTCTCAGATTCCATTTTTTACCGCGAAATCTATGAGCTCGGTGACCTTGCTTAAACCCAGTTTGAAATGGATGTTTTTCCTATGCGTCTTGATGGTGAAAAAGCTAAGGTGCAGCTGATCCGCTATCTGTTCATTGGTATATCCATTTTTAATCAGCCTGATGATTTCTATTTCCCTGAAGGTAAGGTTCAATTTCTGGGCGAATGTGTCAGTGAATTGATCCTGATCTGCTTGTGCGACTGCGCCCGTAACGGCGTCATCGAAGTAAGGTTTTCCGTTCAAAACCGTCTCGATACCGTTCAGGAGTTTGGAGGTGGTCGCATCTTTCAGCAGATAGCCATGCAGACCGATCCGCCTGGACTCTTCCAGCAGCTTGGATTGATTGTACATGGTCAGTACCATCACTTTAGTATCCGGGTAATCCCTGATGATCCGCTTGCCGATGTCGAGGCCGTTAATGCCTTTTAAATTCACATCCAGAAGAATCAAATGCGGCCTTTGCTGCTCGATGGCATGGAAAATATCCTTTGACTGGTAAACCTGTCCGCAGACTATGTAATGGGGTTGTTCATTGATCAGGCGTTTGAGCCCTTCATTGAAGATATGGTGATCATCGACTAACAGTATCTTGATCTGACTTGTCAGGGTCATTGGAAGCGGAACGATTTGGAACATCGAGTATGACAGATGTACCGGCCTCTCCACTCTCCCGATGGAGGCTGGCGCCGATATAATCTGCTCTCAATATACTGTTTTTTAAACCCATTCCGGGCGCTATTTTGTACGATTTTTCAGGACGGTCGCCAATTCCGTCATCTTCTACCACAACTCTCAGGAAATCAGAATAATACAATAATTGCACAGAAGCGCGCGAAGCTTCGGCATGTTTAAGCACATTTTGCACCAATTCTGATACGATTCTGTACGCGTTCAACTCAACATCCAGAGGCAGCCGGTACACTTCGCCGCTGACAATGAATTGGAATGCAGTGGGTTGTGTAGGGATGTCCTGTATGAACTGCTTCAATGAATTGGAAAGCCCGATGCGTTCGAATTCCGGCGGCATCAGATTATGGGAAATTCTTCTCAGGTCATCGCTGCTTTTTTGAATGAGCGGTTCCAGCTCGTCCAGCTCCCTGGCGACAAAAGCTATTTTTGTTTTGAACCGGATATCGGAGAGCCTTCGCCGGATCGTCGCCAATGTTCCTCCCAGGTCATCATGCAGGTCGGCGGCTATCCTTTGCCGTTCCGAATCCTGGGTGTTTACAATGGAGGACGTAAACTGCTTTTGCAGCGAGTTCAGACCCAGAAAATACCGGTTCCTGTCGCGGATCAGCTTGTAACCCAGGCCTATGCCCAATACGATAACTTCGAAAAACGGCAGAAACGGGAAGGATTGGTAGTAAAACCAGGTTCTCTTGAACTCAAAAGTAAGGGTAAGGATAAGCCAGCAGGCGCTGAAAAACAATGGCAGCGTGGCGACCAGGTAGAGGATTGCAATGCGCCTTTGATGAGGGAGTGCTGCAAAAATGAGGTTGATAATCAGTAACATATCCAGCATAGCTACCCCCGAAAGGATGATGGACGTCAATCCTGTGAAAGGGGTTAGCAACAGATATACACCGAAGGCAAGAACGAGCGTGGCTTGTGCAATGCAAAGATGATAGACCCATTTAGCTAAAAATGATCTGATGCCCAGAAAGTGGATCGCAAAGAGTATCACAAAAAAGTTCAGACAGCATATGAATACATTTTTGGTGTTGTCTTGCAGCAGCGGAATGTCCAAATGAAAATACTGTGTGAGAATGCCTTCCATACTCGTAATGGTGAGTCCATAGAAAAGCGTATAGCCCGAGTAATAAAGGAGTAGTTTGTATTTGGTGAAAATATAAAGCAGCAGGCTCAGCAGGAATGTAAACGTAAATACACCGAGGCTTAAATACAGGAAAAAGTCGTAGGTGGTGTTGAAAGTAAAAAAATATTCCTGGTCAAAAAGCCCGAGGGGCAGTACAATGAAGCTTTCCTTTCGATAGATCCTCCAATAAACGGTGAGACTTTCGTTGGGTTTCAATCGCAGCGGGAACGAAAAAAACCTGCTCTGAACCGGTTTCTTGCTGATGTACGATTTGCGGTCGTAGTGCTCCCGGGAATAGACAACCCGCTGATGGTGATCGACTACGTAGTAACAAACGTCGTTCAATTCATTGTACCTGAGGTCGGCGATCAGATTTTTTGTCTCCTGAGCACTATTTTGAACCGTATAGCTGATCCAGTGAAAATGGCTGTCCATTCCAAGAGACGGGATCTCGTCCCTGAGCAGCGTAAATGCATTTCTCTTTTGTTGCACACTGCTAATGCTTTCCCGTGAATCTGTGCTCAGCAGATACACATGACCGGTCAGACTGGTTTTCTCAAAGCCGGGCCGGATAATGAATGCATTGCCTCCCCGTGGGTCGCCCGGGCTTGATGGGTTAAGCGTGGTCTGCGCATAGGTGGGTAAGCCGCAAAGGATCAGTAACAGAGGGATCAGCCTGAGCATATTTAGAAAATGGGTAGAACGCCTCTTCACGGTATGAAAGAGCAGGCCTTTTGCATCAATAAGGAACTTCCGCAACCACAAAAATGCCCGAATGGCTTATTTCCAAAATAAATGTACCTCCCAGATGCGTAGCCAACAATGAGCTGCTGGAAAGGTCTTTTCGTATCGTTTTTTCGGCTTCTGATAAGGAATCGATCTTTTCATCCGCCTCAACAAAGATCTGAAGCCGGTCGTTACTGTAAAATAGCTGTACCGAACCGCGCCGCACCAGAGGGCGCCGCGCGATGTTCTGCAGCGTTTCCGTGGCGATCCTGTAAATAGCCAGTTGTTTTTCGGCAGGCAGGGACCGTTGTTCCCCGGCTGTAAGAAAGGTGAAACGAGCTGTCTGCCCCGGCATCGTGTCGACTGCGTGCTGAACACTGTCTGTTAACCCGATCCTTTCAAATTCCGGCGGCATCAGCGTCTGTGAAATACGCCTGAGATCGTTACTGCTTTTATGGATCAGTGGTTCGATGTCTTCCATCACCTCCAGCGCCGGTCGTCCCGATTCCGATGTCAGCGACAAGTTGCGCTTGAGGGTGGCAAACTTAATACGTATAGTAGCCAGCGTTCCGCCCAGATCGTCGTGGAGATCGGCGGCAATTCTACGACGTTCCGATTCCTGGGTCCTGAGAATAGAGGAGGCGAGCTCACGCTGAAGACTATGAAGACCTTCGAAGTATTTGTCGCGTTCCCGGATCAGTTTGTTGCCGAGTTCGATTCCAAGCACAACCATTTCGATGATCGGAATGACGGTAAGGCTCATATAATAGAACCAGGTAGCCGGGACATCAAAAACGGAGATCAATACAAACCACAGACAGGACAGAAAGAACGGCCCCACCGCGATGAAATAGGAGAAGGCCTCGTGCTTTTTGTGATACATTCCGGCGACCATCATCACGAAGATCAGGATCAGACTCAACGAGCTGATTAAAAAGAAAACGGAAGTCCAGGCAGTCAACGAGAAGACTGCGATTGTAAGTCCCAGGGCAAGCAAGGTATAGGAAAGGGAATCGGTCAGCAGGGCCACGGGGCGCCCCAGCAAAACGGGAGCGCTCAGAAAGTGTTTCGAAAATTGGAGCAGAAAAAACAGCATCAAGCCCGTAGCGACCAGCCGGCTGCCAATGGCGATATCAAAAGGATCGATGTGGAAGTACTGAAGTACCATTCCGTCGTTGATAATACACAGGAAAAAGTAAAAAAGACAGTAGCCCGCGTAGAAGAAGAGGACCTTTAACCTGGTGACAAAAAACAAGAACGTGCTCAGCAGGAATGCAGAAATGATCACGCCTAAACACAGGAATGCGAGCGAGTCGTAGGTTCGCAAAAATGAGTTGAATGCGTCTTTGGTGTACAGTCTGACAGGCGCTACCACACTGTTTTCTTGCCGGTATATTCTCCAATAAACCGTCACCTGCTCTCCCGCGGACAGATCGACCGGGAAGGCAAAAAAACGGGAGGGGATAGGTTTCCTGTTGAAGTAGGTCCGCTGACTGAGATGCTCCTGCCTGTACGCGACCTGACCTTTATTGTTAACGACATAAAAACACACGTCGGTTAGCTCGTTGAAGTGCAAATAGGAGACCAGCTGGCGATTTTGTGACCCCGCATTCTTTATTTCAGTCCGGATCCAGTGGTAGCGGTTGTCACTGCCAAAGTGCGGGATCTCCCGTTCGATGAGCCGGAACCGGGGTTTGCCGGACAGCAAGTCCCTGATGCCTAAGCTGCTGTCTGCGGTGCTGAACGCATACACGTATCCATGCAGATCGGATTCACTAAAACGATCGTCTGCGATGAATGTACCTGCCTTTACGGAAGCCGGGAGAGGTAGTTCTTTTTGCGCAAGACAAAGGGTAAGGAGGCCAAGCAAGAGGGCCAGAGTCAGGAGAGGTTTGAGCATGGAGAAATATTTTACGAAATATACAGCGACCGGGAGCATGTAAAAAATACCCCGATGGGGGTATTGCTGCCGTAGAGTTCACCGGGGGAGATTTGCGTAACCTAAATACGATCGAATGAAAGGAATTTTACTCTGTGCCATGTCTCTCTATCTAATGGTGGTGACATCAGGCAACGCCCAGACCATAGAGATTTCCGGGCCTGCGGGCAGCGGGGAATTTGGACATTCACTCATCATGCTTCCCAATGGCAACTACGTGGTAGCCGACCCGTTTTACGATGACGGAGGCGTTCCGGACGTGGGGGCCATATATCTCTATGATGGATTATCGCACACCTTGATCAGCAAGCTGACCGGCAGCAGCGAAAACGACCAGGTAGGACTTGGCGGAATCACCGCGCTTGCCAACGGGCATTTTGTGGTAGCAAGCCAGAACTGGGATGATGGCAGCGTGATGGATGTGGGTGCAGTAACCTGGGTGAATGGTACCACAGGAATAAACGGAGTGGTGAACTCTGCGAACTCCCTCATCGGCTCGACTTCCGGTGACCTGGTGGGAGCGGGTGGTGTGACCGCCTTATCCAATGGTAATTATTTGGTAACCAGCTTGTCTTGGAGTAATGCTGCGTTGGAGCAAAGCGGGGCGGTGACCTGGGGCAACGGAGTCACGGGCATAGTGGGTGTAGTGAGCAGCGATAATTCGCTGGTAAGTAATCCGGCAGTGGGTCTGGAACCCGGCTTACTGGCGCCGATGATCATTACCTTACTGCCAGGAGGTAACTATCTGGTTGGTGCTTTTCGGTGGAATAACGGCTTGGCTACCAACGCCGGTTCCCTGACCTGGGCAAATGCCTCTACCGGAATTACCGGGCCGATAAGCGCCGCTAATTCCCTGGTAGGAACAACGAAGGATGACGGGGTCGGTATCTATGTGACTATACTTTCAAACGGCAATTATGTTACGAGAGCGTCCAATTGGGACTTCGCGGCTATCGTCGATGCGGGGGCTGTAACCTGGGGAAGTGCAGAAGGCGGTTTGAAGGGGACGATTAGTTCTTCCAATTCGCTGCTGGGTAGCCAGGTGAATGATCATGTAGGCCGTAGCGTGACGGCGCTCACCAATGGCAACTATGTCGTGGGCTCGCCGGATTGGGATAATGGCACGGTCGCTGCCGCAGGGGCTGTCACACTTTGTAATGGTGTTACGGGAACGACCGGATTTGTAAGCAGCTCTAATTCGCTGACAGGCAGCCGCGCATTGGATCAGGTAGGATCAAATGCCCTGTTCGGCGGCATCTTTGCCCTTCCCAATGGCAACTACCTGGTGAGGACCCCGACCTGGGATAATGGCGTCGGCGCCCAGGATGCAGGTGCAGTGACCTGGGGAAGCGGTACCTCCGGAGTGAGCGGACCCATAGACGACACCAATTCCCTGATCGGAACGGTTGCCAGCGAAAACCTGGGATCGGCCAGTGGAGGCGGGGTGACAATACTTTCGAACGGAAACTACGTCGTAGCCAATGCATTTTGGAATAATGGCCCGGCTACAAAGGCCGGAGCAGTAACCTGGGGCAATGGAACCACTGGAATCGCAGGGACAATCAATAGTTCCAATTCGATGGTAGGCAGCCGGACCAACGATCAGGTAGGATCTTCCGGCGTGACCGCGCTGAGCAACGGGAACTACGTTGTTTGCAGCCCGTTATGGGACAATGGTACGGCTGTTGACGCAGGTTCTGTGAGGTGGGGAAACGGAACGACCGGATCCGCAGGGGTGATATCCCCCGATAACTCCCTGGTAGGCTCAACAACCAATGATCAGATCGGTAATGGGCGGGTAACCGCGTTGAGCAATGGTAATTATGTGGTCAACAGCTATTCATGGGATAATGGTGCGATCGTCAATGTGGGTGCGATAACCTGGGGAAATGGCACTACCGGTATAAATGGGGCGGTTAGCAGTGCCAATTCGTTTGTGGGCTCAACCGCGAGCGATCAGGTCGGTTTCAACCAACCAAGAGCATTGTCATCCGGGAATTATGTGATGACCAACTACTTTTGGGATAATGGCTCTCTTGCAGACGCCGGTGCCGTCACCTGGGCTGATGGCCTTACGGGAGTTTCCGGCACGGTTACTGCTGCGAACTCGCTTATCGGCACAACTGCCGGTGATCGGCTCGGATTCGGAGGGTTAACCGAACTCTCAAACGGCAACTATTTGATCCGCAGTACGAGGAGGCGCAATGGCGGGTTGGTCAATGCGGGAGCAATAACCTGGGCAAATGGTTCGACGGGAATTACCGGCGTTGTCAGTGAGGCCAACTCTCTGATAGGAACGGCGGCCGACGACCAGCTCGGCAGTGGCGGCATACTGGCTGTCGAAAACGGGAATTACATTATCAATAGCCCCGACTGGGACAATGGTGCTGCTACGGACATAGGCGCGGTCACTTTTGGCAACGGGACGATCGGTACCAATGGGCCTGTCTCTGAATGCAACAGCGTGCCGGGTGGGTCGGGCAAGGCGACATACAACCCGGTTTACAACTATATCATTGTTAATCAATACACCAGCAACAAGCTGGCGATATTCAACCCGAGTGGGATGGCACTCGCTGAATCGTCCGATGAGTCGGTTGCCGAAATAGTGGGGAAAGGTACGACGCCGATGCTTGTCGATTCCGAATGCAAAATTATCGCTACCATTGCGTCGACGGGCAGTAATGCGGTGAGTGGTCGGGTGGAAGCAAAAACCTGGCTGGAAGCGGATGAATTTTTCTACGGCGGGAAGCCCTACGTTGCGCGTCATTACCAGATTACGCCGGACCATGACCCGGACAATTCAACCGGAATAGTCACCCTTTATTTTACACAGCAGGATTTCGATTATTACAATTCGACTGCGGGGACTGACGACGATCTGCCCTCGCACGGTGCGGATGCGACCGGAAAAGCCAATCTGTTGATTACCAAGCTGGTCGGAACGAGCAGCGATCAGTCCGGACTACCCTCCACTTATTCTACAGAAGGGGCTGCGACGATAAATCCCGAAGATGAGGACATCATCTGGAATCCAAGCCTGGAAAGGTGGGAGGTAAGCTTTGAGGTAACAGGGTTCAGCGGGTTTTTTGTACAGGGTGCGTCAGATCCCCTGCCGGTGCAGCTGATTTCGTTTGAGGCCGGGGTCCGGGAAAACGATGCTGTATTGAGCTGGTTGGTAGCGGATGCCGAAAATTTCAGTCATTTTGAACTGCAAAAAAGCTCGGATGCGAGGCAATTCAAGACTTTTGGTCGAGTCGCATTCACAGGAGCGCATAAACACTACGAGGCCATTGATAAAAATCTGGTACAAGAGGCCAGTGAGGATGGCAAGCTTTACTACCGCCTGAAAATGATCGATACGGACGGGTCATTCGCGTACAGCAAGATAGAGCAGGTAGCGATACCTCGTGCCGACAAATATATTTATCCTAATCCTGCATCCGGAAAATTCTGGTTAAATGCCGCTGAGCTTTCACAAGTAGCGTTGCTCGAAATCATCGGCGGCGATGGAAAGCAGCTGGGAAATTACTCGCGACTATTCAGCCAGGGAGTCACCATTGATCATCTGCCGCCAGGCCATTATCTGGTCAAAGTAACGAAAAAGGACGGTACGACACGCGTCCACAAACTGATCGTGAAATAAGCAAAAACGCGGTTTATCTGCCGGTTGACGCGCTAAATATACCCCCATCGGGGTATTGCCCCGGACAGCGAAACCATTGCAATTTTGTCGATACGCAACCCAACTCTATCATATTTTTTGAATGAAAAAGCACCTCCTCTTACAGTGTTTTTACCTCATCCTATTTTGCCTAAGCTGCACGCGGGAAGTCAGCGTTCAGCTGCCGGGCCCGGTCGTGGAGGAAGGCCAGATTTCTGGTAAGATCATTCTGCCTGAGAACACGAAAGCGGATACTGCCGGGTTAACGGTGCTGTCTTCCGTTGGCGCCAGCATCCCGGTCGCCTCCCAATTTGCCATCGACACCAGCGGAAAGATCTCGACCACCGTGCTCAACAACCGGAAGGGGGATGTGCTGCTGCTGGGTTATAACTACCCTGGCCAGACCGACCATAGCATTTCCAGCGAGTCGACGGCCCTGGCACTTTTGATGAACACGCTCACGCTCCGGTCGCTCTCTGCGGCGGGTAAACTAGAGATGATCGCAAAAATCAAGACCGATCCGGCTTACCAGAAGCTGATTGACCAGGTCGCATTAGGATTACAATCGGGGCGGGCGGTTACCGACACCACCAACAAGGAACTGATCCAGGCGATCGCCGCTGTGTTTAAGTCCAGCACGGGTTTGCGGACGACGCAAACAGCCGGATACAGTGACCCGGTAAAAATCACGACTGCCAATACCGAAGTAATGCTTCAGAACAACCATGTCGCCCATACCTACGTGGCTGGTGTTTATAAAGACAATAAGCCCGTTGGCCCCAAATACGTCATCGGCGGCCGCACGCTTTTTGCGACCAACCTGGCGGAAGCTGCGGCCGGCGTGTTCGGCGACGGCTACGGGATCCCCGAACCGGCGCAGTTTACACTTTCGGGAAATGGAGAATATACGATCCGGATCCGGTCGGGCAAACCGCTGAGCGGGGACGGGAGCGTGGAAAGCACCATGGCCAGAAACGAGAATGTCTACCGTTTTTTGTTGGCGATCCTGCGGGATATCTTTCCGCTGCCGGACGGCTGCGCCCCGGCCATCCTGGAATCTATTCCCGACCTGCTCGGCAGCATCATGGACAAGAAAGCATCGGTGCTGGCGACGGCTAATTCCCCGGAAGTATTCGCCGGGCTGGCGCTGGACATTACCGGTGAAGCATTGGAGCATGCAGATGAGCTACTGGACGAATGCGGTGCAAGTGACGACGTTTTCCGATTTGTGAGAAGCATGGGCAGGGCATTTTCGCTGATCAGCCTCGCAGGCGACTTCATGACAGCGGCCAACATCACCGCCCATACCAACGATTTGTTCCAGGCGAAAGCATCGATCGATAGTTGCTTCCAGGTAGTGGGTCTAAAACTGCTCAAATGCGGTGAGCAGCCGGTTTACCTGACAGAGATCGTCAGCGGGAATAATCAGAAAGGGGAAAGCGGCAAAGCCTTGCCAGCGCCATTGGTGGTGAGGGTAAAGAATGCGGACGGTAAACCGGCCATCAAAGTCAATGTAAGCTGGGTGATCAAATCAGGCGGAGGGAAGGTGAGCTTGGCAGAAACAGAAACCAGCTACGAGGGTATCGCACAAGTGACCTGGACACCGGGCCCCGGTAAGGGAGAACAGCAGCTGGAAGCTTTCGCGAACAAAGCCAAAGGTTCCACAACGGCCACATTTAAAGCTACGGTATTCGACGGCAACGACCGGAAAGCAGAGATCGCATCCGGCAACAGCCAGACCGGACAATACGGAAAAGAACTGGCCAAGCCATTGACCATCCGGGTGCTGAATGGCGAAGGCAAGCCGGAAATGGGCGTCGAAGTGAGTTGGAAAATCCTCGCTGGAGGCGGCGATTTCGGGAACCTGCAACGCATTACGAATGCTGAAGGTCTCGTTTCAGCCAACTGGAAGCTCGGGCCGTCGGGCGGACAGAATGTGGAGGTTTTAGTGAAGAAGAAGGATGGTACGCCAGCGGTAGGTTCGCCGGTGGTGTTTTCGGCGACTGGGGGGGCGAATCAGAATTATAAAATTGAAATCGTAAGCGGCGATCGGCAGATTGGCAAGCCAAATGAAAAACTTAAAGATCCGATGATCGTGAAGGTATCCGATGAAGACGGTCGCGTACTAAAAAATGTCGATCTGGAATGGAAAGTAACTTCCGGCACCGGCAAACTTGCTTCTTTTGAATCCACCACAGATGAAAATGGGTTAGCAAGAGCATATTGGATTTTAGACAGTACACCGTTTGGCAAATCGCCAGTACAGGTGGTACGGGTAAATATCAAAGAGAAAAGCGAAAAGGTTGTGAAATTCAGTACTCCATACGTGTCCGGGCAGTTTGATTCATATAACAATATGAGTACGGGACTTGATGCGGATCCGGAAATACCAAATAAAGGTCCGGTAATACCAAACCCAATCAAAATCATCCTAATTCCGATTAAAGAAGGGGTGGTTGCAGTAGACAACGTTGAGGTAAATTGTAGCATTTCCGGAGGAGCTGTAAATGATCAGTATATCAGTGTTAAGACAGACAAAAATGGAATAGCGCTATTTCCTTGGGTTAGAACAACTGGTGGGATGGTTTTATTTGAAATAATTCACAAAGGCGGAAAAGTTTCATCGTGGCACCGATCGATTCCTTAGGTTCAATGTGGGTGCGAATTGATTTTTCTACACAATTGAAAAATAACATGAATAAAATTGTCTTCTTTCTACTGATTCTTTCAGCCACATCGTGCGCTAGAAAAATAAGCATTGATGTCATTAATAATGACAACTTATTAAGTCCAAAATCTCAGGTAGTTGAAACATCAGCCATTATTTCGTCGAACCCGAATGAAGTAATTATTGATAAAACTAAAACAACAACTACCCCTGTAATAGGTGACATTATCATTGCTGCCCCGGGAGCAGGTAATGAATATGGCGTTTTGTCGAAAGTAGTGAGCTCCACTGTAGACGGTAACCGAACGATTTACAAGACCGAGCCTGCGGGATTAAATGAAGCCTTTGAACAGCTTCAAATCGACAGTGTTTATACAAACTCCTTTACAGACGATCAGAATTTTAGAACGGCCGGATCCATCAGCCTCTCATTTTCAAATGAAAATACGCTCGTGAATGGTTTGAAATTCAGCGGTATCCTGAAAGTTAATGTGCCGGCAGTAAAGGTGGAGTATAAGAAATCTGCGGGTTCTCAAATGCCTGAGCGTGTGCTCGTGCAGGCGGACATCAATACCGAAGGAAGTTCACTGGAGATCACCAATACTGCAACGGAGTACTTTGACATCAAGGCCGAAAGGCTGCTCAAAACGATTCCATTACCGAATCTGACGATCCCAATTCCGGTCATCACTCCGATCGGCCCTATCGTGCTTCCGCTCATTCTGGTTCAGAAAATACATTTAAAGACATTTCCCATATCGTTATCAGGCAAGTTACAGTGGACTACACTGCCTGTAATTACGGCCACATTGGGTGCCAAGTATGAAAATGGGGCGTGGTCAAACATTAGCTCTTACAGCCTGAATGCATCCAGAATGGACCTGAATACACAAACCATTATGCCGAACATCAATCTGAATGCGAGCGCAACGATTTTTAATCCGGTATATGAAATTTCGCCTTTCGGATCGGAGATGTTAAAGGGATTTTTTGAAGTTCCTGTTTCGGTATCACTCGGGCTGCAAGGCGAAACTCCGAATATCACAATGGGAGGAAATATCGATGTTGCCGGCGGAATCAAAACGAAATTTTGGACAGGAGAAGAAAGCAATTTCAGTATTTCCGGCAACGCGGTAGAGAAGAATTTTTATCAGGGCAATTGGGTGGATATAAAGTCGCCAACTATCACCTATTCTACATTGAATACCTGCAACATAAAGGATATTGGTTTAGGATCGGAATATATTTTATCATTTAAAGCAGATGACTCATTTAAAATTCTTTCACCGAATAATTGGGGAGTCGTCGAGCAAGTAGGTGCTCAGCAACCGGTTTTATTCAATGCAGCTAATACCGACGGTGTTATATCTTATAAAAGATGTATAAGGTTCGGAAAGAATGAGACTATTCCTATCGCTGTATACATTACAACCAAAACGGGAATAAAATCGAATCAGCTAAACTTTTCTGCTAACAGACCGGCAGGAGCAAATTAATTATCTATGAAAACAATATACCTTTTAATAGCAATTATTTTCTCAGTACCTGTCGCCCAGGCCCAGGAAACCCTTTACTGGGCTAACGGCAGCAGCTTTCCTTTCAAACTCGTCGAGGCTACGGAAAGCATTGTGAAGGTGGCGGAACTGAAAGGGGAACGCGTCGTGAAGCGAAGCGTGCCGAGGGAAAATGTGCTGGTCGCGTTTAATGCGAGAGGCAACTATCTGATGGTTTCGGATCTGCCTTCGGATCCTGCCCAGGCTTCCATGCAGATCATGAATTTTTACAATGCGGCAGGGCCGTCGAACGACTTGCTCGTGCAGGCCAATCCGCTCAAAGTCATCGAATGCAGCATCAGCTACAAAAGCGATAATGTGGTTAACTACAACACGCCCCAGGGAGGCACAGCGTCGATCAACCGAAATGAGCTGGCGCTGATCATTTTCAAGGACGGCCATCACGAATTTATCCTGCCATCGGCGGACGCTGCGCCCTTGCTCGCGAGCGCCAAAGTTCAGGTCCAGAGAGCGATCGACCAGCCCGCAAAAAAGACTGCCGGCCAGGTGGAGGCCAAAAAGGTTGCGCAAACACCCGCCGCGGAACCGGCCCCGGCGCAGACACAAAAATGGACGGAGCCGGCGGTGCAAAAACCGGCTGCATCTGTGGCACAGAAGGCAGCCGAACCGGTACAGGCACCAGCTCCCAGGAAGGGCTTGTCCGACGAAGAGGTGAGCTCCTATGGCAAGAAAGGCATCAAAAAAGTAGACGAGTTTGTTCAATACCTCAACATTATCAGTGATAAAAGCATTGATCCCGACAAAAAAGACGAAGCGATCGAGCAGGCAGTGAAGCTGTTTTTGGCCGACGCCACCATTGAAGTGTCTTCCGCCAACCGGCAGGGAAAGCGCAAGTATCCTGTCAAGGACTACCTGACGAGGCTCAAACTGCTTCCTTACAGCTCGACCAGCATTGCCTGGAACGAGGTCAATTATGTGAAAGACCTGACCGAGGCGAGTGACGGGAACTACTACGGAACCATTACCGGATCGCAGACTTTCACCGGGTACGGAGCCAACAATCAGGATGTTATGTACAGCGACGTGACCCAGAAAAGCGTGAAAGTGAAGCTGCAATCGTACAAGAAAACGGTGGATGGCCAGCAGACGACAAACTGGGATATTTTGCTGGGTAATGTAGGTATCAGTGTAAATCAATAACCCATGTCACGTGCTGTTCTTTGCGCGCTGTACCTGTGCTTGTCGGTGATGAGCCGGGGGCAATGCCTGCGGATGTATGGCAGCGTTACGGATGCCTACACGGGAAAGGGAATTCCGAATGTATCGATCATACAGAAAATGAAAGGAAAATCGCAGGTGCTTTCCAAAACATCGGCAACCGGATCCTACCGGGTTGAAATGCCTTGTGATGCCCGGGAGCTTACGATGGAGGCACCAGGATATCGCCCGCGGACGCTCCCTTTGAACCTGGCGGGGAAGCCTTCGGATGCCGGGTTTTATGTGCCCGTCAGGCTCGTGCAGATCGATAAGCAGGCGAGCGATCAGCCCTATTTTCAAGAGCAGCAGCAGTATGTTTCCCTCGCCGCCGGTGCGGCAGATGCCCGTCAGAACGCGACACGCTTGTTTGAGGTGGTAGATGCATTGTCGGGGAAGCAGCTGGACGCCGAAGTCTGTTTGTTTTATACCAAAACCGGGGCCAAAGACTGCCGGAAACTGACGGCTGGTCAGCCAGGCTATGAAGTAGTTTTTACGCAAACCGACATTGTCGCGATCGAAGTCCGGGCAAATGGGTATGAGCGCTATTTCGGGAACCTGATCGTGGACAAGCTGGATAACAGGAAAAGCAAATACCAGATCCGCCTGAGCAGCCAGCTGCATCTGATCTCGGTAACGGTTAATGCGAAAGACGGCAAGGTCGGCTGCCGGCTTACGGGTCCCAAACCGGTTGTGATGGCGTCGGACGGCGCGCATTGCTGGGCCGAGGTTCCGGGAAAAGGCGATTATCAACTGGCCATAAAAGGGGCAAATGAAGAACTGCTTTATGCTGCAACCCTCAGCGCGTCGGAAGGACTGAATTTCTATGCTTTGCATATGCCTGCTGCACAAAGCCGAACTGCATTGCGGGCAACGTCATCGTTGCCGTCAGCGGAGCATATCGCGATCCGGCCGCGGACGATCTATTTCGATAGAAGTGACTACAAGCTGAGGCCGGAAAGCAAGGTCGTTCTGGATACGCTTGCTGCATGGCTGCAATCCAATCCTTCGGCCCGCCTCCGGATCACCGGTCATACTGACAACGTGGGCGACAGCCACCTGAACCGCAGCCTTTCGGAATACCGGGCCAGAGTTGCCTACCATTTTATGGAGCAGACCGGGGCCGATGCCAAACGCATGACGTATAACGGCAAGGGTGATGCGTTTCCCGTAGCGCCGAACGATGTGGAAACCAATAAGGAAAGAAATAGAAGAGTGGAGATCGAGCTATTGACCAAACCATAAATTGCTACCCCTATGAGAAAAATATACCTGATGTTATTTTTAATGGGCGCCATCCGCTGCCTGGCGCAAAATCCTACCGATACGATCTATCAGGTGGACAGAACAAAGTTCGCTGCCATTGTCGACGAAGTTTCGGCGGGGGAGGTGGTTTACTTCCTTCCGCAAGACGTTTCGCGCCTGGAAAAGATCCGGATAGCGCGGGAAAAAGTGTGGAAGATCATATATAGTAACGGCGACACCGAAGAATTCAACTCCGCTAAAACGCTCGCGGCCCGGCGGGAGGAAATTTTACCGCAAACACAGGAAAAACCCAAAACGGCTAGCCCGGCCAGCAACAGGCCGGCAGACACCGCGCAGAAGGGCGAAACCGTTGAGGCGGAAAAAGCGGCCAGGGCACCCGAAAGCACGCCGGTTAAGCCGAATGAAATTATCATTAAAATACAGCATGAAACGATTCCCGACGGCGCCCAGAAAGATACCCGCCGGGAGTACAAGAACTATGTTGGTTTTCGTTTTGGCGGCTCGATGACTTCCTTTTACAAGGATAAAATCGGCTTTCCGGGTAAGCCTTTCTATAACTGGGAAACCGGCCTGGGGATCAGCCTGGCCAACACCAAGCATTACAATGCCAGGTTGGAGCTGGTGTATGCCAATAAGGGTTCGCGGGAAACCGTCTCGGAACAGGGTGTAGATGTAACGACCCGCACCAAGCTCACCTATTTTCAGGGTAACCTGCTACCGCTCATTTTAAAAGCCGGAGCGCGTAAGCTGAATCCGGTGATCGGTGTAGGTGGCTACTATGCTTACCGGTTCAGGCATACTTCCGAATACAAGGAGGGAGATGACGATTATCAGCCGGATGACATTACCCAGGAGGCGATCGACAATCAATTCGACTACGGGCTGTGCGCCATGCTGGGGTTCTATTCCGGGCATAAGCCATTGCTGGAATTCAGGTATGAGCACGGACTTGCGGATGTGATGAAAGGGCTCAATATCAAAAACAACGGGCTGAGCGTATCCCTCTTTCTCTCTTTTTAATCATCGTTCAATCAAATCTTATGCGTTACTTAACCCTCTTCCTGTTAGCATTGGCTGTCATGCAAGCCAAAGCGCAGACTGCTTCCGACCGGATCTTCAAAATCGATCAGACGACGATTGAAGTGGTGGTCGATGAAATCGGCGAAACGGAGATCATTTACTTTTTACCCAAAGACACCGCCAAACGGACCACATTGCGCATACCGCGTAAGCAGGTATGGAAGATCGTGTATGAAAGCGGGGAGACGGAGATCATCAACACGCCTGTCGCCACACCGGCACCTGCGCCAGCGGCGGCCCAAGTGGTGGTGGCTAAGCCGGACCGTCTTTTTCTGACCAACAAAACAATGATTACCGGAAGGGTCATTGCCGTCACCGATCAGAAGATCACCTACCGCCGCCAGGACGCCGGCCCGGTGTATGAGCTCACGAGAAAAGAACTGCTGCGGGTGGAGTACAGCGACGGACATATTGAAAATTTCGAACCGAAAGTGGCCGAGTTGGATGGCGCGCGCCAGGTGGAAGGGGAGCAGGCCGTAGCGACAACTAAAAAGGCAAAGGCCGATCTGCTGTCGAAAATATCCGTCACAGCCGGAGTCGAAGGAAATTATCTGGTTGGGTCAAAAATCTGGACCGACGACGAGAAAGGGGCTGGGCTGCGCACCGCATTGGGAGGAAGTGTGAGGGGTAACTATCAGATCAGCAGGCTATTCGGTGCTTACCTGACATTGGGGTATAGCAAAGCATCGGTCCTGAAAAGCTACCTAAGTGGTGAGGAGGTTCTTTACAAACAAGACCTGAGTTTGTCGGGCCCGAGCGCTGGGCTGGGTATCAAGTATTTCCTGAAAGAATCGGTGTACCTGCATGTGGAAGGTAGAGGGAATTTCCTGAAAATGAAGATTTCGGTTTCGGAAGACGGTGAAAAAGCCGAAGATCAATTGTCGGCTACCTGCCCTTCATTTGGAGGGGGCATTGGCGTTACGCGGAAAATTGCAAAGGTGATCCTGGAAGCAGACGTCCATTATCAAATGATGAAGAGCGCTTTCAAACCGACCAGCGAACCCATTCATATGGTCGGTGTAAGGCTGGCAGTGGGGATGGGGTTACCTTCAAAAAAATCAAGATGAATACCATGAACATTTGGCAGGCAAGCAGCAGGGTAACGATTTTCGTATTGTTGATATGCCTAGTCTGCATAAGACCAGCCACGTCGGGCACGACGGATTCGCTGACCACCAGGGACAGTCAGGAAATCATACATCTCGCCAAAAGGAAGGTCGAGAAAGGGTTAAGCGATTTGCTGAACACGGTGGCCTTCGAAGACCTGGGCGAATTCGAGCGCAAGGCCCTGCGGACGGACAGTTATGGTAACTCGGTGAATAAGCTGTTTTATGACGAAAAAGTAATCATTGAGGACGACGTGAACCCGGAACACGCATCGGCCAAAACCAGTGCGGACCTGACGGTGGAACGGTACCTGGCCGACTTCGAGCTGTTTTATCCCAAAAGTATCGACCGGACGATCTCTTTTACCGATTTTGAGGTCAGTAATGTAAAAAAGTCGGAATACTACTATGTGAAAGTGTATTTCAAATCCGCCTTCTCAGGGCAACATACGCAAATAAAGGTGCCCTACCGGCAGGTGCACCGGGTGGCCGAAGTACGGGCCGAGCGGAAGGGCAAAAAATGGTTGACCTACATTACGCGCGTCGGGTTTGCGGCCGATGGGGACTCGGCTCAAAACCCTTTGAACGATGCCGTCCTCGCCAGAGGCGAAGCGGCCGGTGATAGCAGCCGGCAGCTTACAGAAACGGAAAGTGCTGCCGAAACGGCAAGGAATAAAGAGCGGGAAGCTGAGCGGAAGGCATTGGAAGAATACAATAAATGGCTCAACGAAGGAGACAAAGCCTTCGCTTCGAAAGACTACGATAAGGCTTTGGAAGCATATACCGAGGCTGAAAAACGGAATGATTTCGACGATTTGCTGCCTCGCCGAAAGATATACCAGGTCAAGCGGGCATTTGAAAAAGAGAAGCAAACGGCGGTGGAGCTGCTTCGGGAATACCTTGCAAAGGGAAATATAGCCCAAAAGACAAGGAACTATTCGGAAGCGATCGGTTACTATAAAAAGGCCTTTGAACTGAAACCCGATTCCGTTGCATTGGGCGAGACGATCAGAATGCTCAATCAAAAATCCAGCGTTAAAACCGAACTGGACGAAAAATTCAATCTCGGGAAATATGCGGAGGTGATAAAGGATTATTCACGCATTCTAAAAAAGGAGAAGGATAATTCAGACTATTATCTGGGCAGAGGTTTGGCATATGTGGTTACCGGTGATCTGGACAGGGCGTTGAAGGATTTCAGCAAAGCCATTGAACTGGATTTTGCCAATCTGGCTGCGCTGAAAGCCAGGGCAGATCTGTATGCGATGAAAAAAGACTTTCCCAAAGCGGCCGCCGACCTGACCAGCTACCTGAATATAGACCGTACCGCCGCCGATATTCATAACAAACGTGCCAAACTGCGGATCCTGACACGCAACACGAACGGCGCATTGGAGGACTATGCCAGGGCGATCGAGCTGTTTCCCAGGAATGCGGGGCATTATTTCGACCGGGCAATGCTTCACGTGCAGACAGAAAGTTACCCGGCTTCCATTGTCGATTTTTCGAATGCCATTAACCTGAACAGTACCTATGCCGAAGCCTATTATCAGCGCGGGTTGTCCAATATCAGGCTCAATGAAGTGAAACTGGCGGGAGCGGATTTTGCACAACTCAGGAAATTAGCGATCACCCCGGAGCAAACCGAGCAGATCTCCTCCATTGCGAGCCAGTACTTCGGGATTGCTTTCAAGGCGCTCAGCGAGAAAAAGTACCAGCAGGCGGTTCAGGATTTCGACAACGTGATCAGCATCCTGCCCACGCACGCGGACGCCTGGTACCACCGGGCAAAAGGGCTTGAAAATGTGGCCGACAGCCTCGCCGCGATGGAGTCGTACGATATGGCCATCCTGAACCGGTCCGATTTCGGGGAAGCTTATCATGACCGGGCCAGACTATGGTTTGACATGAAGAAATACGAAAATGCGGCAAACGATTATGGCAAGGCTTTCGAAATCGAGGCAACGAACTTTCGGGCGGCCAAGGGGCTGGCAGACGCGCTATTTGCATTGCAATCGTATGAAAAGGCCATCATCGCTTACGAGATCATCAAGGCCAATGAAAAGAAAATGGGCAAGATGCTTACTGACTTTGAGCTGGCCAGCGCCTACAACAAGCTCGGATTCTGCTACCTGCAAACGCAAATGGTTAGCAAGAGCATTGAAGAATTCGACCGGGCGATCGACAAAAACGCCACATTTTCGGACGCGTATTTTAATCGGGGGCAGGCCTATGAACTGGGAAACAGCCTGCGCAGGGCAATCAGCGACTATAAAAAGGCAGTTGCTTTGGATACGCCGAATCCAGGCAAGCACTTATCGCTCGGTACGGCATGCTACAAGGACGGGGATTACGAGGAGGCCATTAAAGCATTTACAGCCGTGGTCGAGCATGATGTGTCCAATCGGTGCTGTCAGGCTACCGCCAGGGCCCGGAGAGCCGACTGCTATGTGATCACCAAGCAATACAGGAATGCAACCGAAGATCTTATAACCGCCTTTGGGCTCGACTCCGCCTCCCGCACCTCCGACGCATTGTACAATATCGGGATCGCCTTCCTTCACCAGAAGCAGCCGGACCAAAGCATTCGGTTCTTGTCGGAGGTAGGGAACAGAGACCGGCTCAAAGGTCAGTCGTACTACGCGATCGGATGCGCCTACGTGTTGCAGCGTAAGCAGGAGGAGGCATTGAAATGGTTTGAGAAATCATTCCAGACCGGGCTGATCACAAAGTCTTACATCCGAAAGGACAAGCTGCTGGAAGGTATCGACAAATCCTTCGCCGGTACTTCGGCATTCAAGGAGCTGGTGAACCAGCATGTGATTAAATAAGTCAACCTGAAACAACATTAAAATGCGATACATCTATTTTTTGCTCCTCCTGATTGCAGCCTTTCCTGCAAATGCTCAAAAAGAAACGGATTTGATATTGAAGTTGGACCTCACTTCCATTGCCGCGATTGTGGATGAAATAGGAGATAAGGAAATAACCTATTTTTTGGCGACGGATACAGCCCGAAAATCCCCGCTTCGCATAGCGCGCTCGAAGGTGTGGAAAATTGTTTTTGCAAATAACGACATTGAAATCATCAACACTCCGGTCGCCGCGACTGCGCCGGAGGAAACCAGGCAGAACGAGGCGGTGCAGCAGGAGAAGCCCTTGATGCCGGAGAAGCCTAAAAAACCTGTTACAACATCTGACAAGAGAAATAACAGGTTATTAGCAGGAGGAAGTCTGACGAGAGAGGACTTTGGATATGGTACGTCGATGGGCCCTTACAGATACCATTCCGGTTTTAAGGTAGGGTATGAGCGTTTTGCATTTCAGAAAAAGAACCGTCCCGGTGGCAAAAAATCGAATGCAGGCTTGGGTGTGGAGCTCAACAACTTTTTCGAATACTACCAGGAAAGAAGCGACTTTACTTTAAAAAATGATTCTTATACCGGTAGCAAGCATTTTCTAAGTCCCTACATTTTCAGGGAGTTTGATATTAAGAACATCATTACGCTGGGGCTCCAAGCCGGGCCGTTCGCTTCGCTTGCCTGGGTGAAATCTGCAAGTAACAACGACATTAACCCCAACAAGTCGGCAGTGAAAATGGGCGGGGGACTGCATTCCGGCGAATACATTCAAAAGTATCTGGCCAAAGACCGCTTTGGTAGAAGAACCCTGTACATCCGGGTTGGGCTGGATCAATACCTCATACCGGAGTTGGGTTTTAACAGCTCTTTCTCGATTTCATTTGGTTTCTAAAAATTACAAGTCATGAGACGAACATTTACAGGTTTATCAGCCTATTTGATAATAGTATTCATTGCACTCGGATGCAATAGCGATTTTATGTACGACGATCTTGATGATCTGTCCGAAAAAATAAAAGCAAAAGATAAGGTGGACCCTGGCCCGGGCGCAGGAGCCTGCCCGATAGGGGTTTGGAAGGCACTTGCATGTTCGGGGAAATATACGATACTGAGATTTAACAGTAATGGAACCGGTGCATTCGAAAGGCCGGATTGCAATGGGATCTGCACCAATCTGATTTTCAATTTCAAGTATACGATCAGCGGTTCTACGGCCACACTGACCTACACCACTACGGAGGAAACTTATTGCACGGGATATGCCACCCAACGACCGGATGTACCTTCTCCCCGGACGTTCGGAGGGAGTTTCAGCTGTTCGGGTGGCCAGTTGAAACTGAACTTCGGCACCGGTGACCAGGTCTACACCAAATGATCGCATCTTCGTTGAGCATAACATCAATGGGCTGTATCGCTCTTCATGATACAGCCCATTGCGTTAGTGCTTAAGTCCGCGCAGCCTATTCCACGGCGAGCTTTTGGCTTTGCTTCAAACCACGGTCATCAGTCGTTCTTAAAACATAAAGCCCGGCGGGTATATGCGCAATGTCCAGTTCAAGTGACTTTTCGCCTTTTAAATTGGTCTTTGTCATTTGTACTTTTCCGGTTTTGTCCAGCAATTCCACGAGCGAGATCCGTTCCCCTTGAACATGCACCGTTTTACCGGCAGGATTTGGCATGGCTGTGATCTCGTCTCCCTGGTCGGTCGTAGCGGAGAGGATCTTCGAAAAGGCAAAAGTTCCGTCCATATCTACCATTCTCAACCGGTAATAGCTCAGTCCCCGCAGCGGTGCCGTGTCGTCGAAAGTGTACTCTTTTAAATTACTTTTTGCGGTGCCATGCGTGACCCCGATCGAGGCGATTCCTTCGAATGCCTTCCCATCTCCGCTTCGCTCAACCACGAATTTGTCTGCATTGACTTCCTCGCTGGTCTGCCATTTGAGCGCAATCTGCGCTTCCGAGTGGCTCAATGCAAAGGAATGCAAAGTCACCGGGAGGGGAGAGATGATTTGAAAAGTGTGTTCAACCACATTGAGTCCGTACGCAACCGAAAACTTCCATTTGCCTAATGTCGAAAATGTGCTGGTTGGAAACTGATAATAATACCAGGCGTTGGAATAGAAATTATTGACGGTATTAAATGTCAATTGGTAGACGGGGGTACCCGAGGGGTCAGTCAGCTTGACCTGCGCCTGCGTGTTGGGCATATTGTCCCGCAGGAAAATGGGGAGGTAGACCGGATCTCCGATAACGAATTGAGTTTGGGTCAATGATTTTTCCTGGTCGTGGCAGCCGTAGGGCGTGGGTATGCCCGAGGACGACGTAACTTTGTTGACCATCGGGACATAATAGGGCTGTTGCGAAGTCCAATAGGATTTATCACCCAATGGATTGCATGTGCCGTTCCAGGGATCGATCAGCGACGTGTAGCTGTCGTCGCTCCAAACTTCGAAATGCAGGTGCGGCCCGGTGGACATCCCCGAACTTCCGACTACGCCCAGGAATTCTCCTTGCGATACGCTTTCGCCAACCGCCTTGGTAGTCACGCTTCCGTTTTTCAAATGGCCGTACCAGCAAACGGTTCCGTCGGTGTTCTGCACGTAAACCGCATTCCAGTTGCAGGTCGTGCAAAAGCTGCAACTTTTGTCGTCATTACCATCGACCTTCCCGATGATGACGCCATTCGAGGCCGAGATCACCTCCACTGCATTGGCGGCCATCTTTTCCCAACCGTAAGGAAACAGTCCGATGTCGGTACCTTTGTGGGTATCGTAGGTACGCTGGTTGCACATGTAGTCCTGTAAACCGGTGGTCGGGTCCCTGTCAATGTAATTGCCGATCTCATAAAAGCCGGGGTCGTTGAAACCCACTGCCTGCCGGAGCGGGAAGATGAAATTCGAAGTATTTTCCAGCGCATTATTCAGCTTGTTGTTTTTCCCAATCTTTAACCTGCGGCTGTTTTCCCGTAAAGTGCTGATAATGGCCTTGCGCTGGCTTTCGGTGATTTCAATGTGGTCGGTTTCCGCTGCCGGCTGAAATCCCCCGAATTGCGCTTGCGCGGGGAATTGAGCGAATACTTGTGAGGCCGGTAGTTGTAAAACTGACAGAAGGAGGCAGAGGTAGATACGTTTCATACTTATGTGATTGATGGTCACACAAATTTCGACCCGCCAACGACGAGTCCGCAATACCCCGATCGGGGTATTGCGGTCACCTCCTGCCCATAAAATCTGGCCGGCGACGGCCTGCATGCCGATTCCGAATCAATACCGGAGGTCGGAAAAGATCAGAGCGCTGGAACAACTGTCCATGCACCGTACCCGCATCTTAGTCCCTGGAGCGGATGACGAACGCCTTTAATACAGCCATCTTGCCCTCACGAAACCGCCAGACGTCACAGTAAGTGTAGTCGACCGCTTTTCCGTCTTCGTCCTCCATGGTGATTTTGCCGAGTGCAGTCACAAATTCCTTTTCGGCGATCAGATTCTCGACCGCGAACTTTGGCGGCTTCACGTATGCCGTCGCCATATACTCCCGGACAGCCTCCTTTCCCCGCAGAATTTGTTCACCTACAAATGTCCATTCCGTGTCATCGGTACAAAAGGAAAGGAATCCTTCATAATCGCCTTTGCTGATTGCGGCATTTGCCTTTTCCAGTATTGCTTTGTTTTCCGGATCCATGAGATAATGCAGGTTTGGAATAAAATCTATAAAAAACCATTCCTCCGCCGGCCTATGCAATTAGCTAGTAAAGCCTGAACTCGCTCAGGTGGACATCCACCAGCAACGGTTCTGGTTGAAGCGGTGTGTTATCCTCTTGTCTTACGTATACACGCCTGCGGGTGGGAAACATGATTCCCTGAACTTCCGTGTACCCGGAGAGATAGTGTGCGCTGGATACGTTCCCGGAAATTTCGACATTGTAATCGTGCCTGCGGATAAGACCGGCTTGGTCGATGTAAAAGGTCTGCACGGTGCTGTGTGTGGCGATCGCGCCGGGAAACGTGACTACGAGCCTGCGCCATTGTTCGCCATTTTCCTCCCAGGGCTCTATTTCGCTGCTTTGGTAACCTTCATCAGCAAAATTGAAAGGTGCATTGAGATAGGTCCAGATGGCATAACCTGCAAAATAGAAGGCCTGCGGGCGTGTCCAGGGGGTTGCCCTGATGTGTCCGTCGAAAGAGCTCCGGGGATGCAGCAGCTCCTCAATGGTTTCGCCGGATCTTTTTTCAAGCGCCACACGATCCGGTTCAAAGGTGATCTGGATTTGTTTATCGTAGTTTGGCTGATACAGCACGGCCTGCCTGCGGGTATCGGCGATCGCATGGATGTCGGCCAGAATGCCGGGTTGTTGTTTGCGTTCCCAGGTCAAACCGCCCGCTTTGACGGTGGCTGAGACCTTCGTGTATTTTTTCCAGTTTTCGATGCCGCCGTTGGCGTCGATTGTCAGTGACAACAGGTCTTTCATTGTGATGATTATAGATTGGTTAATGGATTATTATTTGTGACGGATCAGGCAGGTGCAGGTACTGTGGGCATAGGTATTGCCGTCGCGATCCAGCAGGCGACCCTCCACCACGCCCGTACTTCGGCCCCCGTGAATCATGCTGCCTTTCGCGAAAAGCGGTTTGTCTCCGAGTGTCACTGCTTTGACAAAATTCACTTTTAATTCCAATGTGACATAACTGACACCTGCCGGCAGCAGGGTTTGCAGCGTGCAGCCCATGGCAGTGTCAAGAATCGCTGCAATTACACCGCCATGCACAATGCCGATGGTGTTGAAGTGGTACTCCTGTGGCTCAAACGGGAAAGTTACTTCACCTGGCTTCACTTCGCATGTGCCGAACCCCAATGTATTCGCAAGTGGCGGTAATGGCATCTGGCCGGCATTGATCGCCAGCAGGTGATCGATTCCGGAAAGTGTCCCGATCTTTTCGGCGACTTCCGTTGGGTCTGCCCATTCATAGGTTCTGGTTCTGATGGTCGTGTTCATGGCTTTATGGTTAAATGGTTAAAATAGACCAATCGGTATATTTACGATTAAAAAAAATGCTGGATCAGCTGTGTTGGAGGAGGAGAGATACTTTTGCCTGGCCGGATGTAAATGCTTCGAGATTTTCATGGTTGCTTAATGCTTTTGGATAAGGAGGGCAAATATAGAGAAAATAAACCAGTCGGTATATTTTTATAGCTGACAATTAAATTTTGTGTGAATTTGAAATTCGCTTAAATCCGCGATGGAGCGAACCGGCCTTGGCTTATCTATTCAGGGGAGTTCAAAGGTGTAGATCAGAAGCGTCACGCTTGCGGCACCGGTTTTATGGCTGCCTTACATATCAAAACGATCGTCGCAGAATACTTTCCCGTCGGAGCCGGTCAGGGTTACATAATCGACTTCGCAGAGGCCGTTGGAGATGAACGACAATCCAGTAACCAATTTTACGGTGTTCCGGTAGCTGGCTTTAAATGCCTCCCTGCCTGCGATTTTGATCCTGACTTCCTTGTTTCTAACCGTTAATTCCACATCGGTCCATTGCGTCACATCGTATCCGATCGATGTCAGGTCGGCCTCCTTTCCATTGATTTCAAGTTCGCTAAACCGGAGAGAGGCATGATTGGCGCACCCTTTTGGTGTGCTTTTCATCATGATGACATTGTACTGGCCGTATACTTCAATCGTAATGTAGGGGCAAAGCGTATTTCTCACTTCCTTCATCCGTACCCTCGTTTTCAATGTGAAGTTGTCGCTGTCGACATCGTGCCGCGACGGGAAATAGGAGTAGAGGTAAATTTTTTCCTGACTGATGTCAATTTTGTTCTGATGAAGCGCTTCGCTCGAAATAGCCAGACTTCCCTGTTTGATAAAATGCTTTGTTTTAATGTATTCCGTCCGGTACGCAGTTCTGTTTTCATTGGCATAAAAAAACCACCGGTCTGTCGGGATATTCACATGCGCTGTTTTGATAATGGAATCGTTGGCGATGAGTTTGGCGATGTGGTAACCAGGCTCGTAGTAGATATCCGTCAAGGTATATTTGTTTCTGTAAACCCTCACTTTTCGGTTTTTATCCCAGGACTGCTGAATAAAAAAACTGTCCGCAGTAACCTCGTCGACATTGTAATTGAACACAACCGAATTAGGTAAATCATTATCCGTGGTTTTCCGCGCCGAAAATGAAGCTTTGGCGAAATGATTGACCGGTTCGTTTGGAGCGTACAAATAGTAACCACTTATAAAAACGGTTGCAAGCAGCAGGGTGATCCATCCGGGATAAGCCCAGCTTTTCCACCGCCGTTTTGGCAATGAACCGGTTTCGTCCGGCTCTGCCACTTCCGTTGCCTGCGGTAATTCAGCTGCTCCCGGGGCCCCGGCGCGCTGTTTGATGAATGCCGCTTTATACGCCGGCCAGCTATCAAAATGGTGGTAATTAGCGATTGCATGGAGCGTTGCCGTCTGGGGCGACCGGCTGAATGCACCTTTTGAGAGGCGCCTGATGGTGGTTCCGCTGATAAATATCCCAGACTTTTTTTCAATCTCGTCGCTGATGTGTTCGAAATTTCGCTGGGTCATCAGGCCGGCGTCGTCATAGCCATTGGCTTTGAATATTTCCAGTAAGGTCAACTGTACGATGTCCTGCTCATTCATTCGATAACCCTGTTTTCAAATTGTTCGGTTTTGTTAAGGTTTTGCCCGGGTTTTGTCCGGGATACTCACAGGGCTTTCCCATTACTTTGGAGCCATCAAATCTTAACAAATCAAGCATATATGACAAATTTAAAACTTTACGGCCGGGTGTTTTTTGGTATCGGGGTAATCGGAATAGGGTTACTGCATTTCTTCTTCGAAGGCATCCGACCGCTCCTGATGCCGGTGCCTGCCGAATCGGTTGCCCACCTCTCGATCCTCATTTACCTTCTTGCAATTTACATTCTCGTATCCGGTATTTTGATTTGCATCGGCAAGAATACCCGGGACGTCGCGCTGTTGCTGGGCGTTGTTTTCCTCATCTTTTTTCTCGTGGGTCATTTGCCTTCCCGTTTGCAGAACCACCCCGAGATCAGGGGTGCCTGGATAGACGCAATCAAAATAGTTGCGCTCTCCGGGGGCGCTTTTACAATGGCGCTGGCATTTCCCGAAGCCAAGACCAGTAAGTTTTTCGATACACTTCACAAAATGGCACCTTTCGGGATATATTTCTTTGCCATTATGCTTTGCATCTTCGGTTACGGACACCTGGTGAATGCACAGAATGTCAGTGGACTGGTGCCGAAATATATACCCTGGCCGGTCTTTTGGACCTACATTTCAGGCATTGGCCTGGTAGGCTCCGGTATATCCTTTTTGATCAATCGCATGGTGAAATGGGTCGGACTGCTACTGAGCGCTGTGCTCTTTTTATGGCTTATCCTACTACATCTTTACTACGCCATTCGGTTCCCCTTTTTCAGGGACGGTGAGAACATTATCGGGTCTTTTGTGTGTCTTGCTTTTTGTGGTATCGCACTCGTGATTGCTTCCAGCTCTTCAAAGACAGAAGCATTAAAAGTAAGTGCCGGATACGCGCACTGAGTTGTGCCGGCAAGTGCCCTATGAGAAGAACTTGACAAGGTCGGGAAACTCCCGGCCTTTTTTTTAAAAATAAGACTTGCGCAATTAAATGATTGCGCATATATTTGCAATCATTTAATTGCATGACATGATTTTAAGACGAGACGTTTTTCAGGCCATTGCCGACCCCACGCGCAGACAAATCATTGACCTCCTGGCGGATCAACCCCTCAATCTGAACTCGATTGCGGAAAGGTTCGACGTCAGCAGGCAGGCCGTCTCGGTTCACGTAAAGATCCTTTCGGAATGCGGTTTGATCGTAATCAGGCGGCAGGGAAAAGAAAGGTATTGCGAGGCCCAACTCAACAAACTGGGTGAGGTGGCTTCCTGGACCGAGCAGTACAGGAAACATTGGGAAGGCCGATTTGCAGCACTTGATACTTATTTAAATACACTAAAAACCAACAAAAGCTAAAATGGAAAAAGACCAAACCGCGACCGCCATTGCACCGGAACATGTGAGGATCACACATATTTTCGACGCCGGTATTGAAACGGTGTTCAGTGCCTGGACCGATCCCGCGCATTTGCCTGCCTGGTACGCCCCCGATGGGTGCACGATTTCATTCCGGAAACTGGATATTCGGGAAGGCGGTAGCTATCATTCCTGCGTTTTCAGTCCCGGCCACGGTAATTGCTGGTGTAAGGGCACCTATCTCGAATTCGACGCGCCCCACAGACTTGTTTTTACCATGGAGGTCACCGATGAGCAGGGCAATGACGTAGCGCCTTCCAGCGTCGGTATGCCTTCGGACTGGCCTGCCCGGACTACCGTAACGGTGGATTTCAAGTCGCTGGGAGCAAAAACGGAAATGACACTCTACCAGACAGTTGATGCATCGCTTGCCAAGTCAACCGGAGCATTTCCAAGCTGGATTCAAATGTTCAACCGTCTGAACGAACAGCTATGAAACGGATACTGATCATGCCGCTTTTTTTACTGTGCTACACAGCTCCCGCGCATCCGTCTTTTGAAAAGGACAAGCCCCGTGAGAACGCCATTGCGCCTTCGGTACCGTCTAAAAGCGGTTATTCGAATGTGAACGGGATCAAGATGTACTACGAAATTTACGGTGAGGGAGCGCCGCTTGTTCTGATTCACGGAGGAGGCTCGACCATAGAGACGACGTTCGGGCGCATTATTCCCATGCTCGCACGGCGAAGACAGCTCATATGCGTCGAATTGCAGGCGCACGGACGAACCACAGACCGCGCCAAGCCGCTTTCATTTGAGCAGGACGCAGATGACGTTGCCACTTTGTTGGGTAATCTGGGCATTCCAAAGGCCGATTTTTTTGGATTCAGCAATGGAGGGAACACCGCCCTTGAAATTGCTATCCGGCATCCGGAAATATGTAACAGGATCGTCGCCGGATCATTTTTGTTGAAGCGGAACGGGACATTCCCGCAATTTTGGGAGTCCATGAAAAACCCGGATTTTGCACAAATGCCTCAGCAATACAAGGCCGCATTCCTAAAAGTGACACCAGATACGGCCAAACTGATGAATCTCTTTCAAAAATGCGCCGGGCGAATGAGCAACTTCCGGGACATGACCGACCAGGAAATCCAATCCATCAAAGCGCCGGTATTGCTGGTCAATGGAGATGCCGACGTGGCCAGTTCGGAGCATGTGGTCAGTATTTCAAAGCTGATCCCGTCGAGTCATATCGCGATCATGCCGGGCGGCCACGGTGCCTATATCGGGGAAATTATGGCCCTTCAATCCGACGATAGCCTCTACCGGTCATTTGTGCCGATTCTGGAAAAATTCCTGGACGGAAAACCGTAACGCGGAGCCGGTCGGGTCGGTCATTACGATTGAAAATTTAGAGCAATCCGCTTAGTAAAACCCAAAAGTGTAGCTGCCCCAGTAACTCTGCCAGTCAGCCTGCTTGCGATCGCTGTTTGGAACCATATGCACTGTACTGATCATCCATTTTCCGGTTTGATCGATTGGGAAACTAACCTCCCCGTCCCGGTTGCTTCTAAGCGTGTCATTTGTTGTGCTGCCTTCCATCGAATGCCAGGCCAGTACCAATGCATGGGTTAAAGGCTTGTTGTCGAACAGGACCTTAAAGGTGACCGGGCCTTTCGCTGTTTGGGCGTAGGGGTTTTTAGCAGGAATGATTTCCAGCCGCATCCCTGTATTGATCGCATAGGACTCGTCGGTTTGCTTTCCTACCTGTACCAGCGTTTTGACACACCGTTGGTACAACTCCCTTCCCGCTTTCGAGCTATCCTTGCTTTGCGCCCGGAGTTGGATAATGTGGTCCAAACCTTCCGTTCGGAGGTATTCATTGAACTGCGGGGCTTCAAGTTCGATAAATTTGGAAGTGTTATTAAATGCGATCAGGTGGCTGCCTTCGGTTGCGAATGCAATGTCGATACTACTGAGGCTATCACCATAAACCTTGCTGCGAATGTCCTCTTTCCGACCGTTTCCATAATGGTCAAGTTTTAAGATTTTGTATTTGTGCCCGTTTGAATGGTCGCCTTTGTAGTCCTCGCCAACCATCAGGTCTATGCGGACTTTCTCGTCTTTTTTAAGCCAGAATTTAACAGGTTCCAACCAGAATTCGTGCGCGAATACCAGGGAGCCAAATAACAATAAGCCGGTCAGGGGAAGTAGTTTCTGAATTTTCATAAAATGTGACTTTCAACGCGCAAATTAAGGTATATCTCAGGAATTGCTATATTTGCCGGCATATAGATGCGTACGGTTATACTCTACATATGGCTCATCACGACTGTCCTCCCGACGTTTAGTCAGTGGGGGACCATCGCGTATTACCAGATCAACAAAGCGTACATCACCCGGGTACTTTGCCAGAACCGCGACAAACCGCAGCTGCATTGTAACGGACAATGCTATCTGGCAAAAAAGCTGAAAGAGCAGCAGGAAAAGCAGGATCAGAAGACCAGCGAACGTGTTGAAAGCATTCCATTACTTCAACTATTTGCTTCTCCCGTCGCATTCTTCGAGTTTTTGCCGACGCATTTTTCAAAGCATCGGCAGCTTACTTTCTCGTATCACCTGGCCAGCTATCAGGCCCCGCTTTCGATCCTTGTCCCACCTCCCTGCGCGTAGCACGACTTCGTTGTTGTACACGCTTATGGCTCCGGTGATCTTGTCTGGTCACCCGGATCATAGCATCTTTTTCACATCAGGACATCGTCATGCGCCTGTTCCGGAAAACGGGATAGGAGGCAGCTCAACAGGATCATTCAATGAAAATCAAATACCTACTTCTGTTACTTTTCATCATCAATACTTCTCTGCAGTCCTTTGCCCAGCCGGGGCAGGGCATGCTGAATGGACGCATCGTTAATGCAGCGCAGCAGGCCCTGTCCGGTGCCTCTGTCGCCTTGCAGGGGACATCGCTGGGAACCATTACGGATGCCGATGGCCAGTTCAGCCTGACGGGCATCACACCGGGATCTTACATTCTTTCTGTTTCCAATGTCGGTTACACGGCCCACACGCAAAGTCTCCGGATCTCAAAGGGCAAAAATCCTTTTCTCAATCTGCAACTTTCAGAAAGCCGACAGGAGCTGGAAGAGGTGGTGGTGAGTACGGCCAAGAACCGCTACCAGGTATTGTCATCCGGCAGTTCCACCCGCACGAACACGCCTCTGCTTGCTACACCGCAGTCGGTGCAGGTAATGTCTTCCGAGGTGCTGCGCGACCGGCAGGCGTTTACTTTGAACGAGATTGCGGGCTCTTTCACGGGTATGAAGGCCAATAATGGCAACGGCAACTTCCAGATCCGCGGATTTACCGCTTATTCGCCCAATGATGCCAGTTTTTTGCTTTACAATGGCATACGGGGAAACCTGTTTCTGTGGAGTCAGCAGCCATTGCTTTATAATATCGAATCCGTGGAGCTGCTCCGGGGGCCGTCGGGCGCCCTCTTTAGTGAAGGCTCGCCGGGAGGGGTGGTCAATTTTGTTACCAAAAAGCCTTTGTCCGAAAAGCGGGCGAGTGTAGACCTGTCGCTGGGCAGCTGGGGCTTCGGGCGGGCGTCGGTGGACTTTACCGGGCCGCTTGATCGTAAGAAAAAGCTGTTGTACCGGGCGATTGCCGGCTACGACCGCACGGAAAGTTTCAGGAATTATCAGAAGAAAAGTAATGTATTCGTAGCTCCGTCGCTGACTTACCTGATCAGCAGAAGGACTTCGCTGAATCTGGAACTGAACTATGCCTATGCAAAGGCTGTGCAGCAGTATGACAATGGGAGCTTCATTTATACCAGGCCCGACGGTAGTTTCGATTTTAACCATTACTCCAATAAGCTGACCATCCAAAGTCCGACCGACTATGGTAAAACGCATAACACATCGGCGACATTAACCTTTGACCACCAGATTAACGACAATCTCAAACTTACGGTCGTAGAGCGGGCCGTGCGGAATGTGCTGGATTTTACCGACCATATCCCGGTGGGTAGGATCCGTAACGACTCGATCAGCCGAGGATACCAGGATTGGCTGACCGACAGGTTCAGTTTGCAGACCACCGCTTTTGCCACTTACAGCACCAAAACAGGTGCGGTAGGTCATCAGATCATCGCGGGCACCGATTACAACCGTTACGGGTGGACCCAAAATGATTATCAATACAAATCCTCCACCCGCATTTCCATCCTGAACCCGGACTATTCCGGCAGCATCCCCGACGCTTCGGTCCCTGCCGACGAGTCCGACGACAACAAGCGCATTACCAACCTGATCGGAGGCTACATTCAGGATCAGGTGAGTGTGGGCAGTAAGCTGAAAATACTGGCTTCGCTGCGTTATGATCATTACAACGGGAAGGAAACGCCATTGTCGGACCGGGACAACAAACAGGGGGACGAACTGCAAGCCTCGGGCTGGATTCCCCGGATAGGGCTGGTGTACCTGCCGGTAAAAAACGTATCGATTTATGGTACTTATCTGAAATCTTTCAATCCGCAGACTTCCAACAATGTGCTTGCCGGCGGGCCATTCCCGACCCGGAAAGCCACCCAGTATGAAGTAGGTTCGAAGGCTGATTTGTTGAGCAGCCGTTTGTCGGCCACCCTATCCTTGTACCAGATCAATTACGCAAACATACTGACAGCCGCGCCCACGGAAGAAAACTCTCACCGGCAGGCGGCGATCGACGGTACGCGCAGCCGGGGAGGGGAGTTCTCGGTGACCGGGAATCTGAATGCGCTCAGCCTGATTGCGGGATACGCTTTCAACGAGCACGTGCTGGTGAGTACGACTACTTATGGTAAAAAGGGGGACCGGTTTGCCAACGCGCCCAAACACCAGATCAACTTTTGGGGAAAATATTCGCTTCCTGCCCATGTGCTCAAAGGTTTTAGCGTGGCCGCGGGTGTTCGCTACGTGAGCGATCAGGTAGGTTTGCTCAGCAATCAAAATTTTGTTTTTCCTTCTTACACGGTGCTGGATGCAGCGCTTTCTTATCAATACAACCGTTTTCAGGTCCAGCTGAACGCATACAATCTGACCAACAAGCATTATTTTACCGGAAGCCGTTCGGGGGTGACTTTGGCCGGGTTAGGCGATCCGTTTAATGTGAGGCTAGGGGTTAGTTATCAGCTTTGGTAATTTCAATTCATTAACAATCAGTTTGCTATGAAGAAATCGCCATTGCGACGAACCCTTTTTAAGCTGCATAGCTGGCTTGGACTGTTTACGGGCGTATTTTTGATTTTACTTGGATTGAGCGGCTCCGTTCTGGTTTTCAGAACGGAGCTCGATCAGTTTTTTAACAGGGACCTGCTTCACGTAGCGCCTTCGGAAGACAAGCATACGGCCTTGAAGCGCTGTTACGAGCACATTACCAGCCGGTATCCAAACCTGGACGGCATCGCCTGGGTCAATCCGGACGCCGGGCCGGGTGATGCCTACAATTTCAGGATCTACTTCAATGACGCACGGCTGTTTACCTACGATCTGGGATTGATCTCTTTCGATCCTTATACCGGTGCTGTTCTCCGTGAAGGGCCGTCCAGTCAGTTTACACCCAGCTTCATAGAGTGGCTTTTCCAGTTTCATTTCAGTTTTCAACTCGGCATGCCCGGCGCCGCCTTGACCGCCATTTTTGGCATTACGATGCTGCTGTCGCTGCTTACCGGGGCGATCGTGTACCGGAAAATGATCTGGAAAGTTGTGTGTTTCCGGGTAAAGATCAATCGGAAAAACTGGCGCACGATCAGCTCCGACCTGCACCGCGTTGTGGGTGTATGGTCGCTGCTTTTAAATGCGGTTATATTCTTCACAGGGTTCTGGATGAACCTGTTTGCCTTTCATGCAAAAACCTGGCAGAACGAGTTGGTGGCCACCCGCCCCAATACGCTTATGACAGTATCGCCCGACCAGATGTATCGGCAAGCGATGGCCGCCATGCCGGACCTGGAACCGACCTACGTGTACCTGCCCACGCAGCCTGCGCGCAAGTTCGAGGTCCGCGGTTATACCAAAGGGCAATGGAAACTGTGGGGTAGCGGCAATTCGGTTCGAATCGATCAGCATTCTGGTGAGATGCTAGACATTAACCGGTTGGATGATAAGCCTTTGTGGGAGCGCATCGAAGCGACATTCTTTCCCCTGCATGTAGGGAATTTCGGCGGGCTGCCCGTGAAAATACTGTATGTGATCATCGGACTCACGCCGGGTGTATTGGCCGTAACCGGTTTCCTGCTGTGGTGGCGGGGCATCCGGAAGCCGCTTCGGAGATCGCAGTGGGTGCGATCAGCGCGTGCTTAGCATGCCGTATGGGCGGTTTTCATTCACCTATGTTAACGGAATTAGTTATCCTAGCCGATTTCCAGGCTCACGGATGTTGGGGACCTTTGCATTGTTAAACAACTTTCAAATGCAAATTTTCACTACATCCATTAAGTGCCTGGCTGTGCTCATTTTTTTTTTGCGCCTGTGCCTCATGTTCTGGGGCAGAATGCTGCGAGCCGGGTATCGCTTTCACCAAAGGAATTGGTACGTCAGTTTCTCTCAGAAGTCAGGTCGGGGAGGTTCCCGGAAAAGTCCGGCATTTACCTGGCCGATACCGTGGTTGCCCATCAGGTTCAGTCAGAGGATCCAGTAAGTATCCTGCGGACGCCGGAAGATTACGCCCGTCACGTACGGGAATTCATCAGGTTGTTCGGGCCATTTGAGTTCAGGATCACCGAGCTTTTAGCCGACGATCAGAAGGTGTATGCACGCTGGGTCCAAACGGGGCGCCATTTACAGGATATGGATGGACAAAAGCCGACAGGCAAAACACTGGTCGAGTACACCAGCGCAGTTTACAGGATCAGTAACGGTAAAATTGCAGAATACTGGCTGCAAACCGACCGGCTGGGCTTCGATCGGCAGCTGCATCAGGGCCGTTGATTATTTGGCGGGCCGCGCCTATATTTGTCTGCTATGTATGATCTGCTGATTAAAAACCTGAGCAAGTTTGTGCCTCTCTCCCCGCAGGAAGCTGAGATCATACAGTCCCTTTTTACATTTAAGAAATACCGCAAAAAACAGTACATCCTGCAAGAGGGTGATGTGACCCGCTTTGAAACGTTTATAGTAAAGGGTGTGACCCGGACTTATGAAGTAGACGATAAAGGTCAGGAGCACATTTTGCAGTTTGGCCTGGAAGATTGGTGGGTAGGCGACCTGTACAGCTTTTTGACCGAAAGCCCCACTACGTACAACATCGACTGTCTGGAAGATACCGGGGTGCTGCACATTACCAAGGCCGACCTGGAAACGCTCTATGAAACGGTACCTAAAATGGAGCGGCATTTCCGTATCATGATCCAGAATGCATTCATCGCTTCTACGAAACGGCTGTCGGCCAGCCTGGCGAAGAGTGCGCCGGAGCGGTATGACGAATTTATCAAAAGGTACCCGCAAATAGAGCAGCGTGTCGCCAATCACCAGATTGCTTCCTACCTGGGCATTACTCCGCAAACATTAAGCCGGATCCGCTCGCAGAGCCAGGAGCGTTCCTGATAGTCCGACAAAAAGCATTTGGAATGAGCTTGAAGCGGATTCTGCCGCCGGATGGGATGTCCGTCGGGCGGATCGTCGACCCCAAACCTTGAAAAAGTTAATCTAGGTTAATGGATTTTCTTATCACAGGTGATTGGCGATCGTGCGCCCGGTGAGCAAAATTTGCATTAAAAATCAGCCATGAAAAAAGTAACAATCGCAATCGTGTACCACAGCCGGGCCGGGCATACCGAAAGGCTCGCCCGGCTGCTAGCCCAGGAAATGACAACCGATCGCTCGGTCGCGCATTTGGTGACGGTGGCCGAAGCCGGGTCCCGTCTGGATCTGCTGAAAAGTGCGGATACGATCGTATTTGGAAGTCCTACCTACTTTGGGAATGTCAGCGCTGAATTCAAGCATTTTATGGAACGCACGGCTGAGTTCTGGTATAAGCAACCCTGGAAAGACAAACTGGCGGCCGGTTTTACCCTGTCGTCGACGATCAGCGGCGACAAGCTGAACACACTGGAGTCGATGATGCTTTTTGCCTGTCAGCATAGCATGAACTGGATTTCGCTGGGAGTGCTTCCCCGGTTTCTCAACAACGAACAAACCGAAGGACAAAACCGGCTGGCGAGCTACATCGGCCTGATGGAGCAATGCGATAATGGGGAGCAGGTCATCAATTGTCAGCATCCGGGAGATTTGCTTACCGCCGAGCTGTTCGCCCGAAGGATTGTGGAGGTAACGGTCCGATACACGGGCGGTTGGCAGGAGTATGTAACCAATTAATTCAATTATAAATTTTACAGTGATGAACAGAGATCAGATCGAGTCAGCCATTCAGGAGTTGAACAAAATGGTATTGACCGGCAAGGCTATCGAGGCATTCGAAAAGTTTTACCATGAGCAGGTTTCGATGCAGGAAAACCATTTGCCCGCTACCGTGTCCAAGGCCGCGAACCGCAGGCGGGAGGAAGCGTTTTTCGCCAATATCATCGAATTCAGAAGCGCGAGTGTGCAAGGGCTCGCGGTGGGGGACAATATTTCCTATGTAACCTGGCAATACGATTACACGCACCGCGAATGGGGCGTCCGCAATTACACCCAGGTCTCCGTCCAGCAATGGCAGGATGGACAAATCATTCATGAACAATTTTTCTACAACAACTAATACGAACGTCATGTCTTTCAATTCTTTAAAACCAGACCTCAACTCGGCATCGCTGCTGCTCCGCCTGTTTCTGGCACTGGTCCTGTTCCCGCATGGTGCCCAGAAATTCCTGGGGTGGTTTGGCGGCTTTGGCTTCGAAGGGAGCATGCAGTACTTTACCGGCCAGGTGGGCTTGCCGTGGATCGTCGGATTTTTGGTGATTATGATTGAATTTTTCGCGCCATTGGCGCTCGCGCTGGGTGTAGCTGTGCGGTTCTCGGCGGCGGCGATCGCTTCGGTTATGACCGGCGTTATAGTCACCACTTTCCACGATCACTTTTTTATGGACTGGTTTGGCAGCCAGCAAACGGAAGGAATGGAGTTCTTTTTGCTGGCGATCGGCATTGCCGTCGCCCTGATTTTCACGGGGGGCGGCACATACTCACTCGACCGTTTGTTGAAGCGCACGGCCCCGACTACATTATGAAAATCTGGCCACAAGGCTTATTGCCGCTTCTGATCTGTCTGATTTTCTTGAATGCGGGAAATAGCTGCTACTCCCAGATTTCGCGACCCGAATGGAAACATGAAACCGCTTTACCTGCTGACGACATTTTTTCCATTCGCGTGATCAATAACCGGGTTTACGCCGGACGCAAAGGCCGGATATTTGTGAGCGAATCAGGTGAAGATAGCTGGCAAACCATCGCTATTCCTGTCGATGATGCTGACATCGAGGATATAGCAAAGCATGGTGGAAAATTGTACCTGGCTGCCTACACACAAGGGGTCCTGGAAAGCAGCGACGGCGGCGCTACCTGGCAGCCAATGCCGGGTAGTGCCGGACCCTTCCCGATCGAATTTGCGGAGTCGGAAGGCCGGTTGTATGTGGCCACCGGCGACCGGGGTGTGCTGAGGTTGGAGCCTGAGACAAGGCGCTGGCAGTCTTTTAATGAGGGACTTTATGACCGCATCGAGTCAACATTCGACTGTCTCGCTTCGGCAAACGGTACACTCGTCGGGGGGATTTCTGCCAACGGGGCCATCGCCGTCAGAGATCCAAAATCGTCCGGGTGGCGCGTTACTTATCCCAGCGGCCGTTTATCACCTGGCTCAACCACATTTGACCTGCTTTTCGCAGGGGCACGCGTTTGGGCATTTACCAATCAGAATGTGTTTTTGTCTGATAACCTCGGCGGAACATGGAGTCGCGCCGGGAATGGCCTGCCGCTGGGGATCGACAGCAAGGGTTGCGCGGTCGGTGACAGTGTGTATGCAATCGTGAATGGAAAAAGCGGGGCGTCGTTACTTTACAAGCGCCCCGCCGGAGGCGAACCCGATGCGAAATGGATACCAGTCGATACATTGCAGCAAACTTATACCTACGCGCTCACGGCCTTTGCCGGGAAGTTGTATGTGGCCACGCAAAAAGGACTTTATTTTACCCCCATCCTTACGGGTCAAAAACCAGAACAACCCGAGATCAGGAATGTATCGGTATACCCGAATCCGGCAAGCATCAATCTCCGCATTGCGGTGCCGGGCACAGCCGGAGGACTGTTTGAACTATACACCCCGGAGGGTCGCCGGGTAGTGAATGAAAGGTTCAAAAATAATGTCCATCAAATGGATATTTCGGGATTACCCACCGGCAGCTACATTTACAGGCTTTCGCAATCCAGCGGAGAAAAAGCTTCCGGTACATTGCTTTTTGCCAGGTAAATGCACCTTGACAGGCGGATCCTTAAATATTTTACCGCTATCAACAGCTCCTCGGCAATGCGGTTGGAAGGCATATGCATTAAACTGAGCATGTCGATCTCTCTACATGCAATTTTAAATGCTGATTGCAACTGTGAGGGTGCCGCTTCGGCCGTCGGATGGCCATATGCCAGGACCCGGGTAAAATGTGGGCCTCTTGGTGAAGTAGCTTTTATCGAGCATATTGCTCACACTACCACGAACCGATATCGACGGACTGATCTGCCAGCTGGCGTTGAGGTCCCACAAACTGTATGCCGGAACCGGACCTTTGGCGCCGCTGGCTTGCGGGACAGGTGTATTCAGCGCGTCGGAGAATGTCTTACTTACGTAACTATACTGAATCGTCGCCCTGAAATTCCGGTAAGCGCCCGTCAGGCCATTCCGGCTCGTCCACTCCGGTACCGACTCGACGTGATTGCCGTCGATGTTTTTGTTCTCGGTCCCTGTTGCGATCGTTGCATTTCGGTAGCGGGCGTGGATGTAGGAGGTGGACGTAAACCAGGTCATGCGCAATTTCCCGAAATCACATAACACGCCTTCGATCAGCGCTTCCAAACCAACATTGCGACTGTCGCCCACATTAGTGCGCAAAACAGTAGCCGTGCCGGCGTCGCCAGGCAAAACAATGCTGCCCATTTTATTTTTGTATAATAAATCAAATACGCTGACATTGAAATTCAGCCCCTTCCACATACCCTTTATACCCACCTCCGCATTGTAGCCTGAGGCGTCTTTCAGATTATCGTCCACTTCCTCGTAAGTACTCGCCGGAATGACGTCTTTGAAGAGAACCGGGCGATAGGCTTGCGAGATGCCGCCGTACAGTTTTATTTCGGGAGTCAGGACATATTGTGCATTGATGCCCAGCAATGCAAACCGGTGGCTGATTTTCGTGGGCAGCCTTTCGGGCGTATAGTAGGTGATCGTTCCTGACATTTTCGTGTCACCGTTCTCGATCCGCAGCCCGGGCGAGACGCATAATGCAGGTGTGATCTGAAATTGGTTTTCAATAAAAAAAGCGACGTTCCTGGTCTTGAAATGCAGGTCGCGCCCAAACGGCCCGGTAATGTTCAGATCGAAATCAGAACCTGTGGTACCCTTTCCGAGTTGCTGACGGTGCAGGTTGTTGTTCATGTATTGCAGGCCCGTTGCGATGGTCGCTGGTGTGTGCAGGAATTGATAGCTGTGCAGCAGACGAAGCTCTGAGGTGAAGCTTTTGAAATGGTCGATATCCACCTGCCTTTGTTTAAACTGCCCGGTTTCTGGCGTCAGCGTATCTTTCACGGTAGCAAGGGCGTCGAATTGCACGCTGTTCCTGGAGCCGAGCAATGCTGAATTGGTGAATGTAAGCCGGGTCCGGCCTGCTATCTTCCAGTCGATGGTAAGGGACGGAACCCAAATATCCGGGTTGAAATAATTGCGGCTGCGGGTAGCTTGTCGGGGATTGGCGTGAAACAGGGAGTCCGTCAACGGCCCGGGGATGCGAAAAGTGTAATGCGACCTGCCGACCTCCGCCTTTAACAACAGCGCCTTACTGGCCTGGTATTGCAGGCTGACGAATTGCGCTCCGGCTTCGGAACGGCCATTTTCGCGGTAGCCTTTCGACTTCCGTGCATAATGATAAGCATAGTAGGTCCATTTGCCGATTCTCCCGCCCAGGGCATTGTAGGTGCTTAGTAAGCCATAGCTCCCAACGGAGCTGACGTTCTCAAAACCGACTCTCCGGGTCGTATCGGCCTGTTTTGTGACATAATTAAGCATTCCCCCGAACTGCGCGCCGTATTGCAGCGAGGCAGTCCCACGCACGAGTTCGATCTGGGAAATGCTCTCCATGGGCGCCGAGTAATGGCTGGCTGGGTAGCCGTACATGTCCGAGTTGGTAATGACACCGTTTTGGCGGATGTTCATTTCCCAGGACCGGTGCGGGTCGAGACCGCGGGTGGCGATGTTGAGCTGGTTGCCTGTGCCGTCCATGTCGTACACGAACACGCCCGGAATGCGTGCGAACAGTTGCCGGCCGGTTTTTTCGGCGATATTGGCTTCGATATCCGCCAGCCTGATCACCTCACTGCGTTTGCCTGCAAAAAGGTAGGTTCCTTTGATTTCCGGCAGCGATTGGGTGAAGCGGCTGTGGTAGTCGAACACGTTGAGCTGGGGCAGGAGGCGGGCTTGGGTTGCATTTTCGTTTGGAATGTCTTTCCGGGCAGAGTCGGTTTGGGCGAGTGCGGCAAAGCTGTTCAGGGCCAGCCAAATGGTGGCGGGCAGGATGTATCTGGTATTTTTCATGGCTAACAGGTTGATTGTTACCGCCGCTTCCTGAATCTCCCCGAGGGTTACCAAAGGGAGATTGCAGGCAGGGCGGTGATTGAACTTAGTTGCTTTGTGGCTGCAACTGCGTCTTGGTGATCCAGTTCCCGATGTCACTGCCCAGGCTCAGGCCGGCTTCGCAGGAGAAGCGGAAGTGAAGCCCTGCCATTACCCTCGAATCGGCGTTTTCAAGGGCCGCCTCGCTGAAACTTTTGAAACTCCGGGTTTGCGTGAGCGGATCGGCGGTAGTAGAGGTCATCGAAAAGGCTGTTTTGTCTCCAAACAGGTTGGCGAGAACGGTCGCTGCCGCATTACCCAGTGCGCTGTGCGTGGAAGGGTAGTCCTGCACCGGCGGGGTAGGAAGCATCGGCTCCCAGTTTTTGTTCGGGCCGGTTGCATTGTTGCCGTCGGTCTCGGCATTACGGATAGCAGTATACGGACGCCAGAAGTTGTAGTGGAATTTGGAATCCCAACCCGCCGTGTAGGAATCGGCCAGGGCCATATTCACTAGGGCAAATATCCGTGCGGTTTCCAGAATGCCCAGGTTGCGTTTGACGGCAACGGTTCTGGTGACACGGTTCCATCCGATTTCAGAGAATTCATACCAGAATTTCGCATAGGTAGTTTGCTCTGCCGAGCGGTCTTTGCTGAGGGCGTCACCGTATTTTTTCACTTCCTCAAAACCATCCGCATACTTTTTGCTCGTGAGCTCAGGCTGGGGTGCTACACGAAACTGCTCCACTTTCGTTAATGCGAAGGGTTTCATGCTTTTCCAGAACGGCGCGTAGATGAACGTCATTGGCGGCACGGCCTGGAAAATCCCCGGCGTAATGGACGCATCCACACCCGCAATCGGGTCCTGTAACGCGCCGTCGTCCTTCCGAAGGCCGATAATGCCTTGCGCTGCCTCTTTCCCGATCGTTTTGCCGTGGTCGAGTTTTTCGCCTGGTTTCAGCGGTGCCAGCGAGACGGCCAGGGCGGAATCGAGCATCGTTTTTTTGTCAGGAAATGAATGCAGCAGTACTTCATGCGCGGCCGTGGCGGCCGCGGCGATCGGGTCGGCGGAGGCGTCACGCGTTTTGAGTGCGTAGGTTTTGTAGGCCGGTGCAATGGCGTTGAGCGCGTCGTGCATGGCGAGGTGTACCATGGCGTTCACCCTCGATGCGAGCAAAGAATGCTGGTAAGCGGCACCGCCCATGGCGTTAAATGCAACGACGTTCCAGTCGAAGATAACCTGGTTGGAATACTCTTTCAGGTTTGGTACTTTTCCGTCATTGTTGCCGGGCTCCACACCGTTGGAGCGATTGCAGGCCATGAGTAGGGACAGAACGGTAAGAATGGCTAATAATCTTAAATTTTTCATTTTTCTGTTTGTTTTGTTTAACGATACAAAGGAAGCTGTATCGCCCGGGGTGGTGGTTATGCAAAAGGTATTTGCACTTATGAAAAAGGTATCATTCCGGGACTGGTGAAATGGTGCCGCACCTGGGTGGGCGCGTAGCCGAACCTGCGTTTGAAGGCCAGGCTGAAATTGGAATAATGGCTGTAACCAAGTCGGTCGGCGATGTCGTACATGTCGAGGTCGTGCTGATCGCACAGGATCTGCCTGGCGTAGCTCATTTTTTTATCATCAATAAATCGCATGACCGAAGTATTGAAGAGCGCCTTGAAACCATATTTCAGCTTGAATGCATTCAGTCCGAACTGCCGGATGATGCCGTCGAGGGAGAGGTCATCGAGGTAATTCATTTCGAGGTAGTTTTTCACATCGTGCAGCACATCTACATCCTTGCGGGTGAGCTTCTGCGGACCGGTTAGCCCCGCGCCGGGCATTTGCACGAACTCCGCCATCTGGTGTACGAACAGCAGCCGAACAATGGATTCTTTGTAAAAATTGCCCATTTCACCCTTGTAGGGGCAATTGGTGAGCTGCTGCAAGGCGTCGAGCACCTCTTTGCCCATCGGTCGGCTGGCATCCATCGTCACGTAAGCGTCCTCGCTCGTGAGCATCCGCGCCCATGATTCGTTCGAACTGCATTCGTGAAGCCATTTGCCGGTAATGAGCGCAGGGTCGATCTTGATGCACAGGTTATGCGAAAAAGTGTGCTTTTCCGCGCGCGAACTCGACTGGGTAACCGGCAGATAGTTAACCGAATGGTGCATTTCCGGCACCACGATCGTCCCGCCCTGCGTGAAGTTCGAGGTGTTTTTAATCTGGAAAAAAAGCATTAGTACCGGCTTGTCGCGCTCGTAGGTGAAGAAAAATTCACTGCCGAACGTCTGCATTCGGTTATTGATGATCGTGATGCCGCTAAGCTGCTCCGCTTGCAGATCGAGGTCGACCAGGTTTTGGGTGATCCGCAGCGATTCCGGCGCGGCGGATCTGTAAACATGGTTCACTTGTTGTTCGATTTCCTCTGTTGCCATTTTTTTGAGAATGAACATTTGTATTAGGTTAATGCGATCAATTCAAAGAGTCCGCGTAGAAAGAAGGCGGCTATTGCGCCCAACAAGAAGATCAGGTAACAAGGATTTTGCATGGCTAATGGATTTGGTTCTGAAACGGCGGCAAAAATAGGGGCGTCGAATGCACGCCGGATCATCCCTTTCGATGCGCCGTATGAATTGGCGGAAGCGGCACATGAAATGGCGCTTTGGCTGCGCGAATTTTCAGGGCACCGCTCCGTGGTTTCCATTTAACAAGTTGTTAATAATGAATGCTTTATTTTTAAATTTAATCCTGCCAAACGGCCAGTTGGTGCGGTGGCAGGCTGATTTCGCGCGACCGTCGGGGAGAGCGGTTTGCCGGGATTTTGATTTTTGGTAACTTGCTGCTGAACAATATGTTGTATCCATGAGGCGGCGACACTGCATTTTGCAGTTATTCATTCTGTTTTTCCTGCACCCTGTTCTTCCGGCCGCAACTTCCCATAAGCTGGCGCAGCAGCATTATACCATTGCCGACGGCCTCGATAATGTTCGGGTTTATTTCCTCATGCCCGACCAGGCGGGCCGCACCTGGGTCGCGACCGACTGGGGGCTGGATTTTTTTGACCAGGAACATCAGCTGATATCGTCCACCCAAATGCCCGACCTGCCGAAAGGCCTCATCAACGACCTCGCCATAGGCCCGGATGGGACCGTATGGGTGGCAGGTAATAAGTTGTATAAACTGCGTTTTTCACCCGGACAGCGGTTGCGTGTGGACACGACCGTCGTGGGGTATGCGCCGCATTATAATCGCGCAGGAACTTCCTTTCTGACCGTCGATCACCAGCACCGCGCATGGTTCGCCGGGCTTCCGAATGCGCCGTTTACTGAAAAAGGGATTTCTTATCTGGAAGGAACCAGGGTAGTGAACATGACCGGTACGTTGTTTCCCGGGCAGGTGCCGCAAATCGTCGATATCAGGGCCGATTGGGCCGCCAAACGACTGCTGATCGTGACGAAAGACGGGCAGCTGCATGAATGGAGGAACGGCAGGATGGCCATTATTCCCATAGGCGGAAAAGTTCGCCGCATCTTGCAGACGCCCGGAGGCAAGCTATTCGCATTGACCAACACCGCTGTATTACGCCTCGGCCCCGCCGGGTTCGAAAAAGCGGTGAGCATCCCCGCCGACATCAGTAATAAGGAGGTGTTCGCATTAAGCGACAAGCTGGAACTCGCATTCATGGGCGATAAAGGTACCGTGGTGTGGTACGATGGCGACGATGTGTTCGACTCCGGAGTCAAAACCGCCACGCCGCGCAGCATGATTTTCGATAAAAACGGAGACTTGTGGGTTGGGACGATCAATGGTATCAACCGCATTATCCGCGCTGGCTGGCGGTATTTTGATCATTCGGGCGGGTTGCAGGAAGAAACGGTGTCGGCCACCGAAGACCGCAACGGCATCATGTGGCTTGCATCGCGCGGAGGCGGACTGAGCAAACTTATCAATGGCGCAATCGTGCCGGATAGCAGCTATTTGAAGACGCTTCCGGTCAGGGATTTTCTGGCGGCTACCAACCGGGATGCGGATGGAAACCTCATTTTTTCAACAGTCGGTGGGAAGGGCTTGCTGTGGTTCGACGGGAATGATTACCGGCTTTTGGAGGGCAGCGAAACCGGCAGCAACATCCGGGGATTTTATGACGATGTGGCCAACAACCGCTATCTGTTTGTTTGCAGCAAGAAAATGCTGATCTATAACCGCCGCACATTGCAGCGCACAGGCGAAATGGCGCTTCCATCGACAGGTTATTATGATATTGAAAAGGACAAATTCGACCAGTTCTGGATCGCCGGGCAAAACAGTTGCGTGATTTGGGATGGCAGGTCGCCGCATTTCAAAACCATTCATTACTCGGCTGAAAATGTGTCGTCTTGGATGGTTTTCGATGTGCAGCGTGACGACCGCGGGAATATGTGGCTGGCCACCGACGAGGGGCTTTGGCTTTACGATTACAAACGTTTCAGGCGCATTGTGCCGTCCCAGTTGAAGCGGGTCATTCATTTCTGCCAGCCGATGGGTAATTCGCATCTGCTGCTGGGGGCGATTGAGGGTTTGTATGTATTTGATATTGAAAAATTTTACAAGACCGGCGACGAATGGTTAGCCTGGTTCGACCATCGGAATGGCTATGAAGGACAGAGCATTTCACACGGCTCTTTCCGCGATAACTGCGACCGCTGGTGGTTCACGACCCACGATCGCCTGATGATGATCCCGCAAATGGACCTGATGAACCTGCTGAAACCTGTGCCCACCGGTATCCGGGCATTCAGGGATGTAGGGGAGGAGAAAAATTATAGAACCGGCGAAGGGGTGCTGCGGCTCAGTCCCTATCTCAAAGACCTGGAAGTACAGCTTTTGGAACCTAATCATCAGAACCTTTTTGCCAACTCCGTTTATACCTACAAAATAGAGCGGCTGGACAATCAGGAGGCCGAGGCCGAATGGTCGGACCCTGTGCAACGGAGCAGTATTTCCCTGAAAAACCTTTCGGACGGGCGCTACCGCATTACGCTGAAAGTACTTCGCGCCAATGGCATCTGGAATACCCGTGACGTTTCGCAGGAATTTGAAATCGTGCCGTTCTGGTATAACACGATCTGGTTCAGAACGCTCGCCTCGCTTGCATTTGCCGGCTTTGTCTTTTATCTCATTCTCAGGCAGGTCAAAAGGCAGGCCCGCCGCCAGCAGGAGATTTTGCAGGCCAAACAGCGGGTTACAGAGCTCGAACTCGAAGCAGCGGAACGCCGGAGTATAGAAGCCGGAATGAGCCGCGAACTGGCCGAGGCCGGCCGGGAGCGCGCACTGCTCGAAGTACGCGCGATCACCAACCAGATCGACCCGCATTTTGTATCCAATTTCCTTACAGCCGTGCAGTCGATGCTTTATAAGAACGAATCGGAGAAGGTGGTGCATTACCTCGCCAAATTCGGCAGTATTTTCAGGCATAAGTTACTCAGCAGCAGTCAGGTTTTCTGGACGTTGGGCGAAGAGATCGATTTTGTCGCCAACTACCTGGAACTGGAAAAAGTACGGTTCCGGCACCGCGTGCAATCGGTCATGCAGGTGCACGACGACGTTCCGATGGATACCGTTATTCCCAAAATGCTGATTCAGGGCTATGTTTCCAACGCGATCAAGCATGGCCTGGAAAACAGGCCGGAGGGTGGTACCGTGCAGGTCCGGGTTTCGGTGCTGGGAAAACAACTCCATATCGTGGTCGAAGACGACGGCGTGGGCATGGAGAAGGCCAGGCTGTATAACCACCGCTCGACCGGGCGGGGCCTGGCGATCAACGAAGCACTTTTTGAACAGTTGAACCAACATAATATCATTCAAAGCTACCACCGGTACACAGACCTGGAATCGGAAGGGAAATGCGGTGTACGCGCAGAAGCTTTTCTCCCGCTTTACCCGGTCCTTTCTCCCGACGAACTGATGGGACACGCCATTTCAAAGCCAGTTTAAACCATGAATAATAAACCGCTTACGGCCAAAGTGGCCATCATCGACGACGAGTATTTTGTGCGCGAAACACTGGTGAACATGCTCGGTAATATTCCCAATGTCCGGCTTGTCGGTCAGGCCGAGGACGTTGGGAGCGGGCTTGCATTGATTGAACAGCATGAGCCGGACCTGATACTGCTCGATATCAAGATGCCCGTGCGCAGCGGCTTCGACCTGCTCGAAGAATTGACTTGCAAGCAACAATCCTATGGCCTGATCTTCGTCTCCGGTTATCCCGATGAAGCCCTTACGGCCGTTCAGAAAGCCGCCCCGCATTTCCATTCGGATTTTGTGGTAAAGCCCATTGACCCGGTCATTCTCAGGGAGAAGTTAGCCGTGTTTTATACCAAATGGAGCGCCGCAAAGGAACAGGAGACAGAGCTGCTAAGCCTTCTGGAATGCGATATTTCCCAACCCGGATACCAGGGCAGGCAGCTCATTTTTCAAAACTCGCAGCTATTTCACTGTGTCGAGGTCGACGACATCATCTATTGCGAATCGGCCAACCGGCAGATCAATATCTACTGTTCCCAGTTCGAGCACATCAATGTCCCGAATACCACTCTGGATTCGATCGAGAGAATGTTGCCTGCCGACCGTTTTCTGAGGGTCGGGAAGAGCCATATTCTGAACAAATCGGCCGTTCGCTTCATTCAGAAAGGCAACCGGCCCAAATGCGTAATGGCTCAAAACGGCCGTTCGTACGAGATACAGCTCTATGCGACGAATGTGGAGAAAGTGGAGTTGAGTTATAGCCGATAACGGGGCTCAAAGCCATCAAGTCCGCCGGAATTATGCCGCGCGGATTGTGATGTAGGTCACGCAATGATGAGTCGCCACCACTGTTAATTTGTGTCAGAATTTAGACACGAAAGAACATGAAAAAGCACATAATTGCGAAAGGTTTGCTGGCCGGTGCATTGGCGATGGCCGCTCCGGCGAATGCTCAAACCACCACGGCCGGGAATTCGGCCATTCGCCCTTATCAGGTCCATATACCTGACGCGCAGCTGGCCGATCTCAAACACCGGATCAAAGAGACGAGGTGGCCTGATAAGGAACTCGTAAACGACGAAACCCAGGGCGTGCAACTCGCTACCATCGAGGCGCTTGCCGATTACTGGGCCACCCGATACGATTGGCGCAGGATCGAAACCAGGCTCAATGCGCTCCCGCAGTTTGTGACGAACATAGATGGCGTGGACATTCACTTCATTCACGTTCGTTCAAAGAATAAAAATGCATTACCGGTCATCATTACCCACGGCTGGCCGGGCTCGGTTATCGAACAACTCAAAATCGTTGGCCCGCTGACCGACCCCGTTCAATACGGCGGCAAAGCGGAGGATGCTTTCGATATGGTGATCCCCTCGATTCCCGGCCACGGTTTCTCCGGCAAACCCAATGACCTGGGATGGAACCCCGTACGTGTCGCGAGAGCGTGGATAACGCTGATGGAGCGCCTGGGATACAAGAAATACGTAGCGCAGGGCGGTGACTGGGGAAATGCCATCTCCGAAAACATGGCCTTGATTGCGCCTCCGGGATTATTGGGTATCCACACCAACATGGCGGCGACTGTTCCGGCCGAAATTTCAAAAGCACTCGCTTCCGGTACCATGCCCGACGGCCTTAGCGCCGATGAACGCAACGCTTACGGGCAGCTGGATTTCTTTTACAAAAAAGGACTGGGCTATGCAGGTGAAATGAGCCTGAGGCCGCAAACGTTGTACGCTATCGACGATTCGCCCGTGGGGCTCGCCTCATGGATGCTCGATCACGACGACCGCAGTTATAAACTGATAGCGCGGGTGTTCGACGGTAAAGAGGAGGGACTCTCGCGCGACGACATTCTGGACAATATTACGCTGTACTGGCTTACGCGCACCGGAATTTCCTCGGCCCGGCTTTACTGGGAGGCTTCCCAAGGCGCTACGGGTGGCTTTTTCGACCCGAGGGGTTTGAAAATACCTGTCGCTGTGAGCGCATTTCCCGATGAAATCTACGCCGTACCCCGCAGCTGGGCAGAGCGGGCTTACCCCAAACTGATCTATTTCAATAAGCTGGAAAAAGGAGGACATTTTGCAGCCTGGGAGCAGCCGGATGCTTTCACCCGCGAGCTGCGCGCCGCGTTTCAATCGCTTCGCAGCGCAGGTCACTGAGGGCTGTGCGAGCCCTTCTTATCTGAAATACTATCCTCTCAAAGGCTATCGGCCTTTGAGAGGATTAAGGTATATTGCGGGCATAGAAGAGAACATATCAATAACAATTTATCACATGAGTACAATCGAAAAGGCCTCCGCACCGGCAGTGCCGATTTCAAAAGCTTTGGTATCCAATGGATTCTTGTTCATCTCGGGTCAGATCGGCTCTGCCGGCGGACAGCTGGTAACTAGCTCCTTCGAGGATGAGGTAAGGCAGGTGTTTACGAATATCAAGACGATACTTGATGAGCATGGACTGACTTTCAGCCACATTGTTAGTGTTACCGTATACCTGACGGATATGAGGTATTTCGACGAGCTGAACGCCGTGTACCAAACCTATTTTGCCGACCGCTTTCCAACCCGTACGTGCCTGGCCGTGGCAGGTTTACCCAAACAAGCGAGAGTCGAATTGACTACAATTGCCAGTCTGGAGCTAAAAGCGAGCTAGGGACACCTCGGATTTCATGAATCGCTTAGTTCTGTAAGGCGGGTTCTGTAAAAGGCTTGCGAATGCAACGTGAACTGGGTGATATGAACGGCCGGCTAACTTAGATACTATCTCCAAACTGTGTATGCTTTGATGCCTCGCTACATTGCCGGCGAGGTATTTTAGTATCTGCCGGCATTTGAGGCGTCTTTTTACATATGCCCTTTTCCTCCGTTACTAAGGGCTGAAATGAGTCTTTCAGAAAGCCTTCGGTCAGTGGTGATAATTTCCGCCTGACCTTTCAGCCCATTTCTATACGGCAACTCACGACCATATCTCGTTGTTAATTTTGAAGGTAAAGCAACATACCCCCAGTAGGTGCTGTCTTTTCCTGCCACCGCTGACAGCCTGGACAATTTTCCTTCTACCATACCATATTCACGGAAGGGGTATCCGTCGAGTTTGATTAATACTGTCTGTCCTTCTTTCAGCTTTCCGATATTCTGCTGCGGAATTTTAACTATTCCCTGAAACGTGCTGGTTTCCGGCTCGACAGTCATTAGTTCCAGCCCTGCTGACACATGCTGTTGCTCCTGCCAGGGGGAAGAGAAGGAGATTCTGCCACTTACCGGGGCGGTCAGGACGTACTTTTGTATCCAGGATTCAAGGCGGCTTGAGAGAGTTTGCAGCGATTGAAGGAAGTTGGTTTTTCTTTCCTGAATGGTATTCTCCAATTCGAGTAATTCCTTCTGCTTGGCGGTTTGAGCTGAACGGTTTTGAATTAGTGAGGAATTTAATTCCTTCACCGGCATTTCACGGGCAAGCAATCTGGACTTGTCCCGATTATAATCCAATGGTGAAATTACCTTTTTTTCGTAAAGTTTCTCCTGGATCAAGAATTCGTCATTGGCCAGTTGCAAATCCTTGTTTCGCAATGCAAGTTGTTCTGTGATGATCTGCTCCATAGACCGGAGGTCTGCCTGATCATCAACCAATAACCTCTTTTTGTGCAGATAGAAGCCTCCCTCCAGGGTGGCTTTCAATTCGTTGAGTTGTTGATTGAAAACCTGAAATTCTTGTTGCACGTCGCCAAGGCTTGTATACGTAGCAATGGAGAATTCATGTAACACTGACCATTGCCCCTGTGAGATTCCCTTCTGGACTTCTTTCGCCGCTTTCGCCAAGGCGATGATTTGTTCGTGGTCAGCAGTGCTCTCGGAGTATGAGATGACTTGTCCGGCCAATACCTTCTGTCCATCCTTTACAAAAATCTTGGCCAGTTTCCCTTCCGTGCGTACGACGATAGCGCGGGGCGCATCTGTGGCCGTCAGTGAGAACGATGTCGTTACCAAGTCGGGATAACGGATCCACCAGGAGCCGATTGCAATCATGATTGCGAGGGTAAAAAACAATGTGAAGCCCCAGCGAATCAGCCAATGCGGCGGATGGCTAATGATTTCGTGGACTTCCTCGGAGTGAAGTTCGGGTAGAGGCGTGCCCGGCGCTACGGGTGGAGGAGACAGCAGCATTGGTGCAGAAGTCATTAAGTTCACAGTTTACATACGTACTATACGGCGAGTTCGAGCTGATTACTTACCAATTCGAAATATTTTCCTTTCGTCAGCACCAGTTCTGCGTGTGTGCCGACTTCGACAATTTCACCTTTTTCCAAAACGACAATCTGATCCGCATGTTTAACGGTGCTCAGGCGGTGGGCTACGATGATTACCGTTTTACCCAGGAAGAATTCTTCCATATTCCGCATAATAACGGCTTCATTGTTAGCGTCGAGGGCATTTGTTGCTTCGTCAAAAAGGAGAAGCTGCGGATTTTTGTAGACCGACCTGGCAATCAGGATTCTTTGTTTTTGACCCTGGCTGATTCCATTCCCTTCTGCCCCGATTTTGGTGTAATACCCAAGCGGAAGCGATTCGATAAATTGGTGGATATTAGCAACTTGTGTAGCGTGATACAACCTTCCCTGATCAATTACTTCATCCGCAACGGCGATATTGCGGGCGATTGTATCCGAAAATATAAAGCCCTCCTGCATCACTACGCCGCATTGCTGTCTCCATGATCTATGCGAAATGTATTTGAAATCGAGGTCCCTGCTCCTGGAAGGCTCCATAACGATCTTATCCAGACTACGCTGGTTAAACAGTAGACCGCCTGTGCTCGATTTCAACGAAACTGTTCCCACCTGTGGATCGTAAAAGCGCAGCAGCAACTTCAGCAATGTTGTTTTTCCACTTCCGCTCGTCCCTACAATCGCGGTTGTCTTACCATGTGGTATGGTCAGAGTAATGTTCTTTAATACGGGGTCGTTCCCCGCACCAGGATATGTATACGTAATATTTGATAAGGAAATATCCTGGTTCTGATCCCATTCCGTGCGCTTTTGCTGGTGTGCAGGTTCTTCGTCGGCCATGCCATGGACCTCATTTAACCTTTCCACGCTCATCTGAGCGTCCTGCCAGGACTGTAAGAAGCTGATGAGTTGTTCGATAGGGGCATTGAACTGCCCGAGGATGTACTGGACTGACATCATGCCGCCCAGCGTGAGCTGCCCTTCGAGGACCGCTTTGGCCGCCAGAAATGTGATGAAAATATTCTTGCTCTGGTTTATCAATAAAGCTCCCGCCTGCTGAAACTGCGATAGCGACAGATTACTTACACTCCACTTAAAGAGCTTTGCCTGCGTACGTTCCCATTCCCATCGCTTCGGCGTTTCTGCGCCGCACAGCTTGATATCCTGCATACCCTGTATGAGCTGAACAATCTGGCTCTGATTTCGCGCCGACACATCGAAACGTTTAGCATCCAGTTTGCGTCGCTGCCTCAAAAACAAGATCACCCAAGCGGCATATAGTACCGAGGCAACCGTCGCGACGATGAAGATAGATAAATGATAATATGCAAGCACAAAGCCAAACACGACCAGGTTGAGAAGCGAAAACAAAACGTTAAGTGTTTGTCCCGTTAGAAATGACTCGATCCGGCGATGATCGCCTATGCGCTGCATAATGTCTCCAAATTGCTTTACATCAAAAAATGAAACTGGCAGCCGCATCAGTTTGGACAGGAATTCCGATAAAATAGTCAGATTGAGTCGTGTGCTGATGTGCAGGACAATCCAGCTACGCAAAAAATCAACCGCCGCGGTGCTGCAAAGCAATACCATTTGTGCGATTAATACGAGATGGATAAATGAAAGATTTTGGCTGCCGATTCCGACATCCACAACTGATTGCATAAGGATCGGCATCAGCATCGATAATCCGCTCCCGATCAGCATACCTAATCCTAACTGACCAATGAGTTTTTTGTAGCCCCACAGGTATCTGAGCAATTGGCTGAAACGAAATCCATTTACTTTTTCGTCACCTTCATCATAAAATCGGGATGTTGGTTCGAGCAGTAAAGCAAGACCTTCTTTTTTGCCATTATTATTAAAAGAAAGCCAACGTTTCTCGAATTCTGCGGAGCTGTACGTGATCAGGCCTCTGCTGGGATCTGCGATGTGAAATGTGTGGTGGTCCGTGTCGGTTTCCCGATTACCCGTCTCAGCGTGGAGAGTGGGCGATGCGAGGTTAGGTTCATCCGGTATGTCCTTCGGATCGTAATCAGGTTCAAAAGATACAGTCGGTTTCCGCCCCCCCCATATTTTACTTTGAAACGTCCGGCTAACCTCATTGGGCCAAAATGCCGATTGCCGTTGGGTGACTGCGTACAACACCACAAAATGGCTCTGCCCCCAATGCAGCACGCATGGCAGCGGGGCTTCTTTCACCAGCTTATCCAGCGCAGTTCTGACGCCAACCGATTTAAAGCCTAATGCCTCAGCCGCTTCGGCAATTCCCAGCATCGAAACTCCCTCACGGCTTATTTGCGCTTTTTCTCTAAGGGTTTGTGCTGTATAGTGCTTGCCGTAATGCTTAGCTACCATCCGAAGGCAGGTAGGGCCGCAGTCCATCCGATCGAGTTGGTGATAATGAGTAAATTTCATGCGTTTTGGCCTGGGATTGATCTTTCGGAAAGCCATTTGGAATGCGTCCAAGGCAGACATGGGGCAAGTTCCTCTGAAAACATATGATTCTTAAGAAGATGACTTGCGAAATGCAGATGGCAGGGATGGGAACAGGTTTGCTTGTTAAAAATTCGATCACCAATTACAAAATCATCCAGTATCCTGCAAATTTCATTTTGTCTGAGCATTGACTTCTCCTGCTCACTTGGTGCTTTTCTTACTTTGTCATAAACTGAAAGATCTGTACCAAAAACTTGAAAAATCTCACAATTCGTGTCCAGTCCAATTATGTTTTCAGTAAAAAGGAACATTTTGATCCAGCGATATTGATTACTCCATTGGAATTTGTTGTCCACTGGATACCGATGGGAGTCTTCGATCTGTTCAAATCTTTTATACAAATCAAGGATATCACCGGCCCTTCCGATAAACCCGCCCGAATTCAAATATCTGAATTTAGAAAGACAAGGCTTGTGCAGATAGGAGAAAGTACTGTACGGAAAGCAATTTATCTCTGCGGAAAATAGAACCGGGACATCCCGATTGGAAAATTTTTCAATAATCTCCTCTTCACTGGTCACAAACACGGTGTCATAACCATCCGTGAATAAAATAATCTCATTCTGCGGAATAGCCTGTAAAAACTTGCATAACAAATAATCTTTCTGTCGATGCCCCTGCCACACACCCTCATGTTCCAGACATTCCAATTGATAGCCAAAATAGCGACACGACTCTAGCAAGCCTTTTGCATAGCCTGCATGATCTTTGTTGTTGACACAAGTTACTACAATCATTTCCGATGTGCGTTAATTAGATCCCTGGATGGTGGAGGTAATTTCAAGGACAATTTCAGCCACGCCCTGATGTACCAGATTTTGATAAACTTTTATCGTTGCATCCGTTTCATCCTTAGCCACGACAAATCCTTCATCTTTTGCTCCTCCGTCGTACAATATCTGACAAACAAATTCTTTGTCTGGATCGCTTTCTACCGCTTGGTGCGTAGCTTCTAACTCTACTATTCGAGATAATATCATTTTTGATTCATTAAATTTTGAACTGCCGTGACACCTGTGCTACTTAATTTGGACGCTTCTATTGTTCTGATAAGCCCATTGGCATCGATGATCACATACCTCGGAACAGTATCATCGGGGAGTAAAAGTCTTCCGAGTGCTGATTTTAGTTTCATTTTGTAATTGAGATGGGAATTTTCCATCCCCAGTGCTTTCATTGATTTCTTCCATCTCTCGTTGTCTTCGTCCACAGTTATAGCCAGAAAGTTGATCTTCCCATTTTTGGAGAGTTCGTCAACCACAGACTTTGATGCCTGAAACTCTTTGATACACGGTGCGCACCAGCTTGCCCAAAAACTTACGTAAGTTGTTTTCCCTTTTAGCGACGCACTCAAATCCTTCCAGGATATTTTCTCGCCCCCGGATGTATATAGTTCTGAATCCAGTACTTCCAGATTTGATTTCAAATTCTCGACAATTTGTGGATTCGGGGGAAGAAGATATAACCCACTACGAGCCAGTATGTTTTCCACCATCCGCTTGTTTCCGGATGTTTTTTGAAAATAGGATACAAATGGCTCGTATTCAGCGCCTTTCCAAGAAGCGGTTTTAAACTTGTATATCATCAGGGAATACAGGATGTCATCCCTGTTTGGTCCGGGCATCGATTTAGCCATTTCCAACCTTTGAATGTAGTTTTCGCCTAAATCTCTCCCCAAAAATTCTACGTAGGTTTCTGTCTTTTGCGGTTGCGCAAAATTGTTCTCTGCCCGTGCCATAAATTCACTCCAACTCATAAGTGAATAAGAAAAAACAAAGCTATTCCTAAGTGAATCATTTGCATAGAAATTGCCGAAGTCTTTGACATACGCTTGAATACGAAGCTGTGATGATTCATCCCTTGCGTTATATTTATTGTGCTGCCAAATAAATGAATGAATGAATGCGCATTTGGCATCCCGTTTAAAGAGGTTCACAAATTCTTTGGATAGATCAAGTGAATCGGTGGCCCGATCTATTTCCCCAATAAGTTTGTTAAATTTAGATTGTCCTGCATCGAGTAGCCGCTCGTAAGCGACAGAACCAAAATCCCAATGTTCAACTCCTAGGAACGGATACGATTTGTTGATAATTGTTCTGGACAGGTTCCATTCATTTTCACGCGTACCTTTGAAGAAGCAACCGTTATCGTTGCAATCGACAGCTAGGGAGTCTCCTGGAAAAACATATAGCGGATAGCCTATATTCTTATAGTATATGGTCAAGCTCCTGACCCCGTCAACTGATAGTTGCTTTGATTTTTTGCCTTGTGATAGAGAAAATTGTTCCTTATCATCATTCCTCGTATTCTGGTCCTGAGCAATAACAATGTAATTCTTACTTTCACCAGTCGATCCATATTCCAAGTAAGCCGTGCTGAGATTTTGGGAACTTAGATTATTAGATATAAAAAGGAGAAATAACAATACGCCTGGGTGATTTTTTTTACTTATCATACTTTATGTAGTTGATAGCGTTAAACTGCTTTAATTCAATAACCTGCAAGGGAGATCCTCACAGGTTATTTGCAATATAGCACCTTGTCGCTATTATTTACCGCCAGTCTCCTCGCAGCTAGTCAATGTGCCGCCCCCAGAGCAAGAATAGCTTTGGCAAGCTGCGACGGTCGCCCCTGAGCATTCTCCCGTGACTTGGACACCTGACCCATAGTCGCATGTGCAGTTTATGGTTCCACCAACAATATTTTTCATCTCTGACCTTGTCAGAGCAAAAGCACTAAAACTTGACATTGACATAATTCTTGATAGTTTAAAGTTTAAGAAAAATATACTTGATTTTCGAAAATCCTTAGATGGTCATGCTATTCTTTTCAGGTGTGGTCAGGTACTGGGAAATACGTTTTAGATCACGAATATTAAACGCCTCCGGTAGTTTTATTCCGTCAACATAGACCGTCGGTGTTCCTGCAACACCTGCAAGTTCGCACCATGTGCTGTGCATGACGATTTGTTCGTTTGTATAGACCGAGTCAACCGACCTTTTTTGAGAATTGACCCATGACTGAGCGTTTTGCTGAATATTGGAATACCAAGTTTGCATTAGTGCCTTCCGGTGATTTTTTGTCGTGCTCAGGAAAAAGTAAGCAATAATCCATGCTTTCGGCGGACCCAGGAAGATGAACTGACAATTGAAATTAGTGTTTGTTTCAAGAAACAGATCTATTTCTCGATGCAGCCTGGAACACGGGCTGCAGAGCGGATTGGTTACAACAGTGAGCGTATGAAGGGCTTCGGTGTTACCGATAGTGGGGGAATGCATTCCCTCAAAAATAGGCGGCATCTTTGTTTGGGCACGAAATATCGCCCGTACATAATTCTCATCGAACTTGACTTTCTGTAATTGCCTTTGCACTTCAAAGAGTTGGGTAGATTCGGTGAGCGGCTTTTTAACTAATACCCATATTAATATTGGAATTAAAAAAGAAACCACCAGCAGGCCGATTGAAACACCATTCCAAACCAAGCTCAATTCGTTGAAATGAACTAAGACTATAACAAATTCTACCCAAATCAGGCACTGAATTGACATGCACAACAAACACCATTGTCGCGCTACAAATCGCTGGTACCATACTGAGTATACTGTATATGGCACTGCCGCCAAACTTAGTAGATACAGATTGCTAACAAGCACATTGTTTCCTGAAACAAGCGCAATCGTTAGGTAGAGGAAGCCACCTGAAAAATAAACAAAGCCCACGTCAGACCATGAGAGCCACTCTGTTATCCGGGATGCTTTTGATTGAAGTATACTGTTACAGTTACTCTTATTGCTCAATTGACAGATGTTTTGTAGAAAAGGATTGTGGGTATCCAGGCTTTGCAACAATATTAAACCACTAACAATCATTCCCAAAAGTTTCACAACGATGACCAGATTGACGGAAAGTACGTTGGGTGCTACGCTATTCCAATTCAAAGCAAATATGATTCCTAAGCAAATGACCGTACCTAGAATGAGAAACGGCGTTCTGGCATTGATAAAGTATTGTTCAATTACTTTTTTTGAATAGTTTTCTTCCCCGGATCGTTCATTTGGCTCCAAAAGAAGTGTTAACCCGTCCCATTTCGCCTCGAACTGACTTAGTGTATCTTTCTGCCAGCCGTTTTCTGTATCAAACCACTCAACAGTATCCTGGTTAATAGACTTTAATGGGGCGAGAATACCACCCCGTACATTGACGTAGGCGAGTGAAGGAAGCGGAATCTCTTTCAACTGGTGAGCCGGTAGGCGCACCGCCATATTTGGAATCTGCCATTCTGTGAGGGCGTCGCTTATAGATGCCACGCTTGGAAAGTCAGGGTGCAGAACCATCTCTTCCTTCAAACCTTTGGAAGATACCCGCGCATTGATCTCCGACAAAAGGTGCTCAACAGCCTTTAAGGCATTCTTTTCGGTGTCGTTCAGTTTCATCAGTTGAGGACTATTTGATTAAGTGTATCCTTTAATTTGTCCGAAGAGTAATTCGTTGAGCATTTTTGCTGTAATTGCTTGATATTGTTGCCGTATATAGGGTTCGCCAACAGTTCCTGCATTTTCCGTTTCATGTCTTCACTTCGTTCGTGCTGAAAAACACCCCGTAGTCCTAATCCATGGTATTCGACTTTGAATCCATTCCCATTCTGATCATAACGCAGGTCCAAAGGATATACCAGCATGGGTATTCCAAAATGAATACTTTCTTTAATCGACCCTAGGCCACCGTGAGTTACAAACAAGTCACTATGTTTCAGTACTTTCAATTGAGGTACTCGACTAAACATGTGTATATTGGTGGGTATATTCCTTTGAAATTTTAGCGTTTGGGTGACGAACTTATTAACTGAAAAAATTACTTCGACGTTTTCGAGCATCTTAATGGCATTGAGCAGCTTGTCGAGAAATTCCACCAATGCCCTGTCAGAGCCCTGATAGAAAGTGCCAAATGTGCAATAAATTAGCCGCTTACCTGCATTCTTTTTCGCGATAATCTGCTCAAAGTTTTGATCAAATGATGGATCTAATTCTGTATCATTCCGATTTGAACTGATGCATAAACCGAAATAATGCTGATTAGCTTTGCGTACTTTCGGGGAAACTTCCAGTTCTAATGGTGCAAGCAGTATCTCAGGAATATTGTCAAAAATCAGTGCACTCGTTTTATCCGTTGCAACAGGATGTTTAACGAAAAACGCATCAGTGCTGATTAACTTTTTAAATTGCCTTTCCATCGCCTTACTAATGCAATAGTCAATTGGATCGGAAATCAAACTTTTTGATGAAATGGTTTCTTTTTGTTTTCTGTTATTGGTGTCAGTTGTGTGTCCGGTCCAATGTCCTTGATCGACTGTTGGGAAGCCATCGATGCGATACGTAGATAGCATTGGATTTAAGAATAAAATCTTGGTGTTTTGATAGTTTGAACGTAAGACGAGAATGTCGGAGCTGTTGAAAATATCAATAAATATCACAGCCGGATCTATCAGGTCAATAATTTTACGAAGCTCGTTCCGTCTGAAATGGTAAATATCATTATTCCAGACAGATTTTAATGTTTCCCATTTGCCATACTTTCTTTTTTGCTCCTGTATAAAGCGATTCTCCATTCCTCTGGATACCCTGTATATCTCTGTTCTTATTGCATTGTAACCGTGACTAGTAACGATTTCAAGCAACTCATCACCAGTTACTGCAAAGTGGATACAATAATCTTTAGAAAGTACATCCGCCAAATAAAGTGCAGGCACGATATGGCTTCTTATTGATGCCGGAATAAAAAGAATGCTTCTTTGCATTGGTAGGTGATGTATGCAAAGCAAAGGTATATTTAATCAGGCTATTGTACCATTTTAAATTCCGACCAATTTGCATGGATATTCCGACCAAATGAATAAATTAGAATTTCTTGAATGTGCCAATAATGAAGTGTAAATTGCATTTTTGGCGGAGAGGAAGGATGGATGTTTCGCGATTTTATTTTTATAACCGGCCCACGTATATTCCGGATAATATCTTGTAGTTAGTTTTGATCCTTTTTTAGATCCCTTAGTAACTCAAAGTGTTCCTGATAATCTTTCAGTATTTTTCTAATATCAGAAGCATTCCAGAAATGCGATGATTGATTTTGTTCCGGGCTCACTGTCCCGGTAAGATACGACATCATATCGACTGGTGTCATTTCAAAAGCATCTGCTAATCGTATAAAATGTCTCAGCGTGGGCGAAGACTTTTCGTGTTCCCAATCTAGATATGTTGTGTGTGATATTCCGACTTTTTCGGCAATCAACCTCGAAGAGACTTTGCGACGATCTCGTAGCTTTCGCAACAGCGTTCCAATTTCCATACAGATATTATTTAGTGAAGTGTAATTGTAAGTTTCAAAAAAGGTAACCCTTTGGTATTGTCTCAAAAAGTTACTTTTTGGTTCAGGAATGGCTGGGACGCATCTCCAATGCAAACTGGATGGGCTTTAATTGTGACAATTTTAAGAAAAAAATATTTATTTAGTCACCTCAATATACATTTTTATCAAAAGACTCCCCGTTTTTTTTTCGTGACCGGCATGAGCTGCGCTCTTTCGGGCTGTCATGTTGGCGAGAGAATATGCCTGTTGATGTGCGGTCTGCAGTGATGTATCTTGGAAATTGGTTGACGATGATAGTTAAAAAACCTTTGTACAGGCCGCTATCGGATTGTAGCAAAAGTAGGAGGGGCCGTGCAAAAGGGCGAAAATGCGAGCAAAAGAGATATTGTGGGGCAAGTTAATGAAATGGCTTTTGGAGATTTTTACCCGTGAGACTATACGATCTTGTCATTGGCGTAGAGTCCGCTTTTTTAGAGATACTCCCAATTGTACACCTGTTTCCGTCGTTCCAGCGATTCTCAGCACTCCATTTTGGTCCCCTGGGATCACACCATATCGAGGAACGTAGTTGATGGTCAGTTTTTTTATTCCCATCGCCTTAATAAGCGACTGAAACAATTGCTTCGCTCACCATTAATCCAGATATATTTAATCTCTCAGAGAAATTCCAAAGTTTTTTAGCTTCAATTTGTGTGCGCTCCATGATATTATACAAACGTTCAATTGGAAGGGTTCGACGTTGTCGGCTTCAACGCAGTCAGGATCATCAAATTAAGCGAAAGCGTAAAATGTGCTTTGTCCTTGCTAATCCAAGCGTCATATTGCATACCAGAAATTCTTCCTGACTGACACAAATCATCAATAACATTGTCAAACTTGATGATTGACCTCGCTTCGTCGTAGTCTGCTATCGTGTAATTGTTAATTTCGTGCGATATAAGTTTGAACCCTTTTTGCATAAGCTCGCTTCGCAACTGTCTTGTTTTATGGCCGTTTGGAATTCGCTCATGAGCAATTGCATAGACAATTTGCTTTTCGAGTTCGTAATCCTCAAGAAAGAGGGAAATACTAAGGTAATCTGTATCAATAATCTGAATTATACCATTTGGCCTAAGTATCCTTGAAGCTTCTCGTAAAATTTGATCGTGGTCCGCTGAATGCTGCATGACCCTGTCAAAGCGGATTTTGTCTACGGCATGATCTGGAAGAGGAATGCAGCAAGCATCACATATGAGAAAGTCGACATCCAGGCTGGCGTTTAGTTGCTCGTTTGCAAATGCTATAAACCCGGGATCGTTATCAATCCCAAAAACCTTAGCTCCCGCCCGCGCCAAATAGATGCTATCCAAACCAATTCCACAACCCACATCGGCAATTATATCGCCAGGTGCGATATTGAGCAAGTCATAACTTCTCTTTTTCGTTGGGGAAAAGCGACTGTGAAGCCTTTTCAGGTAATCCCCGTTATACAGTTTACTTTCCATCTCTATTTGCTTTTGCTATCAGATAATCAAGCATTTTCCCAAGAACGAAATCGGGATCATCTTTAAATGATTGAAATCCAGTGGGGAAATTTACTTCTAAAAGATAGGGTTCATCTTTCGCGTCAAACAGCAGATCCACTCCGGCCATACCCAGGTTGATTGAATGAACGACTTTTAAGCAAATATTTTTTGCAAATTGATCCAGTGTAAATGCAGAATATTCTGCCTTACTCAGAATAGGGGCATTTCTGAAATCGCCATCCTGAAAGACGAATTTTGAGCTTTGAACTATTTCATTGCCTACAACAATTACACGGACTCCATAATTAGCTTCAATAAATTCCCTCATGATAAAATCGTCGCCGGTTGTAGCCAAATAATCCACGACGGAAATAAGATTCTGCCAGGATTCAATCTTTATAGTTCCAATGCCCCTGGTACCACCTGTGACCTTGATGATGATGGGGAAATCTCCTAAGTAACTGACGTAGTTTCTTAACAGCAACCTGTCAGTTGTAAGATGGTATATAGTTCTGGGGGATGGAAGTCCCATCTTGTCATGAACGATGCTCCAATCCGTTGTCGAGCGGAAAACATTAAGCTTAGGATTTTCTAGATAGAAGGTTGCAACTTCGTCGTTTAAAAGTAAATTTTCCAGCGTTGTAGAGCCCCTGGCAAAATTGTACAACAAGTCACCTTTCGATAACTTGGGAGTTTTTGTGTAGTCAAATGTTTTACTGTTAATGCAAATAAACTTAATACCCTTTTGTTTACAAGCGCTGGTCAAGAGGTCAATTCGAATTTGCACACCTTCATAAAAATCATGGTGTAGTCCGTATAGATTCATGCTAATATTCCTTTATCAGTATTGTTCTGTTTTTTGTTTTACGGCAAATCTCCATTCCGCATTTATGTATATCTGAAATTTTTGCGGACAGATCATCGATCACGGGATCAAGTTGGCCTAAACCTTCTGCCCAGATTAGTTTCTATCTGAGGCAGGTCACTCCAACGGACCAGACCTATCGCAACATCTACTTCGTTCGTCGTAGGCGGAGCAGCTCATACATTATCGTTATTGCAATGGGTCTGGTATTGGTATTTTAAGTAGAGATTATTGCTGCTAGATACTAACATTTTTGAATAAAGCAACACTGCATGAGCGTGACACAAGGAGATTCTAAAGTGAGCTTTTTAGCGCCTAAGCCATGGTGGTTCAATAGCTCAGCTATATCTCACAGCGGGCACCCGACTGGAATTTCAAAACCACTGCCAAGCATTGCACCAACTACACCTTTCCTGCCAGGCTTGCGGCTTTCGTATCAGCGCAGCCGCACTTACCGGGACCGGCTAACGCTGACATGGTGTGATTCGACAAAGCCGATTGGCTGCAAACTTGTTCAGGCGTGGGAAGTACCGACGTTCGCCATTCCGGCCTGTGATCAGGCTACTTTTGTGACTAGTGTATGGTTGACAAAGATGCCGATCCAAAGTGAAATCATGCCCGGATTGACATTTTATTACCCCATTTTGCCAATTTTTGGTGAGCTGTAAGCCACCAACTTTGGCTTCACCGAATACATCCCCATAGGCAGCCCCTGCATATCGCAGGGATATTTGTAAGCATCAATTGCATCTGATATTGAGTAAAAGACGTATTCGCAATACTCTTAAGGGTTTATTTTATGACACTGGAGACGAATGCACCCGATAGTTAGTGATGATACCAAATTACTGCAGCTTTTAGTGCAAGGCGATAAGGTTGGCTTCGAGAAAATTTATAACCGCTATCATCCTAAATTGTATAGAATCGCGCTTAGCAAAGTCCGGACGCAGGAAAATGCCATGGAGCTTGTCCAGGACGTTTTTTTGGACCTCTGGGTCAGGCGGGAGGAAGTAGAAATCACTGATCTGGAAAGATATTTGAGCTCAGCCATTAAGTATAAGGTGCTGGATCATTTTAAAAAGGAATTCCACAGGAAGCGCTATATGCAGCTTGCCCAGCTCAGCAGTCTGGATCAATCGTCGATCACCGAGGAGACGCTGGCATTTAACGAGTTGACCCGATCGATTCTGGATTGCATTGATAAACTCCCCGAGAAAACCAGAAAAATTTTTGAGCTCAGCCGGATCCAGCATACAAGCGCTGATGAGATCTCGACGCTGCTTAACATCCCGCTTCGGACCGTGGAATACCACATTACCCAGGGCCTGAAAGCGCTCCGGTCAAATCTTAAAGACTATATTTTGCTCCTTCTGCTTGCGTTTTCGACCTGGTAATTCGACTTGGCAACGGGGTCGATGAGTCGTTATAAATCCAATAATTTTCGATTATTTCCGCGCATATTATATAAATTTTCAAAGAATATTTAAAACCATTTGCGGCCGTCTGATTTTTGATCGACTTACAGGGCGAGGGCTCCCGGAAGCTGTTACCGAGGCCCCATACTACGTGATGTGATGATCAAAAATTTACGAGGTTTCCTTAAACTACTGGACCGCTACCAGCGAAATGAGCTTGATCCCAAGGATAAAAGGATCATGGACATCTGGTATGAATCGATCGACCATGCAGAGGAAAGCCAAAATCTGCTCAGTGAAGATCAGGCCGGGAAAATGATGTGGGCGGCAATGGAAAGCCGGATGGACGAATCGGATGTGCAAAGTATATCCCGCCGTAATGTGCGAAGGCTCTATCTCAAACTGGCGGCGGCCTGTGTGCTGCTTGTGGCCGGCTTCTTCTCATACCGGACATTAACGCGGGGAGGTGCGCTTATATCAGGCGTGAAAAACGAAGTGCTGGAAAACATGCGTTGCATTCAAAATTCCGGGCCAGGCAGCATGCGATTTACATTGTCGGACGGAAGCAGGGTCGTGCTCGAACCGGGAGCGACGTTATTTTATCCCATAAGGTTCGAATCAGGCCAGCGAGACGTTTTTCTGAAAGGGAATGTGTTTTTTGAGATCGCCCACGATGCTTCCCGGCCGTTTTTTGTGCATGCCAACAACATCGTCACAAAAGTGCTGGGTACCAGCTTCACAATACGTGAAAACGCAAAAGCCGAAAGCATTGAAGTAGCGGTTATGACGGGCGTCGTCGAAGTGCGAAAAGCAGAAGACCCGCAAGAAAGTGCGGCTCCGGATGATAAGGTGATATTGACCCAGAATAAAAAGGTAACTTTTTTCAAAGAGGATGAAAAACTGGTAACCGGACTGGTCGAGGTGCCTACTTTGATTAAAACCAAGACGAAGCAGGCTCAAATGTTTGATTTTAATTATGTAGAAAAAACATTGCCGGAGATCGTGTCGGTTTTGGAAAGTGCCTATGGCGTCAGGATCTCAATTACCAATGAAAAGCTTCGGAACTGTACCATCAATGCAGACTTGTCGCAGGAAAAGACACTTTTCGCACAGCTGGAAATTCTGTGCGAGAGCGTCAGTGCCGAATACCAGTTGGTCGGAGACACTGTTGCCCTTTCCGGACAGGGCTGCGAGTCGGCCAAATAAGATTGTAAACCGTAAACCCAATAAACCCATGCATTAGGAGTATTGCCTCAAAATAAAAAGCCGAAGATGCTGGAAACATGCTTCGGCTTCTCCCGATCCGATTACTGGAAAAATCGTAGCGTTCGCTGGAAACGAGCGCTTGGGAGTTGTAAATCATCGTGTTAAGAGATCTATTACCTGCAAAGCAATGAAAAAAAAACAAAAGATCATAAATCCCTTGTGGACAATTATGAAGGCGTCAACTCTACAAATCATACTGATGCTGGTCGCTACTGCCTATGGGCATGCCTACACATCGGAAGCGCAGCAACTCCTTTCGCAGAAAGTATCCGTTAAAGTTGATCAAAAAACGATTCGTGAGGTACTTGAGCTATTGGAAAAGAAGGTGGATGTGAAGTTCGTATATAGCTTACAGTTACTTCCCGTGGACCGTAAGATAACACTTCATATGGAAGACAGGCAGTTGAGCGAAGCACTCGATAAAATGTTTCAGCCCGACCATATTTCTTATAAACAAATCAGAAATAAGATCGTGCTTAAAAAAGCGGATCGCACCTTGTCGGATTTCCGGGAAATGGCACCGATCAGCCCCGTTACGTCAATAAACAGCGTTGCCGACCGGGTTTTGACCGGATTGGTCAAAGACAATACGGGCGAACCACTCCCGGGCGTCAGCATTACTATCAAAGGCACCACCTCCGGTACATCGACGGATGTGGAGGGGAAATTTTCCTTATCGGTTCCTGACAATAATGTGACCTTGGTTTTTTCCTTCGTAGGTTATATCGCACAGGAGATTCAGCCCGGTGCTCAGACATCCCTGCAGGTTGAGCTAAAGCCCGACACGAAAGCGCTGGAAGAAGTGGTCGTGATCGGGTATGGTACAGCTAAGCGCCAGGATTTTACCGGATCGGTCAGCTCGTTGAAAATGGAAGGTTCGTCTATCGCGCTGATGCCCAATATGAACCCACTCGAAGCATTGAAAGGAAGTCTTCCCGGCCTTAACATCGGCGCTTCGAACACAGCTGGCGGGCAGCCGAGTGTGGACGTTCGCGGGCAGAATTCGATCAATGGCTCCAACGATCCCCTGATCGTGCTGGATGGAGTCGTTTTTCTAGGAAATCTGGCAGACATCAATCCCAATGATATTGCATCTTTTGATGTACTGAAAGACGCCACATCGGCCGCTGCTTATGGTTCCCGCTCGGCGAACGGAGTCATTGCGATCACCACTAAAAGAGGAAAAGTAGGTAAACCTGTGATTACATTAAACTCTTCAACCGGCTTTCAAACCTGGCAGAACAGGCCGGAAATGATGAAAGGAGAGGAGTGGGTCAGAGTAGTGAATGCGCGCAACAAGTACGCGGAAGGTTCCACTAACTGGATGAAACCCGGGGAACTGGCGAACATGGCAGCGGGAAAGGAAACCAATTGGCTGGACCATGTTACGCAGACAGGGGTAATACAAACCTACCAGGCGGCGGTGTCCGGAGCCAGCGAGCGCGTTAGCTACTATATGTCAACTGCTTACGATAAAAATAAAGGAATTGTTATCGGCGACGGTTTTGACAGGATTTCTCTTTCGGGAAAGGTAAAAACCAACATTACCGACTGGCTTGAAGTTGGCGTCGATGCGGGATATTCCAAAAGGACCTACACCGGAACGGATCCTTTGCTTGCGAGAAACAGTAACCGGAATGCTGCGCAGCCCGAAACACGGTTTGCAGCCAATATCAACGAGGCACAGACCATGTCGCCTTATGGTGTGATGTACAGGGATGAAATGGGTAATCTTGAAAAATATCCGTACACACAGTCTGCGATCAATCCGCTTTGGGGAGTGAATGACGGAACCAGGAGCAATCAGGATGTGAGGCTTAACTACCGTATCAATTCCAATGCAGTGGTATCTGTTCCCTGGGTGGAAGGACTGACCTACCGGGTTAACCTGCTCTACAACACCACAAGCAATGAGTCCGGGAATTTTACCAACGAGCGCTATTATGTACAGGAGGGAGAAGGGCCTAACCGTTACCTGCCGTCGACGATCCAGGGTTTTCTGACCAATGCAAATGGTGTAATCAACACTTACGGCACCAAAAGCTATGTTTTTGATAATATCATCAATTATAAGAATTCATTTGGAAAACACGGTATCGACCTGACATTGGTTGCCACCCGCGACCATCAGCAATACCAACTGGTAGCATCGTCGGGTAACAACTTTGCAGCTAACGGTAATACCACACTCGGTATGTGGGGATTGCACAAAGCAACGGTACAGCGGGTTAATCAGGATGCGAACGAGCGCTCGAACATCGGTTATCTTGCCCGCGCGAGCTATGCTTTCGATGACAAGTATTTCATTACAGGTTCTTACCGTCGCGATGGTGCCAGTGTGTTTGGCGCAAATAACAAATGGGCTAATTTCCTCGCTGCCGGTGTCGCCTGGAAGCTGACCAGTGAAGAGTTCCTTAAAAGTTTCGCCCCCTTGAATAACCTGAAAGTTAAGTTTTCCTACGGGCAGAACGGGAACCAGGGCGTCGCACCTTTTGCGACCTTATCTACCATTGCCAATGCAGCAAGCGGGGGATCCAGATATGAATTTTCCAATACGCCGGGCTTGATCAATTACGGGTTGTATCAGGACGCATTAGGCAATGCGGACCTGGGATGGGAAACTACAACTTCCTGGAACACAGGATTTGAATCGGCCTGGTTAAACAACCGCCTGTTTCTTGATCTGGATGTGTATTATGGAAAAACCACCGATCAGATCTTTGTCCGGAACATTCCTGTTATGACAGGTTTTAAAACAATCCGGACTTCAATGGGGCAGGTTAATAACCGGGGCATCGAGATCACGGTACGATCGGTAAACCTGAAAAGCAGGGACCTCAGCTGGAATACGTCACTTACTTTCTGGCAAAACAGAAATAAACTGGCCCGGCTTTACGGAGAGGACAACAATGGCGACGGCAGGGAGGACGATGATATTGCCAACAATCTTTTTATCGGACAGCCGCTGGGCACCATTTACGGTTATGAGCAGATCGGGATCGTTCAGCAGGGAGATGCAGAATACATCGCGCAAACAGGCGCAGCACCAGGCGCACCGAAGTACAGGGATATCGACGGAAAGGCCGGTATAACGCCGGATGACAGGAAGATCCTCGGCTATGCGCAGGAAAATTTCAGGCTGAATATGAGCAATACGCTGATGTACAAGAACTTTGAGCTTTACGTAATGCTGACGGGCACATTTGGTGGAGGCAACCGGTTTTTGAGAAGTAATCAGCAGGCGTATATGACTGCGGGCACCGGTCGCTTCAACGACAACATGACCTCCAAGCCATACTGGACACCTGAAAATTCCAGCAACGAGTATCCATCGGCATATTTCACCGGTGACGGCCGCTTTCAGGGTTTGCAATCGCGCGCATTTGTCCGTGTGCAGGACGTGACGCTTTCTTATCGCCTGAAACCGGAATGGATATCGAAAATACGTATGAATTCAGCCAAGCTGTTTGTGAGTGCCAGGAACCTGGCCACCTTCACCAAATGGGAGGGCGGCGATCCTGAAACAGGTACTACGGTGCGCGACAATACATTCCCTGTCCCGACCTCGTTTTCCATTGGCGCTAACATCAGTTTCTAAAAACATCAATCCACATGAAAAATATACTTTCCAGAAAATCCTTTTGGGGGCTGATGCTGCTGGTTAACCTGACCAGCTGCGACAACGACGGTTTTTTAAAGGAGAATCCAACTACTTTTTATACAGTCGATAATGCGTTTTCAACATCTGCGCAGGTAGATCAGGTTTTGGTCGGGGCCTATTCCCAGGTTAGGGATTTATGGGCAAATCCCGCGGAGGAAGGCTGGATTTTCGTTTTGCGTGGCAATGGTACCGACATGTACGATGTCGCCAGTATCCGTAAAGGCTCCACTTTCAACAACTACGGGCTGATCAATGCGGATAATGGTACGTTTTATAACATTTACAGCACCTACTATCAGCTGATCTCGAAGGCGAACCTTGCATTGGAGGCTGCACAGTTCCCGCATATCACATTTTCGTCGGAGGCCGAAAAAGCCAACATCATAGCTCAGGCTAAATTTTTCCGGGCTTATGGCTACCGCAACCTGGCAGAGCTTTTTGGCGGTGTGTCCATTGTTACCGCTGTCTCCAAAGTTCCGCGGTATGATTTCCAGAGAGCCACGCGTGTTGAAACCTATCAATTTGCCATTAATGATCTTCTCGAAGCTGAAAAGGATTTGCCCGAAACCACGACGAGCGGGGGACGCGTCGTAAAAGGAGCGGCACAGCATTATCTGGCGGAACTGTATCTGGCAATGGGTACGCAACTGATCGCGGATGGTAAGGCAGCGGAAGGTCAGGCTGCTTTTGCGCAGTCCATCGCTTTCGCCAACAAGGTCATTGACGGCGGTACTTACGGACTGATGACTTCACGTTTCGGATCGAGGAGCACCGAAGCACAGGGTAATGTGTACTGGGACCTGTTTCAGGAGAAAAACGTAAATTATCAGGACGGAAACCGGGAATGTATCTGGGCATTGCAGGTTGACTATGCTGCCTACCGGGCGGAAGATGGCCGATCCAAATTACCTTATTCCCGTACATACGGTCCGGTTTTTCGTGACGGCGCAAAAGATCACCTGACTGGCACCCTGGAAGACGTGGGTGGCCGGGGTATCGCCCAGATCATTCCTACCATGTATGTAAGGGACGGAGTGTATGCGGATAAATTCGGGACGGACCTTCGCAACTCGGAAATTGTATTTCGCCGGGTGTTTAATGGGAACGTAAGCACCTCACCTTATTTTAAGAAACCGGTGCCCTGGGAAGTGTTGTACAATGGAAGCGGCGATGCGACGACTAATTTGAACAATACCAGTCTGGTATATCCGGTATCCTGCAAAATTGCAACGGACAAATACACAGGTCTTGCCGACGGGGAAAACATGAGCAACCTGTTCCGGGATGATTATTTTATCCGGCTTTCTGAAACCATTCTTTTGCGGGCAGAGGCCAAACAGCGGACCGGTGACAAAGCCGGGGCGGCAGCCGATGTTAATTTACTGAGAGAGCGTGCCAAGGCTACTTATAAGGTTACTGCGGCCGATATGGATGATAATTTCAATTTGATCCTGGACGAACGGGCGCGTGAACTGATTTACGAAGAGGCCAGGTGGAACACGTTGCTCCGGATGGGCGGAACTATTGCGGTAGATCGCATTAAAAAATACGCTTACTGGCCGGAAGCCAAGGCCACCCTGACTTTCAACTACAACCTGTGGCCCATTCCTCAAACCATCCTGGATACCAACAAGGACGTGATTTGGGCGCAAAACCCAGGCTGGCAGCGATAGTTTCAGCCATTTATTTTGTGTTGCTTAATAAATAGCCCGGATTTCGGTTCGGGCTATTGCTTACTATTTCTTTGGTTTTTAGTTGATACATAAAAGCCTACATTCATTAAATTTTTCTTCCAATGCTTAGAAAGTTCCTCCCGTTTTGCCTGACCCTGGCCTGTGCACTGGTATGGGCTGAAACCACATATGCCCAAAAAAGTACCAGGATATTAGAGCCATCGGTTTTTCAGAATCCCACATCCAACTATGGTATCCGCTGTTGGTGGTGGTGGCTGAACGGTAATATTGATAAAGAGACGATTACGCGTGATTTGGAAGAGATGAAAGCCAAAGGTTTTAGCGGGGCGTGTATTTTTGATGCCGGCGGGGCAGAACAGCGGGGAAACGATCAGGTTCCGGAAGGGCCTATGTTTGGCTCTCCTGCATGGCGGGAACTGTATGTGCATGCGATCCGGGAAGCGGACCGTTTGGGGTTGGTGATGTCGATGAGCATCCAGAGCGGATGGAACCTGGGCGGTCCGGATGTTACACCGGCCGAAACGGCAAAACAGGTCGTTTACACTGAAACGAAAGTCAAAGGTGGCTCGGCAGTGTCCATTGAATTGCCTGTTCCGGAAGTTCGCTATGATTATTACCGTGACATTGTGGTGCTGGCCATTCCTTCCAAAACCTTCACAAACCGGGCACCTATCACCGACTTTAAAAATAAAGCAGCTACACGCGAAGTGGGCGGATCTGCCCCGGAAACCCGTCCTTTACTTACCGACATTGCAGGCACGCCCGGCGAAGAAGATGCCAGTGTTAAGCAAGTATTGAACATTACCAGGTTCGTCAAAAGCGGAAAACTCAGCTGGAAGGCGCCGGCAGGAGAATGGACGATCCTGCGTATGGGCTTCACACCGACGGACGCGGAGGTTTCGACGTCCAGCGGAAAATGGCAGGGGCATGTGATCGACTATCTGAGCGACAAGCATTTTAACCGGTATTGGGATACACACGTTGAGCCACTGTTGAAAGCGATCGGCCCCATGGCCGGTAAAACGTTGAGGTACCTGCAGACAGATAGCTTCGAAGCGGGTGGTCTGAACTGGACCGATGGTTTTGAAAAGGAATTCATCAGGCTTAGAGGATATGATCCTGTCCCATATCTTCCGGTGCTCGCCGGCAAAATCATCGGTAATCGAGACGTTAGTAATCGTTTCCTGGCGGATCTTCGCAAAACATTAGGCGATCTGATCTCAGAAAAGCATTATGGTACTTTTGCAAAACGCGCGAGCGCATATGGAATCGGCCTGCAGCCGGAATCCGCCGGGCCACATGCCGGGCCATTTGACGGGCTGAAAAATTACAGCCATAGCGAGATCATGATGAGCGAGTTCTGGTCGCCGTCACCACACCGCGCCCGGCCGGTCGACCGGTTTTTCGTGAAGCAGGCCGGAAGTGCCGCCAAGATATTTAATAAAAAACTGGTTGGTGCCGAGTCCTTTACCACGATTGGTCCGCATTGGAACGATGTCATGTGGTCGGATATGAAGCCAAGCGCAGACCACGAATTTTGCGCCGGACTGAATCTGGTATACCTGCACACATTCACAGCCTCCCCCAAGGCGATGGGCCTTCCGGGGCAGGAGTACTTTGCCGGAACACATTTTAATCCCAATGTGACCTGGTGGAATCAATCCACAGCGTTTATCAAATATCTGACGCGGTGTCAGTATCTGCTGCAACAAGGCACCTCAGTGGCGGACGTGCTGTATTACTATGGTGATCACTCTCCGAATATTGGCAGGTTAAAAGAGGATGATCCGGCAGGGGCTTTGCCAGGGTTTGACTACGATCTGATCAATGAAGACCGGCTTCTGGCGCTGGAAGTGAGAGATGGAAAGCTATTCCTGCCGCATGGCGTTTCCTACCGCGTCCTGGCGTTGCCCGACCATAAAACCTTGTCGCTGGCCGCTTTGATTAAGATCGAAGCATTGGTGAAGGCCGGGGCGGTGGTGATTGGGAATAAAACTGTAACTACGGCCAGTCTGGTGCAGTATCCGGCTTCGGGGCAGACTGTGAAGAAGATCGCCGATGCGCTCTGGGGAAATGAAAATCAACCAAACGGTTCGCGGAAAGTTGGAAACGGACGCGTGGTATGGGGTCAAAATGCAGCGGACTATCTCAGGTCGACAGGCGTTGCGTTTGATATGCAAATCGTAGAAAAGGAAACAGGTAGCCGCTATGATTACATTCACCGTAGCACCGAAAACGCGGATTTTTACTTTATCAGCAGCCAGAACCGTGCAGCTTCGAACATGACCGCGGCATTCCGCATTTCCGGCAAACAACCTGAACTTTGGAATGCGGTTACGGGTGAAGTGAAAGCGGCCACCTCATTTACCCAAAAGGACGGGATCACTTACGTCCCGCTCCAATTTGACCCCTATGGTTCCGTGTTTGTAGTTTTTCAAAACGACATCAGTAAAGATCAGAATGGGACTGCCAAAACGAACTATGCTGAATTTCAATACAAAACAACCCTCCACGGAGCCTGGAATGTGGCCTTCGATACGAAATGGGGCGGCCCGTCCAACGCGGTTTTTAATGAGCTGACCAGTTGGACCGATCGCAACGAAGAAGGGATCAAATTCTATTCGGGCAAGGCGGTTTATTACAAAAAATTCGATGCAGATATTGCTTCCAATGCAGGCACGTCCGTGTATCTCGATCTGGGAGATGTGAAAGATGTTGGTATTGCCCGGGTTATGTTGAATGGAAAGGATCTGGGGATTCTCTGGGCACCACCATTGCGTGTCAATGTGAGCGGAGTTTTGCGGGAGAAAGACAATGAACTGAAAGTGGAGGTCACCAATACCTGGCGGAACCGGCTGATCGGCGACCGGACGAAGCCTGTTGAGAAACGATTAACCAAAACCAATGTGAAGGTGCTGGACAGCTGGCAACTGACACCATCCGGTCTTTTAGGCCCCGTTCGCCTTTTAGTCACTGGTGACAAATAGTGATGTTGTTTTAATAAACAAAAATATACGTTGCCGGGTAGCTCACACCGCATTGGAGGTCAAAGAGTTGATACGTTTGCCGGCGATGGGCTATGATCAAGTCCGAAAGGTGTTGGAAGCTTGAAGGGCTCGTGTTCAGCGTCTGTCGGATCTGGTCCGGGGTGGCGATCGCCGCCCGGAACGTTTAACAACCTTTCGTTTGAAAACAGCGATTTTTGAACGAAAGGTTGTTAAACCTTCTTTTATTTCGGCCTGAACTAACATACGCGTAATGTACTCAATCTGATACACCTGTCCGGCTCAGTCAAGCATTACTTCAGCAAATTTCACAATTTCGTTTTTTTTCTGGGCGGGAGTGGTTTTAGTCCAGCTCTTAAATGCACGGTGGAATGCGCTGGGTTCGCGCCGGTCTTCAATGCGCCCGCCCATATCCAGCTGCACGCTGAGCATTGGGGTCACCTGAATATCGAGGTTGGTGCGCAAGTTGTAGCGGCGGTAGCCTACATTGGAATTGAACATCGGCGCTTTTCAAGACACCGTCCTGGGAGAGAGAACGAGGTCCGTAGGAGCGTTCGCAAACATGCATCCACTTGCTACGGAGGCGGGTATCGCCGGCAGCGGTTTTCCTTACGACTATGCTACCTATTCGTAAGAGACGTTCGGAAATACGGCTCCAGATGTTTGAAAATCGCCTGCCTGAATTCATCAGATGTACCCTCTTTGATCACGTTGACCAAATCTCTATGCGTAACAGGGTCAGGCACGTCCAGATGAACTTTTTCCCGGTAGTAGTCGGTAAATACATGATTGAAAACCGGCATGAGCAAAATCTGAAACCTTTTGAGGGTGTCATTGCCGGTCATCTCATACAGTTTTCCGTGAAAAGCAATCTCTTCCTCTTTGGTCGCCTCGAAGTCGTTGCTCTGTCTTTCGACTATCGCCTCTAGCTCCTCAATGTCTTGATCCGTTTTGCGCGCAAATAAGAACTCGGAGATGCCCATTTCCAGAATAAGTCGCAATTCGAATATGTTCTGCAAATTTTCATCGCCCAGTATAAAAGGATTCAGGACCTTTTCCATTCCGGTCAAAAGGTCTGGCTGGGACATAACCATTCCCTTCCTGGGCCTGGCTTCTATCATCCCGAGCATTCGCAGGCGACTTAATGCCTCCCGAACCACATTCCGGCTTACATTCAGTTTTTGAGCCATCTCCATTTCGTTCGGCAGCGCATCCCCAGGCTTGAACGCGCTCTCCTGGAAATATACGCGCAGGATGTTTTCAACCCTATCGGTCAGAGATAAGCTTTCAAGCGGTCCAAGCATTGTGCGTGATACTTTAATGTAGATTTCATGAGCCACAAATGTAACATTTTATATTTTTTTAGTACAAACATTTTATATTAAAATAGTATCATTACATTTGTCCTACAAATAAAAATAGGAAGATAATTTGCCCGCTGCGAATATTAGTAATATAAAATTTCATGAATTAACCTCTATATGTATGAAAACTAGGTCGGGGCCGTATTGGCCAATCATCTTTTTGCTTATGTTATGCATGGGAATAAATCACCGGGTGCATGCGCAGCAACAGATCAAAGGTGTAGTCAGGTCAGGCGAGGATAAGGCCGTTATGCCATTTGTTACCGTTGTAGTCAAGGGGACACAGCTGGGCGCGAACACGGACGCGGAGGGGCGGTATATGATCAATGCGAATGCTGGCCAAACGTTAATTTTCAGTTTTGTCGGTTATGAAAGCCAGGAAGTATTACTTGGCGCACAGAGTGAGGTAGATGTTTTTTTAAAGCCGGACCAGAAAAGTCTGGATGAAGTAGTGGTGATCGGTTATGGGTCACAATCCCGGGAAACGGTCACCTCGGCGATTTCCAAGCTGGACAACAAAGTTTTAGAAAATGTTCCCTACGCAAATGCGGCATCGGCTCTTCAGGGTAGCACAGCGGGTGTGCGGGTGCAGAGTACTTCCGGGCAACCGGGAGCAGCTCCGCGCGTGATCCTGCGGGGAGGAACTTCGATCAATAACCCCAATGGAGCGGTACCCCTGTATGTCATCGACGGCGTAATCAGGCCTAATATGAATGATATCAGTTCGGAGGAGATTGAATCGATGCAGGTGTTGAAGGATGCGGCATCGACGGCCATTTACGGTGCGCGGGCTTCTAACGGCGTAGTTATTCTGACAACCAAATCCGGAAAAGCAGGCAAGGTGAGAATATCTTATCAATACAACCATTCGTTTTCCCGGCTGGGAAAGGGGTATGACCTGGCATCTGCCGAGGACTATATCAATTATCAAAGAAAAGGGATTGTCGCGACCTCACAGGTGTCGGGAAACGCTGCGTACCTGACGTACCTGACTGGGAGCATGGGTTTTGGAACAGGAAATGACCTGACCAAGAACACGGCATACACCACTCAGCTGCTGACCGATGCGAATAAGCATAAGCTCAATGAGGGCTGGAAAAGCATGCCCGATCCGCTTGATCCTGCCAAGACGATCATTTACCAGGGGACGGATTTTCAGGATGTACTATTCCGCACCGGCGTGTCCCAAAATCACCACGTCTCTCTTTCCGGAGGCAGTGAAAAGGCCACTTTCAATGCTGGTTTGGGCTATTTGAAAGCGGAGGGCATTGCCATCGCAACGAAATACAACAGGCTGACCTTTGATCTGAACGGAGATCTGAAAGTCAACGACAAACTGAAATTCTTCGCAAGGATGATGTACTCCAACTCCGGCAATAACCAGCTTTTTTCAAACAACAGCATCTTTGAGAGGTCCATAGGAGTGGCTCCCACAACCAAATATGCCTACGAGGACGGTTCGCTGGCTCCGGGATTAGGTCAGTCTATCGGGAACCCCGCTTATCACCTGGATAAGTTAAAGGGTAAAAACAGTACGGATAACTTGTCGCTGGCCCTCGGCAGCCATTGGGAAATCCTGCCGGGTTTATCATTTGATCCGCAATTGTCCATTTATAAAACCAATGGTGACAGTCGGTCGTTTCAGCAGGCATATTACAACGGACCTACGTCGTATATAGCCACCCGTTCGGCGACGGGGGCATATGGCAAGCGCACGCAATACCAGGCGGACGCGGTGTTGTCTTACGGCAAATCCTTTGGAAATGGGCATAACCTGGACGCAAAAGTGGGTTTATCGTTTTTTCAGAGAGACACGCTGAGTTTGTACGCTGCCGGTCAGGGCGCTTCCTCGGATTTGATCCCGACTTTGAACGCGTCTGCCGTACCCGTCTCCGTATCGGGATCGGAAAGCCAGCAGGTGCTGGTCGGCTATTTTTCGAGGATCAACTATGATTACAATGGAAAATACCTCGTGTCTTTGAGTGCGAGATACGACGGTGCTTCCAATCTGGGCTCTACCCATCAGTGGGGTATTTTCCCGGGCGTATCCGCGGGCTGGAATGTTCACAGGGAAGAATTTTGGAAAAATATTCCCGAAAACCTGCTTCGGTTAAAACTTCGGGCAAGCTATGGGATCAATGGAAATATCAGTGGCCTGGGCGATTTTCAGTCACAGGGACAGTATAGTGTCGGTTCACAGTACAATGGGAATGCAGGTATCACCAACACCGTCCTGCCCAACCCCAACCTGCAATGGGAGCGGTCGAAAACCATCGATCTGGGGACGGATATCGGTTTGATAGACAACCGGATCAGCATTCTGTTTGACTACTACCGCCGGGTAACCGATAACCTGATTACGAATCTGAGTTTGCCTGAGTCTACCGGCTTTGCTGCCGTGAGCACGAATTTGGGGAGCCTGGAAAACAGGGGGATCGAGCTGGAAATAAGGGCTGCTGTCCTGCCCGCATCGTCTCCCGTTCAATGGGTCGTTTCGTTCAATGCGGCGAAAACCAAACAGAAGATACTCAGGCTGCCTGACAACCTGAATGAAAATAATCGTATCGGAGGTGTACAGATCTGGGATGAAAAACTGGGGGCGCTCACCTGGAAAGGGGGCCTTCAGGAAGGCGGACGAGTCGGGGATATGTTTTCCTACAAGCAGCTCGGCATCTATGCGACGGACGAAGAAGCGTCAACCGCACCGGTGGATAATCTGATTTCAAGAGCAAACAAAACCAAGTATGGCGGCGATGTCAAATGGCTCGATGCAGACGGGAACGGCATTATTGATGCTACCGACAGGGTGTATGTGGGTAATCCCTATCCGGTTTGGACAGGAGGTTTTTCAAACTCATTGACTTATAAAGGCATCAATCTGTTTATGAGAATGGACTATACAACCGGACACACGATTTTCAACTACCCGCGGGCACAGATGATCGGGCAGTTCCAGGGCGACGTGGCCATATCCAAGGAAGCATTGAAATCCTGGAAACAGCCCGGGGACATCACCGACATTCCCAAATACTACTGGGCGGACCAGAATGCTCAGAACAATGTTTTCAGAGGCGCATTGTCGGCCAACGGATCAAATTCCATGTACTATGAATCCGGCGATTTCCTGTGCCTCAGGGAAGTCACTTTAAGCTACGATTTGCCCAAGAGCCTTTTGAGCAAAGTGAAAGTAGGTAATCTCAGGCTTAACCTCACTGCAAATAATCTGGGCTATCTCACCAAGTATAAGGGGTTGAACCCTGAGGACGGTGGGACCGATCGGGGCAGGTATCCGATCCCGCGTACAATTATTTTCGGAGTTAATGTTTCTTTCTGACAATTGACCAAATATGAAATCGATCACAAAATCCATCCACCTGAAAATAGCGGTCCTGGCCATTTTCATGGCATCGTGCAGCGATAGTCTTGACTTAAAGCCCACGAGTGTAATCAGCAACGCATCTTTCTGGAAGACCGAAGACAATGCCACCGGTGGGTTAAATGGCATGTATGTTACCTTACGGGCGCAGGCTGCTAAAAATTTGTTCTTGCTGGGAGAGGCCAGAAGTGAAACCGTGGGAAGTGGTGTGCAAGGGCTGGATGGCCGCGATACATACTATCTGAATCAGCTTAATGCAACCAACGCCGGCCCCAACTGGCAAGGGTTGTACACCATTGTGCATCACGCCAATTTGATCCTCAAATATGTCCCGGGCATTGCGTTTGCATCGGAAACCTCTAAGAACAATGTTCTGGCGCAAGCCCACGCGATGCGGGCCTACGTGTACTTCTGCATGGTAAAAACCTGGGGGGCACTTCCGATTGTTTTGGATCCGACAGAAGATTTTAGTCCCGAAGCAATTCAAAAGGAGCGATCTCCGGTGGAAGCTGTGTTTGACCTGATCAAAAAGGACATCGGGCAGGCGCAGGCACTTTTTCCGGGCAATGCTTTTGCAGCAGGGCGAAACATGTGGTCGAAGCCCGCATTGCTCTCGCTGAAAGGAGACGTTTATTTGTGGACAGCCAAACGTCTGAACGGCGGACAGGCGGACCTGACAACGGCTTTGGAAGCGCTGAATGAAGTGAAAACGGCAGATGTCGCATTGCTCGATCAGTACAGCAGTATTTTCGAGTATGCCAATAAGGGCAACAAGGAAATACTGTTGGCGGTTAACTTCAAACAAAATGAGGTGACCGACAATGACTATGCCAACATGTACTTTCCGGCCACGTACATACCTGCGGACATGGACGGCGAGACGTCGGCTGCTTTGGGCGTTGCTGCCGGGCTGAATACCTGGGCGCCTGCCGAAGCGCTCCGCAGCCAGTTTACCAGTGATGATCAGCGCAAAAATGGCACATTCAGGGAAATTTACTCATCGGTGTCCGGCACGCGTAAGTTTTTTGGGTCCTTCAATGTGAAGTTCAGAGGCTTTGTCAATGCCGGAGCCCGGCTGTTCCTGGATGACTATGTTGTGTACCGGTATGCCGACGTGTTGTTAATGACAGCGGAAGCGAAAAATGCATTGGGTCAGGATCCTGCTGCTGAGATAAATCTGGTCAGGAAACGTGCCTATCAGGCCAATTTTGCAACCCATCAATTTGTTTCGGGAACCCGGCAGGCGAATGATGAGGCGATTTTGAAAGAGCGGCTTCTGGAATTGGGTTTGGAAGGGAAACGCTGGTGGGATCTGGTCCGCTTTGGGAAAGCTTTTGAGAAAGTGCCATCATTGAAAGGAAGGGAGGACAAAGATTACCTTTTGTTATTCCCGATTCCTCAGTCGACATTAAGTCTGGAATCAAAGGTGAAGCAAAATCCCGGGTACAATTAGTGAAATGCCCGAAGCGTACCGGAATTGAATAATCAAACAATCTGAAAGAATGAATATAAAGAAAATGCTAACGGGGGCGATCGCATTCGCAGTCAATGTTTCGCTTGTTCTGGCGCAGGAGAATGTTGTTTTCGATGCCAAAACAGGAAACATTACCTCGAACGATTTGTGGATACCTAAAAATACACAGGAACTGAAAAGCCTTGACCAGACCGGACCCTTTATCCGCCTGCAAGACGGAGATATCCTTACGGTGAATGAGACAAAAAGCCTCGTGAGCCGTGATGAAGGCAAGACGTGGCAGGAATATCAGATTTTTAGCAAGCCGGAGGCGTTTAAAATTTCGGGGGAACGCGTTTTGCTTCAAACAAAAACCGGTGTAGTGATCCTGGCCTTTATGAATATGAAGGAAGCGACCAAGCTGCAATGGCAGAAGGAGATTTCTGATTTCCCCGAGGCGATTCTGCCGACTTATGTTGCGCGAAGTTTGGATGGCGGCAAAACCTGGCAGGACGTAAAAAAGCTTCATAATACCTGGACCGGGGCCGTGAGGACGATCATCGAGACACAGAATGGCAATGTCGTTTTTACCTCCATGATGATGCGCCATAACCCTTGCCACCATACCGTACTTACCTACACTTCTTTTAACGACGGTCAGGACTGGACCAGGTCGAACATCATTGATCTGGGAGGCCGGGGTGATCACAGCGGCGTAACGGAATCGACAATCGCCCAGCTCAGAGACGGCAGGATATGGCAGTTGATGAGAACCAATTGGGGCACATTCTGGGAAGCTTTTTCGGACGATGAGGGACTTACCTGGAAAGATATCCGGACGACAACCATCGATGCCAGCTCGGCTCCGGGGCTGCTGAAAAGAATGGAAAGCGGACGGTTGGTGCTGCTATGGAACAGGCGCTTTCCTTTCGGTAAGAATACCTATCCGTTCCGGGGCGGCGATGGCCAGTTTTCTGAAATAGCCGCCAGCAATCACAGGGAGGAGCTTTCCATTGCATTTTCGGAGAACGACGGGAAAACATGGAGTGCGCCGCAGGTGATCGCCAAATCGTACAAAGTACAAAACGTCGACAGGGTCAAGTCGTGGATTGCCTATCCATTCGCTTTTGAGGCAAAACCCGGTGAATTATGGATCACCACCATGCAGGGTGGTTTGAAAATGAAATTGTTAGAGGAAGATTTCGCTCGCATAAAGTGACTTCGACCGCCGGATAATCATCACCCAAATCATATTCCCATGAAAAGCATATTTCAATTAGGCATATGCATGCTTGTCACGATCTGCATGCCCGACCAAAGCTTAGGTCAGAAACCCGCCAAATCCCTGCGGCCGGAGCTGGCCCTTCAACTCAACCCGGCAACCAATAATCCGAGGAATAGCGAAGGCGATTTCATCACGCTCAGGGATGGCAGGATCCTGTTTGTATATACCCATTACACCGGGGAATCGACCGATGACCATGCTCCGGCGTTTCTTGCCGGTAGGTATTCGTCTGACGGCGGCAAAACCTGGTCGGCCAGGGACGAGGTTATTTTGGAACGCGAAGGAGATATGAACATCATGTCAGTGTCTTTTTTGAGAATGCAGAACGGCACAATCGCCCTGTTTTACCTGAGAAAGAACGCGGAAACGGATTGTATCCCGATGGTGAGGTTCTCGACGGATGAAGCCCGCACCTGGTCCCAGCCCACTGCCTGTATCTCCGACAGAAAGGGGTACTTCGTATTAAACAATAACCGGGTGATCCAGCTTGCCGGCGGCAGGCTGTTGATGGCCGTTGCCCGCCACCGTACGCCGGAAACAAAATGGGAAAATAAAGGTGCGTTGTTCAGCTACTATTCAGACGATAACGGGATCAGCTGGAAGTCGGGCCAACCCATTCCGGACACTACTTCCATCGTGACGCAGGAACCCGGCGTGATCGAGCTCAGGGACGGAAGGATTATGATGTTCATCCGGGCAAGCGGGGGGTTTCAAATGCTTTCTTATTCCCGAGACCGGGGGCAGACTTGGAGCCACATTGAGCCGAGTACGATCCATTCTCCGGTTTCGCCTGCTTCCATTGCCCGGATTCCGGCTTCCGGTGATCTGCTGATGGTTTGGAATAATAACAAAATCAGGGAATCTGGCTGGCATGGCGGTAAAAGGACGCCCTTGACTTTGGCGATTTCGAAGGACGAAGGAAAAACGTGGATCAATATCAAGGACATCGAAACAGATCCCGACGGATGGTTCTGTTACACGGCAATCCATTTTACGACCGGCGATGTCCTGCTGGGATACTGCGCTGGCAGCCAGAGCAAAAAAACGCACTTGTCGGTTCTTAATGTAACCAGGCTCAGCCAGAAAAGGCTTTACCAGCATTAGGCCCGATTCGGAGGCAAAACATGATTACAGGCTATCATTACAGCGCATTATATCAATGAGTGTAACAGGAGAATTTATAAACTATCAAAAACTATCCGGCCCACACCCCGGTCCGCGGGTTTTACTGATTGCCGGCGTTCATGGCGATGAGCATGAACCGATGCTGGCGGCAAGTGCGGTGATCAAAGAACTTGCAGGGCAGTTGTCGGCAGGGGAGGTGGTTGTGGTGCCTGTCGCTAATCATAGCGCTTATGTATGCCAGGCCCGTTGCGGTGCAGACGGCCTTGACCTGGCGCGTACATTCCCCGGCAAGCCGGACGGTAGCATAACAGAACAGACCGCCCATTACATCAGCAAGCTCATTGAAAGCGCCGATTATCTGGTGGATATGCATACGGGCGGCCTGATGTACGATATCTCGCCGCTGGCCGGGTACATGCTGCACCCATCTCCGGAGGTCCTGGAAAAGCAGCGAAATATGGCAAAGGCGTTCAATCTGCCTATTATGTGGGGAACAGAGCCCGGCCCGCAGGGAAGAACCCTGTCCATAGCCCGCGACGCGAATGTCCCCGCGATATACCTGGAATATGGTGGAGGCTCGGGTATACGCCCGCACGTCGTGGCAGCCTACAAAAGCGGGTTTCTTAACCTTCTGAAAAGTCTGGAAATGATCGGCTTAGCACCGGAAACTTTGCCTTTTGCCAGCAGGTACTGGGTGGAGGATCAGCGCCCGGATGGCGGGTTTCTTCAGGGGAAAATGCCTTCACCTGCCGACGGCATTTTTGAAAAGAATGTCTGCATTAATGATTTGGTGATGAAGGGGCAGAAATGGGGCAACGTAATCGACCCGATTTCCGGAAATCATACGCCAGTATATGCGGACATGGACGGCCTGGCATTCCTGATCCGGGATCTGGTTAAAGTTAGAAAAGGAGATTCGCTGGGAGGGATTTTGCCTGTTTGCGAAACTGGAAAAATGGTGATTTATGGATAAAAGAAAAGTAGTGCTCATAACCGGCGCAGCTGGTGGTATCGGCAGGGAAACTGCAGTGAAGTTCGCCCGGGAAGGCTATGCCGTTGCATTGTCGGACATCAATGCGGCAGCTTTGCAAGCGGTTTCAATTTCGCTTCAACAGCAACACGGGGCCGAAACGCTGGTGCTCGCCGGCGATTTGTCCGATTTTGATTATCTCAAAAGTTGCGTCGCTCGCACTGACGATGCATGGGGACGCGTCGATGTAGTTGTAAATAATGCTGCCTGGCGTACGCTGGAGAGTATGCGGAGTATGGCCCTGGAAGATTGGGAGAGAACACTTAGGATTTGCCTCACAGCCCCTGCTTTTCTTAGCAAATGGGCGGCCGAACTGATGGAGCGAAACGGGAATGGTGGTGTGCTCATTAATGTATCCAGCGTCATGTCCGGGCGGCCTTCCGGCGTCAGTTCTGCTTACGTTGCTGCCAAGGGAGGTTTGGAAAGTCTTACCAAAGAACTGGCCGTGACTTATGGACGAAGCGGTATACGCGCAGTATGCGTTTGTCCGGGATACATTGACACACCGCTTAGCAATGACTATCAGGCAACCGACGGGGAAAACATCAGCAAGCGCATGATCGACGAGCTCACCGGATTCACTCCATTGAACCGCGGCGGGCGGCCCGGAGAAGTGGCGGAGGCTATTTTCTGGCTCAGTTCGGAATCTGCCTCCTATATCACAGGGACATCGCTGGTGATCGATGGCGGTTTCAAGCCAAATTTCACTCCATACGCAATTAAGAAACTACAATTTCCAAACGAATTTTGAACACAATCTGGAAATACGAGCGGTACCTGCCACCGGTACCCGAAGCAGACCGCATTTCGCTCGGCGAAGGGCAAACCCCATTAGTCAGGTCCAGATCGATTGGTAAAGCGCTAGGCATTGAAAACCTGTTTTTCAAGCTCGAAAACCTGAACCCGACCGGCTCCTATAAAGACCGTTTCGCCGCTGTGTTGGTAAGCGAAATGATTGCAAAGCGGCAGAAAGTTTGTATCGCAACTTCGAGTGGCAATACCGGCGCTGCATTAGCTGCCTATTGTGCCGCTGCGGGGATCACCTGCATCATCGTTGTCGTGGACGGAGCACCGTTACCTAAGGTAAAACAGATGCAGCTTTACGGCGCGCATATATGGATGGTGAAAGGCTTTGGGAAAGATCCCGAGGTGACCGCCCGCATTTTCGATCAGCTGGAAACATGGAGCATGGCCCTGGAAATTCCATTGCCGATCAGCGCATACCGGTATTGTCCGTCGGCAATGCAGGGGGTGCAGACGATCAGTTACGAAATCGCCGAAGAATTGGGCCATGCAAATTGCCATATCTTTTCTCCGGCTGGCGGGGGAGGGCTTACACTCGCAATTACCAAAGGCCTGCTCCACGGTGAAGCGCCCTATGCAGCAAAAGTAAGCTGTGTGCAGCCAAAGGGAAATGATACGATCGCCTCCGCCATAGGGCGGCCCGATGCCCAGGCCACTGCCATTCAATATTCCACAACTACCGTAAGCGGGCTTCAGGTAGCGAATGTGCTCGATGGGGACGAGGTCATCGGGAACGTCCGGCTGCTCGAAGGAAACGGGTATGTGGTTGCAGATGAAGAAGTTTTCGCCTGGCAGAAACAATTAGCACGGCAGGAGGGGATCTTTTGTGAACCTGCCGGTGCGGTGGCTTTGGCCGGACTGAAATCGGCCCTCGATAAGAAGCAATCAGACCATCACGACCATGTTGTGTGCCTGATCACGGGAAGCGGCTTTAAAGATATGTTCTCAGTCGAAAATACCTTTTCATTACCCGCGGTCGCTCCCCTGGATGAAGCAACAGCGATAGAAAGCATTTCAAAATTTTTATAATTACAATTAATCAAGGTATGAAGAGCAGCACGAGTATTTTTAGCGGCGTTTGGCCGGCACTTTTTACGCCCGTCAATCCCAACGGAACATTGAATGTTGGGGAACTGGAAAAGCTTCTGGAGTTGATGATCGCTCAGGAGTTGGATGGGATCTATTTACTGGGCTCCACTGGCCAGGGTTTCTTGTTCAGTGAAGAACAACGGAAGGAAATCGCCAGCGCAGCCATTGAGATCGTCAATAACCGGCTGCCGGTGATGGTTCAGGTAGGTGCAATGAGTACAGATGAGTCGATTCGTCTGGCCAGGCATGCCGAAGAAGCAGGCGCGGCCGGCGTATCGTCGGTAGGGCCTATCTACTACGGAAGTAATCCGACAATGGCCTTTGAACATTATAAACTGATCGCAGAATCGACCAAACTCCCCTTTTTTCCCTATCAGATAGGCAGTGCGGCGAGCAGGGAAATGATTGATAACCTGCTGACGCTGCCACAGGTGCAGGGAATGAAGTTGACAACAGACAAAATGCTTGAAATCAGCTCTATCAGAAACAAGGTTGGGGATAAATGGAAGCTATTCAGCGGGGCCGACGAGCTGATCTGCCAGGCCGCATTGTGCGGCACAGTGGGGGCGATCGGGACTACCTACAATATGTTCGGTCCTACCTGTAAGCAAATCCGTCAGCGGTTTTTGGCCGGTGAAACGCAGATGGCCGTCGATTTTATGCTGACATTCCAGCAATTCATCGAAAAGATATTGCCCTATGCCTGGTCGTTTTTTAACAGGTCAATGCAACTGCGCCACAATATCAGCATTGGCGAAGCTAAAAGGCCGCTGATGACCCACAAGCTTCCCTGGACGGATCGGCAGATTATTGATATGATGGACGATGTCGACCGGTTTTATGTGCCGGCAAGCACGGTAGCTCCCGCATACTGATTTGCTTTGAAGACCATTAGGAACATTTCATGAACTGAACGCGATAAATATGGAAGCAGAGAAACCCGTGGAAAGCAAACCATCGGCATATGCCTGGACGGTTGTAGCATTGCTTTGTTTTGTCGGGTGCCTTAATTACCTGGACAGAATGATGATTACAACGATGCGTAATTCGATCGTTGACGCTATTCCCATGTCCGACACCCAGTTTGGTTTGCTTACCTCGGTTTTTTTGTGGATTTACGGGTTGCTGAGTCCTGCGGCAGGTTTTCTGGCCGACCGCTTCAATAGAAGTAAGGTCATTATCGGCAGCCTGTTCGTATGGTCGGTCGTGACGTGGCTGACCTCCCAGGCGACCAGTTTTGAGGGAATGCTCCTTACGCGAGCGTTGATGGGCGTAAGTGAAGCATGTTATATTCCCGCCGCCCTCGCTCTGATCATGGACTATCATCCGGAAAAAACCAAATCGCTGGCAACCGGTATTCACATGGCGGGCATTATGGTTGGACAAAGTCTCGGGTTCGTTGGGGGCTGGCTGGCCGAAAATCATTCCTGGAATTTCGCCTTTACGATCTTTGGGGCATTTGGGATTATCTATTCCGTGGTGCTGGCAGTTGTATTAAAAGACCCTGTTAAAAGCGTAAAAACGGCCGGCGTAACGGCGGCGGCTGGTCCGCAAATCAATCTTGCAAGTGCCGTACGCAGTCTTTTTGCGAAGAAATCTTATGTTCTCGCCATTTTGTATTGGTCAATGATCAGCATCGTGGGGTGGGTAGTGGTGGGGTGGCTTCCGACTTATTTTAAGGAGCATTTTTCACTTTCTCAAACCGTAGCAGGGCTTTACTCGACAGGGTATTTTCATGCCGCGTCATTGGTAGGTGTATTATTGGGCGGATATCTGGCGGACCGCTGGTCGCGGCGTAACCCGCGGGCCCGCATACTGGTACCGCTTTGCGGCTTGCTTATCGGGGCGCCGGCCATTTTCATTGCCAGCAACACCGCATTATTATCTGTTGCGATCGCGTGCTTTATGCTGTTCGCATTGACACGGACATTTTCAGATGCCAACATGATGCCTATCCTGAGTATGATCGTAGACGAACGTTACCGCGCGACCGCTTACGGCATTCTCAATCTTTTCAGCTGCATTGTAGGCGGGCTGGGTATTTATGCCGGTGGCTGGCTGCGGGACGCGCAGGTAGATTTGTCGCTCATGTTCAAAGGGGCATCGGTACTTATGCTCCTGTGCACAGTGGTTTTGTCGTACATCAAAATAGAGAAGGAAGTGCAGGTAAAAACAAATCAATAACGATTATGGATTTTAAAGAACTAAAAGAAAAACTATACGTGGCGGTGCTGTCCGATGTACTCGACCAGCTTGGCTACAAACAGCAGGCTACGAGAACAGCCTTTCATGCCTACACGGGTATCAATAAGATAATGGGTCGCTGTAAAACCACCCTTTGGGCGGATATGTACGATGTGGATCAGAATCCGTACGAACTGGAATTACAGGCAGTGGACTCCTGCCAGCCGGACGATATTCTGATCGCTGCCGCGGCAGGTTCCAACCGTTCGGGTATCTGGGGTGAACTTTTATCAACGGCTGCCAGAAATAGCGGTTGCATTGGCGTGATTGTGCACGGATGTGTGCGGGATATCGATAAGATGCGCGAAATGCAGTTCCCGGTTTTTGCAACGGGCAAAAATCCCTACGATAGCCAGAACCGCCAACGGGTGATCGATGTGGACGTGATCGTGGAAATCGACGGCGTCAGGTTTGCTCCCGGTGATCTGGTGATGGCGGATGAAGATGGAATCGTGGTAGTGCCGCAGCATATTGAACAGCAGGTCGTTGAAGCGGCACTGGCAAAAGTTTCGGCTGAAAATGTCACCCGGGATGCCATTAAGAATGGAATGAAAGCAACAGATGCATATTTAAAGTACGGCGTATTATGAGTTTGAAATCAGTAGTTACAGGGGATAACCTTCCAAAAAGTCATTTGCCTTTTTCGCCGGGGATCATTGCGGGCGATTATCTTTTTGTTTCAGGTCAGGCTTCCGTCGATGAGGCGGGCAAAATTGTTACCGACACATTTGCCGGCGAATGCCGGCGTTCCTTCGACAACCTTAAAAAAATCGTTGAGGCAGCCGGTGCGAGTCTGGACGATGCCGTTCAGGTTCGTAATTATGTATCCAGGCAGGAAGATCTGGTGGAGTTCAACACCATTTACAGGGAATATTTCAAAGAGCCCTTTCCGGCCAGAACAACTTTGATCGGTTGCCTGGGCGACATCCTCAAATTCGAGGTCGACGTGGTGGTTTACCTGGGAAAATAAGAATGGGTGATTTAACAGATGGTCAGAAGAAGTAGTTTTTTATGCTAGCTAAGCCTATGAATGTCAAACGGGTTGCTCTACTGGGGATTTACCATGAAACAAACACTTTTATAGATCTTCCTACTATATTACAAGATTTCGAAAGCGGTTATTGGCTGCACGGCGAGGCAATACGGGCCGCATTTGAAGGAGGGAATCATGAAATCAGCGGTGTCATAGAGGTAATCGACAGTCAGGCTGATATGCACCTTGTACCTGTATTTTATGCAGGAGCAACACCTGGCGGGCTTATCGAAAAGGACTGTTACGCGCATATGCTGCACGTCATGACGGAGGCGCTCGATGAGGCGGGGCCTGTCGACGGATGCATCGTGGTCCCGCATGGCGCGGGTGTAGCAGCGGGTTATCCGGATATGGATGGGCATTGGCTTGGCCTTTTGCGCGAAAAATTGGGGCACCTGGTCCCGATCATCGGCACCCTCGACCCGCACACGAACCTGAGCCAGGCGATGGTGACCGCCACCAATGCCCTCGTCGCCTACGCGACAAATCCGCATATCGACCAGAGGGAAACCGGGCGCAAGGCCGCAGGCTGGATGGTGGAGACACTAAGAGGCAACATAGCCCCCGTGCAGCAATTGGTACAGCTGCCGATGGCGATCAGCATCGAGCAGCAATGTACTTCCTATGAACCTTGCAAAAGTTTATATGCCTATGCGGATCAGGTTAAGATAGATAATAAGCTGCTGTCGATCAGTGTGCTGTTGGGTTTTCCATATGCAGATGTCGCCGAAATGGGTTCTGCTTTTCTGATCGTCGGCGATGCACTATCCAATGAAAATGCAGCAGCCAGAAACAACCAATGCGCACAAGACCTGACAAAATTTATTCTTGCAAGAAAAGCGCGTTTCAACGGTGGTAAAACTTCTGTCGAAACTGTCATGTCCGGTCTTATGAGTTTGCCGAAGCCTGTTTTACTGCTTGATATGGGAGATAATGTAGGCGGTGGGGCACCCGGGAACAGCACATACCTGCTTGAAGCACTTGAAGATGCGGGAATCGAGGGGGCGTTCATTTGTATTTATGATGCAAATGCGGTTGTACAGTCGACCAACTACAACGTGGGTGATGTGTTTGAACTTGATGTAATGGGGGTTGATAAAACCTGGCGGTCGCAGGTCGAACTGTTACAGCTGGTGGATGGGAAGTTCACGGAGCCAACGCCTAAGCACGGGGGCTTTGCCGGATACGATATGGGGCCGACAGCGATTGTAAGGTCGCTGAAAAGAAACACGATCATGCTGACAACGAGAAGAACACCGCCGTATAGTTTGGGACAGCTCACAGGATTTGGCCTTGATCCCCAGACTTTCTCAGCGATTGTTGCGAAGGGGGTGAATGCACCCATTGCAGCTTATCAGGACGTGTGCCCGTCCATTGTCCAGGTCGATACCCCTGGTGTAACCCAGGCAGATATGACCGCATTCACCTATCATAACAGACGGAAACCCATGTTTCCATTTGAATCCTTCCAATAGTGGGTACTTATTCAACCAGGAAAATTCTGGACCTGCCAGCCTACACAGAGGGTCCGGCAGTGAGTAAAAGCGGAATGCTCTACTTTACAACGCTGTCAGCTGGGGGCATTGGGACGATCGATCAAAACGGAAACTACGGGCAATGGGCCAGAGGCACCTGTCCGAACGGACAGATCATTCTTCCGAATGGTGAGCATTGGTTTTGTGATAGTGCATCTGCCTCGATCACCCGGTATAGTCCTTCCGGAAAGTTCATCGGAAATCTCGTGCAAGGGATGTGCGCCGGCGTGCAGGTCAGCACGCCCAATGATCTTGTTCTTGATTCAATGGGTAATTTGTACTTCACAGATTCTATCCAAAATGAAGGCAAGATATTCTTCAAAAGCCACGACGGCCACGAATGCCTGCTGGCGGATCGGATAGATTATGCCAACGGTATTGCCCTTTCTGTGGATGAAAAGCATTTGTTTGTTGCAGAGAGCTTCCGCAACCGCATTCTACGCATTGAATTGGCGGGTCCGGGAAAAGTCAAGCGTAGTGTGGAAGTTTTTACGGAGCTGCCTGCACACGGGTCCGGTAAAACAACATATAATATGCCCGATGGCCTGGCCATAGATAAAGAAGGACGATTGTGGGTGGCACATTATGGGATGGGGACGGTCCAGGTCATTTCTCCGGCTGGAATTCTCTTGTTAAGCCTGGAAACTTCAATCCCCCTGACAAGCAACCTTGCTTTTATTTCGGATAAGCCGCGGCTCAAAACCCTCCTGGTTACAGGGGGCTATCAGGAGCCCGGGCCGGGTGCCGTCGTCGAGCTGACCGTCAATTTTCCCTAAACAACAGGTTTGGTATGAGGTGTTTTTTTAAATTTTGGAGTCTTCTATTCGCTATGATGGTTGTCACAGAGCATGTTACCGCACAGAATGCGGTAAATTGGAGTGTATTTCCCGATCTGCCGGATGAGCAGGGCTTTGCAGGGATGTTTGCGGGTGTGAGCCATAACACACTTATTGCTATGGGAGGTGCCAATTTCCCCGGGAAGCGTCCGTGGGAGGGAGGCAAAAAGAAATGGTATAGTGATATCTATGTTTTACAGCATGGAACAAAGTGGGTAAAAGCGTCAGAAAAGCTGATAGCGCCGGCTGCCTATGGCATTTCCGTCTCTTACAAGGATAAGGTAATTGTTGTTGGAGGAAGTAACGACCAAGGGCATAGCAGCCTTGTGAAGGGCTACGAATGGGATGGCGAAAGGATTCGGCAGTCTGATTACCCCGATCTGCCGGTTCCGTTAGCCAACATGGGAGGAGGGCTTCTTGAAAATATGATTGTCGTTTTTGGAGGCAATGATTCGCCGGCTGCGGTCGCTTCGAAAAGATGTTACGGCCTCGATCTCAGTGATGTATCGTCAGGCTGGCACGAGTTGGAGGCATGGCCTGGCCCCGAGAGGATCTTTCCGGTTTGCGCATTTTACCGGGGACAGGGTTATATGTTCGGTGGAGAAACGACCGGCGTAAACGCTAAGGGCAAAACGTTCAGATCTATATTATCGGACAGCTATAAGTTGACATTGAATAAAAAGTCGACGGGATGGTCGGCGCACTGGGAAAAACTCGTTGCAATGCCGAGAGGCGCGTCAGCTGGTGGCAGCACACTGCCTGTGTTAAACGACAAGCTCTTTTTTTGGGGCGGGGTAGATGCCGTTACCGCCCAATACAAGGACGCCGCCACGCACCCGGGCATTACCCGAAGCTTACTATATTATTACCCTGAGATCGATAGCTGGGAGTACATCGGCGAACAAACCGGCTTTCCCTCGCGGGTTACCCTACCGGTTGTTTTGTACAATGGGAAATGGATGTATGTGAGTGGAGAAATAAAAGCGGGAATCAGAACTCCGACAGTTGTGGGTGTGAATTGATAATTATTATGTTCCTGCTCAATCACCAAGAAGCGCCGGATTTCCGAATCCGGCGCTTCTTGGTTTACTCCCTGGAATGCGTGCAACTGAAATTGTTATGTTTATCAACTCAGGTTGTAAAAAGTCAGTAACCCGGATTTTGCTGAATTTTATCACGGTTAATGTCGATCTGACTCTGCGGGATCGGAAAAACGAGGTTGTTTTCGGTCAACTCATTTACCAGCCTGATCTGCTCTTTTTTACTGTTCAGCACCGGTATCGCGCGGCCTGTCCGGACGAGGTCGAACCAACGGTGACCTTCGAATGCCAGTTCCACACGTCTTTCCTGCTCGATGGCCAACCGAAATGCCTGCTGGCTGGCCGTATTGGCGGCAGTTTTGTTGGGAAGCCCGGCCCGGGTACGTACCATATTCAGGGAGGTAAATGCTTCGCCACTGGCCTGGTATGCTGTTTCATTCAGTGCTTCGGCATACATCAACAATACGTCGGAGTAACGTATCAGCGGGATGTTGTTGCCATTGTCGTTTTTGGCAACCGGCACATCGTAGTACTTTTTGATAAACCGGTCGGGGATCGTCTGGCCCCCTGCATTGACGTAAGATGTCGCCACGGAAACATCCTTGCGGAGATCGCCGGTTTCGTAAGCATTGATAATGTCCAGTGTAGGCTGATTGTTCCCATCGCCACCAAATGCAATCACCGCATTACCCGAATTTTGCGGAGCAAAGGAATTCGGCCAGGAGTTTCCTTCGCCTGCACCACCCGATTTGTACTGCACATCGAATATGGACTCCTTGTTGTTTTTGTTCGACACCTTGAAAACATCCGCGTAAGAAGGCAGCAGTGCGTAAGTACCCTGGTCAATCACTTCTTTCAGCTTTGCTGCTGCGGGCGCATATTTTTTTTGTGTCAGATACACTTTGCCCAAACAGGAGCGTGCAGCGCCTTTGGTAGCCCGGCCATTGTCGGCGGCGGGGTAGGAGACCGGCAGTACACTTTCCGCCTCGGTCAGGTCTTTCTCAATCTGCGCATAGACCTCCGCTTTCGGGGTACGGCCAAATGAGTAACCTTCGTCGGGGTTGGCAATCGGTTTCAGGACCAGCGGAAGGTCGCCGTAAGTTTGTACCAATGTGAAATACACTACCGCACGCAAAAACTTAGTCTCGGCCATGTACCTGTTCTTCAAAGCTTCGTCCATCGTCACACCCCCGATCCTGTCCAGAATGGTATTATAGCGGGCGATCGCATTATAACCGTCGTTCCAGCGACCGGAGATAAATGGATTGGTAGTACGAATGTAAAACCGGTCGAATTCGTCCTGGTCGGTCACCGATCCGGAGGCAACAGCCACCGTATTATCCGAAGCGATTTCGCCGAAAATGTAGCTGTTTCCAGCTAATCCTCCCGCCTGCAAGGCAGCATACCCGCCATTGAGCGCGTTTTTGAAATCGTCTGCGGTTTTGTAAAAATTGTCGCTCGTCGCGGTCGAAATGGGCCGCAAGTCCAGGAAATCGTCGCTGCATGCGCTGAGCAGGGCAGTGGCGGCCAGGAAAATGTATGATCTCGCTATTTTCATTGTGTTCAATGTTTTGAAAAAATGCCGATCGCTCGGACTGTTTTATGACGATCAGAAGCCAAGGTTGATACCTACCGTGAAAGTTCTTGCCAAAGGATACGAACCATAGTCAACTCCGGCGGCCAGCGGTCCGGGAAGCGGTGTGCCGGTGGTGGCAATGGTGGCCGATTCATAGTTACTTACCTCGGGATTATAGTTGAGGTATTTGGTAAATGTGAAAAGGTTTTGTGCAGAAGCGTAAATGCGTACCTGCTGCAATCTGGCCTTGCTGATCCACGCAGCGGGCAGCTGGTAACCCAGGCTCACGTTTTGAATGCGCAGATAAGAGCCATCTTCCACCCAGCGCGTCGAAATTGCATTGTTGTTACCGGTTGTCCGGGCATTGGCACGGGGTGTTACGCCGTCGCCGGGATTTTCAGGTGACCGCCATCTGTTCAGTACCGTACTCAGCTGGTTGGCATTTCCTTCCAGGTTTTCAAAAAAGCGACGGCTCAGGTTCAGGATTTCACCACCCTGCGAGCCCTGGATCGCAATGCTCAAATCAAAACCTTTGTAAGTGAATGTGTTGGTCATTCCGTAAATGAAGTCGGGCTGGTTGTTCCCGATGATCGTCCGGTCGTTGGCATCGATCTTGCCGTCTTTGTTGATGTCTTCATATTTCACATCTCCCGGCCGTGTAGTTGGATCGTGCGGATGGCTGTCCACATCCGCCTTGTCTTTGAATACCCCGATTTGTTTGAAACCAAAGAAGCTTCCGATCGGTGAACCGATTTGGGTAATGTTGGTTTCGCCTACGCCGCTCGCGCTGCGGATCGGGTCGCCTGTGGGACCGAGTGCCAGTACTTTATTGCGGTTCAATGAAAGGTTCAGGCTGGTGTTCCAGACGAATGCTTTGGTGAGGTTGCGGGTGTTCAATGCAAATTCCCAGCCTTTGTTTTCCATTTTACCAATATTCTTCACTGCTGTACCAAAGCCGGTCAGTGTAGGTACATTCACAGATAGCAGCAGGTCCCTGGTAATGCGTTTGTAATAGTCTACAATCAGGAAAACACGGTTGCCGAACAATCCCACATCAATGCCCGCGTCCAGCTGCTGGCTGCGCTCCCAGCCCAGCTGCGGATTGGCCAGCGAGGATGGCGCCAGTCCGTTGACCAGGTTATTGTTGAAGGCGTAATTGTCCGACCTCAGCGTAGCCACATAGGGATAGTTGTTTGTAAATGCATTATTCCCCGCCAAACCATAGCTCACACGCAGTTTTGCCTCCGAAATGGCCCGGATACTTTTTACAAAATTCTCTTCACTGATCCGCCATCCCAGCGACCCCGCCGGGAATGTACCCCACCGGTTTTCCGACCCGAAAATGGAAGAACCATCGCGGCGCACGGACACATTTACCAGGTACTTTCCTTTGTAATTATAGTTGGCCCGCGCAAAATAAGAAGCAGAGGCATTTTCAAGCCGTTGGGAAACCGCCGTGGTGGTGCTACCGCTGGCGCTTCCGTTCAAAGTTTCTACCACGTCATTCGGGTAGGAGCTGCCGGTTCCCTGGCTGTCCTGATAGTGGAATTTGGTCGATTCCATTCCAATCAGCACGTCGAAATTGTGCATTTCGTTGAGTGACTTGCTGTAATTGAGCGTCTGGTTAAACAGCCAGCTCAACCCCTGGTCGGAGAATGCGGTACCCGTCGAGACGGAAGGCGGCAAAATCTGGTTCAAAGGCATTCGGGAAGTGCGGTACGCATTGCGGCGGTTGCCGGTGAAATTGACGTTTCCGGTCACGCGATACGTGAAATCCTTGAAAAGTTTGAGTTCCGCGTAAGTATTTCCAAGAAGGTTCGTAGTAATGAATTGGCTGTTGTACTCGGTAATGTTGGCTACCGGGTTGGTGATGCCCGGATAGTTGTAAGGCGCTGCAAATGCGGTTTGTGAGGTATACGACCCGTCAGCAGCGTAAATCGGTATCATCGGCATCACCGACAGCGCCGCGTTAATCACCGCATTATCAGCCCAGTGCCCGGCGTCGCGCACTTCCTGCTGGACCCGGTAAGAAGGGTTGATGTTCAAACCGATCTTTAATGTGGGCAGCACATTCACTTCCACGTTGGCGCGAATGGTGTACCTGTCCATGGCCGACCGCCGGATCACACCATCCTGCGTAAGATAGCCGCCGCTGATGCTATATCTTGCCTTGTCGGAGCCACCGGAGGCCGAAAGCTGGTAGCTGCTCATTTTGCCCGTGCGGAATATTTCGTCCTGGTAATCAGTATAAGGAAGCGCTGCTACTTTGGCCGGGTCGTCGAAATTGAACCAGTCGAACACCTCGCCCCTCGGGTAGCGGTAGCGCAGATAGTCCGTCGGGCGCGCGCTGTTGGGATCACTGATCTTGGCACCGGGTACATTATCGAGATAGGCATTATTGGAAGCATCTTTTCCGAACTCGGCAAACTGCTGCGAATTGATCAGGTCGAGCTTTTTACTGACCTGCTGGAAACCGGTAAACACATCGAGGTTCACGCTGGGCTTTCCGCTTTTGCCTTGCTTTGTAGTAACAAGGATAACGCCATTTGAACCTTTGGAACCATAAATGGCCGTAGAAGATGCGTCTTTCAACACATCCATACTTTCGATGTCATTTGGGTTAAGGTTCGCGAAAATGCTGGCATTTACAATGTTACCGTCGATCACGATCAGCGGCGCGTTACCTGCACTGATCGATCCGAACCCCCGCACCTTGATCGACGGAGTCGCGCCGGGCGAGCCGCTGTTTTGCTGTACTACCACGCCAGGTATCTTTCCCTGCAATGCCGTTGCTACGTTCGAGACCGGCATATCGCGCAGCTCGTCCATGGGCACCGACGAAATGGCGGCCGTAACATCGGCACGTTTCTGCGTGCCATAACCGACCACAACAACTTCTTCCAATGCCTTGGTATCCGTTTGCAAGGTAATCTCTACCACGCTTTCATTTTCAATGCGCTTCTCCTGGGGTACGTATCCGACAAAGCTGAAAATCAGCGTTGCCGAGCCGTCAGGTATCGCCAGCTCGTAAGTTCCATCGATATTGGTGCTGGTCCCGCGCTGGGTACCCTTGACGACCACACTTACCCCGGGGAGCCCTTCACCCTTTTCATCCTTTACCACTCCGCGCACAGTGCGGTCAACTTTGTCCACCGGAGCCTGTTCGTCCGCGCGTACCGGTGATGGCTGGTTCCGCTCGGGTACTGCCTGCGAGCCCGGCGACGGGGATGCGGCGGGGCGGCTGTAAATCATGAATGACTTTTTTTCGAATTGCTCAAAAATCAGGTCCAGTGGCGCCAGGGCTTCCGTCAGGATGGTTTCCAGCTTGTCGGTTTTACGTTCCAGTATGGATGCGTCTACCGTTTTCTGGTTCATTTGCCTGTAATTATAGTTGAAGGCAACGCCGTACCGGGTCGACAAGCTTTTCAAAAATTGCGGTAATGCGATCCTGGCAGGCTTAGCGGGCTGAGCGGGTATTTCCTGGGGATACCTGTGCGCATGAGCGACTAATTGGGCACGTGCGTAGGAATGCGTGAGCACCCCGGCACTAAAAATTAGCCAGCCACTACAAAACAGTAAGTTTTTCTTCATTGGAATACTAATTTTAGGGTTTCAAAATACGTAGTGCCACCTGTTGCTTTTTACCTTGGCGGGGACGGAAGCGCAGGTGGATATTTTTATTCTATCACATAGGTTTGGCCGTCTTTCCGGACTTTTACCTGATAGAGTTTTTCAATCATTTGGAAGTAAGAATCAATAGAATCGGTCGGGATCGTACCGGCGAAAGTCTCATTCCTGAATGCTGGCGTACATTGGACCGTAATGCCGTACGTATCCCGGATCCAGTCAAAGATTTCTCCTAACGATTTGTTTTCCAGGTACATCGCGCCATCTTTCCAGCCAAGCCGGGGCCGGGCCTGCACGGCAGCCTTGGCCAGTACCGGCCTTGCGCGGCTGCGGCTGATCATCTCATTGGGTTTCAGGACAATGTCCGGGGTCGCGCGCGATTGATCCACCACACGCACCGCCCCCGACCGCAGTACCACATTGACGTCGCCATGCCGGTTTACGACGTTGAACACCGTACCGAGCACCTCCACATTCAGCTGGTTAGCCATATGTACCACGAATTTGTTGTGATTGACCGTGTGCCGCACCGAAAACTGTGCCTCTCCATCGAGCCACACCTGGCGGTTTCCCAGCGAATCGGGCGCATAGCGTAACGTCGAGTGACCATTGAGCCAGACTTCTGAACCTTCCGGCAGCACGATATGCTTCCGCTCGCCGTAAGCAGTCCGGTATTCCAGCGGTCCCGGGCGGAATAACCACAGCCTGGCAGCGCCCACTATCAGCAGGATACCCACGAGGCTGGCCGCCATCATAATCCACCGGTTCCGGCCAAGCGACCGGACGGTGCGGAACGAGCCTGGTTCGTGCTGCTGAACTGCTCCAATGATATTCTGAAAGAGATCATGCTCCTGCACCGACCGCTGCGATTGGGAAAGACCATCATCGGCATCTGTATCGAGCATTTGATTCCAATGCATTTCCAGGAGCTCGCGTTCCTCGCGGGTGGCGGTGCCTTCTCGGTAGCGGCGGATCAGGTAGTGCAGTTGCTTCGGGTGCATGTGATTGAGTTGGTTTACTGTATGACGGGCCACAGCAACCACTCCCTAAACTATCGTCAAGAAAAATCTTTGATTCGTTCAAAAAAAATTAAATCCAACCCGCAGGTGATGGCATCACTAGGATAATACTTAATATTGTTAGACTTTTTTATAGAGATCTGTCTCAACCATTCATGCAGCTTTCCGCTTCACCGCCAGACCACGATGAGTTACTTGCCGGCCTGAAATCCGGTAATGAGGCGGCGTTCAGGAAGATTTATGAAAAGTTCTGGTCGCCCTTGTATGCGGCTGCCTACAATCACATTCGCGACCGGGTGATGGCCGAAGAAATGGTCCAGGAGCTGTTCACCAAACTCTGGCTGAAACGGGATCAGCTGACCATCCATACATCGCTGCAAGCTTATTTGTACAAATCGATCCGTCACCTGATATACGACTATATCGACAAGCAGCAGGTGCGGCAGCGCGTGCATGAGGAGATCCTCAGCAGGGGCTCGGAAGTAAGTCACATGACCGAAGAGACGCTCGATTTTCGGGAACTCGAACTAAGGTTGGCCGAAGCGGTTGATGAGCTGCCACAACCAGCCCAGGCCGTTTTCAGGATGAGTCGGCAGGAGTATTTGTCACCCAAGGAAATCGCGGGCCGCTTGAATGTTTCTTCCAAAGCAGTAGAATATCACCTGACCCGCGCGTTACGGATACTCCGGCTCCGTTTGAAAGATTTTGTGTTGTTTATTTCTTTTTATGAAATGCTGGGGTAGTAGCTGTTTCCGTTTTCGCGGCTTTTGAGAACTCACCCTGGATGTATCCCAGGGATTGGAGAAAAATGGCGGTTTCGCGCAATGTCTGGGTAAACGATTCGCCCCGGTTGAAAAATCCGTGTGGCTGGTCTGGATATAGCATCAACTCGCATCGGCTACCGGCTTCCGTCATTTTTGCCTGGTAAGCCTTGGCGGTGGCCACTGACACGAGCTTGTCCTTGGTGCCGAGCATAACCAATGTAGGTGCTGCACCTTTGCGGATGTTGTGAAAAGGGGAGATTTCGGGATACCGTGCTCCGATGCGCTCATGGCCGTACTCACCCGGACCATTGTTGAACACCGGGTTAAAAAGTACCAGTGCATTGGGGCGGGAGCTGATCTGGGGGTTTTCTGAGGCCTCGTCCAGGCTCGTCAGATCGGTGGCTGCGGCCACGTGCCCACCCGCGGAACCCCCGGCAGCTGCAATGCGGCCGGAGTCAATGCCCAGGCTGGCCGCATTTGTCCGCACATAGCGAATGGCCGATTTACCATCCTCAACCGCTTCGAATGGGGTGGTGTGGTGACGCGACTGAACCCGGTAGTCGGCCAGGATGGCAACCATTCCACGAGAAGCGAGGTGAACCGCTTATTTTTGAAATTGTGTAATGTTGCCGTTGATCCATCCGCCACCAAAAAAGAAGATAATCGCCGGATATTTCTCCTTGTGATCGAATCCTGCGGGCCTGAACACCCGTAGCTCAAGTCTTAGCGTATCGATTTTTTTATATACCAAAATTTCCGGGATCGTGTCGGGCACTGCTTGGGCATGCAGGTTTTGAATGCCGAACAGCAGCAGGGAGATGCAGACAAACCACGTTCTATTGAATCGCTCTGAGAAATGCATTGATTTTCGACTGGTGTGTAAATTTTACAGATCTAGTGATTGGCCTGTCGTAACCTGAGCTTGTGGGGAAGCTAAGTTGGCGGCAAGGTGTCAACCGAGTTTATATTTAATTTAATATATAAAACCGATAGGTAAAGTAACTTCTTTTCCTGAAACGGACAAGCAACCCCACATTTTAACTTAATTTTCTCCGCAGTTATCCGTCTGTACCATCCTTACCATCCGGTCAGCAAATACTTCTCGCCGCATCATTAGAACTAAAAATATTAAACTACTAAATTGGTAGATTAAATAGTTTAATTAAATTTGTGCACCAGCCACCATTATACGCCGCTTCCTGCGATCGCATGGGCAGGAAGCGACTTCACTCATTTAACTAAGCATTGTCATGAAAAGGCAACTTTATTACACTTTGACGGTGGCGTCGGTTTTACTCCTTTCCGCATTTACAATTGGCGACGGTCCTTACGAAAACGAGATCAGGCAATGGCACGAAAAACGTGTTGAGAGCCTGAAAGCGGAATCGGGCTGGTTGAACCTCGCGGGCTTGTACTGGCTCAAAGAAGGCACCAATACGTTTGGCAGCGCGGAAGAGAACGACATTCTTTTTCCCGTCGAAAAAAGTCGGGCGTTCCTGGGTGAAATTGTTTTGGAAAAAGACAAGATTACCCTCAAAGCGAAACCCGACGCGCAGATTTTCAATGGCGATCAGCCGGTGACCGAGCTCGACATTTCCCCGGTAGGCAAGCCGGTAACCCTGAAGCACGGCCCGCTGCGCTGGTTTGTGATCAAGCGGGGTGAAAAGTATGCGATCCGCCTGCGCGACCTGGAAAGCGAATTCCTGAAAGGCTTCACGGGCATTGAGCGCTACCCGGTGCAGGAAAAATGGCGGGTGAAGGCGCAATTTGTGCCTACCGAAGGCCGCACGGTGAGCATTACCGACATTACCGGCCGCACCGACGACCAGGTTTCTCCGGGTAAACTGGTGTTCAATATCGCCGGGAAGGAATATAGCCTGGATGCCGTAGGTAAGCCCGAGAACCTTTTCCTGATTTTCGCCGACCAGACCAACAAGCGCGATACCTACGGCTCGGGCCGTTTCCTGTACTCGTCGGTCGAGGCCGACGGCACGGCCTGGCTCGATTTCAACAAGGCCATTAACCCGCCTTGCGCATTCTCCCCTTATGCGACCTGTCCGCTGCCGCCGAAGCAAAACAAGCTGGCGCTGGCTGTGATAGCAGGCGAAAAGCGCTACGGCGACCATTGATCTCCCGCCGCGCACCGACGCGGCACTCCAATTGATTTTCGAGGCATGATTTCCCGGCACCCTGCAAACCGCAGGGCTGCCCGGCCATGCGCTTTTCACTCCGTTTTTACACAAACCTACACTTTGATATGATAAAACCTTACTTCCCCCATTTGCGTAAAGATGGCTATGGGAATGCGGCGCGCATTGCGCTGGCTGCATTGCTGCTGGGCGTCGCCACCCCGGAGCAAGTCTATGCCGCGCGGAACACTGCGCCTGCTTTTGCTAAGGCCGACAAGCCGGTATCAGGCGTGATCCGCGACAAAGAATCCGGCCAGGGGCTGCCAGGCGTGTCGGTGATTGTGAAAGGCTCGTCCAACGGCACCATTACCGATCAGGACGGCAAGTACCAGCTTATCGCGCCGGAGAATGCCACATTGGTGGTTTCGTTTATCGGCTACACGACCATCGAAAAGGAAATCGGTGGACAGACAGGCATTTCCATTGAGCTGGCAGCCGACACCCGGCAACTGAGCGAGGTCGTGGTGGTTGGTTACGGCACGCAATCGAAGGCGGAATTTACGGGTTCAGCTGTCCGGCTGAAAGGCGAGGCCATCAAAGAGCAACCGGTGCAGAGCTTCGACCAGGCCTTGCAGGGGCGCGCGGCCGGCGTGAGCATTGCGCAGCCGAACGGCGTGCTTAACAACCCGCCGGTGATCCGTATACGCGGTGTGAATTCGATTTCGCTGAGTTCTTATCCGCTGGTGGTTGTGGATGGTATCCCAATTAATACAGGCAATGTGTCGACGAGTACCGCGGTGCCGAATAATCCGCTGGGCGACATTAACCCGGCCGATATCGAGTCGATCGACGTGCTGAAAGATGCCGCTTCGACTTCCATTTACGGTTCGCGTGCGGCGGCGGGCGTGCTTTTGATCACGACCAAAAGGGGTAAAACGGGCAAGCCGAGGATCAACCTCGAATCGTGGGCCGGCGTATCGACCGTCACCCGCCTGCCGGAGCTGCTGAATGCCGAACAGTACATTGCGATTAAGAACGAGGCCGTTTTGAATGCCAAGATCCTGGGCGGCAACGAGAACAATGACAAAGTGCCTTCCGCATTGTTTTTCCAAAACCTGAATCCCGACGGTACGCCGGTAGACACGCGCTGGTACGATTACATTTATCGGACAGGCGTGTCGCAAAATCACAATCTGAGCGTATCAGGCGGTACACAGACTACCAAGTATTATTTTTCTGCCAATTACAGCAAGCAGAATGGCTTTCTGCGGGCCAACGAATTCGACCGGAAATCGGCCCGGTTTAACATCGACCAGGAAATAAACCGCTGGCTGAAACTGAACGGAAGTGTTTCTTACAACACCACCAACAACGCGTCGCCCTACGCCGGCTCACTGCCTGGCTCCAACTTTTTCCTGGTAGGACTGGCGCGGCTTGCCACTGCGTTGCCGCCCAACGTGCCTGCGTATAACCCTGACGGTTCGTACAATATCAGTACCACGAGCCCGAATACCATCGGGATGGGCAAGAATCAGGTGGTGAGCAACTGGGGCAACCCCGTGGCGCAGCTCGATAAGAACCATTATACCTCGGCCAACGACCGCATTATCGGTAGTTTCGCCGCAACCGCGCGGCTCTTGAAAAACCTCGAATTCCGCACAAGCTACGCCATCGACCGCCTGCGCACCGAAACGAAGACCTTCGATAGCGCATTGCAGGGCAACGGTTATTCCACCAAAGGCAATGCGGTAAATGTGTCGGCATTGCGGGATAACTGGAACTGGACTAATACATTGACTTTCACGCCGACGTTTGGGAAGCATTCATTATCGGTACTGGCGGGGTATGACGTGCAGAAGTTTAACAACTCGGCCTGGGGCGCTTCCCGCTCACAGGGCGCCGACGCGTTTTTCGAAAATTACCAGGGCAACTGGGGTTCCATCACGACATCGGGCAACGAACTGGACGAGCGCGCTTACCTGTCGTACTTCTCGCGGGTGAGTTATGATCTGGCCAAGAAGTATTTTGTGACGGTCAATTTTCGGCGGGATGGCAACTCTGCATTGGGTCTGGATAAAAAGTACGGCAATTTTGGCGGTGTCTCGGCAGGCTGGGCATTGTCGGAAGAGGAATTTTACAAAAATTCCGGTGTCGCCTCCGTGTTGAACGCCGTGAAACTGCGGGCCAGCTGGGGCCGGGTTGGGAACGGTAACATCAGCAATGCATTTGGTTCACTTGAATTATACAACGGCGGCTTGTACGGCAGCGCCCCCACGTGGGCGATCTCGCAGGCGGGTAACTCCGACCTCGGCTGGGAAACGAGCCGCCAGACCAACTTCGGCGCCGACCTCGGCCTGTTCGATGATCGTTTCCAGGTGGACGTGACCTATTTCGATAACAATGTTGACGGCCTGATTCTCAGTGCCCCCCAGGCCATTTCGAAGGGTATTCCAAACAATTCCATTCTCCGCAACGTGGGCTCGATGTACAACCGGGGGATCGAACTGGGCATTTCGGGCACGCTGGTGCGGTCGAGAGAATTTTCGTGGAATGCATCGTTGAATTTTACCAGATTACGGAACAAGGTAACCGCGCTTTCCGATGGTAATACCAACATTATCGGTACGACGCACGTAGCTTACGAAACTACCAACGTGACCCGCGTCGGGCATTCGGTCGGTAGTTTGTACGGGGCTAAAACGGCGGGTGTCAATCCCGACAATGGCCGGCGCATTTTCATCAATGCCAAGGGTGAAAAAGTACAGTACAGCCAGGTAGTAGGCCCGGGCGAAAGCAACTGGACTTACCTCGACGGCAGCAAGGCATCGGCGATCACGGGAGCGGATTACTACCTCATCGGCGATGCATTACCGAAGTGGTACGGCGGAATCTCCAATAATTTCAAATATGGCGCGTTCGACGCATCCATTAACCTGACCTATTCTGGCGGCAATTACGTCATGAACGGTACCCGCGCCACGCTGCTCGACCAGCGCGCCTACAACAACTCCACCGAAATCCTGCAACGTTGGCAGAAGCCTGGCGATGTTACCGACATTCCGCGCCTGGTGTACAACGACCAGCTTTCGAGCGGCTCGTCGTTCCCCGTGTCGACGAATGCCGAAAAGGCCGATTTCCTGCGTTTGCAAAACCTCTCGCTCGGCTACCGCGTACCGGCATCCGTATTCGGCAACTCGGGCATTGGCCCGGTGCGCATCTACGCCCAGGGTTCGAACCTGTTTTTGATCACGAAATACAATGGTACCGACCCGGAATCGTCGGTAAACGGCAACTCCAACACCACGCCTGGCATCGAGAAGAACTCGGTAGGGCAGGCGAGGACGTTCACGCTGGGGGTTAATGTAAGTTTTTAATTAAAAAGCATTTTACCAATGAACATATTCAACAAAACAGGCCGAACAACACTCGGCTGGGGCTTTTCCCTTGCATTCGCATTGCTGCTGCCATCCTGCGATTCGGACAAACTGCTGAACCCGGTGCCTGAAACTTCCATCACCGGCGCCAATGCATTCGATACGCCGGAGCGTATTCTCGGGCTGGTGAACGGGATTTACAAATCGGCCAAGGGCGGCAACTTTTATGGGGGTAACTATTATACTTATTCCGAAGTGCGGGGCGAGGAGTTTATCAACCGCACCAGCAACACATTCACCGCATTCGAGGCATGGAACCACACGCTCAACGCGAGCTCCAACTTCATCGCAGGCTTCTGGGCGGCTGGTTATGAGACGATTAATAACGCGAATATCCTCATCAAAGGCGTCGGCGAACATCCTAGCGTGGTCGGTGAGGCACTGGGCAAGCAATATGTGGCCGAAGCGAAGTTCGTGCGTGCATTGAGCTACTACGCGCTCGTAACCGCCTATGCGCGACCGTACAACGAGGACAAAGGTGCGTCCAAAGGCCTGCCGCTACGCCTGCAAGCCGAAACCACTACCGCCAACAACGACCTCAAACGCAGCACCGTCGCCGAAGTGTACGCGCAGATCATCAAAGACCTGGACGAAGCTGAGGCCGACCTGCCATTGAACCATGCCAGCGCGCTGCTGAACACAACCCGCGCGCATCGCAACACCGCTATCGCATTGAAAACGAGGGTGTATTTAAACAGCGGGAATTATGCCAAAGTCATCGAAGAGGCGAAAAAGATCGTACCGGCCACGCCGCCATTCTCCGCTTCAACCGGCGTAAAGCACAAGCTGGAAAGCATTGTGGAAATCTTCTCGACAAATTACACCAGCAGCGAATCGATCCTTTCGGTACCGATGACCGAGCTGGATAATGTGACAGGCCAGACGTCATTCCCATACGTGATCAATGCCAATTCCGAGTATAATCTCAACCCGACCGGCATCTGGGGAGACACCGAATGGCGCGCTTCGGACCTCAGGCGCACATTTGCGCGCACAGTATCAGGCGTACAGTTCCTGACCAAGTACGCCAAACCGTCGCCCTTCCTGGACTACCTGCCCGTTATCCGCTATTCGGAGGTGCTGCTCAACTACGCCGAAGCAGCAGCCCGCACCGGCGACCTTGCTGCCGCAACGGCCTTGCTGAAAGCCGTCCGCACCCGCTCCGACGCCGGCTACGAATTCCCCGCAGCATCCACCGCCACACAGCAGGCACTGGTAGCCACAATTCTCAAGGAACGCCGTATAGAGCTCCTGGGCGAAGGTTTCCGTTCAAACGACATTGTGCGTAACCTGCTTTCGTTCCCGGCGAAATCCGGTAATGGACTGGTAGCGCCGGAGGTGATCCCGTCGCAGACGAATTACGTCTTTCCGCTGCCTAACACGGAGATCGTGACGAACAAACTGCTGCTTGACTAGCATTTCGTAAAGCGGAATAAGGCTGGAAGTTTCGGAAACCTGTGGTACGGTTTCGGAATTTCCGGCCTTGCTGCTTTGCAAATGCACCAGCGCAGTGGGGAGTGGTTTATATTTGTATATTAATTCTATAAAAATAGTAGGTTTAACACCGTCATGAGAAAGCTGACCTTTCCCTACAGAGACACGCGCCAGACACCGGATTTTCACCCGTACTACAACATCGGCGGTTTTGAGCGGTTGAAAGCAGAAGGCTTTCCTGCGGAGCTGCTTTAAACCACTGCGTCCAAAAAATGAGGAAACTTTTTCGCCCGCATTTCATATTAACTTTCTCAATTCTATCTTTTACCGTCCGTTTAAACGGACGGCTAGAAGACGATCCGCAACCTGACGGGCAACCCATTTTACCTGAGCTGGTACCCCGGTAATGAAAGTGGCGGCAATATCGTAAAGGTCGATTTGCAATCCGGGCAGTCTGAAACACTCACCGATCCGGCCGTGATCCGCTGCGGCATGCCATTTGTTTCTCATGACGGCAAGAAGATCGTTTTCACCGGAGAGTAAGTGGATTGTCGTATCTGCCCGCCATCCTGATGAACCCAAACGTACTGGAATCGCCGTTATTCCGTTTGATTTAAATGCGTTGGAGAAATAGTTGATGGCAACGAAAAGATAAACCGTATCAAAATCAGCATCAAATCCATGCGAATCCTTACAAGCCTGTTAACGAAACAGCTGGCCATTTTAACAATATTATTGCTCCTGTCGATTCCCGCAGCTGACGCCCAGAATACGACAGTTTGGAAGCGGCACGCGATCGACAATAGTCTGAAAGGAGCCGATGGTGTGCGGTTCGGAGATGTGAACCGCGATGGCCTCGCTGACATCGTCACAGGCTGGGAGCAGAGCGGCCTCGTGCGGATTTACATTAATCCCGGCAAAGCCAAATCCAAAGAAAAATGGCCCTACGTCACGGTTGGCGTCGCCCCGGACGTCGAGGACGCCGTACTCGTGGACCTGGATGCCGACGGCTCGCTCGACCTGGTGAGCAGCTCCGAAGGCAAGACGCGACGTGTGCAGGTCCATTGGGCACCCGCTCCGGGCCGCAGCTACACCGATTCCACCCTTTGGAAAACCGAGATCATACCCGCTACCGACGGCGTTTTTCAATGGATGTTCGCCACGCCTTTGCAAATCGACGGCCAGCACGGCGTCGACCTCATTGTTGCCGGCAAGCGCGACAATGCGAAACTCCCGCAGCCATACATCGGCTGGCTCAAAGCCCCCGCCAACCCGCGCGACCTGGCCGCCTGGCAATGGTTCCCGCTCGCGAAAGTAAGCTGGGTCATGTCCGTGATCGTCTCCGACATCAACGGTGACCGCCTCCCCGACATCGTCTACTCCGACCGCAAAGAGGCACCCACCGGCATCAAATGGCTTCAAAATCCGGGCCCCACCCATGCCGAAGGCCCCTGGCAAAACCGAATCATCAGCGACAGTACGCAGCAATTCCTCTTCATGGACCTTAACGACCTGGACGGTGACGGTCGCCAGGACGCCATTGTTGTAACCAAAGAAGACCAGATACACTTCTACCGCAAACTTACCGATGACGGCCTCCGCTGGCAGAAGCATCTCATCCATTACCCGGCGAATGTAGGCGGCGGCAAGGCAGTCACCATCGCCGACGTAGATCTCGACGGGCGCAAAGACCTGGTGTTATCCAGCGAAGGTGCCAAAGACGGCAAATCCGGCGTTTACTACCTCCGCTATCGCACATCTCCGTTCGAGACTGACTGGCTGCGCAATGAGATCAGCGGTCCGCAGGGAATGAAGTACGACCTGGTTCCGGGTTACGATTTCGATGGCGACGGGGATCCGGATTTTGTGACTACGGAGGAGAATGATAACTCGTCGGGAGGCTTCGGTGGGTTAGGGGTCGTTTGGTTTGAGAATCCGGCTACAAAACCCACCCTTCAACACAACCCCCACCAACGCCGCGACGGCAATTACGTAAGGCTCCTGCAACTTCTTTACGCACACGAGAGCCAGCACCGTAACCGCGGCGATTAAAGCCGAGGGCACATCCACAATGGACCGGCTCGCGATCACGACCACGGAGCCGACCAGTGCACCAATTACTGCTGCGGTAATGCCGTCAACAAATGCCTTGATGCGTTCATTTTTGGAAATTTTCTTGAAGTAGGGGGCGGGCAGGACGGTGAAAATGAAGCACGGCAAAAACACGCCCAATGCAGCTACGGTGGCGCCGGGGAGGCCGGACACGAGGTAGCCTATGAAGCCTACCGTGATCACGACAGGGCCGGGGGTGATCATCGCTACGGCTACGGAATCGAGGAATTGCTGCTCGTTGAGCCAATGCAGGTCGTTGACGACGCCGGCGTGGAGGAACGGGATAATAGCCAGGCCGCTGCCGAATACGAACGCGCCGGCTTCCGTGAAGAAAAGGGCGATTTGCAGAAGCTTGTCGTCGCTGGCTGGCCAGGCGGCGGGAGCTGCGAGGAGGACGGCCGATAGTGCAAATGCATTGCGGCGTAGCCAGCGGGGTGGGGTTTTCACGACCATATGCACCAGCCCGAGGAGGATAAACAGCCACACTTCCTCACGTTGGGTGATGGCCGTTACTACGGCCATGAGTAGGAAAAAGAGCCACAGCAGCCAGCGCTCGCGGATGGCGGCGGGTTCGAGTTTGCTCACGGATTTGATCGTCAGCTTATAGCAGCTCATGGCGATAATGCCAATCACTGCCGAACCGACGCCGTAAAAAATCGATTGCATCCAGGGTAGGCCTCCATAAAGCTGGTAGGCGATGCCAAGCAGCACCACCATCACAAACGACGGCAGCACAAAGCTCAAACCCGTGAGCGTGGCACCCCAGATGCCGTAATGCACATAGCCCAGGTAAATGCCGAGCTGTGCGGCGAGCGGGCCGGGGGCGAGCTGCGCCAGGGCCAGGCCTTCGCGGTATTCGTCCTCGCTGATCCATTGCCGCTGCTCCACGAGATCCCGGTGCATGTAGCCTATCAGCGCTACGGGCCCACCGAAGCCGAAAGTGCCCAGTTTGAGAAAATAGCGGGTTATTTCGCCGAGCGTGTAGCCGGGCGTGTGGGTTTCGGTGAGCGGTTCTGTCATTGAAAAGGCATTTATAACATCGGCAATGCAATGTTAGGCAGCTCGTTTTTCAAAAAATAGAACGGAATTGACGGTTTTGAACGAAGTTTACTTTTGGCTGTTTTTTGATCGGAAAATCACCAACCCTTGATCGCTCCGCCCTGGAATACCTTTGCCGCAGTTTCCTCCACTTCCTTCGATTGATAGGCTTTCACATAGTTTTTTACTTTTTCATCGCCCTTGTTATCCTCCCGCGCCACGATCAGGTTCACGTAAGGGGAGTCTTTGTCCTCGATCAGCAGGCCGTCGCGGGTGGAGATCAGGCCGGCTTTGCCTGCGAAGTTATTGTTGATGATTGCCAGCGTCACATTGGCGTCGTCGAGGGTGCGGGGGAGTTGCGGGGCTTCCAGTTCGAGGATTTTGAGGTTTTTGGGATTCTCCACGATGTCGATCACCTTGGGAAGCAGGCCAACCCCTTCTTTGAGCTTGATCAGGCCGTATTTTTGAAGCAGCAGCAGCGAACGTCCGCCGTTGGTGGGGTCATTGGGAATTACTACGGTGTCGCCGGGTTTGAGGGCATCGAGGTCTTTGATCTTTTTGGAATAACCGGCGATGGGGTAAACGAATGTATTGCCCACGATAGCGAGCTTGTAGCCGCGCTGCTTCACCTGCTCGTCGAGGTAGGGCTTGTGCTGGAATGCATTTACGTCCACATCGCCGTGGCTTAGCGCCTCGTTGGGCACTACATAGTCGTTGAAGGTGATCAGCTCCACGTCGAGGCCGTACTTTTCTTTCGCGACTTTTTGAGCGGCCTGCGCCACCTCATATTCCGGGCCGACGGCGATGCCTACTTTAATGTGATTTGGATTGTCGTCCTGGGCCGCTTGCTTGTTGCAGCCGGTCAGCATGGCGGTGCCGATTGTCAATAACAGGAGGAGATTTTTGCCGGAACTCATATGCATTAATGTGCTTAATTTAAATACAGAATTTGATTACCGGTGATCAACGCGCTTCGAAAGCCGATCACCTAAAAATTGAATGATGAACACCAGTCCGATCAGCAGCACAAGCACGATGTTCATGATCACCGTATCGTAGCCAATGTAACCATACTGATAGCCGATTTGCCCTAGTCCACCCGCGCCCACCGCGCCACCCATAGCCGAGTAGCCCACCAGGGTGATCAGGGTAATGGTGGCAACATTCACCAGCGAAGGCAGCGCCTCGGGCAATAGCACCTTGTACACGATCTGTAACGGTGTGGCACCCATGGCCCGGGCCGCTTCGATAAGTCCTGCCGGTACCTCGATGAGGCTGTTTTCGACCATCCGTGCGATAAATGGCGCCGCCCCTACGCTCAAAGGTACCAATGCTGCGCTCACGCCGATGGAAGTTCCTACTACGGCTCTTGTAAACGGGATCATCCACACGATAAGGATGATGAATGGAATGGCGCGAAAAATATTGATCAATACGGAGATCACGCCGTTGAACGTCCGGTTCTCCAAAACCTGCCCCTGGCGCGTCAGAAAGAGGATAGTGCCGGTCGGCAGGCCCAGGATAAACCCAAAAAACCCGGCCGTGATGGTCATAAACAGGGTTTCGCCAAGACCGGAGAGCAGGAGTGACACAATAGGATCAGACATAGCCTAGCAATTCAACTTTAATATGGTGGTAGATGAAAAAATCGATAGCCTTCTGGTAGTTTTCTGACCGGCCGGAGAGCACGACCAGGATTACGCCGAAATGCTTGTCGCCCACATGGTCCATTTGCGCACTGATGATCTTCGTATCGATCTCAAACAGCCGCGCGGCTTGCGAGAGCAGCGGCTGGTCGGCGGTGTCGCCCGTAAGCCGCAGCCGGAGCAAGGGCGACATGCCGCCTTCATTCAGGGCCGTTACATGCTGCCGGTAATGCTCGGGAATTTCCACATGCAATGCCGCGCTGATGAATGTGCGTGCCAGTTCGGTTTTAGGGTTTGAGAAAACCGCATTTACCGTGCCTTTCTCCACGAGCTTACCCTGACTGATCACCGCCACATCATGGCAAATCGATTTGATGACATTCATTTCATGCGTAATAAGCAGGATCGTGATTTTCAAACGACGGTTAATGTCTTTCAGCAATGCCAGGATAGAGGCCGTCGTTCCGGGATCCAGGGCACTGGTAGCCTCGTCGCACAGGAGTACTTTCGGATTGTTGGCAAGGGTACGGGCAATGGCGACGCGCTGTTTTTGTCCACCCGAAAGCGAAGCCGGATAGTCATTTGCCTTTTCCTGCAAGCCTACCAGCCGCAAAAGCTCCGAAACGCGTGTATGGATCTCGTGTTTAGGAATGTTGTCCAGTTCGAGCGGGAATGCCACATTTTCGAAAACCGTCCGCGAGGCGAGCAGGTTAAAATGCTGGAATATCATCCCGATCTGCCGCCGTTCCCTGGCCAGTTCGCGATCGGAGAGGGAAGTAAGACTTTTTCCATCGACGATTACCTGGCCGCTCGTGGGCATTTCCAGCAAATTCACACAGCGGATGAGCGTGCTTTTCCCGGCCCCAGACTGTCCGATCACCCCGAAAATCTTACCTTGCTCCACCCGCAGCGACACGTCGGAAAGGGCGGTCACATCCCGGTCTTTATGTTTAAAAATCTTTGTGACGTTTCTAAGCTCGATCATGTATTCACTGGGCATGCGGTTTATCGTTGCGCAATGTAATCTATAAAGTCTATGGATTAATAATATTTTTGATTTTCTTTGAGCATTGTCTTATCTAATGAGAATCTGTCAATGCATTCGACAAATTTCGTTTAACGTATATATAACACCGGTTGCGCTTTGGAAAAAGTTAGGGGGAATTTTTGAGCATCTTTCCTTGCGTTATAATATAAATTGATCTTTATTTGTCTATCAATTTTGTAGAGTAATAGTCTTATTAACCACCAGTAAGCCTCTTCGGTCAATTACATTGTAAACTTCTCCGAAAGTGCAGGAATTAGGTGATTTATCGGACCAGCAGTTGCTGAATGCGTTTCAGGAAGGCTCCGTGGCGGCATTTGAGGAAATTCACCGCCGTTATTTCCGGAGGCTTTATGCGCATGCTTTTAAAATGCTCGGTAGTGCAGAAGACGCCCAGGATGTGGTGCAGGAGGTGTTTATCAATCTGTGGACAAAACGTGCTGTTATTCAATTGCATACAGGTCTGGCCGGTTACCTGTTCACGGCGGTTCGTAACCGCGTTCTGAACCTGATCGAACAAAAAAAGACCTACCAGCACCACCTCGACGCCCTGGCCGAATTCCTGGACGACTCGCCCGTTCCCGTTACCGAAGCGACCGATCAGGAGTTGCTTTTCCAGTTGTTCGAAGCCGAAATTGACCATTTACCGCGGAAAATGAAGGAGGTGTTCGAGCTCAGGCGGCAGGGCGAATTGTCCTATGCAGAGATCGCCGAGCAGCTTTCGCTTTCGGATCATACGGTAAAAAAGCAAATTAGTAATGCGATTAAGATATTGAGGGAGAGGTTGATACAATGGAAGTCGCAGCTGGTCGTATTATTTTTTTAAAAAACTTCTACTACCAAATGGCACCCAGCCTGTCATAGTTCTGAATTGCAATTCAAAACGCTATTACTATGGACCCGCGGCAGGTGAGGGATTTGTTGGTGAAGTACCGGTTCGGGCGATGTACCCAGGCTGAGAAAGCGCTCATTATGCAGTGGTATGCGCAGGCGGCACGACAGCAACCCGCTTTACCCGATGAGCTCGACCTGGATGCAGCGGAAGCAGAATCGTGGACAAATATCCTGGCAGCAGTCGAGACGGAACACACATTGGAAGCGTCGGCAGGCTTTCAGGCGCAAATTAATACAGGCCGGTTTCGCGCTTTTTATGCGGTGGCAGCCGTGGCAGCATTGCTTTGTATCGGCTTCTTTTGGCTGGGTGGTAATCTATCCCGAAATAAAGATTTGCCGGGCAAAATGCTTACAGTCAGTGCATTGCCGGGTGAAGTGAAAACCTACCGGCTGCCGGATAGCTCGCTGGTAACACTCAATGGTGGCAGCAGGATCAGCTATCCCGAAGCGTTCGGCCCGAAAGCACGCGAGATCAGGCTCACGGACGGAGAGGCTTATTTCGAAGTGAAACACGACGCGGGGCATCCTTTTATCGTCGATGCGGGCCGCACCCGGACGCAGGTGTTGGGCACGGTGTTCTCGGTGCGGGCTTATCGGAGCCTGGGCGACGTGCGGGTGACCGTAGCCAGTGGAAAAGTAGGTGTACGCAATAGAAACGGCTATCCGGAAGCGCAAACGGCCTTCCTGCTTCCCGACGAGCAATTGGTGGTCGACAACCAGAGCGGACGGGCGCAGAAAGAGCACGTGAATGCGCGGTCGCTCGCAGGCTGGATACGCGGGGCGCTGGATTTCAACAATGAAGACCTGAAAACGATTGCGCTGCTGCTGGAAAAGAAGTTTAACGTAGCCGTCGAAGTGGATAGCAAAATACTGGCATCTCAGCGGCTTACGGCACGATTCCGGTCGGAAGAAACTTTGGACGATATTCTTGGGACACTGGCGATTGCGGGTAATTTTCACTACCGCCACGCAACGGGCCAAGTCCTGATCTCAATGAACAAGCATTAACACGAACAGACAATGAAGGAACCTATCCGATTGAACGGGCGCTTTCACCGGCCCCATTTAACACGGCTTTGGATGATAACCGTCCTCGTCGCTTCGCTTTTCCGACCGGTTTTGGCCGAGAGCGAGAAGACGATCCGCGATGTAAAGATCTCCATCCTGGCCGAAAAGCAGTCTTTGAAGACTATTTTAAAACAAATTGAAGAAAAAAGCGGGTTCGTTTTTATTTACCAGGATAGACTAGTAAATCCATATATTAACCTAACTTATGGTGCGAGAAATGAACCCGTTGAGCAGATCCTGAACAAGCTCCTTCGGCAGCGCAATCTCGACTACGAGCAGCAAAAGGAAAAGGTGATCATCCGCGAAGCTGTAAAGCAAACCGGCGATGTTCCGGATTTAGATCAAGCAGATGATCAGGCGATTAAGGGCGTCGTAAAGGATGAAAAAGGCGACGGATTGCCCGGTGTGACCATCCGCGTGAAAGGCAGTAACAAAGGCACACTCACCGATGCCAATGGCGCATTCACCATTTCGGTTGGTGGCAGCGACGTGCTGATCTTCTCCTATATCGGCTATGTAACTCTGGAACAGTCGGTAAGCGGCGCGACGAGCGTAAATATTGCCCTGAAACCCGATGAAGGCCAGCTCAGCGAAGTGGTCGTAACGGGTTATACCCAAACCAAACGCAGCGCCCAAACCGGCGCTGTAACTACGGTTGATTCGAAAGACTTTTCACAGGTTTCCTACAACAGCGTGATCGAGAAATTGCAGGGTACCGTGCCCGGTTTGCAGATTTCGAGCAATTCGGGCGTGCCGGGGACATCCGTGCTGGTGCGATTGCGCGGTGCCACTTCCATTAAAGCGGGAAATGATCCGCTGTACGTGGTCGACGGCGTTTTTATCAATAATGAAAACTTGCAGGGCCTTTCACGCGGCATGGGCGGGCAGACACCTAACCCGCTTTCGGACCTGAACCCGGACGATATCGAGTCGGTGTCGGTCCTCAAAGACGCGAATGCGACCGCATTGTACGGTGCCCGTGGTGCGAATGGGGTGATCCTGATTACGACCAAGCGGGGGGCGCGTAACTCACGTACGAAGGTGAGTATCAATGTCGAGCAGGGTTTTGCCAAAGCTACTAACCTTTGGCAGTTGGTTACCGGCCAGGAACACGCCGAGCTCGTCAACCTGGTGCATGTGAATGACGGTAAATCTTACGCAACCCGTCCATTCCGGCCGGTTTCGGAGGCGGTTGCAGGCTTTCCGGCATTTGGGAGTCCGGAAGAACAAGGCACTTACGACCGCGTGAGCGACATTTTCCGCACGGCTTCATTGAGCAAATACACGCTATCCGTTTCGGGCGGCGACTCGCGCACCAATTTTTACCTTGGCGGTGAATACCAGAACCAGCAATCGACGCTCAAAACGCAGGATTTTAAGCGGTATTCCTTCCGTTTCAATATCGACCATTCGATTTTACCCAACCTGAAAATCGGGACCAGCAACACGCTTTCGAGTGTGCCGCGCCGGCTCGTGCGGGTAGGGGACGGACCTGCGGGGTTGTTCCAGGCGGCATTGCATACGCCCACTTTTTACCCGTTGTACAATGAAGATGGCAGTTATGCCAAACCAACGGTTTTCGACAGCCACCTGGCCATTCTGGAAAACTCCGACACGCGTTCGGTGAGCTTGCGGAGCATCAACAATGTGTACGCGATCTGGAATATCCTCCCGAATTTGTCCTTCAAATCATCGTGGAGCAACGATTACAACAACTACCACGAAAAGGCTTACTACAACACCAACCTCGTGTACGGCCAGCCCGCAGGCGAGGCGAACGATGTGACGACGATCAAGCAATCGCTCATCGCCGAGCAGCTTTTGAACTACAACTTATCCTCAGCCAAAGGCGAATTCTCGGTTTTTGTAGGGAATACCATTCAAAAAACGACCACCGAACGCGCCACGCTCACCGGTACGGGCTTCCCGAGCAACCAGTTCAAGCGGATTGCTTCGGCCGCGGTGCAAACGGCTTCTTCCACAGGTTCTTCCTATGGCCTGCTGTCGTATTTCGCGGGTTTTAATTACAGTTACGACAACCGGTACAGCATTGACGGTAACATCCGCGCCGATGCTTCCTCACGTTTCGGGGCCGATCACCGTTGGGGCTATTTTCCGTCGGTTGGTTTGGGGTGGAATATTTCAAAAGAATCGTTTTTTCCTGAAAACAATACCTTTACCGACCTGCGTTTCAAGGCCAGTTTAGGACTAACCGGTAACCAGGATATCGACGATTTCGCGTCCCGCGGCCTCTGGGCGGGCGGTACCAACTACGGTGACCAGCCCGGCATCGCGCCCAGCCAGCTCGCCAACCCGGATTTGAAATGGGAAACTACCCGCCAGTACAACTTCGGTCTTTCGGGGGCATTGTTGAAACAGCGCCTGAATTTCGAATTCAATTACTACGACAAATTCACTTACGACCTGCTGCTCGACCAGCCTGTGGCGCCGAATACCGGCTTTTCGTCCGTCGTGCGTAATGTCGGCGAGATCAGTAACCGGGGCGTGGAGCTCTTGCTGAATTCGGTGAATGTGCGTACCAAAGATCTGGAATGGAAAACCGTGCTCACCGTTTCCCGCAATGTGAACCGCGTGCAGAAGCTGCTGACGCCCATTACGGCGAGTTACGACATGTTCCGCGTGGTGGAAGGCCAGCCGTTGTACTCGGTGTATGCTTACAAAGAAATCGGCTTGAATCCGGAGAATGGCAACGCGATTTACGAAGACATTAACAAGGATGGCAAGATCACCGTGGACGACCAGCACATTGTAGGGAATGTCTGGCCAAAATTCGAAGGGGCATTCCGTAACACATTGTCTTACAGAGGACTCGACCTAAACTTGAATTTTTATTATAAATACGGCAGCTCGGCTTACAACTACACCGCCTATTTCCTTGAAACGGCCGGTACCCGCGGCGTGACCCGGTCTATTCAAAAAAGCTCGCTCAACTACTGGCAGAAGCCGGGCGATACCGGCGTGCTGCCCCGCCCGACGAACCTGACCAATCCCGATGGTAGCCTGAACTATTTCCGCACGGGCAACAGCCGCTACCTGGAAGATGCGTCTTACCTGCGCTTGCGTGACGTGACGATCAGCTATAACCTGCCCAAAGGTGTGGTTTCGGCTATCCGCGCATCGGGTGCGAGGCTGTACCTGACGGCAACGAACCTGTGGACGCTGACCAATTATTCCGGTCCCGATCCCGAGGTGAATGTGGCTGCCGACAGCCGGAACGGCCTCGTGCAAGGGCTGGATTTCGGCACGCCGCCGCAGCCGAAATCGGTGGTATTAGGTGTGAATCTGAGTTTTTAATGGAATTGATGATGAGAAAACTAAATATAGCATTGATCCTGGCCGCATTATGGCTCTCTTCCTGCTCCGACCTGCTCGATACCGAGCCGGAACAGAACATTTCCGACGAGGCAGTGATCGTGGACGAAAAATCGGCCAACACGGCCCTCGTAGGCGTGTACGACGCATTGCAGGGCTACGCGACTTCCAACATTATCGGCGTGGACCTGGCTTCCGACAATGTCGTCAATTACAACAACCAGAACAACCTGGTACCCGACCTGACGCCTAACAATGCAGGCGGAGGCTTTTCGGCGATCTACAAGATGATCAATCAGGCGAACTTCGTAATCGCGCTTGTTCCGGGTGTACAGGACGGATTTTTTACCCAGGAAGAAAGAAACCAGGTGCTCGGTGAGGCCTATTTTCTCCGCGCGCTGGGTTACCTCGATCTGGTAAAAACCTACGGCGGCGTGCAGCTCGTGCTCACACCCGCCACCGGCCCGGATACGCACAAGGGCACCAAGCGCAGCACTTCGGCGGAAACTTACGCGCAAATCGGTGCCGACCTCGACCAGGCTGAGCAGCTTTTGAAAGAAACCGTGAACCGCACCCGGGCTACCCGCTTTTCTGTGTATGCATTGAAAGCGAGGTACTTTACCTATTTGCAAAATTGGGAACAGGCCGAGGCTAATGCGTCGAAAGTGATTGCTAATGCGGGATTCAAACTGGTCAAACCTTACTCCGCATTCTTCACGGGCAAGACTACGGAAGAGTCGATTTTTGAGCTGGTTTATAGCACTTCCGACCGCAATTCATTTTATACCAACTGGCTTTCACCTGCCGACGGCGGCCGCCACGATTACATTCCCGCACGCGAGTTTGTAAGCCTGCTGCTCGATCCCGCCAAAGGCGGTGCACGTAAAAGTTTGCTCAAACAAACGGCCGAAGGCTCCTGGGACCTCATTCAATACGGCAAGCCGGACGGTTCCAGCTCGGTGTTCATCCTGCGCATTGCTGAGCAATACCTGATCCGCGCCGAAGCACGCGCCAATAAAGCGACACCTGACTTCACAGGCGCATTGGCCGACTTGAACACGATCCGTACACGCTCGGACGTCCCGGCATCTTCGCTCACGGTATCGTCGGGTAAGGAAGCATTCAATCTCGCGATACTCGAAGAACGCCGGTTGGAACTGCCTTTTGAAGGCCATCGCTTTGCGGATGTGGTGCGTACCGGTCGTTCGGCGACCATTTTCGGAGCTATTAATGCCAATCGTAAGAACCAGCAGTTCAACATCCTGCCCATCCCGCTCACGGCCATTCAGACCGACGGGGACCTTGTCCAAAATCCAGGCTATTAACATTCATTCCTATCAAAATATGAAAACCAGACTGATCCTGACTGCATTGCTTGCGACGGCCGCACTCACCGCCTCGCATGCACAAACGCCGGTAACGGTTAACAAAAATGCGACCACCCGTCACGGTCCCGAAAAGGGTTCGCTGATCATCATCGGCGGGGGCGGGGCGACACCCGAAATCTGGAAGCGATTCGTGCAACTCGCGGGCGGGAAGGAAAAGGCCAAAATCGTGGTCATTACCGCCGCGGGCGGCGATTCCGCTGCCTATGATACCAAATCGGTGGAGCTCGTGAAGCGTGAAACGGGCATTGCGAATGTGACATTGCTGCATACCAACGACCTCAAAGAAGCCAATAGCGAAAAATTTGTGGCGCCTATCCGTTCGGCAACAGGCGTGTACATCGTCGGCGGCCGCCAGTGGCGCATTGCCGATTCCTACCTGAATACTTTGACCCACCAGGCATTCCAGGAACTGCTCGATCGGGGTGGCGTGATTTCCGGCACTTCTGCCGGGGCCAGCATCCAGGGGTCTTTCCTGTGGAGAGGCGATACCAAAGGGGCGCATATCCTCGTCGGTGACCATACGCAGGGACTGGGTTTTCTCAAAAACTCGGTGATCGACCAGCATTTGTTCCGCCGCAACCGCCAGTTCGACCTCGTCGAATTCGTGAAGAATGCGCCGGAACTGATCGGCATCGGCCTCGATGAGGCTACGTCCATTGTGGTGCAAAAGGACACGCTGGAAGTCGTGGGGCGTTCTTATGCTTCTATTTACGATTACAACACCATTATAGGTGCGGGCCCAAAGCATGTGCAGGGCAGCCGCGAAGTGTCGACGGCGAGCAATGGGCCATTCTTCTTTTTGCATGAAGGGCAGAAGTACGATTTGAAAGAGCGCAAAGTGATTGAAGCGCCGCGGAAGGAGCCGGAGGCGCTGTCGGGTAACAGGGGGAGGTAGCAAAAAGGAGGAAAGGGAGGAAGGAGGAAAGGGAATATTAAAATTATTAAACCTGACTTGATGAAAAATTATTTATTCAAAAATCCCAGATCTGGAAGATCGGGGCAATGGATTGCTTTGCTGGTCATGCTTTTGTGGTTGGTCGGTTCAAATGCCGGTGCGGCTTCTGCGGGACCGGGAGAGCTTACCGGGAAAGTGACAGACAAGGATGGATCGGCTTTGCCGGGTGTTAATATTCAAATCAAAGGCACTACACAAGGGACTGTAACGGATACGGAGGGGAACTTTCATCTCGATGTGGCCGAAGGGCAAGAGCTCGTGGTGTCGTTTATCGGATATGTGAGCCAGCAGTTGCGGCCGGGTAACAAAAGTAGCCTCACCGTGAAGCTCGATACCGATCAGCGGCAGTTGAACGAGGTGATCGTGGTCGGCTACGGCACGCAGGAGCGTAAAAATGTGATCGGTTCCATTGCCAAGGTAGACCCTACCGATGTGAAAAGTATTCCGGTTGGGAGCTTCGACGCTCAGCTGCAAGGAAAAGTCCCCGGCGTGCAGATTACCTCCAACACCGGCGTGCCGGGCGAGGCGGTGACCGTGCGCGTCCGGGGCGCCACATCCATCAATGGCGATAACGACCCGCTGTACGTGATCGACGGCGTGTTTATGAACAGCAACAGTATGCAAACCACCAATACCGGTGGCAAGGCAACCTCGCCCATCGCCGACATCAACCCCAACGACATCGAAAGCCTCGAAGTGCTCAAAGACGCCGAAGCGACCGCATTGTACGGCTCACGCGGCGCGAACGGCGTTATCATTATCACTACCAAAAGAGGCAAGTTCAACCAGAAAGCCAAAGTGAGCCTGAATGCCTCCTACGGCTGGGCCAAAGCGGCGAAGCTCTGGGACCTCACAACCGGCCCCGAGCACGCGCAACTTGTAAATGAATGGTGGATCAACACAGGCAAAGACACGCCTTCGCTGAACAGAACGGAAGCGAACCGCCCGTTTCGACCCGTCTCGGAAGGCGGCCGCGGATTGCCCGGGGAGCAAAAAACCTACGACCGGCTCGGCGAGATTTTCCAGACCGCGCCATTGCAGAATTACGATCTGTCGGTTTCCGGCGGGACGGCTTCTACGAAATATTACATCGGCGGTGGCTTCACCAAGCAGGAATCGATCCTGAAACCAATCACATTCAACCGTGCAAGTTTTAAAGTAAACCTGGATCAGAAGATTTCGGACAAAATACAGGTGGGCGTGAGCAATAGTTTCGCACGCACGTTCCGCAACCAGGCCCGCGCGGGTGACGGCCCTGCGGGCGGGCTTTTGCAGGCCGCATTGCATACGCCTACCTACCTTTCGCCTACTAACGAAAACGGCGAGCTGGTAGGCCGTGCAGGTTTCGATAATGTGACTTTGCTGCTCGATAATTATGACGTGAAATCGGTAAGTCTGCGGTACATCGGTAACCTGTACGCCGAGGCCGAAATTTTACCTAACCTCAAATTCCGTACGAGTTGGGGTTTGGACTTTAATAATTATGATGAAAATGAATACTGGAACACATTCCTGATCACGGGCAGCCCGAATGGCTTTGCGTCGGCGAACAATGGGCAAGCTACCACCTGGCTCAACGAGCAGACGCTTTCGTTCCGCCAGAAAATCGGCGCGAAGCATACCCTTGGCATTTTGGTAGGTAACACCGTTCAAAGCGATTTGAACACCGGTACCACCGCCACGGGGCGTGGTTTTGCCAATAATTCCTTCAAACTGATCTCTTCCGCGGCTACTACGACGGGGTCGAGCAGTTGGTCGAAGAAAAACCTGGCGTCGTTCTTCTCCCGCGTAGATTACAATTACGGCGGCAAGTATTTGCTCGATTTCAGCATTCGGGCCGATGGCTCGTCGAGCTTCGGGGCTGATCGCAAATGGGGCTACTTCCCGTCCGTCGGCGGTGGCTGGCGCGTGAAGCAGGAGGATTTTCTCAAAAATGTAGCGGCTATCAGCGACTTGAAAATCCGCGCAAGCTACGGTGTGACGGGTAACCAAAATGGCCTGGGCAGCTTTGCCGCATTAGGTCTTTGGAACAGCGGGGCATCGTACCAGGGCAATCCGGGTATCGCGCCGCAGCAACTCGCCAACCCCGATCTGCAATGGGAACGTACCAATCAATTGAACGCAGGTGCAGACATCGCATTCTTCGGCGACCGCCTCGGCATCGAATTCAACGTTTACCGCAAATACACCAGCAATGGGCTACTCTCGCTCACATTGCCTGCTACCACCGGTTTTGCCAACTATCGCAGCAACACGGCCGAGATCAGCAACAAAGGCTTCGAGCTGGCGATCCGCTCGGTGAATTTCCAGAACAGCACGTTTTCATGGATTACCACTTTTAATGTGGCGCGCAATGTGAATAAGATCGAGAAGCTGGAAAACCCGCTGGAATATGGCAGCCGCAGTTTGATTTTGCTCCAACAGGGCCATCCGCTCTATTCTTTCTGGGTGTACAAGCAGCTTTACGTCGATCCGCAGACGGGTAATACCGTTTATGAGGACGTGAACAAGGACGACAAAATCACCGTCGCCGACCGGCAGATTAACGGCAGCATATGGCCCAAGTTCTTCGGCGGGCTTACCAACACGGTGACCTACAAAGGCTTCGATGTGAATGCATTCCTGGCATTCAGTTACGGCAACAAGGTGTATAACCACAACAAATTCTTTGGCGAAGGCGGCGGTGCACGTGACGCGGCACGCGTGATTTTCGCGAGCAATAACGACCGCTGGCAGAAACCAGGCGACATTACCGACGTGCCCCGCCCGGATGGTGTGAATGTAAACAACTACCGCGACGGCGGTAGTCGCTGGCTGGAAGACGGCTCGTTCGTGCGCCTGCGTAATCTCACCGTCGGCTACACCATTCCAGTGCGGCACATCAGCTCGCTCCGCATTTACGCGACGGCCAGCAACCTGTTCACCATCACCAAATACACCGGGCTCGACCCCGAGTCGAGTTCATCGAGCGCGCAGAACGAGCAGGGCATCGACCTCGGTACGCCCCCGCAGCCGCGCAGTTTTCAGCTGGGTGTTAACCTGACATTTTAATGATTGAACCAATGAAAATATTGAGATACATCCTGCCGCTTTCCCTGCTGATCGGGCTGGACTCCTGCGACAATTTCCTCGACGTGCAGCCCCGCTCGTCCATTTCCGACGACCAGACGATCATCGACAAAGCCTCCGCGGAAACTGCCGTGAATGGTGTCTATGACTCGTTCCGGGGCTATTACAGCATTAATTTCCAGTCGATCGGCTATTTGTCGGGGGATAACATCCAGTGGACCGGCTCACAGTCGCAGATCCAGGAGTTTATCAACCACCGGGTCAATGCGGAAAACTCGACCGTTTCGTCAGTCTGGACGGGCATTTACAGCACGCTCAACCGCATTAACCATGTGATTGAGAAGGTTCCCAATGTGCAGGATCCACTGCTGACCGCGCCATTGAAAAGCAAGCTGATCGGCGAAGCTTATTTCCTGCGTGCATTGGCCTATTTCGATCTGGCGCGCATCTGGGGCGGCGTCCCGATCATCATCAAACCGACCGCTTCGCCGTCGGACAACCGGGGCATCGAACGCGCCACGCAAGAGCAGGTGTACGCCCAGGTGCTGGCGGATTTGAACGCCGCCGAGCCGTTGCTTCCGGCAACCACCGACCGTTTCCGGGCTACGCAGAAGACGGTATGGGCATTGAAAGCACGGTATTATTTGTATCAAAAGGATTACGCGAAAGCCGAAGAATATGCTTCCAAAGTGATTGCCGATGCGGCTAATTACAAGTTGGTGACCCCTTACAATGCATTCTTCGCCAACGACGCAAGAGGCACAACGGAGTCTGTTTTCGAGATATTTTACAGTGTTAACGAAACGAACGCCCATCGGGGCCAATGGCAGCCGCAGGAGAAGGGCGGCACCCGCCAATGGGCGCCTAACGACGCATTTGTGGCGTTGGTGAATAATCCGGAAGTGGGCGGGAACCGCAATGCCCTTGTCGCCAAAGACAACCAGGGCCGCTGGTATGGCAACATGTACTACCGCAGCCCCGCCACCGACCCGACTTTCGTAATCCGCATTGCCGAGCTTTACCTCATACGTGCGGAAGCGCGTGCGCAAACGGGCGTGCTTACAGGCGCGCTCGCCGACCTGAATGCAATCCGCGAGCGAGCAGGCATTGCCAAAAGTACCGTATCCACGGCCGACCAACTGCTGCTCGCCATCGAAAACGAGCGCCGTATCGAGTTTGCATTGGAGCCGCACCGTTGGTTCGACCTCGTGCGTACGGGCCGTGCAGCGGCGGTACTGAATGTGACCGATGCCAACCGCCTGCTGCTGCCCATTCCGGCCGAGCAGCTCCTGATCGATAAGGCTTTGAAACAAAATCCCGGCTACTAATCCCTGACCCTATGGCACAAAACACAGTTTACCAGCACCCCGCGGCCGCAGAGACTTTGGCTGCAACTGCCGCTGCCACGCCGGGTGCGTGGAGCCCTTTGGAAAAAACGCTCTTCCGCGTCGCATTCATCTATTTCGCTATCCAGAGCATCCCGCTCGACTGGAAGTATTACCGGCGCGTATTCCGGGTAGACTGGCTCAACCTCACCTACGGCGACATATTTGACCTGGTGCGTTACCAGCCACGGTTTTTTGGCGAGCAGGACACTTTTCTCAACTGGCTTGTGGTGCTTGTAATCGCCAGTGCCGGAGCGATTTACTGGGGCACGCGGGATAAGGACCGACGCGATCATAACCAGCTCTATTACTGGCTCCGCGTGATCGTCCGCTATCGTCTCGCTGCCGGACTTATTGCTTATGGTTTTATCAAATTTTACCCGCTGCAAGCGCCGTTGCCGTCGATCAGCAACCTGAACACGGCCTATGGCGATTTCAGCGCGTGGAAACTGTTCGCGTTGAGCCTCGGCGTGGTGCCCAATTACGAGTCGTTTCTGGGACTGTTGGAACTGGTGGGCGGGCTGCTGCTGCTGAACCGCAAAACGACCACCATTGCCACGCTCATTATCATTCCGTTTACCGGGAATGTGTTTTTCTCAAATCTGGCCTACGAAGGCGGGGAGTACGTTTACAGCTTCTATCTGATCGTACTTGCGCTGTTGCTTTTCGCGTTTGATGCCAACCGGTTGTACCGCCTGTTTGTATTGGAGAAACCCACCATTCCGAACCTGTTCAAACCCGATTTCAGCGATTCCCGGTTGAGATTCGGGCGCATTGCATTGAAGGCGGTATTTGTACTGTTCTTTGTAGTGAATTACGGGTCGAAGGCTTATGCAGGTTATCGTTCCAATCCTTACCAATATCCTGCCAAAGCCGGTTTGCCGGAAGCTGCCGGGCTCTATAGCGTAACGCAATTTGTCATCAATGGCGATACGCTGGCTTACTCGCCGCTCGATCCGGTGCGCTGGAAAGATGTCGTGTTTGAAAGATGGGCCACGATCAGCATCCGCTCCTCGCGTCCGCTGGTGATCGACTCTACCAATGTGGAGCAAATCCATTTCGACGACGCGAAACGCAACTTCGAGTTCGCTGGATCAGGTGGGCGGCATTACTACGGCTACGATTTCGACGAGGCTGCCAAAACACTGAAATTGACCAACAAAGTAAACGTGGCCGATCAACTCCTGCTGCATTACGATCGTCCCGACAGCACGACTATCTATCTTTCCGGGATCGCCAATGGCCGGGATTCGTTGCAGGTGGTTTTGAAAAAAATCAATAAAAAATACCTGTTCGAAGAAGTGAAAAGGGTAGGGCGAAGAGGTGAGTTTAAACTGTAAATCAAAACATTAATAAAATGTCAACGATCAGAACAAGCGCAGACGATCAGACGCACACCGGTATGCCGGCCACCGGAATGCCGGCCACCGGTATGCCGGCCACCGGTGTGACGCTCACCGAAAACGGGCACGTTACGGAGAGCGATACAGCCTTGCCCACAGCGAGGAGCTGGCCTGAGTGGCAGAAAATCCTTTTCCGCATTGCATTCGTCTTCTTCCTGGCGATGTCCATTCCCAACAGCGCCAACTGGTACACCGACCTGGTCACATTCGACTGGACGCGCCTGCATTACCGGGATGTGTACGACATCGCCCGTTTCGGCTCGGGCCTCGACTTTTTCGGGCGTACGATTTTTGGCAGCTTGCTGGAAGGTTACGCCACCTGGGTCATCACATTGCTGGCCGCGGTGGTGGGCGGACTGCTCTGGACGGTGATTGTCAAAGCGATTAAACGCGAGCCGAAGGAGTATAACCTGCTGTATTACTGGATCCGGGTGGTGGTCCGGTACCGGGCGGGCATCGGTATCATTGGTTTTGGATATACCAAGCTGATGCCTACCCAGATGCCTTATCCCTCATACGGCTTGCTGAATACGAATTTCGGGGACTTTACATTACAGAAGATTTATTGGCTTTCGGTAGGCATTGTACCCTGGTACCAGGTGTTTGCCGGTGTGGTAGAGCTCACGGCGGGTATTTTGCTTTTTTTCAGAGGCACTACCACGCTGGGGGCGATCCTTTTGCTCGGTGCGCTGGGGGATATTGTATATGTCAATTTCGCCTATGACGGAGGCGTGCACGTGTACAGCTCCTACTTTGTGCTACTGGCGGCGTTTCTGCTTATCAAGGATATTCCAAAATTCTGGAACCTGCTCATTTTGGAGCGTTTTACCGTGCCTGACAGCTACTATCCGGCATTCAGCCAAAAGTGGCAGCGGTACCTCCGCACCGGCTTAAAAGCCGGTGTTCTAGGCCTGTTCGTGTTCTATTTGTTTTGGTTACAATATGTCAATTTCAAATATGACCCTTACAAACAGCCTTCCACAGCGGGTATCAAAGCACTGAGGGGGAACTACAATGTGACCGAATTCAAAATCAACAACCAGGAAATCCCGTATTCGCCGACAGACACCGTAAGATGGCAATGGGCGACGTTCGAGAATTGGACGACATTGACTTTCAAAGTAAACAAACCTACGCCACTGGACCTCTCCAACGGTGGCGGTGCTCCCATGCGCGATCTTGGCCGAACCTTCGAACTCACCGGCACCGGCGGGGGGCAGCGCGTGTTCCATTACCTGGCCGATACGCTCGAACATACTTTGTATTTACAGGATAAATATGCGAGAGGCGGCCCGCGCGATGGTGTCGGCCAGCTGCAACAGCGTGAAGCACGGCAAGGACAGGGTGGGGTAGGTACCGGTGCCACAGCAGACCGTGCCCCCCGCGAAGGTGGCGAAAGAGGTAACGGTATAAACAACGGCGAAGGCCGCAACTGGATCAGTAAAGCCGCATTGGCCCGTATTGGCGATGAAAACAAGCTGATCGACCCGCTAGGCCAGTCGGCCCGCCGAGACCGCGAGTTTGCCGGCAAACGGCGCCGCGACAAGCGTAACCGCATGGTCCTCACATACTCGACCACCGACGGCTCGCGCGTGATCCTGAAAGGGATCGATGAGAAAAAAGATTCGATTTACGTAGTCCTTGACCGGGTTGAAAGGCCTTACGTCCTGGCAAAAAGCACACTCAATGCGGGAAAATACGATTAAGATTATCGGCAGCGTGGCGATACTCGCCGCGCTGTTACTTTCGACTACCAGCCTCAGATTCAGCCAGCAACACCCCGCGTGGCGACGCCCGGGCGCAGTGCTGGTTGATACTCTTTCGGGCCCGGGGCATTTCGGTTTCGGTCGCCCGGCGACCGGGGCGGAGATTGCCGCGCTGGATATCGATATACGGCCAGACGGCAAAGGTCTGCCGAAGGGCGAAGGCAATGCAGCCGAAGGCAAAGCCATTTATGCATTAAAATGCGCTGGCTGCCACGGTGCCAACGGTACCGAAGGCCCCAACGACCGGCTCGTAGTCGGCGATACCACGCAGGGACGTGCGAGGCGGATCAAGGCCATTGGAAATTACTGGCCGCATGCCACCACTGTTTTCGATTATATTCGGCGGGCCATGCCATTCAATCAGCCGGGCTCGCTGACTGACCGGGAAGTGTACAGTCTCACCGCCTACTTGCTCCATGCGAATGGCCTGTGGGAAGAGAAAGCAGTTTTGAATGCCAAAAACCTTCCCCAAATCAAAATGCCCGCCCGGGACAGGTTCGTTCCCGACGACCGCAAAGACGGCCCTGAAATCAGATAGTCATGCAGCAACCTCACGATAAAAAGTCATTGATCACTTCCGGTAAAATGAGCCGGCGCAACCTGCTGGCCGGAGCGGCCGCGGCTTCTGTGGTATTGGTACAAACTGCCAGCGGCAAGGCATTCCAGGCCGCATTGACGGCCGCGGAGCTTGCTGACGATCCCACCAAAGTACCGGGCGTGCCACCGGGTGCATTGGGTACGCGCTCGCCTTTTGAAAAACCGGCCAAAACTTTTTCGGAAACATCCTCGCGTACGCCTTTGCAGGACCTGCATGGCATGCTCACGCCTTCGGACCTGCATTACGAACGTCACCATGGCGGCGTACCTGCCATCGACCCCGCGAAGCATGAACTGGTCATTCACGGGATGGTCGACAAGCCGATGGTTTTCACATTGGCCGATCTCAAACGCTTCCCCGCCGTCTCCCGCATTGCGTTTCTGGAATGCTCGGGCAACTACCGCGGCGCGGGCGATGGCAAAATCCGCCCGCAGGAAATCTGCGGCCTGACAAGCCAGAGCGAATGGACCGGCGTGGCATTATCGACGATCTTCCGCGAAGTAGGCGTCAGGCCGAAAGCGACCTGGTTTCTGGCGGAAGGCGGAGACGCGGCCGTTATGACCCGCAGCGTGCCTGTCCACAAGGGGTGGGACGACGCCATCATTGCCTATGCGCAAAACGGAGAGGCCATCCGGCCCGAGCAAGGCTATCCCATACGTCTTTTCCTGCCGGGCTGGGAGGGTAATGCCAATGTCAAATGGCTCCGCCGTATCGAGCTGGCCGACGCGCCTTTTATGACAAGGGAGGAAACTTCCAAATACACTGAGGCCGTGGGGGGCGGAAAAATTCGCCAGTTCAGCTTCACGATGGACGCCCGCTCGATCATCACTTACCCGTCGTATCCTGCGAAAGTCGAAAAAGGCTGGATCGAAATCCGCGGCATTGCGTGGAGCGGAAGGGGAAAGGTAAGCCGGGTCGAAGTGAGTACCGACTCCGGCAAAACCTGGCAACACGCCAACTTGCAGCAGCCGGTGCTCGATAAGGCCATTGCCACATTCCGTTATCTCTGGAACTGGAACGGAACACCCACCGAAATCATGAGCCGCACGGTGGATGAAACAGGTTACGTGCAGCCGTTTTTGAAGCAGCTGCTCGCAGCCCGGGGCGGCAATATGGGTTACCATTTTAACCCCGTCACCGCCTGGTATTTGCAGGGAGACGGCCAGGTATTGTTCAAGGCTACCTAGCCTTTTTCTTTTTGTAAAAACGAATCTTTTTGATACCACACCCAACCAACTCCTGCAAATCGCCGGGGAACAGTTTTCGAAGTGCTATCAATGGCAGCTGAGCCGTTACCGCTACGGCATGGGCGTTTTCAAGATTGATTGGGCATTAAATGAGCCATTCCCTGGAAATCGGCCGGATCCGCGCAGGCCGGGACGGTGCATGGGATTCATTTGTTTTTGCCGCTACAACCATTTTCTTTATTCGGATTTATGTATACTATTTTTATAGATTAAATAGATTACTTAGATTTGAGAGCGAATGACTTGAATTGTGCTATTGAAATGGAATCCAGGTGTGATGAACTACATGCTGAAAACGATGTAAAACTTGCTGTCGAACAGCATGTGCATGCATTGGAGCATGCATCCGACGAAGTGATCTGGGCGAAGTTCAAGGAGGGCGACGAGGGTGCTTTTGAATTTATTTACACCAAATATTTCCCTGTCCTGTATAATTATGGTCGGCAGTTTACCCGCAACCCGGCGCTGGCAAAGGACATTATCCAGGACCTTTTTATTTACCTGCAAGAAAAAAAAGAGCGGCTCGGCGCGGTTTCTTCCATCAAATTTTATCTCTACAAATCTTACCGCAACCGCATTGTCCGCCATTTGAACAAGGAAAACCTGAGCCTGGAAGATGTCACCTACCAGCAGCAGATCGGTTTTGAAATTATCTTGGCAAACAACGAATCCGCGGACACGGCCATCGACGACGAGCTCCGTCACAAAATGCAGCGCGCATTCGATCAACTGACCGAGCGACAGAAAGAAATCATCATTTATTACTACTACGAAGGCTTCAACTACGCGCAGATCACAACGATCATGGGTTTCGGTAAGATCGAATACGCCCGCATTCTCATGAGTCGCGCCATTCAAAAACTACGGCAGCTAATGGGCGTTTCCGCGGTAGTGGTGGAGGCGGTCCTGATGCTGATGACGGCCGACCGCTGACGGCAGCCAAAATTTTTTTTCCCTCCTTGTATATGCCATCCGCCTTGCATGTCTCTATGATGCGAACCACCACCGCAGATTCAACCTGGCATGCGATACGAACATTACCGACCAGAAGATTTTATCAAAGACGACGACTTCGTGCAATGGGTGAAAAACCCTTCCGACGCGTCGGCTACGTTTTGGGAAAAATGGCTTTTACAGCATCCTGAAAAGGCGCAGACTGTCGCGGCTGCACGGGAGATCATCCTTTCGGTGCGTTACAAGAACCATTTCGAGGCTTCCGAGGCGGATTTAAAGTCGGTTTGGAAAAACATCCAGGCCGCTAAACAATTCAGTGCTCCGATGCAGCAGGAGCGGCCGCTTTGGCCTTCGTTCATACGGGCGGCGGCGGCGATCGTTATCCTGTCTATTGCCGCATTGCTGGCCTGGCAATATACGAGCCGCACACCCGGAGTGGCGCGGCAGGGAGGGACCGGCATGGCCAGTTTGATCGAATTTAAAACTGCCAAAGGAGAAAAGAACCGCATAACGCTACCGGACGGCAGCCAGGTAAGACTCAATGCCGACAGTCGCATTGCCTACCGGAGCGACTTCGGCACGGGAGGTCGCGATGTGACGCTCGAAGGCGAGGCGTTTTTTGAGGTAACCTCCGATAAAGCCCGCCCATTCCGAATCCAGACCGGCCGTTTGACGACCACCGTGGTAGGTACTTCCTTCAATATCAATGCATATGCCGACAATCCGCAGATCAAGGTGGCGGTGGCGACGGGCGTGGTGGAAGTGGCGAGCGAGCTGAAAACGCGCAACGAGAGCATGGTAAGGCTCAGGCCCGAGCAGATGTCGGTGTTCACCAAAGACAACCGGGAGTTGACTATCAAAGCATTCGATCCGAAGCTGGAAATGGCGTGGGTGACCGACAAGATCGCATTGAAAAATGCCGGTTTCGAAGAGATCCGGCGCGTTTTGGAGCGTCAGTATGCGGTGACGTTCGTGGTTGAGAAGGGTCTGCAGGTGAAGGAGGACTTTAATGCGACCTTCGAGAATGTGCCGATCAAAAAGGTGCTCGATGCGCTTAATTACACGTCCGAATTCCAGTACAAGCTCGTGAAGGACAAAGTTTATGTAACCAAGAAAAAATCCTGAGTAACCCTATGAAATTGATTTTACGGAGACAAATGCGTGCGATTTCCCGGTATGGCTTGTGCGGAATGCTGATCCAGTGCCTGTTTGCCTCATTGCTTTTTGCCGAAACGGGCCTCGCGCAGCGCGTAAGCCTGGAAAAAATTTACTTGCAGGTATCCCTCAAAAACATCCGCCTGGAAGACGCGCTGACCCGGATCAGCAACCAAACCGAGTTTTCATTCGCCTACAATGGGGAAACACTCGAAAAGGACAAGATCATTAACCTCGAATTCCAGAGCATTTCGATGGCGTCGCTGCTGAGAACGCTTTCCAAAGAAGCAGGGCTGCAGTTTATGCGTGTGGACTCGCAAATATATATCCGCAAGAAAAGGCTACTGGACGCGGCAGTATCTGAGGAATTTACCGCAGAGGCTGCTGCCATCGATTTGCAGGGTATTATTAAGGATGAAAAAGGGGAAGGCCTGCCGGGTGTGAATGTGGTGGTGAAAGGCACGGCGCACGGAACTGTTACCGACGCCAACGGCAGGTTTCAGATCCAGACCACCGGGGATAATACGGTGCTGGTGTTCAGCTCGATAGGATACATTACGCAGGAAGTGACGGTTGGCGCCGAGCGGTCGCTGACCATTGCATTGCAACCGGACATACGCTCGCTGGATGAGCTGGTGATCGTGGGGTATGGAGAGCAAAAGCGTAAAGAGTTGACAGGTTCAGTCGTTTCGGTGCCAAAATCTGTTTTGGAAAACAATGTGTTACCGACTATCGACGGCCTTTTGGGCGGCTCGGTGGCCGGTTTGAATGTGACGCAGACATCCGGTCAGCCTGGATCGGGCTCGTCCATCCGCATCCGCGGGGGCACGTCGGTGAATGCGAAAAACGATCCGCTCTACGTGATCGACGGTTTTATCTTTTACAGTGATGCGAGTTCGAACAAGACTGGCCTGGGTGCGATTGAAAGCAGCATTGATCCGCTGTCGTCCATTAACCCGGCTGATATCGAGTCCATTGAAGTGCTCAAAGACGTTTCCGCCACGGCCATTTACGGCTCGCGCGGTGCCAATGGGGTCATTATTATTACTACTAAAAAAGGCAAGCGGGGCGAAACGAACATCAACTACCGCTACACGCTGGGTGTAGGTGAGTCGGCCAAAAAGATCGATCTGCTGAATGCGAATCAATGGGCGCGATTGCAGAAGGATTACTTCAATAACAAAGGCAAATACACCGACGAGCAGATCGCCCAGCTCGGCAAAGGCTACGACTGGCAGGACGCCGTGCTGCAAACCGGCACCAGCCAGAACCATGAGCTGTCGATCAGCGGTGGGGACGATAAGACGCGCTACCTCATTTCGGGTAACCTGGTGGACCAGAAAGGCATTGTGATCAACTCCGGTTTCAAGCGCAGCAATGCACGGGTGAACCTGGAACGCGACCTATGGCCGAACCTGACGGTAGGGCTTTCGACGATTTTTGGCAAGAGTACGCAGCACAGCCTTACCACTACCGAGCCGGTAAACTACAACTCGTCACCCTTCTCGGCGGGCATTACCAACTCGCTCACTTACGCTTTGTTTATGCCGCCGGTAGTGCCTGTTTACGCTGCCAACGGAGGTTTTAATTACACCAATCCGTACGAATACGCTTATTTCGCATTGGGTACCAAAGCCACTAACCCGGTGTCGGACCTGACCAACAGCGTGGCCGAGACGATCAGCAACACACTGATGGCCAACTTTTTCGCTCGTTATCACATTACCGATGCGCTGGTGGCGAAAGTGAGCGTAGGTACCAGCGTGAACAATGCGACGCAGAACTTTTTTGCGCCCTCGTACACTTCGCTAGGCCTGGCCGAGAAAGGGGTAGGGGCCGTGGGTAACAAGCGCAATGAAGTGCTCCAAACGGAGTACACATTGGGTTATACCAAAAAACTGAACGACATTCACTTCATCGACGTCCTCGCAGGCTATACCTATCAGCGAACCTCGTTGAACTACGCCACCTCCATTGCCGCGCGCTTTACGAACGAGACATTGAAGCACAACAACCTGGCCGACGGAGCCGTGCGTTACCCGCCCATTACCGGCGCATCCAATGCCACGCTCAACTCACTGATTGGCCGGGTGAATTACACTTTGCTTCAAAAGTATAACCTCACCGCCACCATTCGCGCCGATAATTCCTCGCGCTTTGCGAAGAAATATCGCTGGGGCTATTTCCCTTCAATCGGCTTGTCGTGGAACGTGAACGAGGAGGCGTTTTTGAAAGACCAGCATTACCTGACGGCCTTGAAACTGCGGCTTTCTACCGGCTATGTGGGCAACCAGGAAATCGGCGACTATGAATTTGCCCAAAGCTACACGGCCGGGCAGTACAATGGCGGGGCTTCCTATGCCAAAAACAATCTGGGCAACCCGAACCTGCGCTGGGAGACTACCTTACAGCACAATGTCGGTATCGACGCTGCATTCCTGAAAAACCGCCTGGGTGTGGTGGCCGATGTATATTACAAAAAGACTTCCGACCTGCTGCTGAACGTGCCGGTGAGCTCTTCACAAGGCGTGATTGAGCAGCTGGTGAATGTCGGCCACGTGACAAACAAAGGGGTAGAGCTCGGCGTGAATGCGACCCTTGTGCAAACGCCGGCATTCTCCTGGGCGGCCGCGGCCAACATTGCGCGGAATGTGAACACGATTACCGACATGGGCACGACGAAGCAGCTTCGCCAGGGCAACCGCTCGGAGCAGATCTTGCAGGTCAATAACCCGCTTGGTTCTTATTACGGACTGGTTTTTGACGGCATCGTGCAAAGCGGCGAAGACGTTTCCGGGTTGCCCACCGTGGCCGGCGACGCGCCACGGCCGGGGGATATCAAGTTTGCCGACCGGAACGGCACGGGCGGTAAGCCCGACGGCAGGGTTGACGAAGCCGACCGCACTATTCTCGGCAATGTGCAACCCGATTTTACCTACGGATTTACCAGCACCATTACCTATAAAAACTTCGACCTGTTTGCCCTCTTCCAGGGCTCGCACGGGGCGAAATTGTACAACGGCCTGCGCCGCACGCTGGAACAGCCCAACGATAGCTACAATGTTACAACCGCCGTGCTCGGCAGCTGGACGACCTCGAACGCGTCCGACTACCTGCCGCGCATTACCGGCACAAGGCCATTTGCCTACATCGACAGCCGCTACATCGAGAATGCCTCTTTCCTGAAACTGAAAAACATCACAATCGGCTACAATCTCAAATTGAAGAATGACCAGCTGAAACTGAGACTATTCGCATCGGGTAACAATTTGATCCGGATTACCAAATACCAGGGCTATGATCCGGAAGTGGCAAGCGGGCTAGACATCGGTTCATATCCTATCGCCCGGACGTTCCTGGCGGGCGTTGGGATATCTTTCTAAACAGCATTGCCGGGGATTTTTCCCATACATTTTTAGTCTATTATACCTATATATTAACAATTAATTAGTGCTTATGAAAAAGTCAATTTTATCAGGGTTATCAACCTCTTTGCTCGCCATTGCGCTGCTCGTGGCCGCGGGCTCCTGCAAGGAATCTTCAAAAGACGATCCGATCGTGGTAGGCGAGAGTGTGGTGAAAACCGATGAGGAAGCATTTGCGTTGGTGAACGGGGCGCTGGGGCCTTACCAGACACTCAGCTCGTCGTTCTCGTTCCTTGTGGAATCGTCGAGCGAGGGTACTGTGAGTTTTGAGGGTGAGGAAAGCGAAGCGGGGCCGGAAGTGAGCCGCTTTGAAGTGAAGCCGACGAACTGGTACCCCGTGAAAGTTTTCAACCGGTTGTACAAATCAATCGGGATTGTGAACGATGCGATTGAGAAGATCGGCTCTTCGTCGGCTGTGTCGGACAATGCGAAAAAAACGAGCATTGCGCGCGCCAAGTTTTTGAGAGGTTTGTTCTACTCTTATCTTGTACAGCTTTTCGGAGAGGTGCCATTGGTGCTCGAAACGGGTAAAACCGTCACCAACCGCGCGCCGATCAACGATGTGTATGCCCAGATCGTGAAAGACCTGACCGACGCCGAAGCTGGCCTGCCCGACTACGACGCCAGCCCGGTAAACCCGTCGAAAGGCGCCGCCAACGCGATTCTGGCGCGTGTGTACCTCAACTGGGGCTCTGTTCCGCTCACCCAGGAACAGCTGGCCGAATCGGCGACGCTTTCCAGGGACACCGAGCACATTCATTTGGAACCCAGCCGCCTGAACAAGGCCGTGGAGCACGCCAACAAAGTGATCAACAGCGGCAAATACAGCCTGCTGCCCAACTTCAACGACATTTTCGGGAAAGCCAACGAAAGCAAGGCACCTGAGCACATTTTCACCATTCATCACGATGGCGACGGCATCGATGCGCAGGGTAACCACCAAAGCCACTGCTCGTTCACGTTCGCGTTCGAGCTGGAAAAGGATAACCACATCGGGCCATCCAATGCCGAGCGTTTCAAGGCATGGGACCCAGCCGACAAGCGCCGCGAGTATTCCTACACCACCGTGCTGGAAAACCCGCTGGAAAACAACAAGAAGTACACTTTCCTGCCGCCGATCACGCTGCCGCGTTACGGAAAATTCATCGACCGTACCTATCCGAACGGTGTAAACCTTTGTATTCAGACCAACGAAATCGACCGCATCGAGGTGCGTTATGCGGAGGTGCTGCTCATCAAAGCCGAAGCACTGGTAGCATTGGGGCAGTCGGGAGAGGCATTGCCGGCGATCAACCAGCTCCGGGAGCGTGCCTATGGCAACAATTCCAAAAACCTGAAATCGGTAGGTGTGCCTGAAATCCGCAAGGAATGGGCCAACGAGTTTACCTACGAGCAAAAAGACTGGTTCAACCTCGTGCGCTGGAAAACGCTTGTGAGCTCGGTGAAAGCGGTGAAGGATTTCGAATACTTCGACGATTCGTACGCAGTGGCAGGCAAAACCGGCAAAGACGGCACGACGGTGAGTCCGTTCTTTGCGAAGGTGCATAAGCACTTGCACGCGAAGTACAACAACATCCGCGGCAAGCACTACCGCTTCCCGATCCCGACCGGCGAGAAAGGCGAAGATCTGGGCATTACCCCGCAAAATCCTGGTTATTAATCATTTCAAATACTTTACGGGAGGCCTCGCTTCCCGTAAAGTTTGATCACCCATGCGCCGAATTTTCCACAAAACTGCTATTACAGCAATGCTGATACCGTTGCTCGCAACCGGTGTTGATGCCCAGCGCAAACTGCCGGATGTAGCATTGACCGACATTTCCGGCAATGCCGTGCATACGTCCGCATTGCTCGACGCCGGACAACCCGTCGTGGTCAGTTTCTGGTCCACGATCTGCAAACCGTGCCTGGAAGAGCTGGCCGCGTACCGGGTAAACTACGATGCCTGGAATGCGCTGTATCCGTTCAAAATCGCGGCGGTTTCGGTGGACGACAGCCGGTTTACGGCCAAGGCCAAAGCCATTGCGGCCGCTGGCAAATGGCCTGCTACGGTGCTTTTGGATAAAAACCAGCATTTCAAACGTGCTCTGAATGTGAATGCGATCCCGCAGCTGTTCCTGTTCGATGCGTCGGGCAAGCTTGTTTACACGCATTCGGGTTACACGGCCGGGAGTGAATTGGAGCTGTTGGATGCATTGAAAACCCTCTACGGCAAATCGGTGCAATGAGGGCGTTCGTGGTAGTTTGTTTTATGTTTTGGTTTAAAACAATGAGCCTTTGCCACGCGCAGGATACATTGCCGGGCCAGCTTTCGGGCGGCTTTGAAACCAACAGCATTTACTACCTGCCCGACAATGCATTAAACGGCGCGCGCCCCGAAGACCGCCTCGGCTCGAACAACTTCCTCAAACTCGACTACACGGTTGGGAAATTCAGTGGGGGCGTTGTTTTTGAAGCATACCTGCCCGTTTTGCAAGGCCTGCCGCCGGAGCTGCATGGTTCAAAGATTGCATTTAAATACGCAGCGTTCGAGGATGGCGGGCTGCGCATTACAGCGGGTGATTTTTACGAGCAGTTCGGAAGCGGGCTCGCATTGCGCGCCTACGAGGAGCGCTTGCTGGGCCTGAACAACGCCATCGAGGGCGTCAGGATCGCCTATGATTTTCAGGATTGGTTGCAATTGAAAGCAGTTTACGGAAAACCCCGCAGGTACATGAAACACGCCGATAGCCAGGTAAGAGGCGCCGATATCGCATTCAATGTAGGCCGGTTGCTCGGCTGGAAGTCGCATAGCTTTGCCTTGGAAGGGAGTTTGGTCAATAAATATGAAAGCTACACGGGCACTTCCGCGCGCGTGAAACCGAACGTAAACCTGCTCTCGTTACGCGCCGGCTGGGATTTAGGGAATATTTCACTCAAAGGAGAATACGTTTACAAAGCCGCAGACCCGGCTATTTACAACGACAATATGCTGAAAGACGGCAGCGCATTGCTACTCGAAGCGGGCTACACCAAAGCCGGGACCGGCATTCAACTCTCGCTGCGGCGGCTCGAATACATGGATTTCCGTTCGTCGCGCAGCACGGTGGGGTTGAGTGAGGTGGTCAATTACCTTCCCGCGCTCACACGCCAGTACACTTATGCGCTCGCCAACCTGAACCCGTACGCCGCGCAAGGCAATGGAGAAGCGGGCGGGCAGCTGGACTTTTCGCAACTCTTCGCCGGCGGCACGCGATTGGGCGGTGAAACGGGACTTACATTCAACGCCAATATTTCAGCTTACTACAATCTGAAAGGTACCGCTGCGCAGGGCTACGATTTCCCCGGCATCGGCAAAGAACTGTATTACCGCGACATCAACATCGACCTGATCAAACCATGGAACAGCAGGCTGAAAACGACATTGATTTATTCCAATCAGACATTTAACTCCGAAACCATCGGCAAAACCGGCCCGAATTACCGATCGCACATTGCCATCGCCGATGCATTGTACAAGCTCACGCCTACGCGCTCCTGCCGGGTGGAGACTAGCCATTTGTGGAGCCGGGAGGATAACGGTAACTGGGCCGCATTGAACCTTACTTACGACGTAGCGCCCCGTTGGAGCTTTTTTGCCGGGGATATGTACAATTATGCAGATACAAAAATTCACTATTACAATGCCGGGGCCAGCTTTTCGCGCTCACGTACGCGGATCGCGCTTAACTACGGGCGCAACCGCGCAGGCTACCAATGCGCGGGCGGCGTGTGCCGGCTCATGCCTGCGTACACGGGCGTGAACCTTTCGCTTACCTCCTCATTCTGACCGACGATGATGAAACGCATGCAATATCACATTACCCGGGCCGTGGCGCTGCTAGGCTTCATTGCCACCGCATTGGGCTGTACCTCAGGTGGCTCGCAGCTCGACGACGTGCCACCGGCAGGCGACAGCGACGGCATTGCAGCAGGCGTGCCAGGGAAGGATTTTGTCAAAAACGTCCTCATTTGGGAGTTCACCACCACCGACTGCAAGTTTTGTCCCTACATCAAACGGGATATCGCCAACGTGCAGGCGCTGGAAGATGTGGGCAGCCGCATTTTTGCAGCCATTATCCACGGCAAGCTGGTGGAGGCAGACCCATTCCGCTTTGCCCGGCATACGGAGCTGGAAAGGCAGTTCGGCGTTACAGGCGCTTACCCGAGCACCATCATCGACCACGACGACAGCTACCGGCAGCGAGGGGCCTATTCAACCCCCAACATTACCAAAGATTACCTCGGCAAAGCATTGAATGCCGCCGGGAAAGCCGGTTTGAAGCTGGTTTCCAAAGTAGACGGGCGCGCCGCTACATTGCAGGTGAAGCTGAAAACCAATGAGGCGGCGAGCTACAAAATTGCAGCATTGGTGCTGGAATCGGCGCTGCCGTACCCGCAATACCTGCCTGAGCCGCCGGGGATCGATTCCGGATACGTGCATAACCATGTGCTCAGGGCGTTTCTGACGGACCTGTTCGGCGATGCCGCCGGGGAGCTGAAAGCGGGGGACGAACTGACGAAGACTTTTACCTACACCATTCCGCCCGATTATAATTCTGCCCGGCTGGAACTGCTCGTGTACGTGCTCAGAGACGGCAAAGCCGTGAACAGCCAGTTCGTGAAGGCGGGTAACGCTGCCGACTATCAGTTTACCCCATAATACGACAACCTCCGCTTCGCCCGCCGGGCGAATATTCATTCATAACTTAAACGCGACGATATGAAGCGCACATTGTTTACCTTACTGCTATCAGCCCTGACAGCCCCTGCATTGCTTGCCCAAAAGGATATTCACGGCTATGTGTTCGACAAGGATACCGGCCTGCCTATCGCCGAAGCCAGCGTGCTTGCGGGTAGCAAACGGGCCGGTTCCAAAACCGATTTATCGGGGAGATTCCGCATTGCCTCGCTGGGTGCCGACAGCCTGTTTGTGAGCTCGGTGAGCTATAAAGGCCAGAAATTCGCGGTGAAGGGCGATACACTGCATGTGTTTCTGCAACAGGAAGTTACCGGGCTCCAAGAGGTGGTGATATCCGGCAACCGCGAGTTGCAAGCCCGTACGGAAACGCCGCTCGCTATTCACAGCATTTCCAAACTGACTATCAATGATACCAAAGCTACACGCCTGGATATGCTGCTCAACAAAGTGCCGGGCGTGTTCATGGTCGACCTGGGCAATGAGCAGCACAGTATGTCGATGCGGCAGCCTTTGGGATACAATAACTTATACCTCTATTTGCAGGACGGCGTGCCCGTTCGTACGGTGGGGGATTTCAATCATAATGCGCTGATCGAGATCAACCAGGCAGCCGTAGGCAGGGTAGAGGTGATCAAAGGACCGGCGTCGTCGCTGTACGGCAGCGAGGCGGTAGGAGGGGCGGTAAATTTCATCACGCCGTCGCCGTCTTGGAAGCCGTCGGGCAAGATCCAGGTCGAAGCGGGCAGCCGCGGCTACAAGCGCACCGATTTTTTTGCTTCCAACACATTTGGCAAGCTGGGGCTGTATGTGGGTGGTTATTATGTCAATCAAAACCAGGCCGAGCGGCTGCACAACGATTTCCGGAAGCTGGCGCTGACTTTCCGGGCTGATTATACTTTCAATGAGAAGAACAAACTGACATTCACAGGCGATTATATCGACTACCAAACCGACCAGGTGGGCGGGTTGGACAGCGCGCATTTTTATGGCAAGGATTATGAGAGCCGTTACCGTTTTACCTATCGCAAGGTCAATGCATTGCGCTTCAAAGCCTCGCTGGACCACTTTTGGGATGAAAGCAACAAAACGACCGTCACGCTCTTTCACCGGAACACGTCCATCGGCCAAAACCCGTTCTACCGCATTGCCATGGCGGCCGGCAGCGCTACCAGGGCCAACGGGCAGATCAACGAGGATGCTTTCAACAGCTACGGGGCCATTGTGCAGCACCGCAAAAACTTCAACTTCCTGAATGCGAAGTGGATCACCGGTGCGAGCCTGGATTTCAGTCCGGCTACTTATGTGGCCAATTACATCCGGGTGAATGTGGATGGCAGCAGGATTTTCAATAGTTACGAATCGACGGATTCGCTGCTGACGAATTATAAAGTGGATTTGTTCAACTCGGCGCTTTATACGCAGTTTGAATTTAATCCCCTTGAAAAACTGAAAATTGTCGCCGCGGCGCGCTACGACCGCATGGATTATAAATTCGATAACCTGCTTCCGGCCGGTTCATTCAGCGGAGCAGCCGATGCAACGAATCATTTCTCGTATTTTACCCCCAAACTCGGCCTTACTTACTCATTCACCGGACAAACGGGTGTCTATGCCAATTACAGTGTCGGTTTCGCGCCGCCGAACATCACCGACCTGTTCACCGGCGTACAGGTGCCGACATTGAAACCATCGACCTACAACAATTATGAAATAGGAGGTTGGGTCAATTTTCATGAGGGGCGCGGTAATGTCGAACTGACTGTTTATCAATTGAATGGGAACAACGAAATCGTGAATGTAAGGCTGCCGGACGGGACTTACCAGAACCAGAATGCCGGCGAAACGACCCACGCGGGCGTGGAAGTCAATTTCCGCTACAATTTTGCCGGCGGATTGTCGGTACGGGCCGGTGGTACCTATGCGCAGCACAAATACAAGCAGTATGTACAGCAGGAAAATGTGTACTCAGGCAATCAGATGAGCCAGGCACCGCCGCACATTGTCAACAGTGAAATGACATACAAGCCGCTATTTTTCAAAGGTTTCCGCATTGCACTGGAATGGCAAAGCCTGGGCAGCTACTACACCGACCCCAGGAACACCGAAAAGTACAAAGGCTTCAACGTTTTCAACGCCCGGGCAGGTTACCAGTACAAGGGCGTTGAATTTTGGGTAAATTGCCTGAATATTGCCAATACCACCTACGCAACGACCGTGGAAAAGAGTGTTTGGGGAACCACCTACCGGCCCGGACAGTTACGGAGCATAAATGTCGGTGTTGCTTACAGAATCAATTGAAAACCCGGATGAAAAAGATCATTTACTGCATTGCTTTTGCTCTCATATCCGCTTGTGCCGCCGAGAAAAAAACGGATAAACCAGCTGTTTTCGAAACGGAAAATACAATAGATAGCACATTTACAGGTAGTTGTCCATACCTGTTTACCAGTGGCGATACTGCGGCGGTTTTTAGCTGGGTACGCACCTTGTCGGATTCGGAGGCGGTATTGTGCTTTAAAATTTCCGACGGTCAGGATTTTGGGAAAACGATTACTGTTCCCGGGAGCGAAAAGGTGAAGCCGCATGGCGAGAATCTTTCCAAAGTGATCCTTACCCCCTCGGGGAAAATCATCGCTGCCTGGGGCGTGGCCAATCCCAACCCGCAGAACAAATATTCCGGACTGGTTTTTTACAGTGCTTCGGCTGATGGCGGTGCTACCTGGACGAAACCGGCCGCGATCAGCCCCGCGGAAAACAGCATAGACCAGCGCTATTTCGACCTCGAAATCCTCGCCGACGGAACGGTAGGTGCCGTTTGGCTGGACAGCCGGAAGGATACCAAACGCGAAGGTTCCTCGCTGTACTTCGCCACTTTTGGCAAGAATAACACATTCGAAGGCGAGAAACCCATTGACCAGACGGTGTGCCAATGCTGCCGTACCGACCTGTTTGTCGATAAAACCGGCGGCCTGCACGTGGCCTACCGTAAAATCCTGAACGATTCCATCCGCGACATGGTGCACATCGTGTCGGTGGATCATGGCAAAAGTTTCTCGACCCCGGCGCGCATTAGCCCGGACAACTGGGTGGTCAGCGCATGCCCGCACACTGGCCCGGCCATCGTGCAAACCGACTCTGCGTTGTCGTTCGTTTGGTACACGATGGGAACGGGCAAAGGTGTTTTCTTCGCTTCGTCGACGGACAATGGCAAGACTTTCTCTGCCAAAAATGCCGTAGGCAACAGCACCGCAGGCAAGCACCCGCAGGTCCAACTCCTGAAAAACGGCAACCAGGCGATCGTATGGGATGAGCACATTGAAAACGGGAGCCTGATCGGGCTGGAAGTGCGCTCTCCGAACGGAGAAAAGCTCAAAACCGTGCATTTAACCTCCAAGCTGGGTTATTCGACTTTCCCGGTCATTAAGCTGGTCGATAACGATCTGCTGATCGCCTACGCAGGCAGCGGCACAGCCGAAGAAAAGGAACGGGTGTATTTTCAAAAAGTGAATGTAGATGAATTGATGAGCAAGTAACCTTATCGGCGAGTACAGCGGTCTCACGATCCGGCATCCATACCAGGTGCCGGATCGTATTTTTTACGGCTATTAAAAAATTTTAATTAATAGTTTGCATTTTGGATCTTTCATACCTTACTTTGTCTATCAAATTAATAGAGTAATTCCTCAGATTTATTGCCACCAGTAAATCGATTCACTAACCTGTCACGTCATGAAAGATGTTTCTTTCATTATGGGGCTCCGTAGTGCGCATCCCGAAGGTGGTAAAGTAACGTCTTCCTCTTTCCAGCGCAGTAAGTACGGATGCAATGCCCTGGTATTTGCTGATGCGTATATCCTATACCGTTTGCGTTTTAATGGGGACGGCATCCGCTTGGAACAACGGAGCCTAAGGCATTTAACGGGATTGTCAAAAAAATGCATCAGGCCATGAACACGCTATTGAAAGAGGCACCATCCGACAGGCAGTTGCTACACGAGTTCCAGCAAGGATCGGAGTTGGCCTTTAAGGCAATATATAACCGGTATTTTCCCAGGCTCTACCTGCACGCGCTCAAAATGCTTCGTGACCCCGACGATGCCCAGGATCTCGTTCAGGAGCTGTTTACGGCATTCTGGATCAAAGGCCGCGAGCTCGACCTCACCACGAGCCTGTCGGCGTACCTGTACGCGTCCACACGCAACCGCGTGCTCAATATCTTTGAGCACAACCGCGTCCACGACCATTATATCGTTTCGTTGGGGCAGTATCTTTCCACGGTCGAGTCATCTGTGGATGAGCTGGTTATCGAGCAGGAACTGACCGAGATCATCGAGGCCGAGATCAGGCGAATGCCACCCAGGATGCGGGAGATTTTCGAATTTAGCCGCCATGACAACCTGTCGCATCGCGAGATCGCGGAAATACTTTCCATTTCCGATAAAACCGTCAAAAAGCAGGTCAGCAAGGCATTGAAAATCCTGAAACTCAAAATCTCCTACGGTATTTTGCTGATCGAAGCGTATGCACAATTTCTTTACTAGTTTTTAATTGATTGATAAACAGAATTTTAAGTTCTATTTGAAAATTTCTTCAAAAAAAGTTGATGTCCGCCTACTCCCAAGCTGCTTCCTGGCTGTCTTACGGCATAATCATTCAATGCGGATTATCGACCAATGAACAAGCAGGACACAAGGAAGCTGTTGCAAAAATACCGGGAGGGCCGCTGCACGCCGGAGGAGCGTTCATGGGTGGAACAATGGTACCTTGAAAATGCCAGGCAGCATTACCCAGGAGATGCGGGCGTCGAAAACCGGCATGCTGCGGCCTGGAAGCAAATCAGGCGGAACATTGCCGGGCACAAAACCACAAACCGCCATTGGCTGCGGCATCCTGTCGTGGCTGCTGCGAGCGTGATCCTGTTGCTGGGGATTACGTTTCTGATCTACCGCAACAATCATCCCCGGTATGCACGCACTGCCAGTGCAGGAAGCTACCGGACAGTGGCTACAAAAAACGGCGAACTCCGAAAGCTCGCATTGCCCGACGGTTCGGAGGTTTGGCTCAATGCGGCCAGTACATTCAGGTATTCCGGTGCATTCGGCGACGTATCACGGGAAGTTTATCTTGATGAGGGCCAGGCTTATTTCGATGTGAAGCATGATCCCGAAAAGCCGTTTATCGTGTATGCCGGCAAAACAAAGACGACGGTATTGGGTACCGCATTTACGGTGAAAGCTTATCGTTCGCTGCCGGAAACGCAGGTCACTGTCGCCCGAGGCAAGGTAGGCGTAATGGCTTCCGGTCATAGCCGCAAGGATGCGGTGTTTCTGGTTAAAGATCAGCAGGTTACTTTTGATAATGCCAAAAGCTCATTCACCACGATAGACGTGAATGCAACGGACTTTACCGGTTGGATGGAAGGTAAATTGAAGTTCAATAACGAAAGTTTCCGTGCCATTGCGCTGACCCTCGAAAAGCGTTTCGACACGGCGATCCGCTTCCGGGACACGGAGATCGGCGAACTGCGGTTTAGTGCGGGGTTCGGCGTCGGGGAGCGGCTCGACGACATTCTCGAAGTGCTTTGCCTGGCCGAAAACCTGACTTATACCAAATCCGGCAATACCGTTACGCTTGCCTTCAAATAGCACCAACCATTTTACAGAACATAACCATTATTATTTAAACCGAATTAACGGATATGAGGAAAACTATGCGGAAAAAGCCGTCGGGGCGAGCCTGGCTGCGTTATATGTCACTGTCCATGATGCTGCTGGGCGGCATCGGCACGGCGCTTCCGGGCTTTGCGCTTACAGACAGTTCTATCAAAGAGATCAAAATTTCAGTCAAGGTCGAGAAGAAATCGTTGAAGGAGATCCTGGAACTGTTTCAGACAAAAAGTGGGCTGGTTTTTGTGTATTCAGAAAGACTAGTTAGTCCATATACTAACCTAAGTTTGAATGCGGGAAACGAATCCCTGGCGAAGGTTTTAGCCAGAATCCTTAAAAACACGAACCTGGATTACCAGGAGCAAAACGGGAAAATAGTGCTGGTGGAACGAAGCAGTAAAACTCCGCCGCCCGCAACGCAGACCAATGCAAACCAGCCATTGCGAAAGGTCACCGGCAGGATCACCGACGACAAGGGCGAGGGTATCCCGGGTGTGAACATCGTCCTGAAAGGCACCAGCATTGGCACCTCCACCAATATCGAAGGCGGTTTCCAGCTAGATGTGCCCGAACCGAATGCAGGGGAAAATCCGGTTCTGGTATTTTCATTCGTGGGTTTTCAAACGCAGGAAATCTCCCTGGGAAGCCGAAAGTTCTTTGAAGTGCAGCTGGAATCGTCGGAAAAGCAGCTGAACGAGATCGTGGTAGTAGGGTATACCCAATTGAAAAAAGGAGCGGCGACCGGCGCGATTTCGAATATCAAATCCGGGGAGATCACCAACCAGCACGGGGTGAGTTTTAGTGAAAAAATCCAGGGGCTGACGCCGGGCCTGCAAATATCGTCCAACTCCGGCGTGGAAGGCGGCAGCGTGCTCGTACGCTTGCGCGGGGCGACGTCCATCAATGCGGGTAATGATCCATTATATGTGATTGACGGCGTGTTTATCAATAGCCAGTCGCTGCAAGGCGTGCGTACCGGCGGACAAACGACCAACCCGCTGGCCGACATTAACCCGGCCGATATCGAGAACATTGAAGTGCTTAAAGATGCCAATGCCACAGCCATTTACGGCGCACGCGGTGCCAATGGCGTGATCCTCATCACCACCAAACGCGGCGCGAAAGGTGGGAAAACGAAGATTTCCTTCAACACTTCTCTCGGCATCGCCAAAGCGCCCAAGTTATGGGACCTCACCACCGGCCCGCAGCACGCGCAGATCATGAACGAGCAGTGGATCAACGACGGCAACCCGGCAGCCAAACGGCCATTCAGGCCGGTAAGCGAAGGAGGGCAGGGTAATCCGGAAGACCAGGGGACTTATGACCGTCTAAACCTTGTTTTCCGTACCGCCATTCAGCAATCCAATAATTTGTCGGTAACCGGCGGGAACGATAAGACCCAGTTTTACCTGGGCGGCGAGGTGACCAATCAGAATTCGATCCTCAAATTACAGGACTTCCGCAGGCTCGGGTTTCGCATTAATGTAGATCATAACATCAACAGCAAAGTGCAGGTAGGCGTGAGCACGTCTTACAGCGCCACCAAACGCCAGCTCGCACGTACGGGTGACACGGGCGGGATCCTTAACACTGGTTTGCACACCCCGACATTGACCCCGCTTTTCGCCGCCGACGGTTCTTACAACCGCAGCGAGCGTTTCAATAATCCTTATGTTTTGTTTGAAAACAGCAATAATTACGCATACGGCAAGCATTTGATCGCCAATGGGTATTTCAAATGGAACATTACCAACGACCTGACATTCAAAAGTTCATGGAGCCTCGACGATAACTATTACAAAGAGGCGGTTTACTACAACGCCAACCTGACGGAAGGAAAGGCTTCCAACGGCAGCGCGACCGACGCGACTACGCTCGACCGCACCTGGATCGCCGAGCAGCTTTTGAACTACAATGCTCCATTGGGCGAGCGGCACTTCCTGTCGGTGTTCCTGGGTAATACTTTGCAAAAGAACGAGTTCCAGCGCTCCGTGATCACGGGTACCAACTTCCCGAGCACCCAGTTCACGACCATTTCGGCTGCGGCTATTACGACAGGGACCAGTACCGGCGTGACGAACTCCGGCCTCATTTCCTACTTCGGCGGCGCGAATTATAGCTTTGATGACAAGTACAGCGTCGATGTGAACGTCCGCACAGATGCTTCCTCGCGGTTCGGGGCCGATTACCGGTGGGGCACTTTCCCGTCGGTGGGGGCATCCTGGCGCATCGGGCAGGAGGGCTTTGTAAAGGATCATGTCAATTTTCTGAATGACTTGAAACTGAAAGCGAGCATTGGCTGGACGGGTAACCAGAGCATTCCCGATTTTGCCTCGCTGGGGCTGTGGTCGGGTGGGAACAATTACCTGGACAAGCCCGGCGTGGCACCGGCCCAGCTCGGGAACGGCGGCTTGAAATGGGAAACGACACGGCAGTGGAACGCGGGCCTCGAAGGCGGCATTGCCAACAACCGGCTGAAATTCGAGTTCAATGTCTACAACAAATACACCACCGACCTGCTGCTCTCGGTACCTACGCCAGCGAAAACTGGTTTCTCGTCGTCCTACCAGAACCTGGGCGAAATGAGCAACAAAGGTTTCGAGTTCCAGATTACATCCACCAATATCTCAAACAAAGACTGGGAATGGACGACGAGTTTTAACGTGGCGCATAATGAGAACCGCATTGAAAAGCTGCCGATTTCATTTACCCAATACAACCGCGACTGGGTACGTCTCGAACAAGGCTCGCCGATGTACTCTTTCTGGCTCTACAAGCAGCTTTACGTGGACCCGCAGACGGGAAATGCCGTGTACGACGATTCGCGCACCGGCGACGGCCGCATTACCACCGCCGACCGGCAGATCGTCGGGAATGCCTGGCCGGCCTACTATGGAAGCCTGCGGAATTCGGTCCGATTCAAGAACTTCGATTTTTCGGTCAACTTCTATTTCTCGCAGGGCAACAAGGTGTTCAACATGAACCGCTACTTCCAGGAGCATGCCGGCTCGCGGGGAACTTCCTGGTCGATGCTGGCCAGCATGATGGAACGCTGGGAAAAGCCGGGCGACGTGACCGACATTCCGCGCGTAACCATCCTGCCTAACGAGGACGGCAGTTACAACCACAACTTCGAAAGCAGCCGGTTCATGGAAGACGGATCGTTTATCCGCCTCCGCAGTGCCTACCTGGGCTACTCACTGCCTAAAAACTGGCTATCGAAGATCCGGATCGACAACGCCAAAGTATATGTGAATGCGACCAACCTGCTCACATTCACCAAATATTCCGGTCCGGACCCGGAGATCAACACCGCCCAGGACGCTGCCAATGCCACCGTGCAAGGGCTCGACTTCTCGATGCCGCCGCACCCGCGCACCATCGAGTTCGGTATCAACCTTTCTTTCTGATCCATACCATGAGAAAATTCGCTTTTCAATTCCGATATAAAATCGCGCTGCTGGCGCTGACAGGCCTGCTGGCCACTTCCTGCGAATCCTATTTCCTGGACGCCGAGCCGCAGCAATCCATTTCCGACGGTTCGGTCATCGTCGATGCGGCTACCGCCGAAACCGCGTTGCTGGGTGTCTACGATAAGCTGCAAAACGGCAACTATTACGGCGGTGACGGCTACCAGGCGGCTGCCTACCTCGCGGGCGGGGACAACCTTTGGGTAGGGACGCTCAATTACTACGCGACGTTCATCACCCACACTTACCGCTCCGATAATACGCTGCTGAATAACGTCTGGTACACCATTTACACCGTGGTGAATGGTGCGAATAACGTGATCGACAAAGTAGAAAAACTCGATGCCAAAGCTATTACCGAAGCACAGCGCAAACAGCTTTCCGGCGAGGCATATGTACTTCGTTCGCTGGCCTATTTCGACCTCGCCCGCGCCTGGGGCAACGTGCCTGTGGTGCTCAAACCGACCACGGCCCCCAATGATTTCGACGGCATCAAGCAAAGCTCCAAAGAGCAGGTATACCGCCAGGTGCTCGAAGACCTGAGCAAGGCCGAGGGCCTGCTGAGCAACACCACCGACCGCAACCGGGTTACGCTGAAAACCGTTTCGGCATTTAAGGCCAGGCTGCATTTGTATTTGGGGGAATATGAAAAAGCGGAGGAATATGCGACCAAACTGATTTCCGACAGTAACTACGAGCTGATCAGCTGGTCGTCGTTTATCAATAGCAAAAATTCGAAAGAGTCGATTTTCGAGCTGGCATACAGCACCGCCGATCGGAGTTCGCATTACGGCGCGTGGTCGAGTGATGGCTATCGTAACCAGTTTGGTCCGGGACCGGCATTGTACAAGCTGCTGCAAGATCCAGCCACCGGCGGCGACCGTAAGGCGCTGATCAAGGATATTTCCACGCCGGCCATTCTCAATTATTACGTGCAGCTGCTCTACTGGCGCTCCACCAACGACAACCCGACCTATATTTTCCGCATTGCCGAGCAGTACCTGATCCGGGCCGAAGCAAGGGCTAAAAAAGCCACTCCCGACCTTACGGGAGCCGTGGCAGACCTGAATGCCGTGAAAAACCGCGCCAAAGTGCCGGTTTTCGCCTCTACGGATAAGGCGGCGATCGAAAAAGCCATCGAGGACGAACGCCGCGCAGAATTCGCATTGGAGCCGCACCGCTGGTTCGACCTGGTGCGCACAGGCAGGGCAGGGGCGGTGCTGGGCGTGAACGATGCCGACAAATGGATTTTCCCAATTCCGTTCAACGACCTGGCGGCGGACAAGGATTTGGTCCAGAATAAAGGTTACTGAGCCACGCTTTTCATTCACATACGATCTTATGGAATCATTGAAATCATGGTCGAAGGCTGAAAAAACAGCGTTTCGCATTGCGCTGATCTACTTTGTGATCCAGGCATTGCCGTTCGACGCGCAGTTTTTCCGGACTTTTTTCGGAATTAACTGGCTGAGCCCGCAGTTTCAGGACCTTTTCAGGCTCACTACCTATATGCCGGCATTTGTTTCTGCGGACGCGTGGGGTATTGGAAGCTTTGCAAACTGGTTCATTGCATTGCTCATTGCGGTGGTAGGGGCCGCTTTATGGGGATTTTGGGGAAAAGACCGGCAAGCGTACAACCAGCTTTACTACTGGCTCCGTGTGCTGCTCCGTTACCGCCTCGCTATGGGGCTGATCGGCTACGGTGTTTTGAAACTCTTCAAACTCCAACTCCCCGGCCCGACTTTGAGCGACCTGCATAGCAGCTACGGCGACTACCTGCCCTGGAAAATATACGCACTCACGACCGGCATCGGCTCGGCGTATTACGAGCAGACGATCGGACTCGTGGAAATAGTGGCGGCCGTGTTGCTGCTTTTCCGGAAGACGGCTACGATCGGTGCTTCGATCGCGATTTTTGTTTTGACCAATATCGTGATCGCCAACTTTGCTTATGAGCTCGGTGAGCATGTATACAGCGCCTACCTGCTTAGCATTGCGCTTTTCCTGTTTGCTTATGACCTGCCGCGGTTGTACAAGGTTTTTGTAAAAAGGCAATTTGCAAGTGCTGCGGGCTTTAAACCTGTCTTTTCTCAAAACTGGGTAGTGCGTTCGCGGCTGGCGCTCAAAGCGGTTATCGTGGTGTTTTTGGTGGTTTACGGGTTAAAAACCTACGCCGGTAGCGACAACTGGCCGTTTCCCGCAGAAGCCGGGCTGCGCAATGCCTGCGGTTTTTACAATGTGTCGGAATATGAGGTCAACCAGGGTACCATTCCTTACTCGCTCACCGATGCGGAACGCTGGAATAATGTGGTTTTTGAAAAATGGAACACGATCAGCGTCAAGAAGAACCACCCTGCACGCCTCGACCTTTCCACGCCGTCGATTACCGACAGAACTTACGAGTACGCAGGAAATGCGTCCCGGCATTTTTACAGCTACGAGCTGGATACGCTGCGCAATGAGCTGACCCTGCGCGCCCGTAACAGTTCCTCGCCGGACTTGCATTTCCGCTACGCCCGCCCGGATTCGGCAACGATCGTGCTATCGGGGAGGAATGAAAAGCAGGACTCGGTGCGCATTGTGCTCTCGAAAGTGAACCGCAAATACCTGCTCGATGAAGGGCGTAGGCGACCTATTAGAATCAATTGAGACAACATTAAACACCAAAGCAATGGCTGAAATACAACTGGATAAGCCACGGCCCGAGTCGGCGGCACGACCGGAGAAGAACATTTTTCCGGAATGGGCTGCCTGGGAGCGGATCCTTTTCCGTATCGCGTTGGTCTTTTTCGGGCTGCTGATCGTTCCGCTGACCCTGGAATGGTACACCAAACTTTTCGGGGCCAAAACGCTGTTCGAATTTTTCTCTGCATTGAACGGCTATCGCGTCGACCTGGTGAAAATACCTGGCGAAAGCGGCCGCTGGGGGTTGGCTAGCTACGCCAATTGGGGCGCCGCGCTGCTGATCGCGGCGGCTGTCGCGGCTGTGTGGACTTTGGCCGTCCGAAAACGCGAACGGAAGGAGTATAACGAACTGTACTACTGGATCAGGACTTTCGCCCGGTACCGTATTGGTATCGGCATCATCGCATTCGGGTTTCTGAAGTTGTACCCGATGCAAATGCCGTTTCCATCGATCTCGAACCTGGAAGCGACCATTGGCGAATACACGGCTTACAAAATCTACTGGCAGTCGGTAGGCGTGGTGATCTGGTATGAGATATTTCTCGGCTTTATCGAAGTGTTTGCGGGTGCATTGATGTTTTTCAGGACCACTTCGGTGCTCGGCGCGGTGATTAACCTGGGTGTTTTGTATAACATTGCCCACGCAAACCACGCCTACGATGGCGGCGTGCATGTGTACAGTGCCTATTTTTCACTGCTTTCGGCATTTGTGCTCACGCATGAGGTACCCTATGTGTGGAAGTTGCTGATCCGCGAAGAAGATGTCAATCCGGTTGAGTATGTGCCGACATACGATAAAAAATGGCTCACACACGGGCTGTTCGGGCTCAAATACGCGATCGTGATCGGTTTTGTATTCATCTACGGCTGGCTGCGCTACGACATGCATTACAACCAGCTTCGCCTCAAAGAACCCAAAACACCCGGACTGGTCCATGCGGCTGGGTTATATCATGTGACTGAATTTAAAATCAATAACCGTATATTACCCTATTCGCCGATCGACACCGTACGTTGGCAGAATGTGGTTTTTGAAAAATTCTCGACATTGATTTACCAGGTAAACCGGCCTGTGAGCATTTCGCTGGCAAATGGTACGCCGCAGACGAAGGACGTCGACCGCAGCTATGAGCTTGCGGGTATCGGCGGTGGTCGGAGGTTCTTTTATTACGAGGCGGATTTGAAAAAAAACACGCTTTTGTTGCAAGATAAAAATCGTGCAAAAAGCGAAGAAGACGGCGGTACCCGATCGCGCAATGGCAAGGCCGCTGCAAAAGCCGACAGCATCCCGCCGCTTGCCTGGCATTTCGAGCGGCCTTCGAAAGACCGGATTATTCTTTCGGGCATGGACGATCACCGGGATTCCATTTATGTGGTGCTCGACAGGGTCCGTAAAGATTACGCATTGACTAAATCCCGAAGCCAGACCCAGCCTGTTAACCGGCAGGCCGTCGCGCTTACGGAACATTGATTTCAGTATTCATTTCAATCAAATATGAAAATTTCCTTTGTACTGTTTTGTCTGATCTCGATTTCCACCTTCGCCCAGCGCGACCGGCAGGGACAGACGCAGACTAGCGCGCACGACCATGCGCATCATGTGGATGAAAACGAATTTGCCCACAACCACCTGGATCACATTCAGGCCTACCGGAAAGAAACGGCCTATGTCCACAACCTGCCACCGGCGCAGTTTCTCGAAGGCATAGGTACTTCCACATTCAAAATCAGGACGCAATCCGAACAGGCGCAAAAATATTTTGCCCAGGGCGTGGCGCTACTGCACGATTTCTGGGATTTCGAGGCCTATCGCTCATTCAAAGAGGCCATCCGGCTCGATTCTTCGGCGGTAATGCCTTACTGGGGGCTTTACAGCGCCATTGGGGCCACCGAAGGTCCCGATTTTGACGATGATAAAAAACTGGCGGTTAGGAAACTGAAAGCATTGAAGGACAAGGCTAATGACCATGAGAAGCTTTACGCCGAAGCCATTCTGCTCCGCGACGCGCCGGGCGATAACAGCCGGAAACAATACCAGCAAAAGCTTGAAATCATCGTACATAAATACCCCGGCGATGTGGATGCCAAGCTATTCCTGGCACTCAGCAAAATGAGCGGCTACGACGTGGACCTGAACCCGCGCGAAGGCCAGATTTACAGCGAATACCTGCTCCGCGACGTGCTCAAATCGGACCCGGACAATGCGGGCGCGCATCATTACTGGATCCATTTAATGGAAAACTGCTGCCCCGAAGAGGCCGTTAAAAGCTCCGAACGCATCCGGTTGCTTACGCCCGGCGCGGCACACATGGTGCATATGCCGGGACACGTGTACTACAAGTTGGGCCAGTATCAGAAGGCCCACGAGGCCTTCCTGGAAGCCGTGGCGGTGGATTCTGTTTATATGAAAAAACAGCATATCCCCGAAGTCGATACCTGGAATTACATCCACAATATCAACTACCTGCTGTCGAACAGCGCTGAGAACGGGCATTACAAAACTGCCCTCCATTATGCCGAGAAGCTGCAAAACATGCCGGTAACCAAAGTGCGGAAGGCTAAATACGAAGGCCGGTTCTTTTACCAGGGCATTATCGCACCAGCCAAAATGGAGCTTTGCTTCGGGTTTTATAAAAAAGCCGCCGACCGGCTGAAACTGATCAACGACAAGGACAGCATCTTTACCGGCAAGGCCATCGGCTACAAGGACGGCCTGTACTATTTTGCTTTGGGTATGGACGCCGTGAAACGCGGCAAAGCCGACGAAGCGAAGAAATATTCCGACGCGCTCGACGCGCATTTGTTCCGCAACAGTACCCAGTCATCCCCCGACGAGGTGATCGTGGCCAGAAGGCTAGGGGATCTCAATGTAGCATCGATGGAATTACAGGGACTGATCAAAAGCCTGGAAAACAACGATGAGGCGGCCATTCGCATCCTGAAAGCGGCCCAGAAGAAAGAACATGACCTTGGTTACAGCGAACCGCCTTCATATGCACGGCCGGTATTGATCAGCCTGGGAGAGGTATACCTGAAAGCCGGTCAATACGACCTGGCGATCAAAGCTTACGAAGACCTTGCCAGGAAACGCCCGAACAGCGCCAATGCATTGTGGGGGCTTTACAAAGTTTACAAAAAGAAAGGCGATACCACTAAGGCGAAGGAACTGGCTACGCAGCTGAACGAAGTAATCAAGCAGGGGGATAAGACGCTTTACCCGCTTTGAGCCATTACCCAAACATTACATCGAAACTCGGGGACCATTCCCGAATGCGAGGCAGAGCAAAGATCGGCATTCTGCTACGCCATTATTGGTCTTATGACTTTTCCTTCGGTGTCGGTCAGCCGGAAATTTCTTCCCTGGAATGGATAGGTGAATTTTTCATGGTCAAAGCCGAGTAAATGCAGAATGGTTGCGTTCAGGTCGTGGACATGAACGCGGTTTTTTACGCCATAGTAACCCAGCTCATCGGTTTCCCCGAAAGTGAAGCCTTTCTTGACACCACCTCCGGCCATCCACATCGTGAATGCGTCGAGGTGATGGTCGCGGCCCATAAAGGGCATAACCAGGCCATTTCGGTTCTCTTGCATGGGTGTCCGGCCAAACTCTCCGCCCCAGATCACGAGCGTTTCTTCCAGCAGCCCGCGCATTTTAAGGTCCTTGATCAATGCGGCTACGGCACGGTCGGAGTCGAGGCATTTGTTGCGCAGACCAATGCCGACATTCCCGGCGGCAGAGGTCCCGTGGGCGTCCCATCCCCAGTCGAAGAGCTGCACAAAGCGTACATCGTTTTCGGCCAGTTTGCGGGCTAGCAAACAGTTCATGGCGAAGCTGCCTTCCCCTGGTTTTACGCCGTACATATCCAGGATATATTGTGGCTCCTTGGAAACATCCATGACTTCCGGCACGGAAATCTGCATACGGAAAGCCATTTCGTACTGGCTGATGCGGGTCAGGATCTCATCGTCGCGTACGTCCTCGTAGGCAAGCTTATTGAGGTTGTTGATCGTTTCAATGGTTTTTTTGCGGATATCGCGGTTCATGCCTTCCGGGTTGCCCACAAAAAGCACCGGGTCGCCGCCAGTCCGGCATTGGACACCCTGGTATACCGAGGGCAAAAAGCCGCTTCCAAAAACGCTTTTACCCGCATCGGGATCTTTTCCCCCCGACGCCAGCACGATAAACCCGGGCAGGTTTTGGTTTTCTGATCCAAGCCCGTAGGTCGCCCATGCACCCAGGCTAGGTCGGCCCATCCGTGCGCTGCCGGTGTGCAGCAGCAGCTGCGCCGGAGCGTGGTTGAACTGATCCGTGTGCATGGCTTTCAGGAACGTGATTTCGTCTGCTACGGTTTGCAAATACGGGATGTAGTCCGACATCCAGGCGCCAGACTGGCCATATTGGGCAAATTTTCCCAGTGGCCCCAACATTTTCGGAACTCCCTGGATGAATGCGAACTTCTTACCTTCCAGAAACTCCGCCGGGCAGTCCTTACCGTGGTATTTTTCGAGCTCGGGTTTGTAGTCGAAGAGTTCGAGCTGTGATGGGGCGCCCGCCATGTGAATGTAAATCACGCGTTTGGCTTTGGGGGCAAATTGCGGGATTAGCTTGTGATCAGCTGTGCCGGTCACGCTGGTCGGCTTACCTGACCCATCGCAGGAAGTGAGTAACGAGCCCAGTCCGAGCGCCCCAAGGCCAAACCCGCAGGACTGCAGAAAGTGCCGGCGCGTCTGGTGTTGCAGGTCTGTGTGTTGTAATTCTTTGAGCAGTTTCTCCATGTCAGGGCACGAGGTTGTCTTTCGCAGTTATTCTTTCGTCAAAACATTGTCCAGGTTCAGCAGCACGTTCGTCGATACGGTCAATGCGGCAAGTTCGGGCGAAAGTTGTTTTTTGTTAACAAGCATCTTTTTCACTTCGTCGGGCTGCTTTTTGTAATTGATCAATGCATCATTATAAATTCCCATCAGCAATTCCAGCTGTTTCCGGTCCAACAGTTTGTAGGAAAGCAGCCGGTAACCTTCGGCAAGCTGTGTCTGGGGCGTCCGTGCCCGCTGGGTCAATTTGACTGCCAGCGTTTCCGCAGCTTCGAGAAAAACAGGGTCGTTCAATGTGTTCAATGCCTGCAAAGGCGTATTGGTACGAATGCGCCGCGACTGGCAGAATTCGCGCGTCGGGCTGTCGAAAGTCATCATGGAAGGGTAGGGTGCGCTGCGTTTCCAGTAGGTGTACAGCGCGCGGCGATACTTGTCTTCCCCCTCGCTCAGTACCCAGGTGTCACCATTGTAAGGCGTTTGCCAGACGCCGTCCGGCTGCGGCGGCATTACACTTTTTCCATACATTTTAGAAGAAAGCAAACCAGAGGCCGCCAGCGCCTGATCGCGGATCTGCTCGGCGCTCAGGCGCACACGTGAGGCGTGCGAGAGCCAGATATTGGCCGGGTCGATCTGTTTTTTGTGTTCGTCCACAGCCGAATTTTGCCGGTAGGTCGCCGACATCACCATTCTTTTGAGCAGTTTCTTGACGCTCCATTGGTCTTTTTCTATGAATTCAACCGCCAGCCAGTCGAGCAACTCCTGATGTGAAGGTTCGCTACCCTGCGAGCCGAAATCTTCGACGGTTTCCACGATGCCTCTTCCAAAAAGCTGCTCCCAAAACCGGTTCACGATCACGCGTGAAGTAAGCGGGTTGTCGCGGTGTACCATCCATTGCGCCAGCCCGAGCCTGTTTTGGGGGTATCCCTTCGGCATAGGCGGCAGCATTCCGGGGACATTGGGTTTGACCTCCGGGCCATTGACGAGCCAGTTGCCCCTGACGAAGACATGCGTTTTTCGCGCCAGATCGCCTTCACCTTCCCAAAGCACCGGCGTTTCTTCCACTTTCCGGCCAAGCATTTTGAAGTATCCTGCTTCGATCTTGGCGTGTTGCGGGTCGCCGGCCCCCGGCAGGTTTTTCTGGAATGCGATCCATTTGACGCGCACCCATTCTTCGGGATTTTTCGGACTTTTCAATTGAAAGTACAAATCCTTCTTACCCGTCACATTCGGAATGGTCGCTGCAATGATGGTGTCTTTTTCGGACCGAGGTACGTTCAATCTGGCGATGAAGTCCTTTTTTAATGTGTCTTGCGAAATGGTCAGGACCGCGTTTTCGGCTTTGGTACTGTATTGCACCAGCAACCGACCCTTCCCAGTGAGCGTCGCTCCGGATAGACTGGCCGTGCCGTTTTGCTTGATACCCATGTACTTGCTATCCAGCAAGGTCGTATTACTGATCAATTTAAAGTCGTGGGAATTGACTTTCGGCTCTGTTACACGCAGGAATTTCTCGACTTCGCGCGACTGGTTTTTGTCTTTTAATGCAACCCAATCGACAATTTTCTGCACCTGTATCGAGTCTTCATTTTTGTAGAACCGCAACGTCGGCGTCTCACTGGGCACGTCCTCGTCGCGTGTATTATTGAAATACGCCATGTATTTGTAATACTCGTCGTGCGAGATCGGATCGTAGGGGTGGCTGTGGCATTGAATGCAGGCAAAAGTGGTGCCTTGCCAAACTTCCCAGGTGGTACCAACGCGGTCGAACTGTGCAGCTACGCGGAACTCTTCGTCCACCGTACCGCCTTCGTCGTTGTTCATCGTGTTTCTGTGAAAGCCAGTGGCAGTGAGCTGCTCTTCCGTGGGAAAACTGTTTTTCCCTTTGAGCAGGTCTCCTGCCAGTTGTTCAATGGTAAACTGGTCGAAGGGTTTGTCTTTGTTGAAGGATTTGATGACATAATCGCGATACCGCCAGATTTGCCGCCCGCCGTCGCGCTCATAGCCTTTGGTATCGGCGTAGCGCGCCAGGTCCATCCACATTGCAGCCCATTTTTCCCCGTAAGCATTGGATTGAAGCAGCTTGTCGACCACCTTTTCGTAGGCGTAGGAAGAAGTATCTTTCTGGAACGTGGCAACTTCCGCTTCGGTAGGAGGTAGGCCGGTCAGATCAAGGCTCACCCTTCGCAGCAATGTAGCACGGTCGGCTTCGGTTGAAGGCGTCAGTTCATGTTCGTTCAGTTTTTTCAGGACAAAATGATCGATCTCGTTTCTCGCCCATTTCGAATATTTGTTTTCAAGCAGTCCAAACAGATTCCAGGCATTGTCGAACGACGGTACTTCCGGTCGCTCGACCTTTTTGTACGACCAATGCTTTTCCCATTTCGCGCCCTGATCGATCCATTTTCTCAGGATGTCTACCTCTTCGTCACTGAGCGGCGGGGCGTTTTTTGGCATTTTTTCCTCGGGATCGTCGGTCAGGATGCGGCGGATCATTTCGCTGGCGTCAGCGTCGCCCCGCACGACCGGAATCTTGCCTGATTTGCCGGGTTCCAGCATTTCGTGCTCGAAAAGGAAGCTCACATCGCCGGCTTTTTTCACACCGCCATGGCAGCCCATGCAGTTTTTGTTCAGGATCGGCTTCACGTCCGCATTATAGTCGATCTTTCGTGTGCCGAAACCGCTGCCGCTGATGAGCAGGGAAGCAAAGGTGGCGACGACCAATACCGCGGTGATGCTTAAAAAAAATCGTAATGTCATTCTTCCAGGAACGTTCGATTAAGAAGCTATGGAGACGCTGATTCTCACCGTGGATTATCTTTTTTCAGGCAAAGAAAATTAATATCCATGGGGAAAACCCGGCTATCGCAACCGAATTTCAATCGTCTTCAATGTAAGAAACTTTATAAAACTCTCCCGCCAGTGACTTCGGAGCGGATGGGCGGCCGGATTCAATTGTCCGACAATTGTACGTCTGGCGGGGCCATTTTGGCCGATTGCGGGTAAGAGGCAATCAAACCGGGTTGTGGAAAATCGCGCAGCTCGTAACCGCCAGAATCATTTTGTAGGCCAAGTCCAAAATACTGTCGGTCCCTGACTTTACAGTGGATTTGACTGCAATAAGTACAATCTCTTCCTGAATACATCTTGATGAAATTTACCTTCTTAAAGACGGGCTCGTTAAGATGCCCGTGGACAAGATCTCAATAGTCCGCGGCTGTTTCGTTGAAGATTTGGGGCGTGCCAGGGACATAGGCCGATGAAATGAAAGATAGTCTGCAAAAACCCTGAACACTTCCCGGACTGAGCATTGGTAATACATGACTGCGAAATCGACCAGATTTCCACCTAATCCTATCCCGTGATCGTACCAACGGTTCAGGCGCCTGTTGACCTTGAATGATGCAGTCCTTTCATTTCTAAATGGTGATAAATACCAATGGTCAACGTTCCGTATATTGACTGGCTCGAACCCTAGTTCAAGCAAATAGTCGACGATGTCAAATTCTTTGATTTTGGCCAACGTTAAGCGTTGACATTTCCCCCTCGCTCTTTCCCACATATCAGTCTCTGTTTTGGTTTGTGATGCCGAAAATAGAGATGGTTATTGTCAGACACCCATCCTGAGTAAATTCTCCATAGGATCGAACGGGGTTTGGAAGCTGAATACAACCTAAATTGTAAATGCCTTGTGGTCTGATTTTTCTGGATGAATCATTATCCAACTTGACTTGAAAATGAAGATCGCTACTTACAACATCAACGGCGTAAATGGCCGCCTCCCGGTTCTGTTAAAATGGCTTGAAGAAGCTAAGCCTGATATTGTTTGTTTGCAAGAATTGAAAGCGCCGCAGGACAAGTTTCCGGAACGAGCATTGCTCGATGCCGGGTACAATGCCATCTGGCATGGACAGAAAATGTGGAATGGCGTGGCGATCCTATCAAAAGATTTGCCTTTGCAGGAAGTCAGGAATTCCCTCCCAGGTGACGACGATGATTTACACAGCAGGTATATTGAAGCGATCGTGGGGAAGATGCTGGTGTGTTGCCTTTATCTACCGAACGGGAATCCGGCACCGGGACCCAAGTTTGACTACAAAATGGCTTGGTTTAAGCGATTGAAAAAACATGCGAAATATTTGTTATCGGAGGAAGTACCTGTTGTGTTAGCAGGAGATTATAACGTTATCCCGACAGAGAAGGATGTTTACAAGCCAGAGCGGTGGATGGATAACGCATTGTTTTTTCCAGAGCCTCGCAAGGCTTACAAGGAATTGGTGCGTCAAGGCTGGACTGATTCGATCAGACATCTTTATCCTGATGAAGCTATTTATACATTCTGGGACTATCTTCGGAATGCATATGGCCGGAATGCGGGTTTAAGATTGGATCATTTGCTTTTAAGTCCGCAAATTGCCCCGCGACTGATCTCGGCAGGCGTCGACAAGCATGTTCGTGGCTGGGCAAAATCCAGCGATCACGCACCGGCCTGGATTGTCCTGGCGGATGAAGAAGAAACATAAATTTGAAAATGAACACTTACTATTTGCCTGATGACCTTTTGGACGATTCTGCGGCGAGAGCGGACGAGGTTGTCATTCGCTATTACAGCTCTGACCAGGATTCGGTTAAAAACAGGATCGTTCTGAATCAGAATGTGATCAACCTGCTGGTGAGTGGAAAGAAAACCATTATCTATCCGGATGCCACGGCAGTCGTAAATGCAGGCGAGCTGGTCGTACTTTCAACCGGGAACGTGCTCACTTCTGAGCTCCTTACTGGTAAGGATCGGTTTACCAGTATTCTCTTTTATTTTAGCAATGAGGTGTTCAACCGTTTCCTGATTAAGTATGAGTATTTACTCAAACGAAACACCCCGAAGACCGACAAGCAGCCATTTTTAATTTTCGAGCAAGACAATTTTATCAAGCACTTTATTGCCTCTTTACAAATAATGCTTGGCAATGGAGGGACTTTACCAGCGGAAATCCGACTGCTCCGAATCGAAGAATTGTTGCTATACCTGTTCCAATCAGATCCTGAAAGGTTTCACGCAATTGAAATCCTGACCCGGGACAAACAGCAATTACAAATCAAGAAAGTTGTTGAAAGCCAGATCGGCCAGCCGACCACGGTGGACGACCTAGCGTTTCTGTGCCACATGAGCGCTTCCACATTCAAAAGAAAGTTTAGCGAGATTTATCAAACATCCCCTCAAAAATGGTTACTCGCCCGAAGGCTCGAACTAGCCGCAGATCTGCTTAAATCATTAGAAGAAATTCCCTCCGGCATTTACATGAAAGTGGGCTACCAGAACCATTCCAGTTTCTCGGAAGCATTCCGAAACTACTTCGGAAGTACGGCGAGCGATTATCAGCAAAAGCATTTGAACGTTACGCCATAGCACTTGACCGTCTATCCCTAACTCCACAGTCGAGCTTGCCGGTACTTTTGGGTCATCAAATAAACATAACAGTTATGGAGACAATGAGCGAAAAGAACAAAGCAGTAATACGCCGCTTTAATCAGGAAGTAATTGGCGAAGGAAATCTCGAAAGTTTTAAAGAGCTCATGGACGAGCAGTTTGTAAACCGCTCTGCACCCGAAGGCATGAGCAACGGCGCAGATGGAATGATCTACTTCTTTAATGAAATTCTCCGTCCTGCAATGCCCGACGTTCATGTTACAATCCATCAGCAGGTTGTTGAAGGGGATGTAGTTACGACGCGCAAGACCATCGGCGGTACTCACACCGGTACATTGCTAGGCATTCCGGCAACAGGAAGGGTGGTTAACATCGATGTGATTGATATCGTCAGGGTAAAGGATGGCAAATACTTTGAACACTGGGGAATCACTTCGCTGCCCGAAGTATTGGGGCAATTGCAGAGTTAACGCTCATCCGGCATTTCACAATTACTGAATTAAAGTCCCGCATCCGGCAAGTCGAGAGATGCGGGACTTTTTTTGCTGTGCGGGTAGTGCTCGAAAAGGGCTATATTGCGCTCAAAATCACACACCATGAAAACCTCCCTTTCCCATCTTCCAGAGGACAAACAGGAAGAATTACAGCTACTTACCAAAGTCATTGTTGAAAATGTACCCGCCGAGATGGTCATTCTTTTTGGAAGTCACGCCCGTGGAGACTGGGTCGAGGATTATCAGCAGCATACCGAGTATGTGAGTGATTACGATATTCTGGTGATTACCAAAGACAGAAAATCAGCCAAATCAGATGAAAAGTGGTGGAATCTGGAAAAAATGGTGAAAAGTATCAGCGGGCAAACAAACGTCAGCATGATTCATCACGGCATTGGCTTTGTAAATCATGCGATCGAACAAAATGAATATTTTTTTGTCGATATATTAAAAGAAGGGATTATGCTTTTTGATTCGGGGAAATTCAAATTATCCGAGCCGAAAGTGATGAACGCTGAACAAAGACAGGCAAAAGCAAAAAATCTGTTTGAGGCTTGGTTTGATTCGGCAAATAACTTTTTTGAAAATTTTGAATTCAATATTAACAAAGGACAAACCAAGCATTCTTATTATACTAATGCAGCATTTGAACTTCACCAAGCCACAGAAAGATATTATGTAACAATTCTCTTAGTTTTCACCGACTACAAACCGAAAATTCATGATATCGAAAAATTAGGCGAACAAGTCGAAAAACTTCATTCAGCTCTTGGAATTGTTTTTCCAAAAAATACACCGGAAGAAAAGCGATTATTTGAGCTGTTGAAAAGAGCCTATATCGATTCGAGATATAATATGAATTATAAGATCGAGAAAGAAGAACTGGAATATTTATCCGAACGTGTAAAGTTGCTGAGGGATTTGACAGAACGGATTTGTAATGAGCGGATTGTAGAATTTACAATTAAATAAGAAATGCCCAAAAGGATAACTTTATATTTTAACTAATCAGAAGTTAAACTTCTCCGGATCTCAACGACGTAATCTATTGTAACATTCATAGCAGAAGCGATCTGCTCATCGGTAAGCACAGACTGCCGGATCAAGTTTTTTACAGAGTTCTGAGTTGTTTCCTCTTGTCCTTTCTTCCGGCCTCTTTCTTCAAATATTTCCAAAGCATCCATAATTGTATCTTTATTTTTACTGGGTAACGGTGAAATTAGATTCGAAATTTGCTCATCGCTAAGAGAATTACCTTTCAATGTATAAATTATCAATATGTTTTGCAAGTTCTTGTCCGTCTCGCTGGCCAGGGTCAATATCATTGGAACAAGCGCCAACAGCTTCTCTTTGAACGCGCTGTGCTTCATGGCCAGTAGAGAGGCGGCGAGGAATTTATTATGCAGCGCTTGAATGTCTTGGTCGGATATTTCGCCCAGATTATGGAAAATGTATTGATAATCAGGCACAAAGCTTTGTAATGCTGGTTCAAGATCTTCGAAGAGATCAGTCAGCGTTTTGTACTCCCACCGGTCCTTGCCGTGGTAAAGCAGAATTGGAATGATGAGCGAGGGGCTTTCCTTCTTGCTGATCTGTTTCAAAAGTCCGGAAAAGATGTAGCTACCGATCTGGATGGGTGCGTATTTGTCGACGTAGCTTTTGTGCTCCACGAGCAGCGATATTTTAACTTCCTCATTGCCGCCAGTTCTCTGGCAAGTATAGACAATGTCAGAAATTGATTTGTGCAGCTCCTTGGAAACGTACGTGTCGGGAAGTTGGCGGAGGGTCGAAAAGTCCAGCAGAGTCTGAATGTTTTGCGGGATGCAGGCCCGGAAATAATCGAGGGCGATCTGCTTGTCGGCCATAATGGCCCTTAGAAAGGTGTCGTGCTTTTGTGTGTGTTTGTCCATGCGGCAAAGATATTAGTTTGCAAGACAACTTAAACTTTGATGTCGCCTGGCATCCATTATTCCATTCATTGTCTCGACTTCCAGGTGCTCAATTTGTCTATATTTACATTTCCACCAGGATAAAACAGAATTCTAAACCGCCTTGTACAGTTGAATCAGCATCCCTTAATCGAGCATTTCGAAACTTACATGCCTTTTAACGAAGGTGAAAAATCACTTTTGGCCGGGCGGGTCACACAGCGAAAACTGAGGCGTCGGCAGGCAATTTTGCAGGAAGGCCTTTATTGCAGGCACTACACATTCGTTATGAGCGGGTGTTTGAGAATGTTTGCCGTTGATGGCAAGGGGAACGAACACAATATCCTTTTTGCCGCAGACGATAATGGACCAGCTAGCCGTTGGGTCGCCGATATTGGCAGCCTGCATTCCGGAAAGCCGAGCAGGCTCTTTATCGAAGCGGTTGAACCCAGTGAGATCATTCAGATCGAAAAGGATGACCTTTATTTCCTGTATCTTGAAATTCCCAAATTGGACCGCATATTTAAGGTTATCGTAGAAAACAATTACGTTGAACTTCAAAATCGCGTCCTTAGGAATTTCAGCACAAATGCTCTGGACAATTATCTAGCGTTTTTGGAACAATATCCAAAGCTCGCGCAACGCCTGCCCAATACGCATATCGCTTCCTATCTGGGCATTACACCTGAATTTCTGAGTAAAATCAGAAAGGAGATAGCTGCCCGCTAATCCTGAGTCTTAATCTAGTTTAAGCCTATTTCTTAAGATAGGTTATTGGTGGGAGCTGGCAGGATGCCGGATCTTTGCATTGCAATTGACTTCCTGGTAACATTATGAAAGCTGCAGTATTATATCAACCTGGTCCAGCCACCAATTTTGCATTAGAGGAAAGGCCAGTGCCTATTCCCAGGGCGGGCGAAGTGCTTGTCCGCGTGAAAGCTTTTGGGTTGAACCGTTCGGAGCTGATGACCAGGAAAGGCCTGTCACCTGATGTGAGATTTCCGAGGGTTCTCGGTATCGAATGTGTGGGCGTGGTTGAAGCTGATCCTTCGGGCGAGCTTGCGCCCGGGCAGCAGGTCCTGGCGCTCATGGGTGGCATGGGCCGCGATTTTGATGGCAGCTATGCAGAATTCGTATCGTTGCCGAAGGCGATTGTCCGTCCGTTCAAAAGCATGCTTCTATGGGGCGTTCTGGGAGCAATCCCGGAAATGTTCCAGACGGCACATGGGTCAATGCATTTGGCGCTGGATATCCGGAAAGGTGAAAAGCTACTCGTTCGGGGAGGTACTTCCTCAGTAGGCATGTTGGCTGTTCAGATGGCAAAGGTGGCCGGATTGACCGTGATAGCCACCACCCGTAATCCTGATAAATCCCAACAATTGATTGATAACGGGGCAAGTCACGTGTTGATAGATGACGGACATATCTCCGGTAAAGTGAAGGAAATCTTCCCCGAAGGTATCGACAAGGTGTTAGAGTTAGTGGGGGCAGCCACACTTCAAGATTCATTGCAATGTCTCAGGCCTGGTGGTACCGGCTGCATGACAGGTATGCTTTCGGAAACCTGGTCAATACCTGACTTTGCGCCCGTGGATTTCATTCCTGCGACTGTTAAACTTACAACGTATGACAGTGGACAGATTACCAGCCCAGCCTGGGATTTTCAGGAATTTATCAATGCTGTTGAGGCAGGTGAAATTACATTACCGATCAGCAAAATCTTTCAATTGGATCAAATTATTGAAGCGCACCAATATATGGAGTCCAATCATGGTGCGGGTAAAATTGTGGTAATTGTTTAAACATCGTGATGAAGATGAAATATTTTCTGTGTGTCATTCTAGGCTTTGGCTTGGGGCCACTGTCTGCCCAAAAACTTCAATTTCAAAACCAGACATTCGAATTAAAAAACGTCGTTGGCTCGGTCATCGAACTGGAAGGTGAAAAAGTCCTGAAAATAGAACGCGATCTAAAAGCAATCCCTTTCGACGTAAAAAATCTAGAATCAACGGTAGACGAACCTACCTATGCGAAGCTGACGGACGTGGATTTTGAAAATGGAATAATCGAGGTCAAGATGCTCAGCCGAATCCAAAACCCTTCTCCGTTTGAATCCGCACAGGGCTTTATAGGCGTTGCGTTTCGGATTAATGAAGATGATTCGGCTTTCGAATCAATTTACCTCCGCCCAAAAGTAGGTCGGTCGGACAATCAATTATTCAGGAATAAAACCGTCCAATACTACGCATACCCCGAATACAAATTTGACAAACTTCGGAAACAAGCTGAGGGGAAATATGAAACCACCGCGCCAGTCGATATCAATGAATGGATTACGATGCGAATTGAAATCGAAGGCTCCAAGGCATATATGTTCATCAATGACACGAAACATTCCACCTTTGTCGTCGACAAGATGCTGGGAAAAACGAACCACGGTGCTATCGGGCTATGGGTGGACATCGGGACAGTCGGGTACTTCAAGGATTTAAAGGTCACCCGGAAATAGCTCCGTAGGCCACAATCTAAATATTTCAACGTGATGAGTTTACAGGAATCAACTTCCAATTGCCTTCCGAGATCACTTCGATGATATCGCCGGTCACCATGACAGCACTCTGATCATCAATTAAATAAGAGGGTGCCGAAAGAGTGCCGGCCAACTTTTCCAGTTCTGCCAATGCATTATCCGGAAACCATTCGTGATCCAGATGAGGATGTATCGCGAAATCAAGCAATCCTAACGACTTAGCTGTTTCCGCGGGTAAGGAATGGTTGCCAAAAGTAGTCCCATAGCTTGTCATGATCATACTTCCTGCGCTCAAACCAACATATACGATTCTTTCCAGCAATGTCGGCAGCAAATCTGCCAACCCTGATTGTTGCATCCAGTAAGTGAGGTATTGGCAATCACCTCCACCCAAGAGCAATGCGTCGGTTTTCAAAACCGTATCTACCCAAAATTCCCGCTCCAAAGTGGGCAGGACTGCAAGTTCCAGCAAGCCCATCGATTTCCACCCCAACTCGCAAAATGGATCACCGAGGGTACCACAGATGACCTTGCGAATGATGTCGTGGCCACCCGCAACACCATAAATCGCAGTAGGTACAAATAATGCACTGGATTCGGCGACGGGTTTTCCTAAAAGGTCAACCAATGCGTTGTAGATGCTTTTATTGCTGATCCCTGCCGAAGTGAGAAGAAGTTTCATGAGCCTCGAATGAAATTTTTGCCATTTACCAATTTTTCAAAGTTAGCTGCACGCATCAATCTTCGGGGAGGGCAAATCAGTCAAATGTGGCACGTGATTGGGACATTATCCTGAGGGTTGTTTCGCGTAATCATCTCTTTGGCAGAGTATTTTAAATGGAATTTGTATGAAAATACTATTCGGAATTATGCTTATGACATTCATCGCGGCGGAGTCTCCGCGACAGGTCTTGCTTTTTTATACAGAAAGCGGGCTCGAAAAGCAGACCGAGCAATCGAAGATCCTGACCGCGCATCAGAAAGACGTCGACGAGCGGGATATCAGGGTAAAAAGCTTGTCCTATTCGAAAAGCAATCTTGCAGAATGGAAAAAATGGAACGTCGACACGGGCACTCCTTTCACTTTCATTTTGGTCGGTCGTGATGGGGGCGAAAAATTAAGATCCAGCGAAGTGGTCACCGCCGAAAAACTGTTTGGCCTGATTGACGCGATGCCGATGCGTAAAAATGAGGTCGAAAGGAGTCGAAGCAAAAAGCCGGAGTAAAAAGCCAATGTCTAAGCGACCTGCGAAAGAAACCCCTTCTTACCTGAATTTCAATTCAGAAGAATATGGCTGGAAGCCGGATGTAGATTACCGGCAGCATCCCGAACTGTACCGCGTTGGAAGGGGCGAGCAGGGCGTTTTGATCTGCGAACCCTATAAATCGGAAATCGGACAATTCTGGCGATTCAAGACCAAAGCAATCGCAGAAGAAAGCAGCAACAAGATTTATGCGTTATTTCTGGATTATCTTGAAAAACAAGATTTTGTCGGCGCTGACATGGCGCGGAAGTACCTGCAAATGGGTTTTACCAGGGCTCGGCGATACGCCAACTACAAAGGCGGTAAGAAATATGATAAAGACAACGACTACCAGTTGCTACAAAAGGGAACTGGACAGCAAGAGAAAGCAGAAGCCGAAGCAGTTTTCTATCGTAAGTGGAAACAAGCAGAAGAACATTCACACTATGCCAGTATGAAGAAAGATTGGAAAAGCAGGCTCGGATAGAATCCTGAATTGGATAATCAAGATCACTTGGACCGACGGCACTTTTCACTGCAATATTTCACCTCGTCCCAAACCTTTTCCCACTTCTTGCGCCAGGTAAATGGCCTGCCGCAAACAATGCAGTTCTTTTCTGGTAAATCCTGTTTTTTAACTCCTTTCATTCCGCGATCTTGTCAATCATCCCATTGAAAATGAAATAGTGGAACGGCAAAACGGCAAACCAGTAAAGCCGACCGCCCAGGCCCAGAGGCCGGAATGTGGCGGTTTGTTTAATCTGGTCGCCATCTACACAGAATTCAAGCCAGGCTTCACCGGGCAGTTTCATTTCAGCATACAGCAGCAGGCGTCGCTCTTCCCTGCTTGCATAGATAACGCGCCAGAAGTCAAGCGTATCGCCGGTCGCGACTTCGCGGAGGTTTTTCCTTCCACGACCAAGGCCAACACCTCCGAAAAGTTTGTCAAGGAAACCACGAAATTGCCATAACCAATCGCCGTAGTACCAGCCGGATTTACCACCGATCGCAAAGATGCGGTCGATGGAGCGGGAAACGTCAACGGCTTTTCTCGTCTTTTTATCCTGGTACACACCAAACTGCGGCGGACTGAGCTGCTTGTCTACCATCTTGCGGGAATAAATGCCGTTCCAGGCATCCTTCCAGCTGGACAGCACCAGGTTTTGTTCAATTTTGTCGAATGCGATTTTGATTGCCTGCTGATAGCTGATTGGCTCAATGCCCAGCCGTTTTGGAAGATCATTTTCTCGCGCTACCACATCCACGCTCATACTATCCGCTAAATTTTTGGCCAGGACGTAAGAGGTTGAAGTCACCAGATAAAGCCAGTAGGATGACAATTTCGGCGTCATTACCGGTACAGTGAAAATATGTCGTCTAAGTAAACGCGCTTCGGCGAAGCCCAGCAGCATTTGTTTGTAAGTGAGGATATCTGGCCCGTAAATATCGAAATGCCGATTGTAGGTAGATTCCTGCAACAATACCGACGACAGGAATTCAATTACGTTCCTGATAGAGATGGGCTGGCAACGCGTATGGAGCCACTTCGGCGCGACCATAACGGGCAGCTTTTCGACCAGATCGCGAATGATTTCAAATGATGCACTTCCGGAACCGACGATAATTCCTGCCCGCAATGCTGTCAGCGGAACTTTGCCAGAAGCCAGTACTTCCTCTACTTTTTTTCGTGATAAGAGATGCGGCGATAATTTTTCATCATTCACAATCCCGCCCAGATAAATGCATTGACGAGCCTGAGTACGATCCAGGGCTTGAATGAAATTCCGGGCCGAGGTTTCTTCACTAGTAGAAAATTCACCGGCTGCGGACATTGAATGCACCAGGTAATATGCAGCGTCGATATCGTCGGGAATCGTATTCAATGTACCCGTATCCAGCAAATCCACTTCAATCACGGAGAGATTATTACTCATTCCATATCGGCCTTTGTCAAACCTGGATTGGTCTCGAACGGCACAGACTACCTCATGTCCATGTTCAAGAAGGACCGGTAGTAGCCGCTGGCCGATGTATCCCGTTGCACCTGTGAGTAGAATTTTCATTGTTGGCTGAGACAAAGTTTTTATTGATATACGCAAAATCCTTGCCTGCTCGATTTTTGCGACCAGATCTCAACTATTCCCGACAACTGAAACGCAGCGAAGCATTTAGTTTTGTCAAATCAAGATAACAGCACTTATGGATCATCAAACGTTACTTCGCCAGCTCTATCAGGACTTTAATGCGCGCCAAATCGACGCAGTTTTAGCACACATGCACACAGATGTAAACTGGCCAAACGGCTGGGAAGGAGGCTATTTATCCGGGAATAATGGGGTGAGAGCTTACTGGCTGCGCCAATGGCAGCAAATCGATCCGACAGTCGAACCACTCGGATTTGAGACGAAGACTGATGGCCGGGTCGCAGTTAAAGTTCGTCAGGTCATCAAAGCATTAGACGGTGTGGTATTGAGTGATTCTCAGCTGTTTCATTTGTACACTTTTGAGGAAGGGAAAGTAAGGACGATGGCGATCGAACATTAACAATTTTTGAACCGACAAGTCCTGATAAATTCCCAGGGTCCACCAAGATATCTCCACAAATGCACGCCGTCGGCTGTAAAGCAGAAGGGTTCGAAGGTTGATATAAGCTCTCCCTGCAAGCGTTTAGCCACGGAAGCGTCGACTTTGTTTTGGACAGTGATATGGAAGTTCCTCTTCTGTTTATCCTGATTCGTAAGAATCTCCTGATATCGGGTTTGCAAATTCCGGTGAAGCAATGTCAGCTCGGGTGAGACTGTTTTAAAGGCTGTCCCGCCGCCAAGAGAAATTATCTGGTCGGCTCTTACTTCGAATACCGCCTGCTCTGCTGTGACGATTTGCATTGCTTCAAAGACCCACGGCTCATCAGGCAAGGCGTTGAACAAAGTCAGGTGAGCATTGAGATAATTCCTTTCCTTCGGAAAATGCTGCATACGCAAATCGTCGAAATACTCCTGCGCAGCGGGGGCGATGGATAGTGTGGCAACTAGGGGTTGGCTCATCAAATACGGTCAGGCTGTGATAGTTGATTGGATATGCTGTTATTCACTTTCCTGGCAAACCGATTCAACAATATCTTCAACTTGGGCTCAATGAAAGTCTTGCAGAAAGGCTTCTCGGGATTACTGAGGTAATAGTTTAGGTACTTTTCATCATTCAACTTGAACATTCCGAATGGAACCACCTCGGTAATAATCCGTTGGTCAAAATCCGCTTGCAATCTCTCAATCGCCTGCTTTGCAGAAGAAAGTTGCTCATCATTGAATGTGTAAACGGCAGATCGATACTTGGCACGCATCGAGTGTTCGGAAGTGCAGCTATGCGTATGGAGGTGAATTTCTATCAATGCTTTCGGAGATATTCGGGCCGGATCAAATTCGACCACGACAGCTTCGGAAAAGATAGCCGGATTGTCGTCAGCAGATATCCATCCCTGGCTAACATGGAGCACGCCTTTCAATGACTGAAAGATCGCTTCGGTGCACCAATGACAGCTTCCGCCCAATCCGATTTTATTTGTAGTTGACATACGTTGTGTTTTTGGCTGAGGCGCGAGTGTTGTACCTTTTGCTCAACCTAATTCTTTCCCAAAACCATTCATGAAGACATCCCCACTTACCCAAATTGATATTAACGAAATTACTCGATCAATAACAGACAGATACGCAAATATCACCGTAGCTGAGTTAAACGACCATGTTGTCCGGGTAAGTGTAATGACGGAAGGTTATCATTGGCATTACCATCCAAATTCGGACGAGACGTTTATGACAGTTGAAGGTATTTTATTAATTGATCTTGAAACGGATACCATTGAATTGCTTCCCGGTCAACTTTTTACAATTCCCAAAAACATCGTCCACCGGACCCGGCCGAAGGGAGCGCGTTCAGTAAATATAACAGTAGAACATTCCCAGCTCGAAACGGTGATTACGGATAGTAAACATCAATAATTCTGCTGCGACCAGACTTGATAAACCAGGAATGCACAAAGTGATTTACTAGATTGCCTGTTGCCGAAAATTCAAATAGCGTTTCCGGCCTGAACATTATCAGCCGTTGGCTTTTGCAAAAAATAACATATTAGCCAAAGCACGATCACCGTCCCGCCATGAATGAGCATCGCCCACAGATTGCTGCCGGGCGTATGCCATACGATCAGCATATCTGCGAAGGGAATGAGTGAACCAGCCAACAATGTCAGCATGAGCGGCTTTCGCAAATGAGACCAGGCAAAAAGGATAATGATCAATCCTGAGAAAATATCCCGGATACCTTTGATGTAGTGAAATGCGAAATTAGGCTCTCGAAAATGAAGGCCAAATCCTGCTTCAGCTATTTCAGGTGCGAGCAAGAAGCGGCCGCCGATGAAAAGTAACCCGAACCCGATCAGCAGGCTGGCCAGCCTGACGGGTGAAGAAATGCGTTGCGTTGTCATAATCTCTTTTGTTTAAGTACAGCACAAAATTGATCAGCAACGGATACGCATGCATTCACTCAGGTGAAGAAATGCGGGAATAGTCTTTACCAGCCCAGCGGGCACGGATACGGCTCAATGACTGGGGTTTAACTCCTACATAGGATGCAATGTGATATTGGGTAACCCGGGTTGGAAGGCTCGGGTATTCATCTAAAAACGCTTTGTAACGCGCCTCAGGCGAATCCGTATAAAGCGAGACAAGCTGTCCGATCGTTTGAACAAAAATCTGCTCAATCACAATCCGCCCAAAACGCTCACCAAAAGTCAGTTCGGCGAACAACCGTTGCAGGTTGGCAGACGAGATAATATATAATGTTGAATCTTCAATGGCTTGGACAGCACGTCGACAAGGTTGATGAGAAAGGAAGCTTTCATAATCACAGACAAAGTCGTTTTCCAAACCGAAGCTATAAATCTTTTCGTCCCCGTCTTGATTAACAAAGTACCGCACCAAACCGGTTTGGATAAACCCAACCTGATGGCAAACCTGACCTTCCTGAACAAAATAATCTCCCTTTCTGAGATGCCAGGGTTGGAAAAGAGAAAGTATTAATTCAATATCCGCGTCACTGAGTGGCACTATTAAACGTATCTTTTCTATAAGTTTGGTGATGGGGTTATCCATTACAATTCGTTGTTTTTGCAGTGTCAAATCTTCAACGGTGGCCCGACAACCTTCATTTCATTGGCTTCAAATATCCTGGCTACTTCTTCCTGCGAGGGTTCGTGATCCAGCGCCGCCATTTGGACAAAGAAATTTTCCAGCTTCCCCGCTGGTTGCAACGTGACCAGCATTTTGCCTTTGGGCGATGCTTGTGTCCAGGCGTGCGGAACTTCGCGGGGAAGGAAAATACTATCACCAATAGTCAAGATGAACCGTTCCTTGCCTACCAAAAATTCATACGATCCTTCGATCACATAAAAAACCTCGTCCTGCGCTGGATGTACGTGGAGCGGCGTTCCGCGACCCTGGCTTAATGATGTTTGTTCAAAAATTGCGAGGCCACCATCGGTATCGCTGCCTGAAATTTTCACATCAAGCACATTCGCATTAACGCCTTTCAGCTGGATGTGCCCGTGCTTGCGGCCTTCGCCTGCTTTTGCCTTAAATACTTTTCCAATTTCCGCAGCCAGGCGCGTCGTCTTACTCCATGCAGCTGCCGGAAGCGAAGCAATCCCAATAAGGCTGCTTATAAATATGTCTCTTTTCATGGGTGAATCAGTTTATGTTTTTAGCTGGCTTTTAGAGGTGGCCCTACGATCCGCATACCGTGTTTTTCAGCCAGTGCGCGTCGGCCCTCTATGGTCTGGTCCGCTTGCTGGATCACAGTCCGGAAATATTCTTCCATCTGTCCTGCGGGCTGGTGCATGACTATCAGGCGGGCCACTCCCTCGCTGGTTTTCACGAAGGTGTGCGGCGTGTCCTGCAACACCATTAGCGAGTCACCTGCTTTCAATGTAGTGATTTCCTTATCGACCTGAAATTTGAATTCTCCTTCGATTACAAAGAACCATTCGTCGCAATCCGTATGCAAATGCAAAGGCGGGCCGACCTTTTCCGGGCGCAGTGTGTCGAAAATCAGGCAACGCCCATTTGTGTCCTTTCCTGAAACTTTGACGGTGAAAGTAGCATCCAACCACTTGAATGGTTTACCCGAACGATCTTCACCAGCGCGGACCAATATTCCATCTTTAGGTTGGCTGCTTGCAGGATTGTCTGGCGATGAATTTAAAAAGGATGTTAGCGCTGGTGCAATGACCGGCAACTGAAGAAATGAACGACGTTCCATTGGAGCTAGCAGATTGTGTGAGTAAGTGATTGATATTCCACAATTTAAACTTTTTTTGGCTTCATTTATCAAATAGCTATCGACGCTACCCTCAGATTCTTAATCGCCAACTCTCTCGGTTTCGAATGTTCGCTGTCGATGACCTTTATAAGCCTCAAAACCTTGAATACATTCGATCGAAAGTACCGCTAACCGTTTAATAAATTTCCGAACACGAGAAGTTAGTTCGGTTACATCAGATACTTATCCCGAAAAGTAAACCTAACTCAATCTCCCAAAATGCTCAACACCTCCCACTTCGATACCTACGACAGCGGCTGGTTCCGCCAATTCTGCGGGCCGGCTCAGGTTCACAAAGATTTGAACACCCTCTACGGGCTGATCGTCGGCATTCAGGCCGATGGACATATTAATGACAGCGAGATTGGATTGCTCCGCGCGTGGATCGAATCTGTTTCCAGCTTGCAGACAAAGGCTCCTTACAACAAGTTTGTCGCCAAGATCAATGCCATTATCAGCGATGGCGTTGTGACGGAGGAAGAGGCTGAGGATCTGATCTGGCTTTGCAAGAATTATCTGGATTTCAACCGGAATCCATATTATGATGTCATCACATCATCCACGCAGCAGCTCGGCGGGTTTCTGGCCGGGATTGCGGCGGACCAAACGATCAATATTGAGGAGCTTACCGCTTTGGGCAACTGGACCTCCAACAATGCGCCCATGTTTAAAACCTGGCCATTTGATACGCTGCTGCCCGCCATTAAGCGCATTCAAGCCGAGCGGCAATTATCGGCTGACGATCACAGCGAGTTGCTTACATTCTGCCAATCCATCACTTCCGTCAAACCAGCCGACCAGGAGAAGGTTACCATTCAGGTCAAGCTGCCTGAGCAGCAGGTTTCAATCCTTATTCAGGAATGCAGCTTCTGTTTTACTGGCGAGTCTTCAAGGTATTCGCGGAAGGAACTGGCGCAGATTGTTGAAATGTACGGAGGCATTGCCGCCGACTCGGTGACCGCGAAGCTTCACTACCTGGTGATATGCGACGTGCGGAACCCTGCCTGGGCATTTGAGATGTACGGGCGAAAGGTCGAGAAGGCTATGAATATGAAGAAGAAAGGTGCCGGGCCGGAAGTGGTTTTTGAGGAGGATTTGTTTTTCGCATTAAACGAATTCGGCTATTCGCATAATTAGTATTGTGCTTAATTAATGATCTATTTGATACATCACTCACCCGGTAAATTGGAATGACATATGAAACCATTAAAGCAAATAAAGATTTTACCCTTAAAAAATCTTGACGACTTGCAACTAAAAATCAACAAATCAACGGGGTGGAAAGTCCCTACGACTACTCCCGAAAACGTTCAAGAACTAATAAAACTTGCAACCGCCGAGGCTCGAAAAATACCGGGCGCTATTATTGCTTCATCTTTGGGAGAAGAGTCTTTTGTCAATTCCAGCATAAGAGGCTCAAAAGACAAGAAAACATTTTACACATTCCCAGAACCCAATCCTGTCTGTATTTATTATAAATCAGCAAATCAGCACCTTGAAACATCTCGTTCTATCCGACTGAAACTTCCGAAAGAAGGGACAAACTTCAACGCCGATGATTTCCTAGTTTTCGCTGAATACTTTCAAGAAACCTCCGAAGGTATCATACTCTTATCGTCAACCATCGAAGGGTTTATCAACCAACTAATTCCCGAAAATATTACGCTTACCATTGGAGGTGTTGCAAAGGACAAAAATGGGATAGAATGGCTAGATCCTAACACCAAAATTAGGGAGGTAGTACCAGCCTTAACAGGTATTGATTTCTTTTCAACAAATTCGGCTGAATACTCCAAAATTTGCACATTGATTGACATACGGAATGATTTAATCCATTTGAAAAAAAGTGGTCATGAAAATCACACCGAATACCAGTCATTGTACAAAAGACTAGTCGATTTTGATCATTTGGGGCAATCTGACAGTGTTTACACATTTGTGGAGAAGGTCACTCCCGGATATTTTGTTTTGGATGAGCCGAAAGAAGAATCCCACGAGATTGCCGTATAATTGGTACATCCAAATCGATTGGTCCCAAAATACCAGCACAAACTTGAAAAGACGATTACTACGACGACTTAATTTTCCCAACATCCCTAAAGAAAAACACCAGCTCCTTGAAGGAAACAAACCGATCGTGCCCTCTCGGATCATATCCGGCTTCCTGGCTGAAAAGCGTGAAGCCGGTGTACATATCCCAGAGATCTTCAATCCAGGTCTCGGCGTCGCTTTGGCTGAGTAGTTCTTTGACTTTCCGGCCGTAGGCTACGTAGAGTTGATTTAACGCGGAGTCTTCGGACTCGTCAGAGTGTGGCAGTGTGCTCATTTTCTTAATTTTAAGTGTGGTACAAAATCTTGAATTTACGTTCTCTGCAAAGCACAGACTGCCGTGGTTTGTTCCCAACACAATCGATCGGTAACATACATTGCAATGCCTGTAAGATATCCGAGTACTTCCCGGCAGATTTATATAAATTGCTTTTTTTAACCAAACAACCTTTCCACATGGCACATACTACCTCCAATCCGAAGATCCACGAGGGCCGTAACTTGAAGAGATTCAGAGAAATGATGGCTGTGAAGCAGGACGCACTCGCGTTTGAGCTCGGTGAAGACTGGAACCAGCAAAAAATCTCGCTACTCGAACAAAAAGAAAAGATCGATTCCGACATTTTGGAGCAAGTAGCGGCTATTCTCAAAATCCCGGCTGAGGCAATTCGGAATTTTGACGAACAACAGGCAATCACTGTAATTTCAAGCACTTTTAACGACAACTCTCAGCTTGGCACCCTGATTAATAACTACAACAATCCTATTGATGCGGTCTTAAAACTTCATGAAGAAAAAATGGCGCTATATGAGCGGATGTTGAAGGAGAAGGATGAGATGATGGAGCGGTTGGAGCGGTTGATTGGGGCGCGCTGATATAATTCAGGATAGGCGGAATTAAGTTCAATAAATTAAAACCTATTTAGGCGCTGTCGCATTTAGTACCCGATGAATCCATTCACCATGTGCGAGCAGAGTAAATCTCTGATTACTAAAACACATTCGGTTAGCGCTACATGTCTCAGGGCAATACCTACTGGTTTACTTACCGAGATCAATCGTGTTATTGAATCTTCACTATTGTTAGTTTAAAGTAGTATGGTATGAAAAACTCTGTTTACAACAGAACAAGCTTAATTCCTGAATCTATTGAGCAATTGGCAATTAGAAGAAAGGGCGGACGGGTAAATATTCGCGGAATTGAATATCAACTTCAATTTTCGATAAATAAGATTTTAGAGCTGGAACCTTCACCAAGTAACAGTACTATCCGATTAGAAGGTGTTGAAGACTTGGATTCCCTAAATAGGATTCAAGATGGCGATGGGACATACTATCAAGTTAAATTTTCACAAGATAGACTAAACACAAGCAAGCTTTGGAATTTAGGAGTCGTTCAGAATTTCCTTGAAACATTCATTGTAGACAATACCTCGAAGTTTGTCCTTGTTACAAATCAAACGTATTCAGACTCCAAGCTGGATGGACTTTTTGGTGATTTTTCAACACAGGATAATATAGATTATTGGAAGCAAAAAATAGCAACTCTGAAAACCACCCAGCCTTATAAGAACTGGAACTGGATTAATTTTGATTTTGATTTATTTAGAAAAGCACTTTCAATTCAGATAGAAAGTGCTGATACACTAAGAACTTCAAATGAACTTCGCATTATCAATAGATTTGCTCTTTTAAAAACTAACTACAAAATCTACTTAAACGCCTTATTCTATGATTTATGCCTAACGGCGAAGTCAGGTGGTACTATAAATTATAAGTTGCTCTGCGAAACAATAATTCGTGCGAAAGATCAAATTGAAGTCGGCTACGTTAGCCCCGCGATTCAATTTAAGCTTATCGATCACATTGACTTTGTGGAATCATCAAAGCCAAATTTATTTAACTATTTTGACGGCCAACCTGCAAGTCCCTCGCACGTCGCCGCAAACCTACCGATTCCTAGGATTAAGCTTGAAAAACACATTGAGAGCCACCTAGATAAGTATGACTGTGCAATTATAAAATCGTCGAGCGGTCAAGGAAAATCGACTCTCGCTTGGAGAGTTTGCAAATCCTACCATGAGCAAGGCCGAAGCATTTATCAATTGCATAGTTGCGATGCTATTGAACATACCGGATCTTTGGTAGAGTTTATTAAAACTCGGGTTTTTTTAGGTGAAGCACCGATTATTGTAATTGATGGACTTTCTGCAAAACATACAAATTGGGTTGATGTCATTTCTAGACTATCCGACAGTCCGGTCAAATTCATTGTCACATCCAGAGAAGAGGATTGGATCAGATATGGAAGAGACGCTTACAAGATAGATATAGGAGAGCCTATTGAACTTCGCTTCAATCAGCAAGATGCTCAGTTGATCTTTAAAGCGTTGAAACATAATGGGAAGCTTCATACCAGCTGCCATAATTGGCAGTCAGCTTGGGAAGCAGTTGAGCAAAAGGGATTATTGATGGAATATGTATATCTCATCACCCATGGGCAAATGCTGAGCCAGAGACTGAACGAGCAGATCGGCCGATTAAATAGTGAGTTGGATGGAGGAACTAAAATTAAAATCCTAAGAGTAATTGCATTTGCTGATCAGGTAGGAATTAAAGTTCGAACGAACGCGATCAGAGCATTTATAAAGGCCACGGATGTTCTGCACGGCGATCTCGGCGAAATATTAAATCAGCTAGAATTAGAATATTATGTTCGTTTCGACAAATCTCACATCGAAGGATTGCACAATGTTCGCTCCCAGCATTTGACAGATATTCTTCACAAGTCGACACCGTTCTACGAAACACTACAAGAGCTCGCTAATGTGATTGACGATAAGGATTTGGAATTGTTCGGAGTTGCGCTAGCGAATTTTGCCGATTCTGATGAAAATGGAACATATAAGCTACTCCTTGAAACTTTAAGCAAATTTTCATATTGCTCGATATCGGAATTATTATTTGGCGTTTATCGCGGAGAAGTAAAAAAGTATTGGGAAACGCACAGAAAGGTTTTTGACTCCGTGTTTGAGCAGGGAAGCTTTGCATTACTACCGATGCTGACAATGCCATTTCCTACACGAATTGAAGATATGTTGGATTTAATTTCAACGATATCACAAAATCCTCAAAATCACATAAAGAATGCTATTGATGTATTGCCCGCATTTACATTCCAAAATACAATTATCAAATATTTGGTAAACGAACTTCATCGTACAGTAATTTCAGAGAACGCGCAAGTCGTGACTACTTATCCGTTGTTAAGATGGTTTTGGCTTTTGGATTTACGGCTAAATTTTCCAGATGATAGGTACATTCTTGATGTTTACAACAATTTAAGCATTGACGATAGCGTCTTGTTTGCGGATGCCTTACACTCAATGGACGCTAGTAACCACGAGTCCTTTACTCGTCGAAATAGCGAAAAAATTATCGATTTCCTACTAGTTGGCACAAACTCATTAAGTGTCGTACAAAACGAAGAGGTCATACTAATAAAGTATATTCTTCCTCATAGCGAAAGCGATAAAGCTAATGATCAAAGTGTTTTTCGTGCAAATGCCTTTCATGCTCACTTACCCACATTCAAGTTTTATGAGACAGAGGCTATGGTATTTCCCTATCCCAATGCACATGCCGTCCAAACTGTTGTTATGAACGGGTATAAAAAGATGCCACCGGAGATGCTACCAAGCTCATTTACAGTGAGACTTAATAGAATATGGAATGACGATTTAATCAACCCATATCGAGCCGTATCAATGTTTGAGTGGCAGGAGGCAGTTACAAATTTTCGATTTGCTGCTGTAAGTTGTGCAAAACAATCTTGCAATTTACTAAATGTGATAATTAGAGGAGATGCGGGAAAACCAGTACTTGATAAATCGCTCAATTTATGGGATACGGCTTCTGATAGATTTATCAAGCTAAATAAGACACTTCCGCATTTCCCATCCTCAGTTTCTAGTGATGAGGTTGCTGGGAATTTAATTAAAACCTACATAAAAAGCATTCAGGATTGGGCACAAAGCTATCTAATCTACATCAATCAATTTTCTGGACTATTAAAACTTGATGACCCAGATACCAGAAGACTATCTTTGATAAACCTCCGGAGTTGCAATAGCAGGATTCGCGATATGCAGGACTCATATGATAAAATTCGAGATTTAACCGTTAGCTATTTTGATGTTGAACATCTGAAAGATGCTGAGAATGTTTATTTTACTCAACTCCAAAAGACGTCGACATACTATGGCGATAATGTAATCCATCCAACGTTTGAAAGAGTTGGTAATCCGGGTCCAAGGATAGAGGAATACTGGCGTGCAAAGCAAGATGAAAAATGGAAGATGATCATGAAATGCCTTGATTCCTTTACCAATTTACCAATAATCAGACCGTCCAGTATTATAGAGGAGGAGTTCATTTCGCGATTAGTTGTAGGAATTGAATTCAAGAGTTTGAAAGACGCAGAAGAACAATTCAGTACTATCGCAATGGGGATGGGTTTTTTTGACTTCACCGATTTGGATTTTGTTACAGTATTTATTTGCATTGAGAAGAAAGCTATTTTCGGGTGGCGATTTCGCAGCGACTTTTTTGCTAAGGCTCGAAGTGTTTTGGAAGGAGCTGAATTGCAAATTAATGGGGTTGACAGTCCACTGCTTCTTGCACCGACAGCAGCAGATCTCGCTTCTTTACCAGGGATCGAGTATGCAGACCTTGGGCAGGATTTTCAGTCTGACCAAATTTTTAGATTTTACGAGACGTTCTGGATGAAGAATATCCATTTATTGAATGGAAATGCCGACTCGACAGCCACGCAGGGTAATACGATTGAGCGTTATAGCTTAGAGCTTAATGTTATGAGGAAATCTTTAAAGGACTCCATTCCGGAAAATCTGTATAGTAAAATTGACTCCGACCTTGAATACATTACAAATAACCCTGATGAGTTTTCTGATCAATCGATTGTGGAAAAAGCGATATGCTCGTTGAAACGTTTTGCAGAGAACAATTGAGGATCGAACATTTCAAATTATTATGAGCTGAGCATAGGATCTTATAAACAGCGCGATGGGTGTAATGTCTTATCACGACAAAAATACATTAGATTTTATCATCCATTACAGCAGGTATTCATCCGAAAACGAGCAAAACCCTTCCGCCGTCACGATCAAATGATCCAGTACCCGGATATTCAGCAACTCACCAGCTTTTCTCATATTCTCAGTAACATACTTATCCGCATCACTCGGCACGAGCTGGCCGGAAGGGTGATTGTGTGCCAGGATAATCCCTGTTGCACTGGCTTTCAAAGCAGCTGCAAAAACGATCCTTACGTCAGCACTTGCTCCCGAAATCCCACCTTTGGAAACTTCAAAAATACCTAGCACCCGGCTGGCATTGTTCAATAGCAGTATCTTAAACTCTTCAATAAATTCCAGACGGTCAGGGTTCCAGCTTTGCATCAGCACTTTGTATGCATCTCTGGATGATTCTATTTTCGGACGCTGGCTGGCCTGTACTTTGGATTTGTAGATCAGCTCAATTTCTGCTACCTGATACAAGTTTGAAACATTCGCGAAGCTTTCCATAATTACCTTGATTTGAAGTGATTGAATGAATTATGACGCTTCATTCAGGCACTGGTCAAGCAAGTAGTGGAAGCAACGGAATAAAGGAAAGCAGGTGCGCAGGCAGGTAGCGTGGGCAGGCATTTATGCCGGACTACGCGCCCCGGTGTTTATGCCGGAATTTCCACTACGCCCCGCAGCCCTGTGCCTACCTTTGGGGCATCATTGATACAAGAAACTCTGTCGGGCATTTCAGCAATCTGCGCAGGAATCTTCGCGAGGCTTGCCGCATTTTTATTTTCTACTTCATTGATAATCATTGGGGTACAGTCATTTCGTCATGGGTACAAGAAAAACTTGTACTTGAAGCGCCTTGGTTTTGAGTGTTGTTTTGTCAGGTAACCAATGCAGCAGCAACCTTAAAACAACATGAGTTATGGCAACGCATTTATCATGGACAGGCTACTTTCTGGCAGTGGGTGCCGCAGTGGCGATCTACTATTTGATCATCGGCATCCGGTATTACCGGCAGGACATCAAAACACTGCTCAATTCAAAGTCCCGGTTCTGGGACAGGCCGGAAAAGCCGCCGTCGATAAGCAAATAATGCTGCATCAAGATTTTTCTGCCGTCAAAGGCACGCCGTTCCGTGAGGCGATCAACAATGTGATCACTTCGGAATCTGCAAAATATGGCTTCATCAACCTCAGTGCTTAGAGCTAGAGGAGTTATGGAAGGAGGTTTAATGATGAGCCCGCTCTCCTGCGCTTCCGGGTTTTTGTACCTCACTATGATTCTTTCCCTCGGTTAGCATTGTTTTATCAGAAACACCAATAATACAAGCAGCGACCATTTCATCCAATGTATTTGCGTAGTGGCTATTTTCCAGGAGCCAGATCAGATGGTCGGAATGTAATGTAACATTCTGGGGATTAAGGTCACGTAATGTATACACTTTTCGCTTTCTAACCTTCTCCGCTTTCAATGCGTCCAGTTCTGGAAGCAAAATATTAAGCCACAAATCAGCAAATTGATCGAGGTCTACGTAATTGTCGTCCTGAGCTGCGGGGTGGAAAAGAGCCATTATTTTCTCCGCATTTTGCTTGTCCTCTTCTGATTTGAATACGTTTGCAGCATAGTATCCAAGGATCTTTTCGGCCCGCTCTAATGCGCGCCTTTTTTTCCAAGGCAATAACTCTCTTTCCTGCTTACGTAACCTGTACATAACTTGCCGGATTGTTCCCGAAGTATTTACTTCATTCCACCGGCGCTGAACAATTTTACCGTTGGAAAGATATTGTCTTAATTTTTGTGAAATCTCCGAAAAGTCAGTGTAGCCTTTATTTTTGGCATCAATCAGCAGCCATTTCGGGCTTCTGGCTGTGCTGCCTCTAAAAGCAAAAAAGCTCCAAGTTTGATCGGTTTCAAGAAAACTGATTGCTGTTTTCACCGAGGCGTCAACATCTTTGTAATCATCATAAGTACGCCGATCGATTAAAGCGCCATCACCTTCTAATAAACTGTAAAGGTCCTGCGTACTGTCACGTACTCCATCCCAGCCGTGCTCTTCTTTTGTGTATTCAGTGAATGCCTCTATGAAGTTTTTAGTGTTCAGGCCGGTTTTTAAATGTTTATCGTAGATAGCAGTTGGAATTTCTACATTGTTTCCGATGAGGCCTTCGGTTACTACGAGTGTGTCAATCATTCTCTTATCTCCATTCAACGAAAATTCATCTGAATCGTCGGGCCATAAAATTGTAATTTCTTCGTGCTCACAATCCATGCGTTCGAGTCGACCAATGCGCTGTTCAATAATTCGTAACACGCTTGGCATATCCAATAAAACCAGACAACTGGCATCTTGGAGGTTGATTCCTTCCGACATAGCATCGGAACAAAAAGCGATCAACTTGTCGTCCGCCTGATTTTCTAATGCAAAAAGCCTCGTGACTTTCTCCCTGTTGCTGGTATTATGTCCTGCAGCAACAATCGTTTTTAGGTCGGGACGCTTATCTGATATCAGCTTATCCAGATAGTCCAATGTTATCACGGTCGAATCGAAAGCTAAAATTTTCTTGTGGCTTTTAGTTTGGCGTATTAGCTGATCCACTTTACTCTGTTCCCTTTTATCACTCAGGCTTGAAGCTAGTTGAGATATTTGATTGTATATAGATATTTCTTGCCGGCACGCTTCATCATAACGCAGTTTGTCATAAAGCCACTCTTGTTCTTGCGACAGCAAAACATCGCTAATGTATTTTCGTGGTAGCTTCGCAGCACATTTTTCAATTTTACTAATAATATTACCGGAAGGATTCTTCGTACTTTGGAGTAAAAACCTCTCGTTTGCGGCCAAAGTGCCATGCAAATACTCATGTAGCGCGCACCGGGAAGACCTAAGATTTACCCGTACCATGTAGGCAGCGAGAGCAGGCGCTGAAATAAATCTTTGGTTAACATATGTTTTTTGCTCCTCTTTGGTGATAAGATAGGCGGGGAGTTTGAGTTTTTGTAAATATTGAATTCCTTTTAGTTCACTCGCCAATACTAATATTTGCTGTGCGAGCTTTTTATCTGCGAGGCTATCACTTACACGGTACACATCAGAATTCTTTTTTGGATATCGGCATGGGTGTCCAAGTCTGTTTGTGTATCTCTTGGGCTCATGCTCAATCATTTTATTAAGCTCCTTTTTAGTTCGCCTGACAATAAACTGATTTACATATTTTTTGAGTTTATCAAGACGGTCTTTACTCAAACCCATTCTGCGATTGTTTCTAAGGGCTTGATAGGCGGTTAAATCATCATCACTCAAATTGTCAATGTCGAGCAACTCAATGAGTCTTAACAAATCATCCGGCTTTTTATTAATGGGAGTGGCTGTGCTGAGAACAACATTGCCCGCGCTTTTGGGAGCGATGGCTTTACTTCTTTTAGATGATGGATGTAGATAGTTATGCGCTTCATCAACAACTAGAATGTCTGCTTGCTGAATTGTTTTTTGAAGCTGTTTCTGGTTTCTGTCATGGCCAAGACTTAGCTTACCCATGGATTCAATTCTATTATATAGTGCAAAGTGCTCTTGTTCTTTCTCCCAATTTCCTATTACCTGTTTCGGGCAAATGATAATGGCATTTGAGCGATCCTTCCTTCCATTTTCCCAAAGCCAGTGAAATATCGTGTAGGCGAGCGCAGTTGCGAGCTTTGTTTTACCGCTACCAGTTGGATCAGCGATCAATACGCGGCCTTGGTCCTGCATAATTTTCATCGCGCGAGAGATTCCAATTTTCTGCGAGGGCCAAAGTTCTTGCGACATGAGTGCTTGGTACAACACTGGATAATCGCGCATCCATTTGCTTTCCAGTATTTCGGCGATTGCCCTGGCTAATGCTTCCTCCCAGTTTGCATCTTTGAAAAGCTTTTTAAGCAAATCGATTAATTCTTCATTATAGTCGTTGCCCTTGCTGTAATAATATTCTCCGATGCGTTTAATGTCGTTGTACATTTTCTCGCCAGCCTCATTTGATGGTACTTTAACTCTAATGTTGGCCTCAGTTTGAGTGAGCGTTCCTGATTTGCTAAAATTGGAAGATCCCAAAATTGCAGCATGATCACCGATATAGATTTTGGCGTGAAATCTGTCTTTGGCTTTAAATTGATATTTGCCAGCCCTTATTTTTCCAATAATATTCAAAATCGGACCGCACAGTCTGATGCTGACGTTTTGTTTGACCCAATAATTCTTTATTTCGGCGGGAAGCGAATAGTGTGGTAAGCGTTTGCCCACTCGTTCATCGGGATCGAATCCTATTAATACTTTAAGCTTTTGCAGTTGAGGATAATCTGTTGCACCAAAAACATCAATGAGCATGGACAACGAAGTAAACCCTGTCAAAATAAGATAGTCTGAGGATTCACGAATGTCTTTCAAAAGTAACTCACGAACTGTTCTGCCATCTTCCTTTAAATTTAATGGGAAGTCCTCCTGCTTCGGGAGGTCGAGGTTATAGTTATGATCTAATAGGTTAGGACTTTTCACGTAGCTAAAACAGTTCAAGACAATCAATTGGAAGCTTAATAAATCAGATAAACTGGGAGGAACCCGAGCTTAATTTTACGAGGCCGAAGCAGAGCTAGCATTAGTGCCGCAATAGCTAGTTTAACGGAAATTCCTCGCCAAGAAGAGTGACTAAGAAAATTGCTGATTTGATTCATCTACGTGGTCTGATTGTTGGGTTGACATTCCGCGGCAATTTATTAAAAAGCTCTTGTTTCTACTATCTCATCATACTGTCGTCGTGCGCCTTTGGATAGCCTCATTATCCTGAAATTTCCGGACATTCTGAAAGTAGCCTGTCACGGCATTATACGCACCGAAAACGGTTCCCATGGTCGTCGGTAGCTGTTGGGTAGGATTGGAAAGCGCGTACTCCTATGACCTTATGAGCCGTTCTCAGCCTTTCCCTAGCGTTGCTGGTATGCCGAATTTTTACAACGTTGGTCATGTTCTTCATAGCCGCGTTCAATGTGTTAGCGCAAACAATCCGAATTGGTGTAAATGCAGCCGTGATGCTTCCACTACCATCGTGCGAGGTCGTAAGGAATAGATACTTCTCTATCAGGTCGTCGTTCCCAACCTCGATGTCGCCAGGTAATTTGGCGGTAATGAATATGCGCTCACCCTTTCCCAGCGCTCCGGCCGTTTCATATAGAATTCCGTCACTATCAACAATGCTGTCGAAAAATGTAAATGCATCCCGATTCTGAACAATCTGATAGTCTTTGCCAACCACGCCCAATACCGCATTGTTATCGGTTCTCATGGTGGCGTAATATCCGGGAACAGATGTAGAGCCCTCCGTAGATTCACCTTGATTCCCACTGATAATAGCAGTTAGATCTGCTTTTTCAACCTGGTAGTCTAACCCGGCATGTTGGATTGCGTCTTTGCTGTTAGGGTACTGATCGACAATCTGTCCTAGTCCGTGCCAAGCTTTTTCTTTAACCGAGAAAAAACTGTGTTTGCCTGTGTTTTCATCGAAATTGATGTTGAGAGCCATGATCGTAGCTGTTAGAAGTTAGAAATAATTTTCTTTCATCTTCCTCTCGCTCCTTTAAATGAATGTTTGACAAAGAAAAAACGAGAAAAAAAGAAAGCCCTTCTAACAGTGGTCCCGACATAGCCAAAAGGAAACGGAATAAGTGCCGGGACGCGTAGTCCGAAGGCTGACGGCTACTATTCCAAAATTCAACACCGTAAAAGGGCGTCATTATGCCGTAAGCTTTTGGCTATCTTATCGACAGGCTCAAAGAATGGGGCCACTTTTTTAGCTGCGCTTTTGCCGAGTTTTATTTGTCCAAACATTGCCTTATGGTGTCTTTTCAGGCCAGTTTTCTACCTATACCGCACATCACTCAAAATAAGAAAAGCCGCCAAATCTGATTTGACGGCTCATTAACTCTTGCCTAAATCCGCTAATCACTTGTTCCTGTTTTTTTCGCTAATCCACCTTTAAGGGCTTGCATGTCCTCACTTACCTTCAAATCCAGGATTCTAGCATAAATCTGTGTCGTACGGATGTTCGTGTGTCCCAACATCTTGGAAACACTTTCTATCGGTACACCATTTTGCAAGGTGATGGTGGTTGCGAATGTATGCCTGGCCACATGGGAGGTTAGAACTTTATCGATTCCGCAGACTACTGCAATCTCTTTTAGATAGTCGTTCATTTTCTGATTGCTTGGAACAGGCAGAACTAACCCACGGGACTGGCAAACAGGGTTTTCTTTGTAACGGCTAATTATCGCTAGCGCCTCGGGAAGGAGAGGAATGTGCGATTTCACATTCGTTTTAGTACGTTGGGTAAAAATCCATTGCTCACCATCAATCCCCTGGAAATGTCGCTTCTTTCCAGACTTTGAATGTCCGAGTACGCAAGACCCGTGTAGCAGCAAAACAGGAAGGTATCCCTGACCTGTGTAAGGCGATCGCTCGCAAATTCTTTTTCTGCAATCATTTCTAGTTCTTCTTTAGTGAGGATTGCTTTATCTACTTTCTTAAACTTGCCCTTAAAGTTTAAATACGGATCAAGGCTGATCCAACCGTTTCCCAGACAGATATTTACGATCTTCCGAAACATCTTCATATGCTTCACTACGGCGTTGTTTCCCATCTTACGAACAGAGCGGAGATAAAATTCATAGTCCGCAACGAACGCGAAATCAATGCGACTGATATCGAAGTCTGTAACATTGTAATTAGCTTTTAAGAAGTTTTCCGTGTGGCGTCGCAGGACCTCGTACCTTTGAATGTGCCTAGCGCGTATTCCTGGCCTATCAATGTATGCAACCTTCGATTGTGCTCGGTGATAATTGACATAAGCATTCTCTGTTTCGGACCAATTCCCAGAAACTTGTTTTTAATGTTTTCAGCCGTGGCAAGATCTCCTTGTCGAATAAGCGAGGCATGAGAATTCAGGAATTGTTGTTCGAGATTACCTAGATAGGCATTCAGAGATTTAACGGCTTCTTTGTTGCCTAGCATACGTCCAGCCGCAGCATTCCACATTTTAGGCTCACAATCCCGACCTGTCGCCATCTCTGATCTTTTGCTATCGACAGTAACTCTTAGGTAGATGGGCACTGGCCCGTCTTGATAATTTCTCGGCTTCTTCAAATAGAAAAGCAGACTCAGCTTTGTTTTCATAACCATTCTCTGGTTTAAAGGTTAAACAAATGTAGTCTTGCAAGCCTAGTCAGCGCAAGATGTCCATCGCGTGGACATGTTGTCTTTCAATTAGTTACGTGATTTCTGGTGAGTAAACTTTGCAGGCGGATTGACTCACCGAATTACTCACCAAAACTTTGAGAATATTTGAACGTTTTGGTATAGTTGCGGCAAAGAAAAAAGCCTGCAATCGTTTGATTTGCAGGCTTTTGATACTTTTTGTTACTTCTTCTTGTGATCCCGCTGGGATTCGAACCCAGGACCCATACATTAAAAGTGTATTGCTCTACCAGCTGAGCTACGGAATCTTGTTTTTTCTACTAGCCCGGAGGGTTTCGAAGCTTTTCAACCTTGGATTAGCCGTGGCGTTTTCCGTAATTGCGATGCAAAAGTAGAATTCTTAAAAGTATAATGCAAATCCGAAATAAGAAAAACCTGATTTTTTCGTTTTTATTGCTGCCATTCTGGATCGCGGGAACGGCATTTTGTGCCAACCCAAAGGAACTCAAAGCGGCTGATTCTCTGTTCGCTATGGCCAAGTACCAGGAGGCCCAACTGCTTTATAAAAAAAATTTCAATCTCGAAGAAAAAAATAGCCAGGCGCTTCTCCTGAAGCTCGCTTTCCTCGCCGAGAAAACCAACAACTACACCGACTGCCTCTTTTTCCTCAGCAAATTGGCCCTCATTCAGCCTTCCAGGCACCTTTTTGAGAAAATGGAAAAGCTGGCCAGTGAGCAAAATCTAAGTGGTTATGAATTTGATGATTACAACTATTTTATAATATTTTATCGTAAATATGGTGACTACATTCCAATATTGCTCCTAACTTTGGGCACCTATATAGTTATCATAATGGTTACAAAGACGCGTAGGAAGGAGCCTATTTTACAAATTCATAAAATTTCCATAGTCGTTTATCTGCTGGCATTGCTCGCAATTTTAAATGTGCCTTCCCTCTATCAAACGTGCATCATTGTCAATGAAAATACTTTCCTCCGCGATGAGCCGTCCTCGGCAGCGGCAGTGGTGGAACAGGTGGGGAGAGGACATAAGTTGACGATTATCGGCTCTGTCGACCATTGGGACAGGGTGATCTGGAACAATCGGATTGTTTATATCCGGAAAAGTGATCTTTGGAATATATGATAGCAAGCTGGTACCATTTTTGCAGGATTTAAGTTTGTATGTATATTTAGGAATCAAATTTTTAATTTAACGCTGTATGAAAAAGCCAATGAAACGTTTTTTACTATTAATCGCGGGGGTTGTGATGTTAGGATTTGTTACTTCCTGCAAGGAGGAAGGCCCTCACAAAGATGACATTGTGAAGTTCTCAGCTGTTATCAATAGTAGCGCTACGGTTCCAAAATCTACTTCATCTGCACAAGGCACGGGCGTTTTTGAATACAACAAAAACACCATGGAGCTGAAATACAATATCAACTACCAAAATCTGACGCCTACTTCCGTGACCATCAATTCAGCAAATCCGGCATGGGAAGCAGGTCCGATCCTTTTTACAATAGCTGATAAGCCCACAGGTACCCAGGTACAAGGCTCGGTTAAGCTGAATACGGAACAGCAGACTCAGTTGATCCTCGGTATGTTTTATGTGAATATCCCTACTGCACAGAGCTTTTACGGCGAGATCCGCGGACAGATTCTGGCTGACAAATTCGAAGAATAAGCAGTTAATGCACGATAAAAAAAGGCTTTCGGGAGCGATCCTGAAAGCCTTTTTTGTGGTTCTACTTTTTACCCTTCTTCTTGCGCCTTTGTTCCAGGGCCTCCACTTCCCGCATCAATGCGCCCAGGTCGTTGGTGGTATCGGTGCTGAAATCCAGCGTTTGCGCATAGTCGGCGGCGCTGATCTGGACCACGGCTACCGGTTTGTCCAGATAACCCTGAATTTCTTCCAGCAATGGCTTCTCTTCCTCGCTGCAAAACGACACAGCCAGCCCTTTCTGAGTTCCGCGTCCGGTTCTTCCAACCCTGTGAACATAGTTTTCAGGTTGCTCCGGTAAATCGTAATTGATCACGTAGTCCACGTTGGGGATGTCGATCCCGCGCGCACTTACGTCGGTGGCTATCAGTATTTTAATGGTGCCTTTCTTAAACTCGTTCATAGCGGTCAGCCGGTCGGCCTGCTCCTTGTCGCCGTGAATGGTCATGCTCTTGATCTCCATTCTTTCCAGGGCGCTGTACACGCGCTCGGCGCGTACCTTCGTGCGCACGAACACGAGTATCTTCTTGTCGGGATATTGCCTGATGACCCGTTCCAGAAAGAACCGCTTGTCGTCCATGGCCACAAATGCGACAGAGTGGTCGATATTTTTAGCAACAGGGTTTTTGGGAGAGATCTGGATCCGGATCGCGTTCCGTACGAGTGAATAAGCCAGCTTTTTGATTTTTTCGTCGATGGTTGCTGAAAAAAACAAGGTCTGGCGTTTCCGGGGCAAATGGCGGATGAGGTCCTGGATGTCTTTGATAAACCCGAGATCCAGCATGTGATCGGCTTCGTCCAGAATGAGCGTATCCACGCGGTCGAGTTTGATGTGCCCCTGACTCACGAGGTCGAACATCCGGCCGGGGGTGGACACGAGGATGTCGATGCCCTTTTCCAGGCGCGCTATCTGCGGTCCCTGCTCCACGCCGCCGAAGACGCTGAACGTCTTCACGCGGGTGTGTCGTGCAATGTTGTTAAAAACTTCGGCAATCTGAATGGCCAGTTCGCGGGTAGGGACCATCACGACGCATCGGATGCCCTCCGACCGGCTGGAAGATTTCTGTTTGTGGAGTTTATCGATGACAGGTATGGCAAATGCGGCAGTTTTACCGGTACCGGTCTGTGCGATAGCCAGCACATCTTCTCCCTTCATAATGGCTGGAATAGCCTTGAATTGGATGTCAGTAGGTTTTTTGAAGCCTGCTGCTTCCAGGCTGCGCTTGATTTCTGCGGCAATAGCGTAATCGTCAAATTTCATAGGCAAATATCGGGCAGGCATGCATGGCGCCTGCCCCGGATTTAAATGGGAGTGCAAAGATAACCGCTTATCCGGCAATGCATGACTTATTGTCGGGACGGCTCGTAAAACCTGAGTTTGTTGCGGAGCGTGCCCATCTCCTTTTCAAGAAAATCGATACGATCCAACAGCGCCTGCACGGCTCCGATGCCTTCTGCATTAATGGCGAGGTCATGATGCAGCCGGACCATGCGTTCGATACGATTCAGATGCGGGGTGTGCAAAAACCTCGCTTCTCCGACAATGACCGTCTCGATCAGCTCATGGTCCTGCAATGATTCCAGAAATGAATATTCCACGCCGTAATAGGAGCAGAATGCCTCAATGGCAACCAGTTGATCATTTTCCATACTGTTTTCAGGATTTAGATAGTTCTGTAAACAATTCTTTCTGACGCTCACTCAGGTTGGTCGGAATCTTAATATCGAATGTCACATACAGGTCCCCGAACTTTCCTTCCTGTTTGTAAACCGGAAACCCCTTGCCCTTTAACCTAACGACGCTGCCATTCTGTGTTTCAGGCTTGATGGGGAGCTTAACCTTGCCGCTCAGTGTGTCGATCACCAGTTCGCCGCCCAGTACTGCGGTATAAAGATCCAGGTCCGCCTTTAAATGCAGGTCGTTGCCCGATCTCCGGAATGCTTCATCCGTGCTGACTGCAAACGTAATGTAAAGGTCACCGTCGGGGCCGCCGTTGCTGCCTTTTCCGCCATGGCCGGCAATCTTGATCGTTTGACCATTTTCGACACCGGCCGGCACTGTTATGCGGATATTTCTGCCGTTGACGGTCAATGTCTGCTTGTGCGTTTCGTAAGCGTCCCGCATGCTGAGGTTAATTTCGGCCTGGTAGTCCTGTCCCCGAAACCGGGCCTGCCGTCCGCCGCCAAAACCACCCGAAGAGCCGAACATCGATTCGAAAAAGTCGGAGAAGCCCTCGCCGCCTTCGGAAAACCATTGCCCTTCCTGCCCGCCGGCCTGGCTGCGCGCCTGGCGTGTCCGCTCAAACTCCTCGCCATGCTCCCAGTCCTTGCCATATTTATCGTACTTCTTCCGCTTTTCCGGATCACTCAGCACCTCATTGGCCTCATTGAGTTCCTGAAATTTCTTCTGGGCTTCCTTATCGTTCGGGTTGAGGTCGGGATGGTATTTCCTCGCGAGCTTTCGATATGCATTCTTGATGGCCTTATCGTCCGCATTTTTGTCCAGCCCGAGTATTTGATAATAATCTACAAAAGCCATAAATGTTTTGTCGGTTGAAATAAATAATCAGTCTCGAATCCGCTATTGTTACTTTCGTTCCTGCATTTTGATGTACAGATCTTCCACTTTTTTTCTGGCCCAGGGTGTTTTTCTCAGGAATTTGAGGCTGGATTTGACACTGGGTTCGAACTGGAAGCTGTTGATATTCACATGATAACCCATTTGTTCCCAGCCATAGTAATCCACTAGCTCGTTCAGAATGGCTTCCAGGGTCTTGCCGTGGAGCGGGTTATTGGGTTGTGATTCCATAGATATCGATAGAAATGTTGCCGTATATTTTAAAGTAGATTTCTGTTCATAAATAATTATTATGCAGGTTGATTAGTTCAAATCCTAAAAAACTGTCCGATGGATCAGATCAAATGGGGCATTATTGGCTGTGGCAATGTGACCGAAGTCAAAAGTGGCCCCGCATTTAACAAAGTACCCAATTCGTCGCTTGTGGCTGTCATGCGCCGTGACGGCGCACTCGCGAAAGACTACGCCGAAAGGCACGGCGTCCCAAAATGGTATGACAATGCCGACGAACTGATCAACGATCCTGAAATCAACGCTATCTACATCGCAACACCGCCCGACGCCCATGAGAGCCTGGCGTTCAAGGCGATGCAGGTTGGAAAGCCGGTGTATATCGAAAAGCCTATGGCGAGGAACGCCGCCGAATGTGACCGCATCAATGCGGAAAGCAAGAGAACCGGTGTACCCGTATTTGTGGCCTACTACCGCCGTGCATTGGATTACTTTGTGAAAGTGAAGGAGTTGATCGATAAGAAAGTGATCGGCGATGTTCGCTTTGTCGACATTTGCCTGCAATGGCAGCCCTATGACGAGGAAGTGGGCGAAAATCCGAAACCGCGCTGGCGCGTGAAACCCGAAATCTCAGGCGGCGGGCACTTCCACGATCTCGCATCGCATCAGTTCGACTTCCTGGAATATGTCTTTGGCCCGGTTCAATATGCTACCGGCATCGCACGTAATCAGGCGGGATTGTATGAAGCGGACGACATCGTAATGGCCAGCTTCGAATTTGCGTCGGGTGTGTTGGGGAAGGGGAGCTGGTGTTATACCATCGACAAAGAGCAGCGGGAAGACGAAACGCAGATCATCGGTTCCAAGGGCCGCATTACCTTTTCATTTTTTGAAAAATTCGACATCCACGTCGAGACGAGCGAAGGCATTGAAGTATTTCACATACCTTACCCCCAGCACGTACAGCAGCCGCTTATCGATCTTATTGTAAAGGAGCTCCGGGGCGGGGCGAAGAGTCCAAGCAGCGGTGATTCGGGTGCACGCGCCAATCTGATCATGGATTGGATCACCCAGAGGCAATAATTTCCGGGCAAAGGATACAAACTATCGATGTATTGCTGTTATTTAAAAGATTCTTAATACTCCAAAATTTTAAAGTCATGGCCAAAGGAAAAAATCTGGACAAAGGGAGCACCAAAAAGGAGGCTACGAAAACCCTCAAAGAAAAACGAGCTGACAAGAAGGTTAAAAAGGATGGTAAAAAAGAATACTGATCCTTCCCGATGGCTCCCGCAAACCGTGCAGGGAGCCATTTTGCTTTAATAGATCTCCCGGTTGGTTTTGTATTTCCCGAGTCTTTTCCGCGACCGGGCAATTTTAGAATGGATTTTGTTCTTTTCATCCGGTGTCAGGATATCGTCGGCCATCGCTTTGTCGATCGTCAGCCGGATCATATCCTGTTCCCGTTTTAGTTTGCCATATTCCACGGCCGTCAGCTTACGGCTCTTGTAAGCCGCTTCGATCTGCCCATTGAGCTTCCGGAGATCGGCCTTGAAATTTTGGGAATGGGCATTGTAAGCAGATAAAAGAATGAACAGAGTAGCGATAGCGGATTTCATGACTGAAAGGAATGTCGGATGTTGTGATTGGAAAATCGATGTGAATATAGTCCTGAATGCATAAATGGTGCCAGGAGCGCTTCGTAACTGGTAACGGTATTTGCGCAAGTTTCAGGTTGGCCGCCCAGGGGGAACCTGCCAAATTTGTATCGACAAATTAAAGATTCAAATGGACCAGCAAACTTACAACTACGACAAGATCGCCAAGGCCATCGAGTTCATCGTGGCCAATGCGAAAGAACAGCCTTCGCTATTTGAGGTGGCCGATGAGGTCAGCGTCAGTCAGTTCCACTTCCAACGCCTGTTTTCCGAGTGGGCGGGAGTAAGCCCGAAGAAATTCCTCCAGTACATCACTGCCGGCTATCTCAAGGACAAGATCAAAGATTCGGCTAACCTGGCCGAGCTGGCAGAATCCGCCGGACTTTCGAGCCAGAGCAGGGTGTACGATCATTTTATTTCCATTGAGGGCGTCACGCCGCACGAGTATAAAAGTGCTGGCAAGGGGCTGATAATCAGTTATGGATTTCATGCAACACCTTTCGGCGATTGTTTTGTGGCGGCTACCGAACGCGGGATCTGTGCCATGGCATTTGTGGACGATAGCAATCGCGACCAGCAACTGATCGAGCTCGCCCGCAAGTGGCACCACGCTACGATCAGGCCCGACCAGCTCGCAACGGCGGCATTTGTACAGCGTATTTTCCAGCCCGCCGGAAACTCCCTTGAAAAGCTTCCGCTACTTGTTCAGGGAACCAATTTTCAACTCAAAGTCTGGGAAGCATTGTTAAAAATTCCCACAGGAGCCGTTACAACCTATCAGCAGATCGCGCAAAGTATCGGTCATCCCAATGCCGTCAGAGCGGTAGGCACTGCCGTGGGGGACAACCCCATCGCCTACATTATTCCTTGCCATCGGGTTATCCGGAAAGAAGGAGTTTTAGGCGAATATCGCTGGGGTGCGTTACGCAAAAAAGCATTGATCGGCTGGGAGGCAGCCCATCAGGATGAGGAATATTTTGCCCAGGAACGAGCTTCCTGATGAAGGCGAGGTGAATGCAAATTGTCTTCGTAATTGATTGTATGACAATTTACTGAAAGCCCGGGCCGGTGATTTGTGCTTGTTGGACTGATATTGGATGCATAGCCGCAAACTATCAACCAAATCAGTATCAGACATGAAAAAGACATTGATCCTATCCATGGCGATTGTCGCCCTGATCATGACAGCCACATCGGCAAGCTATGCGCAGTTCTCTCTCGGGTTACAGGGAGGTGTCGCGAAATCCAATGTAGAGGATTCAAAAACAGTTGCAGGCGGGGGTGTGAACCTGCGTGTGTTCGCTTCGCCTCAATTTGCAATCGGTGTAGCCGGCAAAATCTACGCCGACGGGAGCGATTATCGCGTCGCCGGCCAAAACCTGAGCACAACCGGAACACTGATGCCGGTAACGGGTACGCTCGACTACTTCTTTACGACAGGAGTGATCCGTCCGTATGTTGGTGGTGATGCGGGTGTTTACTTCTCGAAATACGATGCGAAATGGAACGGTAATACCGTGCTTGAATCGTCAAAACACAGCAATTTCGGTGCTGCGCCGCGGGCCGGTTTGTTGTTCGCATTCGGGAATCTGGGGATTCAGGTAGAAGGCATTTACCATTTTGTATTTGGTAATAAAAACCACAGTTCGCAGACAGGTTCCGTCGATAATATCGATTTCGAATCGACTTCCAAGTTTGGTGGTGTAAACGTGGGTGTTATTTTCGGCCTTGGCGGAAAGTAACGCTAGCCGATATCACCTTGTTAATTTAAAACGCGTCGGAAGGCGCGTTTTTTTGTTGTCACGGCTTCCGGCGTTAACTTGCTTCGTCAAATCAATACATGCAAGTTGACTACTGGTTTCTCCTTTTCCGAACAGATCTGTTATTGGCTTTCCTCCCTGGGGTTTCAAGGCAGGACGACCCATGGCACCAGTCTGCGTTTACCGCTCGTTGAAGTTCTGAACGAAGAGGCTGTAAAAATCGAAATGTTGCTGATCGGGCTTGCTGCCTGGGGAGCATTGGATCGGACGCGCTTCTTAGACGTGTTGGCAGCGGACGTTGCTGAGCGACGCGGGAGTGGAACGCCTGTAATCGTCATCTGGGAGGATTTCTGGATTTCCAAAACTGGCATTGTCAAGTCCCGGATAGCCGCAATGCTGGGTGTTTCCATCAAAATTCCGGCACGTCTGACCCAGGTTCGGCGGATCGATAATGCCGTTACGGCGGCTTTCCTGACCGATAATCACTTAAATGGGCCAACGACTTCCAAATTCCGCTATGGCTTGTTCCTTCCCCAAAGGTACTACCGGGTGCTGCCGGACGGGTTCCTGCCCGACCAAGGCCAGGAAGCATTACTGGTGGCCGTAGCGACATTCAGCCATGCACGGATTTTTGAGCACGAGGGAGCGCCGTTCCGGTCGCACGAACTGATCCGGTTTGCAAGTCTGCTGAACACCAGCGTCGTAGGTGCGCTGGACAAGCTGCTTCGTGCATTCATTCGCGACAAACAGCCCGATGATATCATGACGTACGCCGACATTGAATGGTCGGACGGTCGCAGCTACGCAAAGCTCGGCTTTGAGCGTCGCGGCACGATGGCGCCCAGAGAGTCGCTGCTGAATACCGATACGATGCTTCGTGTCAGGGAGGCGCAGAAAGCGAACGGTGAATCAGATAATCCGCCGATCAATTACCTCACAGTTTATAATCTGGGCAGTATGAAGTATGTATTAACCACCAATAGCTCCGTCCATGCGCATTGAAACGCCCTTACTTGTCATTCTGGGGCCAACTGCTTCCGGCAAAACCCACCTTGCCACGAGAGTTGCCCATGCATTGGATGGAGAGATACTCAGTGCGGACTCCCGACAGGTGTACCGTCAGATGGATATTGGTACGGGTAAGGACCTGGATGAATATGTAGTGGATGGGGATGCGGTCCCATATCACCTGATCAACATCCGTGAGGCGGGTATGCAGTATAATGTGAATGATTTCCAGCGCGATTTTGCCGTTGCCTACAACGACATTGTTTCCCGAAACCGCTGTCCGATAGTTTGCGGCGGATCGGGGTTCTATATATATGCATTGCTGAAAGGACATGCCCAGGATACGGTACCGGCTGACCCACAGCTGCGGGAGGAACTCCATGCGCTTCCAACCGAAGTATTATTGGAACGATTCAAAAACTCAGATTCCCGGTATCACGCGCTGGCGGACACGTCTACGAGAAAGCGGCTGATTCGCGCATTGGAGATAGTCACGTTTCTACGTGAGCATCCGAATGCGGAAGTTAATTTTGGTGAAGCAAATACGGCATATCAGGCAGATATATTCGGTTTGTCGCCCCCGGTAGAAATCAGGCGCGACCGTATCAGCGGGAGATTGTCCGCACGGTTAAAGCAAGGTTTAATTAAGGAAGTGCAAGCTTTACTGGATCAGGGACTTAGCACCGACTCGTTAATCTACTACGGATTGGAATACAAATACGTAACGCTGTTCCTGACCGGGCACATGAGCTACGATGAAATGCATCAGAAACTGGAAACGGAAATACACCGGTTCGCCAAAAGGCAGATGACTTTTTTCCGGAAAATGGAAAAGGATGGGCTGAGCATTAACTGGATACCGGACGAGTGGCCGGAGGAAGAAAAGATCCGATTTATTATTCGGCACTACCGGGAATTTAAAAGCGGTCTTCAGGGTAGTAGGTAGGTGTAACATCATTGAAATAACGTCGTCATAAATGAACCGTAAATTGAGCAGCTTGTTAGCGCTGCTGGTACTGAGCGTAACGGATGCATACCTGCTCGCGCACCCGAACCTGATTGGAAAAATAGGCGTGCTGCTATATAAGCACCATTACATCCGAAACTTTCCGCGGGCGTTGCTCACGGTGCTGCTCGTGGTGGGCGTGTCGCTGGCGATTTGTGAGCTGGTTTACCGGTTTGTGGGGAAACGAACGGCTATCATCATCTACTTGGTGCTGGCCGGTATCGGGGTGGGGTGGTTCATGTATGTGTTCATCACCTTTTCCTCATTTTCATACCGGATCACGGGAAAGGCATTCATATATGGAGCGCACCTCTTGCCGGTGATCCTGACCGGGCTCAACCTGAGGTATCTGATCAAAAAGATATGGATGAAAGAACCTGTTGATGTTGTGTTAACAAACGAAAAAAGCGGTTCTCAGGAGTATTAGGCTGGCGTTTGCAGTGGAAATGATGGTGCATTGGTGGTAAAACAGTAGAATATTATCATAAATACTTCAAATTGTGAAATATTATTGTTTCCGTCTTGATTTTTCACAAATAAACCACGGATAATAATAGAAAGTACACAGTTTTTTAGGATATTGCGGCTTGTGTCAGACCGGGAAATGGTTAATCCCGGGGCCATTTAACACAAACTTAATTTGTTGGGTAAGTAAATCGCTGTTAACGAAAAACTTTGGCTTGAATTGACCCCGATTGGCGTTGCCTTGTCATTAACCTTTTTAATTTTATTCTTATTTCTATGTCCCAAATAGCTGAATTGACCCTTGAAGGTAAAAAGTACGAGTTCCCCATAATTGAAGGCAGTGAACAGGAAAAAGCGATAGATATTGCCAAATTACGCGACCAGACAGGGTATATTACGATTGACGCAGGTTACAAAAATACCGGTGCTACGAAAAGCGCCATCACTTTTCTGGATGGTGAAGAAGGCGTGTTGAATTACCGGGGATATTCTATCGAAGACCTGGCCGAAAAATCCTCTTTTCTGGAAGTTGCCTACCTCCTGATTTACGGAGAACTTCCAACCGAAAAGCAATTTGCTGACTTTGAACATGAAATACGTACGCATACGCTCGTGAACGAGGATATGCGCAAAATTTTCGAAGGTTTCCCTGTTAATGCGCACCCAATGGGCGTACTGTCGTCGTTGGTGAGCGCTATGAGTGCATTCTATCCCGACGCCAACGGACAGAATGACGAGGAAGTGACCCAGCTGCATATCATCCGCCTGCTGGCCAAATTGCCTACGATCGCAACCTGGTCTTACAAGAAATCGCAGGGCCATCCGGTCAATTATCCGCAGAATGACCTTGACTACTGCTCGAACTTCCTGAATATGATGTTCTCGCTGCCGGTCGCCAAATACAATGTGGACCCGGTAGTTTCCGCAGCATTGAACAAACTGCTGATCCTGCATGCCGACCATGAGCAAAACTGCTCCACATCGACAGTGCGGCTCGTCGGTTCTTCCCACGCCAACATTTTCTCGTCTATTTCATCCGGTATCAGTGCCTTGTGGGGCCCGCTTCACGGTGGAGCGAATCAGGAAGTGATTGAAATGCTTGAAGCGATCAAAGCGGATGGCGGCGATACCCAGAAATACATTAATATGGCCAAAGACAAAAGCAGCGGATTCCGCCTGTTCGGCTTCGGTCACCGTGTTTATAAAAACTTTGATCCGCGTGCCCGTATCATCAAAAAGGCGGCGGACGACGTGTTGAACAAGCTGGGCATCAATGACCCGGTATTGGAAATCGCACAAAAACTCGAAAAAGCGGCTTTGGAAGACGAATACTTCATACAACGCAAGCTTTACCCGAACGTGGATTTTTACTCAGGCATCATTTACCGTGCATTGGGGATTCCTACCAATATGTTCACGGTCATGTTCGCGATCGGTCGTCTTCCGGGATGGATCGCACAATGGAAAGAAATGCGCACCAACAAGGAGCCGATCGGCCGTCCGCGTCAAATCTACACCGGCGCACCGAAAAGAGACTTCGTTCCGATGAGCGATCGGAAATAATGAGTGAATGATCGAATGAGTGAATGAGTGAATAATTATAGAAATTGAACATTCACTCATTCACTCATTCAAAATTCAAAATTCCTTCAAGGCGCAAGCCTCTCAATCTTCCACTCCCCGTCAACCTCCTTCGTATACGCTAACCGGTCGTGGAGCCGGCTGGGGCGACCTTGCCAGAATTCTATGTAATCGGGAATGACCCGGTAGCCACCCCAATGCTCTGGTCTGGGGACTGGCTGGCCTTCAAATTGAGAAACCAGTTCTTCTGTTTTCCTTTCCAGAAATGCGCGGTCCGGAATCGCTTCACTTTGAGCGGATGCCCATGCACCAATCTGGCTGCCTCTCGGACGTATCGCGAAATACGCGCTGGATTCGGCCTCGGAAGTCTTGACGATACGCCCTTCTATCCTGACCTGTCTTTGCAGTTCTTTCCAAAAAAAGGTGAGCGCTACCTGCGGGTTATCCTCCATTTCCCGTCCCTTCTTGCTGTCGTAATTGGTGAAGAACGAAAAGCCGTTTTCATCGAGGTCTTTCAGCAGCACGATACGGCCCGAAGGGCGTCCATCAGATACCGTACTAAGCAGCATCGCATTGGCTTCTGAGATACCCGCATTTACTACTTCGTCAAACCATAACCTGAACTGTTTCAGCGGATCAGGATCGAGGTCGGTCTCCAGAAGTCCCCTGAGGTCGTAATCGTGCCTGATATTTGCAATACTGTGGTCCATTTGATACTAATATGTTCAATGTTAGGATGCCAAAAGTAGCCATTTCAGAGGAAAGATTATTAGATTTGTAATCTATAAGAGACCGTACGTACGAAACAAGCATCACGATGGCACAAGAACAACAAGAAGGGGTCAAAAGCGAAGAGCAGGACGACCTGGCACCAAAAACGATTGATACCCTTGAAATTGATCTTAACACTGAGTTGACTGAGGAGCATGAGGAGGAGACGCCGGATGTGGATTACAGCCAATTGTCTAAAGAACAGCTGGTTAATTTGTTGGAAAATGAACTGGCAGCAGTCCGTGGAGAAGGTGCTACACCCGCTCAACTGAAAAAAGCGGAAGCCGTTGCCAGGGAAATCCGTACGGTTTTGGACCAGATCAAACACAGGGAACGCGAAGCTGCATTAAAGGCATTTGTGGCCGATAACGGTGGCGAAGAAGGTTTCGAATATAAGTACGACGCCGAAACCCAGAAAATCGACGCCCTGAGCCGGGAGATCCGCGGACTCAAAAACGCTTTCTACCAAAGTCAGGAAAAGGAAAAGGAGAAAAATTTCAATGTAAAAACGGGCCTTTTGCAACGTCTTCGCGTGCTGCTGGAAGAAGAAGGGCACCGGGAAACCGACGCTTCGGGAATCAAATCGAGCTGGGAGGAATTCAAGAAGATCCAGGACGAATGGAAGCAGGCTGGCAACATCGCGTCACCGCATAATGGCACGCTATGGGCAACTTATAATGCGCTGATCGACCGTTATTTCAGCAACCGCAATATCTATTTTGAGCTGAAAGAGCTGGACAGACGCCGGAACTCCGATTTGAAAGCCGAACTGTGCGAGAAAGTCGAAGAGCTCGGCAAATCGTTGGAAGCTCGCCCGATGTCCCGGGAGATCCTGAACGAAGCCAACCATATTTTTGAGGAATACAAGCACCTCGGACCAGCACCGAAAGAGGACCAGGAAAAGCTCTGGCAGCGCTTCAAGGAGGCACTGGATGTGTTGTATGATGCACAACGCGGACAGTTTGCCGAGCAGAAGAAGTCGATGCAGGAAAACTATGAGCAGAAAGTGAAGATCTACGAATCCATTGTTCCCTTCACCTCCTATAATTCCGGAAGTATCAAGGAATGGAATGCCAAGACAAAAGACATTATGGCGTTCCAGGATCAGTGGGTAGCGTTGAAAGGCATTATGCCGCGTGAAGAAGGAAAAGAACTCAGCAAGAAGTTCTGGGCTGCGCTGAAAACTTTTTTCAATAACAAAGGCGAATTTTTCCGTCAGCTGGAATCAAAACGGGAGCAAAACCTCGAATTGAAAAATCAGCTGTGTGATGAGGCTGAAACACTGTTGTCGACCGGGGAGGACAACCCTGCCACGACACAAAAAGTGATCGAACTTCAGAAGAAGTGGAAAGGCATTGGTCAGGTTCCGGAGAAATTCAAGGACACGATCTATGACCGTTTCAAAAAGGCCTGCGATTCCTATTTCGACCAGAAGCGTGCTAAAAACAGGGAGGTAGAAGAGGAATTTGAAAGCAACCTGAAACTGAAAACAGAGCTGATCGAAAGAATTGAGGCGGCGGCGAAAGACAAGGACGAATCTTCACTCAATTTACTGAGCGCATTTAAATCGGAATGGTCTTCCATTGGGTTTGTGCCCAAGAAGGATATGCAGGCTGTTCAGAAGCGCTATATCGCGGCAATCAACACGTATGTGAGTGCGATCGGCCAGCTGTCGACCAAAGAAAAGGAGCAGGCGGTTCTGGAAAGTGAAGTGGAGCTGGTACGTGACGGTGAAAGCAGCCGTAATCTGTATCGCAAGGAAAACGACATCAGACGGAAGATCACTCAGCTGGAAAATGACATTTCGCTTTGGCAAAACAACATTGAATTTTTCGCGAAATCGAAAACTTCCGATCGTTTGAAAGCGGAATTTGAGAGAAAGATCAATCAGGCATTAAGTCAGCTGGACGAGTTGAAACACCAACTTACTATTATTCAGGAGGCTATCTAAAACCTGAAAAAAAGTTTGAAAAATTTACTTTGAAAAGGTTGCATTGTATATCCCGCTCGACTACTTTTGCACCATGATAACGGAATAACAAACGGTATCACAAAGAAAAAAGGCCTCCATAGCTCAGCTGGTAGAGCAACTGACTTGTAATCAGTAGGTCGTTGGTTCGATCCCGACTGGGGGCTCTTGAAAAGAAAAAAGGTGTCATTTTTGACACCTTTTTTTATGCCCCTCCGGCGACCCTACTTAACCCAACCTGACACTTCCTGGATCGCGTCTGAAAATGCGCCGGGTGCTTCCTGAGGCAGGTTGTGGCCCACACCGCCCGTGATGTTATGATGTGCGTACCTGCCTTTGAACCGGGTTGCGTATGTACTGGGGTCGGGGTGGGGCGCGCCGTTTGCATCGCCTTCAAGCGTTATGGAAGGTACATGGATGTCTGGCATTGCCGATAGCTTCGTTTCGAGTCCGTCGTATTTGGCCTCACCTTTACTCAGACCTAACCGCCAGCGGTAGTTGTCTATCACAATTTTTACATGGTCCGGATTCTGGAAGGACGCTGCCGAGCGGCTGTATGTGTCCTCGCTGAACTGCCAGGTCGGTGAGGCGGTCTTCCAGATCAGTTTGTTGAACTCGGCCGTATTTGCCTGGTAGCCGGCAGCCCCGCGTTCGGTCGCGAAATAGTACTGATACCACCACGACAACTCGGCTTTTGGGCTTAACGGAGCCTTGTTGCCTTGCTGACTGCCGATCAGGTAGCCACTCACCGACACGAGCCCCGCGACCCGCTCCGGCCACAGCGCGGCCATGATGTCTGCCGTGCGTGCACCCCAATCGAAACCGCCGACAATGGCATTCTTAATTTTTAAAGCATCCAGAAATGCGATCATGTCGACCGCCAGTGCTGATTGCTGGCCATTGCGGGGTGTTGCGGCCGATAGGAACTGCGTGGTGCCGGATCCGCGAAGATAGGGGATAAGCACCCGGAAGCCTTTCGCGGCCAGGATTTCCGACACTTGCTTGTAACTGTAAATGTCGTAAGGCCAGCCATGAATGAGCAGGACAGGCTTGCCATCGGCGGGGCCGGCTTCGACATAGCCCACGTTCAGCACACCAGCCTCGATTTGTTTGATGTGGTCAAATGGGTTATCAGCCGGGTTTATTTTGGCGTGGCTGGCTATCGCGGCGCGCTCAGGATTCGCCGATGCCGGTAATGTGCCGGGGAGCTGTAATGCCCACACAATGGCTAAGCTTCCCATCAAATTGCGCTTGAAATTTACAAGAGTTGTCATCGTTTTATTGTCTTTTGATTGTTAAAAAAAAGTCTGCCCTAGTTTGCAAGCCGTTGCGTTTTCTTGCTCGTCTGGACTGCCATCATACCGCAACTTTGAGGATCCCGCTCAAATCTGGCGGTGGCAATCGAGAGTGCAGAAGCGATCATGATCAGGCCGGTTGCGAACGGTTTTCTGATGCTGGCAAGTAGCGGGTTAGTTTTCATAAGTTTCAGATCTGTTGTGATTTGATGACTCAAAACTACTTTCCGGAACCTTTGGATCACATTCGAAATGACTTCAAGTAGGCAAATGAGGGGCTTAGTTGGACAATCGGCTTGCCAGGCCGGGCGTAATGTCGCAGCCGCAAGCTTACACGGGATCGGTGCGGTTATTGGTTTTCCATTCAATCGCCGACCCGAACAAACCATTGTGCAAGCGCATTTTGAAGTTCGCTGTGAACGGGTTCGCTGTCGGAAGCCCAGGCGACGATTCCATCGGGACGTATCAGCGCGGCGTTTATCCCCAGCTGGTCTTTTGCCTTACCTGAAACATACCTGATCTGGCCTCTGTACTCACCCGCCAGCGATTTAAGATCGGCATTCCCGTCAAAATCAAGTAATATGCCCAGGCCATCGTGCATCAGCCCGCCGATTCTGGCGCCGTCTTCGAACTCAAAGTTGGGGACGCTGTGGCCTGTCAATGGGTGAGCCGGGGGAAAGTCGGTACCGGGATCAAAGCGTGTGTGAATGCCCCAAGCCCTGCCTGCGATGTAGGTGGCGCCATCACGTGTATCGATCAGGTCGCGCATGATCGCGTTCAGCGCACGTGCGTGCGGGCTCGGACTCATGACGGCCACCTGGGCGCGCGACCAATCCAGGACTTGCGCGCCAATCGGGTGCCGTTCGGTATGATAGCTGTCGAGCAGTCCCTCCGGTGCTTTGTTCCGGATGGTTGCGGCGAGTTTCCAACCCAGGTTCATGGCGTCGCCGAGCCCGAGGTTCAATCCCTGGCCTCCCAAGGGCGCGTGAACGTGCGCCGCGTCACCTGCTAAAAGAACCCGTCCATTGCGGTAGCATGTGGCCTGCCGTGCGCGGTCGGTCCAGGTAGCTGCGTTGTGCAGGGCGGTGAGTGTAACATCGGTATTCGAGATACGCCGCAATACCGCCTGAACGTGTTCCCTGGTCATCGGCCCTGCCTGATGAGCCGCCCCGCCGTCGAATTCGACCATCACGATGTAGCCCGGCTGGGATTGCAGGTACATTCCGGTCGATGTGAAGTTGCTGCCCGGATTAAGCTTCTCCGGGTCGGCAATGTCGACCTGGACAGAGTAACCGGTGAATTCTGGCTCCGTACCGGCAAACTGGAAATCGCCCGCTTTGCGAACGACGCTGCGACTTCCATCGCATCCAACAAGCCATTTGCCCTCGCATGATTGATCGCCCGAATGAACAGTCACCTGGTCTGCGGTTCGAGAAAAGCCTGTGACCGTAAACCCGCGTCTGATCTCCACACCCAGGGCTTGTGCGCGGCGTATCAGAATGGTTTCAAGCTCTTCCATTTCGGATAACAGATTGGTGGCGGTGTTAGTGGGGAGGTGATACTTCCATTGGGTGGTGTCGATATGCGTGTCGTAAAATGGTATGCGGGCGAAGTGTCCTGCCTGGTGGCGCGGTTGGGGCTCCCGTATGGAAGCAGCATGCGGATTTTTAATGCGTTGATGCAGCTGCAATGCGCCAAGCAGGCCGCGCCGGTCCAGCGATTCGATCGTAGGTGCCGAAAGCCCACGTATACCGAATGGAAACTGTTTGAGGGGTGAGTGCGGATCTTCGGTCTTTTCTAAGACGATTACCCGGCATTTGGCAAGCGCGAGTTCGCAGGCAAGGGAAAGCCCCACGGGCCCGGCGCCGCAAATGATTACATCGTGCATTTGTGTGGATTTCATGGTTTCAGGTGTTGTTTTTACAATATGATTTACAACACAAAAATCCTGAATGCTCCCGGGTCAGGCTTGTACAAACGCGACAAAATCGGTTTTGGCAAATTGCTTTCCTAGTTTTGCCTTTCTCGCAAAAGCTGCCGGGGTGGTGCCGGTGTAGCGTTTGAATTCCCTGCTCAGGTGCGATTGATCCGTATAGCCCAGCTCATACGCAAGCCCGGCAATGCTGCAATCAGGATCAAGCCACAACTGGTTTCGCACTTGCTCGAAGCGCATCAGCCCGGACACATCTTTAACCGAATAGCCGGAAGATTGCTTGAACTTCCTTTCCAATGTACGGACCGTCGTATGAGCCGCCGCCGCTATCCCGCCTACCGGTATGGTCCCATTTGCCTCCCGCATCGCAACACCCGCTTTGTGCAGCATGCTATCCATCGCAACCCGTGATCGCGCCTGGACGCAATACTGTTCCACCAGTGCCAAAGCCTCATTTATCCTGCCAGCCTGAATCCGTTCAGCCATCACGAATTGAAGCTGAGCAATGGGATGTCCGACGATACGCATTCCATCCTTACCCGACGGCAGCCCGAGTAAATCGAACACCGTCCAGGGATAACACCGGATGCCGACGATCTCCAGACGGTTTTTCGCATAGAAATGCACAGGTCGATTTTGTAAGCCCATAATAAACGGTGACGCCAACGGGAGCAGGTCTCCGTCGCCGGAAATGCCGCAGGGGCCTCCGAAGTAAAAGATAATTTCGGCATACCCATCCGGTACTACCTCAAAATCCTGTTGTAAGTCTCCAAAGTCTCTTCGTTCGTGCCAAAAACACCTGATGGTGTCCCGTAACGCTTCCGGCGGTTCAAATTCCTGGTGCTGCATTTTGAAAGATAACATATCGGATGCGGATAAGTGGATCCGGGTTAAGGTTGACAATTCAAAAGCAAATACATTCTGCGACGCTGGAAAGTTGCTGCCGACAAACACATAACCAAATGTAGTATTACAAATGATAACTTGTGGCAAGCAATCTCATGGTGCCATTAGCGTCTAAATGGTCACCTCACCAGGCCCATTTCCCGGCGTCAGTTTCATCAACCGCGATAAAGCTGTATTTTCAGCCCGATGAAAAGGTGGCTTCTGAGCTTTTGTGTTGTTTTGATGGGTATCCTCGCCGGTGCCGGAAATGGTTTCGGGCAGGTGGCTACCTACCAGTTTGTTCGTTACAGTACAGAAAACGGTCTGTCTCATAACCAGGTCAATTGCTTTTTTAAAGACAGTCGTGGGTTTGTCTGGATAGGAACGGCCAACGGCCTCAACCGTTTCGACGGCTATTCGTTCCGGGTTTTCAAACATGACCCGAAGGATTCGACCAGCCTCGCCGACCATCAGATCAACGCCGTGTTTGAAGGCCCGGACGGTTATATCTGGATCAGCAACCGGCTTGGGTTTGACATTTATGATCCGGTTACCGAAAGCATCGATCACAATGCAAACCGGGCGGCGAGGCGGTTTGGACTTCCCGATGCCAATTTCAACCGCATTATCCGCACGCGGTCGGGTGATTACTGGATCAACCACAATAAGTTGGGATTGCTGAAATTCCTCACCGCCTCCCGAAGGCTGATTAAAGTGAAATTCAGTCCGTTAGCCGGATCTGCCGGACGCGGTCAGCGCACCATTTCCGATTTCGACGAGGATGCGCACGGAAACCTCTGGGTGGTTTGCGATGACGGTTTCCTTGCCCGTGTGGACGCCCGTACGTACAAGATCAGTGCTCAAAGCGCTTTGCTGCAACACCGGAACCTGGGTAACCTGTCCAATCATAAAGTCTTCGTGGACGATGACGGCGAACCTTGGGTGTATGTCGTTAAGGCTGCGCTGGGCGCTTTTTATTTTGATTTAAAAAACAACAAATTACACAATGCCGGTACAGCCGGACCGGATTTCAGGCTCAGCAACAATGCGGTCAGCGCGATGATCGCGGGACCCGATGGCCGCATCTGGATCGGTACGGATCATGGGGGAATCAATATTCTGGATAAAAAACGGGGGACGGTCACCACGCTGCTGTCCGATCAGAGCGATCCCAGGACCATCAGTCAGAACAGTATCCAGTCGCTGTACAAGGATGCAACGGGTATGATCTGGGCCGGCACATTCAAAAAGGGCTTTTGCAATTACCATCAGAATATATTCAAATTTTCGCTGATCAGGCATTCGCCCGGTAATCCCGGAAGTTTGCCCTTCGACGATGTGAATGTATTTACCGAAGACCGTCAGGGGAACCTCTGGATCGGCACGAACGGGCAGGGGCTGATCCATTACAACCGGAAAAGCAATACCTTCAGGCAGTTTCGGAACGTTCCGGGAGATCGGGGTAGTCTCAGTAACGACGTGATCGTGAGCCTGTTTCTGGACCGTGCCGATGTGCTTTGGATCGGTACTTACTTCGGTGGTCTGAACAGATTCGACGGCAAAGCATTTACCCGATTCCTGCACGATCCGGCCGATTCCACCAGCCTGATCGACGACCGGGTGTGGGAGATTTTCGAGGACTCGGGCAAGCGTCTCTGGGTGGGTACCATGGCCGACGGCCTCGACCTGCTGGACAGGACAAAAAACACGTTCCGGCATTACCAGCGCCTGGCGCCCAATTCCGTGAGCTCGGACTACATTTCAGCCATGCTGGAAGATAAAGACGGCAACCTATGGATTGGAACCGCCAACGGAATCGACGTGCTGATGCGCGAAACCGGGCGGTTTGTGCATTACAGCTACCGCGCGGGAGACCCGGGCAGCCTGAGCGCGGACGGGGTGACGGCGCTGGCGCAGGACCGTTTCGGCAACATCTGGATCGGTACATCGGAAGGTCTCAACCGATATGATGCCAAGCGGAATGCATTTGTGGCCTACAATACCCGGCACGGGTTGCCCGACAACGCGGTACTGAGCCTGGTCGTGGATGACCAGCAAAATCTCTGGTTGGGCACATCCAGGGGCCTGGCCAATGTGCGGATCACGAAGAGGGCAGGAGGTGTTCCGGTCGCGTTTCAGGTGCGTGCTTATAACGAGGTGGATGGTTTGCAGGGACGGGGGTTCAACGAAAACGCGGCGCTGAGGCTTAGCTCCGGGGACCTGGTTTTCGGTGGTGCCAACGGCTTCTCCATATTCGACCCGAAACGGATTGCTGACGAGCCCATCGCATCGCAGATCATGCTCACCGACTTCCAGATCTTCAACAAGAGCGTCAGGCCGGGCGAGCTGGTGAACGGGGACCCGGCGCTGGAAAGATCCATCTCGTCCACCGGGCGCATTGTGCTGGAACACAGCCAGAATGTCTTTTCCATCGAATTCGCAGCCCTGAATTTCCTGCATCCCGAGAAAAACCACTATCTGTATACGATGGAGGGTTTCAACGACCAATGGTTTGAAGCCGACAACACGAGAAAAGCGACCTACACCAACCTGGACCCCGGAACCTATATGTTCAGGGTTAAAATGAAAGAAGGGGGCGTGTCGACGGAACGGCGGCTTGAAGTGGTGATATTGCCGCCTTTCTGGCGGACGCCCTGGGCGTATCTTGCCTACTTTTTGCTCGTGATCGGTGCATTGATGGTTGCCCGCTGGATTCTGATCGAAAGGGAAAGGATGAATTTCAAGCTCGAACAGGAGCGGCGGTATGCCCAGCAAATGCATGAGCTCGACATGATGAAGATCAAGTTCTTTACCAATGTAAGCCACGAGTTCCGGACGCCGCTCACACTGATACTCACACCGCTGGAAAACCTGCTGAAAAACATCCAGGCCGATCACGCAGTCCATAAGCAGCTCGCATTGGTGCACCGCAATGCGAAGCGGCTGTTCAACCTCGTGACGCAAATGCTCGATTTCAAAAAGCTGGAAGTGGAAGAAACCCAGTTTCGTCCCGAGCGGGGCGATGTGGTGCAGTTTGTGAGGCAGATCGCGCAGACATTCTCAGACCTTTCGGAGCACAAGCACATCCGATACCGGTTTGAAAGCAACGCACGGTCGCGGTATGCGGATTTTGACCAGGATAAGCTCTCCAAAGTAATGTACAACCTACTGTCCAATGCATTCAAATTTACCCCGGAAAACGGGCAGGTGACGGTTCATTTGGACGTGATAACTCGGGAAGGATACGACGATCTGCTGGAAATCAGGGTGGAGGACTCCGGGATCGGTATTCCTCCCGAGGCGCAGGCGAGGGTTTTCGAGCGTTTTTACCAGCATCCCACACCGGACCACATCATGAACCAGGGCAGCGGTATCGGTCTTTCCATTGTTGGCGAATTCGTCAAAATGCATGGCGGGGCTATCGATCTGGAAAGCAACGTTGGCGAGGGCAGCACTTTCACGGTAACCCTGCCGCTGCACGAAAGCACTGCGCGGATGCTGCCCCCGGAAGCCGCGGAGGAGGATTCCCTGAGTCAACAAGCCATTGACATTGACATACCCTTCAAAAAGACCGACAAAGGCCGGCCAGTTGTGCTGCTCGTGGAGGACAATGATGAATTCAGGGCTTATTTAAAGGAGGTATTCCAAAAAGAATTCCAGATACTCGACGCACCTAATGGCAAGGTGGGCCTGGAAATGACATTGGAACATGTCCCGGACCTGATCGTGAGCGATGTGATGATGCCCGAAATGGATGGCATCGAACTTTGTCGCATGATCAAAACGGATCGGCGCATTTCCCACATTCCGGTGGTGCTGCTGACGGCCAGGGCCGAAGACGAGCAACAGATACAGGGATACCAAACCGGTGCGGATGCGTATGTGACCAAGCCGTTCAGGCTGGATGTTTTGCAGGCCATGGTCACCAACCTGATCCGCCAGCGGGAACAGTTGCAGCGGCAGTTTCAGCAGCACGTCGAGATACGGCCGAGTGAGGTATCCATCCGTTCGCTCGACGAACAGTTTGTGAGCAGCGCTGTCAAAGTAGTAGAGGATAACCTGGCCAATGCGGAGTTTACGGTGGAAGAGCTCAGCGATGCGATGTCGATGAGCCGGGTGTATTTGTATAAAAAAATACTGTCCCTGACCGGGAAGACACCCATTGAATTCATCCGCATCATCCGCATGCGAAGGGGCGCAAGCCTGCTGGAAAAAAGCCAGCTCACGGTGTCCGAGATCGCCTACCAGATCGGGTTCAACAATCCAAAATACTTCACCAAGCTTTTCAAAGAGGAGTTCAAAATGCTTCCGACCGAGTACCGTAGGCAGCATAGCGGATTAGAATAGTGCAATATATCAACGCGATTCTCTTATATCGCTGCGAATGCGCCTGCTCATTACTTGCTCATCCATTTCTTCACTTGCCTACCTTCAAACTGTAATAAAAGCCGAAAAAATAGCTTCTTTTTCCTTTTGAGTTTACAAATGATCCCCCATTTGTAAACATTTGGATCCCTTGTTGCATGATTTTATAAGGCACATTTGTCCAACTATTCATTCGATTTGTACCATTACCAGGTTCGCTACCCAGGGATATCGGAATTGTCTAAATCGGGAGAACAAATAGTCACTTTTAAAACAAAACAACATGCAACAAAATTTGTACGAAACAAGGCGGGCAAAGCGGAGCTTCCATTTCCTGGCCGGGTTGCTACGACCTCTCCTGCTATCACTGGGGATCATGAGCGCCGCCACCAGCGGGTTTGCTCAGACTGAATCCAAAAGAGTTATTACGGGTACCGTGCTGTCGGTGGATCAGGGTTCCGCCGTGCCGGGCGCGAGTGTGGTGGTGAAGGGAACCTCCAACGGTACGACTACGAATGTGGATGGCCACTTTTCCATCGAAGCAGCTTCGGGCAACACCCTGGTATTTTCCTTTATCGGGTATGAAACGCAGGAGGTGTCGGTAGGAAACAAAACGAAGATCGATATCAAGTTAAGAGAAAGCATTGCCGCATTGGAAGAGGTAGTGGTGGTAGGGTACGGCGAAATGAAAAAGACCGATGTGTCCAGCTCGCAGGTGACTGTGTCGGGCAAGGATCTGAGCAAAACCATCAACACTTCCCTGGAACAGGGCCTGCAGGGTCGGGCGGCGAATGTAATGGTGCAGCAAAACTCCGGACAGCCCGGTGCCGCACCGTCGGTACTGATCCGCGGATTGAGCTCCCTGACCGGTACTACGCAGCCATTGTATGTGATCGATGGTGTGCAGATCAAGCCGGACAATATGAAGGACGATCCAAACAACCGTCCGAGCGGCTTCTCGAACATCCTGTCGAGCATTAACCCCGACGACATCGAGACGATCAACGTATTGCAGGGACCGTCGGCTACGGCGATTTACGGTGCCGTGGGTGCCAATGGGGTGGTTATGATCACCACCAAGCGTGGGAAGGCAGGGGAGTCCAAAGTGACTTTCAACTCCCTGATCACCTTGCAGGCAGAGCCCCGCCACATCGACGTCATGAACCTGCGGGAATATGCGCAGTTCCGGAATGAGGCGGAAGCTGTGGGCGGAACCGCCAGTGAGCCTGCATTTGCGGATCCCTCCGTGCTCGGCAATGGTACCGACTGGCAAAGCGCTCTTTTCCGCCCGACGACCCTTCAAAAGTATTCGGTGGGATTGAGCGGCGGCAGCGATAAATCGACCTACTATTTGTCAGGAGAGTATTTCAATCAGAAAGGTATTGTGGAAGGATCAGGTTTCAAACGCTATAACGGTCGTTTGAACCTCGAAAATCAGACCCGCAGCTGGCTGAAAATCGGTGCGAACATGAGCGTAGGTATTACCGAAGAGAAGGTCAATACCAACAACGGAGGTATTATCCAGCTGGCACTCGACCAAAACCCCAGCGTACCGGTAACCAACCCCGACGGCAGCTGGGGTGGCCCGACTTCCACGCAGTTCCAGTTCACCAACCCGGTGATGATCTCGAAGATCTACAATGACTATAACCGCCGTACTTCCATTCTAGGGAGCCTTTTTGCGGATGTGAAGCTGGCCAAGAACCTCGTTTGGCATACCGAAGCGAACGGAAGCGCGGAGTTTTTGAAATACTACTCATTCCACCCGTCCTACACCATTGGCGGTTACGTGGTGTCACAGGATGCGGCCACTTCGGTGCGCTCGGTGAACACCAACAACTGGTGGAGCTTGCACAGCCGGCTGACCTACGATCTGAAATTGGGCAGACACGGCGTCAATATCATGGCCGGTCATGAGGCACAGGCATTTACCTACGAGTCCCTCACCGGTAGCCGTAAAAAGTTTATTACCAATACCATCGAGGAACTATCGGGTGGAGATGCTTCGGTGATCTCGAATGTGAGCAACAACAGCGGCAAGGGTTCGGGCTCCCGCGAGTCGTACTTTGCCCGTGTGAATTACAGTTTCAACGAACGCTATTTCTTGCAGGGTACCTACCGAATGGACGGTTCGTCGGCATTCCGTGATGGGCGCCGCTGGGGCAACTTTCCGGCCGTATCGGTGGCTTGGCGGGTGTCGGAAGAGCCTTTCCTGAAAGATGTGAAGGAGATTAACGACCTGAAACTGCGTTTCGAGATCGGCCGTTCCGGTAACCAGGGCAGCGGGGGAAATGCGATTTACTCGACATTGCAAACCGTTCCGACAGGCTGGGGCACAGGCTTTCTGGCATCCAACTTTGCCAACGAGTTCCTGACCTGGGAGAAAGATGACGTCATCAACGGAGGTCTGGACCTGCACATGTTCAGCAACCGCGTGGAGCTGATTGTGGATGCTTATATCAAGAACATTACCAGCCTCATTACGGTCAATTCCTATCCGTTCACTTACGGTGGCGACATTGCCTATTCGCCGGGTTACCTGAGCTGGCCTGCCGTGAATGCCGGTTCGATGAAGAACCGCGGTGTCGGTTTTACCTTGAATACCGTGAATATCGATAAAGGAGGTTTCTACTGGAAAACGGGTATCAACCTGTCCTTCGACCGCAACAAGGTTACCTCGCTGCTGAACCCGATCACTCCGACCTGGAATGCAACTTCCGTAGGTTTCAAAACCGAAGTGGGCCAGCCTGCAAGCATGATCACCGGCTACATTGCCGACGGTCTTTTCCAGGACGCGAACGACATCAAAAACCATGCAATACAGACGTCTAATGGTCAGATGACGATCAATCCTGCAACCGGTACCTGGGTAGGCGATACCAAGTTCCGCGACCTGAACGGTGACGGCGTGATCGACGCGGAGGACCGCACGGTGATCGGCAACCCCTGGCCGAAGTTTACATTGGGCTTCAATAACAACATGAGCTACAAGAACTTCGAGCTGAATGCATTCCTGACCGGAAGTTTCAAGAACGATATCCTGAACTACCCGCGCTACCGTGCGGAAATCCCGGGTAACGGCGGCGTGTTCGGAAACCAGTGGAAATCGGTGGCCAACTACGCGAAGCCTAGCACCTACGATCCGGCAGCAGCTGAAACTGTGACGCTTACGAACCCGGGCCACGCCATTCCCCGCATTGCACCGGGTGATCCCAACGGCAACAACCGGATGAATACCAACTTCATCGAAGACGGTTCCTATGTGCGCCTGAAAAACATCACGCTGAGCTATAATTTCCCTAAATCCATGCTGAAAGACTTCTTTATCAGGGGTTTGAAAGCGTCGGTGGGTGCTCAGAACCTGTTTACCATTACCAAGTACAAAGGATATGATCCCGAGATTGGTATGGTCAACTACGGCGGTACGGTCATGGCGGGCATCGACACGGGCCGTTACCCGTCCGTGCGTATGTATTCGTTCGGCTTGCTGGCTGATTTTTAAGGAAACGGGACCAGCTGATACAACATCAATTCTAAAAATATTTTCTATATGCAATTCAAAACCAAGTTCATAGCGGCCATCGGAGCATTGATGCTCATGCAGGGATGCAGCGAGGATTTCCTCGATCGCCCGCCGCTGGATGCCCTCACTTCGGGTAATTTTTACAAAACCAATGACGAAATCCTGGCCGGAACCGCGCCGCTGTACAATATCGTATGGTTCGATTTCAACGACAAGGCCAATATGGCATTCCAGGAAGCCCGCGCAGGTAACCTGAACTCCAATGACCGCACGGCCTACATCAAGCACGCCATCCCTTCGACGGACGTGGGTACGCTTTTGCCTGGATACAAATCGTTTTACAAGATCATCGCACAGAGCAATAATGCCTACAAGGCCATCCGCGAGGCGCAGGGAAGCACCGCTTCGGCGGAGGTGAAAGCGCAGGGGCTCGGTGAATGCCGTTTTATGCGTGCTACCGCCTATTATTACCTGGTAACCAACTGGGGCGCAGTTCCGATCGTGTACGACAATGTCGCTCAGCTCAACCAGCCTCCGGTGCGTAACCGCATTGAGGATGTTTGGAAATTGCTCATCCAGGATTACCGGTTTGCCGCAAACAACCTGCCGGCAACCGCCGACCAGGGCCGCCTGACCAAATATTCGGCCGAGGGAATGCTGGCCCGTACGTACCTCATGCGCGCCGGATTGAACCAAAACGGTACCCGTAGCCAGTCGGATCTGGACAGTGCCAGGTACTATGCCGAGAGCGTAATCACCAAGAGCGGCCTTACGCTCGCAGCGACGTATGCCGAATTGTTTGAGAGTGCGAACAACAACTCCTCCAAAAATAACCCGGAAAGCCTGTTCTCATTGCAATGGATGCCGATCAGCAATCCCTGGGGGATCAACAACTCCTTCCAGGCCTACTTCGCATACGATGCCAACATTACCGGCACAGGCGATGGCTGGGGAGCGGCACAGGGCCTTTCTGCCGATCTCGTGAAATATTTCACCGAAAATCCGGCTGATTCCCTGCGCAGAAAGGCGATCGCCATGTTCGATAGCGATGTTTATCCAAATCTCAAAAAGGCATCCGGCGGCTTGAAATATACCAGACCTGCTGCATTGTCGGCCATTAAGAAATACATTATCGGCTCACCTGCGGATAATGGCGGCCTGGGTGGGTTCATGTCGGCTAATATCAATTCGTACATGCTGCGCCTCGCCGAAGTGTACCTGATTTACGCCGACGCGGTGCTGGGCAACAATGCGACTACTTCCGACGCCAAGGCATTGGAGTACTTCAACGCAGTGCGGAAAAGGGCCGGTATGCCAGCCAAAACGGCACTGACCTTCGAAGATATTTTCAAAGAAAGAAGGATCGAAACGGTGTTTGAGGGCAATTCCTGGAATGAAGTCGTGCGATGGTTCTACTTCAACCCGGCGAAAGCCATTGCCTACACCGCGGCACAGCATAAGGAGAATTATACCATGACCTACGTGGCGGGTTCCACCAATCCGAAAAAGTACAATGTTGAATATTCGCCGGCTGAGTATTACCCATTGTCGGCCAACACATTGTACCTGCCGTTTCCCGAGGGCGAGATCGTGAATGCGCCTTCGTTGAAAAACGAACCGGTGGCATTTGATTTCAGCAAAATTGTTGACTAACCCTAATCTACGACCAAGATGAATTTGAAAGATATATGTAAAACAGGTCTGGGACTTTTGATGGCGGCAGGTATGCTGTTGTCCTTCCAGAGCTGTAACGACGACGACATGGACGGCGCGCCGGCGATCAGCAATGTGCGCCTGCTCGACCCCACGAAGGCCGACAGTTCACTCAACGGCGCATTGCCCGGCAGCCTGATCGTCATTCAGGGGCAGAATCTGGGTAGTGTTTTAAAGGTGTATTTCAATGATTTCGACGCCAGTTTCAATGCTGCATTGGGCAGTAACTCGAATATCATCGTGACCATTCCTGCCAATGCGCCTACAAAGGCCGTCGATGCGGGTGTTTCCAATAAAATCAAGGTGTTGACCAAAGGCGGAGAAGCGACCTATGACTTTGTTCTTACCGCGCCGACGCCCGTGATCTCGGGATTGTACTCCGAGTTTGTCAAGCCCGGCGGTACCGTCGTGATCAACGGCGATTACTTCTATAACATCAAGTCGGTGAAGGTGGGCACGACCGCCTTGCAGGTGGTGAGCAGCACCGTGAAACAGATCACAGCCAAAATGCCTGCAACGGCCGCAGTCGACATCATTACCGTCGAAGGTGAATTTGGTACTGCGAAAACCACTTTCAAGATGAACGACCTCGCCGGACATATGGTCAACTTCGACGTTCCGGCAACGACCTGGGGATCAGAAGTGTGCTGGGGAGGCGCGCCGATCGTCGCCGCAACGGACGCCGGTGCTATTTCAGGCAAGTTTTCACGCATTAAGGACACCAAATTGCCTGCCACCGGCTACAACGACGGCTGGGTGTTCTCGACCTGTTACTTCGACTTTAAATTGCCGGCCGGCGGAGCTGCCGACAGACAGTTCAAGTTCGAACACAACATTGTGGAGCCTTGGAAAGCAGGTAAATATGACATTACCGTCACGGCCGATGGCAAAGAGTATGTCTACTCGTTCCAGCCATGGAACTCGACGGTGTACGCTTCTACCGGTTACCAGACGACCGGCTGGAAGACGGCTGTGATCGAGCTTTCGGAATTCAAGAATGCTGCGGGCGCCACCATTGCGGACGTGTCCAAAGTGACCGACCTGAAAGTATCATTCGGCACACCGGACGTGGTCATTGCGTCTTTCAACGGCAGCGTAGATAACTTCCGGATCGTGAAAAAGTAATGGGTTGACAGGTGATATTAATTGTCAGTCTGAGCGGGCGGCACCGTCCGCTCAGACTGACATCTTGCATGGCCATCGACTGCGGTCCGTTTGGGGCGACATAGCCCATCCATTTTCAGAAAGATTCTACATGTATAAGGTTCTTCTCCTGCTTTTTATTTCTCCCATCGCCTTCGGACAAATCCAGGTCACTATCGATGCAATGGCGGAGGTGAAGGTGATCTCTCCGTATCTCTATGGCCGGAACAATTCATTTTCCTCTACCGATCCCAACTGGACTTTGCCTCCGGAAGATCTGGTCAGGCTGCGGGACGCCGGCGTGCGGTTTTTTCGCGAAAGCGGCGGCAACAATTCGACTAAGTACAATTGGCGTAAAAAGCTGGGCAGCCATCCCGACTGGTACAACAACGTTTACTTCAACAACTGGGACCAGGCCGCACAGGCCCTGCAAAAGTATTTTCCCGCTGCGCAGGGCATGTGGGCCTTTCAGTTGCTGGGCTATGCAGCAAAAACAACTTCGGCCAACTTTGCCGACTGGGATTACAACCGCTCGCAATGGTGGGAGGGTGTAAATCAGAACCTGGCGGGTGGCGGCGTCCCGAATGCAACCGGTACCAAAGCCAAAACAGAAGGGGACATCGGTCTCTACCTTGAAAAATGGGATGCCGACTCTTCCGTCGCCATTCTGGACCACTGGTTTGGCCCGACCGGTATCGGTTTGAAGCAGGAGGGTATCCGGTACTGGAATATGGACAACGAGCCGGAGATATGGTCAGGTACGCACGACGACGTAATGCCGAAGCAGGTATCCCCCCAGGAATTCATTCAGCGCTACATTACCCTTGCCAAAAAAGCGAGGGCCCGCTTTCCGGATATCAGGCTGGTAGGTCCGGTGACGGCCAATGAGTGGCAATGGTACAACTGGGATGGGCGACCCGTTACCGAAAACGGCAAGACCTACCCCTGGCTGGAATACTTCATCAAAGCCCTTGCCGAGGAACAGAAAAAAAGCGGCTTGCGGTTGCTGGATGTCCTGGACATTCACTTTTATCCATCCACCCAAAAAACAGCAGATGTGGTACAGCTCCACCGCGTGTTTTTTGACAGAAATTACATTTTTCCGGAGGCCAACGGTGTAAAAACTTCGAACGGCGGTTATGACAACACTCTTACCCGCGAATACATTTTTGCCCGCTGCAACGACTGGCTCACGCAATACATGGGCGAGGGGCACGGGGTAACGCTTGGACTGACGGAAACAGGAATCGACAACAGTATATCCGCGTCCGTTACAGCGGTTTGGTACGCTTCCCATTTGGGGGAGTTTATGAAAAACAACGTGGAACTGTTCACCCCCTGGTCGTGGAAACCTGGCATGTGGGAAGTATTGCATCTGCAGAGCCGCTACAATCAGACGCATTCGGTGCAGGCTGTTTCAGGAAATGAAGAGCTCGTGTCGGCATACCCGAGCGTGAATGCTGCAAAGGATTCCATGACGGTGGTGCTAATCAACCGTTCCCCGGACCAGAGCCAGCCCGTGAAGGTGCAGCTGGGTCATTTTATGCCTTTGCAGGAGCAAACGCAGATGTACACATTATCGCAGCTCCCGGCCACTGAGACATTCATTTCCGATACGCAGAATGCTTTGAAGAAATCGGCGATAAGTGTCGCCGGCAATGTAATCAATGTGACGCTGCCGCCGATGTCTGTCAGTTCGGTGATGCTGCGAAACGGGGGAGAAGTGTTGGGAGAAACACCCCAGGCGGAATCATTTCAGGTTTTCCCTAATCCTGCCTGGGACAGTGTCACTGTGAAATGGGGCACGCAGGCATTTGACAAAATTAGCATTATAGCAAACAGCGGCAAAAAGGTGTTTGAGAAGGTGTTGGGTAAACGGGTGACGGAAACCGTCATTAATCCGCAACTCACGGGTGGGACCTACTTCATCCACCTCACCGGCCCGGAAGGGCAGTCTGCCGTAAAGAAAATCATAGCCCGTTGACATCCATCCGGGCATTACCTTTTGAAATCCACTCATGAATAACCTGACATTTTCGCGAAAACCCTTCGCCATATCATTATCGCTGATGTTGGCGCTGACCCTTTCCGGAGCCACAGCCCAGCACAGCAAACTGGTGAATGAGCCGGTCGATATCAGCGGCGATTTTCGGGATTTTTCCAACACCATTTTTTTTGCCGACAGTCTTGCCGCTTTTGACCCGGAAACGGGAGCGGGAGCGATTAAATGGAAAAGGCACGAACCGTTTTCGGCGCACAACTTCGATAATTCCATGCTCAGCTACAAGCGGTCGTACAGCAACGAGTTTCCTTCCATTGAGTATGCACAGGATCCGGTTCTGCCATTCTCGGTAGAATTCACCTCCCCGCGCACGATACGCATACGTGCGAACACGGGTACGCAGGCACGTGTGCAGGAGCCATCGCTCATGCTCGTGAGCGAGCCTGTCAAGGACGGGTCCTGGAAGTACAGCAGGGTCAGCGGCGGGCATCAATATACCGGTCAGTATGGCTCGGTTACCATTTACGAAAGCCCCTGGAAAATCGTGGTCCGTGACGCCGCCGGCAAAATCCTGACGCAAACCCGGGGCCAGGCTGATGGAAAAGCTTCCTACACGCCCACTTTGCCATTCTCTTTCGTGCGCCGGGCTTCGGACTATTCACGGAGCGTGGCGGCGGTGTTTTCCATGGCACCGGATGAAAAGATATTCGGCTGCGGGGAGTCTTTCACAAGGCTGGACAAGAACGGGCAGAAAGTCGTTTTGTGGACCCACGACCCGAACGGCGTGGAAACCCAAACCATGTACAAACCCATTCCATTCTACCTGAGCTCACGCGGCTATGGCATGTTCATGCACACGACATCGCCCATTACCTGCGATTTCGGCGCTACTTACGGGGAATCGAATGCAATGCAGATCGGCGACGAGGATCTCGACCTTTTTGTATTTCTGGGGCAACCCAGGGATATTCTCGATGCCTACACCGATCTGACCGGTAAGGCCTCCATGCCGCCATTGTGGTCGTTCGGCCTGTGGATGAGCCGCATTACCTATTTTTCGGAGCAGGACGGCCGGAATGTGGCAGCAAAGTTGCGGCAAAACCGGATACCGGCCGATGTGATCCATTTCGATACGGGCTGGTTCGAAACCGATTGGCGCTGCGACTACCGTTTCGCACCCAGCCGCTTCAAGGATCCGGCCGTAATGATCGCCGACCTGAAAAAGCAGGGTTTCAGGACCTCGCTCTGGCAGCTGCCTTATTTTGTTCCAAAAAATGATCTGTATCCCGAAATCGTCGCGAAGGGATTGGCTGTAAAGAATGCCAACGGAACGATCCCTTACGAAGATGCGGTCCTGGACTTTTCAAATCCCAAAACCATTCAATGGTATGAGGAAAAGATCGCTGGACTGCTCAAACTCGGGGTGTCGGCCATTAAGGTAGATTTTGGCGAGGCCGCTCCGCTGTCCGGCGTTTATGCTTCGGGGAAAACCGGTTTTTACGAACATAACCTCTACCCGTTGCGCTACAACAAAATCGTCTCCGAACTGACCCAAAAGCTGAATGGCGAGCGGATCATCTGGGCCAGAAGTACCTGGGCCGGCAGCCAGCGGTATCCCATCCACTGGGGCGGCGATGCCGAAACGACCAACAAGGGAATGGAGGCACAATTGCGCGGCGGCTTGTCGCTGGGGCTTTCGGGCTTTACATTCTGGAGTCACGATATCGGAGGTTTTACTATGAAAACACCGGAAGACCTGTACCGCCGCTGGCTGCCGATGGGCCTGCTGAGCTCGCATACCCGCACACACGGGCAGGCACCCAAGGAGCCCTGGGAATATGGAGAGGCTTTTCAGAATTATTTCAGAAAAGCGGTGGAAATGAAGTACAAGCTCATGCCGTACATCTACACCCAGGCCAGGCTAGCGACGGAAAAGGGCCTTCCGATGACGCGGGCGCTGCTCGTAGAATTTCCGGATGATCCCGGGGCCTGGATGGTCGATAATGAGTACATGCTCGGGTCGGATCTGCTGGTGGCACCGATGTTCGAAAACGGCAAAAGCAGGCAGGTGTATTTGCCCAAAGGAAAATGGGTGGATTACCAGACGCGCCAGTCTTATGAAGGCGGCTGGCACGAAGTGCGTACCGGCGAGCTGGAAGTGATTGTGATGGTGCGCGAAGGCGCCATTCTGCCGCAGGTGAAAGTGGCGCAATCGACCGGTGATATCGACTGGTCCCATATCGAATTGCAGACTTTTGCAAATACGCCCGATGCGGCGACGGTCAAGCTTTTCCTGCCGGGGCAGGATCAGGCACGCGAGGTGAGCGTGGTCAGAAAGGGAGGCAAGTATGTAGTGAAGCAGGATCCGTTTGCTGGGAGGGTCAAATGGGAGGTGAGGTGAAACCCGGCTTCGCACCGGAATACCGGGGCCATGCAAAATGATAATGACGGACAGGAAATCCCGTCCGCCATTATAAACTACAATGAAATTATTACAAAATCTTCTCCTACTCGACTGACTTTCTGCCTGTTCGGATAGCAGACCTGTCAGGAGTTTGGTGCGGCTGGTTCTGGTCAGGCCGGAACCAGCTGCGTTGTTATGCCAATTCTGTTCCAGACATTGATCGTGATGATCGAGAGAATGACTTGTGCGAGGTAGGTTTCGTCCAGAATTTGCGCGGCCTGCTCATAGGTCTCATTTTTAACATGGTTGCCGATTAAGGTAACCTCCTCGGTCAATGCGAGGATGGCCCGTTCCTCCTCAGTGAAGAAAGGCACGTCGCGCCAGGCGTTCAATGCGTAAATGCGCTGTTCGGTCTCGCCGGCCTTGCGTGCTTCTTTGGTATGCATGTCGATACAGAATGCACAGCCGTTTATTTGCGATGCCCTGATTTTGATTAAATCCTTATGAGTCTTGGTCAACGGCGTACTTTCGATGAATTTTTCCAGCCCGAGTACTGCTTTGTATCCTGCGGGTTCGGCTTTGTCGATGCGAATTCTGGTTTTCATTTGACTTGGTTTAAATAGATAATTATATGTTGCTGGTTATGAATTCTTTGATCTGCCGATGCGATTGTTCTATGGAGTTCGCCAGCATATCGGATTCAACGGAGGCACCGTTGATGGCGATCACGTGGATGTCGTGAATGCCCATGATGTTGAATACCGTCTTTAAATACGTACTCTGGTAGTTCATATGCTGGTTGTATTCGCCTTCCTCGTAGCCCGCCGAACCCCTCGAAAGCAACAGCACCAATGTCTTGTTTTGAAGCAGGCCCAGATAGGGATTCCGTTGGTCCGACGCGTTCGGCCGCCAGGTTTCGTTGATCCGCATGATCTGATCGATGTAAGCTTTGAGCGGGCTGGGAATCGACCAGTTGTACATCGGTGAGCCAATGACAATTACATCGGCATCGTGAAGCTCGGACACGTAGGACGTGCTGGCTTCCAGGACCTGTAAATCTTCGCCTGTTCTCAGGGCCTGGGGTTTGAAAGCGGCCGAGATCCAGTGTTCGGTCATATGGGGCACGTTTGCAGTCCCCAATTCCCTGAAAGTAATGTGCGACTCTGGGTAGGCATCCTCCCATTGTCTGACGAAAGCTTCGGTGAGCGCTCGGCTGTGTGACCGGAGGATCCGGGCACTTGCATTGATGACCAGTAATTTCTTCATGCTGTTATTTTTTATCAAAACTAGTGGCTGATTGGACTACATTTGTAATCCAGTTTTGATAAACTATACAGCCCAGATGCTCCCGTATAAATCCTTGATCCAGATCGACCGAAAGTCACCGGCTGCCCTTTATGTTCAGGTTTGCAATGGCTTTATTGCATTGATTACGAAGGGTATACTGCAATCTTCCGATATGCTGCCCAGCTCGCGTGTCCTGTCAAACCTGATCGGCATCAACCGCAATACGATCAAGCTGGCCTATGAAGAGCTCATCAGTCAGGGGTGGGCCGAATCGGTGGAGCGAAAAGGTGTATTTGTAAATTCGAAACTCCCCACGACTTCCTCCAAGGTGCTCGCCTTCGCTTCCGCGGGCGAGGCTCCGGAGGAGGCTTTCTTATGGACCAACCGATTCAGGGACGCTTTGCCCAGCACCGACCTTCAAAAGACATCTCTGGCCATTGACGACGGCTTCCCGGACGTACGTCTCACACCGATAGACCAGCTCATGCGGGAGTACCGGAGCATTTCCAGAAAATTTTACGGTAAAAGCTTTTTGAAATACGGCAGCCCGCAGGGCTCGGAGCGCCTCCGTTCGTCGATCTGCAATTACCTGTCAAACACGAGGGGGGTAGTGGTGTCGCCGGACAATGTTCTGATCACCAAAGGGAGCCAGATGGGGATCTATCTGGCGGCTCGTCTGCTCGTCAATCCTGCCGATGCCATTGCGGTGGGCATGTCGAACTACCGCCTGGCGGATGACACTTTCCGGCAGACGGGCGGGAAGGTCGTGCGGATCCCGGTTGACGGCTCGGGAATGGATATCGATTACCTGGAAGAATGCCTGAAGACAGAACGGATCAAGGTGGTTTACATTATTCCGCATCACCACCTGCCCACGACGGTCACATTGAGCAGCGAGCGCAGGCTGAAACTCCTGCACCTTGCCAAAGCGCATCGTTTCGCCATTATCGAGGATGATTATGACTTTGATTTTCATTATGACAACAAACCCTTCCTGCCCCTGGCGAGCATCGACCACAACCAGAATGTGATCTACATCGGCTCGATATCCAAGACCTTCGCCCCGGCATTGCGCATCGGTTTCATGGTCGCGTCCGCGGAATTCATCCGGGCGGCGTCTGCCTTGCGGGAGCTGATAGATCGCCAGGGGGACACATTGATGGAGGAAGCCTTTGCAGCCATGTTTGATACCGGGGAAGTAGACAGGCATTTCAGGAAATCCCTCAAAATTTACAAGGAACGCCGCGACGTATTCTGCGACATACTCGCATCCGACTTCCGGGACAAGATCACTTTCAAGGTGCCTGAGGGAGGAATGGGCGTCTGGGCCACGTTTTCGGCGGAGATCGATCTGCACAAAATGTCCCGACAGGCTGGTAAAAACGGCCTGTACATCGATAATGGTGATTTCTACAAAAATGAAAGCTATTCTACCAACGCATTACGAATGGGTTTCGCGTCGCTGAACGAGGCGGAGATGAGGAGGGCGCTGAAAATATTGAAAGAGACTTTGCCGCTATCTGTCTGATGTTCGGGTGCTGTAATTCATGATCACTACCGCACCGACGATGAGCAGCACACCGGCCCATTGGGCCATGTATTTTATGGTTTCTGGCACATTCCGGCCGGATTCGGTCTCCCTACTTTTGTGAAAAAAACAGATATATGGAAGATCAATTTAAAATCAGGATTATCAAGTCCGAGACTGAAATCGTTCATTGCTGGGAAGTGGCGCTGCTGCTGAGGCCTCATTTGAAAAAAGACAAATGGGTTCCGATGATCACCGAAATGATGGAAAATGAGAAGTATTTTATTGCAGGGGTATGGGATAAGGACCGGTTCGTTGCCTTTGCCGGATGCCGCTTCATGACCTCCCTCCACAGCGGTAACATTATTTATGTGGACGATCTTTGCACGCTGGATGAATACCGGGGAAAAGGATTGGCGACTAAATTATTGCAGTTCGTCCGTGAAATCGCCGTCTTGAATCACCAGGATGCATTGGTCCTCGACACAGACTTTACCAACGATACCGCGCAGAAAGTGTATCTCAGAAATGGATTTAAACTGGCAGCACTTCATTTAGCAAATGATTTTAGAAAGCAGTAACGTCATCATAGTCGAGGGTAGATTAGGCCGGGAGCTGGTTTTGAAGAAATACAATGGAATATTGTAAAAGATTTGAAACAGATAACAGGCTCAACGCCCGCAAATGAAAGCTGAAAGACCGACGCTGAAAAATGGAGATTACCGGATTATTGGTGCCCTTGTATTCCTTGCATTAACCTGCATTACTGCTTGTAAGCGGACTGATTCAGGTGCCGTTGCGCAAAAGATAGACAGCCTGTTCCAATTCTATTCCAAGGATAAGCCGGGCGGACAGTTGGCAGTGAGTCTCGATGGGCGCGTGATTTATTCGAAAGCCTGGGGAGTCGCCGACCTCGAAAACAATGTGCCGCTGACCACCGAAACACTGATCGAAGCAGGCTCGGTATCCAAGCAATTTACGGCTGCGGCTGTTTTGTTACTTGAACAGCAAGGTAAGCTGAAACTGGATGATCCGGTTGATCAATACATACCTGAGTTACCTTCCTATGATCAGCCGGTACTGATTAGGCACCTGATCCATCATACCAGCGGAATACGGGAATGGAGCGACCTGGCAGAATTCGGCGGATGGCCGTTAACGCTCAGGGTCATGGACAACAAACAGGTGCTCGGTATCATTTGCCGCCAGCGACGCCTCAACACGACGCCGGGAGCGGTGTTCAGTTACAGCAATTCCAACTACGTTCTGCTTGCGTTGATCGTTGAAAAAGCATCCGGCATGTCATTTGCTGATTTTACCAGCCGATTTCTGCTCAAACCGGCCGGTATGACCCACACGCAATGGCGGAACGACTATAAGCAAGTGGTCCGGAACCGGAGCCAGGCCTATGAGGTGAAGGATGGCGTGTTTCGCATTGCAATGCCCGAGCACAATATCCATGGGCCGGGCGGCTTGCTGACCACGGCCGAAGACCTCCTGAAATGGAATGCTTTTTATTCGAACGGGAAGCTGGGCGGCAAGAATCTGCTGCAAAAGCAGATCGCATTGGACACGCTCAGCAACGGGGACCTGAATGCCTATGCTGCGGGACTGTTTATCCAACACAATGTTTCCAAGCCGACATTTCATCATGGAGGAGCGACGGAAGGCTATCGTGCCAAACTTATCTGCTCCCCGGCTCCGGGTCTTTCTGTCGCCTGGCTCAGTAATACCTCGATGCTGGATACGATCGGACAGGATCCTGCGGGCACTGTTTTTGAAATGCTGGCGAAACCGGAGGATTCTGCCCCTTTACCCGCCAAAAGCACCGAGTCCGTAGAGATCGATCGGGAGAAACTGCAGGCATATGCCGGAACCTACAAAAGCGGCCAGTCCGCACGTGATGTAACGATCACGCTGGGGCCCGACGGGCTGGTAATGTCGGATACCCCGCTGAAAGCTATCGATGAGCGGCGGTTCAGGTTTTACGACATTGTGTTGTCCTTTGACGGACAGGGCGGGCTGACTGTGGCGCCGCCGTCGGCCGAGCCCATGGCATATCACCTGGTCGGTAGCGCGGATCTGCTTAAATGGTCGCATCAATATGCAGGTCAATACTTCTCCTATGAAGTCGGTGCGGCCATCGAAATCCGTCAGGTCGCGGGACGGCTCGAAGTGCAACTGGTTTCAGGTGCCCGCCATCCGATGGAAAGCTATTTTACGGACGGCTTTCTGATCCCGGCCATTAAAGCAGACCTTGTTTTCAAAAGAAATGGTAAGAACAACGTCGAAGCATTCGAACTGAATACCTTGCGGACGCGTGCTGTGCGCTTTGATAAGGTGAAAACCAGCGAGGAGTAAATCTGATACTCCCTCAGAGGAATACACACTGTTCATTACCGGACATTACCCGTTCTTTTGCGAACAGAAAATTTTCCGCAAGGCCTCCGGAAACGGCCATGACGCTCCATTATGGATGTTTTTAAACCCTGGCACGTATTTGTACTATAAAATGAAGACAAATCGTCTGAGCACATGAGACGCACATATTTAGGGGAATTCGAAGAACTGGTTTTGCTGATGATTGCCATCCTCGACGGGCAGGCGTATGGCGTGACAGTCAGCCAGGAGATTGAGCAACACACCGGGCGCGTCGTCACATTCGGCGCGGTCCACAACACGCTGATCCGGCTGGAAGAGAAGGGTTTTGTAAGCTCCGAACTGGGCGGCGCTACCACGGAGCGCGGCGGGCGACGGAAGCGATTGTTCAAAGTAACGACCCTGGGGCACCGTGCGATCCAGGATATCCAGCAACTGCGCAGCAAGCTCTGGCAATTGATGCCCGATCAGGCATTAAAAATAAGCGGCTTATGAAATCGCCGATGCCTCCGCGCTGGGCAAGCGCAATACTCCGGTCGCTGCATCCGCGGAACACGCTGGAAGAGGTCGAAGGAGATCTGGGCGAGCTGTATGCATATTGGTACAGGCGCGCCGGGCGAACGCAGGCGGTGCTGCGCTATATACTGAATGTCATCTCCGTGCTGCCGCCGTTTGTACGCCGACGGCAGCCTGCGACAGCACAATATCGATCATTTTTCCTCAATCCGGGTATGTTAAAGAGCTACATCAAAATCGCCTGGCGGAACATCGCCCGTCAGAAAGCTTACTCCATTCTCAATATCGCGGGACTTTCCATCGGGATGGCCTGCAGTATCCTCATCCTGTTGTGGGTGCAAAATGAATGGAGCTACGATCGCTTTCATAAGCAGGCGGATCAGATTTTCAGGCTTACCTGTAATGCGGGCGATTTCAAGGTTGCCGTGAGCCCCGCCGGGATGGCCCGGGGATTACAGACACAAATGCCGCAGATAGAAGCTGCCGTGCGATTAAGCAAACCGCTGACCAGTCTGTTCGAGGCCGGGGACAAGCGTTTTGAAGAAAAGCGGGTCTTTTTCGCCGATTCTAATTTTCTGCAGGTATTTTCTTTTCCATTGCTGAAAGGAAATGCAAATACTGCGTTGAGAGGCCCCGGCTCCGTGCTGATCACAGAGTCAATGGCCAAAAAGTATTACGGGAGCGAGGATGCTGTCGGCAAAATCATCCGCATGAATAACAAAGAGAACTTTACCGTCGCAGGCGTTCTGGCCGATGTACCTGCCGACTCTCATTTGCAGTTTGATTTTATCATTTCGATGGCAACCGCAGTCAAATCAACCTGGGATCTGCAAAACGATACGTGGGGTAATTTTAATTTCTATACCTATTTCCGGCTGGCTAAGAACACAAATACGTCAGCTTCCGGTTTACGAGCCCTCACAGAACAGATCGGTAAAATTTATACGGCGCATGGACAAACGCTGAAAGTGGATTTTCATTTGCAGCCCCTCACCAGCATTCATTTGTATTCCGATATGCAGATCGATCTCGCGGGGCATGGTAACATCCAGTACGTCAATGTGTTTTTCGTTGTGGCGATCTTCATTCTGGTAGTGGCTTGCATCAACTTTATGAACCTCGCGACGGCGCGCTCCGAGCGGCGGGCCAAGGAAGTAGGGCTGCGGAAAGTGGTAGGGGCGGGCCGCTATCAACTGGTAATGCAGTTTCTGGGTGAATCGCTGATCTTTTCGTTCCTATCGCTGCTGGTCGCGATCGGGATCGTTTATCTGGTGTTGCCTGTATTTCAAATGCTGACCGAAAAAACGCTCACCATTCATTTGCTTGACACCAAGATGTTGATCAGCCTCGTGGCCATTGCCATGCTGACCGGCCTCTTCTCTGGCAGCTATCCGGCGTTGTTTCTTTCCGGGTTTGCTCCTGTGAAGGTGCTCAAGGGAAAAATGAGGGTGGCCGGTGGAAACCTCATTTTCAGGAACGGGCTGGTCGTTACGCAGTTTGTGGTCGCGATTGTGCTGCTGGTAGGTACCGCGGTGGTGTACAAGCAACTGCATTTTATCCAGAGCCGGAACCTGGGTTTTGATAAGTCCAACCTCCTGTATGTGCCGATGACCGGGGAAATCTGGGGTAAGCAGCAAGCATTGAAAGCGACATTGGCCCAAAATCCCCTGACGGAGGATTTTTCGATCATCTCCGAATTACCGACTGCCATTACTTCCGGGTCGACCGATGTAGTATGGGATGGACAGGTTACTGGTAATCAGATAGTAATTCCGTCTCTGAATGTCGATGAGCACTTCACCAGCGTCTTCAAAACCCGGTTGTTGGCCGGGCGCGGTTTCTCGCGCGCGTTTCCGGCGGACAGCTCCAACTTCGTGATCAATGAAAAGGCCATGCAGGTCATGGGTATGAACGTCGGCAGTGCGGTTGGGAAAAAACTGACATTCGACGACACCAAAGGAACGATCGTGGGAGTCGTAAAGGATTTCCATTTCAAATCGCTTCAGTATGCCGTGGAACCGCTGGTGTTGCGGCTTAATAAATGGGGCGGTCTTGTGGTCGTACGTACAAAGGGCGGCAGCAATGAAGCGACTATCGCGGCGCTTGGAAAAATCAATCAGCAACTCAATCCGGCTTATCCATTTACCTATGGTTTTCTGGACAAGGACCTCGACAATCTTTACCGCAGTGAGCAGCAGATGGGTAGTATCTTCAATTTATTTGCAGGGCTCGCCATTTTCATATCCTGCCTGGGATTGTATGGTTTGTCGGCTTTCATGGCCGAACAGCGGAAAAAGGAGATCGGCGTACGCAAGGTACTGGGCGCATCGGTAACCGGCGTTGTCGCTTTACTTTCCAGGGACTTTCTCAGGTTAATAGTGGTGGCCATTATCCTCGCTTCTCCGATCGCCTGGTATGCGATGAACCGGTGGCTTCAGGACTTTGCTTACCAAACCACGATCGAATGGTGGGTATTTATACTGGCGGGAATGCTGGCCGCTTCGATTGCATTAATTACGGTCAGTTTTCAGAGTATCAGGGCTGCATTGACGAATCCGGTTAAAAGTTTACGAAGTGAATAAGCATAAACTTAATACCTTTCGGGAGAGCCTATTTGCAACTTCGCAATTGTTTTTGTTTTGCTTTTTTTATTCATTCTTTTTGAAATAATATTCCAGTTAATTTAATTCAATTTTTTATTTTCAAAATTTTATTTTAGTTTTGTGAAATAATAAAAAATAAAATTATGAATACAGGAACAGTAAAGTTTTTCAATGAAACCAAAGGTTTTGGTTTTATCTCTCCGGAAAATGGCGGAGCTGACATTTTTGTACACACGTCAGGCTTGAATGATGACATTCGCGAAAATGACAAAGTGTCTTACGATGTTGAAAACGGCAGAAAAGGACTGAACGCAGTTAACGTAACGGTTATCTGATCAACCATATCGCGCTAGCACACAAAAAATTCCTCCTGAACAGGGAGGAATTTTTTTTTCGTTGCAATGCATATTATTCGACACCTGGAAATCGGGAATATCATGATTTAGCACTTCATCAATGTGCGATTTCCAAATGACCGGTCGATATTTCCGACCAGCCGCCGCCCCCTGTCAATGATCAATTCAAATCCCGTTTCTGAACCAGGATAACGCTGTACCAACTGGCGGCGAGCGTGAGCAATGCGGCGTGGATGGCTTTTTACGCTTTCAATTTTTCAACACTTCGGGTATTCGCACGCGGAACATGTTCTTGCGGCTGCTCACCAATTTTCGCTCGGCAAAGCCGGCTGTTTCCAGCCAGTTGAGAGTATCGTAAACGGTCGCCAGGCTGATTTTGACGCCATTCATGCGCAGCGACCGCCATAGCGTGTCGCCATCGGTGTAGTCATTCCGCTGGCTGAGATGCTGGGCAACGACGATGCGCTTGCCTGCATAACGGATGTTGTTTTGGCCGCAATAGTGCAGAATGAGATCGGATAATGACATAGTTTGTGGATGAAATGGACGACAATGGATATCAGCCCGCAAGCGGATGGGTTTGAATATCCGCAACGATCATTTCTTTGTAGTAGCGTAGGGGCGGCTTCGACCGTAAGGTGGACATAAAAAAAGCCTGCGTTTCGCGCAGGCTCTGATGGTGCAGGGTAGTTTTTTTCAGAACGTATAAAATACATTCACGCTGAAACGCGACCCATTTCCCCGGGTATATTCGAGATCCTGGCCGCTGAACAGGTTCACAGTATTGAAATAGGTTTTGTTAAACAAATTCTCAATGCCAAGTGCCGCGCGGATGTGCTTGCTGAACGCGTACGACGCATTCAGATTGAAGAGATCGTAGGCGTCTACCGGTCCTTCACCGTTGCCGTATTTCCCGTTGGATGCTTTTTCGAAACGCTTCCGGTTACCTGAGTAAACCCAGAAAAGGTTCAGGTTGAGCTTTGAAGTGGGTTGATACTTCACAAATGCGGTTGCTTTGGGCGGTGTGATCCGCGCCCCAGTGAGATAGCGGTCTTCCGGGTCGTCGTAATTTCCGTTGTCGTTCTGGTCGGCCTTGCCTTCCACATAAGCATAGCTTCCTCCGAACGACAGTTGTTTCCAGGGTTGGAAATCCAGCGTAAGTTCATATCCTTTGATCTCTTCCGGCAATCGCAAAGGCGTCATTACGCCGTTGACGGTCACCATATCCGCGCCGAGTTTGGAAGTGCTGATAAAGTAAGCAGCCGTAAACTGAACGAATTTGTACTGGCTGCTGAAACCGGCCTCGTAGTTGTTCACGATAATGGGTTTCGTGTTAAGCGAGGCAATGGTATTGGTCGTTGCCGAACGCAGGATTCTGCCCAGCTCGCTGATCCCGAATGCCTGCGAGAAGTTAAAGAACGGATTGAAGAGGCTGTACTTGGAATAGCGCAGCCCTGCATTCATGTTTAATGCCTTGTAATCGAGCTTGCCGCCTTTCACAGCTACCGCGCCTTCTCCGTTGGGCCCTTTTGCAAGGGTATTGTAGTCATTCACCCGAATGCCGACGTTCTCAAAACGAACCCCTGTTTTCAGGGTAAGATCTTTGAAAAGATCCAGCTTCACCTGCGCGTAAGGCGCAATGCTGGTCATATCCATATCCGGTACGTACACGCGTCCATCGGTGAGGACCTGGTTGGTGACGTCACCCAGGATATCGATCCCGTAGGTCACGCCGCCTCCGAAATTCGAACTGACCGAAAAAGGGGTGTAGAAATTAGCGCGTAACCCTTTTTTTTGCGAAGTAATCTGCGTTTGGCCCGGACCGTACCACGACGAGGTGGAAGCCGTGTAGGCATTCATGGATTCAAACCCGTTCATATAAGCGGTAATGTCCATGCTGGTTTTGGCCCACATGCTGCGGCGGAGATACCGGAGCGACAGGTTGTAGTTGAATGGCGTCCCTTCCGCATCGCCGGGGCTGTCGCCTTTCACCGCGATCGTAGGCGTAACGCCGTACACTCCCGGTTTGTTGACATAATCGGTGTACTGGCGGCTACTAAAAAGGTTGAACGATAATTCCAGCTCGTTATCGGCATTGAAATCGTAAAAAAGCTTGGTGTAGGCATTGTAAAGCCGGGTTTCACCCAGTCCGTTGGAGGTGGAAATCACTTCCCCGGCTCCATCCTTATACACGCCGGTACGGTCGATCAGGCCGCTTACCACGTACGAAAACTTGCTGATCTTCCCTTGCAGCATCTGGGAGATCCGGTAACCCGGGGTGTTGGCCGCATGGAACACGTTGCCGTGCGTGCCGATTTGTGTGACACCGCTAATGGCCTTGTTCTCGCTGGGTTTGCGGGTAATGTAATTGATCAGTCCGCCGCCGGCTCCGTTTCCGTAAATGGCTGTCGCACCCTTCACGACCTCCACGCGTTCCAGCACCGCCGGATCTATCGAGCGGATGTCGCGGTTACCGTTCATGAGCGGGGTGGATTGCGGGATGCCGTCCACCAGTACCAGCAGGCTGCGGCCCCGGAGCGTCTGGCCGGTGTTGGTGGCCTTGTTGTTGGGCATACCCAATCCCGGAATGGTGTTTCCAAGAATGGCGGCAATGGAATTGTTGATGGCCGCCTGCTCCTGGATGTCCTTGGCTTTGAGTATTGCTACCGATGCCGGTACCGAGTTAAGGGCTTCCCGCGTCCGGCCGGCCGAAACGATTACTTCCGAAAGATTCTGGTTGCTGTCGAGCAGCGTTACCACGGGCAAGGTAGTTTCTTCACCGGCTTCGATGGCAAATGGCTGGTCGGGCGATGTAAAGCCGAGGTGTTGTACAACGAGCGTATGGTTTCCTCCCGGGATGTCGGTGATGGTAAAAAAGCCATTTACATCAGTCTGAGCGCCTTTTCCGGTTCCCTTCACGATGACATTAGCGAATTCTATCGGCCTGCCATCTGGCGCAACGACCTGGCCCTTGACGGCCCCTTTGCGATCGGGTATGGATTGCTGAGAAAAAGCGGCCCTTCCCAACAGCAGCAGTGATAAAATCAGAAAGGCAGAAATGGAGAAGCGGGTGCGTAGGAGGAGGAGAAGTCGTCCGGCACTACCGGTAACGGAAAAATGATTCATTGAAATTATTTAGACTTAATTCAAATAATTTGCAAAAGTATCATAAATCCAATACCGGAGGAGGCTCAGGGGCAAAAATCCTTCCTCCCGATACGTGAAACTTTACAGGGCGCTGACGTAGCCGGAGGGGCTCACGCCAAATTGTTTCTGGAAATCCCTCGAAAAATTGGTGGGAATGCTGTAACCCACCATATCCGCTACCTCATTGATCTTGTAGTTCTTCTCAGCCAGGAGTTCAGCCGCTTTTTTGAGTCGGGAAAGGTTGATCAGCTCATTGGGCGTCATGTCCGAAATGCCTTTGATTTTCCGGTACAGCGTCGGACGGCTCATGTTCATTTTGGAAGAAAGCATGTCCACATCCAGCTCGCTGTCGGCCAGGTGTTCCAGGATAATGGTGTTGAGTTGTTCCAGAAAATCCTTGTCCGCGCGGGAAAATGCAATGCCCTTGATGTGCGTCAGGGGGGATCTGGCGAAATAATCCTTGATAATGTCGCGGTTCTGAAGCAGGTTGGCGATCTGGGCAGCAAGATGGTCCATCGAAAACGGCTTTTCGATGTAAGCGTCAGCCCCGACTTCCAGCCCTTCGATCCTGGAACTGACGGAGTTCTTAGCTGTCAGCAAAATAATGGGGATATGGCTGAAACGAATGTCGGTCTTCATTTCTCGGCATAACGCGATGCCATCCATGACGGGCATCATAATGTCGCTGATCACCAGGTGAACGTTCTCTTCCTGCAATATCGTAGTGGCCTCCTGACCGTCGGCAGCGCGCAGAATGTTGTAGTAATGGCTGAGTTCCCGGCCGAGGTAGCCGAGGATTTCGGTGTTGTCTTCTACGAGCAGGACGCTGGGCTTACCCGGGGATGCGGATGCATCTTCGGTCGCGGCATGTGCCGGACTGCCATTATCCCGGTCGCCGGTTTTGTTGAGGTCCAGCTCATAGTCCTGGTGAATGGGCAGCGATAAAAGGAAAGTGTTGCCCAGGGGCTCTGTGCGTTTGAGTTCCAGGGTACCCTTGTGCAGTTCGGCCAGGGAGCGTGCCAGCGGCAAACCAATGCCTGTACCCGGCTCCTTGCTGCTGCCTTCGGCCCGGTAAAACGGTTCGAAGATCTTCTCGCGGTCGTCGTACCCGATCAGCGGACCGTCGTTGGTGAATTCGATATGAAACAGGACGTCGTCGCTGTTGAATGGCGAGAGCCTGATCCTGACGCTTCCTTCGGCATACTTGATCGCATTGCTGATGAGGTTGCTGGTGATCTTTTTGCACGCTTCTTCATCCACGAATGCCTGTAAAGTAATGCGGGGAAGTTCGAGTCTGTATTGCAGCTGCTTTTGCTCGGCAGCAGGCCTGAAAGTGGCAAATACGTCGCCGAGCAAGTCGTTGATATCGGTTTTGGTAAAATTCAAACTGTAATTATTAGCCTCAGCCTTGCGGAAATCGAGGAGCTGGTTGGTAAGGTCGATCAGCCGGCTGGTATTTTTGTCAATCATATTTAAACTCTCCATCATTTCAGGGTCGGACTTTCGACTCACCAGCAGCTTGTCGAGCGGCATTTTGATCAGCGTGAGCGGCGTCCGGATCTCGTGTGCTACATTGGTAAAAAAGTCGATCTTGGCATTGTATATTTCCCGCTCTTTCCCCATTTCGATGGTTTCGATCTGCCTCCGGTTCTTCTCATGGAGGGCGAGAAAATAGTAACGAAAAATAACGACAATAATACTCCCGATCAGCACCACATAAAACAGGTATGCCCAGCCGGTTGCCCAGAATGGCGGTAAAATCGTAATCCGGAGCCTGGTTTCGCGGTTATTCCAAAGCCCGTCGTTATTGGCCCCACGGATTTTGAGGGTGTAATCGCCGGGCGGAAGTTTGGAAAACTGGATCCGTCGGTTGTCGCTCTGGATCGGGACCCATTCCCTGGAAAGGCCTTCGAGCTGGTACCGGTAGCTGTTTTGCTCCGGAATCACATAGCTCAGCACCGCCACATCGAAGCTCACGCTCGAACTCTGGTAGGGCAAGGTCAGTTCGCTGGCATAAACGATGGACTGCTGTAAGGGCGCATCTTTCTGACGGATGTCGACGTCGCGGTTGTTGACGAGCAACCTGGTAATGTAAACCGGTGGCACAAAGCTATTCCGAAGTAAGGCCGCCGGCTTGAAGCCGACCATTCCGGCCACGGTTCCGAAGTATAGCGTGCCGTCGGAATCTTTATAGGACGAGTTGTAATTGAATTGATCCGTCGGGAGGCCGTTGCCGGTATGGAAGTTGGTGAAGCGATCGGTACGGCCGTCGAGCTTCGCGAGTCCGCGCGAAGTGGATACCCAGAAGTTCCCCGCATCGTCTTCCAGCACCCGGAACACCTGGTTATCGGGCAGGCCGTCGGCAATGCGGTAGTTCCTGAATTTGGCCGTTTGAGGGTTGTAGCGCGACAGGCCATGCTCGGTGCAGAGCCAGATGCTTTTGTCGGAACTCTGGTAAAGGCTGTTGACGTAATTGTCCGGCAGGCCGTCCGGATCGTTGGGCCGGTATTTCAAATGGCCCTGTTTCAAGGTTACGGGATTAAAATAATACACCCCCCGCCCGTAGCTCGCCGCCCATATCGTTCCTTCGGCGTCTTCGTGAATACTCTGGACCTGGAAGTTGAAGTAGGGGAGCCTCGTGAAGTCGTCGGTGGCGCGGTTGTATTTGCACAGGCCGATCCAGGTGCCCGCCAGAATGTCGCCTGCACGGGTTTTATACAGGGTCACAATAAAGTTGCTGCTTAGCGATCGGGGGTCGGAAGAAGCGTTGTAGTGCCGGATGACACGCTCGGTCCGCAGGTCGATCACGTCGAGGCCATGCTCGTAGGTACCCACCCACAGCTCGTTGCCGTCGGCTACCATGCCGTGGAGGTTGCGGTATGAAATGCTGCCCGGGCGGCCGTCGGGCAGAAATGCCTTGAACTGGCCGGTGCGGATGTCGAGCCGGTTCAGGCCTGCATCTTCAGTGCCGATCCACAGGTAGCCATATTGGTCCTTCGTGATTTCATGCACAATGCTGCCGCTGATGGTATTGCCTGGTTTGGGAACGAACTTACGGAAATTATTGAACTGGGTAGAGTAGTAATTGATCCCGCCAAACTGTGTGGTGATCCAGATGCCGCCCTCCCTGTCGCGGAGGATGGAGTTGATGATATTATCGGTGATTGAGTAATGGCTGAACTGTTCACGCACAATGTGCTGCGAACGCCCCGAGATCAGATCCAGAATGTAAAGGCCTGATTCCGTGCCCAGCCAGAATTCGCGGTCGTCCTTCTGAAAGATCGTATGCACCTGCACGTCGCCTTCCGGCAAACCGGCCGCAGTGAGGTTACGGACCTGTTTTTTGACAAAATTAAAAAGCAGAACCTTTTTCATCGTACCGACCAGCAATGACGAATCGCCGACCGCGTGCAGGGTTGTGGAGCCGTAAATGTCCCTGATCCCCGACATTTCGCCCAGATCATAGGATTCAAAGCGGCCGGTATCCTGGTGGTATTGCCGCACCACGCCATTGTTACATGCTACCCATACAGCGCCTGCCGGTGATACATGCAGCGAAACGGGCTGACCACTGCCGAGGTCAATGCGCGCCGTCCGACCTGTGCGAATATGATAGCGGTACAAATGGAGATCGGAAATGACCCATACGTTGCCGTTGCGGTCACCGCGGATGTCGAGTACTTCTCCGGCCGGGATCGGTTTGAATGCTTCGAAAAGATCCCTGACAGGATCGTAGCGATACACGCCCCGGTGAGTACCCACCCAGAGTTTTTCGGAGGCGTCTTCGTATAATGCAAAAATTGAGTTGCTGCCGATGCTCAGTGAATCGCCCGGTTTGCTTTGATACACCCGGAAAGTGTGCCCGTCGAACCGGTTGAGGCCATTACGGCTGGCGAACCACATAAACCCTTTTTTATCCTGCACCATCTTACCCACCGCATTGCCGGAAAGGCCGTCGGTAACCTGGTAATTCCTGAAATAGAATGGGTTATCCTGTGCGAAGGACAAGGTAGCCAGGTGGAAGCAAAACAGGAAGAAAAGATATGTTCTCACAAATAATCGCTTGGTAAATACCGGGACATCCGGCCAATCCGCACATAAAGATATCCCACTGACATCACTGCTAAATTATAAAAATCGGACGTGAGACATTTTGATTCAAAATTGAGACAAATCGATCATTCGGTTATTCACGAAACCCGGAACTTCGCAGCATTCTTAATTAATCCAATATAATAGTTAAAAAGTAACAACGCTGCGGAGCAATTCACCCATCAATCCTTCATGAATATGAATTTATACAAACCAACCGGGCTGGACAAACGGCAACGACCGGTACGAAGCACGCTGACCCGCGCCACCACGCTGCTGGGATGCCTGCTGCTGATGCTGTCGGCCTGGCGGGCCGGTGCGCAGACCGTCCAGATCTCCGGCAAAATTTCCGATGTGCAGGGTGTATTGCCCGGTGTGTCGGTCGTCGAAAAAGGAACGACCAACGGTACGGTTACCGATGTCGAAGGCACATTTAAAATGCAGCTCAATGGCCCGGGTAAGGCCATTACCGTGTCCCATGTGGGTTATGTGAGCCAGGACATCGATGTGAGCGGCAAGACTTCCCTGGACATTATCCTCGTTGAAGACCGCAAGACACTGAACGAGGTCGTGGTGATCGGATATGGTTCACTTAGTAAGAAGGAGGTTTCCAGCGCTATTACGCACCTTTCTGCCAAAGACCTGCTCCGTACGGGCGGCAACAATCCGCTGATGGCCATTCAGGGTAAGGTAGCCGGCCTGTCGGTGACCAACACGTCCGCGGCGGACCCTAATTCGTCCCCGAACATTCAGTTGCGGGGCGCTTCTTCGCGCAGCGCCGGACTTGGACCTTTGTTTGTAATCAATGGTGTGCCGGGTGGTAATATCGATAATATCAACCAGAACGAGATAGAATCCATCGACGTCCTCAAAGGCGGAGCGGCGTCGGCCATTTACGGTACGCGCGGCAGCAACGGCGTGATCGTGATCACGACTAAAAAGGGTTCGGCGGAGTCGCGTATATTCTATGACGGTTATGCGACATTCGATTTCCCTACCAACCAGCTGGACGTTCTTTCCAAGGACGAATTCCTCGCCAACAAACGTGGTGTCGACTTTGGCGGCAACACCAACTGGATGAAGGAAGTGGCACGTAATCCGTCATTTTCGCAGAAACACACCCTGCAATTCTCCGGCGGTAACGGCAAAACCAATTACTTTACCTCGCTCGATTACCGCGATGCTAATGGTATCGACCTCCGTTCCGCGAAGCGCGAATACGGCGGCCGGGTCAATATCAACCACAAATCGGCCAATAACCTGGTCGAACTGGCCTTTACTGCCGCACCCCGCTATACCAAAACCAGCGACGCCGATTACAGCGGTTTTAACTACGCACTGACCCTGAACCCCACGCTCTCCGTGCGCGACTCAACCGGCAAGTATGCCTATCTGACTTCCGGATTCTTTGCTAACAACCCGGTTGAAGTCGCCAGGAGCGTAAAGTCAGACAGGGAGTATAAGCTCCTTGATCTGAATGGTTCGGCCAAGATCAATATCCTGGAAAACCTCAACACGGTAGTGACCATCGGAGAGGTCAATTCTTCCATGCGCAAGTACCTGTTTTCCCCATCGACGCTCACGACGATCGTCAACGGCAACAAACGGAACACAGGAGAACAGATTCTGGAAGAAAATGACCAGAAGAGCTTTGAATGGATCGGCAATTACTATCTCGATTTGAAAAAGCATTCGGTGAAACTGCTCGGAGGTTATTCGTTCCAGTATTTCACATCGTCGGGTTTCAATGCGAAAAATGAAAATTTTCCTTCCAATGTATTGACTTACAATGACCTGGATAGCGGTCTGTGGAACTTGCAGCAGGGGATCAATAATGTAGGCTCCTATAAAAACTCCTCGAAACTGATCGCGTTCTTCGGTCGTCTGAACTATGATTTCGACCAGAAATACTACTTGTCGGCGAGCTTGCGCCGCGAAGGTTCGTCCAAATTCGGTTATTCCAACAAGTGGGGCTACTTCCCGGCAGCTTCCGTGGCCTGGCGTGCCACGCAGGAAAGCTTCCTGAAAGACATTCCCTGGCTGAACGAGTTGAAAGTACGTGCGGATTATGGCGAGACGGGTAACCAGGACTTTAAAAGCTACCTGTCGCTCGACACTTACGGCGGCTATGGTTACTATCTGTACAACGGAACCAACTACCAGGTCTGGGGGCCCAACCAGAACACCAACTATGGTTTGCGCTGGGAGAAAGCGGCCAACTTCAATGCCGGTCTTGATTTCGAGTTGTTCGGAAGTCAGCTTTCCGGAAGTTTGAACTACTACATCCGCACCAATCGCGACTTGCTGGGTAACTACAATGTCTCCAATCCGCCTAACATCCAGGGCCAGACGTTTGCCAACGTGGGCACGATGCGCAACACCGGTATCGAACTGCAGCTGAATGCATCGGTGGTCCGGAAAGGCGAATTCAGTTACGACCTTGGCTTCACCGGCGCTTATAATAACAACAAGTTCGTCTCTTTCTCCAACGCCCTTTTCAAAGGCCAGAAATATGTGGATGTGGTAGGCATGCCATCGCCAGGCAGCCCGGGTACATTGCAGCGTTTGCAGGAGAACACACGGATCGGCAGTTTCTATGCATTGAAATCGGCTGGTGTGGACGAGAGCGGGACCTTACTGGTGTACAACAAGAAAGGCGAAGTGATACCCGGCAACCAGGCTACCAACGACGATAAGCAGTTTGTCGGCAATGGTCTGCCCAAGTTTACAATGGGTCTTTCCAATAATTTCAAATACAAGCAATGGGACCTGAGCGTATTCCTTCGCGGCTCGTTTGGCTATAAGCTGTTTAATACCTACGCATTTTACCTGGGCACGCCGGCAACACAGGAGAATTCCAATGTGCTGACGTCGGCTTACGACGGAGGCAAATATTCAAAACTGACCAATCCGGCGACCTATTCCACGCTTTCGGATTATTTCCTGGAATCCGGCGGGTTTGTGAAGATCGACAACGTGACTTTGAGCTACACGCAGCCCATTAACACGAAATTCCTGCAATCGGTACGCATTTATGCGACCACGCGGAACCTGGCCACTTTCACGAAGTTCACCAGCGGCGATCCCGACCTGATAGGCGTCAACGGATTGTACCCGGGTGTCAATATCAACGGCGACAACAATGGCACGCTCGATTACTACCCATCGACCACACAGTTGCTAATCGGTGTCCAGCTTACCTTCTAATATTTGAAATACCGATGAAAAGCAATTACATATTTAAAAACATAGGGCGCCTCGGAGCCGGAATGCTGCTGATGGCCACGGCGGGCTGCACTAACCTCGACGAGGAACTTTACGATCGCATCAGCTCCGAAAACTTCCTGCAAACCCGCGAGGACGTGACCCGCGATTTCCTGCGTGCATTCGAGCACAGCTATTGGAGCATCCAGGGAGGAAGCACGTTCATGTTGCAGGAAAACAGTTCCGACGAGATCATGACACCCAACCGCCAGGGCGACTGGTTCGATGGCGGCCAGTTCCAGCGCGTGCATTACCACACCTGGACACCCAACGACGGCTTCACGGCCGATCCCTGGAATGCGCTTTACGGCGGCGTAACGCTGGCGACCAACTCCCTGGAAGATTTGCAGGGCATTAAGGACCCTTCGAAATTCGAGATGACGCAGGCCGAACTCGACGGTATGATCGCCGAACTCCGGACATTGCGTGCCTGGCTGAACATCCGCCTGCTCGACTTTTACCGTAACATTGTGATTGTTACCAAAGTAAAGGGCGAGACAACCGGTGGCGCGCAGGCAACGCCCCAGGAGGCGTTCGCATTCATTGAGCAGGAGCTGAAAGAGTCGCTGCCGAAGTTGCCGACCGTTCAGAGCCTGGGCGACAATGCGGTAGGCCGCTGGACGCAGGGTGGGGCGGTTTCATTGCTCGTGCGGCTTTACCTCAATGCAAAGGTCTACACCGGCACCGACCGCTTTGCCGATTGCGCAACGCTTTGTCAGGAGATGATCGACGGCAAATATGGTGCTTACGCCCTCGAATCGCGCTGGGATGCCCCATTTGACTATAACAATTCGAGATCGAAAGAAACGGTTTTCGGTTTTCCGGGGAGTTTCGGACTTACTCACTGGCAGTATGACGGCGGAATGTATTTCTGGATGTTGCCCAATCTCGCTACTAACTATTTCGGATTCACTGATTTTGGGACTGCAAACCCCAAGTATGCCATGCAGCCGGGTCTGGATGTCGATGGCAGGGAATATCCGTTCGCATTGGGTAAACCTTTCATTAAATTCAAAAAATACCCGGACGATCTGCGCCTGAAAACCTATAAAAACCTGGGTAACAGCAAGCGGGAAGGAATGTTCCTGCAAGGCTACCTTACTTACACCAATGCGGCGGGTAAGGCCGACACGGTGCGTGGTTTCAAGGGGCCGTATCCATTGTATTTCCGTGATCAGGTGGGCAAATTCTTGGACGCAAAACCGGGAACGCCGATTGCCGACAAGACGTCGAACATGAATAATGCGGACAACAACTCGGGTATTTTTCCAGTCAAATATCCGTTCTATCCGAGCGACGACCAGAACAAGATTTCCTCTGCTTATGCCGAGATCCGTTTTGCGGAGATCTACTATTCGCTGGCGGAATGCAAGTACCGGGCGGGCGATAAGGCCTCGGCAGCGACTTTGCTGAATGCGGTTCGCAAGCGAAACTACCCGGCGGGCTCTGCCAGTCTTTACAAAGCAGACGGCAGCCAGCTTACAGACCAGGAAATGATCGACGAATGGGGCCGCGAATTCCTGGTGGAAGGCCGCAGAAGGACCGATATGATCCGCTGGGGCGTCTTCACTAATGGCACCTGGTGGGACAAAACGGCTGACGCGGATAACCACACGGAGATCTTCCCGATCGGGCAGACCGTGCTGAACTCATCGCCGCAGCTCAAACAAAACCCCGGCTATTAACCCAGGGTTTCAACCCTGGGGCCGCCCGCAGTACCCCCATGACAGCCCCGCAGTACCAGCAACGGCTCCATGGCTGCCGCAAGGCGGCTGGGAAGTCCGGGCTCTAGCAGGCAGCCCCGCAAGGACTCCCAAGCTGCCGCAGGCAGCCCACACAAGTCCCCGCACAGCCCCCGCTGTGCCCACAACCCGAATAACTAAAACCGACGATAGACACCGCAACTACGGGCGGCCGGAAACTCCGGCCCGCCCCGTTCGGTGCACAGACTCCGGGGCGCTCATGAATTTTTCTTGCATTTGAATCGAAAGTTTGTAATATTCGAGAGCATGTCGCTCATAGTAATATGATAAAATTCCGGTTCCATGAAGGCCCTGTTAGTTTGTGTGGTTTTATTGGCATCATTACAGTGGCCGGTTTCAGGACAAGTCAATAAAATCCGTGGTCTGCAGGCAAGCCTGACTTCCATTTCCGACAGCACGCGCTATGTGGATGTAGTCAACCGCATTTCATTGCTTTTCTACGAGCAGGACGCCGACAGTACGCTCTACTATGCATTGATCGCCCGCGAGATCGCATTTCGTCGCGACTACCCCCAGGGCCTGGCCGACGCGACGAATAACCTCGGTGTCGTGTTCGATATCAAAGGAAACATGCAGCTTGCGCTGCGCTACTATAACGATGCCTACAATCAGTACGTAGCGCTGGGCGACTCATCGAACATCGTGCAGACGCTCATGAACATCGCGATGGTGTACAGCGTCAGCGGACGGAACGACAAGGCACTGGTCAACTTCGACCGGGCCCTCATCCTGGGTAACCGGATAGCACATGATTCCATTACCGCGCTGGTGATTTACAACTATCTGTTGCTGTACCCGCAGCAATTCACAGCTTCCCGCAAGGCAGCTTCTATCCGCAAGGCTTTCAACATCGCAACCCGCTACCGGGACGTGAGAATGGAACTGGCCCTGGACCAGCTCCGGGCGCAGGACCTGCTGGCCGGCCGGGAGGAGGAAAAAGGCCTGACATTGCTGCAAACCACCCTGGACCGAGCGCTGCAGATGAAATTGTTCTATCTCAGCATGGACCTGCTCCTGGACCTGGGAGAGTACTACGTGGGTAAAGACCAGGAAAAGGGCGTGGCGTTCTACACGCAAGCGCTGGAATTGGCGGAGGAGAAAAACTATCGCATGTACGCCCGCGACATCTGCCGAAAACTCTACGATCACTACTCGGGCAAGGGAGAAGACGCGAATGCGTTTATATATAGCCGGAAGCTGCTCAAACTGTACGACGAACAGGCCGAGATCGATCGGGCGTCGGCGATCGACTACATTGAATACGCGGTGAAAGATCAGCAGCTGATTTCGGCACAGGTGGCGTCCAGGTATAATTCCAGGATGCTGACCCTCGCCATTGCGGTTTGCTTTTTAACGCTTCTCAGCATTGTTTTCCTGTGGAGAAACTGGAAACTCAGCAAAAAGACCAACCAGGTACTCACCATGCAGTTCCGACAGCTGGAATCGACCATGGACGCACTTGAAAAGACGAATCAGAACTACGCCCGGCTGATCAAAATGGTTGCACACGACCTGCGCAATCCCATCGGCGGGATCAATGCATTATGCTCATTGTTGCAGGACGAGGATGTTACGGCCGAAGAGGCCAGGCAATTTGTGGAACTGATCCATGAATCGAGCAACAGCTGTCTGCGGATGATCAGCGACCTGCTTCAAACCGATTTTGATTTCAAAGAAGCGGAGTTGGAAAAAAGCGATGTGGATTTGCCGGTGTTCCTGAACCATGCGGTCACACTGCTCGCATTCAGGGCCGGTGAAAAGAATCAGCGGCTGGTGCTGGATGACCTGTCGCAGATGACGATCAAAGCGGATCCGGACAAACTTTTGAGGGTGCTCAATAATCTGATCGTCAATGCGATCAAGTTTAGTCCCGAGGGAGCTACGATCCGTCTGGGCGTGGCTCCCTCGGATCGTGGCGTAACCTTGTCGGTTCAGGATCACGGATTGGGCATTCCCGACGATGCCGGTTCCAAGATTTTCGATCCGTTCACGGCTTCGAAACGGCCGGGAACAGCGGGAGAACAAGCATTTGGATTGGGATTGTATATCTCCAAACAGATCATCGACGCGCACGGCGGTGAAATCTGGTTTGAAAGTCAGGAGGGCAATGGTACCACTTTTTACGTTTTTCTGCCCGGAGAGAATGTCAGTTCACTCTCTCCGGCCTGATTTTAGGTTCGTAACGCTGTCTTATTTCCGCTTGATCTTCTCGTCGTAGCTCTTTTTCAGCCCGGCAACCGATTCGTCATACCCGGCTTTGTCAAAAAACGCCTCCGGGCGGTAAGCATCTCCCGGTTTGTGTTTTTCGTGCAGGGAAAACTGGCTTGCGTGCGAGGAGAGCCAGATGTCGAACTGTTCGTTTTTCATGCTGGCCAATGTCTTCGCATAGTCTTTGCCCACTTCCGGATAGCCGGGCATACCCGACAGGTTAGTTTCATCCAGGATGCTGGGCATATTGGCGATCAGTACTTTGTACGCACGTTTTTCGTCCTTCACCGTAAATGCAAAGCTGCTCGCACCGGGTGTATGGCCCGGGTGGTGCAGGAGTTTTACCTGCATGGTGCCCAGTTTCACGACTTCCCCGTTTTTCAGCAACTGATCGGCCTGTACCGGCTCGAAAGTGCTGCCGTGTTCGCCCAATGCGTAATCGGAAGCCCCGCCGTCGGCCAGGACCTTCGCGTCTTTTTCCTGGATCATCATTTTGGCACCGGTAGCCTGTTTAATGGCCGCCATCCCTGCCACGTGGTCATAATGCGCATGGGTGGCCAGGAGTATTTTAATATCGGCAAATTTGAAACCCAGTGCCTCGATATGCTTGCGAATGAGCGGTACCGATTCTTCCAGCCCTGTGTTGATCAGAATGTGGCCCCGCGGAGTCGCGATCAGATAGCAGGCCAGGTCGTAAGTACCTACATAGTACAGGTTTCCCGCAATGCGGAAGGGACGATAATCTTTCGTCCAGGCTTCCTGGACGTATGGCAGTTTCCTCGGTTTGTTTTGTGCCCGGGATACGAAAGGAGTGAGGAGCGCTCCGGCGATGAGCGTTGTTACAAGCGTTTTTTGAAGCGTCGGCATAGGATTGTTGGTAAGCCGGCAAAGATAGAAGCACGATGCTCGCAAAGCAAAAATGTTTTAACAAGGGTTACATGCGTTTTACCGGGTAACGTGATCTTAACAAACTGATAATAAATGCATAAACTCCGAGAGGGGCGAAACGGTGTACTTTGTGCCGCTGTATCACTTAATTCATCAGTTTATGTTCACCGTGAAACCTTTACTTTCTTCATCTGCTTTGGCAAGCTTGCTCGTGCTGGGCGCCTGCCAGGACCACCGGGCACCCGATAGCCCGGATATTACCCTTCAAAACCGCTCTGTGACACCCGTACTGGCCAAATTGCTGCCAGGCGCTACCAACGGACGTGTTGCGGGTACCAATGTAAAACTTTACTCGCTGCTCAGCAGCGACGACCAGCTCGAACAGTCGCCTAATTACGTTTTCGGAGGCTCCGCCGATGGCGCCGGCCTTTTTCAGAATCCGGATGGCAACTACACCATTCTCGTCAACAACGAGGATAATTTCGCCGTGTCCCGCATTACGCTCGACAAAGCGTTCAAACCCGTCAAAGGTGAATATGTCCTGAATTCGGACGGTGGTACCTGGCGCTTGTGCTCGGCTACACTCGCAACGCCGTTGGAGCATGGCTTCGGGCCTGTGTTCCTGACATCGGGCGAAAGCGGTCAGGAGTCGCGCACCCACGCATTGAATGTGGATTCCGACGTGAGCCAGGCAAATATCTCCCGCGAGGTGGCCGGCTTGGGCAGATGGAGTGCCGAAAACGCCGTCCCGCTGCCTAAAACGGCTTATGCCGGCAAAACAGTCATCGTTATCGGTGACGACGATTCGGATGCAAATGGCGGTCAGCTGGCCATGTATATGTCTAATACAGTGGGCGATCTCGACAATGGGACGCTTTATATGCTGAAACGTGCAGACAACAACCAGCGCGAAATGGATATGAAGCCCGGCTCGGTTTATGATGTCGAGTTTGTGAAAATAGATAACCACAAAACGCTGACCGGCGCTCAGATCAATGCGAAGGTGAACGATTTGAAAGCCATTAAATTCGGCCGCGTAGAAGATGTCGACTATCGCAAAGGCGGTGGCGCCAATGGACGGGAAGTGATTTTTGCGGTAACAGGCCAGGATAATTCCGGTGTCAATGCAGATTACTCCCGTTCCAAATACGGACGTGTGTACCGTGTCGTTCTCGATGCCAACGATCCCGCCAAAGGCAAACTGGAAGTGTTGCTCGACGGTGACGACCGCACCGGAGTCGCCAAAACGTTCCAGAACCCCGACAACGTTTGTGTTACCTTCGACTACATCTATATCCAGGAAGACCCGAACGGTTACGGTGACGAAATGCACGACGGTTATGTGTACCAGTACAACCTGAACACGAAACAAGTTACGCCGGTACTGGAAATCGACCACCGCCGTACCGAGGCCGATGCTGCCAAATACAACGTGGGCGGCACTTCCAAGTTCGGTTCCTGGGAAAGCAGCGGTATGATCGACGTATCCGATGTGACGGGTCGTCCGAATACGTTCATGCTCGGCATTCAGGCGCACACGTGGCGCGGTGACAAATACAAAGGCGTAGACGGTGGTTCGGTCCGGAAATCGGAGAACCAGGCCAGCCAGCTCATTTTGATTGAAGGTCTGCCTCGTTAATTAAATAGTTTTCAGACTCCTGGCCGGAATTTTCGGGTCAGGAGTTTTTTGCATTTACAATACATACCCGCCCTGAGTTCATGCTGAAATTCGCGCGCAACCCCGAATCATTTATTTACCGCCACCGGCGGCTCCTTTTTTTACTGTTTCTGGTGATCTCGATTCCCCTGATCGTTTGTCTGATCTGGTGGGTGACGAGCCCCGGACCTGCGCCTGCGGGCCAGGTGAGAAAGAAGTTTATGCAGAACATCACCGCACTGGACAGCGCCGTGAGCCATTTGCAGGCGGATATCCGGCAACACCGCCCTGCTTCCCGGATTCAGGCGTCTTTCAGGCAGGCACGCCTCGCGTACAAGCGCGTGGAATTCCTGTCTGCCTATTACAGCCCCGAAACGACCAAAGCGTTGAACGGTCCGAACATCCCGGAGGTGGACGACGACCTGCGGGTGAACGAGCCGCAGGGTTTCCAGGTGCTGGAAGAAATGATTTTCCCCAGTATCGAGGAGGCCGGCTATCCCGAAGCACTGCATACCGCCACGGTTATCCGGGCCAATGTGAACCGCCTGCGGAAGATATCGGAAAGCAATGAACTCACGGACAGCCACGTGTTTGACGCGATGAGGCTGGAAGTGTTCAGGCTCATTACCCTCGGAATCACAGGTTTCGACTCGCCGGTAGCCTTCCACTCCTTGCCGGAGGTAGCCGCTTCGCTCGCCAGCATGCGTGAGCAGCTGGCAAACTATCCGCTTGGCGGGGAGCACGCCGAAATGGCTGTTCAACTGGACAATGCTTTTCAATCCGCCATTGCCTACCTGGGCAAAGCGCCGGGGTTCGATGGTTTTAACCGTCTGGAATTTATCAAAAATCATGCGAACCCGTTGAGCAGCAGGTTACTCGACGCGCAAATCGCATTGGGAATTCCGGTTTTTACTGAAAAGAGGCTGCTATCGGCTTCCGCACGCACGATCACCGACCGTGACTTGTTCAATGAAAGCTATTTTATCAATTTTGAAGAACAGGCCATGACCGACCAGCGCGTTGCACTCGGTAAGATGCTGTTTTTCAATCCTGTATTATCCAACAATTCAGGCAGGACCTGTGCAACCTGCCACCAGCCCGACAAGGCATTTACGGACGGAGAATCCAAGAGCTTTGCATTGGGCTTTGGAGGCGCACGCATCAGCCGCAATGCGCCTACGCTGCTGAATGCCTCGTTTCAGGCAGCCCAGTTTGCCGATTCCCGGGTATCATTCCTCGAAGACCAGGCCAGTGATGTGATCCGTAACCCCGAGGAAATGCACGGCTCTTTGCCGGACGCCGTAGCCGCATTGCAGAAACAACCAGACTACAAGCAGCTTTTCAACGAAGCCTATCACGACGGATTGACAGAAACAACACTGAAAAACGCCATTGCTTCATACATCCGTTCGCTCTCGTCACTCGATTCGCCCATGGACCAGTATTTCCGGGACGGCAAGGTGACGCTGACCGCCGAGGAGCAATCTGGTTTTAATCTTTTTATGGGTAAAGCGAAATGCGCGACCTGCCATTTCTTCCCGCTGTTTAACGGCACCGTGCCACCCGCTTACCAGGAGACGGAAAGCGAGGTACTGGGCACTCCCGCCACTGCCGAAGGCAAGATCGTAGACCCGGATGTAGGTAAATTCATTCTGACCAAACGCGAACCGCACCGCTTTGCATTCAAGACGCCGACGGTGCGTAATGTGTCAAAAACCGCTCCATACATGCATAACGGAGTATTCCAAACGCTGGAAGAAGTCGTAGACTTTTATGACAGGGGAGGAGGGAATGGCCTGGGTTTTAAGCTCGAAAACCAGACCCTGCCCTTTGACAAGCTGGATCTGGCCGATTCGGAGAAAAAGGCGTTGGTCGCCTTCATGAAAATATTATAGGGAACGGGATACAGCGGTAGCGCGCTGTTCACTCTCCGTTTCCATCGATCGTGAGCACCTCGCTCATGTAGTCGAAAAACGGACGCATATGCTGGTAAGTCTCACTGGCCTTTTTTGCAAAACCAGGACTCAGCACTTCCTGATCCGAAAAATGCCGGACGAGCAGAAATTGCTTGAAACGGAGGAGGTCGACGGCTTCATGCTGCGGATCGAAGCCTTTTGGGGCTGTTTTGAGCTGATCGCCTTGCAATGCGCCGAAAGTGGATACAAATGCCGGATCACCGATAATGCGGCGCAATGGTTCCGGATCGAATGCAATTTCGTCGCGAACCTTTTTCAGGTCCTGGGCATTGGGTCCGAAAAAGCCGCCGGCCACAAAACTGTTGCCCGGTTCGATATGAAAATAGTAACCACCTCTCCTGAACCTGGTTGCACGCCGGAACGCACCGCTCCAATTGGTCTTGTAAGGGGTTTTATTGGCCGAAAAGCGGGTGTCGCGGTAAATGCGGTGCAGGCTCTCTTTACCCGTACGTGTTTCGAGTTCGTCGTGTGTGCTCATCTCTGCGAGCAGCCCGTCTGCGAAATCCTCGATGGCTTTGAGTTCTTCCTGATAGCGGTCTTTGCGGGCATTGAACCAGTCGCGGTCATTGTTGGCTTTCAGTTGAACCAGAAAATCCAGGCTGGATGGAGGAATGGAAGCAACTTTATCTTTTGAAGTGTTTTTTTGCAATTTCATCAGGTTACTGACATTAGGTTGTCACAATGGCGCGATTTCTTTGTGGAAATCAATGTTTCACAACAACCGGCAACCCTATGAAAACGTTCATCAGCCATGATCTCGAAATTAGTTACAATGTTTACGGCAGCGGCCCGATCACCCTGCTTTTTGTCCACGGCTCATTCATCGACCAGACTTACTGGAAAGAGCAGGTGGCATTCTTCAAGGAAAAATATACCGTCGTCACCATGGACCTGGCCGGGCATGGGGCTTCGGGCAGAAACAGGACGGCATGGACGCTGGATTCCATGGCCGGGGACATCGTCAACCTCATCCGGCACCTGGAACTGAAAGACGTAATCCTGGTCGGCCATTCACTGGGTGGTAACCTGAGCCTGATGGCGGCGGCACGTTACCCCGGCCCGATCACCGGTTTTATAGCGGTCGACAATTTCAAAAACCTCGCCACGCCGCTCCCCGAAATGTACCATAGCCAGGTCGATGAGATCCTGGAAAGTGCAAAAAAGGACTATGCAGGCACGAATGAGCAGTATGCCAGAATGGTCCTGCTCACCGCCGGCACGCCGCAATGGATCACGGACAAGGTCGTGCATGCCTACCGCGAATCTTACCAGCCGATGGGACAGCAAACTTTACCGCAGTTTTTTGTAATGGACCGTATTGAAAAGGAATGCATGCCGCTGCTGAAAGTGAAAATGAACCTGGTGAACGTGCATTACATGCCCACGAATGCGGATGCGCTGCAGACGCATGCGGTCAATGGTTATTCGCTCATTGAAATACAAGGCACCTGTCATTACCCGATGCTGGAATCGCCCAAGGCGCTCAATGAGGCGCTGGACGAGGTGATCGACGGTATCCTCGAACAGCAGCCCGTTTGAAATAAGGCATAACGAGGCTATCGGGTCTGCTGTTTTTCTTTGATCCGGCTGATCGCAGCATCCAGCGTACGCTTTTCCGACTCGGATTTGCTGAGTTCGATGGCATGCTGGTAATGCGAAATGGCCTCGTCCGGCTGATGTCCCGCAAGCAAATATCCCAGCAGCGAATGATACTGGGTGTTTTCGGTGAGGTTCAGCTTACGCGCCTCGGCGAGCCCGGCCTCCGCACCATGCACCTGCGCAAAAGCAAACGTGCGGTTCAATGCGGCCATCGGAGCATATTCGATCAGGATCAGTTGGTTGTAAAGATGCAGGATGTGGCGCCATTTGTCGGGCTGGCCGGGGGCCGTATGCCAGTAGGCGATGCCGGCCTCGAGGTGGTATCGGGACACCGTCTCACCCGAACATGCGGATACGAGGTATTGGTTACCGCGACCGATCAGCTCCCGGTCCCACAAAGTGTCGTCCTGGTCTTCATACAGCACCGGATCGCCCCCTTCGGCTGTGCGCGCTCCGAGGCGTGAACTTTGGTAGCACATCAAAGCCAGTAATGCTTCGGCTTCCCGGCATTGGGTGAGCGGACTTTGAACCACCAGTAAACACAGCCGCATGGCCTCCGAACACAGGTCGGTGCGTATCTGACGACTATTGGACCTGGAAAAATAACCTTCGTTGAAGAGCAGGTAAAGTGTACGCAAAACAATGTCCAGCCGCTTTCGGATGGTTGTCTCCTGCAACGGCTGTATCTGAAAGCCGTCTTTCCGGAGCGTACCACGCGCCCGTAAGAGGCGCTTTTTAATGGTTTCGCGCCGGGTCAGGAACGCGTCTGCTATTTCTTCGACGCTGAATCCGCACAGGATCTGCAAGGCCAGGCAGATCTGAGATTCCGGTGTGTTAGCCGGGTTACAGACTGCGAAGATCATGGCAAGCTGACTGTCGGCAATGGTCTGTTCCGAAAAATCGAAGCCATTTTCCAACGACGACGAACCGGCTTCCAGCGTCGGTTTTACTCGCCGGTCGAACAGATTCGTATGTTTGAGATGATCTTTGGCCTTGTTTTTAGCGACGGTGTACAGCCATGCCACAGGATTTTCGGGAATTCCCTGCTGCGGCCACAGCTCGGTGGCTTTCAGAAACGTCTCGCTCACAAGGTCTTCGGCCGTTTCAATGTGTTTTAAACCAAAATGACGGCATAAGACAGCCGTCATCCTGGCATATTCGAGCCTGAACAAACGAGGGATCAACGTTTCAGGGCGTATGTTCAGACTCATGGGTGAGGGATTATTTTCGCTGTAATACCTCCCTTACTTCCACATTACCACCGATTTGGAATATCGGATTGGCTTTGGCCATTTCAACAGCCTCCTCGATCGTCTCGGTTCTGACGATCACGTAGCCGGAAATGAATTCCTTGATCTCGGTATAGGGGCCGTCGGTCACCACCGAGTTCGGGTACACCGTTCTGGCACTTTCCGTCGAGAGGGTGTTGCCCTTGTCGGCCAGCTTGTTCTGTGCGGCGATGCCGGCGAGCCAGCTCATGCGTTCCTGCATTTGCTCTGGCGTAGGTCTGACGTCCTGCTGGTTATTAAGTCTGAAGATCAATGCGAATTCTTTCATGCGCTATCAATGGTTTGGTTTGGCCCTATGACGACCGGATACCGGCGATGGGGACAATGCACATTTAATTTTAGTTTTTTTTGCGGAGATCCATGCAGATTTTGGGTATGGTATTCAAAAAGAATTCCAAATTGTAGCGGTAAATTGTCCGAATGAAGATTCTCATCATCGAAGACGAGCCCGAGCTGGCGTCGGGCATTGGTGCTTACCTGTCTGCGCAGGACTACCTGTGCGAGTACGCGGCCACATGGACACAGGCACGCGAGAAAGTGGATCTGTACCGCTACGACTGCATTCTCCTCGATCTGATGCTGCCGGGCGGAAACGGCCTGGACATTCTGGAAGCCCTTAAAGCGCAGGGACAGCAGGATGGGGTGATCATTATTTCGGCCAAGGACGATTATGAGCACAAGATACGCGGCCTGCACGCGGGAGCCGACGATTACCTTGCCAAACCTTTTCACCTGCCGGAGCTTGCGGCCCGGATCTACTCGGTGATCCGGAGAAGAAGCTTCGGGAATCATAATAGTATCATTCAGAATGAGTTGAAAGTGGATTTGCTCAGTAAAACGGTGAGCGTCAACCAGGCAGTGGTGGTGCTGACGAAGAAAGAGCTCGATCTGCTTTTGTTTTTTATGGGTAATAAAAACAGGGTGATTGCTAAAAGCGCATTGGCGGAACATTTGTCGGGCGACATCGCGGACATGTTCGATAACCACGATTTTGTATATGCCCATGTCAAAAACCTCAAAAAGAAGCTGAATGAGGCCGGGTACGGCAATTATCTCAAAACCATCTACGGAACAGGCTACAAATGGGAAGGATGAAGAAACTGCTGGATCAGAGTTTGCGGCCGCTGGTGGTGTATGCCCTGGTGGTGCTCGTCATCAGCATTCCCGTCTACTTCCTGATTGTGGACTGGATCTGGGAAAACGAGCTGGACAAGCACCATTACGCGATCCGTGAAAAGCTCGAAAAACGGCTGACGCATCTGAACCTACCGGATTCCGCCATCGAAAACATGATCGGCGTGCTGGATAATGTACAGCCCGGCTTCTCGTTTGAAGAAGCGGCCGGTCCGCATCCCGATAGCCTTTATACCGTCATTCGCTTCGACACTTTCATGAACGACCGCGAGCAATTCCGTTGCCTGTTGACCGACATCCGCGTCAACGACAAGCTGTTCAGAGTGCTCATCGAAACCAACATGGAGGAAATCGATGAAACGATCCTGGCCATTGCCGCGGCGACGATTTTTTTTATCATGCTGTTGCTGGCCGGGTTCATTTATCTGAACCGCAAAACGGCGCTGCGGATCTGGAAGCCGTTTTACGAGACCCTGGCTGGCCTGCGCGCATTCCGGCTGGAAAGCGGTAAGCCGGTGCCGCTGCCCGTTTCGGACGTGACCGAATTTACCGATCTGAACGGCAGCCTGCAAGGGTTGATGGAGGGAAGCCTGGCATCCTACCGACAGCAAAAGGAATTTACCGAGAATGCCTCCCACGAATTGCAGACGCCATTGGCCATCGTAAAATCCAAACTCGACATGCTGTTGCAGAGCCGTTCCCTCGACGCCGGGCAAATGCGGATCGTAGAGGAAATGTACCAGGCAATCAACCGGGTTTCGAGGATCAATAAAAACCTGCTCCTGCTGGCCAAAATCGAGCACGCACAGTTTGAAGAAATAGAAAACCTTCCGTTAAATGAAGTACTGAGCGAGCTGGTTTCCCAGTTTGCCGATCGTTTCGACAACAATGCACTCCGATATACCGAAAATATCGGTCCGGTATCGGTGGTCGCCAATCCGGTGCTGGTTGAGATACTGCTGACCAACCTGCTGGTCAACGCGGTGCGGTACACACCCTCGGGCGGCGAGCTATCGATAAGGGCTGGGGATGGAACATTGGTGGTATCCAACTCGGGAGATGCGCCATTACAGCAGGAAAACCTGTTCAGGCGCTTTGCCCAGGCATCCGAGCAGCACGCAGGCAGCGGGCTGGGGCTCGCGATCGCCCGTGAGATATGCGACCGCTATGGCTGGCAGATCCGTTACGCATTCAGCGACCATTTACACCATTTTTCCGTCCTTTTCTGAATTCCAAATTTCTTCCAAATCGCTTTTCAAATTTGCCTTCAGATAATCAAAACGCTATTCTGAATGGTCTTGAAAAGAATGCTGGTGTTGCTGTGCTGCCTGCTTGCATATGCTCAGATATGGGCGCAGGTGGGCAAGTCAACGCTCTCCGGGCAGGTTAAATCGGCGGAGAACGGGGAGCCGCTCCCGTTTGTGAATGTGGTATTAAAGACAGAAAAGGACAGTGCGTTTGTAACAGGTACAGTCACCAATGAGCAGGGGAGGTTCAGCCTGCCCGACGTCGCGACCGGAAATTACAGGATCGAATGCGTTTCGCTGGGGTACAGGCGGGTTCAGAAAATCGTTACTGTGGGAACGCTGAGCCCGTTTCTGGACCTGGGAACAATCGGAATGCGGGAGGAGACACAGATCTTGCAGGAGGTTACCGTCACCGACGGGCAGGCGGACGGTGTCGACGGCAAATTGGATAGGAAGACATTCAGCCTCAGCCGGAATATCAGCCAGAGTGGAGGCTCGGTGTTACAGGCGCTGAAAAACCTGCCGGGCATCACTGCCGGGGAGGACGGAAAGGTGCTCCTCCGGGGAAGCGACAAAGTAGCGATCCTTGTCGACGGACGGCAGACAGCCCTGACGGGTTTCGGCAGTCAGACCAGCCTTGACAACATTCCCACTTCCGCTATCGAAAAGATCGAAATCATCAACAACCCCTCGGCCCGGTACGATGCCAATGGCAATGCAGGTATTATCAACATCATTTATAAAAAGAACAAACAGGAGGGTTTCAACGGAAAAATCGGGATGGCGGCCGGATTGGGCGCATTGTGGGTAAGGAAGGAGAATCTGCCCGATATCAGGCCGCAGTACCGCAATACGCTCAAAATCAATCCTTCTTTGGCACTGAATTACAAAAAGAAGAAGGTCAATGTCTTTTTTCAGGGAGACTACCTGCATACGCCTACGCTCAATAAGAATGAGTTTGTAGACCGCTATTACGACAGCGGCGATACAGTGCGCCAGCAGACCAAACGAAACCGCAGTACCAACGTGATCACTGCAAAATCGGGTGCCGACTGGAATTTTAATGACCGTAATGCATTCTCGGTTTCGGCGTTGTTCAGCAGTGAGAAAATCCTTGACCGGGGTGATGAGCCGTTTTTCAATGCGAACCTGACGAAAAGAAGCCGGTTGTGGCAATTCCTGGAAGACGAATTAAAGACGACTGTCACCGCAAGTGCCGCCTACCAGCACAAATATGCGCAGCCGGGACATTTGCTGAATGTAGCATTAAACTATACTTTTCACCGGGAGAACGAGCAGTATTTTTTTACCAACATCATGCCCGATTTCACGGGAAAGGACGCGTTCAAGCTTCTGTCTGATGAAAATGTTTTCGATCTGAATGCAGACTACATCCGGCCGCTCCGGTACGGGCGGTTCGAGGGCGGGCTGAAATTGAGAAGACGCATTATCCCGACCAACATGCAGTTTTTCCCTGGCCTGAATTCACCTATCGACAGCCTGGCTGGCGGGTGGGCCGACTACAAGGAGACCATTCCGGCGGTGTACGGCAACTATGTTTTTGAAGACAGGAATTTCGAAATCGAAGCCGGACTGCGGGTGGAGTACATTGATCTCCGTTATACCGTTAACCCCACGCATCCGACCTACCACAGCGATGGCTACCGGTATGCCCAGCCGTTCCCCAATGTGCGTTTTGCGTACAAGCTGGACGACCGTAACAAGGTCTCCTTGTTCTATAACCGGCGCGTCGACCGGCCCAACGAGGTTGATATCCGGATTTTTCCAAAATATGACGACGCCGAGATCATCAAAATCGGTAATCCCGCGCTCAAACCGCAGTTCACCAATTCTTGGGAGGCGGGCTACAAAACGAGCTGGACCAAAGGTTCGCTGTACGCGGCCCTGTATCACAAGCAGATCAACGGCACGATTACACGAATCGGCACGACTGTTCCCGGGAGCACCCTGATCTACAACATTTTCCAGAATGCGGGTAAAAGTTATAATGCGGGCGGTGAGCTGGTGTGGCAGCAGGACCTGGCTTCGTGGTTTGCATTGAACGTCAACGGAAACATTTACAAAAACACCATCAATGCGTTTGCCGTAGAAAACCTGTACCCGATCAGTTCGGTTTACCGGGCCGGCAAGCAGACGCTGACCTCCGGGAGCGCCAAAGTAAACGCGTTGCTGAAAGGTAAAAAGGCCGAATTGCAGATCGCTGCCATCTATCAGGCACCCGATATCGTGCCGCAAGGCAGGACCGGCTACCGCTTCTCCGTTGACGCGGGCGCCAAACGACAACTACCCAAAGGGGAAGTTTTCATCAACGCGACCGATCTCTTCGGCACGCTGGTGATCCGAAAGCAGGTTACCGGAGACGGCTTCCACTACACCAGTCGCGACTACCACGAAACCCAGGTAGTGCGGGTGGGGTATGGTTATAAATTTTGAATGACTGAATGACTGAATGTGTGAATGAGCCGCCGTGGAACGGGGAATGACTGAATGACTGAATGACTGAATGTGTGAATGAGTGAATGTGTGAATGAGCCGCCGTGGAACGGGGAATGATTGGATGACTGAATGACTGAATGTGTGAATTATTGAATGAGTGAGCCGCCGTGGGCCGGGTCGCCGGGGCGATTAGTCGTTGGAAATGTAATGATCGATTTAAAAACCGGCTTCGGAGAAGCCCCCTGTTTTTAGAAAAGACATCCTGTTCCTGTCACCCGGCTCCATCGGAGCCTCCTGACAATCGGATGTTTGGTAACGTTCACACATGTAGGCGGCTCCGATGGGGCCCGGACTAGACTCGTCGCGGAAAGAGCGGTGGTTCATAATTAGATATAATAAATACAGACTGAAACTAACCAAAGTATTAAGAGTTTACACAGTTAATGCGGTGGTCCCGAAATGCCATTGGGCATGTAACCACCGCTCTTATGATGCGCTGTTGTGACATCCCTGACGGGATTTTGCGTCGTTTTCATATCGCAATTTGCTACCGATATTACATCGCTACGCGATTCATTGCTGGTAGCCGGCACATTTGGTCATTTTGATTCCAAGGCGGCGACCTGGTCAATCATCGCCGCGCGACCCGGTCCCCGTTCCACGGCGGCTCATCGCTCCGGCGACCCGGTCACTCATTCAAAATTCATCCACTCACCTATTAATAACAAATTCAAAAAGAATTCAGAATTGATCGATAGGTTGCCGGTGAAAAACAGGGATATTACCCTTCTGACACCTCCAAGAACTATTTTTGAATGCTGACTGCCACCAGTTTCGTTCCCACAGCCCGCAAAAAGGGCCTTTTGAAAAATAACTTTCTGATCACCCCGCTCATGCTGGCGGCGTTGTTGGTCGCTATCTCGACATTGACCCGGTTTGCACTGATGATCAAATCCGGTGTTAATGTCGATTTCAGATTAACCAACATGTTGGGAATGCTGGGGATCGGGCTGTTTTACGACCTGATCAACGCCCTGTATTTCATGTTGCCGATGATGCTTTTCTGCTGGCTTGTTCCGACAAGGTTCACCGGCAAAAGGGCGCACCGATGGATGTTGGCTTCCCTGTTGTTCCTGCTGGTTTTCCTGCTATTGCTGAATGCGGTTTCCGAATGGATCTTTTGGGATGAGTTCGACTCCCGGTTCAACTTTATCGCCGTCGACTATCTGGTTTACACGCAGGAAGTAATCGGGAACATCCGGCAGTCGTATCCGGTAGAGGCGATCATGGGTGTACTGCTGTTGCTGACGGCTTGGCTGACCTGGCTGCTGATGCGGCTGATGACGAAAGTGCGGCTGTCAACCGATCCGATGCGGTTCGGGAAGCGGTCCCTGGTCATGCTGGGTTATGGGGCTTCGCTGCTGGTTGTATTTTTTCTGGTTGATAATAAAATAAGGCAGTTCAGTGAAAACACTTATGTCAACGAGCTGGCTGGAAATGGCATGTATGAGCTGTTTGCAGCTTATCGCAATAACGAGCTGGATTACAACCAGTTTTACAAGAAATTGCCTGAGCGCGCAGCTTTCGGACAGATGCGGGAGTTGATCAAAACGCCGGAGAGCCGTTTTGTAAGTCAGGACCCATTCAGTATTGAGCGGAACATCGTGAATGCCGGGAAAGAGCTCCATATGAATGTGGTAATGATCAGCGTGGAGAGCCTGAGTGCGGATTTCCTCGGGGTTTTTGGCAATGAAGCACACATTACACCTAATCTGGATACGCTGGCGGGACAAAGTCTGCTGTTTACGAACCTCTACGCGACAGGCACGCGCACCGTGCGCGGGCTTGAAGCATTGTCGCTTTGTGCGCCGCCCACCCCCGGCCAGTCCATTGTGCGTCGGCCGCATAACGAAGGCCTTTTTTCAATGGGATCGGTGTTCAGGCAAAAAGGTTATGAGACCAGGTTCATCTATGGTGGCTACGGCTATTTTGACAATATGGGATACTTTTTTGGCCATAATGACTACAAAGTGGTAGACCGGACGGTGCTGACCAGGAAGGATATCGACTACGAAAATATCTGGGGTGTGGCAGATGAAAACCTGTTTACGCTGGCAACACGGGAAATTGACAAAGTGTATGACAAAAAGAAGCCTGTATTTGCACATATCATGACCACCTCCAACCACCGGCCATACACCTACCCGGCGGGACGGATCGATATCCCTTCGCACAGCAGCAGGGAAGGGGCCGTAAAATACACCGATTACGCGATCGGCAGATTTATCAGGGAAGCCAAAAACAAGCCCTGGTTCAGTAACACCCTTTTCGTGATCGTTGCCGACCATTGTGCATCGAGTGCCGGTAAAACCGACCTGCCGGTCAACAAGTATAAAATACCCTTACTCGTGTACGCTCCGGGGTTAATCAAGCCCGGCACGATGCCCAGGCTGATGAGCCAGATCGACCTGGGTCCGACGATTCTCGGCCTGCTGCATTTTTCTTACCGCAGCAAGTTTTTCGGCTACGACATTTTTAAGCTCGAACCGGGCCGGGAGAGAGCTTTCATCAGCACCTATCAAAGCCTGGGATACATCCGGCACGATTCACTGGTGGTGTTGAAGCCACAGCGTATTGCCGGCACATTCCGGCCGGATTTCAAGGATGGCTCCGTCCGAGAGGCCGGAATGGCCGCGAAACTGACCGACGAAGCCGTCGCTTGGTACCAATGCGCCAGCTACCAGTTCCGGAACGGGTTGATGCGAAAGTAAAAGGAAGATTACCCCTGACAATTAAATATGTACCTGTAACAAATCGCTGACTTGATCGTCTATGTGATTGTCAAGTGTAAGCAATGGCTTCACATCCAGAAACAAAAGAGCAGGTGTTTCATCTGCTCTTTTTTGATGCTATAATTTGTATCGGACAATGTAGGTATTGTAGGTTGCAGAAGCAGCAGCGTTCCCCCGCAGAACTACACCATTGTAGGTAGAAGTGCCCACGAATTTTCCCACGCTGTACACATAGCCGTCCTGGGTAGCGCAGAGTTTAACGGCTCTATCTTCACCGGGCCCTCCGGCGGTTACCATAAAGTTGCCGGTCGGGTTGAGTTCGTTGGGGTCTAGTTCGGTGATCAGGACGTCTGTTTCCCCGGAAGATTCAACGATTGCATTGCTGGTGAAGGGGAAACGTCCCTTTTTAGAGTAAGAGCCAGAAACAAGAATGGTACCCCGGGGCGTAAAAACAATACCGCCGGTATAGTCAGGATCACCATCATTGAACCCGTTTTTGCCCATTGTGGCGCTCCCGGTAGCATTCCACTTGCCCACGTAGACGTTATCGTCACCGGTCGAGCCCACGTTCAGCTCCCTGATGAATCCTTTGGACATTCCGGTCACATACACGCTGTTTTGCAGGTCGATGGCGAGATCATATCCGAAATCATCGAGCGTCGAACCGATTTGTTTAGCCCATTCAAATTGTTCCGTGCCCAGAGCCCATTTAGCAATGTACGCATCGATCCGTCCCAGGCTGGTGATGGCAGGCTTCACCGAGGGGAAGGAAATTCCCATGTCCGATGCTCCCGACATATATACATTGCCGTTTTGATCTACCGTCAGCGCCTCTATCGTCTGATCGCCTGGATTAGTGACAAGCACCGATTTCGTGATCTGACCGTTTACGGGATTGAGGTATGCGAAGCAGAAATCTTTTGCGGCGGCGATATATTTAGTCTCATTGAACTCGATATTGCTGGTCTTACCGTCCCCGACGACCGTCGCGCCCAGGTACAGTCTCGGGCCCGCGGGGGTCTGGTGGAATGCCAGGGCACGTCCCTGATCTTCAAGCGGGCCTCCGAATGTGCTGATCCATTGTCGCTTGCCGGTGAATGTGTTGAGTTTGATCACAAAGCCGTCCAGGCCCCCGCGCGGCGTGATGCCCCCTCCGGCTATCGCGCCGGACACCGATCCGGCCAGGTAAATATTGCCGGCGTTATCGAGTGTAAGGTCATTGCCGTGATCCTCACCTGTACTGCCGTCGGTATACAGCCACAGGCATTGCCAGTTGGCATTGTATTTGGCTACGAAAAAGTCAGTGGAGCCGTTCCGGGACGATACGATGTTGCCATTACCGAAGTTGGCGGATCCTTTGAAGGTGCCCGATATGTAAATATTCCCGCCGGCATCGGAGACGACGTCGGTAGGGAAGTTATTGTCCCCGGGGATGCTGAACGCATTGGCGGAAGTAACCGAGATCTTCACCCGGATCGATTTTTTGACGGGTACCGACGGCTTGTCGCCGTTGTAGGCGATCAGGGTTATGTCGTACAGGCCCGCATTGGTGTAGGTGTGAGACGGGTTCTGCTCCTGGCTGGTGTTGGGGTTGCTGGTGGTGTATGCAGGGTCTCCGAAGGTCCATTCATACCGGCTCGCATCCTTGGACAGGTTCTCGAAGCTAATGGTGGCCGGTGCAATACTGTCGTTGGTAATGGTATAGCTGAAATCAGCAATCGGCACAGCAGATGGAGCCGTTGTGATGTTCACGATCTTCGTTATGCCTTGACTGCCTCCATCGTCGCTCTTCGCTACCAGTTTGACGTGGTAATCTCTTCCATTCCTGAACTCGTGGGTGACCGTGGCACCCGTTGCTTTGGGACTTCCGTCGTTGAAATCCCATTGCAGGCTGGCGGCATTTTCGGAACTGCTGGTAAACGTAACGCTGCATGGCGCCTGGCATCCGGCGGTGGGATTAAAAGAAAAATCCGCTACCGGCTTCCCTGGAATATCCATGTGACAGCCGGCAGCGAAAAGTATCAATACTAAAAGTTGTGTAAGGGTATGTTTCATTAATCGAGTTGCTCCGATAGCCTTTGGGCCTTTTCACGATAAGCGCTTGTCGTGTCCGCAGCAATTCCATTCAGCTGCTCCCGACACTTTTCCCGCTGGTCCAGGCGAAGGAAAGCGAGTGCAATATACCAGGCCGCTCCGGATTTCAGGTTCTGATAGCGGCTGTTTTCCAGTTTGCCGAGTTCTTCCAATGCGGCGACTGCTTGGTTTTCTTCCAATAACAGGATACCCCGGGACATGGCGGCCGTGTCGGAGCGCCATTGCGCTACCGCCGCGGGACTCAGGCCATATTTTTCCCTTGAAAACGGGCTCTCCAATGCTTCCGGTTTGCTGAAATAGCTGGCAAAAAGTGTTTCGGCCGAAAGAGGCGACGACGTTTGTGCCTTTGGCAAAGGCTGATGAGCCGCCTGTTTTTTCGTAGCAGGGCCGGCGGCCGATGGTACGTCGGAAACGGAATCGGTAGCAGCGGGAGTTTGCTGATCGGATTGTACCGCCACTTGCGGCCGGTGGCGCGGCGACCAGTAAAACAGCCAGGCAACGCCTATCGCGAGCACTACACTCGCAGCGGCAGCCATATAGGGCCATAATTTTTTAGAAGAGTTTATCTGAAGTGGTTGATCCGATGTTGTGCCGTCGCTATTTTCCGGATATACGGGTAGGGCCCCAGCCGAATGCAACTGCTCGTGGATTTCTCCCAACATTTTCTTAAACTCGTTCGCTCTCAGTCCTGATTGGATCCGTTTTTGAAGCCGCACTTCCCGGGCCAGCTCGGGGTCCTGTTGCATACGTTGCTCGAAACCTGCGCGTGCGGCGGGGTCACCATTTCCTTTCAGGTATTCGTGAATTTCAAAAAAAGTATATTCAGAAAGCTCCATGCTAGTTTATCTTTTGGACGATCATGATGGTTTATACGGATCTGCCTCCATTCCTTATCATCCTAAATGGAATTTATCTTTCAGATATTTGGCACACTTGAAGCGCTTTACAGTGGCGGAGTTCTCGGTCATGCCCAATTCCGTCGCTATTTCCCGCAATGACCGGTCTTCTACATAGAACCAGTGGAGCATTTTCCGGCAATCCTCGGCGAGCAGGCCAAACGCCCTGTGCAGCTTTTTAAATATCCAGCTCCGCTCGTCGTCGTCGTAGGCTTCCAGGATCTGGTCCGGAATGTCGATGATCTGTTCATCTCCGTCCTCGCCGGTCAGTACTGCACGGGTTATCGAATGCGTCGTCATGCTGCCGAAACTTTCGGAGTTATCGTCGTCCGTGCCTGGATTCATTTCCAGCCTGACTTCCTTTTTCCGGGACCTGTTTTCCAGGCTTTTTTTCCATTGATTGATATAAATGCGATAGAAATAAGTTGTGATCTGCACGCCTTCCTGATACACATAGCTGCCATCCCTGATTTTTTCGATAAATATCGCGAGGCAATCCTGCAAAAGGTCCCGCGCATCGTCGTGTGCTGTGCCCCTTTCCAAAGCATATGGAATGCATTGGCGGTAAGTTTGCTGGTAGAGGCACGAAAAGGCCTCCTCCGCACCGTCGCGCAGTTCCTGGTAAAATCCCGATTCCGATTGTCGATAGGACTTACAAGGGTCCTTTGAGTTCATCAGCGTGTTTTCCAAGCCATTTCAATTTTTTCATTGCACCCGTTTGGGCTGCGTGGTAATGGGAATAATGCATTTGGCAACCGACGAATCCATTGCGTTCCCGATTACTGTTTTCAAATCATCCAAGATGAAAGTATATCCGTCGGAATGCCGTAGTTTTCCGATGGGTTTAAATGTGCCTGTCGTGGCATAGGCAAACAAAGTTTCCAGTCCAAAAGGTGGTGCGCATTGGAAGCGCTCCGGGATTTCGATCCATTGGTTGACCGACCCGGCGGGTACAGCAAAGTCGTTGTTTCGCAGCCTGAGGAGGTTTCCGGCTGCATCCCGGTAGAGGAGGCGCACGGTACAGGCTTTGCTGACCCGAATTTTGAGTTTCATCATGTCGCCTTCCCGGTAGGTCTGGGGACCAAAACCTTTGTCGGTACTCACTTCCAGGAATATTTCCTCCGACTTATTGCCCTCCGGCCCTCCGGTGATGTCCCGGATGCGCTCAGCTTCTTTCAATAATTGTGCATCCGGCTCGATGTGCCCGTGGGCAATGTTGGCCAGCAGTATGTCCGACCGGACCTCCGTGCCTACCGGGTTGTTGCGGTTATCGGACAAGAGGGCATTAATCCTCAGGAAATTGCCGGCATGTGAGAAATTTCCTTTCAGTGTGAGGTAATGCTCCTGGCCGCGGATTGCACCGGTATCGATCTCAATGTCCTGATTCAGCCGGGTTAGCGACGACTTCATCATGCCGGTCAATTGCTTGGAAAAATCATTGGAAACACCCTTTCCCTCGAAAGTCAGTTCTTCAATGGATAATGTCCCCGTGCTTTTCTGCGGTATCAGCCGGGATACTTTCAATGCCAGCTGGTCCACTACCTCGGGCAATGTCACAAATTCGAGTGGATTCTTCCGGGACGTGAGGGAGATAAGCTTTTTGCCTTTTTCCCGAAGGTCCATATCGATAAAGCCGATTTTGGCTTCCGTAACCTGGTTGTCTTTCAGCGTCACAAAGACACCCGCACGGCAGGGGAGGCCTTCCTGACGAACCTGTTTTTGGTTCTGATATTTTCCGTAAATAGACTTTGTTCCGTAGAACAGTGCGAGATAGCCTCCCTTGACGGGCTTCAATTCCGCCTGCTCCCATTCGTAATGCAATGAAATGCCACTTTGTTGATAGGCCGCCGCCGCGATCTTGCGGTATTCGGTGAAGTCAATCACTTTCGAACCTTTATTTTGGGGGATCAGGTCATTGACAAAACGGGCGTCGGGCCGCACGCTCGCCCACATACGGTTGTCCGCATCCGCGCGTTCGTCCGTGTCGGTCACATAAGGGTTTGTGAGTACACCAAAAGCAGATTCGAAGTCTTTCAGGACCTGTTTCACCCGTTCCGCCGCCCTGATCTGGAAATACTCGCTGATCTCCTGGCCCCGGACGGTCCCAAACGGCGAAAGTAAAGCCAGCATTAGAATTAGCCGTTTCATATCCGATTACGTTTGCTGCATCAGGCCGTCATCGCCTGTGTATGGCATTCTGTTATCTGACAGTTTTGTTGAGGATCACTTCGCGTGTCAGCAGACTGTTTTCCATCGGGATCTGCTGGCGGTTGGTCAGTTCCATGACGCGTACACGCACGGTCCTGAATATTTCTTCGAGGCGCAGGCCGGGTACCTCGAGTGCTTTCAGTAATTCGGAAGTATAGGGGCTGTTGCGGCCGTCGCCGTCGAGTGCGGTGGAGCCGGGTGTAGTCGAGAAGGTAATGAGGCTGCCCGGGGGAGCGCTCATGCTCGCGAGGCCCTTGCCGCCGGAACTTCTCGTCCAGCTGCGGCTCAGCGGGTTGTCCCGGCAGGCGTCCAGGATCATGATATTGGTGCGCTCGGACTTATCGTCGACCGCCGCCATTTGATCAAGAATTTCGTCCGCTGCGACAGCCAGCACTTTCAGCTCCATTTCGGATTGCGGGTTAATGTCGACCGGGAGCAGGTAATTTTTGCCGCCTACCTGCATGCCATGGCCTGCATAGTAGAACAACGCGACTTCCAGGTCGCGGTTCTGGACACTGCTGCCGAATTGCGCCACGGCGGCCCTCAGTTCGCCCTGCCTGGCGTCTATCCTTTCGATGACATCGAAGCCTAGTTCCGTGAGTTTGCCGGTAATAGCCCTGGCATCATTTTCGGGGTTCTGGAGCAGGCTCCCGCTTTGGTAGGATGAGTTGCCTACCACCAGTGCCACCCTTTTTCCGGCCCTTTCAAACAGCACCGAAAGCGTTTCCGAAGTGGCATCGCCAAATGCGTTCGAAGCGACGATGCGGATGTCGTTTTTGCCTTCCCGCAGGATTACCTGTTGCGATACCGGCGTTCCTCCTGCGCAGGTGCTGTCTTTGGGCGGGAGGGTTTTGAAGGAGCGTGTGGCAGCGGAAACGACGCCATTGACCTCGATCTGTATCTTTTCTGCGCTGTTCAGTACACAGGCATTCACCCGGACTTCCGGTTTGTAGGTGTATTGCGCCTCGCTAAGCCAGCGGATATCGGGCTTTTCTGTGGCTGTAAAGGGATTGAAAATATCTTTTACACCATTGGCATACACCACTTCTGCAATGTCATTGAGTGGCGCGGTGTGCAAAGTCGCCTCGCCCGGCTTGATGTAGCGGAGCTGGTCGGGATATACTTCTTTCACTTCCACGATCCGTTTTTCCCTGGACCTGAAATAAAGTGTATCCGTTTCAATACCTACCGCCGGGAGCGCTGCTTGTGCCAGGGAGCAGGATGCCAGAAGACAGAACGTAAACAAACTTTTCATTGATAATAGGAATGATGTTGATATCGTTGATCTGAATCGTCCGGCTTTTTAGAATCGGAGGGATAACCGGATACCGCCTGTCCTGCCGGCATGCTGATAGAACGGCTGCCAGGACAGTTGTTTTCTTTTTTCCGCCAATTCTTTCCGGATTTTCCGTGTGATAGCTGTATTTTTTATCCCGAGTAATTCAAAAGCGAGGCCGCCTGCCAATGCAGCCGCGCCCATGTAAATCCCGGGAGAACCGAATGATCCGAAACTTTTGACCGATGCCAGGTCCGAGACATCAGGTTCCGAATCGTAATTGGATTTATACCAGGCAATGTATTCGTGGTTGGTAGTCCTGATCTGTTTTTTGTAATCCCTGTAATTGCCGTTCACCGATAGCAATGTGGCAACTCCGCCTACGACGGCTCCGGTCCCGATCGCGAAGTGGATCAGACTTTTTCTTTTGTAAACCTTTGCTTTCTTTTCCAGCAATTGCAAATCAAGTTCCGCTATTTCTTTATTGATTGCATTTTCGGTTTGTGCCGAAAGCTTTTGCGGTTCAGCCCCGGCATTCTTATCATAATCCAATCGCAGTACTTCGGATTTGTAGAGAAAATAGTCCGGCCCGGAAAGATTGTCCGATCTTTTGTATTTGATATAAGGTTCTTCCGTAGCCAGGATTTTTGCCTGTATTTCTTTTCCGTCTTTCAAAACAATCTTATCCTGTGCATTCGTTTCAGGAAGTCCCAGCGCAATGAAAACGGCAAAAGCAACCAGCCTGACCGCTGATCGCCATTTAAAACCGGTAGTATCATTCCGCTGGTAGAATTTGTTCATCGGGTTCGGATAATGAATCGTTTTATTTGTGGCAGACGTCGCTTAATACCCTATCCATAATTTTTTTAAAAATAGTAAAATGATATCAAAGGGAAGTTACAAACGCTCTAAATTTAACATGAACGTATTACTAACGATGTGTGATTTTGACCAATAGCGGAACAACACTTCCGGCAGGATTTCCTTTTACTTCGTACCCGATTTGTCCGGGCTGGTAGGCAATGTCCTTAGCCGCAATGAATTCACGCCCTAACGCCGCATATAGTTTCTGTTCAATAGATCCGCCGGCATTTCTGATCTGCTCGGAAACCTGATCCGCGTTCAGTTCCTTTTCCGAAATCAGGATAACGAAATAGTCTTCGCCGGTGATATCATCCAGTGTGAATGAGCTGCCCGATGATGGCAGGGTCACCACATTATTGGCGGGTACCACAGCGCTCACCGGCGCTTCTTCCGGCCAGGAGGGGAACAGCCGGGCGACGCGGTTTCGCTGGTCGGATCCCAGAATGTACACATACGACCGCTTGTTGTTATGAATCGTCATTTTAAACCGGGTACCTGAGTTATATGGCTGTTTCATCCTGTACGTGACCATGCCTCCGCTATTGCCCGGCTGGTCGGACGTGACGGTCAGGCCACGGGTAAGCGCGGTCTGAACCGGCATCTGTGCGCCGTTAAGGTCGAAATCGACAGAGCCTTTTAGTGTAATGGTGCCAGGTTTGGCGACTGCATGGGCTTCCGGGAAGACCTGATAGGCGTGGCGGACAAACCGGATCAGATCTTCACAGTTGGCCCAGGTATAGCCGTCCTGTCCCCAGCTCTTGCCCCAGCTGTTGGCGATCAGGAACGACCCGCCGTTGATGTGATCGTCATAGCCAACAATGGCCATCGCGTGGGCTCCGAGCGTGTTGTCCAGGCTTTCTCCCGGTGCAGCGCGCCAGTGTTCGGTGGCTTCTTCGATGAAAGAGGGAGGCACCATAATGCCCACCAGAACGGCATGCGTGCCTTCCACCAGTGCCGATTTGATCGCGTGGATACGCTGTTTGGCCTCGCCCTCGGAGGCTTTCGGAGGGAACAGGGTAGCATAATCGGCAATGCGGAATGCGCCGGCCGCCGCGTCGCATTGCTCGTAACGGTCGCCACACGAAAGCGGGGCGCAGCCCAGTTTGGCTGCACCCTTGTTTTTCATGACTAATAATGCATCTTCAAGAAATCCGCCGTCGGCACAATTGGAGTCGGGATGGACTTTTAGTTTGGCATACAACCACCAGGGGGAGAATGCTATTTTCCCGATCTCGGCGGGATTATTGCGCAGGCCGGCCCGGGCGGCTTCCACGGCGGTCCGCATGTAGTAGGCTGCTGCCCATCCGACGCAGGTGCCATCCGTCCCCTGATCGCCGATCTCGGGAAGGTACTCACGTATGCTGTAAGCGGCAGGTAATGCCCCTTTAAACTTAACCTGGGCCGATTTTCGGGGCAAACCCTGGTACTTCTCATCATCTATTTTAAGCCCCATCACACGTTTCTGTGCGCTTGCGTGCGGCTGTGCGGCCGCGAGTACCGAAAGGAGCACAGCCAGGCAAAAGAGCTTGCTGAGGATCGTCCTGGACATTGAAATGGGTAAATCTCTGCTCACGGTTTTTATATTTCTTTGAATGATAGCGCTATGATCTGCCAATAACTTTCGCTGTTGGTCGGGGCTTTCTGTGGTACCGGTTTGTGCTGCACCGATGTTACTTTCACCGGAACAGGACTTCCCCTGTCAAACCGGCTTACTGCGTGAAAAGTTGTGCTGCGGCAAAACCACCGGTTCGTCTGGTCCTGCTGGAACCGGTCGTTCAACAGCAATGTCGATTGTTGCAATTCGTACCTGAGACGGTTTTCACGTACGCGCACCAGGAATTCAGCCTTCGTCAGACGCAGTATACGGCCGTCACCGGTTTCCAGACTCACATAGCCACTCGTGCTGAACAGAAATTCGCATTTCTGTCTGATCCTGAAAAAGTCATCGTTCGAAACCTGCCGGCGCAACGCTTCCACATAGGCTAGTATGGTGTCCACTTTGGCCTGTACAGGCAGGTCGATCATGGCATGGTTGTCAGGTGCCGTTTCCTGACCGGGCCCCGATAGCCGGTCCGCTGCTTCTGATTTTCCCTGAAAAACAGCCATGCAAGTTAGTATTGCCAGTGTTTTGGTTACAGAGAAAATAAAGAACTGGTTCTGGGGCGTCGTCATCAGCGGGTTTTTAACAAGCGGCGAAACGCGTCCGACGACTAGCCGGGATTCGTTTTGCCTTATTTAATACTGGCCGTCGGCTAAACCTTATCAGCTATTTCACTTTTTTTTCGATTTTTATTAAACTGACCTGCAAAACCGGTCATAAAGGGATGATATCGCTGATCAGCCAGCCGGAGTTACCTTGCTCGCGGATGAATTCGCGCACTTCCAGCCGCCATCGGGTGCCTGCATTCAGCCGGAGCACGGCTGCCGAAACGGTCCCGACCTCCAATCCGCCGGTCTGCAATGCGTGTTCGGTTTGTTGCCAGTCATCGTCCACGCATTCGGTGCAGCGGGTAAAAGGACATAAGCTCCGATAGTCCAGTATACCACGCAATAAGGGAAGAAAGCTGACTTCGTGCGCATTGGGAGGCAAATCGGTGGGATGAGCCGTTTGACAGGATGTTTTAGCGTTGCCGGATAGCGACGCCGGTTTAGTGACGCCGGTAACATGCCAATAAGAAGCATGATCCCGCGTATATTCTTTGTTCAGTCGCAGCACGAGCGTGTCGGGCTGCCCCTCGGACCGGGCCGCAAGCCGCACGATAGCTTCTGCCCGGAATGCAGCAGGGATCAGTACATTTTCTTGCAGAATTTCATTGGTAAATTCCCGGATCAGGTGCGCGTAGGCGGTATGAGCGACATGCCTGGCATCGCGCCGCGGGTCGTCCTGGTCGAACAATTGCTGCAATGCCTCACGCCGGGTTTCTGATACGCCGCCATTGAAACGTTTGATAAAATCGTCGAAATGCAGCACCTGCTCTTTCATGTAGGATTCGCTGGCTGCCCGGCGCACCTGCTGGGTGGTTTGTGCGGAAAGTGCTTGACCCGATAGCCAGCAAACCAGGAAGAAAAGGGCGCGTTTCATGATCACTGAAAGCCCGGGATGGGGACGGTGTCCTTCACGGTAATATCCCCGAAGAAGATCTTAAGGTCCTCCTTGCCGGCTTCGCTGTAAACGGCCGCGCTCTGGGCCGTAACGCGGATATCCTTCCGGTCGCGGCTGCCGTAGAGCAGGCGCCCCTGTTGATCCAGGCCTTTAAATTGCTGAAAATAAGTGGCCACAGCGTGATAGTTACCGTCCGTTCCCTTCTCGAACCCCGAAACCACCGCCGCATCGTAATAGGTGATCTCAACCTTATCGAACCGGACGTACATCAGGTTTTTGAAATAGATCCTGACAGGAACCGCGGACACGGTACCGTTCCTGCGCGAGACCTGCACATAGGGTGAGCGCCTTTTTCCATTCACCAGGTAATCTTTTTCAAAAAGACCTACCGCAAGATCCACGGCCTGCTCCCGCTGTTCACGGGGAAGACTTTTGTCGCCGATGAGCGAAATATAAAGTTGGAGGTCGTTGACCCGCTGCTGTGTGAGGTTCCGGAACTCGGTAATGCGTTCGGGACTCACGTCCGGCTGGGCAGCAAGGTTCCGTGAAAGGCTGGTGAAGATCAAAAGAAATAGAAATCTGTACATGTTTTCGGGCAATTTTCCGGAATGCTAGCGGCCGGTCCTGACTTCCTGCAAGGTGATGCGGTTGTACAGGCAGTCGGCGGAAATATCCGAAAGCCGTTCCACAAAGTTGAACTGCCCGATCAGCGGCGCCGTGTTGACGACCCTTTTGAGAAACTGGTCAATGGGCTGCGTTTCGACCGGTTTGGCTGGGTCGTTCATGTAAATAGCGACCTGGGCGGAGCTGCTGAACAACTGTTTTTGCCCCGTAACCCGCAACTGGTTACGCTCATTGAACCGGACATTCTCATCCGCCATGAGATTCAGAAAGCGGTTCACCTCATTGAAACCCGCGCCGGCGCACGGCAGGGCCTGCTCCGTTACATTGGGTTGCCACTGAGAATGGTGACGAAGGGAGTCGGGCAGGAATTTGAGGGTTTCCTGCAACCGGTTTTCAGCGTCACGCAGCAACGATTCCCAGGTGATGTGGGCATTGTTATGTTGCGCATAGGAAAGGGCCTGTACCCAGTTTTCGCTGTAAAAGCTGCCTGCGTCGGGGTTGGCGGTGGCGCGCTCGCCCTTTCTGGCACTGCTCAGGATCAGGTCGCCTTTCGATTGTACAAACAGTTTTTGCAGGATCTCACCATCTTTGGAAACGCCGATTCCCCGGAAAACAGGGTTTGCCCGGCGAGGTGTACCGGCTTCCGACAATAGATTGTTGCAGCAGTCGCCGAATGTCAGGCAAAAGCCGGCTTTTTTCTCTTTGAGTTTGGTGTGAATGCTTTCCAGTGAGACCTGCTGCTCATTGAGTCGTAGAATTGGGAAACGGGTCTGGTCGGCAGGCGAGCTGATGCCGTGGCCTGTGTAGTAAAATAAAATAATGTCTTTGGGAGTACATTGCAGGCCCGACAATGCATTTTCAATCCCCGCTTTTCCAAATTGATCCTGGCTGCAAATAATTTCCGTATACCTGAAATTGATTTTGGCAGCAATGTTTTTTAATGCGGCCGACATTTGTGTCAGGTCCTTTTCGCAACTCGGCCCCAACTCCGGATCCTTTGTATCTGCAACCAGTACCGCATAAAATGATTGACCATTGCAAATATTCTGGCCGCACCCTATGAGTGCTAAAAGGAGTAGAATGTAACGCATGTGTCGGGTTTTTAGTCAATGCAAATAAAAAGCAATTAGATAAATTAAATGAAATGTTTTCGATATTGTTTAATCCGGAATCTGTAATTGTTTGAAATAACGTCACGCGACTTGGTGGTTATCACTTGAAATGCGGATCTCCGGTAATGAAAATCAATGCTTTTTCCACAGTGCATTCAGCCCTTTTCCGGGCCGGAGCTTGCCCATATCATTTCCGGAGAATCCGCCGGTTTTTTCCCCCTGGTCATTCTTACAAACCTTCTTTGTTCTGTGAACCCATTCTTAGTCGCCCAGTCCCGCGCGGCGACGTTTGGGACGGGAATGTCCACGATCATCGGGTGGCCGCTCCATTTGCAGGTCAGCGTATTCATAATAATCTCGCCCAAACCGGGCGTTTCCGCGATGGCCGGACCGATTTGTACCCCGTTCCTGCCTTTTCGGACCCCTCCAAAGGACAGTTTTGCGTGGTCATCTTCATAAAAGTAAAATTGTTCTTCTGCATGCAGTGATAGCAAAAAGCCGGCTCTGGGTGTGGCAGTTACGCTTTCGTCCATTGCCACCAGCGCTTCCGGCAATCGCGGCGAAGTGACGGGAAATGCAGTCTGCAGTGGCTCATTGGCGGCGGCTTTCGTACCTGTAAACCGGATCAGCTCGTACTCGGATTCGAACCCCAGCTTTTCATAAAGTCCTTTTCCGAAAACCGTCGCATCCAGCCGGATCGTCTCCATTCCAATACTTTCCAAATATTGTACCGCATGACCCACGATCAGCTGGCCGATGCCCCTGTTGCGGGCGTTTTCATCGACGAGCACCATTGCGACCCATGCGATGGCGCCAAAGCAGCAGGTGGTGGTGGTCGCGACCGGCACACCGTCCGATTCGGCCAGGAAGCACCCGTCCGGATTCAAAGCCATCGCGCGCAGCCAGTCGTCATCGAGCTGGTTCCAGCCGGCTTGCAGGACAAGTTCGGCGCAGAAAGGGAGATCGGAAGGGGTGAGGAGGCGGATGGTTGGGGGCATGGGCGGGGGAGTTTTGAATGAGTGAATGAGTGAATGACTGAATGAGCGAATGTGTGAATGACTGAATGTGTGAATTTTGAATGATTGAATGAATTAGGACCGGGTTGCCGCCTTGGAACCGGAATGATCAGATGCGCTGGCTACCAGCCATGAATCGCGTAGCGATGTAATATCGGTAGCAAATTGCGAATATGAAAACGATGCAAAATCCCGTCAGGGATGTGACAACAGCGAATCATAAGAAAGGTGGTTACATCCCTCATGGCATTTCCTGGCCCGCTCTTCGGCGGCCGTTCCACGGCGGCTTATTGCTCTGGTGACCCGATCCCAGTTCCACTGCGGCTCATCGCTCCGCTCAAAATTATTCAGTCATTCGGTCATTAAGTCATTCAGTCATTCAAAATTAATCACTCATTCACTCATTCAAAATTCATCACACGTATACACAATTCCGTTCGCACAACTTCTGAATATCTAATCAAAATCTAATGCATATAATCACCGCCGCGTCTTGTAAATGCGAAACTTTGTATTGCTGCCTGACTCTTCTTTTTGACACACATCATTGCATTGAAAACATGAATGGAGATGAAGAAAACGGTACTGATTATCGAGGACGACCTGCGGATTGCGCAGAATATTTACCGGGTTTTGCAAACGGAGAACTTTGATGCCGAGATCGCCCGGGATGGACTGGCTGGTAAAAAGAATGCGCTGGAAGGACGCTACGACCTTATTTTGCTGGACATTAACCTGCCGGGAATGAGCGGATTCGAGGTTTGCCGCCACATCAGGCAATTTAAACCGGTGCTGCCGATTATTATGCTCACGGCTTATGGGGAGGTAGAGGACAAGGTCGAGGGGTTGGGGCAGGGTGCTACCGACTATATCGTGAAGCCATTCGATTTCAGGGAGTTAATGGCCCGCATCAATGCTGCATTGCGGCTCTCCGAACTGGGGAATGTCACGGGCGGGAAACGTGTGCTCGGGATCGCCGACCTGCAGATGAATGTCGATACGAAGATCGTCACACGCGCTGGCAAGTTTATTGAGCTGACAGCCAAGGAGTTTGCATTGCTGGAATATTTCCTTTTGAACCAGGGGGTAGTACTGTCCAAGATGGATCTTGCCAAAAATATCTGGCACCTCAATTTCGATCCCGGGACCAATTTCGTAGAGGTATATATTAACTACCTCCGGAAAAAGATCGATAGGGATTTCAGCGTCAAGTTACTTCAAACCCGGCCGGGGATGGGCTATATATTAAAAGAGGAATAGCTTAAAAACGGTCAAATTAAGCTTGAAAGGCCGTTTTTAATTTTCTTCTAATATAACTTTAATGAATTTCTAAATGCATTGATGGTGCTTCCGAAAATGGGTTTGCCAATCTTTGCAGGGTCAAAAACAAGAGTTATGCGATTTTACCTGATCGGGTTACTGGCCTGGATGAGCACTGCTGCGTCCGCCCAGGATACCCTCAAAGTTACCGTCCGGCAGGCGGACAGCCTTTTTTTTAAAAACAACCTGACATTGCTGGCGGAGCGCTACCAGATCGATATCGCGAAGTCGGCGGAAATGCAGGATAAGTTGTGGGACAATCCCAGCCTGACGGCAGAGCTTTCGGCCTATAACCCGGCGAGGGGTTTTCTGGACGTGGGACGGCAGGGGCAGAAGTTTGTCAGCCTCGAACAGGTCATTACCAGGGCAGGCAAGCGGACCAAGCAGGTGGCGCTCGATGTGGAGACGACGCGGAAAACCGAGCTGGAATTTTTCGACCTCGCCCGTACGCTCAAATTCGATCTGAGGCAGCTGTTTTTTGAAACCTACTTCCTGGAACAGACCGTGCAGTTGCTTGACAATCAGATCGGAACGCTGGCGACGACCGTTGAGGCATTCGACCGGGAATATGCCAGGAACAATGTGTCTCTGAAAGAGGTGGTGCGGCTGAAAGCATTGCTTTTCCAGCTGCGAAACAACCGCGCCGATGTGCAGTTCGAGATCACGGAGAACCAGCGGGAGCTGCGCATTTACCTGAATAGTGAGGCGTTTGTCAAGCCATTGGTCGACAGCAGCGACATCGGAAAGTACCGCACCGCGTCATTAACGTCCGACCAGCTCCGGGACCTGGCATTGGTCCGCCGCACCGACCTGAAAGTGGCTGAATCCGCCGTTAAACAGGCCGAGCTGAACCTGACGCTGCAAAAGGCGATGGCTGTGCCGAATATCCGGCTGGGCGCGGTTTACGATCAGGCGAGCAATTATCAGAACCATTATTTCGGAGTGTCGGCATCGATGGATCTCCCGTTTTTCAACCGGAACCAAGGGAATATCCGGGCGGCACGGAGCGGGATCAGCTACTTCAAAACACAGGAAACAGCCAAACGGAACAGCGTTTCCAATGAAGTAAATGCGGCCTGGAACAAGGTAATGATTGCCGAAAACACCTATCGCAGCGTCGAGGACCGGTTTACCGACCAGTTTCGTCAGCTCAATCAGGGTATTTATGAAAACTTTCAGAAAAGAAATATTACCCTCCTCGAATTCATCGATTTCATTGAAACCTATAACGAAAGCATCAGGGAATTCAACCGGTTGCAATCCGACCGGATCAAGGTGTATGAAGAATTGAATTTTGTTGTAGGGGAAGAATTATTCGGCTCTTAAATCTCTAACCAATGCGAAAAATATCATGTGCCATTCTGCTGGGAATGGCAGCCGCCTGGACTATGTCGTGCTGCCAGCAAACTGCGGACAAGGAAGAAGCCAAGGCATTTATGTTGTCGGACTCGATGATGCGGCAGATTCGGCTCGATACGGTGCGAACCGAATCCGTGCGCAACGAACTGACCCTGGTGGGAAAGGTTATTCCGGATGAAAACCGCGTGATCCGCGTGTTTCCGCTCGTGGGTGGGAATGTCGAAGAGGTGGATGTGGAACTGGGCGACCAGGTACGGAAAGGCCAGAAACTGGCGACGATCCGTTCCGGCGAAGTCGCGGACCTGGAACGGCAGATGATCGAGGCGCAGGCGGAGCTGCTGATCGCTCAGAAAAACCTGTCGTCGACCGAGGACCTCTACGAGAGCAAACTTGTGCCCGACCGCGACGTGACGACCGCCAGGCAAATGGTCGATAAAGCGCAGGCGGAGCTGAGCCGCGTGAAGGAGCTCTTTTCCATTTACGGCATTTCAAAATCATCCAATTATGTGGTCAGGTCGCCGATCGACGGATTTATCATCGATAAAAACGTGAACCGGGGGACGCAGTTGCGGTCGGATAATGCGGAGAGCCTCTTCACCGTCGGGCAGATTTCCGATGTGTGGGTCATGGCGAACGTGAATGAAAGCGACATCCCGAAAATCAGGCTGGGCATGCCGGCGGATATCAAGACCATCAGCTTTCCTGACGAGATTTTCAAAGGGAAAGTCGATAAGATCTACAATGTACTGGACCCGGAAACGAAAGCCATGCGAATAAGGATCCAGCTTTCCAACACGAGCTACAAACTGAAACCGGAAATGCACGCGACGGTCGGCCTGAATTTTGAAGAAGGTGGTCAAATGCAGGCTATCCCTTCCCAGGCGGTCATTTTCGATCGGAGCAAGAACTGGGTATTGGTTTTCACGAGCAAAAGCAGGATCGAAGCCCGCCCCGTAGAAGTTTTCCGTAACCTCTCCCAACGCGCCTACATCAGCCACGGCCTGACCGACGGTGAAGCCGTGGTATCGATGGGGCAGTTGCTGATTTACAATGCGCTGGTTCAATGACTGAATTTTGAATGAGTGAATGAGTGAATGTGTGAAGAATTTTGAATGAGTGACCAGGTCGCCGGGCGATGATTGAATGAGTGAATGGGGCGATGAGCCGCCGTGGAAGGGGCCGCAGTGGAACTGGAATGTGTGAATGACTAAATGGGGCAATGAGCTGCCGAAAAGCAGGTTGGGAAATGCGTGAGGTATGGAATCACCGCTCTGTGATGCACTGTTGTTACATCCCTGACGGGATTTTGCGCCGGTCTCTTGTTCTAAATTTGCTACCGATATTACATCGCTACGCGATTCATTGTTGGTGGCCGCACATTTGGCCATTCCGGTTACAATGCCGGCCGTTTCTCGGCGGGGCCCTGCAACGACGGTTCATTCACAATTCATCGGTCAATTACAGTTAAACCCTTCCCGGTTCCACTGCGGCCATTCCAATACGGCCATTTCTCCGCGGCTGTTCCACAGCGGCTCATCGCTCCGGCGACCCGGTCCCAGCTCCACGGAGGCTCATTTACTCATTCGGTCATTCGGTCATTTAGTCATTCAGAACTCACTCATCGCCCGGCGACCCGGTCAGTCATTCAGTCATTCAAAATTCACTCATTCGCTCATTCACTCATTAAAAACTGAACAATGTCTAAATTCATAAGAGGCATCGTTGGCTTCTCCCTTCGTAACCGCTTTTTTATATTTTTCCTGACGGGGCTGCTGGTGGTGGCGGGAGTTGCCAGCTACCGGGCTACTCCGCTGGAAGCATTTCCTGACATTACCAACACGCAGATCATCATCGTTTCGCAATGGAACGGGCGGAGCGCGGAGGAGATCGAACGGTTTGTGACCCAGCCGATCGAGATCGCGATGAATTCCGTGCAGCGAAAGGCCAATGTGCGGAGCGTGACGATGTTCGGGCTGTCGGTGATCAAAATCATCTTCGACGATGGCATCGAGGACTTTTTCGCACGACAGCAGGTCAACAACCAGCTACGGACTGTATCATTGCCCGACGGTGTCGATCCCGAGGTGCAGCCGCCGTATGGCCCCACCGGCGAAATTTTCAGGTACACCCTCGAAAGCAAGGACCGCGATAGCCGCGAACTGCTGACGTTACAGAACTGGGTCATCGATCGGCAGTTGCGGAGCGTTCCGGGCGTCGCCGACGTGGTGGCGTTCGGCGGGCGGGAGAAGATCTACGAAGTGCAGGTAAACCCCACCGCATTGACCAAATACAACATCACGCCATTGGATGTGTACGAGGCGGTCACGAAGAGTAATGTAAATGTGGGTGGTGATGTGATCGAGAAGAATGGACAGGCATATGTGGTGCGTGGGATTGGCCTGCTGGAATCGGCACAGGATATCGAGAACATCATCGTCGAGTATGTGAAAGACTACCCGGTACTGGTGAAGCATGTAGCTGATGTGAAGGAGTCGGATCTGCCGCGCGTGGGGCAGGTGGGCCTGGGGACGCGGGACGATGTCGTGGAAGGCATTGTGGTGCAGCGGAAAGGGGAGAACCCGAGTGAAGTCCTGGCCCGGATCAAAGAGAAGATCGGCGAATTGAACACGAAGATCCTCCCGCCCGATGTGAAAATGGTAACCTTCTACGACCGTGACAATCTCATCGAGTTCTGCGCCGAGACCGTGAAGCATAATCTCGTGGAAGGTATTGTATTTGTGACGGTTATCGTGTTTTTGTTCATGGCCGACTGGCGCACAACGGTCATCGTCTCGATCATTATCCCGCTGGCGTTGCTGTTCGCATTCATGTGTCTGTATCTCAAAGGCATGTCGGCCAACCTGCTTTCCATGGGCGCGATCGACTTCGGGATCATCATCGACGGGGCGGTGGTGATGGTAGAAGGGGTCTTCGTCGCGCTCGACCATCTGGCGCACAAGCGGGGGATGGACCGTTTCAATCGCCTTTCCAAATTAGGATTGATCAAAAAGACGGGCGGCGAACTCGGTAAGGCTATTTTCTTTTCAAAGCTGATCATCATTACCGCATTGATCCCCATTTTTAGTTTCCAGAAAGTGGAGGGTAAAATGTTCAGCCCGCTGGCCTACACGCTGGGCTTCGCATTGCTGGGCGCATTGTTCTACACACTCACACTTGTACCCGTGCTCTGCTCGTTCCTGCTCAACAAGAACGTGCGGGAGAAGAACAACCCGGTCGTTAATTTTTTCGACAAAACGGTTTCTCGGGGATTTGAATGGTGTTTTGCGCATAAAAAAATCAGTATGGCCGCTGCCACGGCATTCCTCGGGGTATCGCTGTTTTCGGCCACATTGCTGGGCACTGAGTTCCTGCCGCAGCTGAACGAAGGTGCATTGTGGGTGACGGCCGAGCTGCCGATGAGCATGTCGCTGCCCGAAAGTGTCAATATGGCGAAGAAGATTCGCCGCGACCTGGGTACATTTCCGGAGGTGAAGCAGGTGCTTTCGCAGGTAGGTCGTTCCAATGACGGTACCGACCCGAACGGGTTCTATTTCTGCCAGTTTCAGGTAGATCTCGTGCCCCAGAAAGAATGGAAACGCAAGATCAACGTGGAGCAGCTGACGGATGAAATGAATAAGCTGCTGGGCAACTATCCCGGTGTTTTATACAATTACTCGCAGCCGATTGTCGACAATGTAGCCGAAGCCGTGGCCGGTTACAAGGCGAGCAACGGGATCAAGATCTTCGGAACCGATTTGCAGGAGCTGGAAAAATATGCCAATGTGGCCATGGACGCGGTGAAGGATGTGGACGGGATCAAGGACCTTGGATTGATCCGTAACATTGGCCAGCCGGAGATCAGCGTGATCCTGCATGACCACAAAATGGCGCAGTACGGCGTCAGCACGGCGGATGTTCAGGCGGTGATCGAAATGGCGATCGGGGGGAAGACGGCGTCGATCCTGTATGAAGGCGAGCGCAAGTTCGACATCCGGCTGCGTTACAAGGAGGAGTACCGCCGCGACGAGCTGCATATACAGCAGCTGATGGTGCCGACCCTCACAGGCGGAAAGATCCCGTTAAAGGAGATTTCGACGATCCGGAAGATCACCGGACCTGCATTTGTGTACCGCGACAATAACAAGCGATTTATCGGTGTTAAATTTTCTGTTCGCGGAAGAGATCTGGGCAGCACCATCGCAGAGGCCCAAAAACGGGTAAAGGAAAAGCTAACTGACCTGCCGAAAGGCTATGCGGTGGAATGGGTGGGCGAGTTTGAAAATCAGGTACGTGCTACGGAGCGGCTCGCGCAGGTGGTGCCGGTCAGCCTGATCGGTATCTTCATCCTGCTTTTCATCATGTTCAGCAATGCCAAAGACGCGGGCCTGGTGCTTGCCAACGTGCCTTTCGCATTGGTCGGCGGGATCCTCGCATTGCATGTCACGCATATGAACTTCGGGATCTCGGCCGGGGTCGGTTTCATCGCGCTGTTCGGGTTATGTGTGCAGAATGGCGTGATTCTGATCTCGGTCTTTAAGAAAAACCTCGACGCCCGGATGCCCCTCGACGAGGCGATACGGCAGGGCGTCAAATCCCGGATCCGGCCGGTGGTGATGACGGCGCTGATGGCGGCGATCGGACTGTTGCCCGCCGCGATGTCGACCGGGATCGGATCGGAAACGCAGAAACCGCTGGCCATCGTCGTGATCGGCGGATTGATTACCGCAACGGTGCTGACGTTACTGGTTTTCCCGATCATTTATGCCTTTTTCAACCGGAAAAAGCAGCCGGGCACGGTACACCGCAGCATGGCGTAATGCGAGGCTGTTTTTAGTAATCAGAATTTAATAACGCAGATCGTTCATTATCAGCAGGGCAGTGGCGGGCAGGGACAACTTTTGGCATGAGCGTTCCAACTAATGCAACAAGGTTTTGCATCCCTTAGTAGATTTGCAAAACCAAATAATACCTCATGAAAAAAATAGTTTTAATGCTCGCGCTGCCGTTCCTGCTCGCGGCTTGCAGTGGCGACGAGATTGCGCTGCCGATATTGGAAGTCAGCGACCAGTTCAATGGAGATAAACGGAGCTGGGTACCGGGGTTCTCGGATTATCCGTCCGAGCAGGAAACGGATTGGAAACTGGAATCCGGGATAGCAGCCCTGCCGGCGCCGCTCGACACCAAAAAGAAGGGTTTCAGGATTTCCGGCAACAACCACAGCGACGATCTTTTCATGTACTTTACAAAGAAGATCACCGGTTTGAAGCCGAACCAGCAATATAATGCGGCATTTACGATCGAATTTGCATCGGATGCTCCGTCAACAGGCTGGGCGGGTACGGGAGGAGCTCCCAATGCGGTTCACCTCGGCGTTGGCGCGGTGTCGGTAGAGCCTAAAAACGCCCTGGATAGTCTGGACCACTATCGCCTGAACATCGGCAAGATCGACCAGAAGAATGATGGTACGGACATGAAAGTGCTTGGCGACATAGGAAACGGAACCGATAAAGTAGGCTATAAAATGCTCAAAAAGTCGGGCGAAGTCACAGGAAAAACCGATGCCGAGGGCAACCTGTGGCTGATCTTCGGAACCGATTCGGGGTTTGAGTCGACTACCACGCTGTATTACACTTATGTGAAGGTCAGGCTGACGGACGTGTAGATGGTGAAGTAGTTCGTTAACGCCATGGGTGTTAAAGCCTGCCTGTCAGAGACTTTGTGCTCCGGCAGGCAGGCTTTTTTACACCCGGGCCATTTGTTAGTTCAGGGCATCATCAAATCCTACGTTTTACAGAATTTTGTCTAAAATCAGTTTGATGACCAATGTAGAGTCCGGATGGACATTGGGTGGGTAGTTTGTTCTTTTTACCAGATGAGGAGGCGCGACGATCTGTTTGACTTCACCCGCCCGCATACCCCGAAGTGCCTCGTCAACGGCTTGCGTGGCCTGATTTCCACCAATCAGCACTTTGACCGGCGTCGTGCTGTGCTCGTTGGAGTAGAGAACCGTACCGTTCCGGTAGCTCGTCGTTTCGAACAGCAGAATTTCCTGTCCCGCTTTGGCCTTCGGGCCTTTTCCTTTTTTGAGCTTCGTGTATTGCAAACCGGAATGCGTTTTTCGGACGTTGCCGCCCGAACAGGCGGCGAGCCAGACAGGCAGGAGGACGAGTATGAGGCAGGTAAGGCGCCTTTTGTAACAATGCGATTTGGATTGGAGCATATTTAAACGAATGAAATTGAACCGTGGCCAAACCTACCGTTCAGGATGGGTTTCAGGAAATGTGTTCTGTAAAAGAATGTAAATGAAAAGTAAAAGTTGCCGAACGCGTTTTTGGGTAAGCGGAGAGGCTAAAAGCGGATGATTTCCGTTTAGAATATGTATTTTGTTTACCAAACCATTTGACCTGTTCAGTGAGATTTTTCCTCATTACTATCCTCATCACCGGATTCATATGTGCCAAAGCTTTTGCGCAGGCGCCGAAGAAAGTTCAAAAAGGCTACCTGCTGTCCGGACAATTGGAGAAAGCGGCGGGCAAGAAAATTTACCTTTACGAGCGCTCTTTCTACAAATCCGTCAACAGCGCGGATTCAACAAAGGCTGACGCATTTGGCAAATTCGCATTTCGCGGAACGGTTACGGAGCCCACTTACTTTATGCTCCAAACCGGCCTGAACGACCAGGGAATCGGTTTTTACATTGAAAACACTACCATGCAGATCGAGGGAACGGCCGACTCGCTTTACGCGGCGTCGGTGACGGGCTCTACCGAAGAAGCTATCCGGCAGCAATACGACGAGGCTTACCAAAGCTTCGATTTCAATGCACTTGAACAGCAGGAAATGCGGGCGCGCACCCAGGGCGACACGGCGGCGCTGCGCATTGCCAAAGACCGGACGAAGCAACTCATCCGTCAGGAGCGAAAGGCCATTCTGAGCCTGATGAGGCAATACCCGTTATCGGCGGCGTCGGTCAATCAGGTCGGGAATTACATTGCGAGCCATCAGGCGTCGGACCTGGCCATTGCCGACTCCCTCCTGAAACGGTATGAATCTTCGCCGATCGCCTCGTCGGAGCAGGTGAAATTTTTCAGAAAGGAATGGCTCACAGCAGGCAAATCGGTGATCGGACAACCAGCGATGGACTTCACCCAACCCGACACCACCGGGCGTCCGGTCCGACTGTCGTCTTTCAAAGGCCGCTACGTGCTGGTCGATTTCTGGGCGAGCTGGTGTGGTCCCTGCCGCCAGGAAAGCCCTTTCCTCGTCAGGGCATATCAGGACTTCCACAGCAGGAATTTTACCATCCTTTCGGTTTCTCTGGACAAAAGCCGGTCGGCATGGTTGAAGGCGATCGTCGCCGACCAGTTGCATTGGACGCATGTCGGTGATCTGAAATACTGGCAGAATGCGGCGGCCAAGCAGTACGCGATCAGCAGTATTCCCTTCAATATGCTGCTGGATCCCGACGGTAAGATCATGGCACTGAATCTCCGGGGCGATAATTTGTACGAATTCCTGAAAGCGAACCTGAAATAGGGATTTCCAGTGCGGTAGTCAATGCGACAACCAGATCACCTTGCTTTAAGCCAGCCGCTAACCGCCACGATAAATTGCCGTTGCTGATCGATAAATACGGTGTGAGAGCAGTTATCCAGGTACCGCAACCGGCTTTTACCAGTCAGTTTTGCTAAATCAGCTATCTGCTTCTCTGAATACAGACCGTCCTGCTTGCCGTAGATCGCGTAAACGGGGACTTTCCGGGCTGTCAGCTTCTTCAATGCGGGTATAACGTCGATATTTTTCAGCTTTTCATTTTTCCAGAAGATTTCGACCGCGGTTTGATTTTTTACATAGCTGGTAATCAGCTTGTCAGAATTATAACCGGCATAAATTTGCGCCGCCTCGGGATCGGGATTTCGCAGTGTGAAAAAGCCATTCCGGGAAGCGTGACCAAAAACCGCGGTCCGGTAACGAAGCGAGTTCGTGTCCATTTGCCTGATTGCCGTCAGGTCGCGGAGGTTAAACGTATCGTTTTGTTTGGCATAAATAGCTTCGGTCGAATTCAGAATGGTGTTGTAAGAGGCTTGCTGTGAAATCAGTGCACTGGTGAGAATGATCGATTTGACCCTTTCCGGGAATTTTTCGGCATATAATGTGGCAACCAGTCCGCCAAAACTGAATGCGATCAGGTTTGCCTGTGTGATACCGTACTTCTTATAAATGCTGTTCAGATCCTGGAAGAATTCGTCGTAATTCATTTTGGCATCGGGATCCTTCGACCGGCCTTCGCCGCGACGGTCATAGATGATGACATAGAAACCCTCATCTGCCAGCTTCCGGGCCGTTGTCGCTTCGAAATAAACCGAACTGCTGCCCGGTCCGCCGTGCAGGAATACGATAGGCTCGCCGGTTTCCTCCCCAAAAGCCCTGGAATAAAGAGATTGGCACATTGCGGTGGAAGCCGACAGCAATGCGAGTAGGATAAGAAGTGATTTTGTAAGTAAATACATAGGGTTCAAAGATCACAAAAATATGCCGTATGCGTCACTAACCACGATCGTTTTCCTGCTTTTGAACCCATTTCAAACGATCGGAGTGAAATGTAAAACAGTTTGGCAATGAACGTCTCTTGCACGGTACATACCGATTGAAAACCAATGCGGTCACTTTGCACATCCGGTTATGTGTCCGCTGGATTTTGATATGTAACCATTTAAATAATTACCACCTTGCGCATTACCCGGTTTTTTATAAAATTGCCTGCCATCACAGACCTGACGCTATTGGAAACTTATACTCCCGGACTGCATCTCATTTTAACCCTGCAATCGGAAAAAACGGCATTGCTGGACCAGTATAGCGGTTTTAAAGACCTCGCTGATACCCTCATCGGTACATTCGACCTGCAAAAGCTTGGAGAAGTGTATCACAATTTTGAACCGGCCGGCTTCACCGGCGTGATCTGTCTCAGCGAGAGTCACCTTTCGGTGCATACATGGCCGGAGTTTGGGAAAGTAAATCTTGATATTTATCTCAGCAATTTCCGGCGCGTCAACGATGGTACCGTCAGGGCCATTTGTGACCGGGTAACGGCATTCTTCGAGGCCCGGATCGTCTCCGAACATCAAATCAACAGATAATTATGGCAACCAGTAAACTGGCTTTATGCCCCTCCTGCGGCAAAACGGTCTATTTTCAAGGTGCCAATAATGTGGCCGGCTGCTCGTGCCACAAGGTTTGGTACCGCGACGGGGACGCGTTGACGGAGCTGGCTATGCGGCAATTGCACGGGGCGTCGGATATTATCCAGCCCGGCACGACAGGGAGCTGGAAAGGCATCCATTTCGCTGTCACCGGCCGCATCAGGCTCAGGTTCGAGAACAGCGCTTATAATTACTGGACGTTGGACTGCCCCGACGGCATCGTGCGTTACCTCGCCGAAGGCTATGGAATGTACGCGGTGTATGAAGCCTTGCAGCTGAATCCTGCCGTATTGAGCCGCAAATTCATGATCGAACCGCCTGCTAATCAGCTCGATCTTCTGGAAGAGGGCAACTACACCATTTCGGCCCGCAACGAGGCGAGGATAGTAGAATTGGAAGGGGCGGTCAGTGTCCCGGTAATGCCCGGCATTTTCAAGACCATAGAGGCAACTTCGGAAAATGCCTCCATTGAGATCATAGCCTATGCCAGGGATTTTGCGGTCGCATATACCGTCCATACGGTCACACCGGAGTCATTGTTATTGGAAAACACCCGAGAAGTTGCATTGCAGGGCAAAGTGTTTTCCTGTTACCATTGTTCCACAGAAACGCAGGTCTTCACGTTTCCCTACGCGCAAAGCTGGGTATGCGACGGCTGCAACACCTGCTATTCGCTCGAAAACGGAGGTGAGCAAAAGCTCGACCACGGATATAATGTTATGTCCGAACCACTGTTCACGCTTAAACGGGGAGAGGCGATCGTGATTCGCGGAGAGACTTACAAGGTCATGGGCGTGGCTTTTAAGCAGGACAAGTTTTCACAAGATGACACCTGGCACGAGTACACGCTCTATGACCGGTGGCAAGGCTTTGCATTTCTCACCGAATCACAGGGGCATTGGACCTTTTTGAAAGAAACCAAGGGAGTTGCCAATCCGCTGCGGATCCGTGACCGGGATCTCCGCGTGGGCGACAAATTATACCGGAGGTTCAACCAGTACAGCTACAAAATATTGTATGCGGGAGGTGAGTTTCCCGCCGACATTTTTAAGGACCATGAGCTGGTGGACGTGGCAGATTATGTAGCACCGCCCAGGATGCTGAGTGTGGAAACCGACACGCGGCACAATGTGACCTGGTTTACGGGTGAGTATATCAAAAGCAGCGAAATCCAGACCGAGCTGTACCATACCATGCCGAATCGGATCGGCATTGCGCCTGCGCAGGTCAAAATGAAGGTGGAAATGGATGTGATCGGTAAATCAGGCTTTATCGCTATCCTGTTGGCCGTGCTTGTACAATTGCTGACCGGTGGACAAAGTAGTAGCAGGATCCTGGAAAATGCTTCCTATCCGTTTGCGGACTCGCTTTATTCACAGACCTTCGTCACGGAGAAATTTACACTCGAAAAATGGAAGGGTAATATCGAACTGTCCATTCATGCGCCGGTGGTCAATTCCTGGTTTGAGCTGGACGCCACGCTCGTGAATGCGGAGGATGGAACAGAATACAGCATCGAGCGGGGAGTCGAGTATTACAAAGGCTACGATAGCGAGGGTTCATGGTCGGAGGGTGGGACTGTGGAAACGGCGTATTTCAATGCGATCCCGGCCGGAACGTATTATCTTCAGCTGACGGGTATCCGGGATTACGGTTCAGGGATGGCTAAGTATTTCAGTGTTCGCGCCACGTACGACACGCCGATGTACCGGAATGTTCTGATCGTGCTGCTGCTGATACTGCTCTGGCCACTTGGTATGGCGATCGCCGATTATAATTATGAGCAGCAGCGGTGGTCCAACAGTCCGTTTTCCTAATTTTTTAAAAAACAATCCATGAGAGAATTACTGAAATCGCTTTTACCGATGAAATGGTATTTCGCATTTGTCGCCATACTGCTGGCATGGCTGGCTTACTCGAATATGTCGGGCACACGGATCCTGTCTTTCGACGATCAGGAACAATGGAATGCCAGTGGTCCCGGAACCCAATACGGAATAAGGAGTCATAAATAACAATCAGAAACCTAACGCATAACCTCAATCGATGCAACAATACGTCATCAGTTCGCTCGTGTACTCGGGCCTCGGCATCCTGATCTTGCTGGTCACTTTCGGGATCATTGAAATACTGACCCCGAAACATAATCTGCGCAAGGAAATCATGGAAAACAAAAATGTGGCGCTGGCCATTTTTGCAGGATTTTTCATGCTGGCCATTGCGATCATCATTGCATCAGCGATTCACGGGTAAATGACTGCATTTTCAGGAAAAAACAGTGCGCAGTGGGTGCTGCTCGTGGCGGTGTTCATCATTGCCACCTGTGGACTTATTTACGAACTTGTGGCGGGTACGCTGGCCAGTTACCTGCTCGGCGACAGCGTCACGCAGTTCAGCATCATCATCGGGGTTTACCTGTTTTCAATGGGTATCGGTTCTTATTTTTCCCGGTTCTTCAACGACGGCCTCATCGAATGGTTCATCCGGATCGAGTTGCTGGTGGGGCTCGTGGGCGGTTTCAGCGCCATTATTCTGTTCCTTGTGTTCCCGCTGGCTATCAGTTTTCAACCCATTCTGTACGCCCTGGTGGCGGTGACCGGCATTCTGGTCGGCATCGAAATACCTTTGTTATTGCGGATATTAAAGGATAAGGTGGAGTTTAAAGAGCTGGTCAGCAGGGTTTTTACCTATGATTACATTGGCGCATTGCTGGCCTCCCTCATTTTTCCGCTGGTCTTTGTGCCTTATCTCGGTCTGATCCGGACCAGTTTATTTTTTGGCTTGCTGAATGTAGGCGTGGGCTTATATCTCTGTCATTACTTTGCCGCGGAGATCAAGAACGGGGCGGCGATCCGGATGGGTGGCCTGCTGGTGCTGATCGCGGAGGTGATCGCATTTGTCTTTTCGGAGAGCATCATGAGTTTCAGTGAAACGCTGGCCTATAATGATCAGGTCGTTTATTCCACATCCACACCCTACCAGCGCATTGTCATCACTAAAAACAGGCACGATCTGCGGCTGTACCTGAACAATAACCTGCAATTCAGTTCGGCGGATGAATACCGGTATCACGAAGCATTGGTGCATCCGGTCATGACGGCCACGGGCAGCCCGCGCAATGTGCTCATACTCGGGGGTGGCGACGGCCTGGCAGCGCGTGAAATATTGAAATACCCGTCGGTACGATCCGTGCAGCTCGTCGACCTCGACCCGGTCATGACGCGCCTTTTTACACAACAGCACATTCTCGCGCAGATCAACCACCACTCGCTTACAGACCCGCGTGTGAAGGTTACCAATGCGGACGCGTTCATGTGGCTGAAAGAAAACCGGCGTCAGTACGATTGCATTATCATCGATTTTCCGGACCCTTCCGGCTTTTCAGTGGGCAAATTGTATACGACCGCCTTCTACCGGCTGCTGAAAAATGCCATGGCGCCCGCAGCGATGGCGGTCATTCAAAGTACCTCTCCCTATGTGGCGCCCAAAAGCTTCTGGTGCGTGAGCGAAACACTGAAGGCATCGGGCTTTCATGCCGTGGCCTACCATAATTACGTGCCGTCGTTTGGAGAATGGGGATATGTGATGGCGATGAAGGACCGGGATTTTCAGGTGCCTGATACGTTCTCGATCGCCGTGCGCTACATCAGCAAGCCGGTAATGGAGCAAATGCTGCAATTCCCGGAAGATATGAAAGCACACGAGCCACTGGAAGTGAACAAGCTGAACAACCAGGCACTGGTCAATTACTTTGAGAAGGAATGGGGAAAATACCTGGAACAATGAAAAGGGGCGAGTTTATCAAACTGACGGCCGGTATGGCGGCGATGGCGCCGCTCTTGCACGCGTGCCGCACCGAGAAGCCGGTTCCGGGAAAGATGATCGGAGCCTCGGCGGCGGCAGGTCATTTGCTGCGCGACCATAAGTTCGGAGCGCCGGCGCATTTTGAAGAAAAAGAGGTCGTGATCGTCGGAGCGGGCGTAAGTGGTTTGTCGGCGGGGAGGCATCTGATGCAGAACGGCATCGCGGATTTCACATTGCTCGACCTGGAACAGCACGTCGGCGGCAATTCGGCCTCCGGTACCAATGCCGTTTCGCAATATCCCTGGGGAGCGCATTATGTGCCTGTTCCAAACAACAGCCTGACCGAGTACCTGTCGTTTCTGAGCGATGCCGGCGTCATTACGCATTACGACGATGCCGGATTGCCGGTTTACGACGAATTTGCGCTTTGCCATGATCCCGAAGAGAGGTTGTATATCAATGGAAAATGGCAGGAAGGGCTCGTCCCCAATTTCGGCCTGCCTGGATCTGCATTACAGGAATTCAGGACTTTCTTCCAAAAAATGGAGGGTTTTAAACGGCTGACCGGGAGTGATGGAAAGGAGGCGTTTGCCATTCCCGTGAACACTTCCAGCCGGGACGCAAGCATCACCGCCCTCGACAAAATCACCATGAAAGAATGGATGGACGACCAGCAGCTGACGAGCGAATACATCCGCTGGTATGTCGACTATTGCACGCGGGATGACTTCGGGACCAACTACGATACGATCAGCGCCTGGGCTGGTATCCATTATTTCGCCTCCCGGAAAGGGAAAGCCGCCAATGCATCGTATCATGATGTGCTCACCTGGGAGCAGGGGAACGGGTTCCTCGTGCAGCAGCTTCAAAACGTTGTGAAGGACAACATCCGGACCGGTTCGCTGGTGATTTCGGTGAAGGCTGCCGATTCCGGTGTCGAAGTGAGCTACCTGGATCTCAAAACGAAAAAAATAGCCGGTTTTCGGGCACGGCAGTGCATTATGGCCGTACCGCAGTTTGTGGGGGCAAGGCTGCTGGACGATGCGGAACGCAGTGCGCTGGTGCACGGGCACTTGCATTACGGGCCATGGATGGTGGCCAACCTCACCGTGAATGCATTGGAAGAGCGCAGCGGACAGGCGCCCAGTTGGGATAACGTTATTTACGGAAGCCAGTCGCTCGGCTACGTGGATGCCACGCACCAGCAGGTACGCCAAGTGAAAGGGAAACGCAACCTGACCTACTACCTGCCATTAACGGACGGAACGCCCGCGCAGGCCAGGCAGAACGCCTTCGCTACCGATCACGCCTCCTGGGCCGAACGGATTCTGGCCGACCTGCGTCTGGTGCATCCCGACATCCGTGAGCGCATTGAAAACATCGATATCATGCTCTGGGGACATGCCATGGTACAGCCGCTACCCGGTGTCATACACGGGGAGGAGAGACGTAAACTGGCCGAAAGTGTTGCCGGGCGCATTCATTTCGCGCATACCGACATTGCGGGTGTCAGCATTTTTGAAGAGGCGTTCTACCAGGGAATCGGGGCGGCGCGGAAAGTCATACGCAAAACCTGAGCAATGCAAACGAAGCAACCCTGGCTCGGTAGTCCGGCTATCGATATTGCATTTATTCTTTCACCGCCATTCCTGTGCCTGCTGGCAGTGGTGTTGCTGCCTGGTGTGTTCCAAAACAATGCCGACATGCCCGATGCATGGTGGATCGGACTGATCCTGCTCGTGGACGTAGCGCATGTGTACAGCACGCTTTACCGCACTTATTTCAACCGAAACCTGTACCAACGCTACCGGGTGCCATTGATCTGCATCCCGCTGCTCTCCTTCGCATTGGGCGCGATGATTTACAGTATAAGCGGCCAATGGTTCTGGCGGTTGCTGGCCTACCTGGCGGTTTACCACTTCATACGCCAGCAATATGGGTTCATGCGCTTGTACAGCCGCCATGAGCAGGTGCCTTTCTGGTACCGGGCCGTCGACCGGTTTACGATCTACTATGCTACCATTTACCCGATGCTGTACTGGCACCTGGGTGGGAAGCGCAATTTCAACTGGTTTGTGGAAGGGGAGTTCGTCCGTTTTTCCTCCGATATGCTGCTCCATGCCGCGACAGGCATTTACCTGGCCATGCTGCTGATCTACATCTTCAAAGAGCTGCATTATTTTGTTCGTTACCGAAGCGTTAATATTCCGAGGGTTGCCGTGCTCACCGGTACCTTGGTTTCCTGGTATTTTGGAATAGTGTATTTTAATGGAGACCTGTCCTATACACTGCTGAACGTCGTCAGCCACGGCATTCCCTACATGGCGCTGATCTGGATATTCGGCAAAAAAGAAGCCGGTGCCGGCCATGCGGGTCGCTGGCTGCCGTTGTTCTTCGGCAAATATGGATTGGTATTCTTTCTGGGTCTTATTTTTATGCTTGCCTACATGGAAGAGGGGCTTTGGGACTGGGCGGTGTGGAATGAACGCCAGCGCATTTTCAGGATCTTTCACCGGATACCCGCTGCATTTGGCGACGCCTTGCTGACGTTCATCGTGCCGCTGCTCGCGCTTCCGCAGATCACGCATTATGTCATCGACGGGTTTATCTGGAAAAAAGGTAAAACAACCTGACGGCTCTGCATGATTGCTGATTGATTACAAAAACAAATCCTTCAACAAATGCTTCCTTTGCCGGCTGACAACTGCCTGATGATGACCTTCCATCAGCAGGTAGCCGCCATCCTCTTTTTTATATGAAACAATGCGGTTCCTGTTGACCAGGTAGGACTGGTGCGTACGCACAAAACCGTACGGTTCCAATATGCTCTCATACTCGGAAATCGCCTTGCTCACCGTGATCTGACCCATTCCGTGCATGAAGAAGGTAGTATAGCTGTTGTCCGATTTGCAGAGGATAATATCATCGATCAATACATAGCGGATCTCGCTCGCTTCGGGCAATGCGATCCGTTGCTGGCGTTGGGTTTTGAGATTGTCAAATGACTGGATGAGCATCGAGATCTGCGCACTTTGGTCGCGTTCCTTCTTGCGATCGGACGCTTTTTGGACAGCGGCCGTCAGTTCGCGATGGTCAAGCGGTTTGAGCAGGTAGTCGGTGGCCGAAAATTTGATAGCCTGAATGCCATATAAATCGTAGGCAGTAACAAAAATAATGCTCCCCTGAAATCCACTGAGCCGTTTCAGAAGGTCAAAACCCGTTTCATCCTGCAAACGGATATCCAGAAAAAGGATATCCGTAGCATTACCGGTCAGAAAATCGAGCGAATCCTGCACGTTATGTGCATACCCGGCTACGGTAACCTGCGGGCAATGCGTTTCCAGCGCCAGCCGGAGGTTGTGCACGGCATTAATTTCATCGTCGACAATGAAACAGCGGATAGGATTCAGGATAACCATCGGATAAATCTGATTTCTGTTGCACAGCCTTTCCCTTTTGCGGATTTTGTGCTGATGGTAATTTGCATCGGCGCCAGCTTTTCGTTAATCAATGCGATCCGTTTGTTTGACAATGAAAGACCATGTCCCACCGGATTTACCACCTGGTCGAAACCGGCACCGTTGTCGGCCACTATAACCGTGAGATCCCGTGCGTCGCATTGTATGGTAATGGTAAGGGCGGGATCGGAGATGTTTTCCGTGAAACCGTGCCGGATGCTGTTCTCGATGACGGGTTGTAAAAGCAGGGGTGGAAAATCGATGGCCGCCAGGTCGTGACCGCATTGGTTGTCCAGTGTATAGGAGAATGGCCGTCGCTTTTGCTCCAATGCAATATACCCCGCCTCGATCTGTATTTCTTCGGCCAGCGAGACGAGCTCCTTGCGACCGCTGTCCATGATGGTCCGCATAAAAGTAGCTACCTCGGTGATGTACTGGTTGGCCGCTTCCTTATCGTCCTGCCGGATAAGTGCCTGAACTGCATTCAGGGAGTTGAAAAGGAAATGCGGGTTTAGCTGTCCGCTCAGCAGTTGCAGCTGGTTCTCGATCTCGTTTTTGTGGCGATCCAGTTTCCTCAGCCGCATTTTGTATCGCTTTTTCTGGATAAAAAACACCATCAGGAATACGACAACAGCGATGGAAAGGAGGAAAACCACGATGACCCAGGTGGCTGTCCCCGGCACTGTTTTGACGCGGATCGTCACTTCATGAATACTTTCCGGCTGGTGTTTGTAGCGTAAAAAAACTTTGATAGTCTTGCCTGATGCGGGGTTGTTGAGATAAATGTAGGTAAAGCCGTTCGTGAATTTTACCTCTCCGCCCGAGCCGAGCGCCTTCCAGTGATCCGGCTGATCGATCGCGTATTCGACGCCGCCATTGCGGGGTGTTCGCCCGAAAAAATAGTACTGGTCATTATTGGCAAACCGAAGAAATGCCGAATACCCGGCCTCCATTTCAATGTAGTTGCTGGGAGGATCTTGCCCTGTGCGGCGCTTGTTGACTTCATTGTTGAGTATTTCCTCGAAGCTTTTGGTAGAAGGGAATTGAACGAATTCAAAATAATCCGGAACGCTCCTGACGCGACGGATCGTGAAGCGGTAAGTCGCTGCCATCGAGTGTTTGTTGCGGAACAATACCAGAAGCGAGTCGTTCAGTTTCAGGTCAATTTTTCCTGCGTGATAATGCACCGCGGGAATGGTTTCGATATTTCCCGATGCGTTAGCAAGCGAATCCAGATCGGTGTGCCCAAAATAATAGTCCGGGTCGGGTTGCAGGGTGATGATGTCGGTCCAATCCCTTTGCGCGGTGCCATTCAAAAAAGTTTTGAACTGGACCTCTTTGAAATCCAGGGGAAGCACTTTTTTTCCTTTCCGCACCATATCCAGCTGCGAGTAGGGGTAGAAGTCCAGTGAAAACCTGCCCATGGCTACATAAAATTTAGCATCCAGCTGGTTTGGGATGTTCGTAGTCAGTGCCGAATCCGTGTACAGGAACTGGTTTTCGGCGTTCGGTGTGAGGAAAGAGACCTGGCCGTTGTGGGTGCCGATGCTGCCCGCGTGGGTGATCAGGCAGGAATCGCACACGATGCCGTTCCGGATCTGTTTCATCACGAGCATATTATAACCAGACCCGTACTGCGCATATGCGGCGATTGGCAGGATAAGACCGAAAAGAAGGATGAGTTTTTTCATGATGCAGATCGTTTGGTTGTCCCGCAAATTCGTCAGGACGCCCAACTGTGACCCATTCAAAACTGAATATGGTAGTTTTCGCTTTGAATTTGACGGCCCATTGCGCAAAATAGTGATCAAAAGTCTTAGATTTGTAACCATGAGATTCACACCGACACTCTGATACACCTTCCCGTGCAGCCCTGCACATCATGCCCGTTTCTGGGGATCAGGATTTTCATTGTCTGTATTTTAATTCAATTTTTTGAAATCTCATGGAAGGAATATTCAGTCCTCAGCAAATAGATCAATTTATCAATCAGGGATTTGTCCGCATCGACAATGCCTTTTCAACCGACCTGGCGGAGCGGGTCCGAGATGTGCTCTGGCACGACCTGGGCCTCGACCGGAACGATCCGTCCACCTGGACCCGGCCTGTCGTACGCCTGGGTATGTACACGCAGGAATCCTTCGTCGCCTCAGCGAATACGCCGGTGCTGCATGCCGCGTTCGACCAACTGGTAGGGGCAGGGAAATGGCTTCCCTGCCGTAGCATGGGCACTTTTCCCGTGCGATTCCCGTCGGAAGACGACCCCGGCGATGACGGATGGCATGTAGACGCCAGTTTTCCGGGCAGCGATCCCGGTAATTTTTGGGAATGGCGTGTGAATGTGCATTCCAAGGGCCGGGGATTGCTCATGCTTTTCCTGTACTCGGATGTGGGCATGCGGGATGCGCCCACGCGCATACGCATAGGCTCGCACAAGGACGTAGCGCGTACATTGCTTGCGGAAGGGGAAGCCGGTATGTCGTTTATGGAGCTGGCTGGCAGGTTGGAGGAGATGCCGGAGCGGGAAATCGCCTGGGCTACCGGCAAAGCCGGGACCGTTTACCTCTGCCATCCATTCCTGGCCCACGCCGCGCAGCGCCATCACGGACTGGAACCTAAGTTCATGGCCCAGCCTCCATTGCTGTTGCGCGAACGTTTGGATCCCGATAGCATTGTCGCGAAGGCAATTCGGGCGGCTTTAAGATAGGGAAGGGGATGAAAGGGAGGAAGGATGAAAGGGAGGAAGGATGAAAGGGAGGAAGGGTGAAAGGGAGGAAGGGTGAATGGGATTTGGGGGAGAAATGTGAAAATTGACTTTGAGAATAGGGGACCCCGCTGGGGTCGCGTCATGTTTTGATGTATTTATTTTATAAGTAGGCAGCCGCTCCGCGGCTCGCTGAAATGGTCGTCGCCGCTAGTATGGCGCGGCGCCAGATGCCGGAGGCATCCCCTGTTTATAGAAACAAACATCAATACACAACAAAAGGCCCCGGCGGGCCTCCTGTCCTTTCGTTCCCTTCTTCCCTTTCCTCCTTTTCCTCCATTCCTCCCCTTAAAAACCTACCATTCTGCCGCGCTGCCGTCTTCGTGTGACCACAGCGGATTTTTCCAGTTGTGACCTGTTTCGGCCATTTTTCTCACCTGTTCTTCATTGATTTCAATCCCTAATCCTGGCCCGGACGGGATGTTGACGAAGCCGTCGTGGTAATCGAAAACGGTCCTGTCGGTGAGGTAATCCATGAGGTCGCTGCCCTGGTTGTAATGGATACCCAGGCTTTGTTCCTGTATGAATGCATTGTGGCACGTTGCGTCGACTTGCAGACAAGCTGCCAATGCAATAGGGCCCAGTGGGCAATGGGGAGCGGCTGCCACGTCGAAGGCTTCGGCCATGGACAGGATTTTCTTGCATTCCGTAATGCCGCCTGCGTGCGAAAGGTCGGGCTGGATGATGTCCGCATAACCGTGCATCAGCAGGTCTTTGAAATGCCAGCGGCTGAACATCCGCTCGCCGGTGGCGATGGGGATGGAAGTGTGCTGGGCGATTTCACGGAGTGCTTCGTTGTTTTCAGGCAAAACCGGTTCCTCGATGAACATCGGGCGGAATTGCTCCAACTCCTTGGCCAGAACCTTCGCCATCGGCTTATGGAGACGGCCGTGAAAATCCACGCCGATTTCGAGTCCGTAGCCAACGGCCTCGCGGATCGAGGCCACTCTTTTCAAAGCCAGATCGATCTTGTCGAAAGAGTCGACATACTGCATTTCATTGGTTGCATTCATTTTAATGGCCTTGAAACCGCTTTCAAGCGATAGTTTCGCAGCTCCCGCCACCTCGTCGGGCCTGTCTCCGCCGATCCAGGAGTATACCTTGATCTTATCCCTGCATTTGCCCCCGAGCAACTGATAAACGGGCGCATTGTAATATTTGCCTTTGATGTCCCACAGGGCCTGGTCGATGCCCGCAATAGCGCTCATCAGGATTGGCCCGCCGCGGTAGAAACCGCCCCGGTACATCGTGTTCCAGTGCCCTTCGATATCCAGCGGATCTTTTCCGATCAATGCTTCCATCAATTCGTGCACTGCCGCCTTCACGGTAGCGGCCTTGCCTTCGATTACCGGCTCACCCCAGCCGATAATGCCTTCGTCGGTTTCGATTTTGAGGAAAAGCCATCTGGGAGGTACCTGGAACAGTTCGTAACTTCTTATTTTCATCGGATCTCGGATTAGTACATTTAATTGGCCGTAAATGTAAGCGAGGCGTTTCTATATTTTGGCAATTTCAGTTGCTCTTTCATCTTTTTGAATGTTTCCATCGGGCCTTCGGCAGCGAAAGCATTCACGGCCCAGGCGGGCAGATAGCCTCCCGGATCGGTGTGGAGGGTGTATTCGATCCTTACTTTGCCGGGTGATGGCGTCAGTATCCAGCGTCCTTTCGAGTCAGTGACGCGGACCACATTCTTTTTATGCGGGACCATTCCGGCAACCACCGGGCCGTCGACAGTCACCACGCGTGACGCAGGGTCCTGGGTGGCCCGCAGGTGGGCAACGAAATCACGATTGTCCAGCGGCCAGGGCAGGCTGATTTCGGAATGGTAGTAGAGGTCTGTCGGGGATACTCTTTTAACCAGCGTGCAGGATTTGGTTTTGTAAACCCAGTCGGTTCCCGCCTCCACATCGAGCAACAGCGCGACCATTTGTGGCAGCGATGCATCCACGACGCAATCGACTTTGATAGCCTTGATTTTGGACTCCGGGACAGCCTGGGAGTAAATGCGGATCTGCTGCTCGTCGGCGATCAGCTTCCATTTGTTCTGGGCAAAAGCCGAAAAAGCACTCAGGAGAGCGAGCAGTAACAGGGTAATTCGTTTCATAGGGTTGATGAAAATAGATAAATGGCCTCATCTTTTTGATGACGCCATTTCCAGCTCTTCAGCCAACCCTGCCTTAGCAGATTAAATTCCCGTTTGTAAATTAATGTTAGCTGCCTTACTCGGTAACGACCAGCGTTTGCGGAAATTGGATGCCATTCAATGCAATACGGTAAGTGCCTGGTGTGAAATGCGTTTGTATGGGCGACAGGAGGGTAAACAGCATTCGGTTGGGCGCGTCGCCACTGCATGAATTCAGACAGACGCCATCGGCACTGACCACGGATGAAAGTCCGGTTTTTGTATTCTCGAAAGTGAGCTGATTAACACGGTGGTTGGCATACAGGTTTTCTACCGGAAGACTCAGCTTCAGAACTTTTGTTTTCAGCGAAAAGGTTGTTGCTTCGTTGGTAATTTGTGGTTTTAATGCACCGGTGGTAACCAGTCTCAATTCATAAGTTCCCGTCGCGCCTTGCCTGCTCACACGCAGGTAACGGTCCTCCGCTGAATTATTTCCGCAATAGCAGAATTTACTCAGATCAATCGTGCCGTCGGGCAACAATCCGGTGAGGGTAGCCCCCTCCGAGAGCTTCACGACCGGCTTTAGTCCACCGTCGAGCACGGCTGGCATTCGTACGGTTATTCTGGAATTACTTGCGTCGAATTGCACATCCTGCTCGGGAATTCCCACGAAGGAAATGCTTTTGATGGCGGGTGTGTCATCCGTTATTTTGGAAGAATCTTTACAGCCAGTCAATGCAATAATACATGCTGCAAACGAAATTAGGAGAGACGTTTTCATAGCCGGTCATTTAATATTCATTGTAATTGAATGAAATTATACAATTAAAATGAATATCAAATGATAGTAAAAATATTAGCAGCCAATTTTGGGCCTGATGGGTATTGCAGGCGCAGTTAGTTCGGAAGGACGGTCGCTAATTCGACTATATTTCGCACGTTTTTCTTTAAAAATATATTTTTCTTAATAGTAGAAATTGTGCTTTGTTTGAGGTCCAGAGCCAGCGCTATTTCCGAAGTTCTCAGGCCTTTAAGGAGCATCAGCGCGATTTCCTTTTCCCGGATCGTCAGGTTTTCCTGCTTTTCGCGGACGCCCAGGTGAAGAAATGTTTTCAGAAAATTCCTGCTTTGGGCATCGAACAGATAATCGTGCCCGAATTTTTTAAGCGTGGTGCTGCACACAAACGCATTGGAATGCAAAACCTCTGTAAAACATCTTTTGGTTTCTTCGGCATCCGCCCTTTTTGCGATGCATCCCATCGCGCCGGAAACCGTAAGCAGCAGGGCATTCTGGTACATTTCATCCGCATACATCAGCACCCAGGGGATCGAGCTGTATTTTGAGATAAGCGGGCCGTCGATCTTCGATTTCTCATTCAAACCTGCCACTACCAGATCGATGTGGTGCTGGGCCAGTATTCTTTTCAGGCTGGTGACGCTGTTGGCTTCGAAAAAGGCAAACTCTCCTTCAAGATCTTTAAGTAATTCTTTGAGGCCGCGCCGGATGATAGGGTGCGAGTCGAACAGGAGCAGGTTGGTCATCTCACTTATGTTTTAGAGGGTTTTCAAGCCTGCAAAGTTGATCGATGCCAGTCATATCAACTGTGGCTTGCGCACGCGTTGTTTGTAGCTTTGTAGCTACAAATCGGAAGGCTGTTCGCTACATACACGTAACTTATAGTTGAGAAAATAGTTTGGGTTTTGAGTGTCCTATACATTAAAGTATTTCTCTATATTGGAGAGATAACCCCTGTTTTGCCCTCTTGACCATGAAAACTCTGCTATGGGGAATCATCTTCTCCTGTCTGTTTTGCGACGGCTACGCGCAAACGGCCCGGCCATCCGTGTTCCGGTTCTCGACGGATCATGGGCTGCCGCAAAACAGCGTTAAGAAGATCGCTTTCGATCATTGGGGATTTTGCTGGCTCGCCACCGAAATGGGCCTCGTGCGGTACGACGGCCGGGTGTTCAAAGTGTACGGAACGGCGGAAATCAAAGGGCTGCGTTCGGAGCGGATAGACGATATGAGTGCCGACCGGGACGGCAATTTGTTTGTTCGCTCGGCGGACGGACAGTTAATGGAGATCACACGCCGGGCATCAATGCTTGCGCCATCCCCACAGCTCGTGGATGAACGGTACACGCATGTGTCCAGGCAGGGGCCGGTTATCCGCGATCGGGCACTGCTGCCCGCGATAGACCGCTTTTACAGGGAGGATCCGGGTAAGGAATTTTTCGGGACTGCTTCTATGCCCGACGGTGATGCCTATTTGTTCAGCACCGGCGGTTTGTTCTACATCAGGGCAGGAGCGCCGGGGCCGGTGGTGTTAAAGAAGTATGTCAATGGTGAGATCATCGGGCATGTTACGGTAGAGGGGGGCATGTACGTAACGCTTTATTCGGGCAATGCCGTGGATGTGTGGCGGAGGGGACATCGCAGGCCGGATATAGCGAAGATTTCCGGCTCACTGGAAACCGAACCGGATTTTGTCGCAGGCAGATTCCAGGCCTATGCCAATCGGTCCGGAACTTTTGTTTATACCAACAAAAACCTCCACAAGCTATCGCTGCAAGGGCACAAACTGGTTTCAGTGAAAGTTTTGGACCAGGTGGATGTGCCGGCACTCAACTGCGTATACTTTGCAGCGGACCAGGGATGCTACTATCTCGGCTCTCTCACCGATGGCCTGTTCATCGTACAACCGTCCCGTTTCATGCATCCCCGCATGCCCGACATGGCCGATAAAGCCAACTTCTATGTGCAGGCAAGAAGAAACGATTCGACTATTTTTTGCGGCGATTTGGAATTTACAATCGGTAAACCGGCAAGAAAACTGGCGTTGGGGTCGGTACTGGGCGCGGGGGCTGACTTTTCGGAGCAGGGAGAGCTTTATTTTCAAAAGCGCGATTCGATCCTCAGGCACGATTTCAACACCGGCAGATCAATGCAGCTCCTCGCGACCCGGGAGCGGCTGGTGTACGTGCGTGCGGATGCGGCTCGCCGTCAATCCTATGTTTTCGCTACGGAGCGCGACATGGGCTCGGTGGTCGCAGACAGGGTCGTCAGCCGAAAGCCATTTCCTGAAAACATCAAAGTGATCAGTGTGACCGACCTGGGAGCGGGACATTACCTGCTGGGAACCGAGACCGGCCTGAAATGGTATGATTTCCGGTTCAACCGGCTGTACCGTTCCCTGCTGGACGCGGTGACGGTGCGCGCTGCCTGGGTTGAAAACCGGGACCGGATATGGATCGCAACCTATGGTAAGGGATTCTACCTTTATGAAAAACGCAAACTGTATAAAATGCCTTTCGGACCGAAGCAGGCACTCAAAACGGTCCATTCGTTTATCGACGATGGTCATGGTTTTTTCTGGCTCCCTACCAATAACGGCCTTTTCAAGGTGAGCAAAGCGGAGCTGCTGGCCTATGCTTCGGGCGAGGTAAGGGACGTTTACTTTTTTCTCTTTGATACCAACGATGGACTAATCACCAATGAGTTTAACGGAGGATCCGACAACACGTTTCGCTGGCTGAAAGACAGTCTGTTATCAATTTCATCGTTGAAAGGCCTGGTGTGGTTTTATCCCGACCGTCTTACCCCGCATTATCCCAAGGGACGGATCTACGTCGACAGCCTGAGGATCGATGAGCGGCCGGTGGCGGTCCGCAACAAGGTCGAGCTGCCTCCTGATTTTACAACCATGTCGCTGCAGATATGTTCTCCCTATTTTGGAAACCCCGAAAACATGAATCTTCAATACATGGTAAAAGGGACAGACGACAGGTGGCACGCAATGGCTAACGATGGCGTGTTGTGGATCAATAACCTGGCTGCCGGTCGATATGAGCTGCATTTCCGTCGAGGCGGTATCACCGACAGTAAAGAGCTGCTGGTAATACCAATGCGGGTGCATCCTTATTTCTACCGCACGTGGTTGTTTTACCTGATCTGCATTGCCATGTCCGCCCTGGTATTCTATATGGTTATCCGTCAGCGGACCAAGCACCTCAGACGGAAGTCGGAAGCATTGGAAAAAATCGTTTCAAGCAGGACGGACGAGTTACGCTATGCGGTGGAAGAGCTGGGGCGCTCCGAGATGGCATTGCTGGAAAGTAACCGGTTCAAAGACCGCGTGATCACGATGGTGCTGCACGATCTCCGCTCTCCATTGCGCTTTATTTCGCTGATCAGCAGCAGGTTGCTGAATAGTCCGCCGGATACCAGCCAGGAAGCATTAAAGGAGTCGCTTTCCGACCTGCATATGGGTACACAAAACCTTTTGGGTTTTACCGAGCAATTCTTCCTCTGGATCAACAGTCAGCAGCAGGGGTTCAAAGTGACAAAATCGCGGTTTGAGTTGAAGACATTGTTCGAAGAAGTGGCGGATTTATATGGTGATATCCTGCGGATCAATCACAACCGTCTTTCGATCACGCATTCGGATATCGATTGTTGCACCGATTACCAGATCTTGCTAGTGATCATCAGAAACCTCATCGACAATGCCAACAAGAACACCCGCGACGGGCTCATCCGGTTGTCGGCTACCAAAGAAGGCAGTGAGCTGACGATATACGTGCGTGATACGGGTGCGGGCATGACGCCGGCACAGATCGCCTCTTTCATGAACCGGGAAAAGGACATTACCAACCACGGGACAGGCAGTGTGATCATTCACCAGATGCTGCTCCACGTGGATGCCACCATTGCCGTGGAAAGTGAAGCGGGTAAAGGCAGTACTTTTATGATCCGTTTTTTCAGTCAGTTGCAATCTGATGCAGCTGCGCAAGGTGACTCAGTTCCAGTAAATTTTTAACGGAGAGTTTTTCAAAAATCCGGCCGCGGAAGCTGCTGGCCGTTGACGGGCTGATCGATAGTGCATTAGCTACTTCGATGGCGCCGTAGCCTTTGAGCAGTAAGAGCAGGACTTCGAATTCGCGCTTCGAAAGTTTGTCAAATGGATTGTCGGTCTGGTTTTCGATCAACGCGCTCGCGAACAATTCGGCCTGCGCCCGGGAAATGTAGCGTTTACCGCGCGCCACCGTGCCGATTGCCTCACTCAGGACGGCGTCGGACTCGGTTTTATTGACATAAGCCATTACACCCAGCTTGAAAAATCGCGCCGCAAAAACCCGGTCGGGCTTGACCGTGATGACAATGATCCGCAGTTTCGGCCATAGCGCACGTACCTGTGCCACAACGCCGAGTTCATCGGTATCGGGCATGTTCAGGTCTGTCAGGAGCATTGTGAACTCCCCGCTATTCAGTTTTTCGAGCACTTCCTTACCGGTACCCGCAAAATCAATAGGGGTGTGGAATCCCAACACTTCCCTGACCACCATCTGCAGTCCTTTTCGCACAAGCTGATGATCATCGGCTATCAGCACGGAATGAGTCATTTCCTTCGGAGTTATAGAGGGTATCAAGATTGTATTTGCTATGCAGGAAAAAGGCCCTGTGTAGGCAAAATTACAATCGCTTTGCAATGTATTCTAAACTCTGTTCCAATTAATTCAAACAGCTGTTGCATCTGTCGTGGATGCACATACGTAAGGCGTGGTGGCTAAGCTCATTAGGCAAGGTCCCATTCTTTTCGCGGTTTTCGGGACAACAGCCGGTTGGCTTCCTTGTCTCCGCTGAATTTCTCCTTCTTCGCATTCCAGTTCAACTCTCTTTTCAGCCGGTAGGAGATCAGTCCTAAGTGCATAGGGATGGTCAGCTCACGTGCGTAGGCGAGGTTGGACTCGGGTTGTTTGCGTGATTTGACGCAATCGATGAAGTTCTGCTGGTGTCCGGGCGACCTGGGGTTGGTTATGGGTACAGTGGCAATGTCCGTCATCGTCTCGCCATTGATGGTGAGCTCCCGGGTGTTGTAATCGCAGATGAGCGTGCCCTTGTCACCTTCAAAGAAAGCACCGATCCCCCGATCCGCAGCGCCGGGAACATTCGGAGGGGTCGACGACCAATAGACTTTCAGTCCATCGAATTCGTAGTCCACATCGAGCGTCTTCGGCGCATTTGCGATCCCTTCGTATGCGGTACCCCGTGCGTTGATTTTTTTCAGACCCTTGGGATGGATCGCCGAGTACATTACATCGGCAATGTGGCACCAGAAGTCAGCAAACTCCCCTCCCGAATAATCGAGGAAGTAGCGGTAGGTAAAATGACATTTCTCGGGAATGTATTCGGTAAATGGCGCGGGGCCCAGCCACATGTCCCAGTTCAGCGTTTTGGGAACAGGCTGCACAGTGGGCGTACCAAGTTCTTTGGTCGTAGGTTTCTTCCATAACCGTACCGTATGCACCTGACCGATCGCACCCGACTGGATGAGCTCCACGACGCGGTGAAAATTGTCACCGGCATGGATCTGGTTGCCCATCTGGAACACGCGTTCATATTTTTCGAGGTTTTTGAGCATCATTTTGCCTTCCTTCATGCAATAGGAGAGCGGTTTTTCACCGTAAACATCCTTTCCGGCCTGAAATGCCAGTGCGGCGATCTGCGCATGCCAGTGGTCCGGTGTCGCCACCGTAATGGCGTCGATGTCCTTGCGTTCCAGAATACGGCGGAAATCGCCGTAGGTATCGACCTGAATGCCCGGCTTCATGCCTTCGAGCCGCTGTTTCGTTTCACCTAAATGCAGTTCATCCACATCGCAAAGTGCCACGATCTCCGCGTCGGGAAGGTTTGCAAACCATTTCATATGGTTATTGCCCATCCCGCCCAGACCAATATGCGCGATTCGTACCCGGTCACTGGGCGCTGCACGTGTGATCAGATTAGGTAACACAGTAAGACCAAGCGTGGTAAGTCCGGCGGTTTTAAGGAATTCGCGGCGGTTAGGGGATTGATTCATATGGCTGGTTTAGGATCGTTGCGATTGAATTGGTGATAATAAAAGATGGTGCCGGCGAAATATTACTGTTAGGGGTGATGGGAGGGAAGGAGGATGGAGGAAGGAGAGGAAAAGGAGGACGGAGGAAGGGGAGGATGAAGGAAGGGAAAAGGAGCAACAGAAGGATGGGGGCAAAGGAGGACGGGAAAAGGGAGGATGGAGGAAGTGGAGGAAAAGGGGATGGGAAAAGGAGGGTGGATGAAAGTGAGGAAGGGAGATTTTGAAAAAGATTGGCGGGAGCTGGCGAAGCCCATTGTAAACTTGCTACTCCGGGGCGGGTCGTCAGGCCGCAGAGCGGCCACCTGTTTCTAGAAACAGCATTGCCACACACGATTTCGGCCCCGTCGGGGCCTCCTCGTTCTTGGGAACGGATGCTCGGCCGGAGCCGAACGCCGGGTACCGTATTGCTACAAACAGGACGGTCCGTCACTGCTGCTCGTTTGACTGACTAACTCGCCCCGCATTTATTAAATAACCACATTTCTCTTCCTTTCCTCCATCGTCACTTTCCTCCCCCAAAAAATCCCTACATCGAAAACGAAATCCCCTCTATTACCGCCTGATCGTATTTCTCCTTTACAAACCGGTACAGATATGGCGATTTATTCGCGGCTCCGATGCGCTTTTCTTCGAGGCGTTCGAGGATGTCGAAGCTCATGAAGAGCTTCTGGAAATTGCGGCGGTCGAACTGGCGACCGAGGATCGTTTCGTAGAGGCGCTGCAGTTCCGGCATGGTGAATTTTTCGGGCAGAAGGTTATAGCCCACCGGTTGGTTGCGAATACGCTGGCGCAGCGCGATGAGCGCACGGTCGACCATTTCGTTGTGGTCGAACAGCAATGGCGGAATATCTGCCATGCTCCACCAACGGCATTCGTCGGTAAACCAATCGGGCGTGGGCTGAACCTGGTCGAACTCTACAAGTGCGAAGTAGCCTATGGACACAGTGCGTCCGAACATAATGCCGTCAAAAAAGCCCTTTCCGAAAGTCGCTTCCAGCTTGGTCAGCAGCTCGGCTACCGGGTAATGCTTATAGCGGTTGACGTCCGCGAAAGTGTAGAACTGGTCGAGGAAGATCTCGCTCAGCCCGGTCCGCTGCATCAGAATGCGGTTTGCAGCGTCATTGGCCGACTCATCGAGCAGGATATGACCTCCCGGTAAACTCCATCCGTCGGTGCCTTTCCACCTCAGCAGCAGCACTTTCAGCTCCCCTTCGTGAAATCCGAACACCGCGCAATCGATGGCGACCTCTTTTAATGTGTTCTCGAAATACTCCTTTAAAGCATGCTCCATATTAATCTGCTGACCATTAAGAAAAATTTTCAATGCGTAAATATTACACAAAGAAAATTTTCTTTATCATTGTATCCTGATAGGAATTAAAATATTTCAAATTTTTATTAAAAATATTATTAATGCAATGGCTGTATGAGAGGATTGTCGTCTTACCGTCACCCTGAGCGTACCGGGCCGTCAGGCGGTCGAAGGGTGACGGTGGGGCGATACTGAAGCGATAGCCAGCCAGGCCCTGGCGGCAGTAGTCTGCGATAGTTCGCTGTCTGTTCCGTTTTAGGTCACATTTGTTTCCCTTTGATTTTATTTAAAACCTAATTATAAACTATTTATGAACACATCACGTCGCCAATTCCTCGGTCAGCTGGGGCTCGCTACGGCCGGACTGGGTTTTGCATCAATGGATTCGCTGGTCGCCGGGCCTTTGGCCAAATTCAAATTCGATATCTCGCTGGCCGAGTTTTCTTTTGCCTCAGAGCTTTTCGGAGGTAAAATGACCAATATGGATTTTCCGGCCCGCGCCAGGAACGATTACAACATTTCGATCCTCGAATATGTATCCGGTTTCTTCAACAATAAACACACCGACCAGACCTACCTGAAAGAACTCAAACAACGGTGCGACGACCTCGGGATGAAAAACCACCTTATCATGGTCGATGGTGAAAACCTGACGGCCCTGAACGATGCTGCCCGCAAAAAAGCGGTGGAAGCACATTTCCCGTGGGTGGAAGCCGCGAAATTTCTGGGTTGTTCAGCGATCCGGGTCAACCTGGGGGATGCCATGGCGATGATGTCGGGCAAAAAAGAGGAAGGCACGCCGGCGCAGCTAGCTACCGCGGCCGTAGATGGCTATGGCAAACTGCTCGAATATGCCGGTAAAGCCGGTTTGAATGTGATTGTCGAAAACCATTTTGGCGTTTCCACCGACCCCGATTGGCTGGTGGGCGTAATGAAGCAGTTGAAGGCTCCCAACAAAGGCTTGCTACCGGATTTCGGCAATTTCTGCGCGGAACGGAGCAAACCGGAAACAATGGACATCAAGGGTTTTATGGCGACCATATGCGTGAAGGAACATGATAAGTACGAGGGCGTGAAGAAAATGATGCCCTATGCCAAAGGAATCAGTGCCAAAACACACCGGTTCGATGCGAATGGCAACGACCCTGAAACTGATTTTATCAGGATCTTCAAAATCATCAGGGATTCGGGCTGGAACAACGGGATCGTCGGCATCGAATACGAAGGTGGCCTGATGCGGGATATGGGCGGTGATACCACCAAGCCTTCAAACGATGAAGGTATCCGGAAGACCAAGGCATTGCTCGAAAAGGTGCTTCAAGAGCTGGGATAGTATATTTTTAACACGGGTAGATGTTTTGTCACTGACCGGGCGTGTTTTTCACGTCTGGCCAGTGCTATTTCAGTTCAGGAGGGCCAAAGACGGGCCATGGCCTTAATGCCCGTTTCCAGTTGCTCCTCTGTCAGCGATGCGTAGCCCAGCCTCAGTCCGCGGATATCGGGGCATCCGAACGTTTCCGGCGGCAGGACGGCGATCCGCTCCCGTCGCAAGGCGTCGATGAGCTCGCAGAGGTCCACCGGCGTTTTGGGTTCGATCCAGAATGCGAGCCCTCCTTCGGGCCTGGTAAACCGGATTTTGTCACCCAGCTGTTCGGTCAGCAGTTTTTCAAACCGGTCGCGTTTGGCCTTGTACCGGCTTGTGGCCCGTTTCAGGTGCCTTTTGATCTCTCCGTCACGAATGAGCTGCAAAACAGCTTGTTCCATCACATTGTCGCCCTGTACATCGATGATCTTCCTTAAATCCGCCACCTTTTGAACAAAATCCGGCGACGAGGCGAGGTATCCCATCCGCAATGCCGGTGCGGCAATCTTGCTCATCGTTCCTACGTATACATAATGCTGAATGCCTTCGAGGCTGCAAACCGGCATAACAGGTCGCGAGCTGAAATGAAATTCGTGATCATAATCGTCCTCGATAATGGTAAACTGATATTCATTCGATAGACGGACGAGTTCCAGGCGGCGTGCGAGCGTGAGGGTGACCGTAGTCGGAAACTGGTGGTGAGGTGTAATGTAAACGGCGCGGATGCCGGGGTATTTGTCGAGAAGCGGTTTCAGCTCTTCCGCGACCAGCCCTTGCGCGTCTACACGCACGGGCAGCAGCGTCGCGCCCGCCTGCTCGAACGCGCGCCAGGCAGGCTGATAACCCGGACTTTCCACCAGCACATAATCGCCTTTCTGAAGCAGGCAATGAGCAGCCAGGTACATGGCCATCTGGCTGCCGCGGGTGATGAACACATCATCCGGCCGGAGCCGCATACCCCGCTTATGATTGAGCATCTGGGCAATCGCTTCCCTGAACTCAGGATCTCCGGCAGCACCGGTGTAACCCATCATCTGCCAGCGGCCTTTCCGGCTGAATACCTGCCGGTAGGCACGTGCCAGCTCGGTAATAGGGGCGAGTGTGCTGTCGGGCAGGCCGTCGTCGAAGAAAATGTCCGGCTTCGGCAGGGCGGTGGCGATGCCGGGGACGATCTGCGGATCCAAGGGCGCGCCAGCGGGCACGGGCATGTGCACCGGTACGAATATGCCCGTACGTTCGCGGGAAACAAGCCAGCCCTCCGCGATCAGCACGTCTAGGGCAGCCACAATGGTGTTCCGGTTGACTTTCAATTGCGCTGCCAGTTGCCTGCTGCCGGGCAATGCGTCGCCGCCTTTGAGTTGTCCGGTCTTTACGGCAGCGATCATCGCTTCGGCGATCTGCATGTACACAGGCTTGTCGCTGCCTTTATCGATGGGTATGAAAAGTTCCCAGGGTCGTAACATCTGGACTATTTGTTTTTGTATTTTCTGAACCAGTAAGCTAGTCCAAAGGTAAGATACTTTTGTTTCGCAATCATGCAGAAAACAAAAAACAATCAGACCATGGAAACACAAGCTCAGCCATTCAGCTCCAAGGATTTTCACCAGACATTTGCCCGCCCCGTGTACGTGCAGCCCGCCAAACTGATCCATCGCAACGTGGAGCAGGCAGGTGAACACAACCAGTTTTCGACCGAGCGGAAGCACCCCGTCTTCTTTGTCGACCTCCCAACCAAAAATGTAAGTCTGACCATCGGCGGTTTGTTGCCGGGGCAGCTTACCAACCGTCATCGCCACACCTACGAAACCGTTTTGTATGTGCTGGAAGGAAAAGGCTACACCGAAGTAGAGGATCAGCGTGTGGAGTGGGAAGCCGGAGACGCCGTCTACATTCCGAGCTGGGCATGGCACCGCCACCAGAACCTGAGCGATACCGAGCCCGCCAAGTACATAGCCTGCGAAAATGCACCTCAATTGCAGAACCTGGGCGTAGCATTGCGCGAGGAAGAGGGGCGCGACCTGTAACCAAAACGATTTACATTCTTTAATAACAGCAATCCGATGACCAATCAAAGTGTTTTCAAAGGCATTATCGCCTATCCGATCACCCCGTTCGACGACCAGGAACGTGTAGATCTTGCATTGTTTAAAAAGCTTACCCAGCGGCTCGTAGAGTCGGGCTCGCATGCGATTGCGCCGCTGGGTAGCACGGGCGTGCTCCCGTACCTGAGTGATGAGGAAAAGGAGGCTCTGGTGGAAGCTACATTACAGGTAGTGAATGGGCGCGTGCCAGTGCTCGCGGGCGTCTCCAATCTGACCACCGAGCGCACCGTATACCATGCCCGATTCGCGGAAAAAGCCGGTGCGTCGGCGGTGATGATCATCCCGATGAGCTACTGGAAGCTTTCCGACGACGAGATTTTCAGGCATTATCAAACAGTCGCGGAGGCTATCGGCATTCCGGTAATGGCGTACAATAATCCGGCCACAGGCGGGATCGATATGTCGCCTGCACTTCTCAAAAGGCTCTTGCAGATACCGAATGTAACGATGGTGAAGGAAAGTACGGGGGATGTGCAGCGGATGCATTACCTGCGACGGGTTTTGGGAGAGGAAGTGGCGTTCTACAACGGTTCCAACCCACTCGCACTTGCAGCATTTGCCGCCGGGGCCTCGGGCTGGTGCACCGCCGCTCCGAACCTGATCCCGGAACTGAACCACCAACTCTACGACGCGATCCTGGCCAACGATCTGGCGGCTGCCCGTGAAGCATACTACCGCCAGTCCGAAATCCTGACCTTCATCACCGCCAATGGCCTCCCCCGTACCATCGCGGCAGGCTTACAGATCCTGGGAACAGAAAGCGGCTTCCTCAGAAGCCCGCTCACACCCCTGGGCGAAGGCGAGCGCGAGGTGCTTGCGGGGATGTTGAGGGGTTTAAATTTTGAATGAGTGAATGAGTGAATGAGTGAATGAGTGAATGTGTGAATGTGTGAATGTGTGAATGATTGAATGACTGGATGAGCCGCAGTGGAACTGTGAATGTATGACCGGGTCGCCGGAGCGATGAGTGAATTTGAAACACATAAATCCTTTTGTTTCAAACTGTAAGAAGGGTTGTATGATAGTTTGAAAACAAGGTCTTTCAATCTATAAGAAGCAAACTGAAAAAGCTAGCTTGAAATGCCCCTGAGCATGTAACAGCAATGCATCGTTAGGAAACATCGCCGGCATTGTTGTTACATCCCTGACGGGATTTCGGGTATCCTCACCTATGTTTTTCTACCAACATTACATCGCTACGCGATTATCCCAAAGAATTCTAGGACTTCTACCGTCCATTCACACATCGCTCCGGCGACCCGGTCCCATTTCCACTGCGGCTCATTGCTCATTGACTCATTCACTCATTCCCCGTTCCACGGCGGCTCATTCACTCATCCACTCATTCACTCATTCAAAATTCAATCATTCACACCAATCCAACGTTTTCACCAACCCCTGTGTCAATGGGTTACAACGGTAACCTGACAGCTATGAAGCATTTTTGCGTGTTATTTATTGCCATCCTGCCTGTGTTTGCGTACGGGCAGGATGCTGCGTTCAAGGGGGATTTCCAGTTCGGGGCGTTTGGGGGCAGGCAGCTTTTTGGGAAGATCTACGACGACCGTAAAATGAACGCTGTATCGGGCTGGGTTGCGGGAGTGGATGTGGGTTATAAGTCTGGCCTGAAGAAATCGGGTGTTTCGCTTCATTTTCAGCCTAATTACAGTACTTTTCGGGATGTGCTGGAAGAGGGGGAAAACACACAGGCTTACCGGCGGATCGAATGGAAATGGGCAGCGGTGAATCTGCCGTTGCTGCTCCGATACACTTTTACCAACCGAAAAATCAGGCCCTTTGCCGAGGCCGGTATTAATCTTCGGCTCCGTACCAAGTTATCGATGGCATATGACCTTGGAATCTGTGGTGTAGCAGGTTGTACCTGGGCGGAAGGAGTGGATGACGGGCAAAAGACAGTCAGGCATGACCCCGGCGGCCTCATTGCGGCAGTAGGTGCTGAAATAGACGTTTTAAGCGTCACGATCCCGGTGGGCATCCGGCTCGGCGAGAGTTTCGGCACATACGATCTCAAAGCCACCGGCACCCCTTCCAGCGGCTACGGCGGATTGAAGACGAGGGTGGTACAGGTGACGGTGGGGGTTAATTTTCAATGAGCCGCCGTGGAACGGGGAATGAGTGAATGAGTGAATGACTGAATGACCGAATGATTGAATGAGTGAATAAGTGGCAGGGTTGCTTCGTGGTGGGTTGTGACTTTATTTATCTATTTTGAGACATGAAAAAATTTTACGCTTTCCTTTTTGCTATGCTGCCGGTATTGGCTCAGGGGCAGGATGTTGCTGATCGCGCCCGTTTTTCGTTTGGAGGGTTTGGGGGCGCTCAGCTTCTTGGGAAGATTTATGACGATAACAAAATGGGCGGGGCCTCTGGCTGGACGGGAGGATTGGATATTGGCTATTCGGCGACGAAGAAGAAATCGGGCGTTTCCATTCATTTTCAGCCCAATTACAGCACGTTCAAAAAGAAAGAGGAGGATGGGGAACGTGGTAGCTTCCGTTTCACTGAATTCCAATGGAAGTGGGCCGCCATTCATCTGCCTTTTGTGGTGAGGTACACCATAGGCAACGGGCAGGTGAGACCATTTGCGGAACTGGGCCTGAATATCAGGATCAGGACTGCCTTATCGTATCACTCGGAAGGGACCGGATGCGGAGTTGCAGGATGTAATACGGTTATCCGGGATGTAGACCTTCAAAAAACTGTAAAAAACGACCCCGTCGGCCCGGTAGCCGCCATTGGTGTGGAAATCGATGCCGGAAAAGTCGTGATTCCACTCACCGTAAGGATTAGTGAGAGTTTTCGTGTTGCGGGATACACCGAAGATCGCGTAGGCGGTATTTCCGGTGGGAAAATCAAAACGAAATACGTGCAGGTGACGGCGGGAGTTAGTTTTTGACGACTACCACCACGTCATTCCATCAAAGCAATCACATACCCGTCTGGATCGGCGATATAGAATTCCGTTCCATAGGGCATCTGTCGTAAAGGCTGTACAATTTCTACGTCTTTCGCCATGAGCTCTGTATACCAATCGGATATACCTTCCACTGCAAAAACAAGGTCCAGATCTTCCGTGCCTCTTCGCCTGATTCCCTCCTTCATCGGATAACCCTGTTTCAGGTGAATCGTATGCCCATCCTTTTCGATGCCCGCATAAAAATCTTCATACCGAAAATCGAGCACGAAGCCCAACTTCTGTATATAAAAAGCAATGGCCCCGTCAAGGTCTCCGACCAGAAGCTGAGCGCTGATGTTTTTGAGTTTCGCGGGCATGAGGGAGGGGATTTTGAATGACCGAATGACCGAATGAATGAGTGAGTGAGTGAGTGAGTGAGTGAGTGAGTGAATGAGTGAATGAATTATGAATGATTGAAGTTCGCCGGGGTGATGATTTAATTGGAATTAGTCAGGAGGTCATGAGTAGTCATGGAATAATTAGATTAGGAATTAAAACAACAACACTTGACCATATCTGATATTCCTTGACTATCAAGATTCACAGTTTCACTGCGGCTCATCGCTCCGGCGACCGGTCAGTCATTCAATCATTCAGTCATTCAAAATTCACTCATTCACTCATTCTCCCATTCATCCCTTAAATTTTTTTCAAAAATTTTGAGTATCGCCACAGAAAAAGATGACCATGTAAGATACTGGTAATCATTGGGATGAGGTAGCGATGTTTTGCAGTGGAAAATACGAAATAATGCAATTTTTTAAAAATATAGATCAATTGACCGCGTGTCCTTACCGGTTTTCCTGTCTTACTATTAAATGCCAGTTTTGAAAATATACCAATTTATATTTAAAAGTTACTAATGCTTTCATTGCCGGGTTCGGAGTATCATGAAAAGGAGGATTCCTGGGAGGTGGACAGGGGAAAGCCTCAGGAGAATGGCGGGCAACAGTCGGTCCGTGAGGGCGACCGGGAGTTGTTTATCCGCAAGACATTCGAACAAAACCCACGCGAAGGCTGTGCATTGCTGTTCCGGCTTTACTACAATCCGCTGTGTTCCTATGCCGTCCGTTTTCTGTATTCCAAAGACGCTGCCGCCGATCTGGTATCTGAGATGTTCTATGCATTCTGGAAGAACCGTTCGTACGAATCGGTAAAGTCGTCCTATCGCGCCTACCTGTTCAAATCGGTGCAGAACCGGGCTTACAACTTCCTGGCAAGTGAGCTGAAAAACACCGATTCGTTCGAGTTGCTGCCGCAGTACGACATCGCTTCCACCGAACGCCCCGAGGCACTGATGCATTTCCAGGAGCTGGCGAGCCGGATCGACAGGATCGTAGAGCAACTGCCACCGCAGTGCCAGAAGGTCTTTTTACTCAACCGGTTCGAAAACAAGAAGATCCAGGAGATTGCCACGGAAATGAATTTGTCGAGCCGTACGGTCGAAGGGCACATCAGCAGGGCATTGAGCGCCCTGCGACTGGGGTTGAAAGACCATTGGACATGGCTGATAACGATCCCGCTGACTTTTTTCCGATAAACATCCTTAACATCCTTACCGATATTTAATCCACTGAAATGAACACATTATCAGTAAACAAAGCGTTGCTGTTCCAGTATTTCGCCGGGAATGCGAGCCCGGTGCAAAAGCGGCTGATCGGCGAATGGCTGGCCCTGGCTGAAAATCAGGAGCGCTATTTCGAATGGCTGGCCGAATGGCAGTCCCAGTCGCCGCAGTATCTTGCCGACGGTCAGGAGCGTTACGATGCCTACCTGCGCTACATGCAGGAGCATCCGCAAGACGCTACCCCGCTCGTATCGGGGACGCCGGCCCAGGAGATAGCCCCCGGCCCTGTGCCGGTCAAAAGGCGAAGAAACTGGCTTATGGCCGCCGCTTCGCTGCTACTACTCGGTACAGCATCCTGGTTGGGCCGCGATCACATCATGTACCAAACCTACGATACCGCATTCGGCGAAACACGGTCGGTGCAGCTGGCCGACGGTACCAGCGTGATCCTGAATGCCAATACATCGTTGCGCGTGCCGCGGTTCGGGTTCGGGGACGAAACCCGGGAAGTGAAGCTGAATGGAGAGGCGTTCTTTAATGTCAAACACACTATTGATAATAAGCGGTTTATGGTCAAAACCGACGAGAACTTCGAAGTAATGGTGCTCGGTACGGAGTTCTCGGTTTATACCCGTCAAAAAGGGGGCAAGGTGCTGCTGAAAAACGGAAAGGTGCATTTGCTCTATTCGGAAGGCGCCAAAAAGCAGGAGCTCGTGATGAAGCCCGGCGACCTGGTGACCATGGAGAAAGCGGCGGCCAGGCCGGTATTGAAACCGCATGCTGATACGCAGAAGCTGATCGCCTGGACAGGCAACCGGTTTGTGTTCGATCAAACGCCGCTATCCGAGGTGGCCAGCCAGTTGCAGGAACATTACGGCATTAAGGTCGAGATCAAAGACACCCGTTTTGCCAGCCGCACGGTAAGCGGCACATTCCAGCCTGAAAATGGAGAGGAGTTGCTGACGTTGCTCTCCGAGCTCTTCGGTTTTCGCCTTGGCCGCGACGGGGAGGCCTACCTCATCCTGCAAAAATAAGTACTGCACCCATCCAATCAATCTTTAAAATCCTATCCAGTATGAAACATCGATCATTACTATCAGTACTTTGCTGTGGCATGATCCTGGGGACGACTCCCGGCTCGCCGCTGGCCGCCCAGGCACTTGCCTACACCTCCCAGCGAAGCCGGCCAGCCATTCCGGAACAGACGGCCAACCAGGCGAAACTGCTGGATGTGCTGTTGCAGTTGAAGAAATATTACAAAGCCGATATCCTCTTTGAAGAGAGCCAGATGGGCGGGTTGACGGTTTCGGATTACTCATTTGACAAAAATCTTCCGGCCGAGGAAAACATCGAGAACTTGTTGAAATCGACGAACCTGGTCTTGAAAAAGGTCCGTAAAAATGCCTTTATGATCCTGCCCAGGCGGATTGAAACTTCGGCTATCGATATGCGGCCATCGGCAGGACAGCTCCGGCTGCCGGCCGGGGAGCGGCCTGTGGCTGCGGACATCCGGGTCGCCGGTACCGTCGTCGATCAGAATGGCGAGGTGCTTCCGGGTGTGAATGTGCTCGTGAAAGGGACGATCAACGGAACCAACACCGATGGGAACGGGAAATACGAACTGGAAGTACCATCGGCCGAGTCGGTGCTGATATTCAGCTCGATCGGTTACCAGAAGCAGGAGGTGACGGTAGGTCAGCGCTCGGTGATCGATGTGAAACTGGCAGCCGAAACCCAGACACTGGACGAAGTGGTGGTCACCGCATTGGGTATCAAAAAGGAGAAAAAAGCATTGGGGTACTCCATTTCCGAAGTGAAAGGCGAGGACCTCACACAAGCACGCTCTACGAACATCGCCAACAGCCTGGTGGGAAAAGTAGCCGGTCTGAATATTTCCAGCACCGCCACCGGTCCGAGCGGCTCGTCGCGTATAGTGATCAGGGGTAATGGGTCGATTTCCGGTAACAACCAGCCGTTGATCATCGTGGACGGCATTCCGATCAACAACGACAACCTCGGGTCGGTGAGCATAGGTGCCAACCGCGAAGGTTCCTGGACGGGTTCCGACCGGGGCGATGGTATTTCGAGTCTTAACCCGGACGAGATCGAGAGCATCAGCGTACTGAAAGGCGCGACCGCCGCCGCATTGTATGGCTCGCGTGCATCCAACGGCGCTATTCTGGTTACCACGAAGGGCGGCAAGGCCGATAAAGGCATTGGCGTGGAAGTGAATAGTAACTTCCTGGCCGAGGATCTGTTGTTCAAATCCTACAAAGATTACCAATACGAATACGGCCTCGGCAGTAATGGTGTGAAACCTACGACCGTTGCCCAGACCGCCACCCGTAACAGCTGGGGCGGAAGACTCGACGGCAGCAATGCCATGAACTACGACGGTGTGGAGCGCCCCTATGTGGCCGCGAAGGATAACCTGCGTAAGTTTTACAATGTAGGGACCACTTTCACGAATTCCATCGCACTCACCGGCGCTACGGAGAAGGTAACCTACCGCCTTTCGATGAACGATCTGAACAACAAGGGGGTACTGCCGAACAACACGCTCCGCCGCAACAACTTTGCATTGAACACCAACGGGAACCTGGGTAAAAACCTGTCTTTCGTGGCCAATGCGAAGTACATTATCGAGAAGAACCACAACCGTCCGCGGGTGAACGACTCGCCCGGTAATGCCAACTTCGCCATGTATGTGCTGCCAACTTCGCTGGATGTGGATGTGCTGAAACAGGCGCAGTTCGATGCGAACGGGAACGAAAAAGTGTGGTCGGATAACCAATACACCCAAAACCCGTACTTCGCCACCGAGCAATTTCAGCAGGACGACCAGAAGAAACGCATTATCGCTTCTTTTGAGCCTAAATACACCATCACCGATTGGCTCTACGTAAAAGGACGCATTGGTTTCGATAATTTCAACTACCGCTACAAAAGCATTGAGCCTTACGGAACCGGCTATGTTTTGAAAGGAAGCTACACTTCGTCCCTGCGCGAGTTTACCGAAACCAACAAGGAGCTTTTGGTAGGGCTCAATAAGAAGATCGGAGAAAAGTTTGCATTCAACGGGCTGTTTGGAGGTAACATGATGAAACAGGTCACGAACCTGAACGACGTTTCAGCCAACAACAGCTTCAACATTCCGTTCTTCTACGACATTTCAAACATCGATCCTGCGGCGCGCACCGTCACCGAGGCTTACATCGAAAAACGCATTAACTCGGTCTACGGCTCAGCGGAGTTTTCCTATAACAACTACCTGTTCGTGACGGCCACTGCGCGTAACGACTGGTTCTCGACGCTCGCCAAAGGCAAGAATAGTATTTTCTATCCATCGTTTGGGGTAAGCTTCGTGGCTTCCGAGGCCCTGAAAATGCCTTCTGTGATCAACTACCTGAAATTCCGCGGCTCGTGGGCACAGGCGGGAGGCGACACGGATCCCTATAACCTCTCGCTGTACTACTCGCTGAGCGGTGCGCATTTGGGGTCTGCATTGGCGCAGATCAATGGTACCCGCGTTCCGAACGGCGGCTTGCAGCCTCTGACCTCTACGGTGACGGAACTGGGTCTGGAAGCGAAACTGTTCAACAATCTGCTCAATGTCGATTTCGCGGTGTACGACCGTAAAACCACCGACGACATCGTAAGTGCGACCATTTCCGAAACATCGGGTTACACCAGTGCATTGTTCAATGTAGGTGCGATCCGGAACCGCGGGGTGGAGTTGCTGCTGGGTGCCACCATTTTTAGCGGCAAGAAATTCACCTGGGACGCTTCGTTCAATATGGGTTACAACAAAAGCGAGGTGCTTGGCCTCTACAACGACTTGCAGACGCTGCGCGTAGACCAGTCCCGTCCGGGTTCCGCATTCATTCACCAGGACGTGGGCAAGCCTTACAGCCAGATCAAAGGATATGATTTCAAACGCGACGCGAATGGCAGCATCGTCTACAACTCACAGGGACTTGCCATGGCCGGGGATATCAGGACTTTCGGATCGGGCGTATCACCCTACACGCTCGGCTTGAACAACTCGTTCAATTACAAAGGCATTACGCTGAGCGTGCTGGTGGATGGTAAATTCGGCGGCTACATTTATTCCGGAACCAATGCGCTGGCATATCGTTTCGGGTTGAGCAAAGAGACACTGGCAGGTCGTGAAGGCGGAGTAACCGGCGAAGGCGTAACTGAAAACGGGGAGCCAAACACTGCCAAGGCACCTGCGCAGGCCTATTACAGCAACTGGTACTCGGCGATCGCGACGCCGTTCATTTACAAATCAGATTTTATCAAGCTGCGTCAGATCATCCTGCAATACACCATCCCAACCCGCTACCTGGGTAAGCTGCCCTTCAAAGGTGCTTCCGTATCGATCGTGGGACGCAACCTGGCGGTGCTCATGAAGAAAGTACCGGTTATCGATCCCGAGGCGACTTACAACAATGGTAATGCACAGGGTGTCGAGTTTGCGGGAACGCCGCCGACGCGCTCGTACGGTGTGAACCTGAACCTGAAATTCTGATTTATAGCTTATTTTCAAAAGAAGAAATCATGCTGAAAAAAATAACCATATGCCTCGCATTGCTCGCCGGAGCGGGGGCCTGTACCAATGATTTTGAGAAGATCAATGTCAATCCCAATGCACCCTCCAATGTGCCGATCGATTACCTGCTGGGGCAATCGGAACTGCTGCTGACCGGATCGGCAAGCGGCCCGGCATCCAAAAGCTGGCGTGCCAACTTCGGCTATGCGGCCTGCCTGATCCAACAGATGTCGTCCGTGGACGCGACTTTTTACAAGGGCAGCTTCTACACCTTCCTGGGGGAGATCAACTCCGCGTTTTTCGATAATTCCTACACATATGCCGTGAAAAGCATTGTTAATCTGGTGGATGTGGCCGCCAAGGATCCGAAAAACGTGAACGTGCTGTCGATGGCGCGGATCCTGAAAGTGATGGAGTTCTCCCGCACGACCGATCTGTACGGCGATATTCCTTATTTCGAAGCGGGAAGAGGTTTTATCGATGCCAATTTTTCTCCGAAATACGACTCCCAGCAAGCCATTTATATGGATATGCTGAAAGAGCTGGAAGAGGCGGGAAATGCATTCGACGCGGCTCAGTACATCCCGAAAGCGGCCGATTACCTCTACGGAGGCGACCTCGACAAATGGAAACGTGCTGCCAACTCCCTGATGCTGCGGCTGGCGATGCGGATCCAGAAAGTGGATGCAGCCAATGCGCAGGTTTGGGCTAAAAAGGCCATTGACCGGGGACTGATCACCAGCAACGAGGAAACGATCGTGGTGAAGTTCAGCAACACCGGCGCGGAAGTTAATTCCAACCCCAATTCCTGGATACTCGGCCCGAGCGGTTCCAATGTGACCAACATCCCGAATGCAGGCGTGCAGTGGGCGAAGACATTGATCGACATGATGAAAACCCGCCAGGACCCGAGGCTACCGGTGATCTCGATGCTCAAAAATGGCGACAACACCGCCGCTAACCAGCGCGGCTTACCGAATGCTACCGACGCCGTGGGATTGGCTGCACTCGATGAGAAAAACCTCGATAACTACTCCCGTCCGGCAACAAACGTGATCGGTATCGCATTGCCCTGGATCTACATGACTTATGCCGAAACGCAGTTGCTGAAAGCGGAGGCCATCGAACGCGGCTGGGCGACCGGATCGGCCAAGGGCGCATTCGAAGCAGGGCAAACCGCCGCTTTGGCACAAATGTCGGTGATGGGCGGCAGCATTACCGGCGCACAGGCGACGGCCTATGCAACGAAAAACCCTTATCCCGAAAGCGGAACGCTCGCTGCGAAAATGAATGCGATCCACACGGAGGTATATTTGATCAGCGCCAGTACTTTTAACCATATCGAAGGCTGGGCCAACTGGCGGCGCACGGGCTATCCGGAGCTCACACCGGTGAATTACATCGGTAATGATACCAATGGCCAGATCCCGCGCAGACTGCGCTACCCGTTGAGCGAGGAGGGGATTAACCCCAATTTCAAGGCGGCGATCGACCGGCAGGGGCCCGATTTGTTCATGACCCGCATCTGGTGGGATAAGCAATAATGGATATGAAAAATACCCGCAGAAAATTCATCAGAAACAGTGCGTCGCTGGCCGCATTGTCCATGGCCGGAACGAATGCGTTCACGGCCTCATCCAAGGAGGCAGTGGCGTATGTCAAGGACGGCGGCATGCAGTTTTGCCTTGCGCATTTCTTTGGCATGAACAAGCAGCGCATCGAACTCTCGAAGCAGATGCAGGTAATGGGTGCGGTAGGGGGAATTAATCCTAAAAGCGTAGGCCTGGACAATGTCAGTAACTGGTCGTATGAAGCCATTGTGGCTGTGCGCGACGCCTGGGCGAAGGAAGGTTTGAAGTTCAGGGTAGTCGAGGGGCCGCCCGCGCTATACGAGAAGACGAAGCTGGGGCTTGCGGGGCGGGACGAGGAAATCGAGCATTTTATCAGTTTTATCAAAAACCTTTCGAAAGCCGGGATCGACACCATATGCTACAACTGGATGCCGGTCATCAGCTGGGCGCGCACCACCCTGGACAGGCCCTCGCGCGGGGGCGCACTCGTTAGTGCGTTCGACTATGAGGCTGTAAAGGACAAGCCGCTGACGCAGTACGGGGATTTTACGAAGGAAACGATGTGGAAGAACCTCGAATACTTTCTGAAAGCTGTCGTCCCGGAAGCCGAAAAGGCAGGTGTGAAACTGGCATTGCACCCCGACGATCCCCCGGTCGACAAGATCCAGGGCATTCCGCGCATTATGACCTCCGCCGATGCATTCAAGCGGCTGATCGAGATTGTGCCCAGTCCGAGCAACGGCATCACATTGTGCCAGGGCACATTCGCCACCATGGGTGAAGACATTCCGTCCGTGATCAAATACTTCGGCAGCCGGAAAAAGATCCATTTCGTGCATTTTCGCGATGTTCGCGGCAACAAAAACAATTTCGAAGAAACCTTCCACGACGACGGTAAAACCGATATGTACGAAGCGATGAAAACGTACTACGAGCTCGGCTATCGTGGTCCGATGCGCCCCGATCATACGCCTACAATGTACGGCGACAGCAATGAACACCCCGGTTACAGCAATATAGGCGCACTCTTCGCGATCGGGTATATGCGCGGGCTGATTGAGTCGATTGCGAAGTCGGGACGTGAATGAATTTTGAATGAGTGAATGACTGAATTTCGAATGAGTGAATGAGTGAATGAGTGGTCAAGGATTGTCAGGTTTCGTCAAGTGCTGTCACTTATTCAAACAATTTCATGACCATTACTGACCTATGACCTCAGGACTAATTCTCATTCGGTCATTCAGTCATTCACACATTCACACATTCAATCATTCAGTCATTCAAAATTCTTGACCGTTACTGCCACTTGGCCAGCAGCTCTTTAAATGCCTCTTTGTAAAGATCTCCGACCGGAATATCGACGTTGCCGAGGTGCACGGCGCTTTTGCTGATGGAATCGACCTTTCCGACGGAAACGATGAACGAGCGGTGGATGCGCAGGAATTTGCCTGAGGGGAGTTTTTCCTCAATGGCTTTCAGGCTGCTGTGCGATACCACCGACGTGCCGGTAACCAGGTGTATTTTCACATAATCCTTGAAAGATTCAACAAAGAGAATGGAGTCGAAATCAATGCGGACAAGTTTGTACTCCGATTTAACAAACAGGTAATTCTCGCCCGATTCGAGCTCTGCTTCGTGTGGCGCTTCGCGGAGATTCTCGAAATGTTTCTTCGCCTTCATAGCAGTAGCCAGGAACTGATTGTACCCAAAAGGTTTCAGCAGATAACCCAGCGCATCTACCTCGTAGCCTTGTATGGCAAACTGGTTATAGGCTGTCGTAAAAACGATCTTGGTCTGTGCCTGAGACGACTGGCTGAGTACTTTGGCCAGCTCCATTCCCGTAAGTTCCGGCATCTGGATGTCCAGGTACACTAGGTGGACGGTTTCCTTCGTAATCGCTTCGAGTGCGTCCAGCGCATTGATATACCTGCCTTGCAGGTGCAGGAAAGGTGTTTGTTCGACAAATGAGCTGACCAGCCCCAACGCCAGCGGTTCGTCATCGACGGTAATGCAGTTCAGAGTCATCTTTACGTCAGATTGATCGTCAGGTTAACGGTATATTGGTTAGCGGTCTCATCCCGGCTGATATCGAGTTGGTATTTGCCGGCGTACAGCAGGTCGAGGCGCCGTGTCGTGTTGTACAGCCCGATACCGCCATTTTCCGAATCCGCTACATGCTGAACGGGAAAAATATGATTTGTAACATGCAGGGTCAGTACACCGTCCCGGAGGCCTGCATGGATCCTGATTTCGGATTGCTGCGAGGCGTCGATCCCGTGCTTGAATGCATTTTCGATAAAAGGCAGCAGCAGCATCGGCGCGATCGGATAATCTTGCTGTGGCTCATCGCGGGTATAGATCACGTTGTCCGTGCTGCGGACACGCAGTTTCATAAGCTCAATATAATCGTCGATAAATGCGAACTCCCGGCTGAGTGGTGCCGTGTCATGCTGTGTCTCGTACAACAGGTAGCGCATCATGCGTGAGAGCGTAAGCGTGGCCTCGCGCGAAAGCTCTACGTGCGTGAATGAGAGCGCGTAAATATTATTGAGTGTATTGAAGAAAAAATGCGGGTTGATCTGCGCTTTCAGCAATGCGAGTTCCGAGGAAATATTCTGCTTTTCGACGGCATCGCGAAGGCGGGCGTCGGCCTGCCAGCGCTGGATCACCGCCAGTGTCGTACTTACCCCGATGACGAGCAGGGACGTCATCAGCAGAATACCGTCGATCAGGTGCCGTGGCTTCGGTCCCCTGTGCCGTGGCATAATACGCTCCATATGACGCCGCACGTCTAGCTGATGGTCGGCTACTTTGCTCAATAGTAATATCAGGACTACCAGCGCGATACCCCATAAAATGAACAGGAAGATTCGGTTCGTCAGCAAATATTTCGGGACGAGGTACAGCGAGTTGAAATAAAACAACAGCACCAGCAATCCGAAATTCAAAAACTGTTTCACCCAGAATGCCGCGGGCAGGCTTACGCTCCACGACAACGGCTGATAAAACACGAGCACAAAGCCCAGCAAGGCCCAGGCGAGCAGATGCATCGCCGCGATTGCGCCGCTTTTGGATTTTTCTTTGGTCATCGGCGCAAAAATAACAGGCGGGATCCGGCAAACCGCGCCCGGACCGGGTTGTTTCGACGTATCGGGGCTTTCGGAGGATAAATGGTCATAGTTAACCGGCAAGCCGGACCGGTCGGTAAACGTAGGATCGTCACCGGCAGTTTACCGAACAATTCGGCCTTTTCGGCGATACATTCGCCCTCTCTGTCTAGCGGGCTTTTAATGATCGTCGCTATGCATTCTTTTTGTAGCGGTTCAGTCCGGGAAACAGGTGCTGGATTTGTAACGCGGACCCTCCGCAGAATAGCTCAGATAGAAAGCTTCATGCATATGTTCAATTTCCTGAATAAAATTCTTTTTGACCCGAATGACTTCCGTTCGGTGGTGGAGGCTTGCCGCGCCGGTAACAGCCAGGCTCAGCATATTTTGTTTAAGAAATACTTTGGTTATGCCAAAAGCATCTGCCTTCGCTACACCTATTCGCCCGAGGAGGCGGAGGAAGTACTCAATGAAGGTTTTTTGAAAGTATTCAACAATCTGGACAAATACGACCCCGAACAACCCTTCAAAGCCTGGCTGAGAACGATCCTGGTCAACAATGCGATCAGCTATTTTCGCAGGAACAAAAAGCATTATGCGGCCCGCACCGCATTCGAGGACATTCCCGAGCCCGGACTCGCCGAAGAGGCCGTATCGCACATTACGGCCGGTGAGATCATGGAACTCATCCAGACGTTGAAACCGATCTACAAAACGGTTTTTCTCCTGTACGCGGTCGATGGGTATAGTCATAAGGAAATTGCCGGCATGCTGGACATCAACGAAGCCACCGTCCGTTCACAATACGCCCGGGGCAGGATGCGCCTTCAGGAGTTGATTGCCACCCATTACCCCGACCTGGCGGACGCTTATGCGGTCCTGTCATTTTAAGCGAAAGCCTTATTTCCCCATCCAGACTTTAAATTCGTTGGCCCGCTCCCGGCTGACGATCGTTTCCTTGTCCAGCACCGGATGCAGCGTGAGTGCCAGCCGGTGATTGTAGTAGGGCTGCATCTGTACCACCGAATGGTGCGTGACAATGAGCGATCTGTTCACGCGGAAAAACCGCCCCGGATCCAGAAACTCTTCCAGCTCGTCCATTTTGTAGTCCACGACAAACTTCTGCCCCTGTTGATTTTTGAAAAAGGTAAGCCCATTGTCGATATAAAAATAGGCGATCTCCGACGCCTCGACCGACAACAGCCGTGCGCCTTGCTTCACCAGAAAGCGTTTCCGGTATTCGGGCGCAGGCGTTTTTAAATGGAGACTTTTCAAAATCGCTTCCAGGTCGACCTGCTGTGCCGGCGGCGTATCCCGTCTGCCGGTGAGGTCGTAGAATTTCCGGATACTGCGTTGCAGATCCTCCTGCTGCACCGGTTTGAGCAGGTAATCGATGCTATTCACCTTGAAGGCCTGCAACGCATACTCGTCGTATGAGGTGGTGAATATGACCGTGCTCCTGATTTCGATCCGGTTGAAAATTTCAAAGCTTTGCCCGTCAGCGAGTTCGATGTCGAGGAAAATGATATCCGGCTCCGGGTTGCCGTTGGCCCGGTTCTCACCGATCCATTCGACGGTGCCTGCAATGCTGGGCGTAATGCCCTGAACCGCCATTTCGGGAGCGGTTTCTTCCAGGAGTTTGGTCAGCTTGCGCACTGCCAGTTTTTCATCTTCTACAATTAATACATTCATGCATTGTCGGTTTTGAGCGTAATCAGGGGCAGTGTCACTTTAAAAATCTCTCCACTATCGTCAATCGCGGGCGTGCGGTCGGAGAGCAGCTCGTACTTGGCCATGATATTGGCCAACCCCAGCCGGGTCGACCTGACGGGCGTCGATTTGTGGAGACGGTTGTTGCTGATTTCCAGCAGATCATTCCCCAGGGAGCGGATCGATACCCGCAGCGGTTTGGCTTCGAGAATGGTATTGTGCTTCACGGCGTTTTCGACCAGCAGTTGCAGGGTAAGTGGAGGAATGCATTTGGAGAGATCCGCCTCGCTGATGTCGATAATCAGGTCGAGCCCGGTGTCATAGCGGGTGCGCAGCAGATGGAAATACGACCGGATAAAACGGATCTCGACGGATAGTGTGGTGAGCTCATGCTGGTTGGTTTGAAGCAGATAGCGGTACACCCTGGCCATTTCGTCCACAAACTGCTCTGCCCGTTTCGGTTCGTCGGATATCAGGGCTGAAAGCGTGTTCAGACTATTGAATAGAAAATGCGGGTTTACCTGGCTTTTGAGGCTTTGCAGCTGTCCTTGCAGCCCGGCCCTTTTGATAGCCTCTTTATTGACCTTGATCGAATTCCATTTGTGGAGCGAATAATTGATCTCGTACAGGCCCGTGAGCAGAATTACCGCAACAGACTCGAACAGATACACGTTGATCACTGCATTTCGGTCGAGCTCGGCACTGAACGGCCTGGCATACATGATGAACACCATATAGGATGTGACGAAAATGACCGTCAATATCCAGAATGCCAGGGCGGTGAGGGCGCTTCTTTTCAAAGAGGAATGAAGGGAGGGATATTTTTGCGCGATGTAGTGTGCGGCCCAATCGTGCGGGACGAATGCCACGATGGTCATGGAAAGGACCATCAGGGTGCCGCCTACGAAGTTGTAGAGACTTTCGAGATAGGGCTCTCCGATGAGCAGATAGCTGATCGTAGGCACAAACCAGGGAACCAGCAGGGCGAATATCCACCTGCCGAACAGGCTCAGCCATATCCGGTGACCGATTCCATTGTAAAGCAGGGAGGGTGTCATGTGAAAATCAGGGGTAAGATGATGGCAAAATGCTGATCGTCTTCCTTCACTTGTACTGCTCCCGCGTGGTTGAAGAGGAATTTGTATCGGGAAATCAATGCCTGAATGTCCGTGGACTCGGCGGGCATGCTCAGTACTTTCGGCTGACGGTTATGCCGGAATTCGAGCTGGCCTGTTTCTGTGGTGGCCACTACGATATCCAGCGGGTGGGATGGTGAGACCATGTTGTGATGGATGGCGTGGTCGATCAGTATCTGCAGCGTCAGCGGCACCAGTTGCCCGCATTGGAACAATTCGCGAACAGCCAGCCGGATGCGGATCCCGCTTTCGAAACGGGTTTCGAGCAGGTAAATGTAAGACCTGATAAAACGCAGCTCGGAATCGAGCGTAACCAGGATGTCCTCCTTGTCTGGACCGTTTACGCTGAGCTGGTAGCGGTACACTTTCGACATTTCATCCACAAACTTTTCCGCGACGGAAGGGGCGTCGGCGATCAGGACGGACAGGGAGTTGAGGCAGTTGAAAAGGAAATGCGGGTTGACCTGTTGCTTTACCGCTTCCAGTTCCGTCTGAAGTTGCCGCTCCTGCATCTGTTCCAGCTCGTCCTGGTTGGTACGCCACTGCCGGAAAGTATAGGACAGCTCTGTGAGACCGGCCGCTATAAGTGAACCGCTTAATACAAAAAAGCAGATGCGGAGAGTCCGGGTCAGGTCGAATTCCGTTCCGGTCAGATCAGTCAGATCGTAAATGCGCAGGGCCATCCAGCAAATCGAAACATTCACAATGCCGTAGATGCCAAACCACAATGCAACCCGGTGGATCGACTGGTTGGTATCCGGGAAAAAGCGGGCCGCATGGTGCGAAAGTGCATTGTCGATGGCGTAGGCGGCGATCAATGCGGTGATGTTGACGATCGTCGCCGTCAGAAACAGCGAAGATTCGGTAAAGTACCGCTCCTGCCATAATGCAAACCCGGCCAGCAGCGAGGCCACCAAAAGAACCAGCCCGGAAGCGGTAAAGCCCAGGTGCTTGCGGCCGATTTTTGCCAGGTAATGATCGGGGAGCATAATGCGGAATTCGGTGATCTCGATTCCTGCAAAAGTAAAACCCAGGCCGGCCATTCGGAAGCGAAGCGGCAGTCAAACGTCGCATTTGCATGGTCAATCGTCGCCATCGGGCCATTTACCCCATTGTTTTGTCCCAAAACCAAGCCATGTACCCCCGGCTGCCGGTATGCACTTGACCCCCCGAAATGCATTGTTCAGCGGGAGAAAGTTACAATTCACTCAGGTTACTGTTTCCGGCGGCGGCGGGACATGCCAAATTTGTATCGCAGCCGGATCAAAACTCCCGGCCACTGTTAGCCATGAAAGTAAGTAATACCATCTCAGATCAATCCATGAAAAACCAATCCCCTTCGACCATGACAAATCCTGTACTGTCCATGCTGCCCGCAGAAGCTGCCGGCGAGAAAAGAAACGCGCCCGCGATTACCGTCTATAAGTTCGGAAAAGCATTAACCGTCAAGGCCAGCGACATTACCTGTCTTGAAGGGGTAGGAAACTACACATTCGTATACACGCGTCAGGAGAGGCACCTGGTTTCCAAATGCCTGAAAGAGGTGCAGGAAGAGCTGAGCGGCGACTTTCTACGCATTCACAAATCTTACAGCGTCAATGCGCGGCACATTGCGTCCCGCTGGCCCGATTACATTCATCTAAGCTGCGGGAAAGTGATCCCCATCGCCAGAAGACGGATCCGCGAGACGCATGAAATTCTGGGAAGAATGGCTCTTTCAGCCTAGTAGGCCCATTTTACATAAGCCGACGCCCAGGTAAAACCTGCCCCGAAAGCTGAAAATATCAGGTTGTCGCCTTTTTTGAGCTGGCTTTCGTAATCCCACAGACAAAGCGGAATCGTGGCCGCCGTGGTATTGCCGTAATGCGCGATATTCATCATCACTTTGTCCATACCGACACCCATCCGGTTGGCCGTCGCCTCGATAATGCGGCGGTTGGCCTGATGGGGAACCAGCCAGGCAATATCGTCGTGGCCAAGGTGGTTCTTTTCCATGATTTCCGCCGAAACATCGGCCATGTTCCTTACCGCGGACTTAAAGACCTGCTGGCCGTCCTGATGCAGGTAATGCAGGCGGGCGTCCACCGTTTCGTGACTGGCTGGAAAACGACTGCCGCCTCCCTGTTGCATCAGGTGCGCATATCCCTCACCGTCGGAACGGATCAGCGTGTCGATCACACCATTGCCTTCTGTATTCGGTTCCAGCAGCACCGCGCCGGCACCGTCCCCGAAAAGAATGCAGGTGCGGCGATCGGTATAGTCCATCACAGCCGACATTTTATCGGTCCCCACGATCACCACTTTCTTGTATTTTCCTGTTTCAATGAACTGTGAGCCGAGTTCGAGCGCATAAATGAAGCCGGAACAGGCCGCGTTCACGTCGAAGCTGCCGATCCTGCGGATCCCCGCCATGTCACAAATGAGGTTGGCGGTGCTTGGGAAGACGAAATCAGGGGTAATGGTGGCGCAAATGAGAAGATCTATTTCGCTTGGGTCAGTATTGGTTTTCGCGAGCAATGCTTTGACGGCTTCGGCACCCATATGCGAACTGCCCAGGCCCGGCTCTTTCAGGATGCGGCGTTCGCGGATGCCCGTCCTGCTCTGAATCCATTCATCGCTGGTATCTACGAGTGTCTCCAGTTCGGCGTTAGTGAGAATATAGTCGGGTACATATCCTTCAATGCCTGAAATGGAGGCTTTTACTTCTTTCATATATTAATACAGTACGGGTAAAATTTCGCTCTCTGGCGGTTCTTTTGCCATAAAGAACAAATATGCATCACTAAAGTGCTCATTCCGTCACGTTCGGGCGGATTTTTTGAAAAGATAAAACGGAGAACTATTGAAAGGCAGGCGATCGGGTGACCGGCGTTCCGGCAATCAAAGGGTAATCTTCACTTCGACACGGCGGTTGAGCCGCCGGTTCAGCTCTGAATCGTTGGGCGCTACGGGAAGATGGCTTCCAAATCCTCTCCCGCGAATCCGGCTGGATGCAATGTGACGGGCCAGCAGGTATTTTTTCACTTCGTCGACCCGGTCGTATGACAGCAGCATGTTTTTGTATGGGTCACCGACGTCGTCGGTATGTCCTGCAAGCTCTATACGGCAGGTTTCATGCCGCAGCAGGTAATCGGCGAGTATTTTCAGCTCCTGCTCGCTTTCCGGCAGGATATCCGGGAGGCTTTGCGGAAAATGGAGTACGGTCATGATATCGTCATGCAGGACCGGGATGTTGCTGGTCGTGTAGACCGTGTTACTGTTCAGGGAAGCGGTTTTTGGAGTAAGGTAGAATACTTTGGTCGCATGGAGCAGTCCTGCCGGCACGGATTCGTTCAGCATTTCATAGCCATTGGCGTGAATAGAAATGATGATGGTATCCCGGACCGTAACTTTGAATTGGTAAACACCATCTTCAAAACGCGGCGCGATCGGAACTCCCGGTCTCTGCCCGACGAGCATGATCGTGGCGCGGACGGGTTTCAGGCTATATTTGTCCAGTACCCGAATAGCGACCTTTGGGCGCATCGCCCTGCGGCCTGTCGGGGGGGTAAGGGCATTCCCTTTTTCGGAATGCTGGCCAGCGGCGGAAAATCCGATAGCCAGGACCAGCAAGAAGGTAGCTGCAAGGGTTTTCATTCAGTCAGAAGTCAGGTTTTGAATCCAAAAACTTTGATCGCAAACGAAATGGCGTCGGGGGAAATGGCGACAGAGTAAGTTACAAACAAATACACTATTTCCAATGCTACCCCCAGGTCAATGGGTCGAGTCGGAGGTAGAAATGCAATCTTGCGATGTCGGCCTGGTCCGGTCCCAGGGTTTCAAACAAAATAGCATGTGCCTTTTGTGCCTGTGCGGCATTTTCCCAGGTTTCGCGGGTGTTGCCCAGCAGCAGCGCCAGGTCCGCATAACGGTCCGCGACCCCAAGCCTGCCAAGGTCGATGAGTCCGGTGCATTGCAGGCTAGCCGGGTCGACCATGATGTTGGGCATACAGGCATCGCCATGGCAGACAACCAGGTCGCCGGCCTCCTGCGCGAGCCGGGCAGGAAGTTCGTTTTCCAACCTGCTGAGGAGTTCAACGGGCGGTACATGTTCGTCTTCCGGATCAAGGAACTCCGGATTGACAGCGTTGCGGGCCACTATATCCGTTGCTTTGCCGAACATGGTGCGGAGGTCTCGATGGAAAGGACAATCCTGAGGCCGGAGCGCGTGCAGCATTTTATACTGCCGGGCTATGGAAGGCCAGGCGGCCAGAAGCTGGGTAGGGGAGAGCTCACTGGCGGGTAAGCCTGCGATGGCGCGCGTGACCAGGCAGGCGGTTTCGCCGGAAACCGTCCAGTCGAGCACTTCCGGGCAACTGATATTTTGGGAATGGAGCCATGCTGAGCGCCGGCGTTCTTCGCTCAGTGCCGCCAGGCCCTGGCCGGTGGAAATTTTAGCATAGGCTACATCATCGGTCCGGCGGTAAACCCGATCGCCGGATTCGCCATTGTTAACAGAAACCCATTGCACACCGGCAGGAAGTCGGGGAAGAAGTGCTGTTCCGATCGGGTCTGAATTGGTGATCATGGCTTGCAGTAATGCTTTAAGGGTTGGCAGGAATGCGAATATTCCGCGAAATAAGGAAGAATGCAAGCCGGGCTAAGGTATTTTCGAGGATCGGTAGCTTTGCAGAAGCAGCATGCGACGAAAAAGTGATGTCAGCAGGAATTTTTATAAATTTCAGAACGCTGGCCGCATTGAAAACATTCATAGCCGATGAAACACTATTACGAAACCCTGTTTGGTTACATTTCGGAAATCCTCGCACTGCCTGACGGGGACAAAGATTCGATCCGGCAATCGTTTAAACCGGTATTTGTGGCGCGGGATACAGTGATCGAACCTGCCGGTGAAGTACCGGGCTATCACAACTTCATCGTGTCGGGATTCATGCGGAATTTTCATCTGGACGACGACGACAACGAAATTACCACAGACCTCAATAACGGGCCCCGGTTTTTCACATCGTACTTCCACTTCATGAACCGCACCGTTTCCAACGAAAGCCTGCATTGCATTACCGACTGCGAGCTGCTCCGTATCAGCCGGGACGACGTGGACCGTACGGCCGGAACCAGCGCCACTCAGAAGGACTACACGATTCAGATCCTTCAAAAACATTTGCAGGAGGACAAAGACCGGATCAATGACATGGCGAACCTCACGGCCGAGGCCCGCTATGCCAAATTCCTCAGGCAGAAGCCCCATATCATCCGGCATGTTCCGCTCAAATATATCGCATCCTATCTGGGTATCACTCAACGACACCTGAGCAGGCTGCGCGGCGAAGCAGGTGGCACATCCACATTGTAATAGAACCGTTCATCCGCATTGGACATTTGTCTAATTCACCTGGCAACCGAGGGCTTTAAGTTTGGCAGAAACTAAAAACCTTCTGCTATGATCGAACATACCGCACCTGCCCGCGCCACCGGATCCCAATCTTCGCTTAGAATGCTCGAAGTGGCTGCAACGGTCTGGCTGGCCGTTACTACTGCCGGCCAATGGCTGTTTGGAGGCTACATCATCGGTTTTTATGGCCGAAGTACGGCAGCGGGTAACTATGCACGATGGAATGAAGTGCTGCCGCATGGCTATGTGGCCGGCGACTGGAAGGGTAATCTGGTGGTGGGAATGCATGTGCTGCTGGCTGCGATCCTGGTGATCGGCGGGCCCATACAGCTGATGCCGCGGTTACGATCGCGATTCCCCCGTTTTCATCGCTGGCTGGGCCGCATTTATGCCGCTACGGCTGTCATTGTGGCTAGCGGCGGGCTCGTGATGGTTTGGACGCGCGGCGCAGTGGGGGATCAGGTGCAGCACATCAGTATCAGCATACAGGCAATCTACATCATCGGTTTTGCAGTGATCGCCGTAAAATACGCATGGGCGCGGCGTTTTGATCAGCACCGCAAATGGGCGCTGAGATTGTTTATGGTCGTCAGCGGGGTCTGGTTTTTCAGGATTGGGTTAATGGGCTGGCTGGTACTCCATGGCGGCCCTGTTGGTTTTGACCCAAAGACTTTTTGCGGTCCCTTTCTGACCGTGCTCGCCCTGCTGGCCTATGCGTTGCCTTTGCCGCTGGCGATCCTGGAATTTTATTTCTATGCGCAAAAGACCCGCAAACGGCCAGTGGTGATAGCGGCGTCGCTGGTGATTCTGACCGCTGCGCTGTTGATGGCTGTCGGCATTGCCGGGGCGGCAATGGGGATGTGGCTGCCCAGGATCAGGTAATGGTGCCTGATACGCGTCTGTTTCCTGCCAAAATAAAAAATCTGTATCTGTACCGGCAACTCAAAATCCGCCATTTTTGTGACGGATTAGCCGTCCTTCGATCGGGGAAGGAAGGCATTTGCACAAACAGAAATCATGACGGATACTTCGAGCATAATTATAGCGCATTCAGATGCAGATTTTGAAGCGGGAAAGAGCCTTTTTACCGAGTATGCCAACTCTCTGACGATCGATCTGGCTTTTCAGCGCTTTGCCGACGAGTTACAAACGATCCGGGTTCAGTACGGCCCACCCTCGGGTGCGCTATTGCTGGCTGAGGTAGGCGGACAGGTGGTCGGATGTGCGGGGGTACGCAGGCAGGCACCCGATATCGCCGAGCTGAAACGGATGTATGTACAGCCCGGATACCGTGGCTACAAGCTGGGCAAGCTGCTGCTCGAACGCTCCCTCTCTGTCGCCGCTGACCTGGGTTACCAGAAGATCAGGCTCGATACGCTGGCTGGTATGACAGGTGCGCGCAGGTTGTATGAACACTTTGGTTTTGAAGTAATCCCTGCCTACTACCCCAATCCGCATGAGGATGCGATTTATATGGAAAAAGTGCTTTGAGTTTACCGGGTGCTCGGGGGCCTTGTTGGGGTGGCGATGAGTAATGCCTATTATAAAGCTGCGCGAAATGTCCTGGGATTCCGGAGGGGTGTGCAGAAAGCATTCGCGGTCTGTGCTGTGCGGCGTTGGAAAAATCATTAAATTTATCAAGCCACACCTTAAACAGCCGCCATGGAACTTGACATTACCTCCCGTATCAAATTGGTCGTCCTCTGCATTTGTATGATCATGGCCTTGCAAACTGCGGCGCAGACCGGCGAAATCATCCGCGACAGGGACGGTAACACCTATCCGGTGAAGCGGATGCCCGACCAGCGGGTTTGGATGACCCGGGATCTCAATATCAAAGTCGACAGCTCCTGGTGTTTTTCCGGCGACGAAGCCAATTGCCGGACCTATGGGCGCATGTATACCTACGCATCGGCCGCTCAGGCCTGCGAATTGCTCGGCGACGGCTGGCGACTACCCAGCCGGGCCGAATGGGAAACGCTCGCAGCGCAGTACGGAGGTGCCAGCAACAACTCGAAAGACGGAGGCAAGAGTGCGTACAAGGCATTGCAGACCGGCGGTATTTCAGGGTTCAATGCTACGTTGGGAGGTAACCGGGAGGCAAAGCAGCAGGTGTTTGCACGCCTCAATGCGCATGGGTTTTACTGGACCACCACTGAAATCGATGCGCAAACGGCCTGGACTTTTAATTTCGGGGCGGGAGGTAAGGCGTTGCATTGCCAGGACGGGGGCGGCAAGGGTGAGGCCGTTTCGGTGCGTTGTATCCGGGGCGGGCTTTGACTGGCCCGCATAAGGGATTTGTCCGGATTACCCCGTCAGAATGTCTGTTTAGCACCGTATGAGTCTGGAAATGAGCGTGTAGTTTTGTGTTGTTCAATTCGATAGTAGTCAGCAACCAAAATCAATCAAGCCATGTCTGCACAAGATTTCAGTACAACGATCCTGGTCGATCATACGCAGGAAGAAGCATTCCAAGCCGTTACCAATGTCAGAGGTTGGTGGTCCGAAGAGATTGAAGGAGATACCGACCGGCTCGACGCGGTGTTCAATTACCATTTTGAAGATGTTCACCGCTGCCGGATCAAGATCGCCGAGTTAGTCCCCCGGGAAAAGGTGGTCTGGTTGGTGCTTGATAATTATTTCAAATTCACCGAAGACGAGACGGAGTGGACAGGCACCAGCATGGTTTTTGAAGTTTCCGCAAAAGGAAGCCAGACGCAGGTAACCCTCACCCATGTAGGACTTGTGCCTGCTTACGAATGCTACAAAATCTGCCGCGACGCCTGGACCTTCTATATTCAGGACAGCCTTTTCAACCTCATTACGACCGGTAAAGGCAAGCCGAATGCGAGCGGCAAGCCGCAAACGGAGAACGAAAAGAAAATCACCTCCGATCTTGCCGACTAGATCGCAGGTTTTAGGTTTGACAATCCGTACACATAAAACAGGCACCTTTCATCCCGAAAGGTGCCTGTTTTATGTGCATTCAAGGGAAAATTGCTTTCTTCGCGGTTCCGGGTTGCCGAGGTTTCCACTTCCGAAGCATGGGCTGCTTCGATGGTGGTCGGGGTGGAACTCCTTTTTGACGTGCCGCTGCGACCCGTTTCAGACGGAGGCAAGCTGTCGTGGCCCGGATTTTTAGGGATGACGGAGCGGGGAGGCCAAAGATCCTGTTCGCCCGCTCCTGTCGCGTAAACTTTTGTAGTCACTTATGGAATTTGAAGTTGTAGTATCTCTCCTTACCCTTGTTGCCCTGGAAGCTGTCCTGGGAATCGACAATGTGATTTTCATATCTATTATTGCCGGGAAGCTTCCTGCGGAGCAGCAGAAGAAGGCCCGGCAATACGGCCTCATACTGGCCGGGGTGTTGCGTATCGGACTGTTGCTGATCATCTCCCTCATCATGAAGCTGGATAAGGACCTTTTTGTCGTCATGGGCGAGGGTTTTTCGGGAAAAGAGCTTGTGCTGCTGGCGGGAGGTTTGTTTTTGCTTTACAAAAGCTCCAAGGAGATTTACCACAAAATGGAAGGGGAAGCAGGGGACCAAAGCAAGAATATCAAGGTTTCGACATTCGGGCAGGTTCTCACCCAGATCCTCATCATGGACATGGTGTTTTCAATCGATTCGATTATCACAGCCATCGGCATGGTGAAGGAGGTCTGGGTGATGTACGTTGCGGTGATTGCGACGGTTATTCTCATGTTGCTGGCTTCCGAAAAGATCAGTGATTTCGTGAACCGCCACCCGGCATTCAAAATGCTGGCACTGTCGTTCCTGCTGCTGATCGGCTTCTCATTGGTCAGCGAAGGTTTCGGGCTGGAAATTCCGAAAGGCTACATTTACTTCTCGATGGCATTCTCCCTACTCGTAGACGTGTTTCAGATGCGGGCTAACAAAGGATCGTCCGAGCCCGTTGTGACCCGCGAACACTACGAACGGGGTGAGGAAGAGCTTGGAGGAAAATAGCCGTTAAAACGGATAATGCCTCAAACCACCGTCCACCACGACCGCCGATCCCGTGATGTATCGTGCACGTGGCGATACCAGAAACACGGCCATGTTGGCCATATCCTGCGGCTCGCCGAAATCACCCAGCGGTATCTTGGCCGAGGCGAAGGTTTGCCTTTCGGCCGCTGAAAAATAGGGCCGGATGTTTTCCGTGTCGATGAGTCCGGGTTGCAGGGTGTTGACCCGGATGCCATGTTTTCCAACCTCTCCGGCCAGTTGTTTGGACCATACTGCCATGCTGGCCTTGGCGATGGCCGACACGTTGAGGCTGCGTAATTCATAAGTGCTGGTGAGGTTGAGGATAGCACCCTCACCGCGTTCGATCATATGCGGTAGCAACAGCTGCGTCAGCTGACGGGGCCGGTCGAAATCGAGTGCCATCGATTCGTCCCAGGGTGCTTCCGGACCCGTAATTCCGACCGGCCGGCTTTTGCCGGCATTGTTGACCAGAATATCCACGTGCCCAAGCGCGGCGAGGGCGGCTTCGGCGATGCGCTGCGGACCGTCGGCCGCTACGAAATCCTGCCTGAAAATAATGGGCTCCGGTACTCCCAGTGCAGCAACTTCGTCTTTGAGGCTGTCCAGTAACTGTTTATTCCTCGCAGTAGCAAACACTTTGACCCCTTCAATGGCCAGTTCCTTCACAATGGCCCTGCCGATACCCTGGCTGGCTCCGGTAACTAATGCTGTTTTTCCTTTCAGGTAAAGATCCATGACTTCTGATTCAAATTGTATCCAAAATTGGTTTGGCAAAAAACTGTTGCAAACGTAGCCGGAAGCATCTAATTTTAGCAGTAATACAACCAATTGTTGGGTACTAACAAAAGTGTAAGTAATGGCTGCCAGGAAAGAGACTTCCACCTATACAAGCAACGAAAAGCTGATCATCGAATGCGACCTCACTTACGCCGTCAACAAGATCGGCGGCAGGTGGAAAATACTGATCATCAGCAAGCTGGAAGCCGGTAAAATGCGGTTCGGGGAGTTAAAAAAGGAATTTCCATACATCACGGAGCGCATGCTTACGCTGCAACTGCGCGCGATGGAAGCGGACGGACTTGTGAAACGGACGGTGTATGCAGAGGTGCCGCCCCGGGTTGAATACGAGCTCACCGAAATGGCAAAGGCATTCGGCCCGATCTTTAAGCAGCTGAGTGAATGGGGCGGTAAGCATCGGAAGCTGACATCGGAACGGGCTGGCTAGCTTACTGGTCCGGAGGGCTTAGTAACGCTGTACGCGTCCGCCAGGCGGACTAATTCACGACGGTCGGAGACATTCAGCTTATCGAAGACCCTTCGGCGAAAGGTGTTCACCGATGTGTATTGCAATCGCAGCATTTCGCCGATCTGCGTAATCGAATAGTCCTGGATAATGTACATCGCAACCTGGAATTCGCGCTGGGTGAGTTTGTCGAATGGGTTGGCCGACTTGCCGTTGATCGTGTCGTTGACAATGATTTGTGAAAGTTCTGAACTCATGTACTTCTTACCGGAAAGTACCGTGTCGACAGCATGGAGGAGTTGTTCGGGAGAAGCGTATTTTTCAATATAACCGTGAGCGCCCATTTGCAGAGACCGTTTACCAAAAGTCGCCGCATTGTTCATCGAGACGATCAGGACCTTGGTTTCGGGATGGAAATTACGGATCCATTGGAGCAGTACGCCGGAGTCGGTGTCCGGCATGGATAGGTCCAGCAGAACGAGCTCATAAGCATTGTTTTTCATCTGGGCCATTACCGAATTGCCATCCCAGGCCTCGTCGGTCTGGCATTGCGCAAAGTGATTTTTGATGGCCATTTTCAGGCCATAACGTATCAGGGAATGATCGTCAGCGATCAGGATTGTTTTCATACAATGGGGTTAGGAGCAATCGGAACTGGGGAATAGGATACACAGTTTCACTGCGACTATCCCGGTCGGGGATAGCCTGAGCCTATAACCGCGGGAGCGCTACAATCGTGCCAGCGTGCCCTGGTACAATGTGGCGGGACTGATACCTTGCCAGTTGCGTACACGGGTAAGCGGCAGATTTCCAGTCTGATAAATCGGGCATCGTGATTTTTTATTTTTTGACCCTGCGGGTTGATGTGACTACCGATCATGCACCTACTTGTTCGTGGTGATGATCAATGTGCCGTTAGCGCCCCTGGCACCAAACGCGGCGGAATTTCCATATCTGACAGCCGAAATGGATTTGACATCCCGCACGGTCAGCGCATTCAGCATGGGGATTACAGTGTCGCCGCCACTGTAAAAGACGTTGTCGAGCATTAACGCAACACTATTGTCGAACTGGCTGTCGCCGTTGATATGGGTATTATTTTCAATAAAATACACTTTGTAAGTATTCGACAGCGCGTCGAACGTCACCCGAAGTCCCGGGATCCTCTTCAGCAGATCGAAAATGGTACCGGCATTGTCGCTTTCACGTATGGAGATTTCATAGTCTGGTTTCATGAGCGAAGGCTTTTCATCCGCTTGCAGGAGCCCGTCTTTGTCTAGGCCTGTTTGCCGGGCTTCGATGGCCGGGAGCCGGATGTCCGCAGGTCTGTTCCATTTGGCCCCGCTGATTTTCGGAATGGAGGAAACAGCGGCAGGTATTTCATCGCCAGGGAAGGCGTAATCCGTCGGCAGCATCTCGGCAAAACCCTCCCTAGCCCAGTTGTCGTGTATCGTAATGCCGTTGGGGGCAATCAGCCAACCGTTTTCGGAAAAAGAACAAAAGCGGTTGGGCAATATGATCTGGGAGTATTTGAAGGGGTAGTCCGAGAATACCGAAGCGCTGTTGAAAAGGCGCCGCTGGAATACGATGATGGGGGAGTTGGAATACAAAATGAAATGGCCATTGTCTTTGTCATAGGTGCATACAGAGTCTGCGCTCAACGGGGTGAAATTGCCCGCCGCAACTTCCTTTTCCAGCGGCACTTTGGTGAGGTAGAATTCCCGCATGGTTTTCATCCTGAACATCTCGAAACCACCTTCTTCCAGGCTGTTGCGGGAGAGGGACACCAGGAAATTGCGGAACGAATCCCTGAATGCGGTGCCGCGGTTGCGGAGCTGCTTTTTTTGCTTTTCGGGGTCTTCGGCCAGCAAACTTTCGAAGAACTTGTAGCCGGCCAGAAAAGTCTTCCGCCCGTTCGACTCGAATTTGCTCATGTGAAAGCTTATGGTGTAGCCAAGCGCGGCATTTTCGATCCGTACGGGCTCCGCGGCGCTGGCCGTAACACGTCCGGTGTTTTCATTCAGTCCGAGCGTCACCGATTCGGGGTTCATGATCCTGCATTGACTGGCAAAAGGAGAGTCTCCGAACAGTCCGTTTTCAAATATCCGCCATTTGCGCCGCCAATGCCGGTCTCTCTTCCCCATGACCACCACTTCGCGGATCGCATTCACCAGATCCAGTTTAAACACAACGTTGGCGGTCCGTCCCGGTACGGACGGAATATGCTTCACCTCGGGCTTGTATCCTACGTATGAAGCAATGAGCTCCACTTTCCGGTACTTTACAGGAACGGCGATTTTGAATTGACCTGATTGGTCGGACACGGTGTTCATGGAGGTGTTGTTGATATACACCGTTGCGGATGGCAGCGCTTTCCCGTTGTCGTCGTATACCGTTCCGGCAATGTACCATACCGGACTTTGCGAATAACCCGATTGGTGTAACGCCAAAAGCAGCAGGAAGATCAAAACGGGGCTTTTCATAGTATCATATCTGCCGGGGCCGACGGGTGCGGTTTGTGAAACTGATCCTTCTCTTCCAATTTACCGAAAGATCCCGGTCTTACGAATTGATTCCGCCCACGTATTTCTTCGCGAGATAGGCGCCGTGGCCCAGCCCGAATGTGGCTAGAATGGTGCTGTCGACGTCGGGAAGGGTGACATTCCTGTGCAATTCAATCGTACTCAGAAAGTCGTAAACCTGGAATGTGTACACAGCCACTGCCAGGATCGTGATCACCACCATCTGGAAATCGGCCATATCCACCATCCCGGTGTCATCCTGAAACAGGTCTGTGGGGAAATGCGGCTCGGTGGCAGGTTGCTTGGGCATCTGGTTCTGCTTGATGGCCTCCTGATTCTTACTTTCGGTGATCCCCTTTGCCGTAGCGAACGTAAGCGCGCTGAATCCGGAAAGCAGGAGCAGATTGGAGGGAATATCTACGCCACCCACAAAATCGATGCTGACTTGACCCCGCAGAATGGTTACCGCGATGTAAGTGACGATCAATGTGAAAAACCACATGACGATCTGGAAATTGGAGTTACTGTACCGGTTGTCGGCACCCAGAATGAGATTTCGCAGTTTCCGCCGTAGCAGCAGGCGGAAAAACAGCAATACTCCCGCTACCGAACCTGCCAGTGTCCATATACGTTGCCATTTGCCGGTCTGCACTTTTTCGATGGCCAGCGCCGTCAGCGTTTTCTGGCTTCCGGTGCTGGTGTAGGTAAGGTCAACCCGGTCGCCTGGGGAGAATGCCGGCAATATCTTTTTGAGCGCCGGGGCGGTGAGCCCGAATGTCCAGGTAGTGTCGTTGCGCCGGGCTTGCAGCGACGCCTGATCCGCCCCGATGGCCACAATCTCCGCGCCGCGCCAGGGGAGTTCACCTGTCGTCGCGGCCGGCGTGACAGTCGGTGTGGCTGGGATAGTTGTGGTGTCGGCCGGTGCCTGACCTTGCACGCACCGACCGGCGAAGACGATGAAAAGGGCGCAAAGCACCCGAAACAAAAGGTAGTTTTTCATCAGGAAAGAGTAGGATAGTATAGATGTAATACTACAAATTCTATGTTTATTTACAAATTTGACTTACTGAATGGTTATCCGTTACATTTGATCCATGAATCGCAACCTGGTTGTCAAAGATCTGCACGAGTTGTACGAATCGATGGGACTTCCCCTCGACCCGGTGGATGCTTCATCCGGATTCACGATCCATTATTTGCAGGATACTTTTACCCAGTTCCCATTTACTTCCGTCCCGTTCAGGCCCAACTATTTCAGCTTTCTTTTTGTCAGGGAAGCATTCGGGAAGTATACCATCGATGATCAGCGCTTCGAGGTGCGGCCGGGGACCGTTTATTTTACAAATCCTGGTAATTACCGTGTTTTTGAATGGCACAGCATCCAGGATGCCTGCCTGGTCACATTTAATGAGGCTTATTTGAAAGAAAACGTTCATCAGGATGTGTACCGTGATTTTTCATTCCTGCTGACCGAAACCGTGGAGCCGAGGGTTTTGTCGGCCGAAGAATTCGGTATGGTCCGCAGGCTTTATCAGCAGATCCATGCGGAACACCTCGGGCATTCACCTTACAAGAGCCGCATCATCGGCAGCCTGATGGTGGCGCTGCTTCTGAAAATCAAGGAATACTTTTTTCAGGATTACAACCCCATTTACGAGGGAAACCGCAGTTCGCAGATCGTGCGGACTTTCAAACGCAATCTTGAACAGCATTTCAGAGAACTGGTAAATGGCCGGGCTGAGGTGCCTTTGCGCGTGCAGGACTACGCCGATATGCAGTCATTGCATGTCAATTACCTGTCGAGTGTAATCAGTAACAAAACGGGCAAATCCATCAGCGCCTGGATTGCCGATAAAACGGTGGCTGAGGCCAAGGTAATGCTGCAAGATCCGGCGCTGAGCGTCAAGGAAATAGGGGGCAGACTAGGCTTTCTGGAAGCGCCGCATTTTAGTAATTATTTCAAAAAACACACGGCCATCAGCCCCGCAGCATACCGCCGCCAGCACACCTCGCAGCCATTCTGAGATATTTGCAACTCTTCCTGTAATCCTTGTACGTCGCAGGCGGTGCTCGTGGTGCACCTTTGTATTGTCATTAACACAAAACAAAAACGACCATGAATACGCTCAAAAACAAAGTCGCGCTCGTAACCGGCGCATCACGGGGAATCGGTGCGGCAGTCGCACGCCAACTGGCAGCAGCCGGCGCAAAGGTCATTGTCAATTTCGCAGGAGGACTGGATGCAGCTCAGCAAACCGTCGCGTCGATCACGCAGGCCGGGGGAGATGCCGTCGCATTACAGGCCGACGTAAGCAATCCACAGCAGGTGAAGGAGCTGTTCGACGCAGCGATCGCGCATTACGGCAAAATCGACATCCTGGTGAATAATGCCGGGATCATGATCACGAAGCTGCTGAAAGACACGACTGACGAAGACTTTACACGGCAGTTTGAAATCAATGTACGCGGGACGTTTAACACGCTCCGTGAGGCAGCAACCCGACTCGCAGAGGGCGGCAGCATTATCAACTTCTCATCTACCACCACCCGTCTGATGATGCCTACCTATGCCACGTACGTAGCCACCAAAGGCGCCGTCGAGCAGCTCACGCGTGTTTTCGCGAAGGAGATAGGCGCAAGGGGCATCAATGTGAATGCCGTCCTTCCCGGTCCCACCAACACCGAACTTTTTACGAAAGGAAAGCCGCAGGAAGTCATCGACCGCCTGGCCGCATTGAATGCGTTCAACCGCCTGGGAGAGCCGGAAGACATTGCCGGAACGATCGCTTTCCTCGCTGGTGACGATGCCAAATGGATCAGCGGGCAAACCATCGGGCTCAACGGAGCCATGGCCTGATCGTCTTGTATTCTAGATGGTTATCTTTTCATTATCAATTAGTTATTAGTCAAAATCATTCTTAAAAATTTAGTAATCATGAACTCACTGAAGAATAAAGTAGCCCTCATTACCGGATCGGCAAGAGGTTTGGGCAAATCCATCGCAGAACGTTACGCAGCATTGGGGGCCGATATTGTTCTCAATTACTCCCGCGACAAGGTATCGGCCGAGGAAGTCGAAAGCAATATCCGGGCAATGGGAGCCCGCGTGATCTCGGTGCAGGCGGATGTGAGCAAGGTGGCGGACATCCGGCGCATGTTCGAGGAAGCCAAAAACGCATTCGGTAAAATCGATATCGTAGTAGCCAACGCGGGGATCGAAATGGTGGAAACGCCTGTGACCCGGTTTACGGAGGAGCAATTCGATCGCCTGTTTGCGATCAACACCAAAGGCGCCTATTTCACGATGCAGCAGGCTGCATTACATGTCGGAGACCATGGACGGATCATCTACATCGCATCGAGCACCACGGCATTTCCCGTCGCCGGGATGGCCGTTTACGGGGGCAGCAAAACGACACCGCGCTACCTGGTGGATGTGCTGGCCAAAGAAATCGGCTACCGTGGCGTCACTGTGAATTCGATCATCCCGTTTGCGGTCGATCATTCCGGCATTTTCGCGGAAGCGGATAGCTATCCCGAACTGAGGAAGTCGTTGCTGGATAGCTGCCCCATGGGCCGGTTGGCGGAAGTGGAAGATGTCGCCAATGTCGCCGAATTTTTCGCGAGTGATTTGTCGTCATTCGTGAACGGCCAGCACTTGCTCGTGAATGGCGGGGCAAACCAGTAAAACGTGATAAGTAACCAATGTTACATTTATTGGATATTTTAATGGAAATTGGCTAACATTGACTGATCAAATCAAATCCGGAATGATACCAGCCATGAGATATTCAGCATTGTTTTCCCTGACCCTGGCACTGTTTGCCTGCGACAGCACCGAGCTGCCCGACGACGCGGCTGCAAGGGCAGCAGGAGATTATCAGGTGCAATCCTACGTGGTCAACGGAGACACCTTGTACAGCGCGGGGAGGACGGACAAAATCGGGCTGAGCAAATTTTACATTTCAGTGGGCCGGAAAACCGCCGACATGCTGTATGTGCGTTTAACCGTACAAAAAATCGGTGATCCGGGGGTGATGGCTTTTGTCCGAAAAGTAGGCTTCCGTGAAGCAGGGGGAACTTACGAACTCAACCTCCCTCAAACCACCCCGGATGACTACCAAAGCAGCATTAGCCAGGGCTTGTTCGAAGAAAAAACGGCACTGGGCGCGTTTGCATTTATCATGTTGCCGCCATTGTATTCGCTGCCCGAGCCCCGGGACCCCGCGCTCAGGGGTGTGCGGATACAGGCGCGAAAGTAAGTGCGCCTGCCGCCCGAAATCAAAGTATTTTTATCTCTGTTTTGTGATAGTTTTTCTATAAATAAAACTGTAAATTAAAGGCATGATCACCCTCAAATACAGTTTGTTATGGAAACGAAACCCGCTCATCAGGGAGCCTCGGGGCATGCTGCCGCCGGCAGGCTCCTGGTTTGGCTGATATTGTTCAGTACAACCGGGGTAATGGCGCAGATGATCGTGCCTTATCAGTCGGATTGGAAATACCTGCAGGATGGGACCGTGCAAGGCAACAACAACTGGGCTGCCACCGGTTTCAACGACAGTGGCTGGTCGACCGGAAAAGCACCATTCGGATTTGGAAGTAACTCAGGCTACACTTACAACACCACGCTCATTCGGGGCGTCAACAATACCACTCCGAATTACCCTGTCTATTATTTTCGCAGGACCTTCCAGGTCGCTAATGCATCCGCGTATGCCCGTATACGTTTGAGGGCGACACTGGACGACGGTATGGTAGTGTATATCGGAGGGGCGGAGGTGGCCCGGAAGAACATGACACCCTATCTGAACGGCTTTGCAGGTGCCCCGGTAGGTACGCCGTTGCTGACCATTGACACTGTTCTCTCCGCAAGTTATCTTCAAAACGGGACCAACGTGATAGCGGTCGAATTACACCAGACCGGCAACATGAGCTCGGATGTTTATTTCGATGTGCAGCTGGAAGGGCAAACGACGGGATTGTCCCGGTATCCGTACCTGCAACTCGCGTCGCACAACCGGATGACCGTCTGCTGGTACACCAATGCGGTGACGAATGCAACGGTCCGGTACAGCAAGGATGCCGATCTGGAAGATTACAAGGAGGTGAGGTCGTCGGTCAATGACACCCTGCACAGCATTACGCTTAAAAACCTTTCTCCTGATACCCAATACTATTACAGTGTCGGCTACTACAACGGCTATGATTACCAGCAGCTGCAGTACAACCCCACCGTGAACTATTTCCGTACCCTGCACGACCCGGTCGATACCACCAGGGCTGTGCGGTTCTGGCTATTGGGCGATTCGGGAGCCGGTACCTACATTAACCCGCGGCCCTACAAGGTGCGGGATGCTTACCTGGCTTATCTGGCCTCTAAAAACAACCCGAAGGTGGACGGTTTGATCTTCCTGGGTGACAATTCCAACACATCACCTTATGAGGGACTTCAGGCCGCTCTGGACACGACGCTGTTCAAGTTTTACAACCGGCCGGCCGATAAGCAGCTGCTTTCTCGCATACCCTCGTGGACGGTGATCGGAAACCATGATTATGAACCGGATCTGACCTATGTGGATAAAAAGGGTAAGCCGATCTGGATCAGAAAAGCTTATCATAAACAAACGGCCGCGAGCTTTTCGACTTTTGCTTATCCGGACAGCGCACAGATCGGCGGAGAACCTACGTATAACAAGAAGGGGTATTATTCTTTTAACCAGGGGAATGTCCATTTTGTAGTACTGAACCCACCGCTGATCGAATCCCAGAATGTGAATGAGAACTGGGAGAGAAAATTTCAAAGTACCTCTTACTATGACATTTACAGTAAAAACTCGATCGCGATGGACGATTCTACCAATTCGCCCATCGACTCCCTGCCGCAGGTCAAATGGCTGATCAGGGATTTAACCAAAAATAAGCAGAAATGGACCGTGGTGACCTTTCACCTGCCTCCATTCTCTACGATAGGCCATTTCCCGACGGAGAACGACATGAAGCGGGTGCAGGAAAAACTGCTGCCTATTCTGGAAAAGCCGGAATACCACGTCGATGCGCTGGTGGTGTCGCACTCGCATGCATACGAGCGTGCAGGAATGATCCGCAAGAAAGGTACACAAGCGAGGACAAGCGATTATACCCAGAGCGGCGGACAGGCGGGCAATGGAAACCTGGGAAGGTATCCCTCGACGCGCCCTTACACCAAGATAAACAGCGAAACGGCCTATACCTATGTCCTTTCCGGCTCAGCGGGGCGTGGTTGGTACAATACCGGCAATTATAGTCAAAACGATGCAGGGTTTCCTCCGGGATCTACGAATGTCAAGCACCCTAACACCTCGGTCCCGCCGCTGGATAACCTGACGGGCGACAATTCCACCGATTTTTACCACATCAAGGGCGGGTCGGTTGAGATGGTATTTCAGGAGAACCGGCTCGATGTGAAGTTTATTCAGGAGTCGGATGCATCGCCGCAGTTCGCGGTAACGGATTCGTTTGTGGTGATGAAAGATGTGAGCAAGAAAAAGACGATCACCATCCAGAACGGCGGTGACGCGGTCAAACTCACGGCATCCTGGATCGGAAATTACAATTGGACGTCCGCGCAACAGCCCAGTCAGGTGCTGGCTACGGGTGTGCGGGATCTGAGCATTGGCCCGGGAAGCACCAGTACTTTCTATGTGAGGGACCAGAACGGCTATCTGGCTGATACCTTCATCGTGAATGTCACCAATCCCAAGCCCATCATTGCAGGAGACACACTGATCCCGTTCCGCTCGCAGTGGCTTCTTCCGTTGATGGCGGGCATTATGAGCAAAGAGATTAAGCTCGAAAAGCAATGCATTGCACCCTGGTCTTTTTCGGCACCTCCATTCGAACAGCCTGTGAAGGGCATTGTCGGCCTGGGACATAACGATGAAGGGTACCCTCTTCCCAACTCCTCGATTGAAAAAGTGATGATTCCTGCGGAAAGGCTATGGTTCAGGAGAAGTTTTGTACTGAATGGATCCGCACAAACCTACTCAGGCTTTAAACTGACGTTGCTGCGGGACAAAAATCTATCGACCCGGAAATCCTATTCGGCGATCCAGCACCTTTTACTCATCAACGGGCAGTCCGTCGAGATCACCGGCACCAGCACGAAGGATGTGGCCAATGGCCGGGAAGAAGTAACGTACACATTAAGCAACCGGGGTTTTGTTTACGGCATAAACTATATCCTGGTGAGCTATCACATCACGCCATTAGGGGGGATGGTGTATCCGATCAACGCTGCCAATGACCCGTTTACCTTCGACGCGCAGCTGATCAGCATGCCGCTGGGCCTGGCCCCGCCGCCTGCCACGAAGCAGTTCAGGTTGCAAACCGTTTCGTTGCGCCCGCAGCTTTGTGCCGGGGATACTGTCAGCGTGCAGTTTGAGGCTGCGGGAAATGAAGCAGGATTTCCCATTGTATACGAAGCCCGGTTGACCACTACAACAGGCGATGTACCGCTCGGTGAAGGAACTACGTCTCCCATTTTGGGGCGGCTTCCCGATTCGCTGGCCGAAGGAAAATACAAGATAAGGCTGGCGACCAAGAATGCGTTCATGGATGAGCAGGAAGCGCCCGAGACGGCTGTCAACGCATTGCCTGTTGCGACTATCCTTCCCGCTACCGCCGTTTCGGTCTGGAAGGGCGAAACCGTGACATTACCGGTCAGGTTTTCGGGGACGGGACCCTGGCAGTATACGGCTCCCGATGGCACCAAAGGTACGTCTGCTGCGGCAGATACATCCATTCGGGTGAAGGCTGACAGCAGCGGGTCCTATTTCCTCCGGTCGGTGGGCAACCAATGCGGCGCAGGAAAGGTAATTGGCGGTGTGGAAGTGGCCGTCAAAGAGCCGTTTCTGACGGTCACAAAGGTGTCACAACTAACCTCGGCCCCATTGAAGACAGCGCTATGCGACAGTGACTCGCTCTCAGTGAGCTTTACCGTCACCGGCCCTGCGCGCACGCGCACCTACGCCGCCGAACTTTCCGATGCCAATGGGAATTTTAATGCCCCTGTGTCGCTTGGAAAAAATGCCGCCAGTCCGTTGCTGGTGCGTATACCCCCATCTCTTGCCCAGGGCGACGGGTATCGCGTCAGGATAGTCGCTGTTGACCCCGACGTCGATTTTACCTCTCAGGTATCCGATCCGCAACAGGTCCGCAGCCGCGCGGAGGGCGACTTTTCGTTGAGCAAAGTCGCTATTTATGACGGCGAGGCATTGCAGTTGAAGCTGCTTTTGAAAGGTACTGTGCCTGTTTACTACCACCTGCGTTACGGCGCCGATACCCTGCACGGAAGTACCAGCCAGCAGTCGGTCGAGCGGATGCTGACAGTGCATCAAACCACAGTCTTTTCGCTGGATTCGGTCCGGAATGTGTGCGGCTACGGGGCGGTGGCAGGGAACCGTACGGTGACTGTGAGCCTGCTGGTGGGTGTGGACCCGCTCTCGGGCAATGGCATAACGGCATACCCCAACCCGGCAGGCGAAACGCTCCTGTTAAGGGGTAGTCCGGCCTGGCGGGATTCGTTTCAATGGCGTATTTACGCGGTGAATGGAAAGCTCGTTCAGAAAGGAACGGGCACCCCCGCGCCTGATGCCTCATTCGAGCTCGATACCAGGATGTTACCGGCGGGGCTGTATGTTTTGAAACTGAACCGGGGCAAACAGCAAAACTCCTGGAAGTTTATCAAAAAATGAGAGGCTGGGACAAGCCGCGCTTTCTGTGCAATCATCCTTTTCAGGGAGCGCGGCGCAAATTTCCCCTCACCCGGTATACCTCATTCTAAACCGACTCCTGCATGGCATAAGTCCAAACGGCCTCATGGGTATGGTTGACGACATTTTCGGCGATACTGCCGAGCATCAGGTGCGTCAGTCCTGTGAATCCGTGTGTGCCCATGGCGATGATGGAGTAGCCCAGCTTCGCCGCAAATTTGAGAATGCCTTTTTCCTCATCGAACTCATGCCTGACGTGGGCCACATAGTCGTTGAGGCCGTAATGCTGCGCAAGGCTTTCCAGATCGGCGTGGAGCGCGTGGTCCGTTTCCTTCACGTAGGGCGTTTTGATGAACAAAAGGTGTAGCCGGGCATGAAAGAAATTTTGAAGCATCTTTATTTTCTCCATAAGCGAAGCCTGCCCGTAGTCCAGGGTGGTGGGAACGATGATGTTTCGTACGGCGCTTATTTTCTGTTGTTTATGAATGGCAAACACAGGAACCGGTGAGCTTCTCACGATCTTTTCCGTATTGGACCCGATCAGCAGCTCGCTTATTCCGCTGCTGCCTTTGGTACCCATTACCACGAGATCTATTTCGTGCTGGCGAATGGCTTGCAGTACCGTCTGGCTGAGTGCGCCTTGCTCTACGCCGAAATGTACGGGCACCCGGCTGTCGATCACCCACCTCAGTTCCTCGAAATTGTTGCGGGCCTGTTCTTTCAGGTCCGCCAATACCGAAGCGCTGTCGGCATAAAAAGGGATCGCATTGATGCTTTCGATATACAATGGCGTGAATTCCAGCACTTTCAGTACAAAGACCTCGCTGTCGTTCGCCGCGGCGATGTCGATAGCGAAATGCAGCGCGTGCATCGCAGAAGGCGAGAAATCGAAGGGTGCCAGGATTTTTTTCATAGGGAGAGCGCAGCAACGGGCATCATGATTCGGAGGTAAAGTAACCATGTCCGCGCCAGTCAAAAATTGACGTGTATGGTGTTTAAAAATGACTTTGGTCATATTTATCTCCGCGTACCTGTATCCCGCCATCCCGGATCACCCGGCTTCCGGACTTTTTCTTTTCTCGTAATCCTCACCCCACGCACAAAGCGAATCCATAATCGGTATCAGGCTTTTGCCGATCTCGGTCAGTTTGTACTCTACTCTCGGCGGGGATTCCGCGTACGCTTCCCGGAGCAGGATGCCGTCTTTTTCGAGTTGTTTCAGCTGGGCGGTGAGGGTAGCCTGCGTAATGTGCGGCAACTTGCGGCGCAGCACACCGAAACGCATCGGGCATTCTTCCCGGATCCTGTTGAGGAGCATGAGCTTCCATTTGCCTCCGATGATATCGAGGGCGATGTTCATGTTGTTAATTTTTTTCGAAAAAGATCCGGAATCCTGTTTTGCAATCCCCTGATCTTCATGAATAGTATCGTTTGGCATACCTGGTATCTTGTTGTAAACTACTTGACTACGAACAGCTGCTGTTTGATTTTTGGTTGAAAAACCGATCCCGATGAATGGTTTCGGCTTTCCTGATCATCCAACAACGCAATGGACAGACAAATTTCAAAGTGGCTGCTGCTGGCCATCATTTCTTCTTCGGTATTCCTGTCCGTGATGGACATTTTCATCGTGAACGTCGCCCTTCCGGCCATTAAAGCGGGCGTAGGAGGCACGGACAGCGATATGCAGCTGGTGATAGCGCTTTATCTGCTTGGTTATGCCATCTTCCTGGTCACAGGCGGGAGGGCCGGGGATTACTATGGTCAAAAGAAGGTATTCGTGGTTTCTATGCTGCTGTTTGTGCTGATCTCCGTCGCCTGTGGTTTCGCGCAAACGGCCTGGCAGTTAAACGTTGCCCGGTTTGCACAGGGCGTGAGCGCCGCCTGGATGATCCCGCAGGGCATTACCTGCATTCAGGTGCTGTTCCCGGGCCGTGCAGAACGTGTAAAGGCGTTGGGCATCTATGGCAGCGTGGCGGGAAGCGCTTCGGTGATCGGGCAGTTTTTGGGAGGAATCCTGCCTGAGGTCGATGGGATCGTAGAAGGCTGGCGGCTTATTTTTCTGATCAACCTGCCCATTGGCCTGTTATCCGTAGTGCTGGCCGCAATGTTCCTGCCCCGTGGCGACCGCAGCCAGCGTAGCGGGTTCGATTATTCCGGCGTGCTGCTGCTCACGGGAGCGCTCATGTGCATTATGTACCCGCTGATACGCGGGCGTGAGCTCAAATGGCCCTGGTGGTGCATGGCGATGGGCTGTGCCGGGGGCGCAATGCTAATCCTGTTCGTCCGCGACCAGCAAAGGAAACAGGCGACCGGCCGCCAGCCTTTGCTGGACATGCGCCTGTTCAGCTCCCGCGATTTCAATATCGGCATGGCGGTTGTGCTGTTTTACTTCATGGTCCAGGACTCCTATTTTCTGATCAATGTAATGCTGTTGGAAACCGGCCTCGGCATCGGGTCCGCCGAAACGGGAATGCTGTTTGTGGCGCAGGGCGCCGGTTACGTGGTGGCATCGCTGGTATCCTTGCGCCTGGTTCCGGTGTATGGTAAAAAGGTATTGCAGGCCGGGGTGCTGCTGATGATGGCGACACTCGGGCTCCATATGCTTGTTCTCAAAAACGCTGAGGCGGACCGGGCGTTACTGTACCCCGTCCTGTTCCTGTACGGCACCGGTTGCGGGTCGGTATTGCCTTCGCTGCTGGGCATTGCGCTCCAAAATATCCCTCACGAATTTGCGGCGGCGGCTTCGGGCATATTTTCGACATTTCAGCAAACCGCCATTGCACTGGGCATCGGGGTGATCGGTGGCCTGTTTTTCTCCCGGCTGGGGCCAGCGCCCGACGTCGCAGCATTTGTTTCGGCCTATCGGATTGCGACGGGCGTCAATATCGTTCTGCTGGGCATTGTCGGCTTTTGCCTGTGGTTACTGCCCGATCGTGGCGAGCCATGCCGGGAAGTAATCCCGCACTAAACGCGCTGGCGTCCCCATGGCAGACCATGTTTGCAGTTGTTGCTGATTTATTGCCAAAGATGACTTATTTTGGTGTTTCATTTATCTTTTGTGCAGGTCTGATGAAACCCAAGTTTCTTAGTATTAGTGATGAAATCATCGGGCGGATCAAGTCCGGCGAATTACAGCCGGGCGATAAGATCCCCTCCGAAAATGAGTTGATCAAAAATTACAGGGTAAGCAATACCACGGCGCGGAAAAGCCTGCTGGAAATCGAAAACCAGGGCTGGGCCAGGCGTATCAAAGGGAAAGGAACATTCGTGCTGAACCGGACGGTGGGCCATCATCTGATCAGGACCCTGGGGTCGATCAATGCGACACGGCGCGGCTTCCACGAAAGCCTGATCGCCGAGGGGTTCGAGCCGCATAATGTTGTGTTGGAGAAAACGGTCCTCGACGACGGGATCTCGTCTGAAATCGGCGGCAAGCATTTCATCATGGACGGGCCGGTGCTGAAAATCCATCAGTTGCGCTATGCCGACGACGAGATCATCAAGGACGAAATCAAGTACATTTCGCTTGCGCTCTGCCCGAAGATCAACCGGATGCCGACCGAAATTTCCTATTTCAAAGTTTATGAAAACACCTATCATCTGCGCATCGACGAGGTGAAGCAGACGTTAAGCACCGAAATCGCGCAACCCGGCTCGGAGCTGGATAACTTTGAGCTGACAGCGCCCACTCCGATGTTTATCCTCGACAGCGCGGTGATCTGCAAGGACAGCGAAGTCGTGGAAATCGAAAGATCGTTTTACCGCGGCGACAAATACAAATTTGCCATCAGCGCCAACCCCGATTACCACGACGCCGGGTGACCGGTTAAAAGAAATAGGGTAGCAGCCGGTTCACAATCACCAGGTGCCCTTCTTGATTGGGGTGATTCACCGACGACATCACTGCCTTGAGTTTCCCATCCTTTACGATCTGCTGAAAATCCTGGTACGGATCGGCGAGGCCCGTGTGGTATTGGCTGGCCAATTCGCGGATCTGCGCGGCGTACGGATCGAGCGGATTGGACGGATCACTGATATCAATGCGCTGGTCCGGAGAGGGCGTTACCAGGATCACCTTGATGTTTTTCGCCTGCGCCGACCGGATCATCTTTTCCAATGCCTCACGGGTTTTATCCAAAGGTGAAAACCGGTCGTTCAATGCGTAATCGATGAAAATGACATCGGGCCGGTGCGGTAAGACTTCGGACTCGAAGCGTTTTGCCCCGCTCGGTGAGTTTTCCCCGCCGATCGCCGTTACGATCACATTGACGACCGCATAAGGATATTTTTCCTTCAATGCTCTCAGGAACAGGTTGGGATAAGACTCCAACGTATGTACCTCATGATTTTCCCAAAAGCCTGCGGGAACGGAATGTCCGTGAAAGACGATATTGATCAGCCGGTTTTTTGGCCACTGCGTGCGCAGCTCCCGTTTTACATCCGACAAATAACTCGTGTCGGCAATTTGTCCGACGACGTTGGTGGCAGCGGCAATGGTCAGGAGAATGGCGGCGAACAGGTGTTTAGGCATGGGTTTCTTTTGGTCGGGTTGGGTATGGTCAGGAATAGTCAGTTTGTCAGATAAAAATGCTCACGGTGTTCTGCACCTCAATTGCCAAGGTGCAGAACACGGTAATACTTGTAATAATGCGGTGCGTGGTCCGCTGTTACCATGACACGACCAGGTCCCCCGTCACGTTTTCTACCACAAAATGCTTCCCGAATTTCGGATCGCCGGTTTTGAACTGGGTACGGCCCTGACGCCATGGATAGTTGGCATTCAGATAAGCATTGAACTGCCCGGAGCTAATGTTCTCATGCGGATAAATGCGCACGGTGGCGTTTTTCAGGCCTGTAATGCGGTAGCGTTTGGTAATGCCCATTTCTCCGGAATGCAGCTCTTTCAGCGAGACAATACCTTCGTTTTGCTCCACAAAAACCCGCGATTCGCGGTTCCAGGAGGTAGGGAGGCTATACACCGAGCTCCCTTTTTCAAGTTTGGTATCGAGGCCGTTCAGCAGAGGGGCGCCCTGGGGAAAGCGGAATTTGTTGCTAATGGTGGTGTTGGGATTATACCCTGCAAAAATGAATGCATTGCTGCTCCTCGAAACCGTCAGCACCGGATTCTTGATCGACGGACCTTCCTTCATGATGTTCAGGTCGACGCCAAATTCATGCATGGTATACCGCAGCAAGAGCGGCCCGGTGAAAAGCTGGGAAGGGTCGTCGGGTGTAAGCAGCTTGCCGCCGGTAAACTTGCTCGAATTGGTACCACGGATGTAAACCACTTTTCCGCCATTCCAGTCCTTTTTCTCCCGCACCCACGCGGCATCGCGTTTCTGGCTGCCCTGGCTCATTTGGGACAGGATTTTGGTGGAGGCCTCCGAAGGGTTTTGAACCTTTGTTGCTACTCCTCCGCCCGAGAACAATGCGTTGTGTATGATCTTGCCGGGGTATGGGCTCCGCATTTCATCACCCGAATAAACGCTGCTGATCTTGAACTCGCCTTCGAGTGGTGCCACATTTTGCAGGTTCAACAGTTCGAGAAATGCCTTGCCTGCATGTCCGGCCGGACCGTAAACCATCAGTTTTCCACCATTTTGTACAAATGAAATCAATGCTTTTTCCAGTTCCGAATCCGCTTCGGGCACGACTGTCAGCAGCACCGATTCCTTAAATTTTGCCGGATCGATCTGAATGACCTTTTTAAATGAAGTGGTCGAGATCACCGTATTGACGGGCAGGCCATTATTCAATGCCTGGCGGATCAGCCAGTCGCCGTAATAGATCTCGGGCAGGCGATCTTTGTAACGGAATGCCCAGTCGTGATACTCGTCGAACGGGTATACCCACACGAGCGGGCCCGGCGCGGTAGGCGCGTCGTAGCGGGCTTTGAGGATGTGCGGCGTTACTTCGTCGGGCACCTGCGTGGGCATGTTGCCAAAGGAGTCGTCGATGCTCAGCAGGTTCAGATGGCTCGGCAGTTTCACCTCGCCTTTGGCATTGATGCGCGACACGGTCAGAGGCAGGTAAATGTCGTGCGGCTCACGGCCGTAACGGTCGAGCCAGGGGCTGTTAATCCACCAGGGGTCGTGGGTATAGTAACGGAAAAGGTAGCGCTCGTCGGGCAGTTCGGCCATTCTCGACATATAACCCACCATTTCGAGCCCAAAATCGCCATCCAGTGCGGCCCAGGGTGAGTTGGGTGGCGGTAATATGTTTTTGTCCTTGTAAATGGATTTGAGATCGACGCCGTCGCGCGCGAGATCGGCACCGGCCGAGAGGTTCGTCCCACGCGTCTGCACCTGCACGTCGGGGCATTCGGCTCTGAAATACTTCCAGAAATCGGCGATTTTGGAACGTGTCGCGGCGAGTTTGTCCTGGTCGAAACCTTTGCCGTCGAAAATAGCGCCGGTAGACGACCAGCCTTCCACCCCGAAGCCGAAGCCGTTGCTCATCCATATGTAATCAAAATCCATGTCTTGCAGCAAGTGGCGGCTCTGCCTGCCCAGGAATGTGCCGAATGGCGTACCCTCGGGAATGCCGCCCGGGAAACCCGCATAGGGCTGGCTGTCGGCTTTCAGGACGGAGTAGCAGCTCACCATCGTGTTGTGGCCCATCGCGCTGCCGCCAAGGATTTCGCGATGGCGGTTGTACTTGAAATCCGATTTGGCAAATTCCGGCCCCGGATCGAAGGTTTCACCCACGCGGATGGGCTTGCCGGTAACCTTGCGACCCTCTTCCTTCAAAGCCTGCACAATGAATTTCAAATCGCCGTAGGTGAATTCCGGCGGGTTTTCGAGGTACAGATAGGCCCGTTCGTGAATCGAAAGCTCCCTGGGCCCGGAGTTCACGGCATGTTCGGTATTCGGGTTGCCGATGTACCGGGCCCATTCGAGCCGCTGGGCCGGATCGCCCTTGTATTCGAGGATCTCGGAGCCATCGCCGGTCCATAGCATCACCGACACCGTGTCGGCATGCCGGAGCATGGAATGCCATTGCGTGAACATTTCGCGGGCGGTTTCCCGGATGTAGGCCTTGTCGTTCTTCCGGAAAGGTTTCAGGGAAACTTCGAGGGTAATGTTGTTGAATGGAACGCCTTTGAGCGTCGACGGTTGCGGTTGCGCCATTGCTGCCAATGGCGCCAGAAGCAGCGCTATCCATGCCCGTACATTCTTTTTTGCAATCATTAGTATCATCATGTTTAATATCCCGGATTTTGTCCCAGATTCGGATTGATATCGATCTCGCGCAATGGTATAGGCATCAGTATCTCATGATCGGCCACGGTGAAACTCAGTCCGTTGTCTTTGAAATACTTATTCATCACCACCTGAAAACGTCCCGTCCGCACCAGATCGAACCACCGGTGTCCTTCCAGGAAAAATTCAAATTTCCTTTCATTTTCCAGCGCTAATGTGAATGCGGCCTTATCCAAACCTGCTTTCGCCGGCAGGCCTGCGCGGCTTCGCACGGCATTAAGGTAAGTATGGGCATCGGCCGTATTACTGGTCTCGTTCAAAGCTTCGGCATACATCAGGAGCACATCGGCATAGCGCAAAGAGGTGAAATTGATGCCGCCGTCCCCGACAATGCCCGTGGTGAAATCCACGAATTTCAACCCGAAAAGGTCTTTTTCGTATTTGCCGGATATCAGCTTCACCGAATCGCCAATGGATGCAGTCCGTCTCAAATCACCTGTCTCATAGGAGTTTGCCATCTGGCGGGTCGGCAAAACCCGGCCCGCGCCCTGCATATTGCCGGGGAACATGCCGACGTCAAACCGGGAAGGCATGAAGATCGACGAGAATGAGTTTCCTTCGCCGACGTTGCCCGACAAATATTTTACTTCAAAGATCGATTCCTGCAACTCGTCATTGCCATTGGTGAACAATTTCTTGTAGTCGGGATTCAATGTGTAGACCTTCTGGTCGATCACTTCTTTCAAAACCGTTCTGGCCTGGTCAAACTGCTTTGTGGTCAGGTATACTTTGCCCAAAAGCGTTTTGGCGGCACCCACCGAAGCCTGCGATTTGCTCAAACCGGTCACACCGTTCAGCAAGGTGGCCGCCTGGGTCAAATCCTGAATAATCACATTGTACACATCCGCAACCGGCTTTCTGGTCATATCGAAGTTCATGATCTCGTCAGGACTTCTGAATGAGACATCCACAATAGGCACATTGCCGAACAGCCGGACCAGGTAGAAGTAGGCGTAACCCCGCAAAAACAGGGCTTCTCCCTTGTACTGGTTCTTTTGCGCCTCGGTCATCGTCACCGCGTCGAGCCGTGAGAGAATGTTGTTGGATCTGGCGATGGTCGCGAAGGAGGTTCCCCAGACGGTATTGAGAAAGTCGTTGGACGCGGTCAGGTTCACCTCGTCGCATTCGGCCTCGGCCACCAGTGGGGAAGTGGATTTAATATCGGTATTATCCGTGGTAAGGTCTCCCAGATCGATCAGCGCCGTGTTATGCAAGCCTTGGAGGCCGGCATAGTTTCCTACCAATGCGGTTTCGAAGTCCTTCGGGCTTTTATAAAATGAATTTTCGCTGATCTGGTACTCCGGCTGCAAGCTGAGGAAATCGGAACAGGAACCGGCGGTAACCGCGATGAGGCTGTATAAAAGGTACTTTTTCATGGGTAATGCTTTTAAAGGGTGAGTTTGATCCCGATTGTGTAAGTGCGCGGCAGCGGGTAGTTGAGGTAATCGATGCCTGCATTAACTACATTGTCGCCGGTAATGCTCGATTCGGGGTCATAGCCCGGATAGTTCGTGAAAGTATGCACGTTCGCCACGTTGGCATACACATTCAGGTTGCTCACACCCATGCGCCGCGTCAGGTCCTTCGGCAGGTTGTACGACAGTTTGATGTTTTTGATACGGGTAAATGAATTGTCGAACAGGTAATGCGACGAGGTGCCGAAGCCCAGGGCGTGGTTACTCCGGATCGAGCGCGGCATGATACCATCGCCTGGATTTGCCTCTGAACGCCATCTTTTGTCGGTCAGTATCAGGTTGTTTTGTACCCCATTATCCCCGAGCAGCGAAGCACCCGCGTCCAGGTAGGTATAGGCGCCGTGCGAGCCCACGAGCGAAACGTTCAGGCTCAGGTTTCCGAGGGAGAAGTTATTGTCCATTCCCCAGGTGTAATCCGGCCAGGGCGAGCCGATGATCTTGCGGTCGCTCTGGTTAATCACGCCGTCTTTGTTCACGTCTTCGAATTTGAGGTCGCCTGCCTGCGTTTTGGGATGCTGCAATGCCGCCCCGTCCAGTTCGGCGCTGTTCATGAACACGCCCAGCTTGTTGATCAGGTAAAAACTCGAAATCGGGGAGCCGACCTGGGTGATCTGGTAGGCAGAGTTGGAGATCCTTCCGCCTTCGGTAGCCAGTTTCAGGACCTTGTTTTCATTGTGGCTGAATGTCACATTGGTACTCCATTCAAATCCTTTGTGACGCACATTGACGGTCTGTAAACCCAGTTCAAAACCTTTGTTTTCGATGTCGCCGATATTCTGGGTCGAGCTGTTGAACCCGGATGCCGCGGGTAGCTGCACGGCCAGGAGCAAGTCGGTTTTGCGGTCGCGGTAAGCGTCGGCGGTGAGTGTAATGCGGTCTTTGAACAAGCTCAGGTCCAGTCCGATATTGGTCTGCTTCGACTTTTCCCAGGTCAGGTTATCGTTGGACAGTGTGCTGGGAACGAGGCCGGGGCTGAGTGCCCGGTTTTTGACATATCTGGTGGTCGACAGCAACCCGATACTGGTGTAGTCGCCGATCTGGTTATTCCCGGAAATACCGTAGCTGGCTCTCAGTTTCAGGTTGCTGATTACGTTCTGATCTTTCATAAAATCTTCCTCCGCAATGTTGTAGCCGACCGAGAAAGAAGGGAACGATCCCCACCGATTGTTGGCCCCGAATCGCGAACTTCCGTCGCGCCGTACGGTTGCGGTGAACATGTATTTCCCTGCATAAGAGTAGGTTACCCGGGCCATCATGGATAGCAGCGCCCATTCGTTGATGACCTGCGTACCGGCATTGACGATGCCCGCTGTGATAAACGGCACATATTCGGTCGGGAAATCGGAGGCACCTGTCGAAACAAGGTCGCGGCTGTTTTTCTGGGCCGTGAAGCCGATCAGCCCATTTACAAAATGTTTGTTATTAAAAACTTTGGCGTAGGTCAATGTATTCTCATTCAGCCAGTTCAGGTTTTCGGCGCGCGAGGTACCGGCGGTGGCAGGATAGTTGAGCGTACCGAAATTCGGTACCGCCGAAGACCTCCACAAACGAATGTTATTGGTGCCGAAACTCACCCCGACCGAGCTTTTGAAAGTCAGGTTGTCATTGATATTAACCTCCACAAAATTGTTGGTAACCAGGTCCATTACTTTGCGCTGATCGCCCGAGCCGTCGGCCACGGCCAACACGTTAGCGAGGAAGCCAAGGCCGTCATTCACGTCGTTCTGGTTGAAATAGTAACCTCCGTTGGTATCGTAGACGGGAATGGTAGGTGAGGCAGCCAGCGCATTCGCCAGAAGCCCGCCCGCACCGTAATGCGATTCCGTGTTCACGAACCGGCCGTAACCATACGAACCGAATGTGGACGTTCCGACTTTGATGCGTTTGGTGATCTGTGCATCGAGGTTTACCCGCAGGTTAAAACGGGTGTAATCGGAATTGATAATGACACCCTCCTGTGAGAAATACCCGCCGGAAATGAAGTACCGGGCCTTTTCAGTACCACCGGTAGACGATAGCTGTAAATTCCTGACGGGCGCTGTCCTGAACAGCACATCCTGCCAGTCGGTGTCGGTCGTAAGTGATCCCGGGTTTCTGAAATCGGGCCTTACCCGCGTGTTGACGGACCGTACTTCATTAGGGTCGGTGGCTTTCCCGCCGGCATACACCCATGCATTATCCCGGCCATCGACGACGTAATCGGCGTACTGCCTGGCGTTCAGCATTTTGAGTTTGTGCGCGACTTCCTGGAAGCCATAGGATGCATCCACGCTGATCTGCGACTTCCCGTACGACCCCCTTTTGGTTGTCACAATCACAACCCCATTGGCTCCGCGCGAACCGTAAATAGCCGTGGCCGAAGCATCTTTCAGAATTTCAATGGACTCAATATCAGAAGGATTGATAGCGGACAGCGGGTTCACCCGGTTGCCGGTATTGGCCGCCATGCCCGCGGATGAAAAATTGTTCCCTCCATAGTTCCGCATATCCGAGCCGCCGCCCCCCGAGCCGATCGCGAAGCCATCGATCACATACAACGGCTGGTTGCCGCCGGTAATGGAGCTCACGCCGCGAATGAGGATATTGACGTTCCCGCCCGGCGCGCCGGTGGTCTGCGTTACCTGTACACCCGGCGCCTTGCCTTGCAGCATCTGGTCGAAACTGTTGGCGGAGGGCTGAATGAGCTGCTCGCTGGAAATTTTGGCAATGGAACCCGTGAGATCTTTTTTGCGCTGGGTACCGTACCCGACCACCACCACATCCTGTAACTGGTGCTGGTCGGCCAGGAGGGTAACATCGATAACGGTGCGGCTGCCGACCTGAATTTCCTGGGAAACGTAGCCGATAAAGCTCACGACAATGCTTGCGCCGGAAGCAACGGAGAGTTTGAAATTGCCGTCCACATCGGCCACTGTGCCATTGTTGGTGCCTTTCTCCGTAATGGTGGCTCCGATTAGCGGAGCCTTGTCGGAATCGCCGATAATCTTGCCGGTAATGGGGTTACGCCCGTCAGACTGGGCGCGGGACGGGCTGTTGATGAGGGCCAGGCAGCATAGCAGGCAGCCGATCCACAGCCAGCGTCGGGAGGATAGAATACGAATCATAGTCTTCAATTTTTTAGGATTGAACTCGAAAAAGGGTTTGAAAAGACAAAAAGGCTCTAATTCGGCCGGTAAAGGCCGCATGCATGGCAAATCGGTGGAAGCGGCGATCAATCCTCGCGGATAATAACGGCTTCGAGGTTGAGGTATCCGGCTATTTTGGCAATAGCGTTTGCGTGGTGGCCTACACCCAGTGCGAAATGGTGGGTAGGGCCTTCCTTCATCCATCGTTGAAGGAAAGTGCGGACGTCAGGTTTAAAGAATCCCCTGGTGTTGGTGTTGCCGGTAGGCGGGATAGGGCCCTCAACCGACTGGCCCTCGGCGATTACGAATTTAAATTTTCCATCGAAAGTGGAGTTGATGCTCAGCATGGTAATGGGCCCCTCCTTGATCTTGAACTCTACACCCGCGCCGAAGCCCGGCTTTCCATGGTATTTGGTAAGGCTGCGCAAAACGGGTTTTCCTTCCGCAATGGCGACATTATGCGGACCGTCGTGGCCTACGAGCACAAAACCCTCCTTGAAATCGACCGGGTGGAACTCGGCAAAGCTGCCGCCTATCCCTAAACGTTCCATGACGAGCATCGCGAAGCAGGTTTTCAGGTCGGATTCGCCGCACATCGGGAAGCCGGCACCGGTAAGCAGTGAATTGCCCACGATAAGATTCGACATTACGGTGCGCGTTTCGCTGTGGTCGGGACCTTCGTAATAGTAGGCCAGGCCGTCGAGCTCTTTCGTTTCCACGAATTTTTCCAATGCCACAGTTACGCGGGCGGCGGTTTCGAGGTCGCTTTCGCGCAGCTTTTCGGAGATCGGGTCGGATACGGGATCCGGGGTGTCGAAAAAATCGAGAATGCGTTCCTTCATGTTTTCAATGTCGGCTCGCTCGGCCTGCTGATAGTGCGTCACGATCTCGTGTGCCTCGCATTGTACAATGTGCGCTCCAAAATGCGCCGTGAACATCGTCGAATCGGAATGCATATCGAGCATTGCTTCAATGGGATGCCCGATGTGTCCGATGCGTGCAGTCCGGACATCGTGCAGTACCGCCGCGATCCGACAGTATTCCTCGATCTCAGCGTCGGCCTGCGGATCGTCGTGCAATGTGCCAATGATCATATCCGGCACTTTTTTGCCCATACGGGCCGCTACACCCGCAAACTCCGGCAGGGAGCAGATATCGTCGTTGTAGAGCTGCATGTAGGTGGAGGCGCGTGTGTAATCCATGGCCTGGTCGGGTTGAAGGGCCACCAGCACGATCGGGATATTGAGGTTGCGGATAATGGTACCGAACGTATTGGAAGTCGCGTAGGTAAGCATATCGCAAAAGACCAGGTCCAGGTTCGCCGCGTTCAGCCTCGGAACCAGCTCATACGCTTTCTGTACCGTGTCGATCAGTCCAAAATCGATCAGCTCCACATGGGAGGTTTGACGGACCTTTGCGATAAAGACCTCCTGTTTTCGCAGCATATCTTCCAACAATCCCTCGAATTGGCTCCAATATTTGAAATAACCGACCCCGAAAACGCCGATTCTGGGCCGTGTCGGCTGTCGTTTCTGGATGATGGCTTCTGTGATCAGGTGGTTTTCGCTTTGTATTGTGTTTCCCATGAGTTTGGTAAAAGATTTATTTTCAAAGTTCATTTCTTAACGCACTAAGTTTTTTTGGCAATGGTTATTCCAATCCTTGTTTTCTTAAAAATTCAATGCTTGATATCGGCCAGCCCGCTCGGAGCAGGTATTACTGCCGGTGATTCAAAGAGTGGTCTGAGCCGCGGTACCAGTGCGATGAAGGCCAGGAATGCAACAGGGTAGAGTAACCCGGAGGCGATCCAAAGCGGTTTGTAGGTGTACTCGCCAATTATTTTCCCGATCATCGGGTTCAGGATCAGACTGGACAATGCACCCGCCGTTCCCGAAAGTCCCACGACGGTGGAAGTGGCCCGGGTGCCAAAAACGTCGGATATTGCCGTGATATAATTGGTAATCCAGCAGCCATGGGCAAACATGTACAAGGCCATGAGCCCCACCGCTGTCGACACCGACGAGGTGTATTCGGTTAGGGGGACAGCCAGCGTAAGCGCCGCTGCGCAGCCCATTACGATTTTTCGGGCACGCCCGGTTGCGATCCCGCTCCGGATGAGTTTGTCGGAAAAAAAGCCTCCGAGAATATTCGAGATACCTAATGCAAGAAAAGGAATCCAGAAGAGGTTGCCGATCTGTGCGAATGGGACGTGACGTACCTCGCTGAGGTATTTGGGGATCCAAAACATCATGAAATACATAACGGGGTCGAGCAAAAACCGCATCAGTACGAAAATCCACGTCTCACGGAACCGCAGGATCGCGCGGAACGGCAGGGCGGGGGACGAAGAAGCTACGACATCGCTGTTTTCAGTTGCTTTTGTCCAGGGCATCATCAGCCATACTACCACCCAGGCAATGCCGATGAGTCCGGGAATTACAAAACCGGCCCGCCATCCGTAAGAATCTGAAATCCAGATGGTAAGTGGAGGCGCAATCACAGCCCCGATGGCCGATCCGCCGATGGCAATGCCGTTGGCCAGTGCCCTTTCCTTTTTGTCAAACCAGTCATAAACGGTTTTGGCTGCACCCGGGAAGCAAGCTCCTTCGCCCATTCCCAGGAAAAAACGAAAGGTGAGCAACTGGGGAAAGCTTGTCATGACCCCATGCAGCGCATTGGCAACCGACCATACCCCCACGGCTATGCCGAGTCCTTTTTTGGCGCCGATCCGGTCGATCAGCAAACCGCCGACGGTGAACATCAGTGCGTAGCTCAGCAGGAAACTGGTGTTCACCCAGCCGTACTCCACGTCGCTGAACCCGAATTCCTTCTGGATCCGGATGACTGCGATGGACAGCACCTGCCTGTCGAGGAAGCTGAGTCCGGTAGCAATAAATACGAGCGATACGATCAACCAGCGGGTGTAGTTTTTCTTCATGGTAGCTTAACGCACTAACTTAATTTTTGTCAAAAATAAACTGGCAAAATACCAAATGCAAGCGTTTGGCATTTTTTTTCACCGGGGCGGCTATTTCGCCGTCCCGGCTGTGGAAAAGGGGCGCGTCGGGTTGGGGCGAAGGCTGTTCAATAAGATTTTTATATTGTACTGCTAGTTCGTATTTTGTGCCAGTTGCCTCTATCCTAATCACTTCCCTCTCTGAATGAACCAGCACTACAAGATTCAGCTCGACTCCGGGTACACTCTGGAGTTTGTCAGTTTTGATACCTATCATGAAGCGGACAATCTGGTAATCGACGAGTTTTATGAGCATTACAAGTCGGCATTTCGGGACAGACCTGTGGAAAGTAAGGAAGATCTGGTCGGCAGGCTGGACCGCCATGCGACTCCCCACAACCATATCGCCATTTGTAGAGACGGTGAAGATGTGATCGGGGGATTCATTCTGGAATGTTACCCGTGCAGGTATGCGCTGCTCACTTTCCTGTTCGTGCTGCCATCTTACGAGGGGAAAGGTATCGGGACCCAGTTGATTATTTCCCTTAAAAACTATGTGGACAATATCCTTAACGAGTCGGGCCAGGTTGTTCAGAAACAGGTTGCGGTCGTGCTGTTCGAGGCGCGCGTCGATGCGGTGTTCAATGGGATCAATTATGCTTCCATATCGGAATTTTACTATCGGCAGGATGTTCTGGAATGTCAGCTGGTTAACCTGTACTATGTAGAGCCGCTCAGCGGGGATGAGAACTATCTGCTGGGTGTGATCCCGACGATTTCCAGTGGCAATATCCGGGAAACGCTGACGATTTCAAGCTACTTTGTGTTTCTGGAAGAATTGTATCGTTCGGCGGATCCTGTGAATGCTGACGGCTACCTCCGCCGCGTGAAAGAACGGGTGCCGAAATTAATGCATGAGAAATTGCCTATCGTAGAATTTCCGAAACTGCAATGCCCAATTTTACAAATAACAAATGCCTCCGTTGCCCTCCATATTATCCAGGATCAGGATAAAAATATTGTTGTCGAAAATAATTATTACTGCAAAATATTCAACTCTTACGAAAAGGACCTTTTCTCTCAGCGATATGTGGAAAAGCCACCCTATTTCAGTAAATATATCGATACAAAACAGGTTCAGATCGAATTCGACGACATCGTTCATTTCACTTCCGAGGGGCGTGAGGAGACTTTTATTTTTGTAGATCATCAGGGAAAGCTGCTAACAAAAAATGACCGGCAAAAGCAGGCGAATGTATTTATTAATCATACCTACTTTCCGGAGGGGAAAAAACTTATATGGACATTTGTTTTTTATCCGGTTACCCATTTCAACGAATTTGAAATCATTCAGTTGGAAAAATATTTTACAGGAAACCAGGAAAGTATCATCACCGGGGACGTCGATGCATTGAACCTGTCGGTGCGTTTCAGATATAAAAACAGGAACTTCGCCGATTTCAAATCCCTCGCCAGTGTGATGATCTCGGATCTGGAATTTGAACACAACAGTCAGATTGAAGAAGGTGCGAAAAAGCGCTTGGGCGACGTTTCTCTGGGGAGTATCCTGGCCGGGGCGGTGCAGGTTGACACCTCCGGCATTAAGTTCAGCAGAACGCCAACCAAGCGCGTACAGCTGGCGGGCAGGAGCAATTTCTCTGCGGATGCCGGAGGAGCGGATTTGCAATGGAGAGATATTTATCAGTATTATAATTCCGATGAATCCAGCCGAAAAAATGAGGACGGAGTGGATAGTCTGGAAGCAATTTATCTTGAAAGCAATTCCCTTGAATATGCACTCAATTCTTTTTGCGGGATCGCATTGGGGATATTTGATTTCCAAAGGATGTCTTTCGAGGAAGTCGGTGATACTTTGGTTCCGCTTGCCTCAACGGATTTGTATTTCCTGATTTTAAATAAAAGCTCCATTACCTGTTTTTGTCACGACAATAAGCTTTACAGTAACAGTATCAAATACGGAATCGGCATTAATCCTTATGTCATGATTCCCAATACGGTGCTGGCATACAATAGTTTTTGGACAGAGTATGGTGAAAGGCATCTGAAAGCAGAGAGGCAAACAGAGATAGCGGAGACCGGATGGTCAGTTAATCAGATCAGGTCTTTGTTTAAAAAAAAGAAAGAAACCAGGAGTTTGTATCTGACCCAGATATCCAATGACCTTTCCGTTGCATTGCACGCGGAAGTTTTGAACGTGTTTCAGTACGACACCGAGATCAGCGTATATAATGCCGGGATGGAGAAGAGGGGCATCCGAGAAAAACGCAGGGAATTGGAGCGCCGTAAGAGCGGGTATGATGAAGAATTGCGGGGAATGGATGCAAAGCGTTCCAATGCTTTTGGGATGCTGTCTATTATCCTGAGTGTCATATCGCTCACGCAGATCTATCAGTTTGTGCAGGAGATATGCAAGAGAATTGTGGCTTCCACGGACCCGTCGATCCACCTGGAGAATGTCGCCGAAAATGATCCGAGGGTATATGGCTGGGCGCTGGGCATTTCTTTTATCTTCATGCTGATCTTCGTGGTGCTTATTTACCGTTTTTATATGGCGTCGGAGAATAGTCATATGAGGAGGGCGACGGGGTGATGGTAAAAGGTTGAAACAGTGTCGCGGCCATCGGCCTTTTTCGCCCCTGGTATTGCCCAACTGGCTGTTTTGTTTGCCTGGATCAGCTGTATTTGTGTTCGCCGCCGGGCATTCTTCACGCACCTTCGTGTCATTAATCACTTCAATCGAATCAGATCATGACACGCAAGACAACAACAACTATTTATTGGATCGGTACGGCTTTGACTTCACTTTGGTTCGGGGCCAGCGGGTTTTTTGAGCTCACCAAAAACCCCGTCGTATGGGATATTACACAGCAACTGGGCTACCCGGCGCATTTCATTTACCTGCTCGGAGTTGCGAAGGTTTCGGGTGTGGCGGTTCTGCTTACTCCCGACAAGTTGCTTCGGTTGAAAGAGTGGGTGTTTGCCGGGGTATTTTTTGACATTCTCTTCGCATTTGGTTCGAAATGGAGCGTCCTGGGTCCTGGCGCTACCGTGGATGCGATCGTTGCTTTTGTGATGGTGTCGGTGACTTATGCGATGTTTCGAAAGCTCTATGATGTGTCTTATACGCAGGTGGCTTCTGTGTAGGTGTTGATTTTTTGAACGGTGCGGTTTTGCTGGTCGGAGACCAGCTTTCGCTCGGACGTAGTCAGTGACTACGCCCAGCAAGGAACCAGCTTTCGCTCGGACGTAGTCGGTGACTACGCCCAGCATCAAATGTACCCGTATTAATGCAGGAAAGCAGGGTTGTTTCACGCCCTGCTTTCCTGCATTAATACTTATGAAGCCGATCAGCCAAGGTGATGACCCGCGCCCATTCCGCCGTCGACGGCGATGATCGCGCCGGAGATGTAGCTGTTTTTCGCAACGGCGTACACCATCTGGGCTACTTCTTCCACTTCACCGATGCGGTTGATCAGGTGCAGGCCTGCCGCCGCGTCGGCATTGTCTCCGTGCATAGGCGTGCGGATAATGCCCGCGGAAATGGTGTTGACGCGGATATTTTGTTTGCCAAACTCCGCTGCCAACTGCACTGTGAGCGCATGAATGGCGCCCTTGCTGGCGATTGGTGCGGTAGCTTGCGCCCCGCCCAAGGCATGGGTCACCAGCGGGGTTCCGATATTGATCACTGAGCCGCCCTGTTGCTTAAGCATTTGCGGGATCGCCGCCTGGGTCGTGAAATAGGTACCTTTCAGGTTGGTGTTCAGGAAACGGTCGAGATATGCCTCATCCACTTCCAGGAATGGCTTGGTTTCATAGATACCCGCATTATTGATCAGCACGTCGGCCGATCCGAATTGCTCCACGGCGGTTTTGACGAGCTGTTCTCCCGTAGCTTTGTCGGCAATGTTGCCGGCTACCCGGGCCAGGTTCGGTCCGCCACCCAGTTCGTGGAATGTCTCTTCCAGCTTGCTTTCCGTGGCAGAATTGATCACCACATTGTCCCCCCGTTCCAGAAAATAACGGGCTACTTCTTTACCTATACCGGACGATGCCCCGGTCACGATGATGGTTTGCTTTTTCATGTTCGAAGATGTTTACTTTTTATCGGCAGTGATGCCTCTTTCCCTGAGCACTGATGTCTGTTCGCCTGCGTATCCCCAATCGTCGAGCTCCACTTCCTGGATCACGACGTGGGTGAGGTGCGGATCTTTGTTGAGTACCTCCGTCATGACGTCGGTAACGCCCTTGATGAGCCGTTGTTTCTGTTCGCGGGTGACTCCTTCCCGGGTGACTTCTATTTTGATGTAAGGCATGACATTGCTTGTTTAGTTTGACGTCATAAAGTTGCGCCCTAAATCTCGCCCGGTTGTGTGATCCAGGTCACATTCCGATCATACCGGTAAATGTGTGATATAGATCACATTAGCAGGACAGGCGATCGTCCGGGCAATTCTTTCTGCGTCAAATCGGGATCTGCAATCGGAATTCGTGTTAAATTTGCAATAAACTTAATTATACCAATTACAAATAATAACCTCTCCGGCTTGCGCCGCTTGTTCCAATCCTATGTTCAGCACCATTTGTCTCCTGTTTCTTTGCGGGTTTATTTTTTGGATGAATACTTCCAAACGTATCACCTGGACGGACAAGAATCCCGTCATGGCCCGGACGGCAGCCCATCCCCGATACAGCCGGTATGTGGCCGGAGCCTTGTTTCTGCTGGCGACTGCGCTGTGTGTGGGCGTGCTGGGCGTGGGAAGCGGGTTGTTTGCGGCTATTGTGATCCTGATGACGGCCGGCTCGGTGTCTGTCCTGTTTTTTCCGTTCCGTTACTTCGGTTTGAAGGCGGTTGCGATACTTTACGTGTGTGCATTCGCCCTTGAACTCATTATCCGTTGACCCTATGCCTGCCAATAAGAAGTATTTAACCAAATCCCCCTGGCTGCGTCTGAACAAGATCCTGGCCGGAACCGTGGGCGGCTATGCGGTCATGATGAGCCTGCATCTTTTTCTGACCGCTTTTCTGCCGAAAGAGGAAGTCATTGTCACGGCTTTTATTACGGGCTATCTGTTGTGGGCATTTCTGCTCCTGTACGCATTCATAGCGCGTAACGTGTGGCGCGTATGGGCATTGTATGTGGTCCTCACACTGGTATTTGCCCTGCCTTATCTACTGAAATTCAACGTCAACCATGGATCCTAGGAAGTACAATATCTATTTTCATACGCATACGATCAGCGGGATTATCATCGCCGCATTGCTGTACGTGATCTTCTTCGCCGGGTCTTTTTCTTTTTTCAAGGATGACATTGCGGCTTGGCAAAAAGGAAAATCCGTGGTGGCGCAGCAACCGGGCCCGCCTTACAATCACCTGCTCGATTCGCTGTCACGGCACTATGACCTCCGCGGCCGGAACTTCGACTTTTATATACAGCGCCAGGGACAGGGTACCTATGTGAGCATGACCGCGTCTCAGGATACCACCATCAGTAAGCCTAAGCCCAAGCCCGAAAAGCAGGAAAAGAGGAGGGGACGAGGGCGTAGGGATGATGATGATTCGGCTTATTTCCTATATAGTTTTTCGGATAAAAACGCGGGTGATTATTCCAGCAGCTACGATATGGCCGAGTTTCTATACCGGCTCCATTTTCTGGCCCAGCTCAATCAGATCCCCATCAACATCGGGACGCCATTCGGCTATCTGCTGGCCGGGATTGTTGCATTTCTTTTCCTGTTCGCATTGATCACCGGCTTGCTGCTGCATTGGGACAAGATCAAAGCCAATTTCTTCCTGTTCAGGCCTATGAGCAAATGGAAGACCGTCTGGACGGATATGCATACCGTGCTGGGGGTGATAGGCTTTCCATTTCAACTCGTCTTCGCCGTTACCGGGGTAGTGCTGATCGTCAACTCGGTAATGCTGGCGCCTTTTGCCAACCTGCTCTACGAGGGCGATTCCGAGAAAATGTACGAGCGCCTGCAATACAATAAGTCGGTGCAGGTCGATTACACCTATCAGCCGATGAACGTAGCCTTCGATATGGATGCATTTGTCGGGAAGTGGCAAAATGAATGGAAAACCAGCAAGATTTCAAGGATCTACATCCGTAATTACCAGGACGAAAGCATGCAGATCAGCATGGAATCGAAGCCGGACCCGCGCGAAAGTTTTACCGGATCAGGCTATGTGCGTGTGGATGTGGCGAGCGGCAAGGTGCTGGAACAAAAATCCCCTTCCGAAGGCGGCAATTATATCGATACCGTAAAGGGACTGATTTACCACTTGCATTTCGGCGATTTCGGCGGCAAGCCGCTCAGGATGGTGTTCTTCCTGCTGGGATTGATGGGCTGTGCGGTAATCCTGTCGGGGATTATGGTCTGGCTCGTGGCCCGGGACAAAGTAAGTACGGAAGTCCGCAAGCGTCGATTCAATTTCTGGGCGAGCAACCTGTTCCTGGCCGCTTGCCTGGGTATGCTTCCGGTGACGGCATTTACATTTATCATGCTGAAAACACTCAATCATATCGACCAGTCCGTCATTTACAACGTATACTTTTACAGCTGGCTGCTGCTGGGGGGATACCTGATGGCCCTGCGTAACCTGACGCTCATGAACCGGCAGACATTGCTGCTTTCCGCCGTACTCTGCCTGGGTGTCCCGCTGGCCAATGGCTTTTCGACTGGCTTGTGGATGTGGAATACGTGGCCGCAAGGGGCATTCGACATTTTCTTTATCGATGCATTGTTCCTGGTGCTGTCTGGCTGCTCCGCCTTTGCTTATCTGAAAGTAGGTGTGCAGGCGAAACCTTTCCATGTTTTGGGTCGGGCATAACGAGTTGATATTCAATATGCGGGCTGACTGATGGCATGCTCCACGAAAAGAAATCTATGATTTGAGGGAATATGGAATGCGTTTCGGTTCCGACCAATCCAAATTGGAAGATTAGTTCAAAACGCTCACTGGACCCCCGCATTGAATAAGTATGGGGTAAAACGGTAGGAGTATTCAACGGGCCTGTCAGTAGTCCAGCCAGTTTTTCAGAAGATTGGCTTTTTCCCGACTTACCACAAGCTCCACATCGTAATTGTTCCGGATGTCTATTTTCAATTTGCCATTGAAATAATTGTGGATCTGCTGAATGGCGTCGATGTGGATGATAAATTGCCTGTTGGCCCGGAAGAAAAGCCTGGGATTGAGTTGCTGTTCGAGCTCTTCCATGGTTTGCGGAATCACCTCCTCGGAACCGTCGGCCAGTTTGGCGCGGGTGATCTTGAATTCGGAATAAAAGTAAACGACGTCGCTCACCAGCACCGATTTATACCCGTCTTTGAACGGCAGCAGAAACCTGTTCCTGAACTCCTTGGGCTGCATAAAGTTCAGAAGTCCTTCTAATGAGCGGATACTGTACCGGTCGGATAGCGCCTCCGCCTCGTTGAGCGCGTTTTCGAGCTCTTCCTGCTCCACGGGTTTCAGCAGGTAATCGATGCTGTTGTACTTGAATGCACGCACGGCGTACTCGTCATAGGCGGTAGTGAAAATAACCGGGCACTCGATTTTAACCCGTTCAAATACTTCGAAACTTAATCCGTCGGACAACCTCACGTCGATCATGATCAGGTCGGGTTGCGCATGCTGGCCCAGCCATTCGACGGTGTCGGTAATGCTTTCGAGCACAGCAAGGACTTCGGCCCGGGGGCGAATGATTTTGATCAGCCGTCGCAGCCGGTCGGCATTGGGTTTTTCATCCTCGATGATCAGAATGTTGTTAATCATAATTTTATCAGGGGTATGATCACTTTGAACGTATCGGCGTCGGTCACGATCTCGGGTGCTTTTTGCGCCAGCAGGTTGAACCTTCGCACAATGTTGGCAATGCCGATTCCCGAAGAATGAATGGGTTTTTCAATGGGCAAAAGCGTGTTTTCGACGATCAGTTTTTTGTCTTCCGTACTGAATATTTTCACTTTCAAAGGCTCTTTCTTGCTGGTCCGATTGTGTTTCAATGCGTTTTCCACCAGCAGTTGCAGGGTCAATGGCGGCATAAAAAGATGCCGGTGCGCCGGATCGACGTCGATCTCGAACGACACTCCCTCGCCAAAACGGTGCTCGATGAGGAACATGTAGGAATTCAGGAATTTGAGCTCGTCTTCCAGCGGGATCACGTCTTTTTTGGAATTGACCAGCATGTAGCGGTAAATCCGCGAGAAGTTCTCGGCATATTCATACCCCAGCTGCTGGTCTTCCAGGATCAGTTCGGAAAGTACGCTCAGGTTATTGAAAACGAAATGCGGATCGATCTGTAATTTCAGGGATTGGAGTTCGGCCTCCATTGCAGCCTGGTTCAGCTGTGCAACCCGGATGGCTTCGTTCCGCCAGTTGATGATCAGGTAGTTGCCGATATTGATGCCCATGATCATGATCGCAATGATGGTACTCACGACCATCCATTGGATAATGCCCCTGGTCTCCTCAATGGAAAGCCCCGATTCCAGGATGAGCAGCTCCTTCTGATCGGAGAGGTAAATGAATGCGATGTTGATCACCAGATTGACCACCAGTACCGTGATCAGGTTCAGGACCGTTTCCAGCGCCAACCGACGCCCGGGATCTTCTTTCCAGGACAGATAGCGGTTCAGCCTGGCCCCGATAGCGATGTTGATCTCGGAAATGGAAAAGCAGAAAAGAAAGGACGTAAGCCAATCGCCGAGGATCACATGCGGTTTGCGCTGGAAGTAATCCTGCCAGTAGGGCGCGAAGGGGTCGAGAATGTACGAGACGAGGTACAATGCAAGGAAGGCGAGTACCGCAACCAGGATCCGTTTTCCTTTATTGTTTAAAAAAAAGGCATCTCTTTCTGTGATCATGCATTGTGTCAGGTTTGTCGGGAACACCGCTTTCCGGAAAGGATCAATGGCATTATTCCCATACAAAAATAAAATCAGGGTGGCCGGGCTGCCGGAAAATTAATCCAATACGTGGAAATACGGTACCGAAGTGCATGAGCACGCGACTGAAACGGTGGCTTGGCCCGGCAAAATAACGCCCCGGATTCGGTGTGGCCATTCTTCGTTTCGGTAGCGAAATTCAACACTTCGGTCAGATAAGACCGCTTCCGGCCACTAAACGTGCATTTTTTTGTGTCGAAAATCAACTTTCTAAAAAATGATACAAGGATTTTTTTTCGGCCATGAAAAAACAAAACAGGTTTTGCTGCTGGGCCTGGTCGTATGGATGTCGTCGTGCGGTCCCAAGCAGGAGCAACCCCCCATGCAAAATGCACCTGTGAGCGTCGATTTCCATGAAATACGGGCGGGGGCGGCGCAGCTGGAAACCAGGTACCCCGGATCGATCGAAGGCTCGGTGAATGTCGATATCAAAGCCCAGGTCAGCGGCTACCTGGATGAAATCTACGTTCGCGAAGGTGATTATGTGCAAAAAGGCAAACCGCTGTTCCGGATCAAGGGAGATGTGTTCCAGGAACAGGTCAACAACAGCGACGCGGCATTGAAAGCAGCACTGGCCGCTGAGGAAAGCGCACGGATCGAGCTGGAAAAGATCCGGCCGCTGGTTGCCGGGAAAGTAATGTCGCAAATTCAGTTGCAGACCGTCGAGGCCGCATACGCAACCGCCAAAGCGCAGGTGGCACAGGCGAAATCCGCATTAGGCTCATCGCAGATTAACGCCGCCTTCAGCCTCATTAAGGCGCCGGTCAGCGGGTATATCGGCCGCATTCCGAACCGGATCGGTAACCTGGTGACGCCGGCCGACGCGACCCCGCTTACGACCCTGTCGGATATCGACCAGGTATTCGTGTATTTCTCATTGAGCGAGGCGGATTTTATCGCGTTTAGCAAGGACCGTAAGACCGACGAGGGACTGAATACCGTCGCCCTGATCATGGCCGACGGGACAACCTTTCCGCAGAAAGGCCGGGTCGAGATAGCGAGCGGTAACATCGAACGGGCGACGGGAAGCATTCCCCTGAAAGCCATTTTTCCTAATCCCGACAAATTGCTGCGCTCCGGCGGCTCGGGCAAGGTGGTGCTGACCAAAACCCTGGCCGCTGCGCTGACGGTGCCGATGGCGAGTGTCAAAGACATTCAGGACCGGTATTTCGTATTCGCCCTGGCCGACAGTAACAAGGTCACCATGAAGCCGATCGAGGTGAGCGGAAGGGTCAAAAACCATTACATTATCAAAGCCGGCCTGGCGGCAGGCGACCGCATTGCATTAAACCGGATCGATGTCCTGGCCGAAGGTGCCCCTGTGGTTCCGGGCAAAGCAGAGGCGGAAGTAGCCGGCAAGTAAGCGCATCAACCAAACTGAAATCAAGACATGTTAAAAAGAATCATAGACCGGCCGGTATTGGCCACGGTGATCTCCGTCGTGTTCGTAATCCTGGGAATCATCGGTCTCACCCGCCTGCCGATCACGCGTTTCCCCGACATTTCACCGCCTACCGTGCTCGTAAGCGGCAGTTATCCCGGTGGTAACAGCGAAGCCGTACTGCGTTCGGTGGTAACGCCATTGGAAGAACAGATCAACGGGGTGGAGAACATGCAGTACATTAGCTCCACGGCAAGCAACGACGGCACGTTTTCGGTGCGCGTCATTTTCAAACAGGGAGTAGACCCCGACCAGGCTGCGGTAAACGTCCAGAACCGGGTACAGCAGGCTACACCGATCCTGCCGCAGGAAGTGATCCGGATGGGACTCACCACCTCCAAGCAGCAGAACAGCATGATCATGATCTTCAATGTATTTGCGGAGGATAATGCCAAATACGACGAGCTGTTCCTGCAAAACTACGTGAATATCAACCTGATCCCGCAGATCAAACGTGTACCCGGGGTAGGGCAGGCCCAGGTGTTCGGTTCAAAAGACTACTCGATGCGTGTGTGGCTGAACCCGCAGAAAATGGCGGGCTACCAGCTCGTTCCTTCGGACGTGACGGGCGCTATTGCACGGCAAAGCCTGGAATCGGCGCCGGGCAAGCTGGGCGAAGAGTCGGATGCCGCGCTTGAATTTGTGATCCGGTACAAGGGAAAGAAATACCTGCCCGAGGAGTATGAAAACATCATCGTTAAAAGGAATGGTACCGAACTGGTGCGGTTGAAAGATGTGGCGAGAGTAGAGTTCGGGTCGATCAGTTACAGTGGTAACAACAAGGATAACGGGCGTAATGCGGTATCGGTGGCCATTTTGCAAACCTCGGGTTCCAATGCGAACGAGATCGAGATTGGTGTAAAGAATGAGATCAAAAAGGCGTCGCGCTCCTTCCCTCCGGGCATCAGTTATAACACATTGATGAGCACGAAAGACAGGCTCGACGAAAGTACGAGCCAGGTGCAGTCGACGCTCATCGAGGCATTCATACTGGTGTTTATCGTCGTGTTCCTGTTCTTGCAGGACTTCCGTTCCACTATTATACCCGCCATTGCGGTGCCGGTCGCCATTGTGGGTACCTTCTTTTTCCTGCTCGCATTCGGGTTTACGATCAATATCCTGACGCTCTTTGCCCTCGTGCTCGCGATCGGTATTGTCGTCGATGACGCCATTGTGGTGGTGGAAGCGGTGCATAGCAAAATGGAGCATTCGCACATGAGCGGGCGGGACGCTACGCACAGCGCCATGGGCGAGATCACGGGCGCGGTAATTTCGATCACACTCGTGATGTCGGCGGTATTTATCCCGATCGGTTTCATGACCGGTTCGTCGGGGCTTTTTTACAAACAATTCGCATACACCCTCGCCATTGCGATCATCATTTCGGCGATCAATGCATTGACGCTCACGCCAGCGCTTTGTGCGCTCCTGTTGAAAAATGTACATGGCGAAGGGCCAGGGGGAGAACCGGTCAAATTGAATTTCAGCCAGCGCTTTTTCACGGCATTCAATTCCGGGTTCAATAGCATGACCGGCCGATATGTACGCGGCGTGCGGTTTCTGGCTGGGAAAAAATGGCTGGCCGCAGGGCTGGTCGTCGCCATCACCGGCTTTGCGGTTTACCTGCTCAACAGCACACCCCGCAGCTTTGTACCGATGGAGGACGACAATTTCATCGTATACAGCCTGGGCATGCCTCCGGGTACCGCGCTGACGCGTACGACCGAGGCTGCGAATAAGATTGATAAGCTGCTGGAAGGCGTCGAAGCCATTGAAAGCAATACCAGCATCACAGGTTTTAATATCCTCGGCGGTAATGCAAGTGCCGCCTATGCAACCGGTTTTGTTAAATTGAAAGAGAAAAAGAACAGGGGAAAGGTTCAGGACATCGATCAGATACTGGGCATCATCACCGAAAAACTGTCGACGGTAAAGGAAGGTACCGTGATGGCGTTCCGCTCTCCGCCGGTGGAAGGTTACGGGATCACGAGCGGGGCGGAGGTTGTGTTGCAGGACCGGATGGGCCGGAGCCCGGCCTCGTTGAAAGCCATGGCTGACACGGTTATGGGGCAGATCATGCAGCAGCCGGGCGTGCAGTATGCCTACACGATGTTCCGCGCCGACTACCCGCAGCTTGAACTGGAAGTGGATGAGGAGAAGGCCACGCAAATGGGTGTGGATGTGGACGCGATGCTGGGGGCGGTACAAACCTATTTTGCGGGTGACCAGTCGCTGAACTTCACGCGGTTTGGTAAGTTTTACCGTGTCAATGTCAAGGCGGACGGTGTTTTTAGGACTGATCAGGAAGCGTTCAACGAAATATTCGTGCGCAACGACCAGGGCGGGATGGTGCCTGTCAAATCGATGGTTACCCTTAAAAAGGTGTACGGGCCCGAATCGGTGAGCCGGTACAATCTGTACAATTCCCTGACGATCAATGTGGTGGCAGCGCCAGGTGCAAGCAGTGGTTCTATCATGGAAAATCTGGAAGAGCGCGTGCTTAACAAACTGCCGGGCGATTACAGCTACGAATGGACCGGGCTTAGCCTCGAAGAGAAATCCTCGGGCAACCAGACGATGCTGATCCTCATGCTGAGCCTGTTGTTCGTATACTTCCTGCTGGCGGCGCAGTATGAGAGCTATTTGTTGCCGCTTGCCGTGCTTCTGTCCATTCCGACGGGTGTGATCGGAGCATTCCTGGGGATCAAATCCATCGGGCTGGACAATAACATCTATGTTCAGGTCGGGTTGATCATGCTCATCGGGCTGTTGGCCAAAAACGCCATTCTGATCGTCGAATTCGCGGTGCAGCGCAGGCGTGCGGGCCTATCGATCGTCGAAGCGGCCCTGGACGCCTCCCGTGCGCGGCTCCGGCCCATTATCATGACATCGCTTGCATTCATCGTGGGGATGATCCCGCTGATGCTCGCCAGCGGCGGTTCGGCTTCGGGGAACAAATCCATCAGCACCGGTGCGGCCATGGGAATGCTCAGCGGTGTGGTGCTGGGCGTATTTGTGATCCCGCTCCTATACATGCTCTTTCAGTATTTGCAGGAAAGAGTTTCACGCAAACGTCCCGACGAACTTGTAAACGGATAAAAATGAAAACAACCAATCGATATATATGGGGTAGCCTCGCCCTGGCATTGTCCCTTTCCGCCTGCCGGGTAGGAAAGGAGTACAGCCGCTCCGAGCTGAACATGCCGGAGCAATACAGGCAAAATGTAGCCCTGACGGCCGATTCCGTGAACTTGTCCTGGCGGACCTTCTTCCGTGATTCCGCATTGACGGGGCTGATCGAAAAGGCATTGGTAAAGAATAATGATATTGCCGTGGCGATGATGACCATGCAGCAGCTGGATCTCACCTACAAGCGGGCCAAACTGGGCCTGATGCCCACCGTTGACCTGAACGTAGGGGCGAACCGGACCTGGCTTTCGACCAACTCGCTCAACGGTTCGCTCAGCGACCAGTTTCTGGGAACAAGCTATATGGACGACTACAACGCGTCGATCCGGGTGAACTGGGAGGCTGATATCTGGGGCAAAACCAGGATGCAGAAAGAAGGGGCACTCGCCAATTATTTCGCCCAGAAAGAAAACCTGTCGGCACTCAGGACACGCATCATTGTGCAGGTCGCGCAGGCCTATTATAACCTGATCACACTCGATGAACAGATGAAGATCGCGCAGCGCAATGTGGAACTGGGTGACAGCACGCTGCATATGATCCGGTTGCAGTACGAGTCGGCGCAGGTGAACTCGCTGGCATTGGAGCAGGCCGAGGCGCAGAAGAAAACGGCCGAATTGCTGGTCCCTCTTGCATTGCAGGACATTGCGGTGCAGGAAAATGCATTGAGCATCCTTTGCGGCGGCTATCCGGACAGCATTCAAAGGACCGGTGCGGCGGCGGCATTGACTGCCGGTATGGCACTCCCTGCTGAGGTACCTGCCCGCTTGCTGAGCCGCAGGCCCGATGTGAAAGCGGCGGAGTTTGCAGTGATCGCAGCCAACTCCCAAACCGGCCTGGCAAAGGCGGCCATGTATCCTGCCATCAGTCTCACGCCGTCGGTCGGGGCCAATTCATTCAAGTTCAATGCCTGGTTCGACCTTCCGGGTTCGATGGTGAAAACGATCGGCGTCAATCTCGTTCAACCGATTTTCCAGCAAAAAACATTGAAAACAGCCCACGAAATAGCACAGATCGAGCAGGAGAAAGCGGCGGTGCAGTTCCGGCAATCGGTGCTGACGGCCGTAGGGGAAGTGTCGGACGCCCTGGCGAAGTCGGAGTACGCGGAGCAGCGGCTGCAACTGGCAGGCGAGAAAAAGGCATACCTGGCCAGGGCGAACCAAGCTGCCATGGTTTTGTACCAAAGTGGCATGGCGACTTATCTGGAAGTAATTACCGCGCAGAACAATGCATTGCAGAATGATCTGGAAGCGATCGGAATCAATAGGGAGAAATTCAACGCCCTGACGGACTTGTATCGGGCTCTGGGTGGCGGCGACGAGAACTGATGTAATTAATTCAGTGATGTAAATGGTATCAGGCCGGTAATGAGCGCATTTGCTTCATTACCGGCCTGATTTACAATTCATTCCGCACCAGTTGCCTGAATGCGAGGTTGACGAGGATCGTTTTTTCGAAACCGGCTTGCGTAAATATTAAGCCGTAGAAATTCTTTTTCCGGTTGATCCACCCATGAATGCCCGTCGCGCTCAGGCACGCCACTTCGGTGGCATTGTTGTATTCGAATTCATACCGGAAAAGCCCCAGACCATAGGTAACGTCGACATTGTTGCTCTGATCCACCTCCATCGTTTCCACAGATGCCGGTTTCAAAACCTGCACACCGCCATAGGTGCCTTTGTTATAAAGCATGGTCAGGAACCGGAGGTATTCGTTCATTGAGCACACGATGCCGTAACCCGTTGCCGGATTGGCAGGGTGGCCGGGACTGTACACCACTTTCTGCATCCCACATTTGGAACCGATGCGCTCCTGGAAGATCTGCGCCCAGGGCTTTTGCTCTACCACCTCGGCTACGCGGGACGCCACGCTGTACGCCACGCTGCCATAAAGCGCAGACTTGCCTGGGGTAAACAGCAGCTGGGTTCTCAGCGCAATGCTGTCGATATTTTGCTGAAGAGTGAGGTTGCTGCGCTCGTCAAAAGGGGATTCCACCACAATGCCTGACGTATGCGAAAGCAACTGCCGGATCGTAATGGCCTTTTTCTCGTTGTTGAATGAGGGAATGTATTTGCTTACCTTATCGTCAAGCGTCAGTTTTCCCGATTCTACAATGCTCATGATGACGGCGGCGGTAACCGCCTTGGATGCCGACATGATAGGCAAACGCGTATCGGCGTCATAAATTCCCTGGCGGTAACCAAAGAGTGTCGTATCACGGCGCCCTACAAAAACCATAAGGTTCCTGTCATAGCTGGCTGCGTTCTTCTTCAGGAAATTATAGAATGATAAACGCGCCACGTACTGGTAGGGCTTGGCATTGACCAGGGGAACGCCAGTGCCATCCCGGAATATCAGCTTCTTGACGTCCAGATTAAGATTGGATACCGGAATGGAATCGAGCTGTGAAAGCGGGCTGTCGCATTTCACGCAATCTGTTTGAGTAGTGTCCGGCTTCTCTTGCTCCACCGGCGCAGGCGTATTTTTATTTCCATCACACGAAACGGCCACAATTGCCAAAAGAATAACTAGCAATTGTTGTTTCATAATCTGCTGACAGGAACTGATTGGGGGAATAACTTCCTTCGGTAATTCATAAATGGTAACTCCACGAACTGGTACATCAAATAGGAGACCAAATATATGAAAATATACGTACCGATGAAGAATGCCCACCGGGATGCAGGCACATCAGGCTGACTTTCCCTATACCAGCTGATCACTTTTTCGATGATCAGCAAATGCATCAGATAGAAGGAGTAGGAGGTCTGGCTGACGCTCGTGATCACTTTGACGGCCCATTTGCCGGGGCGCGGGCAAGTGATCGCATACGGGAGCATCAAAGCGAATGTGCAGCAGAATGCGGGCAGCATCAGTACATCCACGAAAAAACCGGATTTGCCGCCCGCGACCGTGTGATTCACCACCTGAAAAAGGATCATCAGGCCTACACAACCAGCCACGAGCAGGACCAGCCTGATTTTTTGGGACAGGTGGTATTTTTCAAGTAAATACCCTGTCAGGCACCCGTAAGCAATGGCGTCGATGCGGAACATCACCATTTTTCGCATGGTATCCCAATGCCCGGATGGGGGCACGAAAACCTTCCAGCCCGCAGCCAGGACTCCTTTGTTCAAAAGATCCGTAAACAGATTTTGCTGATACATCCAGTGGTAAGCGGCCTTGGTCAGCAACCCGAAAATAATAAATGCGCCTATGCCCGCAAGGTATATGTGATGCCGGCTGCGGCGTTTTGGGGACAATGCGATGACCATTAATGCGGCCGGAAAGAGCAGGTAAAACCATTCCTCGACAGCCAGGCTCCACGAATGCGGGAAGAAGTCGGGAATGGGCGTCAGGATGTTTTGCGCAAAAACAAGGTAGACAAACCGGTGGCGGGTCGCTTCCGAGAAGAAAAAGTAGATCGTAAACGCGACTAAATAAGCCGGCAGTGTCCTTAACCAGCGGTTTACCCAAAAGACTTTCACAGCCTGCCAGCTGATCGCGGGAACGAGTACGGTGCGCATGATGATGCGTCCGATCAGGAAACCGCTCAGGACAAAAAATGCTTCGACGCCCATACCTAGCCACCCGAAGGGAAACATTTTGTCGAATGGATTTAATGGCATCGAATGCGACAGGAATACCATGATGATGGAGCACGCCCTCATCAGGTCCAGTCCAAAGATCCGTTCGTTTTTTTCAGAGATCGTTGATGTAAATTTTTGAGTCATGTGCACAGGTGTTGTTGAGCATTTTTCGGTACAGACACGCGATTGATGAGCAGCGTGGCAGTTTTTCCAGGCAGGCACTGCAAACCTGTTACGGTGAGCGGCTCGTAAAATGTACTAATGTGCAGTATGTGTTGGAATTAAATAAAGTAGAGTTACGTGTCGAATAGAGGGATTTTACGCATGCGTATTTGTGCAGTCGCGACGTAATTTGCATTTATATGCCCGAAATTCATGATTAAGTGGCATCCACTCAACCTTTCTGTAACCGGGCATCTGATCAAAGCGTAGCCCGCAGAAAAACCAACCGCCATGATCGATAAAGAACCCCTCATTGAAAGCCTGCTGGCAGAATTCGGGCCGCAGATCGGAAGCGATCTGCCGAAATATAAGAACCATGTATACAGGGTCTACCTGAATTGCAGGCTGCTCGATCACGACGTGGCAAATTTTGAAGCCTACGCCATTGCTGCCGTCTTTCACGACATCGGGATCTGGACCGACCGGACGATCGACTACCTCGATCCGTCCATTCAGCAAGTCAGGACCTACCTGAACAGCAACGGCAGGGAAAGCCTGGAAGCGGAGATCAGCCTGATGATTGACTGGCATCACAAAATCGGGAAGTATCGAGGATCGTTCGCGGGTTCGGTAGAAACGTTCAGAAAAGCAGACTGGATCGACGTGTCGCTGGGTATATTGTCCTTCGGAATCGACAAAAGGGTGCTTCGCCGGAACCGGAGAGCGCTTCCTAACCGGGGTTTTCATTTATTTCTGCTGCGTAAAATCCTGCGTAATTTTTTCCTCCATCCATTGAATCCGCTGCCCATGTTCAAATGGTAATGTGTGGGCATTGCAGTAAAGCTTCAAAGCCGATTCTGCGTAGTCTGCCTCACAGTGAGCAAGAACTTGCCGGTTTTCGGAAAACGTAATCCTTCGTCCGGATCGTCCGGTGCCGGAGAGGCGAAGCCCGGCCTAAAACGGTTACAGTGACACCGGCCTTCGGACGGGCACGGATTTTTAATGAATGTCTGATCTGCCGGCGATCAATGCCGGTCACGGGACCCCCGAAATCACAGTAAAGTAACAGCGCCGCCACAGCGGCACCACTTAAAAGTGATCAACCGGATGTACACCCAGGACCCATATTCCCAAGTCGTAAAAATCGTCTACTACACGCACCCATTGTGCCCGGTCAGCTGGGCCATGCAGGCCGACTGGCAGCGTTTTGTCGGGACATTCGGCCCATACATCAGTACCCAATTTTGTATGGCAGGTAATGCATCGGACCCAGCTCAGTCGCCGGAAAAAGGCGCATTCCCGGCTTACGTTACCTGCCTGGCTGTAAAGGCGGCCGGTTTGCAATCATCTGTTGCGGCGGATCTGTACCTGGGACGGTTGCGAAAAGCAGCGATGGCCGAGCAGCGTGACATACTTCAACCCAGTGTGCTGGCCGAATTGGCCCGTGAAATCAGCAAGTACTACCGCGGCGAGTTTGATTTTCACCGATTCGGGAAGGACTTCGATACGCGCGCTACCCGGCAGGCTTTACATGCCGATGTACAGAAAGCATATTGCAACAGGATCGACCGTTTTCCGACACTCACACTGACCGTGGCAGGGAAGGGAATAAAGATCGCTGGCCAGGCTACTTATGAAAAGCTGGTGACGGCAATCCGAAAGTTGTTAACCGGCGCCGATCTGCGGCCGCCGGTGTTCTGATTGGCGGGAAGTTTGCTCTCCAAAAACCTACGCTTCGTGCGCCAGCAAATTAACAGCTTCGTCGTTGCCCTGCTGGGTGGCGTGATCAAGGGCGGTGTAGCCACGCGAATCCCGTATGGTCAGGTTGGCTCCGTTTTCCAGCAACAGATGTACCATTTCATTTCGTCCGAATAGTACCGCAAACATCAGCGCAGTGCCTCCGTTGCCGTGTTGCCGGTCAAGGTCAGCGCCGTGCATGATGAGCAGTCGCGCTATGTCGGTATAGCCTTTAAAAGCGACACCCATCAGCGCGGTATTGCCACCCAGGTCAGCGGCATTTACGTCGGCCCCGGCATTGAGCAGCACGGTCGCGGCCTCATACCGATTGTTGTAGCAGGCAATGATCAACGGGGTGTAGCCCTTTGTGTCAGATATATTTACGTCGCTTCCGCGGGTGATGAGCTCCGTTAAAACAGCTGCTTCGCCCAGTCTGGCCGCGTGAATCATGATTTCGGTAACGTTTTCCATTGGGTGTTTGGGTTCATGCAGAAGCCGGGGGCAGATCCCCGGCCTGCTGTGTTGGACGATTGATCCCCTTAAGAATGGGGATGTTATTTCAGGTTTCTGATCACTAATGCGGCTGCCACTCCGCCCAGCACATACCAGGCCACGGTGAGCAGTTTGGTTTCCTCGGTTTTAGCAACCGGCGTCTCGTCGAGCCCCAGCGGTTTCGCCAGTCCGATCGCGCCCAGGCCGGCCATCAGCCCGTAACCTGCGCCTCTCCACAGAATGGTTTCCCGGTCGCCTTTCCCGATCATCGCGTAGTACCCGGCATTGCTGGCAAGGTCCGCGGCAAGCGTGGTGACGGTGAGGGTTTGCCCGGTAGGTGCCTCCAGACCTACCGCTTCAACGGTTTTGCTGAGGGCTTCCTCTCCCAGCTGATCGATTTGGGGAGCTTTATGGTAAACACGTTTGGCGGCTTCGTGTATCAGGTTCAGTACGACGGCTCCGCTGATTCCGCCCAGGATGTTTCTCATTTCAGGTTTCATAGATGTCGATGTTTTTTTGAGGGTTTTATTGAAAAAATTGAACCAGGGATTGGCAGGGTTGAATATGTGTTTGAAACGGGAAGGTCCTGGACATAATCCACGCCGCTTTCAGGCAAATGGGACAACCGGCACCGCTGGCACATTTATTTTCACAGTCCCGGCCGCCGTGCGTGGTATGCAATGCCTTACCTGATGCCGGTGTGGTTTTAGAATAAATTGTCATGGAAAAGAAAAAGAAATTGGGTGTTGCCCTGGTCGGACTGGGGGAGTACGCCATCGGAGAGCTGATCCCCTCCCTTCAGGAAACAGAACATTGTTACTTGGCGGGACTGGTAAGCGGAGATGTGGAGAAACTGGATCATTGGGGAAAGGAAGCGGGGCTCGAAAGCCGGGCCCTCTATTCCTACGATAACTTTGATCAGATCGTGAAGAATCCCGACATTGACATCGTCTACATTACGCTCCCTAATTCGATGCACGCAGAATACTGCATTCGTGCGACTCGCGCGCGAAAGCACATCATTTGTGAAAAGCCGCTGGCCATGGATCTGGATGAATGCCGCCGTATCCAGGAAGCGGTCGGGGACGCCGGGGTACGGTTCTCGATGGGCTACCGGCTGCATTTTGACCCTTATCATATGGAGGCGATGAGGCTCGGACAACAGGAAGTCTTCGGCCCTGTACGGAAGCTGGTGCTTAGAAACAGTATGGAAGTGGATGACGACAGTGCCTGGCGCATTGACGTCGAGCGTTCCGGTGGCGGTCCTTTGATGAACAATGGAATCTACTGCATTCAGGCCGCCATTTACATTACCGGCAAGCTCCCCGTGGCCGTGGAGGCCAGATTTGCACCGAAAACCAACCCGGAGCGGTTCAACGAAGTGCCCGAAGGTGTGGAATGGACGATGTTCTTTGAAGACGGGGCGACTGCGGTTTGCGAAACCAGTTATGTAAAAAAACAGAGCCTGATGCGGGCAGAGGCCGGCGACGGTTGGTTTGAACTGGATCCGGCCTACGAGTATGGCGACCTGAAAGGAAAAACTTCGCTGGGCGAAATGCATTTTCCTCCGGTTAAGCAACAGGCAAAGCAAATGGATGATTTTGCGCAATGCATTCGCAACGGTTCCGATACGCGTGTACCCCTCGAAATGGGGATCAGGGATATGGAGATCATCACGGCCACTTACGAATCAGCCCGGAGTGGTGAGCGGGTAGAGCTGCATCTCGACGCTTACGCGGCGCTGCCGGAATACTGATTCCCCACAGCGCTGCGTAAGTCAGGCGATACGTTTGCCGTTTTTCGCGTCGATCCACCCGCTTTCCTCACATTCGGGGCAATGAGCGGATGCGGCTGTTTCATGGGACCCGGTGGTATACCCGCATTTCACGCAGGAATGCGGGCCTCGTCCGCTCGTAGCGACTGCCTCGTTTTTCAGCTCGTCGGGGAAGATTGGTAATCCATAGCGCACATCGTCTTCATCATAGAACAGGATACTGAATTCGCCCGAAGTTTCGATCAATACCGTTTTGACCTGTCCCAGGTGTTCTACATTACGAAGCCGCAGTTCGGCGAAGAACTCGTCCCGCGAGAGGCCGGATTCCGCGAAAGCGTCCATTTGCATACGCCCGTCCCTGATCACATTCAGAGCCTCTCCTTCCAATAATTTTTCCAGCTTCTCGAACCTGTCTGTGAGCCTGGTTACGGTAATATAGAGTGTAATCACAACCAGGAACACGACGAATGCGGGCAGAATGCCTACATCTTCGTAGAACATCGGGTCTCCTGCCGCCGAGCCTAGCCCGATGATCAGGACCAGCTCGAATATGGATAACTGCCTGATCCCGCGCTTGCCGGATGCACGAAGCGCGAGCAGAATTACCACGAACATGATCACTGTCCGCAATACGACTTCCAGCAGAAAGGAATACGGAAGGTCATGCATCAATATTTTTCTCCAACCGTCTGTTTCGTTCATTTTCTAAATATCTGATTGATGGGTTTTGTTAAAAGCAGCAATAATTACCGTCAGGGTTAGTTTTCGAGCCTGGCGATCAGGCCCTCGTCTCCGCTGAGCAGCAGGTTATTTTCTATGCGTAAACCAATGCGCTCTACTTCGGTACTTACGATGATTTCTCCGCGAAATTGATCCTGCCCCGGCCGGAGATATGCAGGCCTGTGACTCAGATTGAGGATGACCAGAAACCGGTCGAGGTCGTTTTCGCGGATGAATGCCACGATCTGGTGATCAGAGAAAACAGGCGTGTATTTACCGGTTTGCAAGGCCGGTTCGCGCTTGCGCAGCGCAATCAGCGTATGATAGAATGCAAGCATTGAGTTCGGGTCCTCACGTTGCCGTTCCACATTGATCCGCTTGAAACTATGGGGCAACCTGAGCCACGGGCGCACTTCGGAGAACCCGGCATAAGCCCCGGCGTCCCACTGCATGGGCGTGCGGGACGGATCGCGGCTGATGTTGCGCTCGGGCATGTTGAGGCCCTGCGGGTCGACGATCTCGTCCATGGGAATGGGTACATCGCGCATCCCGATCTCGTCCCCGTAATAAATCGTGGGCGTACCCCGCAAGGTCAGCAGGAGCATAGCCGCCACCCACGCCTGCTCGCGCCCGACCCGGCTCGACACGCGCGGCTGGTCGTGATTACCCAGTACCCAGTTGGGCCAGCCGTCCGCAGGCAATGCTCCCTCATATTCGTCCACTGCCCGGGCGATTTGCCTGGCGTCCCAGGGCAAAGTCAGCAGCTGGAAGTTGAATGGGAGATGGGCTCCGCTGCTATTGGCCCCATAGTAGGTGACCAGTTTATGGATCGGCAGATAAATTTCACCGATCAGCACCCGTTCGGAATACTGATTGGTGAGTTCACGCATCATGCGAACGATCTCGTGTACCTCCGGCTGATCGGTCGAATACACGGGATCGAGCGATTCGTAGATGAGGTCCTTCTGATCGAAGGGCGAATCCGGCACGGCAGGGTTGTTGCGAAGTTGCTGGTCCTTGACCATATGCCACATTACATCGACGCGAAAGCCGTCCACTCCTTTGTCCAGCCAGAATCGCATGACATCCATCATGGCTGCCTGGACTTCCGGGTTGCGCCAGTTCAGGTCGGGTTGTTCCTTCAAAAAAGCATGATAGTAATATTGCCGGGTCGTTTCGTCCCACTCCCAGGCATATCCGCCAAATACGCTAAGCCAGTTGTTCGGCAGCTCTCCATGCTCTTTCCCATCATGCCAGATGTACCAGTCCCGCTTCGGGCTGTCCCGCGACGACCGGGATTCCAGGAACCACGGGTGCTGATCGGAAGTGTGGTTGGGCACCAGGTCGAGGATCAGTTTCATCCCCCGGGCATGTACCGCGTCGAGGAGTGCGTCGAAATCTTCCATCGTGCCAAACAATGGATGGATGCCTTGGTAATCGGAAATATCGTAACCAAAATCGGCCATGGGAGAGGGATAAACAGGCGACAGCCAGACGCAGTCTATCCCGAGCCATTGCAGGTAATCGAGACGCTGCATGATGCCTTTCAGGTCGCCTACGCCATCGTTGTTCGCGTCCCGAAATGAGCGCGGGTAGATCTGGTAGATTACGCCGTGCTGCCACCATAGGTATTTTTTTGAATCAGGATCAATGTCGTTGATGATGCTCATGAAGTCTGTTTTTGATCATTCCGGTTCAGTTTAAAAAATCACGCCTGATAAACCGTGCGCTGCGGAACGTGTTTTCCGATGGCATGCTTTTTAAGTCCAGGGCGTGATTCAGTTAGTATACCTTTTGCAAACACTTTGAAATGAATAAAACAGGCGCTCATTATGCAGGCGGGCAATGCGGGTTCTCCGTCTGGGCACCGGAAAAAGGGTCGATGGATCTGGTATTCCACGAAAGCGGGATTCGCATTCCGATGCGCAAAGACCACGATGGTTACTTTCGGGTCACAAGAGACGACACCCCTCCCGGTACCCGTTACCTGTTTGCACCCGATGGGGGCGAAGCTTTTCCCGATCCTGCGTCCCATTTCCAGCCCGGGGGCGTCCACGGCCCTTCCGAAGTGGTCGATCACGGGGCCTTTTCCTGGACCGACACTGCCTGGGCCGGCATTCCGTTGAAAGAGCTCATCCTTTACGAAATCCACATCGGCACGTTTACGCAGGAGGGCACTTTCGATGCCGTTATTCCCCGGCTGGACGAGCTGGCAGCGCTTGGTGTCAATGCGATCGAGCTCATGCCCGTCGGACAGTTTCCAGGTAATCGCAACTGGGGCTACGATATGGTGTTCCCTTATGCTGTTCAGGATAGCTATGGTGGGCCGGAGAGACTAAAAGCATTGGTCGATGCGGCGCATAGCAGGGGTATCGCGGTTTTTCTGGATGTGGTTTTCAACCATATCGGTCCCGAGGGTAATTATTTGCCCAGATTTGCCCCTTATTTCACAGATCAGTATGTCACGCCCTGGGGCAATGCCGTCAACCTGGATGGTGAATGGTCTGATGGTGTGCGTGCATATTTTTGTAATGCTGTATTGCATTGGTATGCGCATTATCATCTCGACGGTCTCCGCGTGGATGCGGTTCATATGATGTTCGACAATGGGGCTGTGCATTTCTGGGAGAAGGTCAATGACCGGCTTGCAGACTTGCGGCAGCGCATGCGGTTCAATTTCTATCTCTTTGCGGAATGCGATCTTAACAGTCCGAAAGTGGTGCAGGCGCCCCAGGCCGGGGGCTGGGCGTTCGACGGCCAGTGGCTCGACGACTTTCACCATTCGCTTTACGTGCTGCTCGACGAGCAAGGTCGCGAGCGCTACGAGGATTTCGGGCGGATGGAACAGTTGGCGAAGGCCTACACCGACGGTTTTGTGCACAGCGGGGAATATGTGAAGTTCCGGAAGCGGAAGCACGGTGCATCGTCGGTGGGACTGTCGGGGGAAAAATTTGTGGTCTTCAATCAAAACCACGATCAGGTGGGTAACCGGGTAGGAGGAGAGCGGCTGAGCATGCTGGTGGATGAAGAACGGCAAAAGATTGCCGCTGCCGCCATTCTGTTATCGCCCTATCTGCCTATGCTTTTCATGGGGGAAGAGTATGCAGCCGATACGCCGTTTTTTTATTTTGTCAGCCACTCCGACGAAGAGCTGATCCGGAAAGTTGTGGAAGGACGTCGCGAGGAGTTTGCCAACTACCATTGGGAGCAGGACCCGCCAAACCCGCAGGCGGAGAGCACTTTTCAACAATCGAAGCTGCTTTGGGACCAGCGTAAGGCCGGCCGTCACGCGTCGATGTGGCAATGGCACCAGAGGCTGATCGCGCTGAGAAAGAAGCATCCTGCATTGCAGAATTTTACTAAAAGCGATGTCAGGGTAACCGTGACGGGCCCGAAAAGCCTGATGCTGCATCGCCGAAGCGCAGATCACCGGACTGAGCTTATTGTCTTGTTTAACCTCGGCGACGATACAGTGCCCATGCCATTTCCGCAAAATGACGGCGGCTGGACAAAGGTGATTGATTCTTTGGAACCGGCCAATGACAATGGGCATACCGGCAACGCTCGGGCCGTGCAACAACACGTGGAAAGCGGCGGAACTCTGGCGTTCCCCGGACCGGGTGTAGCAGTGTTTGAAGGCAGTTACCTTTCCTACTAGTGCAATGTGCAACAATGCACAGGCCAAAATGCCAGGAGCCATCCCGATGTTTCGGAACGGCTCCTGGCGGGCAAAGTCTTGCTGGGATGGTTGATCAAATCAGATCAAAGCGGTCGAGGTTCATCACTTTTACCCAGGCTGCCACAAAATCAGTTACGAATTTATCGCCCGCATCGGCGCTTCCGTACACTTCGGCAATGGCCCTCAGTTCGGAGTTGGAGCCGAAAACGAGGTCTGCACGGGTGGCGGTCCACTGGGCTGCGCCTGTCGACCGGTCGGTTCCTTCGAATAATTCACGGTCCTGAGAAGTGGCTTTCCAGGCGGTACGCATGTCGAGCAGGTTCAGGAAGAAATCGTTCGTGAGCTGGCCCGGACGGGTAGTGAAGACGCCATGTCTGGAACCATCGAAATTAGTGTCCAGCACGCGCATACCGCCAATCAACACCGTTAGTTCCGGGCCGGTCAGGGTGAGCAGCTGCGCTTTGTCGATCAGCAATTCTTCGGTCGCGACCGTAAACCGGGTCTTGCGGTAGTTACGGAAGCCGTCGGCCTGCGGTTCTAGGAAGCCGACTGATTCCACGTCGGTTTGGTTCTGCGATGCGTCTGTCCGGCCTGATGTAAAGGGAACGGAGATGGTACGCCCCGCATCCGCTGCCGCTTTTTCGATTCCGGCACCGCCGGCGAGTACGATCAGATCGGCCATAGAGACTTTCTTGCCACCCGATTGTGCACCGTTGAATTCCTTTTGAATGCCTTCGAGCGCCCCCAATACTTTTTGGAGCTGCGACGGGTTGTTAACCTGCCAGTACCGTTGGGGAGCGAGCCGGATGCGTGCCCCATTGGCGCCTCCACGCTTGTCGGAACCGCGGAAGGTGGAAGCCGAGGCCCAGGCTGTGGTTACCAGCTCGGATACGCTCAGTCCCGATGCTGCAATTTTTTGTTTCAGGTTTGAAATGTCGCTTTCATCGATCAGCACATGGTCAACTGCCGGAATAGGATCTTGCCAGATCAGTACTTCTTCCGGAACATCCGGTCCGAGGTAGCGCGCACGGGGACCCATATCACGATGTGTCAGTTTGAACCATGCCCGGGCAAAAGCGTCGGCAAATGCATGCTGGTCTTCGAGGAAACGACGGGATATTTTTTCGTAAGCAGGGTCAAACCTTAACGCCAGGTCGGTGGTCAGCATCGTTGGCGCGTGCTTTTTCGTAGCGTCAAAGGCATCGGGGATAATGCCGCCTGCGTCCCTTGCCACCCATTGATGGGCACCGGCCGGACTTTTTGTAAGTTCCCATTCAAATCCGAAAAGGTTTTCGAAGAAGTTGTTGCTCCATTGCGTGGGCGTTTTGGTCCATATCACTTCCAGGCCGCTTGTGATGGTATCGGCCCCCTTGCCGGAACCGTAGCTGTTGCTCCATCCCAGTCCCTGCAAGTCCACATCGGCAGCTTCGGGCTCCTTGCCTACATGATCGGCAGGCGCGGCGCCGTGGGTTTTACCGAAACTATGTCCGCCCGCGATCAGTGCCACCGTTTCTTCATCGTTCATAGCCATACGACCGAAAGTATCGCGGATGTCTTTCGCTGCCGCAATGGGATCAGGGTTGCCGTCGGGGCCTTCGGGATTTACGTAAATGAGGCCCATTTGCACCGCAGCCAGCGGTTTTTCCAGGTTACGGGAATGGGTGTCCCCATCAGCATCGTCGTCCGACACCAGTACACCGTGTCCTTCTACCACCCCCGGAGAGCCATGCGCGTAACGTACGTCGCCTCCTAGCCAGGTCGTTTCCGAACCCCAATACACGTCTTCATCCGGCTCCCACACATCGGCCCGTCCACCGGCAAAGCCGAATGTTTTGAAGCCCATCGATTCGAGTGCGATATTCCCGGTGAGGATCAGCAAATCGGCCCAGGAAATGTTACGGCCATATTTTTGTTTGATAGGCCAAAGCAACCTGCGCGCTTTGTCGAGGCTCACGTTATCAGGCCAGCTGTTCAATGGCGCGAAACGTTGCTGGCCTGAGCCTGCACCGCCGCGCCCGTCACCCACGCGGTACGTGCCTGCGCTGTGCCACGCCATGCGGATAAACAACGGACCATAATGCCCGAAGTCGGCCGGCCACCAGTCCTGGGAATCGGTCATCAGCGCGTGAAGGTCTTTTTTTACGGCTTCAAGGTCGAGGCTTTTGAACGCTGCGGCGTAGTCAAAATCTTCCCCCAGTGGATTGGACAAGGACGAGTGTTGACGCAGGATATTCATTTTCAGGTGATTGGGCCACCAGTCGTGATTCCTGGTGCCGCCGCCACCTACGTTGTGTTTCAAGCTGCCATTGTGGAATGGGCATTTACCGATGTCGTTTGCGTCTTTTTCCATTGTCATATGTTCATGATTAAACCAACTTTTCTCCGCACAGGGTCGATGTGTAGGATGATAAAGATATGTTATTGGAAAAAATAATGACAATCGATTAATTCTATACTTCGATAGCCGTTGTCTATATGCGTAGTAAGGATGGTCTTAATCAGTCGTTTCCTATCATTGAGCTGCGACGTTCGAGCAGCAGCACATCGCGCCAGATACCGTCGCGTTTTCCGAGCCTTTCACGATAACCGACCTGCCGAAAACCCGCTAGTTCATGGACAGCAATGCTAGCTTTATTTTCAGGGAAAACGTGTGCTTGCAAGGTCCAGAACCCATGTTCTTCGCTAAGCGGTACCAAGGTAGCTAGAAGTTGGCGACCCGCACCCATTTGGCGGTAGGCGGAATGGATGTAGATACTGGTTTCTGCCACACCTCCATAAACACACCGACTGGAAACGGCGGTCAGCATTGCCCATCCGGCGACACGGCCGTTACTTTCGGCTACAAGCCGCGGTTCTGTCAAAAACTTAGTGCTCAAAGCATTAACTTCCGGTGCCTGCGTTTCATAAGTTGCCTCACCGGTGTCAATACCCTGCTGGTAAATCTCCCGAACTACCGGCCAGTCACAGGGCTCGACCGGGCGTATGGTGAACGCCATCGGGGAGATTTTTTGATCGGTAAATTCGCGGCTGTACGCCTTGATTTCGTCCCGTACCCGTCGGAACGAAGCGACCAGGTTCTCGCCGGGCTGTCCCGGGTCGGAAAAGCTGTGGTGTATCAGCTCAGCAGCAGAGGGGAAATGGGGACATTGCTCACGCGCATTGTCGCAAACGGTGATAACATAATCAAACGAAATCCCGGTGTATTCGTCGGCATGGTTCGATGTGTGGTGCGAGATATCGATGC
>NZ_CAMLSE010000001.1 GCF_946482605.1 uncultured Dyadobacter sp. | reverse complement strand
ACCACCGGATCAATACGCAGGAACTGAACTGGTTTATCCCAAGGAGAAAGCTCAATCCGGAAGTTTTTCTGGATTCACTGCTGAAAAACAAGGGGCAGAACCTCTCGGCCTACGAGCCTGTCAACCGGCATTATAATCTACTCAAAGAGAAGGTTTTGCAATATTATGCATTAACCCGTGACGGCGAACCGGCTGTCATCGACACCCAAAAGAAACTGCGGGAAGGCGACCGGGATACATTGATCATTGCATTGAAACAACGGCTGCATTTGCTGGGCGACCTGCCTCAAACCGATAGTCTGGCCGTTTTTGATACTACACTGACCAGGGCGGTAAAGCATTTTCAGCAGCGTGTCGGGCAGAAACAGACCGGCATAACCGGCCCGGCATTCTTTAAGGAGCTGAACGTTCCCGTCGGGAGCAGGATCCGCCAGATGCTCATCAATATGGAAAGGATAAGGTGGATGCCCGCGGCACCACCTACCGATTACATCCTTGTCAATATCCCAGAGTTCACGCTCCATGCTTACGAACAGGGCAAATTGTCATTCGATATGGTGGTGGTAGTGGGTTCGGAGGCCAATAGTACTGTCATTTTTTCAGGTACACTTAATCAGGTCGTTTTCAGCCCCTATTGGAATGTCCCCGCGAGCATTCTCAAAAAGGAAGTGCTTCCCGGCATTAAAAAGAACCCCAACTACCTCGCGAAGCACAATATGGAATGGAACGGGGGATCGGTGCGCCAGAAACCGGGCAAATCGAACTCGCTCGGTCTTGTTAAATTCCTTTTTCCCAACAGTTACAGCATTTACTTTCACGATACGCCCAGCAAGAGCCTCTTCAATGAAAGCCAACGCGCATTCAGCCACGGCTGCATCAGGCTTGCAGAGCCAAAAAAGATGGCCGAATGGCTCCTGAGGCGCGACAGTACCTGGACCAGCGATAAAATCACCGCTGCCATGCATGCCGGCAAGGAGAAATATGTGCGGCTCCGCGGCCAAAACGAAATACCGGTTTTTATCGGCTATTTTACATCCTGGGTCGACCAGCACGGCAATCTGCAGTTCCGCAAGGATGTATACGGGCACGATCGCAAAATGGAAGAAAGACTGTTCGGAAACTCCGAAATGCCCATTGCGCAAATGATCAGGCGCTGACGGCAGCCCTAGCCGGGCGTCCTGCCCGGGCACGATTTTTACCATGGAAGCCGCATAGCAAAGACGGCCGGGAAAATCCCGGTCGCTGGGAGTTGACAATGTCATAGCGTATCCGTAACTTTGCTAACACCGTTAGGTAAATTATGAAATGTCATGGGCATTCTCGAACGAAAGATACGGCAAAAGGAAAATATGCGGACCAACATCCTGGCAGTTGCACTGCAGTTGGTTAAAGACGAAGGCTGGCAATCCTTGTCCATCCGAAAAATAGCAGACGCCATCGAATACAGTGTGCCGGTCATCTACGACCACTTCGAAAATAAAGAAGCGATCCTTTTTGAACTTTCCATGGATGGTTTCAGGTTACTCGAAAGGCTGCTGGAAAAAAACAAGCGAAAATACCAGAATCCGGAAGATCAATTGAGGGCCCATGCCGAGACGTATTGGACCTTTGCATTCAAAAATCCGGAATATTACCAACTGATGTATGGCCTCGGAATGCCCTGCTCGGGTGCGGGGAAAATCAAGCCGGAATTTAACTGTTTCCGTGATCACATCAGTGATGCGATCGAAGAAATCGTAAAAAATAAAAAATCTTCGGATGATGAAACCTGCTTTAAAATTTATGCGTTCTGGTCAGTACTGCATGGTCTGATTTCGATCGTTATGATGCGCTGCTCCGACATCGATGATTCCACAATGAACAAAAAAGTCATGGACGACACTGTAAACGCTTTCATCAAGAACCTATAATTTTTTTCGTTTCTGGCTAACACTGTTAGTAATTATAACTTCACTACCTATTCATAACTAACTCATCATCACCACAAAGAATCGTCCACACCCATGAAAAAAGACCAATCAAACACAACCAAAAGGCTTATTGCAATCCTTTTACTAGCCTCCGGATCTGCGGCGATTTACAGCTGCGGATCGTCTACCGCCAACGACGCGCCGATGCAAATGCCAGCCCAGGCTTTGCCGGTCATTACGGTCAGCGACCACCAGGTTACAGCGCACCGTGAATTTACAGCTTCCATCCAGGGCAGCCGCGATATCGAGATCCGTCCCCAGGTGGATGGTTACCTCGACCGTATCTCTGTGGACGAAGGTGCTTATGTACACAAAGGCCAGGTGCTCTTCCACATCGACGCCCGCCCGTACGCGGAGCAGTTGAATACAGCCAATGCCAGCCTCCAATCCGCAAAAGCCGCGTTAGAGAGCGCTGCGATCAATGTTGACAAGCTGACGCCGCTCGTGGCCAACAAAGTGGTTTCCGACGTGCAGTTGAAAACGGCCAAAGCAGCTTATGACGCCGCCAAGGCTAATGTGTCGCAGGCGCAGGCAGCCGTGGAAGCCGCGAAAATCAACATCGGCTACACGAGCATTAAAGCACCTGCCGACGGCTATATCGGTGTGATCCCGTTCAAAACAGGCAGCCTGGTAGGCAAAGGAACGATGGAGGCATTAACGGTCCTGTCCGAAACCAAGGACATCCACGTTTACTTCTCGATGAGCGAGCTCGACTTCCTGGATTTCAAGCAGCAGTTCCCCGGCGCGACTATCGAACAGAAAATCAAGCAGATACCACCAGTGGAACTGCTGCTGGCGGACAACAGCATTTACCCGCAGAAAGGTAAAGTGGAGATCGTTGAAGGCCAGTTCGACAAGACGATGGGCGCCATCAACTTCCGTGCTACTTTCCCGAACGGCAACGGATTGTTGCGCTCCGGTAACACAGGCAAGATCCGCATCCCGCGTGAGCTCACGAAGTCGGTGCTGATCCCGCAGGAAGCTACCTTCGAATTGCAGGACAAGGTGTTTGTATACACAGTCCTCGACAGCAACAAGGTGGAAGGCCGCCCGGTGACCGTGTCGAACAGAAGCGGACGTTATTACTTGATTTCCAAAGGATTGAAGCCTGGCGAAAAGATCGTCTATGCGGGAATGGACAGGCTGCGCGACGGTATGGCTATTGCGCCTCAGAAAATGTCGATGGACAGCCTGCTGCACGCCAACCCGATCTGACGGACCGTTTGACATAATCACCACACCAATTATACGGGCCCCATCGCATGCCCCATGCGATGGTAAGCCCCTATCTTGCCCAAAAACTACAACATGTGCCCCGCGAAGGGGACAAACCAAATCCGTATGTTCCAGAAATTTATAGAAAGGCCTGTCCTTTCGACGGTTATATCTATCCTGATATTACTGCTGGGGATCATATCGCTCACCACGCTGCCGATCACCAAATTCCCCGATATTGCCCCGCCAACGGTACAGGTTACCGCCGTGTACCCGGGAGCGAACGCAGAAGTCGTTGCCCGTGCGGTAGCGACGCCCATTGAAGAGGCCGTGAACGGTGTCGAAAACATGACCTACATGACGTCATCGTCCAATAACGACGGCACCATGGCCCTGAATGTGTATTTCAAACAGGGCACGGATCCCGATATCGCCGCAGTAAACGTGCAGAACCGCGTTTCCAAGGCTGTAAGCCAGATTCCACAGGAAGTCGTCCAAGCTGGTATTTCCACGCAAAAGCAACAAAACTCGATTATCATGTTCGTCGCGCTTTCGAGCGAGGACAGCACTTATGACGAAACGTTTTTGCTGAACTATATCAAGATTAACTTGGTCCCTCAGTTGCAACGTATACCGGGGGTCGGTCAGGCACAACCATTCGGCACGCGCGATTATTCGATGCGTATCTGGCTTAAACCAGACCGCCTTGCCGCATTGGGACTAGCACCTCAGGAAGTTACGGATGCCATCCGCGAGCAAAGTCTTGAAGCCGCTCCGGGACGTCTGGGAGAAGCCAGCAAGGAAGTTTTTGAATATGTTTTGAAATACAAAGGAAAACTCACGCAAAACAAAGAGTACGAGGACATTATCATCAAAGCCAACAGCGATGGCTCGGTGATCCGGCTGAAAGATGTGGCACGGGTGGAATTCGGTTCTTACACCTATTCCTCCAATGGGAAACTGGATGGTAATGCATCGTCCGGTGTGGCTGTGTTCCAGACCGCCGGTACCAATGCGAACGACATCCTGATCCAGGCTGAGAAACTGGTGGCTGATTTTTCCAAAACATTACCCAAAGGCCTGAAAACGACCATTATGTACAACTCGAAGGACTTCCTCGACGAGTCGATCAACCAGGTTCGGTCTACGCTTCTGGAAGCATTCATCCTTGTATTCATCGTGGTATTTATATTCCTGCAGGATTTCCGCTCGACACTGATCCCGGCCATCGCGGTTCCGGTCGCCATTGTCGGTACGTTCTTCTTCATGCAGCTCTTCGGGTTTACGATCAACTTCCTGACACTCTTTGCGTTGGTACTTGCGATCGGTATTGTGGTCGATGATGCCATTGTCGTCGTCGAGGCCGTCCATTCGAAGATGGAGCGATCCAACCTCGGTGCCAAGCCAGCCACAGTCGAATCGATGAACGAGATCTCGGGCGCGATCATTTCAATTACCCTTGTGATGGCCGCAGTATTCGTACCCGTCGGTTTCATGCAGGGACCAGCGGGGGTATTCTACCGGCAGTTTGCATTTACATTAGCCATAGCCATTTTGATTTCGGCATTGAACGCCTTGACGCTCAGCCCCGCACTTTGTGCGCTGTTCCTGAAAAATCCGCATGCGGAAGGGGACGGCTCGCATGGAAAGAAAGGTTTCTCGGCCCGCTTTTTCGCAGCATTTAATGCAGGATTCGAGTCGATGACAGGTCGGTACGTAAAAAGTCTGCAATTCCTGATCCGTCGCAAATGGGTAACCATCGTGGGTTTGGTGGTCATCTCGGGAGCAACACTTTGGCTGACCAAAACAACGCCTACCGGATTTATCCCGACCGAGGACCAGGGCTTCCTGCTATACGCACTCAACACGCCTCCGGGAAGTTCCCTCGACCGTACTTCGAAAGCGATGGCGCAGGTGGATAGCATTGTTAAAAAGTCTCCTATCGCCGACCACCGCTACATCGTGGAAGGTATGAACATCATTTCAAACTCCAACGCATCGCCTTACGGGGTAGGATTTATCCGCATGAAACCGAAGGAAGAACGGGGTGATGTACAGGATTTCAACCAGATCGTCGGCATGATGTCGCAGCAGGTGAGATCAGTGAATGATGCCAATGCGTTTTTCTTCACCTTCCCTACCGTGGATGGTTTCGGTAACGTCAGCGGTTTCGAATTTATGTTGCAAGACCGTGGAAACGGTTCTCTGGAAAAACTCAGCACGACTACCAATGCATTCCTCGGCGCATTGATGCAGCGTCCGGAGATCGCCTATGCATTCACCACTTTCGCAACAGGCAACCCGCAATTCCAGCTGGAAATCGACAATGCAAAAGCTAAACAACTGAATGTACCTGTAAACGACCTGTTGCAAACGCTGCAAATCTACTACGGTTCCAGCTTTGTGTCTGACTTCAACCGCTTTGGAAAATACTACCGCGTAATGGCGCAGGCCGATCCGTTGTACCGCCAGGACCCGTCGTCGCTGAATGGTATTTATGTTAAAAACACCGAAGGCGAAATGGTGCCGGCGAACCAGCTGGTAACTTTGAAACGCGTATTCGGACCTGAAACCGTGACCCGCAACAACTTGTACAATGCGGTGATGATCAACGGAACGCCCAAACCGGGTTACAGTACCGGTGACGCCATCCGTGCCGTGCAGGAAACTGCCGAAAAGGTTTTGCCGAATAACTACAAAACCGAATGGACTGGTATGACGCGCGAGGAGATCAACTCCGGCTCACAAATCATCCTGATCTTCGTATTGAGTTTGGTGTTCGTATACTTCCTGCTGGCTGCCCAGTACGAAAGCTACATCCTGCCGTTTGCCGTGATCCTGACGATCCCGCTGGGTGTGTTTGGCTCGATGGTATTCATCAACTGGATGGGCATTGAAAACAATATCTATGTGCAGGTCGGGCTGATCATGCTCGTGGGGCTCCTTGCGAAAAACGCGATCCTGATCATCGAGTACGCCGTACAGCGGCGCGAGGCGGGTCTGAGCATTGTGGAATCGGCATTGGAAGCTTCGCGCCTCCGTCTGCGTCCGATCCTGATGACCTCCTTCGCATTCATTGTCGGTCTGTTGCCGCTGATGCGGGCCACCGGTGGCTCGGCGCTTGGTAACCGCTCGATCGGTACCGGTGCAGTAGGCGGGATGTTGACAGGTGTGATATTCGGGGTGTTTGTGATCCCGGTATTGTATGTCATCTTCCAGTATTTGCAGGAAAAGGTGGTTAAAAAGCCGGTTCAACCAAAACTGGCAGAGTCGGAAGCCCATTAATGCTGCGGCACTGATAAGCGACTGGTTTTATTTCAAAATAACATCATGAAAAATATATTTAGATTAACCCAAATACCTGTCCTGCTTACGTTGGTATCCCTGCTCGCCTCTTGCAAGGTGAGCAAGGACTACCAGCGCCCGGAACTGGCCCTGCCCAACGAATACCGCAATGTGCCTTATGGCGACACTGCAACCATCGCGGATATGGGCTGGAAAGAATTTTTCCCTGATACCACGCTGCAAAAGCTGATCGAACGCGGCGTAACTTACAATTATGACCTGCAAATCGCGCTGAAACGCATCGATATCGCGCAACAGCAAGTGAAGCAGGCCAAGATGCTGCAACTGCCACGTCTGGACCTCCGCCTGGCCGGAACCTACAACCGCCCGTCGAAAAACAGCTTGAACGGGATCAGCGCCAGCAGTTTCCTCAAATCCAGTCACATCGAAAATTACATTACCTCTTTCGATTTGTCGTGGGAAGCCGATATCTGGGGCAAGATCCGTCGGCAGCAACAGGCGACACTGGGCCAGTACCTGCAAACTTATGAAGCCACCAAAGCCGTGCAAACACGCCTGGTCGCTGATATTGCAAAAGGCTTTTTCAACCTGCTGATGCTTGATAAACAACTGGAAGTGGCCAAACACAACCTCGAACTGAGCAATAATACATTGAAACTAACGAACCTTCTGAAAGACGCCGGCGAGGTAACATCGCTTTCCGTGCAGCAGTCCGAAGCGCAGCGTGAAGCCATTGCATTGCTCATCCCGCAGTTGGAGCAGGATATTACGATTCAGGAAAATGCATTACAGGTTCTGACCGGACAAATGCCCAGCGCGATCGACCGCAAAGTAAAACTGGCAGATTTCGAGGCGCAGGACAGCCTTGCTACCGGTGTTCCGGCAGCGCTGGTGAGCCGTCGACCCGATGTACGCGCCGCTGAAATGTCCATACTCATTGCCAATGCGCAACTGGGTGTTGCGCAGGCGAGCATGTATCCTTCGCTGATCATTTCGGCCAGCGGCGGTATCGAATCTTTCAAATCGAGCAACTGGTTCAACATTCCGGGGTCGCTATTTGGCATCGCGGCAGGTACCATCGCCCGCCCGATTTTTGCCAGAAGAGAGCTTAAAACCAACCTGGAAGTAGCCAAAATCCAGCGCGAACAGTCGGTGCTCGAATTCCGCCAGTCGGTACTGAATGCAGTGGGAGAAGTCTCCAATTCGCTGGTGGCGACGCAAAAGCTGAAAGAGCAGGAAGCGATCGCCAACAACCAGGTAACGATCCTCCAACAAGCCATCGGCAATGCGCAGCTGCTGTATCAGAGCGATATGGCTAACTACCTGGAAGTGATCACCGCCCAGGGGAATGCATTGCAGGCCGAACTCAACCTGGCATTCATCCGCAGCCAGTCGCTGGTAGCACGGGTAGACCTCTACCGGAGCCTGGGAGGCGGCTGGAAGTAATGTTGTATTCCAAAGCATAAACCGAAACACACCCTATCGATAAACATCTTTGTTAAGTGTAGTTAAGCGCAAAAAGCCGTCAGACCAGATCCGACGGCTTTTGTATTTTAAACGATATACCGATCTGTCAGATCAGCTACCGTCTGGTAAATGTCTCGGTCGCTTCACCCACTCCCATGATCACCCGCGTGGCGACATTGATAAACAAGCCGTGCTCCACCACGCCCACGATGCCATCCAGTTGCCTGGCCAGTGATGCCGGATCGGCGATCAGGCCAAAATCGGTGTCCAGAAGATAATTCCCCTGCTCGGTGATAAGCGGTTTGTCATCCACCAACCGTATCCGCCCCAGCCCGTTGATCTTCTTCAATTGCGTCATTACATAGTTTCGGGCGTAAGGAATAACCTCTACCGGTACCGTAAATTTCCCGAGCAGATCTACTTTTTTGGAAGAATCCGTGATGATGATTTCCGACGCCGACAAAGACGCCACTACTTTTTCCTTTAACAGAAAACTACCACCTCCTTTGATCAGATGCAGGTCGGTTGTGAATTCGTCCGCCCCATCGATCGTGATATCGATCGCGTCCACTTCTTCGATTTTCAGTAACGGAATGCCCAGCGATTCGGCTAATTCCCGGGTTTTTTCCGAGGTTGGCACACCGGTGATTTGCAGCCCCTGCTTCACCAGCTCCCCGATCTCCCGGATCGCAATGTAAGCGGAACTGCCCGAACCCAGGCCCACCACCTGCCCGTCGGCAAGCCATTTCACGGCTTCTTTTGCCGCCAATATCTTTTCGTTTGTAAGGTCTTTCATGCGAACGATTATGCTATACCGGCCGAAGCCGCTGTGTCGAAGGCAAAATAAAGCATATTTCTGATAGTGCGCACACGGATCACTGGCAAGGTTCTTGCAGCATATACCTTAGAAACGGCCCCGGCATCGCGCATTCCGATGCTTTTAATCATAAACCACTCTCAAAGTCAGCATTATGCCCAAATACCTCCTGACAATGTCCTCAAAGCAAAATGGGGAAATTATCACCAGTTCGTACAATTTTGAAGCAAAATCCCGCGTCTCGGAAAAAAAACTGATCGGTGATTATCAGGATTTCTATCCCGGCCACAGTGACATTCGCGTGATCTCCTACATCGAAATCGCGTCCGACCTTCGTATGGAAACGCTGATCGACAATTCGGTCATGCTGAGTAAGCTGGCCTATGCCTAGGCTCGGTTAAGAGCTGACGATCATATCGTATTGTTTTTTCATGACACCTTCTTTAGGAAGCGTGTTGATATACTTATTGAGCAGCACCCGCCATTTCGTTATTCACTCACTCCGAATTCCATTCACCAAATCCAGGTGGCGCGATCATTTCGCCCGCTCATATTGCACCGGCCAGGCCACATCCTCCCGCAGCTCCTTGCCGGCCTGCAATGGAAAATAGGGATTTCTCAAAACCTCCCGCGCCATGATGATCATATCCGCGTCGCCATTGACCAGGATCGTTTCGGCTTGCGTTGCACTCGTGATCATACCCACCGTGCCCGTAAGGATACCGGTTTCACGTTTAATGCGGGAAGCGAACGGCAGCTGGTATGCCGGCCCGACCGTAATTTGCTGACGAGTGTCCAGGCCTGCCGTCGAAACGTCGATCAGGTCGATGCCTTTCTCTTTAAGGATATGCGCGAGCCGGACCGACTCGTCGGGATTCCAGCCGCCTTCGACCCAATCGGTAGCTGAGATTCTGATAAACAATGGAAGGTCGTTCGGCCAAACCGTTTGAACACCGTCGATAATACGCAGCAGCAAGCGGATGCGATTTTCGAAGCTGCCCCCATACTCATCCGTACGATGATTGCTCAGCGGAGAAAGGAACTGGTGCACGAGGTAACCGTGCGCAGCATGAATTTCGGCTACTTTGAAACCCGCCTGTAACGCCCGTTTTGCCGCTGCCGTGAAGTCGTCAACTACTTTTTCAATGCCTGCGGCGTCCAATGCGACCGGTTTGGGATACGTATCGGAGAATGGAACGACCGAAGGCGCTACGGTAACCCATCCACCCTCAGAAACAGGCACCTCCGCCCTGCCTTTCCATGGAACCGCCGTGCTCGCCTTCCTGCCCGCATGAGCGAGCTGAATGCCCGGCACACAGCCCTGCGCGCTGATAAATGATGTGATTTGAGACAGCTTTTCGAGATGTTCGTCTTTCCATATCCCCAGGTCTTCGGGAGAAATGCGGCCTTCCGGAGAGACGGCCGTCGCTTCGGTGATGATCAGCCCGGCACCGCCTACGGCGCGGCTGCCGAGGTGGACCAGATGCCAGTCGGTCGCGAAGCCATCGGTAGACGAGTACTGGCACATGGGTGAAACGATGATCCGGTTTTTGAAACGGATACTTTTAATGGTAACAGGAGAAAATAGCTTTGACATTTCGATGCGGTTAGAGTCGGCTAATATAAAAACTATTCATCCTGCGCGACCGTTCCCTGCATGCATTATCGGTAAAAAAACGGGGCCTTCCAACGAAGGCCCCGTACCAGGCATCAGTAGCCCGGGTTTTGCCGCATATTGACATTGGAAGTCATTTCCGTGACCGGTATCGGCTGTGCATAGTCGGTTGGCGCCCATTGGATGGGACCTCCCCGCACCTTCTGATAGTAGGTCGCCTCCCGGTCCCCTATTTTCCACCGGCATACATCAAACCACCAGTTGAACTCCCCGAAAAATTCGGCCCAGCGTTCATATTTGAGCGGATCATTTTTCAACACATTATCGGATGCGCTGGTGGCGTCGCTCAGGCTCTTGTAGTCGATGGCGGAAGGTTTATCGACCGGGAAGCTGTAAGCGCGGCGCTTCACCTTATTGATGTATTCCAAAGCGGTGGCATTGTCACCGGTACGGGCGAGCGTTTCGGCGTACAGCAAGTAAATGTCCGCAAGCCTCAGCCAGAGAATATTGCTCCCGTTGGCCCTGTTGATTTCCAGTTCCGTGCCGTTGAGATTAATGTATTTCCTGAAACTCCATGCCTCCATATCCAGCTCATTGATATCCAGAAAATGCGAAACCGGCCTTTTAGCACCGCTTACGACCATGGAATCCACATAAGGTTGCAGGCAGGCCACCCATAGTCGTGGGTCCACCGTTTTGTTCGTCCTGGCGGCAATGGATTTGGTAATGTAGGACTGGTCTACATTCGAAATATTAGGCGAGGTCGTGCCAGCCTTGAAGTAATGCCCTTCATCGAAGCCAAACCGTTCGATGTTCTTCGCATGCGGAAATACATTCGACCAGGCCGAAGCAATGGGCATGCCGGTCGGTCCCACGTAAGAAGGTGATATCAAAGTACCCATCATCGAACCCATCGAAAGATCGGTCGCGCCAGCGAAACTCATGTCGACATTCAGGTTCAGCTCAAAAAGTGATTCCGAGTTGAATTCGTTCTGTCCGTTGAACATCGTCTTGTACACATCGAAGGGGACCAGCGATTTCCCACTTCCGTTAATCACATTGGAGAGCGATGTTTTGGCATTAGCCCAATCCTGCGTGTACACATAAGCTTTACCCAGGAATCCCTTCACACCCCACTCATCGACTTTGTGCCTGTCGACAGCCGCAGTCCATTTCTTCCCGGCCAGCAGTGCTTCCGCTTTTTTCAGGTCACCGATGATAAAGTCCCAGCACGCACGAACGGTCGAGCGGGACACCTGCGTTTTGGACAGGTCATTGGCCACCGTTTCCTGAATCGGCACACCCATTTTGTCCCCATTGGCACCATCCACGATGAATCCTTCCCCCCAAAATGTCGTGAGATAGAAATAGTACCAGGCACGCAGGAAGAATGCCTGCCCCTTGATGAGCGAAATGGCTGCTTTATCGCTATCGGATGCGGTGGCGCTCAGCTTTTCGGCCCCGGCGAGCAAAGTATTGCAACGCTGCACACCCCGCCAGAGGTCGGGCCAGGTTTGCAAAAGGAAGTTATCACTGGGAAGCGCATTGTTCTGGGCCATCTGGATCCAGTTGGGCGATCCCTGCCAGCTGAGATCGCTGGTGTGGTCCCACAGGTGCGTGTTGTACGGGCCCATCGCACGGCCGAATGTACCCGCGGCGTGCTGGGTCGCGTAAGCGCCCGTCAGCAGCTGTTCCAGGTCCGAAACTTTGTCCGGATACGCTGACGTGGCAATCGCGGTCGGGTTTTCCACATCTACAAAGCTTTGCTTACATGCCGCCGCAACGGCCAGCAAAGCCAGCAACGACAGTTTTATGCATATTTTCATCATTCGTCTGTTTGGATGTTAGAAACTGAGATTCAGGCCCATGGAAAGCAGCATGGATCGGGGATAAGAGAAAATGGTGTCGATTCCCCTCGCGGTGGTGCCATTGCGCCCGAGCACCTCGGGATCGAGCCCCGAATATTTCGTGATCGTGAACAGGTTCTGCCCCTGCGCGTAAATCCGTAAACCCTGCATATGAAGGGGTTTCAGCAAATGCGACGGCAAAGTATAGCCGATCTGAAGGTTACGAAGTTTCAGAAATGAACCATCCTCTACAAAGTAGCTCGAAATACGGCCATAGTTGGAGTTCGGGTCGCGGGCGAATGTGCCATTCGCGTTCGCAGCCCCAACCCTCGGCTGGTCCGTGAGGCCGTTTCCATTAAAAAACGAAGCATTGAAGATGTCGCGGGTGGAAGTGTAGTCCCCGTAAAAATATTCGGTATAGTACTTGTTACCGTTATACACGTCCACCCCCTGAATCCCTTGCAGCAATGCCGTCAGTTCGAGCCCTTTCCACCCCAGGTTCAGCGTCAGGCCATATGTAATTTTCGGCCAGGGGTTTCCGATAAACGTTTTGTCGAGCGTGGTGATACGGCCATCGTTGTTGACATCCCTGAAACGCAGGTCTCCCGCTGCCGTACCCGCGTTTTGATAGTAAATGCCAGCCGAACCCGCCGACTGCTGCGCCCGTTCGTTCGCAGCCGACACCTCCGCGTCGCTCTGGAAGATACCGTCCACCTGGTAACCGTAGAACTGGCTCATCGGGTTACCGATCTGTGTGCGTCCGGCATTGCCGTCCAGGTCGTTGCCCGCGGCACCATCGCTGATCGGATTGTTGTTGTTGCCGTCGAGCTGCTTCACCAGGTTACGGTTAAATGAGGCATTAGCGGCGACGGAATAGGTAAAGTCGCCCTTCCGGCCCCGGTAATCCGCTGTCAGTTCCAGTCCCTTGTTGCTCATCTGACCAATGTTGGTATATACCGATGTGTTGCCAAAACCGGCCGTAGGCGCAACAGGCACCTGGTAGATCATGCCCTGGGTCTGGCGGCTGTACCAGTCGACCGTGATGTTCAGTGCGTTTTTCAATAGCCCCACATCCAGCCCGATGTCTGTCTGCAATACCGATTCCCATTTGATATTTTCATTGACGAGCTGGGCCGTCAGCGCGTAGCCTTTCGAGCGCGAGCCGTCAAAGAGGCCCATTGCATTGGTACCGCCCGCACCGCCATAGGACGATTGGTAGGTGTATTGCGGGATATTGCTCGTACTTCCCAGCTTGCCGTAGCTTGCACGCAGTTTCAGGTTCGAGAGATAAGTAAGATTATCCCTTACAAACGCCTCCTCATTCAGTTTCCAGCCGACCGATGCAGACGGGAACACGCCCCACTTGTTAGCCGGCCCGAAACGGTCGGAACCGTCGCGTCGTACAGTGGCTGTGAGCAGGTATTTACCCGAATAAGTGTAATTCAGACGGCCGAATTGAGAGAGCAAACGGGTCTGCGGCAATTCCGCGCCATTGGTCACATAACTGCCCGGATTGGTGGTTAATCCCAGGTTATAAGTCACATAAGGAAAACCCTGCGCTTCTCCGTGCAACGTACTCAGATCCGATTTATAGGCTTCATAACCAGCCAATGCCTTCAATTCATGCCGGCCGAACGTTTTGGCATACGTCAGCACAAAATTGGAAGTCAGGTTCCGCTGGTTGTTGATATCCCGTCCGAGAAATGCAATGCGGTTAGCGACGATACCAAAATCGAAAGCCTCCGTAAATTTCAGGTTCTTAGCATTGTAAACCGACGCCCCAAATGTAGCCCGAAAACTGAGCTCGGGAAGAATCTGCCAGTCGGCATACACATTGCCTTCCACCGCATAGGTCTGGTTCGACATGTGATTCTGGTACTCCTGCCCTACCAGGTTCGGTCCGCCAAAAAAGCTGCCCGTTTTGGCCCAGCCGCCATAGGCATTCGAGGGATCGTAAATGCGCACCACGGGAGCTGAGCGAAATGGGTAGGTCGCGCTCACGGTCGGGTTCATCTCCGTCATCCAGGCATACATCGTCTCCCCGACTTTGAGCTTCGAATTGATCTTGTAATCGGAATTGGTGCGTAACCCATATCGTTTGAACCAGTTATCGATGATTGTGCCGCCTTCTTTCTGGTAATTCGCCGATATGTAGTAATTGCTTTTTGCCGAAGCGCCCGACAGGTCCAGGGAATAGCTTTGCTCTACGCCATTGGTAAAGAGCGCGTCGGTCCAGTCATTGTCCGGTAATGCGGCCGGATCGCCCCAGCCGGCCGTCGCGACGCCAAATGCGGTCTTGGCTTTATGGTAATCATTGGTATTCAATAATTTATACAAATTAACAGGCTTTCTTACACCGTAGTAAGCATTGAGATTAACACTCATCTTATCCATGGATGTGCCCCTTTTGGTCGTCACCAGCACAACACCTCCCGCCGCCTGCGCTCCGTAAATGGCGGCAGCGCTGGCGTCTTTCAGGATCTCAATGGATTCCACATCCTGCAAGTTGAAGTTGTTACCAGCCGACATCCGGATTCCGTCGACAATGTAAAGCGGCGACATGCCGCCGATCGATCCCGCGCCGCGGATGATGATATCGGAGTTCGCACCCGGCGAACCGTCGTTACGGGTGATCTGCACCCCGGCCGCCCTGCCCTGCAATGCTTCGTTGACGCTCCGCACGGGCAGATTCTTGATATCATTGGCCTTCACGGTCGACACCGAACCCGTCAGGTCGGAGCGCTTCTGGGTCCCATATCCCACGACGACCACTTCTTCCAGTGCTTTTGTATCGACTTTCAGCGCAACATCGATGACCGTCCGGTTCCCGATCACGATTTCCTGCGGCACGTACCCCACAAATGAAAAGATCAGCGCCGGAGATCCGTTTCCGGCTTCAATGGAGAATGTCCCGTCTCCCTGGGACGTGGTACCGGTCTGTGTTCCTTTGACTAGGATACTGACCCCGGGGAGTGCCGCACCACTTTCGTCGGTTACTGTGCCGGTAATCAATTTCTCGACTACGCCCGGCTGCTCCGCTGGCCTGCGTGATCCCTGATCGGGGTCGCGGGTCAGGATAATGTATTTTCCGGACGCATTGTAATGGAGTCCCAATGGTCTCAGCAGCTTATCGAGCACCGAAGCCAACGGCTCGTGGTGCGCCGTGAGGCTGATATTCCCGCTCCGTTGAAGCAATGCGGGTTCGTAGCTGAACTTTACCCGGGCCGATTTCTCGATCCGCGCCAGGGCGGTCCTGACGTCCTGGTTCACGAGCGTCACAGTCACCGGACGTGTGAGCATTTCCTGCGCGAAGCCATCACCTGCCACGCTGACCCCGAAGGTCAGCATGATCAGAAAAAGATGAAAACAGGAGAATTTAACCATAGCTATCATGATCTCGACAGGCAGTCGATGTTTTTTCATACCTTTGATCGTTTTGTGATTTCCCGAAAAGATTTTTGCAAAACCGGTTCCCTGCTCTTGCCACAGATGTCCTGGGAACCAGCGTCAGGCCGGCTATGCATCCGCATTGCCGGCTTTTTTAATTTAATGTCCTATGTCATGCGGTAATTGGGTTTTAGGGTTTACAAACTATTTTCAACATCCTGTTTTTCAATGAGAATACGGGCATCGACGATTTGATACGACATACCCATCGTTTTACAGATCACATCCAGTTTTTCATACAAGGATTCGTCTTCGAGACTTACTTTCAGTGAACGGCCTTTAACGAGCTCCGGATCGAAGAGTATCTCAACACCGTAAGCCTCTTCCAGCGCCCGGAACACATCCGGCAGGGGCGTATTATCGAACTCGAATGCATTTCGTCCCGCCGTTTCCACAATTACCGGCCTATCCACCAGCGTTTTACTGAAATGCAGTTCCTCCCGTGAGAATTCGGCCTGCTGATTGGCAGTCAGGACCACGCCCGTGAGGTGTGGGTTCCGGGGATTTTCCTCATAGTCCTTTTTACCGAACACCGACACCTTGCCTGTCACGACGGACACGATTACCTTCGGAGCACTAACGTACGCCTCTATACGGAAGCTGGTGCCCAGCACCTTGGTAACGGTTTCATTGGCATAGATCAGGAAGGGCCGTCCGGTATCACGCTTTACCTCGAAGAATGCCTCTCCGATCAGTTGCACCACCCGCTCCCTGGCCGCGAATTTTTCGGGATATACCAGCTTGCTGTCCTTTCCCAAACTCACGACACTGCCGTCGTCGAGCCGTATCCGTCGCACAGCCGATGCTTTGTTGACTTCCTCCCTTAAAGGCGTCCCGTCGGCTCCGTTCACACTGATCGTCGTCAGCTGCCGTGCAGTTTCCGACTTCCAGAGCCAGGTTCCGAGCGCGGCGGCGATCAGCAGCAGCGAAGCCGCCACATGCCAGGCGGAGAGTCGTCGCCAGATACCGATACGAACCGGTCGGGTCCGGTGCTCGACGTGCTCCCATATATCCTGTGCCAGCGCCTCATCCCGATCTTTTTCGTCATCGGCATGCAGGTCCAGCACCAGAGTCCTGGCAGCCAGTATTTTATCGGTTTGTACCGGATGGTTTGCCAGGTAATGGTCCCAGAATGCTTCATGCACCGCGTCCGTTTTCAGGACCCAGTGCTGAAAGGTTTCATCAAATGCAAAATCCTCAATTTCAAAATCGGCAAAATCCCCTGCCATATCCTATCAGTTCGGTTGATAAGATCCAGTGTCAAAACCCGGCAGTTTTAATCCATTTTTTTTGATAAATTTTCAGGATTCTGCGAAAAAAGAAAACAAAACCGGGATAATGGACGATAAATGCATGATTTCGCGCAATGTTTTCAGGCCGGAGTAAATGAATTTGCAGGCCGACTGGTAGTTGACACCCATGATGCGGGCGACCTCTTCATTATTGAGGTCATTGAAAAAACGAAGATGAATGGCTTCCTGCTGGCGTTTCGGCAGTGTCGCCAAAGCCGCTTCCAACTGTTGCGACTGCCTGGTCACGGTTTCCTCCTTTACGGTCCGGCTCTCGAAATGGTCGTCATCCGCTTCCATTTGTCCTTCGTCGAAGTCGACATGCTCGAAGCGAAGGTGCCTTACGATCTTGTAACGGAGGGATTTGAGCAAGTAAAACCGCAGGGAGCGAATTTCCGTCAGGCTTTCGCGACTTTCCCAGAGCTCCACGAAAAGGTCCTGGGTACAATCCTGAATAAGGCCCCGGTTGCTGGTGATCTTATAGCCGTAGCGAATCAGGTGCTGCACGTGCGCCTGGTACAGGCCCGCGAAAGCCACCCTGTCGCCCTGCTTGAAAGCCTGCCAGCGTGCAGCGTCGTCGGTCCTTCCGGTATGATCCGAGGATATAGCGCCCATTGATGTTGCTTGAATCGTTAATGTGCAAAAATACCATTATTTGGATCTTATAACGAAAATTTATTACGCAAATAAGAAATTTACCTATTCGCTACTTTTCCCGTAGTCCGCGGATCTTCCTGAAAATGACTGCCTTGTCCGAGTCTGAATGCGCGAGTTTCACTGCGGTCTCATAATGCGCAATCGCCTGCGCGTCGTCCACATCCGTGTACAGGTTGCCGAGGAGCGAGTAATAAAAGTGATTTCCGGTCAGACCGAGCCGCTGGGCCTCGGCGATGGCCGCCTGTTTCCCCTTTACTTTTGCCAACGCGAAGGTGCGGTTCAATGCGGCAACCGGTGAATATTCGAGCGCCAGCAAATCGTCGTACAATTGCAGAATGCTTTGCCATTTTTCCGTAGAATCTTCTTTGTGCGTATGCCAGTAGGCAATGCCCGCTTCGAGATGGTACTTGCTCAGCTTGTCGCCGGTGGCAGCACGGGCGAGATAATAGGCGCCCCGATCGATGAGTTCCCGGTTCCACGCGGTCTCGTCCTGTTCTTCATACAGGATCATTTCGCCGTTCCCCTTGGTCCGCGCTTCAAACCGGGAGGAATGGAAGCACATCAGCGACAGCAATGCACTTACTTCCGGCTTGTCGGTGAGCACATTTTCAACGAGCAGGAAATTGAGCCGCATGGCTTCCGCGCAAAGCTCCTTGCGCACGGTCGTGTTCTGCGACACGGAATAGTAGCCTTCCGAATACAACAGGTAGAGCGTCGTCAAAACCGTTTCGAGCCGTTCACCGATTTCGGCAACGCTCGGTTGACCGATCCGGATCTTGCCTTCTTTAAGTTTCTCCTTCGCACGACTGACGCGCTTGTAGACGACCTCTTTATTGACCAGGAATGCATCGGCTATCTCCTGCACCCCGAAACCACAGAGCAGGTTCAGCGCGAGTGCCACCTGAGAATCATCGGGAATGAGGGGGCTGCATACGGCGAAAATCATAGCCAGCTGGCTATCGGCAATGTTTTTCGGCGACATGTCGATCTGGATCCCCTCCTCTTCCTCCGCCGTGTACCGGATTTCGGTAGCGACCTTCTGCTCGAATATCGCATTGCGCTTAAGATGGTTCCTGGTTTTGTTTTTGGCCACGGTGTAGAGCCAGGCAGCCGGGTTCTCGGGTATCCCCTTGATCCCCCAGGTTTCAGCGGCAGCCAAAAACGTGTCGCTGGCGATATCTTCGGCAATTTCTACGTGCTCGATGCCGAAAAGGTAGCAGAGCACCGCTACGAGCTTCTGATATTCCGTCCTGAAAAGATGTGGTAAAAGTTCCTTCTGTTCCATAATGAGCCCGGCATCGGAACTGCCGGGCTCTAAAAATATTAAAAAATAACCGGGCGATCCCTGTGCCTACATCGCTTTCCTGATTTCTACCGTTCCTCCCAAATCCAGGATAGGCGATGCGCTCGCTATTTCCGTCGCTTCTTCGTAGCTGGCCGCACGAATGATCGTCACACCGCCGATAGACTCCTTGATCTCGGCATAAGGGCCGTTCAGAACGGTTTTGTGGTGATCTACGACGCGGCCTTCGGCATCCCAGCGCGTCTGGGGCCGGACCAGGCGGTCTTCTTCCGCCAGCTTCCCATACCACAACTGCCACTTCTGAAGATGCTCCTGCAACTGTCCGGGAGAAGGTTGTACGTCCTTTGTTTTGTAATCCCTGCGGAATATCAATAAGAACTCATCCATTACTGATTGTATCGGTTAAATGTGAAATACCTTTTGTGACCCATAAACTACACAGAATTCGGGAATGTCGGTTCAGCCAAACTGCCCAACGCGGTAGGTGCCTACTCCGCCGGGGAATGCAATATTGATCCGGTTCCAGGTGTTAATGCTGGTCACGGCGATGGTGAGGTCGATGAGCTCTTCTTCGGAGAAATGGGCGATGGCCTCGGCATATACGCCGTCCGTTACATGCACCGCTGTCACCGCCTCGGCCCAAGCAAATGCAGCGCGTTCGCGGTCGGTGTAGTAGGGTGTTTCACGCCATGCGCTCAGGCCGTAGATCCGCTGCTCCGTTTCACCCATCGCGCGCAGCTCCTTGGAATGCATATCCAGGCAATACGCGCATTGATTGATCTGCGACACCCTGAAATCGACCAGTTCGATCAGCTGATGTTCCAGGGTTGACTTTTTAAGATATCCGGCCAGTCCGAAAAGCGGCTTCATTGCATTTTGTCCCTTTGCGAAAAAATTGAGTCTCGATTCCATTTTGAGCTATTTTAATGTTTAAAAACCCAATGACAACCCTACTTTCAGATCTGGACAAAATGCGAGGAAAAATTTTAGTTTTTTTTCAAACCCCTCTTCCATGCAGTAAAACGTCGTTTTTGATACAAAATAATTTCTCAATAATAAAAGATAAAAAACTCTTTTATTATTGAATCAGCTGTTATCTTTGCTGCTGTTTAAAGGGTATCAAAGCGAACCGGCCAGATGGGCATTTTTTCAAAGACTTGTGAGTACGCAATGCGGGCGGTGTTCTACATCGCACAGCGCTCGGAGGAAGGCCAAAAGGTCGGAATCCGTGAAATAGCTGTGCATATCAATTCACCGGAACCCTTCCTTGCCAAGATTCTGCAGAAACTGAGCAAGGAAGGCCTGATCCTGTCTTCCAAAGGTCCGCACGGCGGGTTCTACTTCGATTCCGGCGGTCTGCTCCGCCCGTTGGCCGACATTGTGCAAGCCATTGAAGGAGATAGCATTTTCACCGGCTGCGGGATGGGCCTGAGCTATTGTTCCGAAGCCAACCCCTGCCCGCTGCACGACGAGTTCAAGAAAGTACGGACCCAGATTGTACTGATGCTTAAAAACACCTCCATCGGGCAGTTCAACGAAGCACTGCTCCGCGGGCAGCTCACTTTAAACAAGTAAAATTTTTTAACCAAATAAAGGACAAAAAAGTCTTTTATTATCAACCGTTTCATCATGTTACCACAACAAAAAGACCTCGTGAAAGCCACCGTGCCGGTACTGAAAGAGCATGGCGTACTGCTGACGACCCACTTCTACAATCGCATGTTTACCCATAACCCCGAACTGAAACATCTTTTCAACATGGGCAACCAACAGAACCAGCGGCAACAAACAGCCCTCGCGACGGCGGTGTTGGCGTATGCGGAGCACATCGAAGACCCTTCGGTGCTGCTGCCGGTGGTGGATACGATCGGACACAAACATGCCAGCCTGCACATCCGTCCCGAGCATTACATCATTGTCGGCAAGCACCTCATTGCTTCCATTGCCGAAGTACTCGGTGACGCCGCGACGCCCGAATTGCTGGAAGCCTGGACAGTCGCGTACCGGCAGCTGGCCGCATTGATGAGCGGACACGAGCAAGGCCTGTATGACGAAAAAGTGAGTCTGCCGGGCGGCTGGTCGGGCTGGCGGCCTTTTAAGATCCGCGAAAAAATCAGGGAATCCGAAGAGATCACCTCCTTTTACCTGTATCCGGTGGACGGGGGCGCGGTCGCCGACTTCAAGCCCGGCCAGTACATCAGCATCCGCATTTTCCTGCCCGAATACAATTTACTTCAACCCCGGCAGTACAGCCTGTCCTCCGCCCCGAATGGAGAATATTATCGTATTTCGGTCAAAAGGGAGGCGGGCAGCCAGCATCCTGATGGCATGATCAGCAACCGCCTCCACGATTTTGTACAACCCGGCGATGTGGTCGACCTTTCGGCTCCTTCCGGAAATTTCACATTGAATGGGCACGATGAGAAACCGCAGGTATTCATCAGCGGCGGAGTTGGTCAAACCCCGTTGATGGCCATGCTCGAAACCCTCGTCAAATCGGAGTCAACAGCGCCCATCACCTGGATACACGGTTGCAAGAATGAGCAGGTCCACGCATTCAAGGCTGATCTCGACGCCATTGCCTCGGAAGTAGCCCATGTGCAGAAGCACTTTTTTTACGATCATGCCGATACGCTCGCCGAAAACGAATACCGCGGATGGGTATCGCTGGATCAGCTGCCGGGCGACGCATTGCACCCGGAGGCCCAATATTATATCTGTGGCCCCGCGCCCTTCATCCGCCAGCATTACCGCTTCCTGGTCGAGTACGGGATCGAAAAGTCATCCATCCACTTCGAAGAGTTCGGTCCCCTATCGCTCTCGCTGAACTAGACCTGGCGGGGAGGTTTCGGCTGCCGGAACCTCCCCCACGCCACCAGGGCAGCCACCTGCCGTAGAATTCTCCATTCACCAGCGTTCCTCATCGATCTCTTTCGCCAGCCTGCTGGTAATGTTCACCCGCGCGTCACGGAAAACGAAGATCACCGTTCCATGCTCTCTCGCAAATTCGTTGGTAACCGAATCGGCTGCATAGCCAGTGCGGAACAACGGCCCGGTCCCTTTCATTTCCTCTTCCCGCTCCCACCCGTTTTTGACCCGGATGACGTGCCTGTAATTTTTGTCCAGTTCAAACCAGTTGATATAATCCGCATTGAAAGTGACCGCCCTGATGCCTTGCTTCGTGTAATAGTTAATGGCCCCGGCCTGGCCGTAATTGTCACATAGTACGATGGTCATATCCCGCTCCGGAATGCTCGCATAAGCGGCATCCACCTTCGCTGCCAGCTCTTTCCAGCCGAGCATATCGGCAAAATCCTGGGGCAACTGGTGATCTTTTCCATCCTCCCAGCGCAGCAACCCAAGTTGCCGGTACCGCTCCGGATTACGGGCGATCTCCTCCGGCTTTTTATTTGGAAAAGCAAAATCCAACAACGGGATAAAAAACAACACTGGGATGATGGTCAGCACAACACGCAACCAGCTTGCCCTAACTTTTTCTTCCAAATAAACCGCCCCAAAAGCGATGTAGGCCGGGTAGATGCCGATGGCGTAGTAACTCTTCGCCCGGAGAAACGTAAAAACCGCCAATGTAAAAATGAATGCAAAGAAGAACATCCTGTATTCCGAAAATGGCCTGTAAAACCAAAATGCGTAAAGCCCCGCGGCAATGACGAACAGCGAACCTATGAAAAACAGCACCTGCTCCTTCAAAAAGTCGGCCCGGTTGACATTCACGAGCTGGGTCTCCGCCAGCAGCTTCATGTGGTGGAATACGGGAAAACCATTCTGATACTGCCAGATCACATTGGGCGCGATCAGGAACAGCGCAAGCAGCAGGGCGAGGTATATGTGGCGGTCCAGCAGCCATTTGCGCTGCGAAGTAACAAGCACTCCCGGTAACAGGCCGACCATTAAAAATGCGATATTGTATTTGTTCAAAAAGCCAACGGCAAAAACAGCACCGAAGCAGTACAGCCACCGGCGGTCCCCGGAAGCTACAAACCGGATCAGCAGAAAGTAAAGGGTTGTCCAGCACAAAACATCCAGTGAGTTTGGCTGGAAAAGCTGGTTCAGCCTCAACAAAACCGAGAAAAGGACGCAGCTAGCCGCGAGTACGCAGGCGAACAAGTTTCCTTTCAATGCCTCCACGGTTTTCCAGACCATCACGATCGTCAGTGCGCCGAACAGCGCCGGGAAAAACCGCACCACCCAGACCCCGTTACCCAGCCAGCCCATGACCGTAGCTACCCAGGAGGTCACGGGAGGCACCGACAAGTATCCCCACGCCGGATGATTGGCCTGATCCAGGTGCAGGTATTCGTCGCGGTGCAGGTCGTAGTCGGGAATGATGAGGAAGTATTGCAGGAGGAATTTGAGCAGTACGAATGCGAGGAGTATGGCTGTTCCTTTCTTCATGCCAGGAAATTGTTACGGGAAAGAGTACGATCGATTCCAAATGTAAAACAAAACCAACAGCATTGACAGGCAGGATCCGACCGTTCATCAAAAAGAATGGCAGCCCGGAATACCGGACCGCCATTCGAGGGCATTGCTGCCCGACATCGATACAGAAGGGCTACTGCGCCCCTGATGCCAGCACAGCTTGTGCACCCATTACCACCATCAGACTGCCCAGTGAACTGGCAGGATTTACAAAAATCAGGTATATGTCGTGCGGCTTTCCATCTGTGCCAATCGCCGATTTGAGGGGCAATTCCAGGGCAACCGGCTTAAAGTCCATCTTCTCGGAAGGTTCCAGAAACTCGGATTCGCCGATGATCTTGCCCGTAGGACTATCCAGGCGTAATTCTACCTTCCCACCCAAAGCATTCAGCTGTGGCTTGGGTGCCATGGCCATGACGCGGAACGCAGTCACCCCATTCAAATCCACCTGTTTCAAGCCCATATAGGCTCCCGACTTGGAAGGAATCGCCAGGTTATTGCCCCCGTACGACATTTTATTTACATTATCATATACATCAAATCCGTGCACATCCACAACTGAATTCCGTAACACAAACGTCTGCTCGGAACGAAGCGCAGGTAAGCCCTTGGCACCCTTATCCTCATACGATGCCCTCACTACGAAGACACCTTTACCTTTGTCGCCGGCGGGCAAACCTGCGGTGTAATTACCCTTAACGGGCAGGGAAGCCGGTGCAGCCGCATCACCAGACAGGTTCAGGATGTACTTCACCATCTCCGACGCGTCGGTAGCTGAAAGTTGCGGGTGGGCAGCCATGGCCGTCTCACCCCACACGCCGCCGCCGCCATTGATCACTTTCCTGGTCAGCGTTTCCAATGCGGTGCTGCTGCCCTTGTATTTGCGCGCAACGTCGCCATAGGCGGGCCCGATCGATTTCTTGCTGATGCTGTGGCAGGCTTTGCAGTCGCTCGCTTCAATCAGTTTTTTCCCTGTACCAAACTGTGCTGCCGCGTCCGCCGAACGGTGCCCCTGCGCGATCGCCACCTTGTCGAATCCTTCGGGCAGGTAGTCGATATTGACCGCCACACTTCCCGGATCGATTCCGTTACCCAGTGAACCATCTTCCTTGTCCTTCACCTTGACATCATAACTGAATGGCTTGCCCGGAACGAAGAAGGACTTGTTGGCACCTGGCATATCCAGGCTCAGGACCGGCGCTTCATTGCCCACGGTAATGTCCATGGATTGGGTACTGATACCGCCTTTACCGTCATTGACGGTCAGCGTGGCCTTATACAATCCCGTCTGGGCGAGTGTAACCTGCGCATCTTGGGTACCGATGACCTTACTGAACCCGCTTTTTGAAGTAATTTTCCAGGAGTAGGCCAATGCATCCCCGTCGGCATCGTCGGTGCCCGCCGCGGTGAGTTTCAATGCGAGCGGCGCCGAGCCTCCGGGTTTGTTGGCAGCCATTTGTATTTTCGGCTTGCGGTTGCCGCCATTGTATTCGATCCGGATCAGGCGTGCATCATCGTTGGCCGTGAACCAGCCCGAGCCGTATTCGAGCATGTACAGATCGCCGTTTTGCGCAAATTCCATGTCCATCGGATTCGAGAATTTGTAGCTGGGCATAAAACGCTCCATGGAGGAGTAGTTGCCTTCCTTGTCCATTGTAACAGCCATCACCCAGCCGCGCATCCATTCGTAGGCCAGCAGCTTGCCATTGTAGTAGGCAGGAAATGCCTGCGATGCATTCTTGAATTCTTCGCTGTAAAACACGGGGCCTGCCATGGCATTGCGCCCGCCTGCACCCACGAGCGGGAATTCCGGTGAGGCGTCGTAGGGATACCAGATGAATGCTTTCTGCGCGGGTGGCAGCACTTTCAGGCCTGTGTTGTTGGGAGAGTTGTTGGTCGGTGCTGTAACATCCCATTTCTCGCCCGATTTGGACGCTGTGAAATCAAACTTGGTGTAGGCCTTATTGTCGCCCACGAAATGCGGCCAGCCGAAATTACCTGCTTTACGGGCTTGCCCCACTTCGTCGTGACCGGCTGGGCCGCGGTCCGCGCCGGGTTTGGCCGCATCCGGTCCCACCTCACCCCAGTATACGAACCCGGTTTTCTGATCAACCGAAATGCGGAAGGGATTCCGGTGCCCCATGGTGTATATTTCCGGCCGGGTTTGCGCTGTTCCTTTGGCAAAGAGGTTACCCTCCGGAATGGTATAGGTGCCGTCCGGCTGCGGTTTGATCCGAATGATCTTGCCTCGCAAGTCGTTGGTATTGGCGGATGATTTCTGCGCGTCCCAGGCAGCCCTGCCTTCGCGCTCGTCACTGGGACTGTAACCGTTTGATCCGTGCGGATTGGTATTGTCACCCGTCGACAGATAGAGGTTGCCGGCCTTGTCCCAGGCAATCGACCCGGCTGTGTGGCAGCATTCCTCGCGCTGCGTAGGCACATCGAGCAAAATCTTGCGGGACGCCATGTCGAGCACATCGCCTTTCAGTTCAAAACGCGCCAGCACGTTCTTCGACTCGGAAGCGTCGGAATAGTAAAGGTATATCCAATGGTTTTTTGCAAAATCGGGATCCTTGTTCAGCCCCAGCAACCCATCCTCGCCCATCGACTCCTTCCCTTCCTTGCTTACATATTTGGTACTGACGGGAATCTTTGCAATGGTTTTGAGCTCTTTGGTTTTGATATGATAAAGGAGGACTTCGCCTTTGCGCTGTATAAAAAGAATGCGACCGTCCCCGAGCACGCTCAGTTCCATCGGCTCATCGAGCTTTTCGGCCAGAATTACTTTCGAAAAACGGTTCTCTTCGGGTCTTGCTTTGGAGAAATTGACCGGCCGGGGTGTCTCGCCTCCCGACGTGTAGCGGATACCTGCCCACAGATGGTTCAGGAACAAAGGCTCTTCAAACGTTTCGTCCGTATGCCCCATCGCCGTGTAAAACGACCGGCCGCCATCAAATTCCTGATACCAGGCCATCGGATGAAAGTCCGGGTTTTTGCCTCCCTGATAGGACTTTTCGTCGATTTTAAGGACTACATTAATTTTCGGGGAAATGTTTTTGAAACTATAAAACTCATCACTCCGCTCAAATTCATCCGGCATGCCCTGCGTAGCCCAGTGATTTTTCTCCGTCACGATAAACTTGCCCTTCTGTACATTGTTGGGCATCGGGTGATCCAGAAACCAGGCACCCGCCAGCGCGCCGTACCAGGGCCATTCGTATTCCGTGTCGGTGGCCGCGTGGATACCCACATAGCCGCCACCCGCCTGGATGTAACGCTCGAATGCATTCTGCTGTTCGGCGTCGAGGATATCCCCCGTGGTGTTCAGGAACACGACAGTATTGTATTTTTTCAGATTGCTTTCGCGAAACTGCCCGGCATCTTCGGTGAAACTTACGCCAAAGCCTTTTTCCGCGGCCATTTTGGTCAGCGCCTTTTTACCTGCTTCTATGGACTGATGCCGGAATGCAGCCGTTTTACTGAATACCAGCACCTGCGTTTTAGAGGGCTGGGCGAAGGCCTGCCCCATCAGAAGCCATGCACACCATAGCAACAGGCTGGCTCCCGGTAATTTTTTCTTCATCTCGGTAGATTAGTTTGGATTGAGTGATTCGCAAATGTAGGCGAAAAATTATTATTGTCTATATTTGAGACAATAAATTTTATTCAATTTAATACCTTTGTAATACAATTAACAGTTACAACCGATCGGGCGAAAAGCTATTGCGACATCCGTTTTAAAATGTTTCCGTCGCCTGCCTTGGGCAGGAATGGTGTATCGACGATATTGCCAGCTGAAACTGCCGATCAATTAACAGGGGACATGCATTCACCGAGCGAACAGGACTACATCCAACAACTCTCTATCGACTGTGTTATTTTTGGCTATCAGGACTCCCAACTGCACGTCCTGGTTCCCAAACTCAATTTCAAAGGCGGCTTCTGGGCGCTCCCCAGCGGCTTCATTCAGCAAAGCGAGGGCATCGACCAGGCGGCACGCCGGATCCTGGAAGAGCGGACAGGCATCAGGGATATCTATCTGGAACAATTCAAAGTGTTCGGCGACGCTAACCGGACCAATATCCGTTTCCTGGAACGCCTCATCGGGTTAAACCAGGACACCCTAGGCGACCAGCGTTTCAATCGCAAAGAGTTTGAATGGATCACGCGCCGTTTTGTTTCGATCGGCTACTATGCGCTGGTGGATATCAACCGGGTCGTGCCGCAAAAGACGGAGATTGACGAGTCCATTGAATGGTATCCCGTAAGGTCGTTGCCATCGATGATCATGGATCACGAGGATATGGTGCTTACTGCGAGGCACACTTTGCAGCTCAACCTGGATCAGAAACTAACCGCATTCAACCTTTTGCCTGAAACCTTCACGATGCGAGAGGTACAGGAGCTCTACGAGGCGATTTTCGATCGCTCGTTCGCCCGCAACAATTTCCAGAAGAAGATATTGGACCTGAATGTTCTGGAACGTCTTGAAAAGAAATTCACCGGGGCTGCCAACAAGGCGCCGTACCTCTACCGGTTTCACAGGGAAGGTATTCCGGCCCCGTTCGGATCATGATCGCTGACGAAGGTTCTTTGCGGTTTGCAGGCCTCAAAGCCGCTTCCCGAGTTTGATATGATCGCCGCTGTCGTCCATTTCGAATAAAAATGGAATGCGGACAGTGCGCCCGTTGATGCTCTTGTGGCTGTGAACTGCCATCAGTAATTTTCCTTCAAATGTCCGGAAAAGCATTCCGTGCCCGAAATTAGGAGGGGTTATAGGCTCCGCTTCCTGTATCCAGGGGCCGTCGAGCGTACCGGTTTGAGAATAGGCAACTCCCTGGGTGTAAACATCGTAAATCCAGCTGGTCCAGAGCATGCCCAGCTTTCCGGTTTGCGTGCGGAATAACCACGGACCGTCGGTGACCTTGTTGGGGCGATCTGTACCATCTTTATTTTTCTCCCGGCTCCACGGCGAATCGCTGGCCAGGAAAAGGACCTTCGGCGAGCCGGTGGTCCCGGTAAAGTCAGGACGCAGCCGGATCTTTTCGATCGTTCCATTGCCATTTTGCAGCCATTCGTGGCAGTATACCATGTACGGTTGGCTGTCGGTGTCTGTCCAGAGCGTTGCGTCGAGTGTAAGTTTGTCGGCAGGCAAATATAGAGAATCTCCCGCGGGCACGTATGGTCCCTCGGGCTTGTCGCTCACGAGTATGTGGCATGCGCGGCGTTCCAACCCTTCCCCGGCTTTGACAGCCTTGTTTGTGAAAGTGGCGAAATAGTAATACTTGCCGCGGTAAGCATGCAGCTCCGCCGCCCAGATCATCGGCGCCGGTCCCATCCAGGAGTTTGGGTCCGGCTGAGCTACGGTGAAAGGGCCTGTCCACTTTTTGAGGTCTTTGCTTTTCCAGAGCTTTCCGCCTGTTCCCGTCATGTAATAGGTGGAAGTGCTTTTATCTGCAAGAATAAATGGGTCACTCAACCGGATCGAATCCAGCGGAATGTCTGTTTTCAACGTCTGTACCGGGATCTGGGAAAAGCCCTCCGATACGTGAAAGAGGATGAGCAACCACAGCAAGATCTTTTTCATATCAATGATTCAATGGGTGAAAGACAAACTCTTGCCAGCGCGCTACCGGCCTGGCATGTTACGGTGCAAAGACAACCGGGAGATTATACTTGATCGCCTGGGGCTTTCCGTCTCTCATGGCCGGTTTCCATTTTGGCATCGAAGCGATAACTCTCGTTGCTTCATTGGAAAATTCCTCGTGTGTCCAGTCCAACGCTTCAATATTGCTCAATGAACCGTCTTTACAAACCACAAACGACACCAGTGCCTTCCCGGACATACGGCGCAGCACGCCGGGATGGCGGGTATTTTTGCCGATATAACGGTACATGGCTTTCGCTCCACCCGGAAACTCCGCCTTTTCCAGAACGCTGTTGCTTCCGTCCTCCTTGTATAGTTTTTCTTCCAGGATCTTACCTTCATCGTCGAACTTCCGGTAAGTGTCGATTTGCCCGTTCTCATAGTAACACAAATCCTCGCCAATGGCTACCCCTAACGCGTAGGTCGCTTTTTGTTTCAGTTTACCATTGGGATAGAACCATTCGAACGGCCCCTGATATCGCTTCATTTCCTTTTCTATAAAGGCGCCCGACATCTGGATCTGGCCATTCTTATAAAAATCGCGCACCTTCCAATAACCGTCCTCACCGTTGTAAGCCACTCTGCTGTATTCCGCCTGCGACGGATCGGCAATTTCCTTCCAATCCGCATCAAAAAACGCATGCAGCGTGTCGGTCTGGCCGAATCCGTTGATCGACAAACTCACACATAGGCAAAAACTTAACACGAAAAAGCGGCCCATAAAGCTATTCCTTTGGCTAAATCTGAAAGGTGCGAAGATAACAAAACGCGGCATGAAACCGGATCATTTAGCGAATTGAAAGGATTTGACCGTATTTTTCACTCCTATGGTCCGGGCCGGTGGTGAAGGATGCGGCATACTGCCCTGCCGGAACCGCGTTCGGGATCTTGTACGACAGGAACATCATAAAACCGTCAAAAATGCCGTAAGCGTCTCCTGCATAAGGGATAGTGTAGGCTTTTCCGGTAGTGATGTCTTCCAGAATGAGGTCGTTTTTATTCGGGAACGGCCCATCCCGCTGGATATACAGGAGCAGCGGCTCGTTTCTGTTAATCTCTGTCAGGGATGCGTAATATCCAAGTCCGGGCACCGGGCCTGATGTGATGACCCTCGCACCAGAAGGCTGGCTAACGATCCGCAGGATCGGTTGGTCGGTATATTTCCGGATATAAACCTGATCGTCGCCCATATACCGGAGTGGGCCTACCCGATCATCATATGGGTCCACGATCTTGCCATTCTCCCAATAGGTAACCTTATAATTTCCCGTCGCGATATCATCCGGCACATTACCGGACAACGTCCCCGCGTCCTTATAGCTGAGCGTGACCCGGCGGCCCGGGGTGAAATCATTCTGGATGACTGCCTCGTAATGTGCCGTTTTCGAGATATTATAGGCCGGAACCTCGAAATATTTGCTGGTTGGCAGCATCAGCCAGGTCCAGCGCGCGAGCCGCAATGGTCCGGACCGTACGGAAATCTGATTTGAAAATACCTCCCGTTTCGATCCCCATTCAAGCTCCGCCACATAGTCGCCGGGCGCCACGGTAGCGGGGATCGTCAGTTTCAACTTTTTAGTGTAGTCCTGGTAAATCGCGTCGGGGTATATTTGATATGCAGTTGCACCCGTCACTTTGTCTTTGAGGATCATTACGGGGTTCTCAACGATTTTTCCGCTATCGTTCACGGTAATAGCGGTGCCTTTCAGGTTAACCGGGAGGGAAATCACAGCCTCTGGCCCGAGTACAACCTGATGGTCTTTGACCGGTTCCACCAGTTCGATGGCCTTATATGGAATTACACAAATCTTGTATTCTCTGCGCTGCCTGGTGCTGCTTTCGAGTGTCAGGCTGAGTCTCTTTCCTTCGTAGCTAAACCCATTTACAAGGTCCGAATCGATCCGGTAACCGGACCCAGGCACGATGTCAGGTTTGATGAAATCGCCGGCCGCATAATGCTCCGGCAAATGAATTACAATGATATCCTCCCCTACTGTAATATCTTTCGCATCGACTCCCCTGACAGCGAAATCGATGATATCAATCTCCTTTACAGGGCCGGTTGCCGGTGCAGGGTCCTTCTTATCCTTGCATTGCGTGAAAAATAGACCAGCGAAGACAGCGAAACATAATATTCTCCTCATAATCCTGATGGCTAGTAGTTTATGATAAAAATTGCCCGGCAAATTACGCCCAAGTTGGGATCGTTCCAAACCTACTCAAACTGCGTCAATTACGGAATGGTTGAGACTGTTTTAAACACAGACACCATTTTATGAAAAACGTCGCACGGATTACCCGGTTTTTTATCTTGTCAGGCTATGGTAAGATTTTGCGAAAACTTGCCCGCGTTGCAGGCAAATCCTAACTTCACGGCATTCCTGTTCCAACTTACCCGTCTTTAACATCTATGCGGATTCTGTTTTTCTCTGCCAAGAGCTACGACAAGCATTTCTTCGATCTACATAACCCGGCACACGGGCATCAGATCGAATACCTCGAAACTCATTTGGGCCCTCATGTCGTCAACGCCATCGACGGGCAGGAGGCCGTGTGCGTATTTGTCAACGACAAAGTGAATGCACAGGTTTTGGAAGCACTTGCCGGAAAGGGCGTCAAAATCGTGGCGCTGCGTTGTGCGGGATTCAACAACGTCGATCTGGACGCTGCGCGGAAATTGGGGATAAGGGTTTGCCGCGTACCCGAATACTCACCCGAGGCGGTAGCAGAACATACCGCAGCGATGATCCTTACGCTGATCCGTAAAACGCACAAGGCCTACAACAGAGTGCGGGAGCAAAACTTCGCTTTAAACGGGCTGCTTGGTTTTAACCTCCATGGCAAAACAGTGGGTGTGATAGGGACAGGCAAGATCGGCAAGGCTTTCGCAAAGATCATGAACGGTTTTGGATGCAAAGTCCTGGCGTTTGACCCCTACCCGGACGCTGCTCTTCCGGCGGTCACCTATGTCCCGCTCAACGAACTGCTTTCCGTATCCGATATTGTATCACTGCATTGCCCGCTGACCCCGGAAACGCGCTACCTGATCAATGCGACGACGCTTGCAGGGATGAAGCCGGGTGTTACGCTGATCAATACCAGCCGCGGCGCATTGATCAACACGCACGATGTGATAGAGGCCCTCAAACAGCGCCACGTCGCTTACCTGGGTATCGACGTGTATGAGCAGGAAGAGCATTTGTTTTTCAAGGATCTCTCGGAAAGCATTATCGAGGATGATACCATTCAGCGCCTGATGAGTTTCCCCAATGTGCTGGTCACCGCTCACCAGGCCTTTTTTACCGAAGAAGCACTGACGGAAATTGCACAGGTTACCTTGGCAAGCATTACGGCATTATCCAAGGGCGCCGAGCCCGCTATGCATGGTGTGGTGCTGGTCTGACAGACGCCGTCAAGGGAGCACGATGAACTTCCCGCTCGAATGCGACTTACCTTCTGCCCATTCGATCCGGTAGAAGTAATCGCCCGCTGCATCCGGCAGCCAGTACAGATCCATCAGTCCTGCATTGGTAGCGCAGGTCCGCTGGTGCCTGAGGTTGCCTTTTTTATCGAAAATCCTCAAGATGGCTTGCCCTTCCGGGTAGTCTTTGGCGGTGAATTTCACATATTCTAGCGCGGGGTTGGGAGAAACGACCACTGAAACGTTGCTTTCATTGGTCGGCGCCACGCGGAATTCGATGTAAAATGGCTCTGCCCTATTTCCCGCCCGGTCCTTGATCTGCCTGACAGCCAGCTGATAGACTCCTTCCGCCAGTGCATTCATCGGTAGCGTCATTCGTATCGTTTTGTTGTCTATCTGCTGGCTAGACACCTGGATGCCAGTTGTAAAATCCTGCCCCGGCTCGCATTCATTCTCCCCGCAGGGACAGTCCGGATCTGTGCAGGATTTGATACTTACCTCAAACTGTTTACCATCGGGCAGCAGCGGCCGGTCATCCCCGAGCAACAATTCGATTTCAGGTTTCATGCCAACCGGTTCACCATTCTGTATCGTGCGTTTATTGAATGTCACCGACAATACCGGTGCCACCAGGTCTTTGACTGACTCGAAAGGATAATAAGGATGTGCACCCGCCTGAGGCCAGTTGACAATCAGTTCGCTGTAATGGTTAGCATCGTTGCCGTCGAGGGACAAATGCTTCGGGTCGAGGGTTACCTCTATGCGCGCCAGATCAGCGCCGGCGCGGATACCTTCGAAGAGTACGGTTTCCGCATATCGGATGCCTGGGATGGTTCGGGTTAAATGTTCTGTTTTGCCACCTGCGAAGTGAATCAGCACGCCTACGTCCAACTTGTCTTTGGAATCGTACCTGCCTTTATTTTCAATGAAAACCTGCATTTTCAGGGACTTTGCGTTACCAAGTGTCTCACCCTCCGGCGCCGCCAGACGGATACCCTCGTCGGGATGAATGGCATAATCGGGTTTTTCCAGTGCAAAGATCCGCAGCGCAGGGTCACCTTGTAAAACCGTTTGATGTACATTAGCCACATCCGACGGGTCGGTGTTGTTTTTCAGGATCGCCTTAGCCACCTCTACCTGGATCTGTCCGATGGACATGCCGGGATGCTGCTGAAAAAGTTGGATATACAGCTGACGAAGGTAATTGGCGGATACTGAAAGATAGGACTCAAAACTGTTGGCCAATACCGCAATCGCCCCTCTTCCCGGTGCAAGAAGCCAATCCAGGGAAAGCGGCATCCTGCTCGCTTCGGGCTGCGGCGAATAACTCTGGCGGTCACTGAAAACATTTCCTGCGCTGCATCCATTGAAGTACATCAATGCATATTTGGAATTGACGTCATATTCCCGATCAGGCTCGGTGATGTAACCGAAATTATAATCCATCCGGACTGTTGAACCATGGCCAAGGTAACTGATCAAACCCACCCCGGCATTAATCTCAGGTGTAATATCGACCTCGATCGGTTCAAGAATCCCCTGCGGCTTCGCAAAAGCTTTTACATTCGCGCCCAACGACCCGTCGGCGGCAATCGGGGCCAAACCGGCAAGCATATTCTTCATCGTGGATACTTCCTCCGCCGATTTGCCGCCATTGACATGGAGCACGTTCTTCCGCCACATCCGATCTTTCCCGTCGAGGTCCTCGTATTCTTTCACTTTTTGCAGGTAGTCTCGCACCTGTGTATCGGTAAACGCTGCCAGCCTGCCAATGGGAACCGCAGGAATATTTTCAGGAACTCCGTCCAATCCATCCACCAGCAACAGGTCCGATCCGGGAAAACCGACCGTTGGTACCTCCTCCGGCAGTTCCCGCACCATCCGCTCACTATAAGTAATGGACTTCCCGATCAGAAAAATATTCTTGTCTTTCTGGTCGCGTTTGGAAAGATAAAAACTAATAAACCGCTTAATGGCCACCGGGCTGGGCTCGCCGTAATTGAACTGGTTATACAGGTCGGCTACATCCACCACCAGCGCCTGGTAGCTACCGCCGGCCTTCGAACTCCGGTAAGCGGCATATTCCTTTGATACGTCCAGCAATCCTTTGTGTGTGATAATGATGTAGTTATACTTTTCGACGGCCAGTGGTTGCACCGGCACCGGCTTTACTTTCCCGGCCGGAATTTCTTGGGCGGCACCTGATATGATCATGCGCAAGGGCATTCCCTTTTTCCGTGGAACCATCAAAGACGGTCCTGTGCCCTGCATAATAACCGGTTCATCCGGGTCTGTAATATCAAGTGCCAGCGAACCTGTTTTTAGCCCTGGCACCGAGAGCTGGGTCCATGGGTTATTTGTCGGGTACAAATTCAATATTTTACCGATCGAGCCATTGCTTTTCTGCGGATAGGTCAACTGATAGTACGACAGGGAGTAGCTGTCTTTCGCCGCACTGCTTTTGGTATCAATTGCCAGGACACCCTTACCTGAAACGTCCAGATCGGACGGATTAAGTTGAAAAGTACATTCGCTGCCGACGAAGTTCGCATTGGAGACGGACGCTGCCAGCCGGAGCGATTGCTCGTCCTTGCCTGCATACACATTGATGATCCTGTCATTATTGCTCCGGCCATGCAAAAGCACTTTGACCGTAACGATGCCGGCCGGCCATTCCGAAGGTTCAGATAAATTAACCGGGTAGTACACGCGTTTGGCTCCCGCCGTGCTTGGTCCGGTTTTGCTGGCCCCTTTTTCATAGAAGCTGTTAAAAAAATGAGCGCGAACAGGTTTGGCCGTACTCAGGGAATAATCGGAAAAAAAAGTGGTAACGTCCGTCTGCTCATGAGCATTGGTTACCGGCAGCTTTGCATCGGGCATTTGGTTGACAGAGCCGGCCCGTTTACCCGGCTGCTCGGCGATCGTCAAGAAGTAAGCGCTTTCATCCGAAAAAAGGCTGTAATAGGGGTTCATTCTGGACTTCGCAGGCCGGTAGAGTAGCGAATCCGTAGCACCGTCATTTTTTTGGGCATAAAACGTAAGGCCGGTTTTTTCAACAGAGATAATAGCCACCTCCCGTCCCCGATGCCAGAGCTGCAGTAATTCCAGATGGGTCACATCAAAGTCTTTCGGAAGCGCGGCAAATGAAAGATGGTATAAACCATTTTCACTGATGGTAATCTTGACATACGCTTTGCCATAGCCGATCCAGCTGTTCGCAAACGGCGGCCCCCATTGGCCAAAACCGGACGGAGCGTAAATGGAGCACGACATCCAGACTATCAGCCACAAAACGGCTCTTTTAGACAAATTCACATTCATTCCAGATTGATTTTTGAAATTTTAGCGCATCGACCTTATGACGTCGGGCTCCCTGTTTTACCATGCCGTTAACGATCAGGGGAGAACGCTATTACCGGGGAATGTGCATGTGGTACAGATGAGATATCTACGGGTTAAGCAGCTATCGGGCCTCTGTGGAAATCTGCGCAATGACGTTTTGAACAAAGTAATTTGACGTTTTAAACAAACCGGCGTCGCATCCTCCATTCCTAGCTTTGTATCAGAAATAAACAGCAAAAAAATGAATAAAGACAATCGCAACGGGGCTCTGCAAAGCCCACTCCATTCGGGCTTCAATGCGGGCTCGACCGTTCATGACGTGATCAGTGGAATCGACCTGACGGGCCAGACAATTATTGTCACGGGCGGCTACGCAGGCATTGGCCTGGAAACGACAAAAACGTTTATTCAAGCCGGCGCCACCGTAGTAGTGCCGGCTCGTGATGTGCGCAAGGCCGCCCAAAATCTCGTCGGTTTGGACCGGGTGCATATCGAAGAAATGGATCTGATGGATAGCACCTCAATCGATGCATTCGCTTCCCGTTTTTTGTCAACGCACCATAGGCTGGATATCCTGGTCAATAATGCGGGTATTATGTGGGTACCGCTCCGGCGTGATTCCCGCGGTTACGAATCACAGCTGGCTACCAACCATTTGGGTCACTTTCAACTGACCGCACGTCTCTGGCCTGCTTTGAAAAACCGTGGTGCGCGCGTGATCAATGTTTCATCATTCGGGCACCAGATCAGCCCGTTCGATTTCCAGGACCCGAATTTTACCCAGCGGGAATATGAAACGCTTCAGGGATACGGCCGGTCCAAATCCGCCAACAATCTCTTTGCCGTCGAGCTGGATCATCGTGGTCTCAACCATGGTGTGCGGGCATTTTCGGTGCATCCCGGATCGGTGATAGGAACAGACCTCGGCAGGGTCGCACCTATGGAATTGTTCCAGCAGATGGGCACCCATGATGCGGACGGCCACCTGCTCCCCGAAGTAGCAGCCCGACTAAAAAACCCGGATCAGGGGGCTGCAACGAGTGTTTGGTGCGCCACAAGTCCGATGCTTGACGGAATTGGAGGTGTTTATTGTGAAGATTGTGATGTCGCTGAGATCGATCATGGTCAAATAGTGCACCAATATGATGATCCGTCGACGCTGCGGGGTGTCAGACCTTATTCTCTGGATGCGGAAAATGCGGTAAAATTGTGGACATTGAGTGAAGAAATGACCGCTGTGCCATTTCCCGCAAATTGATTACAAACAGCCGCATCCATGGAATTCGAGACAAAATACATTACACCCGATATCAAATTGTCGGAATTTAATGGCAGGCAGTTCAAAGCGGAGGTGATGTTCGAGCATCATATGCTCGTCTGGTTTATATCTGGTGAAACAAAAATCATTCAGGCCAGCGCGGTTCACACCTTCAATGCCGGCGATATCTTTCTGATTCCACGAAACCAACTGGCAACCGTCATCAACTATCCCAAAGAGGGCCGGCCGCACAAAGCCGTAGCGATGCACCTGACTCGCGAGACGTTGCGTGCGTTTTATTCAAGGCACAAATCTACCATGCGGATACGGGTAACGCCCCGTATTTTCAGTTTTCGCAACCATCCTTTACTGGAAAGCTGCCTGGCTTCGCTGATCCCGTATTTTGACCTGGGTGATGCTTTGCCGACGGAGATCGCGGCGATCAAAATAGAGGAAGCGATCAGCATACTAAGGTCGATCGACCGCGATGTCGACGGTGTTCTGGCCGATTTCGATGAACCGGGGAAGATCAACCTGACCGATTTTATGGAGCGGCATTATATGTTCAATCTGCCGGTCGACCGGTTTGCGTACCTTAGCGGCCGTAGTATAGCGAGTTTCAGAAGGGATTTCAAGAAACTCTTCAATACAACTCCTCAGAAATGGCTGACTGCTAAAAGGCTTGATCTCGCCTATTATGAGATCATGGAAAAACAGCGCAAGCCTATCGATGTGTTTCTCGAAGCGGGTTTCGAAAACCTGTCGCATTTCTCGTATGCCTTTAAAAATCAGTTCGGACATTCACCGGGTTTGCTGGTGAGGGCAGCTCCGGAGCATTAAAACAAAATTCCGGGTTCCCAATCGGGTACCCGGAATCTACTGTTACACACTAAACCCTGCCGATACACGGTGCCATCTGATACGTAGGTATTTCGATAGCGGACAGGCAAATCAAACGCAATTTTCCGTACGATCAAGAGCTGATCTGGGATCCTGCCAGACCTCTCATTTTGTGATCACAATTTTTTGGTTCACCACTTCGCCATTTTTTGTAAGGATCCTTGCAGTATAAACTCCCGCTGTGAATCCGCTTACGATAATTCTTTCCTTTGGCCTATTACCCGAACTATAAACTCGCCGGCCCCTCCCATCGAACAACTCGATTGATTTCAATTTCGCCAGAACATTTGCATCGGCAATCAGATATTCGCTGGCCGGGTTAGGGAATAAGGCGACTCCATTGTACTCGAACTGAACATTACGCATTGCACTATACGCACTTGTTCCATCCTGGTCAATCATATGCAGCCGATACAGGTTCTCTGTTTGAAAAGGATCCTGGTCGGTTGCTGAATACGTCCGGATAGTCTTGCTCTCTCCTGCTGCTTTTACCGTGGCGATAGTCTCCCATTTTTTGCCGTCCTGGCTTCTTTCTACGTCGAAGCGCTCACTATTGATTTCATCGGAAGTCTGCCAGGTGAGAAGTACAGCTCTGCCCTCTTTTTTTGCATCAAAGCGAACGAGAGAGACTGGCAGGGTCACATTCACATCGGTCATCTGCGTGCCCTCCACCATAATGGGGCGACGGACCTGGCCAGCTACGTTAGTCCATGAACTTCCCATTTTGGTTAAAGATCCTCGTGGGAAAATTTTGTTTGCAGGAGACACGGCTCCCGAAAAAGTTACCGTAAAAGTCGCGAGCTTCTCAAAATCGCTTGTAATGACGTCTCCCTGGCTATCACGCGTCACCGTGAATCCAACCTCTGCTCTATTAAGCCCGGGGGCTCCCGGCACTGCGGGTTGTACACCGGCACGGTTGGCATGGGCGGGATCAGCGACCCCGGAGCCGCCGGTCACCACAACACCGGCTGGAACTTCGATATCCAGTCTCAGGTTGATCGCCTGCCAGTTATCATTGTCGGGCCCATCGTACACCGGGTTGTTGGTGGCCGACCCTTTGGCTACGAGGTCGAAAGTCCACGTTAGTCCGTCCGGGCTGACTTTTTTGTTGGCAAAATCTACGATGATTGTTTGTGCTGCACTATTCTCACACATTGCTCCCGCAATACCGAGCAGCGTCAATGTTTTAATTAACCATTTCATATGAATATCTGTTAATTTAAATTCTCAAATTTTCGGTTAGGATCTTTTGAATTGGGCCGCGGCACGGAGGCCACGACCCTCATCACTGAACCAGGCTAGTATTTGGTAATAATTGAATACAAGGCTTGATAGAAGTTCGTATTGAAATAGGATACATCAACGTCATCGACGGAGCCGTCCATATTCAAATCCTCTTTTACGTATTGGTCCATCACGCCACCGTGGAAAGCATCCAGCATCAGGTCGCGGTCATCACTGGTAATGGTATTGGTAGCGTTCAGATCGCCTGCGGGCATGCACCAAGCCCCCGTAACCGAAATCATCTGGGGAGGTGCAGAGCCATCGTTGTATGCCTGCCCTAAGGCGTCCGTGAAATTGTAGAAAATATTTCCGGTTGTAAATGAATTTATGACATTACTCATGATGGGCAAATGATTGCGATGTTTTACCACGATCTGAATGGGTTCGAACTGCGGCGCAAAACTAGGATAAGCTGCCCCACCAATACCCTGTATGTTGCCGTCCGGCTTCAATAGTCCCACCGCTTCACCCAAAACAATGGAAGGATCCGCAGCGCTCCGAATCTCGACCTTAACCCAGTCTACAAGGAGAGGGAATGCGTTATTGGGGCGTGTTACTCCAAGTCCGTATGGGTCTGTCAAAGGCAAGAGACCAGATTGATGTAAATTAGTATGCATGATACCCGAATTACCATCCATTGCACCTTGCAGCCTGATGGTGAGGTCTGTAAAGACTTTACATTCATTAATTATGACTGATACCTTCGACGTCGAATTGTCGGTATTGTAGCAGTTGTTTGTCGCATCATAAATAAATGCGTAATAGGTGCCGGTAGATACGTGGTTGGGGTCTGCGACGAGATTTCCCGGATTATGATTAGGATCCGTAAACCATTGGTAAACTGTATTTGCCGGAGGGCCGCTCACCAGCACAGTGTTGATATCGACCAAGTCACTAGGACAAGTATTGCTTATGCCTCCCTGGGTTAATGCAACCTGCGCAGATCCCGCGTTACAAATCTTCGGACAAGGGCTGGTAATAGTCACTACCACGTACGAGGTAGACCACCCGGTGTTATAGCAATCGCCATTTATATCGTGCAGGAAAGCATAATAAGTGCCACTTACACCTACTGCAAATGGATTGGCGATCTTAGAGCCAAATCGATAAGCATTATCAAACCACACTACTTCGAGGCCGCCAGGAACTATACCACCAATCACCGAATTCAAATTCACAGTGAAAGACTTGGGGCAGTTATTCTCAAGCGCGTTATCGGTGAGCGTCACCTGCTTGGTCCCCGTGGCCGGGCAAATCGAACAATCTACTATGACCACCTCCACTGTCGCTGTAGAGTTATCTGTATTGAAACATCCCGTGTTAGTGTTAAACAGAAACGCATAGTACGTGCCCATTGTACTTACATTAGCAGAAACAAGTGTTCCATTTGCGTGATTAGGAGTACTATAAAAGACTACCTGATATCCAGGAGGTGTGTTTCCGCTGTATGCAGAATGCAGGTTAACAGTCTGGGAAGGGCAGGCATTGACAAGCGTATCTGTATCCAGTTGAACCTGCGTTCCGTTGATACCGGACACGATGACCTTGGCTGTTGAAGTGGTAACATTATAGCAGTTTGCCGCAGGATCGTGTACAAATGCGTAATAGGTTCCCGTCACCACGGCAGTAGGATCTGCAACCTGGGTGTTAACATCGTGATAGGAAGTTGTAAACCACTCGACCGACGTACCAGGTTGAAAGTTGTTATTTCCCGCGATAAAATTGTTGAGATTGGCTGTTTGTCCGCAGGATAATACAAAACTATTTGATGTCAGTTTTACTTGCTCGTTGCCAGCCTTACAACACGGTGTATTAATAATAACGCTTAACGAATTCGTTGCTGTAATCGTACTGTAACATTGAGAGGATGTGTTAAATAAGAACGGATAATAAGTCCCGCTTTGTGAACCGGCAATCAGCGGGTCAAGTGCTGCACCCGAATGATTTGCATTGTTGAACCATCTGACGACATGCCCTGCGGGTAACGGGTAAACCACATATGTCCCCAGTGAAACGTTAGTTTCCGGACAGGCATTGGTTGCAACAGACGCATTCAACTGAACTTGTGGATTATCCGCCACTTTTACTGATGTCTGATTCAACTGTCTATTATAACATTCATAAACAGGATTGTATTGAAATACATAATATGTGCCGGCTGCTGCCTGGCCCGGATTGGCAACTTCTGTCCCCGTTGCATGCCCCGAACTGGTGAACCATTTGTTTTCAATTCCCGCAGGTGGAAGATTGACAAGCGTATTCAGGTCAAAACTAGTATTAGGGCAGAAAATATTCACGTCAGTCTGGCTTAGTGGAACTTCACCGGTTACTGTGGACGCGCATGGAAAAGGAAAGTTGTCGATATCAAAATTGACAAACCCCAATTTATTTGGATCCATTTGCCCGGCAGATAACTTGAACACCAGCGTGCTGGCCGTCGCCGTAAAAGTAAATGTCCTGGTAATCCAGGTATTGTAAGGAGTCGGCTGCAAGCCAAACACGGTTTCCTGCTCACCGACCAATACCGACGGTTGCCCGGGTGTACTGATGGTTACCTTAGCTGACTTTCCAAAAGTGGTAGGCTTTAACCGGGAAGATAGTACAGCATATACAAGAGAATATTCCTGACCCACCTTAAATCCACTCGCTGTCGTTGAAATGGCTTCCTGTATATTCCCCTGGACATTATTCTGACTAAACAGGCTTACAAAATGATGAGTAATATAACCCAGATTATGGGAATACTCTGAGGGGGGATCGGGCAAAGTGATCGGTTGTTCCGTGCTGTTGGTCCATTTTCCCTGAAGCTCTCCCCAGTCTGTTGGGCTTGACACCGCAGGCTGATAACTGGGGTCCAGTTTTGAATATCCCCCGGGGACACAGTTATTACACGATCCATCCGCAGTCGGTGGGAATGCGGGCTGCGCAGAAAGCCTGCCAAACGCAAGCAATACCAGCAGGAACAGGATAAATCTTAATCTGATAAAAAGTGTGTTCATAATTGAATTGATTAAGTAAGTAAAAGTGTGTTCTGAATTATACTTAGAAAACCCTTAGGCCGCCCGACTGCCTAATACTCCGCAAATAGTTCTTTTACTTAGAGGAGGAAGCCCTGATCAAATCCGCGAGCTCTTTCCCAAATATTTACCGGCTTGACGCAGTTTTCATAATCCGATGACCAAGTGGCAACCGTTCAATGATCCTGCGGTAACTTAGCTGCATTATTTTTGTAAATGGTGGTTTACAGTTGGCAAAAAATACCATAGCTGACACCCCGCGAAACCCCAGCAAAAAACGCAGGGCCCGCAGATGTTGCGAGCCCTGATCCGGTGATTTTGAAGAAAGAGAAATACAATCAGGAAACAATCCGGGCTAATTCTCCCGCAAGTACATCATTTTGCTGTCGGTGCAAACCTGTACAGCAAGGCTATCGCCCTGTAATGTGAGCTGCCATTGCGGGCATGTGCCGCAGAGTACCAGGTAGCACTGCTGACTGGTCGGCGGTGCCGCGCCTATGGTTTTGATATCGAATACCTGGCCATTCAACAGGTAAGACGATGGCGAGCAGCACGAGCTCTGGCCCAGCTCGTTCAGCAATATCCCGTCATAGCGAAATTGGACGAGCTGACTATTTTCTTTCCGTACACTTTCCTTCATTACCGTATCGCCATTGACATGTTCGTAGCCCACCAGCCGCCATTTCCCAACCAGCTCCTGCAATTCGGGGAGCGGCCCGGGATCCTTTTTGTCTTTACAGTCGGTCAGAGCGAGAATCGTCAGAAGCAATAGCAGATATCTGTTCATAAGCCAGTGTTTTACCAAAAGAGTCATATTAAGGCGCAACCGTTGGAAATGGCCGGGCAAAAATCCCGTAAAACTGCATTCAACTTTTAATACACGAAAAAGCGCCCCACTTTTGTCTTCTTAACCGCTGTTGATTGCCTGCTAAAACGACCCGAATTTGAATTTTTCTTTTTTCCCCAGGTTGCAGAGATATTGGCATAGCCTGCTAGGTGACCAGGATAAGTTTACGTTGCAAAGCCGCATTTATCATTTTACCTGCATCGCCACGATAGCAGTGATGCTGTACGTCCTGATTTTCAGCATAGCCGTAGGCATGACGTCCTATGCCCTGATCACAATGGCACTGATACCCCTTCAGCTGTCTCTCTACTACCTGTCGAGGATAAAAAACCGGACGGCCTTGTCGTCTGGCATCTACTCTCTGCTTTTCCACTGCTTCTTCGTGGTAAGTTACCGGCTGACATCGGGTATAACCGGCTCAACCCTGCTCTCGTACTGCCTCGTATATTTTCTGTCCCTCGCGATAGCCTCACGAAGGCAGTATGTGATCCTGACGGTGATAAACCTCAGTTTCGTAGGTGCATTGCTCGCTATTGAGTACAACGACCCCACATTCGTATTGGGCACCTACACAAACCGGAAAGAACATTTTATCGACATTGCATCGACCTACACGGTCTCTATTGTGCTGTTCCTGATCGGGCTGGGCTTCATTATCAGAAATTACAGCACCGAAAAGGAAAAAGCCGAGGAGCGGGCGATGATGCTTGATGAACTGAATGAAGAAAAGGCCAGACTGATTTCCGTCATCTCCCACGACTATCATACGCCGCTGGTATCACTTAAAAAATACCTGGATATCGTCGGGAACTATGACATAACACCGGATGAGCGCCGGATGCTGGAAAGCGAAATCCGCCAGTCCATTGTCAATACACAAAATCTGCTGATGAACCTGCTCGATATGACCAAATCCGATATCCAGCGGTCCGACTTCGCCAGGCACTTTGATATCCGGGATGCGATCGAAAACACACTGAACGTATACAGCGACATTGCAAAAGCCAAAGGACAGGATTTCAGCGTCTGTCTTCCCGACGGCCTCCGGCTACGGGGCAACCCTCACCTGTTTACGATCATTATCCGCAACCTGATCAACAACGCAATCAAGTTTTCAAAAGCAGGGGCAGCCATTCGTCTGTCCTATGAGCTGCAACCGGGTGGGCTTCATGTTTTTTGCATTGCCGACAGCGGGCCGGGGATTCCGGAAGCCGCCCGGAGGGAAATCATCGAAAGCTGGGAAAACCCATCCAGGAATACCTCACGCTCCGGCGGCCTGGGACTGGCGTTGTCGAAAAAATATACCGAAGCCTTCGGAGGTGAGCTCACATTCGTCACGCGCGCTGGCGAGGGGACCTCTTTTTACATTAAAATCCCGCTGGCAACCTGATGGCGGCAATCCAGTATGCCAAACAATGTTACTTGTTTGCCTGTTCAAAGTGAATCCAGGGTTGCAATAATGGCATTGATCAGCCCTTTATCGATATGGCTTGCATCTCCGGAAGCATCAATCACCCGGTATTCACGGTCTTCGTCCTTTTCGAAGATAAGCGTCCGTCCCTCAACCTGGATGTGAAGCTGGTAGGTGTAGCCCAATGTAACCAGTTCGAGCGGAAATTCATGCGTAATACCAAGGTATGGAACGGGGAGTATAATGGATTCATTCATATACAAAAATAGCCCAAAACCGCGATTCGGCCAATTTTTGCCCTCATAACCGCTTCAACACCCTGGTGCTCAACGGGAGAATTTCCTGGACCCGGCCACGCACGCGATCACACCCGCCGTAACGCCCCACATCCCCGCGCTCACCTGCTCATGCAGCAGCGAAGCAGCCAGAAGAAATCCGAAAAAAGGTTGCAGCAATTGCAGCTGCCCCACCGCCGCGATACCTCCCTGGGCGAGCCCGCGGTACCAGAACACAAAACCAAGGAACATGCTGAAAAGCGATACATAACCAAGGCCCATCCAGCCCGATGTACTTACTTTTGAAATACCGGCAGGAAGAAGAAACCATGCAAGCGGCGCCATGACCGGTAATGCGAGCACCAACGCCCAGGAGATCACCTGCCAGCCGCCCAGCACTTTGGAAAGCCGGGCTCCCTCGGCATACCCCAGCCCGCATAGCAGTATTGCCAGCAGCATCAGGACATCGCCGATGGGTGATGCCGAAAAACCCTGCATGGCCGCATAACCTGCCACCAGGGTGCTCCCGGCCAGCGAAAACACCCAAAAAGCCGGTTTGGGCCGCTCATTCCCGCGAAACACTCCGAAGATCGCGGTGGCTAATGGCAGCATCCCGGTAAACACTATCGAATGTGCCGACGTAATATACTGCAATGCCAATGCGCTCAGCAACGGAAAACCGATAACTACCCCCAGCGCAACAATCGCTAACGGTAAAAGCTGCTCACGTGCAGGGCGCTTTTCCCTAAAAATCAGTAACACGCCCATAGCCAGCACACCCGCGATCGTCGCACGTGCTACGGTCAGGAAAAATGGGGACAGGTCGGCCACGGCCATCCGGGTGGCAGGTAGCGAACCGCTGAAAATCAGCACGCCGACGAACCCGTTGATCCAGCCGGCCGTCGCATTGCCCGGGAGCTTGTAAGAAATTGATTGATCACGCATGCCTGTAAGGTTTTTTGAGGTCTCAAAAGTATGCAGTCCTGAAAAACAAACACAGTACCAGTTTTGATTAGAACTATGGACACAGTTATATTTGTGTCATGGGAAAGGATTATCTGTACCACGGCATCGCCAATCACATTGCTACCCAGATCCGGACTGGCGTTCTGAAGACGGGTGACCGGCTTCCGTCGGTGAGAATGCTATGCCAACTGCACGGAGTGGGCATGAACACGGCAAAAAGGGTGTTTTTGGAACTGGAAGCACAGTCGTTGATCCATTCCAAACCACAATCGGGCTACTTTGTGAGTCAGCCTGCTTACCTGAAACTTCCGCTGCCTGCATCGAGCAGGCCTTCGCTGGTGGCCCATCATCAGGAACCTAATGAATTGATCAGCAGGGTGTATGCCAATATGGGACGGGACGATCTCACGCTTTTCTCCATCGGTGTACCTTCGGGAGACCTTTTACCAAAAGCGAAACTAAAAAAGGAGGTAACACTCGCCATGCAGGGATTGAGAGCCGGTGGGATCGAGTATGAATCCTTGCAGGGTAATGCTAAACTCAGAAGGATGATCGCGGTGCGGTCCCTATCCTGGGGAGGAAACCTGACGGAAGACGACCTCATCACAACCACGGGTGGGATGAACGCGTTGTCTTTCTGTCTCATGGCATTAACCGAACCCGGCGATACGGTCGCCGTGGAAAGCCCCTGTTTCCCAGGGATACTGCAACTCATCGTAAGCCTGGGGTTGAAGGTGCTGGAACTGGCGACACACCCGGTCACCGGTGTCGATGCCGATGCGCTTGCCAGGGCCATCCCGGACATTGACGTCTGCCTGCTGGTCCCGAACTTCAACACTCCGCTCGGCAGCTGTATCCCCGACGACACGAAAGAACGGATAGTCCGACTTTTAGCTGCGCATCATATCCCCATTATCGAGGACGATATATATGGCGACCTCTACTTTGGAACCAGGCGTCCCCAATGCTGTAAGGCGTTCGATCAGGAAGGGAATGTGTTGTGGTGCGGGTCGGTTTCAAAAACACTTGCGCCCGGATTTCGAGTTGGCTGGATCGCGCCCGGCAAATACAAGGAGCAGATCCTGAAACTGAAACTGGTGCATGCCATTTCCACGACCTCGCTCGTTCACGAAGCGGTTGGCAACTTTCTTCTGACGGGAAGGTATGAAAACCATCTCCATCAGCTTCGCCGGTCCCTGCAAGATAACTATCAGCACTATACGCGTGCCATTGCCGACTATTTCCCCGAGGGGACCAGAACCAGCCGACCACAGGGCGGATTGGCATTATGGGTAGAATTCGCAAAGAACATCGACACGGCGGAGCTGTACGAACTGGCTATGAAAAAGAACATCAGCATTGCACCCGGCCGCATGTTTACATTGCAAGACCAGTTCCGGAATTGCATGAGGCTGTGCATTGGACTGCCATGGAGCAAGGAGCTTGATTTTAAACTGAAACAGCTCGGAGATCTTGCCGGCATACTGCATGAACGCAGTTCAACTCACGGTGCTTCCGGCACTGATTGATACAAAATTGATATCTTACATTCGAAACCATTACAAAAAACGTCGTCCACATGCGTTTAATACTTGTCTGCCTGTTGCTTTTCACCCTGCAAACCTTTGCTCAGCAATTACCGAAACGGCCCATGGTTACCTACCGTAACCCGGTCATCGCCGGGGACTTTGCCGACCCTTCGGTGATACGTGTTGGCGACACCTACTATGCCGCAGGGACCTCTTCGGAATGGGGGCCTGCGTATCCGGTTTACACATCCAAAAACCTGGTGGAATGGGAGTATGTAGGCCCGGTGTTCGAAAAACTGCCTGCCTGGACGATGGGAAGCTACTGGGCGCCCGAATTATTTTTCAGGAACGGCACCTTTTACGTCTACTACACCGCCAGACGCCGGTCCGACCAGAAATCATTCATCGGCGTAGCCAGTACGACCGATCTACGGAAAGGCTTTAAAGATCACGGCTTATTGCTGGAATGGACCAACGAAGCGATCGATGCGTACGTAATGGAGGATAATGGAAAACTATATCTTACCTGGAAAGCATATGGTCTCGACAAAGGCAAGGAAATCGAGATTCTGGGTGCGGAACTCAGCGCCGACGGCTTGAAAGTGACCGGAAAGGCATTCTCCATGATCAAAGCCGAGGCCGGCAACTGGGAAGGCGGCGGTGCTGAAGGCCAGGCGATATTCAAAAGAGGAAAATACTGGTACATGCTCTATTCCGGCAATGCGTGCTGCGGCGTCAACTGCAATTACCAGGTAGGCCTCGCCCGGGCAGAAAAAATCCAGGGACCGTGGGAAAAATATGCCGGTAACCCGGTATTGTTTGGCGATGAAACCTGGAAATGCCCCGGCCACGGCACCGTGGTCGTCACCCCCGACAAGCGCTATTTTTATTTGCACCACGCCTACAATGCCGCCGATTTCAACTTCCTGGGGCGACAAGGCGTGCTGAGCGAGCTGGTCTGGGACGCAGCATCGCAATGGCCGTCTTTCAGATATGGCAAAACGACGCCTGCACAGGCCGAAGCGCCGGTTGCTGCTACATCCATTTCCAGTTCGGATCTGTACGCTAATTACGACCGTGACACATTGCGGCTGCCGTGGGTCTTCGATGCCCGGTTTAAAAAGCCTGACTACAACATCGAAAGAAGCGCATTGCGCATCTCGAACGAAAATCCGGCCCTGACCGGCAATTTCCTGGGGCTCGTGGCAAAAAAAGGCAGCTACACCTTTTCAGCCGAAATGACTGCCTCACCAGACCTTGCCCAGCACATCATCATCTACGGCGACGCCGACAATGCCATTGGCTTGGGAGTGAAAGGACATATTATCGAGCTATGGTCTTTAAGAGAAGGCAAAAAGGAAACTTTAAAAACGCAGGAGATTCCCGACAGATACCAGGATGTTGAATTGCAGGTAAAAACCAGGTTTGGGCAATTTTTCGAGTTCAGCTGGAATGTCGCCCGGCAAAAAATCGATTCTCTCGCCACTCCCGTACACCTGGAAGCCCCGTGGCTGCCCCGTTGGGACCGCGCCCCGCGCATAGGCGTAAATGTATCGGGGAATGGCACCGGAACAGGCCAGATCCGGTCTATCCGGTTGAAATACGATTGAGTGGTCTGCCGACGATCCCCTTTTAACGAATTTCGTATTAACCACCAATCCCACCCAAAATAATCGCTTTTTTTATCAGATATTTCCTATTCAATTAATTTATCATACATTTGCCGCAATGGTCTCCCCATCCCGGGAGGCTGGCTAACCGCATTATTTCGAGACCTTATCTTCCTGACGATGTCTGAAACATCATTGCTACATGAAGACGTCACGTTGCTGCACCGCATTGCAGTTGGTGACGAACAGGCTTTCAGGATCATTTTCAACCGGTATCACCACCGGCTCGGCGCGCACATTTACAGGGTCACGCAGTCGCGTGAGCTCGCGCAGGAAATAACCCAGGATGTGTTTCTCAAAATCTGGATCAACCGCGAGACACTAACCGATATCGTCAACTTTAAGGCATACCTCTTTGCGGCCTCCAAAAACCAGGCGCTGACGCATTTGAGAAAAATGGCGCTGGAAAAGAACCGCATTACGCTTCTGGAAAATTCAATGGATGTGCAGCATGACGACAATGCCGAAGAAAATGCCAGGTACCTCCTCATCGACGAAGCCATCGACCACCTTCCCCCTCAGCAACGCCAGGTGTACCTCCTCAGCCGCCATGAACGACTGAAATACACCGAAATCGCAAGTCGTTTGAGCCTTTCCCGTGAAACAGTAAAGAAATACCTGCAACTTTCGTCCGAGTCGATCAGCAACTATATTCGCAAGAAGCTAATTATCAATGCATTATTAATAATTTCAATTTTTATTTGAAAAAATCCAAAAAGTAATACCCCCTTTTTCCCTGCTTCTTTCGTCTTGCATTCAAGATTCTGATTTTTTCAGCTTGACTAAACCGTTGGTGCGATGGCGACATCTCCAGAGAGGCTTTCCTTGTTGTTCAGGCGTTACTATGCGGGCATTGCAACCCCGGCAGAAACAAACGAACTGCTGGACCTCATCCGTTTTTCAAAAAGTGACGAAGGCCTCGCCAACGCGCTCCGGCTCGCCTGGGACCACCTGAATGCGGATGAAAAACAGTTTTCCGAAGCTGAAAGTGACGGCATGCTGCACGCCATTCTTTACGAAACAGAACAGGAACTGCCCATCCGGGCGACATACCGGCTACGCTGGTGGCGTTACGCTGCGGCTGCTGTGATCCTGGCCGTCGGCGCGTTCCTTTTTTACCAATACAGGCACCGTCCCATGCCGCTGCCTCAGGTCGCCGAAATGCCCCGGGTCATCAACGATGTCGCTCCTGGCGGCAACCGCGCCTTACTGACCCTGGCCAATGGCGCCAGTTTTGTACTGGACAGCGCGCATACGGGTGTGCTGGCAAAAGTCGGATCTGCCGAAATCACGAAGACCAACGAGGGACAACTTACGGTCAGCGCCGAAAATGTGCTATCGAGTGCTGATTTTCAACGAAATACATTATCCACACCCAAAGGAGGACAGTATCAGCTCATCCTGCCCGACGGCAGTAAAGTGTGGCTGAATGCCTCGTCGTCCATTAAATTCCCTGCACTTTTCGCGGCCGCAGAACGGAAAGTCGAGATCACGGGAGAGGTTTATTTTGAAGTTACCAAGGACAAAAAGAGACCTTTCAAAGTCCGGTTCGGCGATTCCGAAGTGGAAGTCCTGGGCACGAGTTTCAATATCATGGCCTATCCCGAAGAAAAGACCACGAAAACGACGCTGGTGGAAGGTTCCGTCAGACTTAGAAGTACCGGCAATTCCCGAATGCTGGTACCCGGGCAGCAGGGATCTATCTCTTCAAACGGAACGATCGCGATGGCAGTCGTGGACACCGAACGCGAAACCGCATGGAAGCAGGGCCTGTTTTACTTCCGGGATTCGGGGATCAGGGAGATCATGCGGGATGCCTCGCGCTGGTATGATATCGAGGTGGTGTACCAGGGTAAAATTCCAAAGCGGCAGTTCACAGGAAAAGTATCCAGGAACGTCAACATCTCCGAATTGCTTAACATGCTGCGCTATGCCGGAGTCAACAGCAAAATCGAAAACAACAAAGTAATGATCTCCATGTAGATTCGTATATACACATACGTTAACACTGTAATTCCTGAACCCACATCTTCTAAAAACATGAAATACACAGGAAAATCTCCGCCCTGCCATTCACCGGCATAGATAAACGGATAATAAAACAGGGAAAATGCTGCGAACATCTCCCCTGTGAACGTCCGGGCTATGCACTACGCTTCCGTCAAGAAAGTCATTGTTCATTTTACCCAAACCTTACAAATATATGGAATTAATCCACTTACTCCGGAGCCGGGGGTGCCCTCGTGTATCCATACCTCCGAAACTGATCCTGACAATGAAACTGCTCACGTTTCTCCTTCTGGCAACACTCTCGCAGGTTTCGGCCGACGGGTTCAGCCAGAAGATCACCCTCGACGAGAAGAACATTCCGCTCGAAACGGCGCTATCGGCCATCGAGAAGCAAACCGACTACCTCTTCCTGTACGACAAGCTCGATATGCCCAAAGGCCAGAAAGTGAATTTGCAGATCCGCAATGCGTCCATTCAACAGACGCTTAATCTGTTGCTCAAAGACCTGCCCCTTTCCTACAAAATATTCAACAAAAGCATCGTGCTCAGGAAAGAAAGTAAGGGCAAAGACGATTCGCCGGCTGTTCCCGAGAAGAAACCGGAAGCTCGGCAAACGGTTAACGGGCGGGTTACCGATGGCCAGGGAGAAGCGCTTCCCGGCGTAAGTATATTGATCAAGGGTACCCAAACCGGCACCACCACCGACGTCCAGGGGCGGTACAGCATGGAAGTCGACGGGCCGGATGCGATCCTGATATACAGCTTCGTAGGCTACATCAGCCAGGAATTGCAGGTCAGTAATCAAAGCGAGATCAACATCAAGCTGATCGGGGACATCAAGGCGCTCAATGAGGTGATCGTGATCGGCTACGGTACGATTAAGAAAACCGACCTGACCGGCGCAGTAGGAACTGTAACCAGCAAGCAAACCGAAAATCAGGCAGTGCCTACATTGAGCCAGGCATTGCAAGGCAAAATGGCCGGGCTGACCGTGCGCCAGGTCAATGGCAACCCAGGGGCCGGTGCCGAGATAAGGATCCGTGGAATGGGAAGCTTTGGCGCTTCCGCCTCCCCATTGGTGGTCATCGACGGCATTATCACCAATGGCGGACTCACCGACCTCGACCCCAACAGCATCGAATCGGTAACCGTTTTGAAAGACGCTTCCTCCGCAGCGATCTATGGTTCAAGGGGCGCCAACGGAGTGGTACTGGTTACCACCAAAAGAGGGAATACAGGCAAGGAAGTGATCAGCTTTCAATCCTTTTACAGCTTCGACAAGGTGATCAGCAAAATCGGTACGGTAGATGCCGCAACCTATGGTTCGATGGTTAATGATTTTTATGTCAACCAGGGCAAGGAAGCGCCCTATGCCAATCCGGCTTCGCTTGGAAAAGGCACCAACTGGCAGGACGAGATTTTCAGGACCGGGGGCAAACAAAACTATTCGCTTTCCCTCAGCGGCGGCACCGAAAAAAACCTCCATGCCATTACCATGAGCTACTATAAAGGCGACGGGATCGTGATCAACTCCAAATACAGCCGCGCCAATTTCCGTGTCAATAACGATATCAAACCGTTAAAAGGGCTCAAACTCAGCAGCAGTTTCGGTTTCAGTTACGGCGCATTGAAACAGGGCGATCCGCAGGGAGCAGTGAATGCATCGCTGATCTACGCGCCTAATGTTGTGCCCTACAAAGAAGACGGCAGCTACGGCATCGCCGACCGCGCGGGCCAGCCCACTACCATGACGGCCCCGCTCGTGTACGCCTACGAAAGAAACAACCGTGAAAACCGGCTGGGCCTGCTCGGCAATCTCTTCGCGGAATATGAGATCCTGCCCGGATTGAAATTCAAGACCAGCGTCGGCGCGGAATATATCAACCTCGATATCAAGAACTTCGTACCTTCCTACAACTTCGGACTCGGCAACTCGAACGGTATCGCTACGCTGAACCGGGAATTGAGAAGTACCAAAAATTACATTCTGGACAACATCCTCACGTACAGCAAGACGTTCGGCACCTCCCATCACCTGGACCTCATGGCCGGTTACACGTTTCAGGATGAACGTTACGAGTTTGTACGGGCATTCAGGAACACATTCAGCAGGAATGATGAAAACCTGCAAGTACTCGATGCGGCTACTTCTAACGACCTGGCGCGGGGCAACTACACCGAATGGGCGCTGCAATCGTACCTTGGGCGCGTGAATTATGCGTTCAAAGAAAAATACCTGCTTTCTTCCAGCATCCGGATCGACCAGTCATCCCGGTTTGCCAAAGAAAACCGTACAGGGGTGTTCCCATCCCTCTCCGCCGGCTGGGTGCTTTCCAATGAAGATTTTGCAGCGGGAAGGCTCGGACCGGTCAGCTATCTCAAACTGCGGGCCGGTTATGGAGCGCTCGGCAACCAGGATGTGGGGATCTACCCCTACCAATCGATGATCGACTATGGCCTGAGCTATGATTTCGGTTCATCACAAAATGTAGTAGCCGGTGCCGCTCCAACGGCCCTGGCCAATCCCAACATTTCCTGGGAAAAAACCACTACAACGGGTGCCGGATTGGAATTCAACCTGTTTCAGGATAAACTTTCGTTCATTGTAGACTACTACGACCGCCGTACGTCCGACGTGCTCGTGCGCGTGCCGCTGCCGGGCATTTCAGGGATGGCTACCTACCCCTACCAGAACGTCGGCAGTGTCCGCAACAGCGGGATGGAGTTCACTGTCGAATACCGCGGCAATGCATTGAACCAGGAATTGAGCTATAATGTCGGCTTTAACCTGACCGTAAATAAAAACAAGGTTACGAAGCTCGACAAGGGACTGGACATTATCCAGGCAGGCGGCGGTCAGGGAGGCGTGGAAACACGTACCTCGCAAGGACAGGGCATCAATGCATTCTACGGTTATGTGCAGCAAGGGATTTTCCAGACCGAGGATGAGGTGAAAAGTGCACCGCTCCAACCCAATGCAGCACCGGGCGATATCAGGTTCAAAGACCTCAACAACGACAACGTCATCGACGACCGTGACCGGACCTACATCGGCGATTTCCTGGCCAAACAGATCATCGGCTTCAATGCGGGGGCACGATACAAAAACTTTGACCTCACCCTTTCCCTCACCGGCGATTTTGGAAGATATCAGAACATTTTCGCCAGCGGGTTTGCCGCCGCACGCGCTGCGGAATCGACGAACATCATGTGGGCCGATCGCTGGACCGGGCCGGGAACCAGCAACTACGTCCCTCGCATCATTGGCGGCGACCCCAACAACAATTCAAGATCCTCGGACTTCTGGGTACGAAGCCAGGATTATGTCCGTCTGCAAAATGCACAGCTGGGCTACGACTTTTCGGGCAAGGCAATTAAAAAGGCAGGCTTAAGTAAATTAAGGCTCTACATCGCTGCGCAAAACCTGCTGACTTTCACCAAATATCCGGGCTTCGACCCGGAAACCACAGCCACCGCCTACCCTATTCCGCGCTCGGTTTACATGGGTTTGAACCTTGGTTTTTAACAACATCCGCATAGAATGTAAACGGTCATTATCATGAAAAAAAATAGCTATACCTTCTTCCTGCTGGCTTTCCTCACCTGCGCCTGCAACGGAAAACTCGATCTGGACCCGATCGGCTCCGTTTCACAGAATACTTTTTACACCACTGCCGATGATGCAAACGCCGCGGTAGTGGCCTGCTACAACGCCATTCTCGCCTACCATACGGGCGGAAGCGGCAGCAACGTCACCGGAATGGACATGTGGGGCGATATCCAGAGTTCGGATGCAGAGCCGCACCCCGACGGCGTCGCCTGGAACCAGATCTATCAATATACATTGCAGCCCAATAACGGCGAGCTTTCCAACCAGTGGTTCCAGATTTATGAGGGTGTTTACCGCTGCAACCAGGCCATGGAGAAAATACCGGGAATCACGATGGATGACAAGGTCAAATCACGCCTGATCAAAGAAGCCTATTTCCTGCGCGGCTGGTGGCTGCTGCGGCTGGCTAAAATGTACGGCAATGCCCCATTGGTGACCAAAACACTCGGCATTGACGAGTTGCTCGTGCCGAAATCCACGCGGCAGGAGATTTTCGACCAGGTTGAAAAAGACCTCATCGAAGCATCAAGCCTGCCCGACTCCTACGACGACGCCAATCTCGGCCGCGCCACCTCCTATGCGGCCAAAACTGTACTCGCCGAGCTTTATCTGTGGGAAAAACAATGGGCCAAGGCCAAGCCATTGCTGGAATCGGTCATCAACTCCGGTCGGTTCAGGTTACTGGATTCGTATTCCGCATTGTTCGACGGCTCCGTTGAAAACCACCCTGAATCCATTTTCGAGATACAGTACAAAGCCAATACCGGTAAAAACCTGGGCAATTTTTCGACGACTTACAGTGCGCCCAACGGCGAGGGCTATGTGCCCGGCGGCGGCTGGGGGTGGATCAGGCCTACCAAAGATCTGATCAACGAGTATGAAACCAAACCGAAAGAAGATCCCCGCCTTACCTTCTCCATCTTCCGTAAAGGCGACAATTTCGAAGGACAGGTTTTCAAAGACGTCGTAAACGGGACCGGCTTTGCGATCAAAAAGTGGGTGATATCCGGCAAGACGGGCGCGGAAATCGAGCAGAATTATCCATGGCACACCTCCGCCAACTTCGCCCTCTACCGCTATGCCGAAGTGCTGCTGATGTACGCCGAAGTGCTGAATGAAACCGGCGATCCGGCCGGAGCGGTCGCCCACATCAACAAGGTACGCGCGCGCCCATCGGTAGCTATGCCAGCATTGGCCTCCGGCCTCAGCAAAGCACAGGTGTTTGAAGCCATCCGCCACGAGCGCCGGGTTGAATTCCCGTTTGAAGGCAAAATCGCGTACGACCTGCGTAGATGGGGCATTGCAGGAAGCTTTCTGAGATCAAAGGATCGCTGGCAAAACGACGTGAAGATCAATCCGCAATGGGGCGGCAACTTTTTCAAGTATGTTGACGGCAAGCACGACATTTTCCCGATCCCCCAATCGGAGATAGACAAGTCGGGAGGTACATTATTACAAAATGAAGGCTGGTAATCCGTATGAAAGCAATGAGGAAGCAATTGAGATCATATCGTCAGATGGCAGGGCAAGGACTGTTTTTACATTTGCCCCTATTAATCACGTTCGTCACAGGTATCCCTGATGCCATGGGCCAGCAACCAGGCAAAACCACTTCCCTTTTTGACGGCCGAACGCTCCGGGGATGGAAGACTACCGCGCCGGCAGAGATGAGCGAATGGCGTGCAGTGGATAGTGCATTGGTGAGCGGCGACGGTGTCGGCAAAATACCCGCCAATCGCTACCTGTTCACCACCGCTGAATACGAGGATTTCGAATTCAGGTGCCTGTTCAAACTCACCGGAGATCCTAAAACCGGCCTCATCAACAGCGGGATCCAGTATCGCTCGGTCGTGAAAGAAGGCAAGGTAGTCGGTTACCAGGCTGATATCGGTACCGGCTACTGGGGTGATATTTACGACGAACACCGCAGGGGTAAACTCGTGGGCGGTGACCTTAAAACGTTGAGCCACCTTCTGAATGAAACCGGCTGGAACAGCTACATCGTCCGCTGCAAGGGAAACCGTCATGAGCTCTATATCAATGGCGTCAAAACCTGCGATTATCTCGAAACCGACGCCAAGATCCCGAAAAAGGGCTTTATCGCAGTACAGATCCATAGCGGCGGAGCAGCGAAAGTAGAATTCCGGGATCTGGTCATTACTGAACTATGACCTTTCTGATCTAAACAACACAAAATCATTAAGATATGACGCTTAGGAATATTTCGTTAGCACTGATTTCAATGGCACTTTTAGGGATTCCTGACAGTACTTTTGGTCAGCGAAAAGATAAAACGCAGTCGACCCGCACCGGGGTATACACGCCGGAGCAGGAATTGGCCGGTTTCAAGCTGGCACCGGGGTTTGTGATCGAACTCGTAGCCAGTGAAAGGGATAGCATTGTCAACCCCGTCGACCTTACTTTCGACGACGCGGGCAGGCTCTGGACCCAAACGGCCCGAATGTACCCACTCGACCCCGTTGCGGACATTCAATGGAATGATCTGCTCAGGCTCATGGACGACCAGAATGCCCAGAAAACCCATCCCGCCTTTAAGCGCATTCTCGACCTGTACCAGGGGAAAACGAAAGGGACAGACAAAATCATTGTCATTTCCGGTCTGTATGGCAAAACACCCGCCAAAACCGCAGTCTGGGCAGAAGGTCTTACCATTCCAATGAGCATTCTGCCTTACAAAAATGGTGTCTACGTGGCGCAGGGCTCTGAAATGTTCTTTCTGGATGATGCCAATAAGGACGGTAAAGCCGACCGGCGCGTTCCGTTACTGACCGGATTCGGGTTTACGGACACGCATACGATGGCGCATACGCTCATGCGGGCACCCGGCGACTGGATCCATTTCAGCCACGGCGGCCTGAACAAAGGCGAAGTAACTTCGCTCACCGGTACCGGCAAGGCTAAGATCGATTTCAGCAAGATCGGCCGGTTTTCGCTGGATGGAAAAAAGATCGAAGTTGTCAGTTCCGGCCTGAACAATATCTGGGGCTTTCAGCTCAGGCACAATGGACAATGGTATGGTTCGGAAGCAAACGATCTCGGTTATTCAGTCGTTCAACTGGAACCCGGTGTGGGCTTTCCGGGCATTGGCAATGACAGGATACGGCCCTACCAGCCATTTATGCCGCCTTTGCACCAGTTCAGGGTCGGTGGGACCGGGATATCCGGAACCGCATTCCCCGATGACGCATCCGGTTCCTTTCCGGATGAGTACAAGGACGTTGCATTCCTTGCCAACCCCATTACCAGCTCTATCAATGCGGTAAAAATGGTGCGTAACGAAGACGGCACGGTTACTTCCAGCCACCTGCCCGACCTCCTCACCTCGGAGGATGATTGGTTCCGGCCTGTCAATATGGAATTTGGGCCCGACGGCTGCCTGTACATCGCCGATTGGTACAACAAAATAGTCTCCCATAACGAGTTGCCGACCACGCATCCGGATCGTGACAAAACCCATGGCAGGATTTGGCGCATCCGCCATGTAAGCCAGCAACCTAGGGACGTACCCAATTTTTATGAGGTAAAAACGGCCGACCTGCCGGGCTACCTGACTTCACCCTCCCTTTGGCAAAAACGTGCTGCCTGGCACCAGATCTCCGATCGCCCGGCGGCAGAAACATCACCGCTGGCGCCGAAGCTCGTCGCGATCGCTTCCGGCGAAGCCAATGATCCGGTCTCACGCATTCACGCATTGTGGTCGCTCGAAGGTATCCGGCATTATGATGCCGCATTGCTGTCAACGCTGCTTAAAGCGGCCTCCCCGGACATTCGCCGCGAAGCGATCCGGTCGCTGAATAGCTTCGGACTGAAAACCAGCGACGTCGCAAATGCCGTCGGAAGCCTGATCGAGGACCCGAATCCCGCCATCCGGTCGCAGGTGATCCGCACGCTGGAAGAAGCAGGAAATGCAGACCAGCAGGTGATCGCGTTGCTTGTTAAGGCAGCCAGGCCGGAACTACCCGGCAACAAGATGGGCGGCAGCTACGAGCGGCGCTTTGAAAGATACCTCGTACGGAAAGCAATGGAACAATCACCTGAAGAACTGCAAAAATTTGTCACCTCACCAGCGGCGCAGGCGGTACCGCCCATGCATATGCTCTGGGCCGTACAGGCATTGCCGGCACCGCAGCGGGATCGGGCATTCGCGCAGTTCTGGCCAAAGGCAAACCTGTCGGTGCTGGACGAATCGACATTCGTGAGCATGGCGGGTATGCTGGACAATAAGGACATCCGGCACGCCATGAAACAAATGCTGGACGACAGGACAAACGCGAAAACCTATCTGACATTCGCACTACAAAACCAGTCCCAGGTACCTTCCTCCCCGCTTTCGGAGCTGCTAGCAGTCCCGGTGAGTACCTTAATGGAAAGCCCGGTCCAGGCCGATAAAGACCTTGCATTGGACGTAGCCGGGCGTTTCAGGATCGCGCCTGCGAGGGATGCGGCGACGGCATTGATCCGGGAAGAAACACCGGAGCCTACTTTGAAACTGGCTCTCAAGGTGCTGGAAACCGATCCGGCCAAAAGCGAGCCGACGTACAAGAAGGTGGTCGCCGGCAAGAATTTCAGCTTTGATATGCGCGCCGCGGCACTTAACAGTCTCGCCAAAGCGAATCCGGCAGCCGCCAAACAGGCCGCAGCGCAATGGCTTCCAGGCCTGAGTGAAACGGAAAAGAAGGACCTTGCAAACGCGCTATCCTCTTCCCCTCAGGGCTCGGACCTGCTGCTGTACCTGCATGAGAAAAAGTTGCTCCCGCTGTCGTCCATTGACCTGCCGGCAGCCGAGCGGATTACCGGTTCAAGCAGGAACGACGCCCGCAGCACGGCGATTATGAACGGGGTCAAAAAGCGCGAAGAGGCGGCAAAGAAGGAATTCAAGGGAAAACTGACAAAATACATGACGATCGCCGGGAAACATAACGGCAATGCCAGCGCCGGGAAAGTGCTTTTCCAGACCTGCCTGCTATGCCATCAGGTAGGTAATCAGGGGCAAACCATCGCGCCGGCGCTGGACGGATCGGCCAACCGCGAGAGCGAAGCGTTGCTGACTGCTATCCTGAACCCCGACGCGGCAGTTGAATCCGGATATTCGGTGTATCGGGTCACCAAAAAAGATGGTACCCAGGTAGAAGGCTACCTCGTCAGTAAAGACAACCAGGGAACAACGCTCGCATTTATGGGCGGCAGCAAGGTGTTTATCGAAGCCGCCGCTATCCGGTCCCAAACCTTCCTCGGCGGCCGGTCATTCATGGTAAAGGGCCTGATCGATAACTATTCCGACCAGCAGGTGGCTGATTTATTGTCCTATATCAAAACCCTGAAATAAGTTTTTCAGTCTGTTTCCTTTTAAATTTTCAAGCAATGGTGAGACATTTTGGCGTTTTTCAGTTTAAACCGGCCGTGACCGAAGAGCAGATTGCTTTTTGTTTTAAAACAATGAAAGAAATGGTGGGCCAAATTCCTGGCCTTCTGGATATGGAGTACGGCCCCTACAACAGCACTGAGGGACTGAACGATGGCTTCACGCATGGTTTCCTGATGACGTTCGACAGCCTTGCATCCAGAGATGCCTACCTGCCCCACCCCGTGCACGAGCATGCGAAGGTAGTAGTAGTGCCCAACCTGGAACGGGTGGTTGTTTTTGATATCGATGTTTAGTTATAATTGCATATGTCATTTTCAAATCAAAGTATTTTAGTACTCGGATGTTTCGACACCAAAGGAGATGTGTTCTCCTATCTGCGGGAATGTATCCTCGCCCGGGGCGAAACCGTCGTTACCGTGAACACCGGCATTTTCGGAACGACCGGCACTTTCCCGGTGGATTTCGAATCGGATAGCGTAGCTGCCGAAGCAGGTCACAGCATTGCCGACATCCGCCGAGACCGCGACCGGGGAAAGGCCATCGATGTCATGGGTAAAGGCGCTTCGAAGCTGGTTCATCGCTTATATACCGAAGGAAAGATCAAAGCGGTGATAGGAATGGGAGGCGGAGGCGGCACATACATCGCGCTTTCCGCCATGCAGCCGATTCCCTTCGGAGTCCCCAAATTGTGCCTTACCACATTGGCTACCAAAGATTTGTCCAGGCAGATCGGCGACAAGGATATCATGCTGATCCCGTCCGTGGTAGATGTGGCGGGAATGAATCATATTCTCAGAATGCTTGTCGAACAGGCCGCCGCCGCGATCTGCGCCATGGCTAATGTGGAAACTGTCTCTGAGAAAACGACTTCCGGAACCATTGCCATCAGCATGTTCGGCAACACTACTGCCTGCGTCGACAAATGCACGGAACTCCTTACAAATGCGGGTTATGAAGTGCTTGCTTTCCATGCCACCGGTGTGGGCGGCAAAACCATGGAGTCGCTCATCCGCGAAGGCTTCTTCGATGCCGTGCTGGACATTACGACTACGGAGCTCGCCGACGATCTTTGCGGAGGCATATGTAATGCAGGGCCCGAAAGGCTGACCGCCGCTGCCGACATGCATATCCCGCAGGTAGTAGTCCCGGGTTGCATGGATATGGTCAACTTTGGACATCTCGACACCGTCCCGTCCGCATTTGCCGACCGTCATCTGTACAGCTGGGCGCCTGACGTCACGCTCATGCGTACGGACGAGAGAGAAAACAGCATTCTCGGCGAAAGGCTCGCCCGGAAAGTCAGCCGGTCACCGGTGCCTGCGTCCGTGGTTCTTCCGCTGAAAGGCATTTCACAGGTCGATTCGGAAGGCGGCATCTTTTATTACCCCGCCGCGGATCAGGCTTTGTTCGAGGCCATCAGGCAGCATGTGTCGGGCGAGGTGAAAGTTGTAGAGGCCGACTTGCATATCAACGATCCCGCGTTTGCTCATTTGCTGGTGGAAACCTTGCTCAAAGTCATGCAAAAAGCGGATAATGCGCCCGTCGCCGAAAGGAGATAGCCGTTATCCCTTACTTTTGAAACACAAATCAGTTTTATTATTTCTATAATCACATTACGAAAACATTATGCCCAACCCATGGACAGGTAAGGGAAATCCCTACACCAAACAGGAAGTAAGAGACCGTTTGAAAGCCACGACAGACCAGGGAAAAGCCATTATTGCAGCTGGCGCCGGTACAGGGATCAGTGCTAAATTCATTGAAAAAGGTGGTGCGGACCTTATCATCATATACAACTCAGGCCGCTTCCGGATGGCTGGGCATGGGTCTACGGCGGGCCTGATGGCCTACGGCGACGCCAATGCGGTGGCGATGGAAATCGGTGAATTTGAAGTGCTGCCGGTGGTGGAGGAAATCCCCGTAATATGCGGCGTACACGGCTCAGACCCGCGCCGCCGGATGTGGCACCATTTGCTGAGGGTAAAGGAAATGGGTTTTTCCGGCGTCAATAATTTCCCGACGCACAGCATTGTCGACGGACATTTCAGACACGTGCTGGAAGAAACCGGGATGGGCTTTGCAAAGGAGGTTGAAATGATCCGGCTCGCGACCATGATGGACCTGTTTTCCATTGTATATGTAGCCACACCAGATGAGGCACGGCAAATGGCGGAAGTAGGTGCCGATGCGATCATTGCCCACGTGGGCACCACTGTTGGCGGCTCGGTGGGCGTGGTAGACGCGACCTGCAGCATGGATGAGGCCATCGAACGTACCCAGCTCATCGGTGACGCCGCACGGAATGTGAACCCCGACGTTTTCATTCTGGCACATGGCGGGCCTGTCAACACGCCGGATGACGTCCGGGCCATTCTGTCGAGAACCGACGCCCATGGCTTCGTAGGCGCGTCTTCGCTGGAACGGATGGGTGTGGAACAATCACTGACCAACCTGACGAGGGATTTCAAAACGATCACATTAGGCAATCAATAAGAACAACTCCCGGTCCGGCATTGCTCATGCAACTGATGTCGTGAGCATTGCCGGTCCGGGAGCGGATGTTCGGGTCCAATGCGAGCCAGGAGCCTGTTATTTAACTTCGGTTCCTTCAAAAACAACCCGCTTGTCGTTGACATTCACTAATTCATCCAACTCAAATACATTGGTGTAACCATAGCCGAACAGTGTAATGTAGGTAGGTACATTCAGCGCCAGCATGCGCGGCTTTCTGTTGCTAAGGATCTGGGACTCGACCCTGCTTTCGGGAACAGCAACTTTTGAAGCAAAATTAACCTGGTCTCCTTCAAAATTATTGTTGCAATAAATCAATATCCTGGTTTTCTTATCCGGAGCGATTTTCCGGAGGTTTTCCTGTGTAAAATCCGAGAAATTCAGGTTCACGGCTCCTTTTAAATGCTTCCGTTTGAATCTGAATGCCGATCGGGCGTCCAGGATGATAACATCCTTGTTTTTAGCCGCTTTAAGAAAATCATCAAAGCCGATCAACCGGCCTGCTCTGTGTTTTTCCGCCTCGGCCACCAACTCCTTAAAATCAGCATAGCTGACAAGCGATTTCTTGTAAGCCGCTCCATTCGTTTGGCGCTTAGGCGTGCTCTGTGAAAAGCAGGTTTGAGTGATGCAACAGATAGAAATAATAAAAAACAGTTTTTGAAGCTTCATCATGGCTAGTAGTGATTGGTGAAGGAGGCTGCATATTCCAAAGAAAATCCATGCCAAGATAACGGCGTTTGCATGGAAACTCCAAACGGCAGGATCCGGTTTTTCTGCGGTAATGCGGCATCGGCGCCTTCGTCTGATTTTGACGATAGCATTAGTTGTCAGCATTAACCAGTCAAGCTTCACACGGAACAACTGACAGACTCTACCGGGCTTGCGCCACCGTTTGGAAAGGAAATGGGCAAGCCGGGAATTCAAAATGCCCTCATTCTCATCGCAAATTCTCTCCCGATCCGGAACACCATTTTGCCAACTTGGCAAAGAAGCGTAATTTCCGGCTTTTAAATCTTTCCGTTAGCCGACTTACCCATTGATGAGTTTTCGTAATTTTCTGCTAAGTGTTTTTACAAAAAAAGCACCGGCCGGACCCAAGGAGTCCTCTTTTTACCTAAGCATTTGTGGCATTGTAAAAGATGAAAATGATTACATCGAAGAATGGATCAACTATCACCGGCTCATTGGAGTCGAACACTTTTTCATCTATGACAATGGTAGTCGGGTGCCGGTTAAGGAGACGATAGCACAGCTGGGTTTTGACCGTTTTACGACGGTCATCGATTTCCCGGGAAAGAACCAGCATGTAAAAGCTTACGGGCACTGCCTGCGGCACTACGGTGCATCTTCCCGTTGGATCGCCTTTATCGATATCGACGAGTTTATCGTACCTAAAACGTCAGGGCATTCTCTCCCTGAATTCCTGACTGACTATGAGGAGTATGGTGGACTCGGTGTAAGCTGGCTGATATTCGGATCAAACGGACATCAGCACAAACCTGTATATTCACAACTTGAAAGTTTCACGAGGCGATCGGAAACGGGATTTTATCCTAACAGGCACATCAAAAGTATCGTCCAGCCAAAGTTTGTGAAGTCTGCTTTCAAATCGCATTGTTTTCAATACATCTCCGGCAAACATTGCGTTAATGAACATTTCCTGCCAATTGATGATTCTTTTTCAGAAAACAGCACATCAAATATTCAGCTGAACCATTATTACTGCAGGTCGTTCGAAGAGTATCAGGCTAAAATCAAGCGGGGAATCAGCGACACCAAAAGAAAAAGAAAGATCGAAGAATTTCATTACCACGATGCCGAATCCAATAAAGTGGAAGATACATTCATACTCAGTATCCTGAAGAGCAAGAAGCCGGCCTGATCTAAAAAGGAAAATAGCCGGATGCCGGTCGGAAATAGCCGAAATCACCTGAAGAGTAGATCGCTCCTGTTTACAACTTCACCAACCGGGCCCGGCTTTCCGTCGACTGTGTATCACCGGATTGCGGGGCATTCAGCAACCAAAATCTGACTCGGTTATGAAAAAACTCGCTCTACTCGCCTGGGCGCTTCCCGCGCTTGCATTCGGTCAAATACCCACGTTGCAACAAGGCTTTCAAACCCCGCCCGACGCAGCCAAACCCCGGGTATGGTGGCATTGGATGAACGGGAACGTCACCAAAGAAGGCATTACCAAAGATCTCGAATGGATGAAGCGGGTGGGGATCGGCGGTTTTCAAAACTTCGACGCCAGCCTATTCACACCCAATGTAACGCCCAAAAAGCTGGTCTTTATGACGTCCGAATGGAAGGACGCATTCAAACACACCACCGACCTCGCCAAAAAGCTGGGTCTGGAAATGGCCATTGCCGGATCCCCGGGATGGAGCGTCACGGGTGGACCGTGGGTACCTGCAAGCGACGCGATGAAGAAATACGTCTGGACCGAAACCAGCGTAGCCGGCGGACAGGCATTCAAGGGAAAACTGGGCCGGCCGCAGGCGGTTACCGGCAAGTTCCAGAACGTACCGCTCCCGCCCAGCGACGGCATAACAGGCCCCACGGGCGACCTCCCAACCTACTATGCCGATGCCGCCGTAGTCGCGTACCGGCTGCCCGCTTCGGAAAAGGTCATGACATCACTAAATCCCAGGGTAACTTCCAGCGGAGGTACTTTCACTGTTGCACAGCTGACAGACGGCGACCTCGGCCACACCTCATCGCTTCCCCCATTGGAAGTAGGGCAGGATATGTGGATCCAGTATGAATTTGATAGCCCGCAGACGTTCAAAGCATTAACCATCGTAGGAGCAAGCAGCGGCGGTGCATTGGCTGAATTCAACGGGGCGCCCAACAACCGGACGCTGCGCGTGAGTGACGACGGTCTCAGTTTCCGGGATGTTACCGTCATCAAGGGCAGCATCGTCCCGGAAAACACGGTCAGCTTTGCTCCGGTCAACGCTAAGGTATTCCGCGTCGCTTTCAAGACGTTACCTCCGCCATTCAGTCCATTTGCAGCCATGTTTGGAGGCAACACGGAACCGGCTAAGCCTGAGGGCGTCGAAGTTGCCGAGATCCTGTTCCACAATACTGATCGCATCGATCAGTTTGAAGAAAAGGCGGGATTCAGCCCCTGGAAGGAGAATACTCCCTCTGTAATTGCTGCTCACGCAGATGCGATACCAACTGCCGACGTTTTGGATCTGACTTCCCAAATGAGCCCCGACGGCAACCTCTCCTGGACGCCGCCCCCGGGCAACTGGATCGTGATACGGCTGGGCTACTCGATTACCGGCCGGAAAAACCACCCCGCGTCACCGGAAGCAACAGGGCTTGAAGTAGACAAACTGGACAAAGTAGCCGTCCGCAAGTACATCGATACCTACCTGGATATGTACCAGGATGCTACGGGCGGCCAACTGGGAGCGCAAGGACTTGGCTATATGGTGCTCGACAGCTACGAGGCTGGCCATATGACCTGGACCAAAACCATGCCCGGGGAGTTCCTGAAAAGACGCGGCTATGATCTCACCCCTTGGATTCCGGCATTAACCGGGCGGGTCGTGAAAAGTGCGCAGGCCAGCGAACAATTTTTGTGGGATTTCCGGAAAACGATCGGTGAAATGATCGTCGAAAACCATTACGATGTGATCGGTGACGCCCTGAAAGCCCGGGGCATGAAACGCTATACGGAATCGCACGAAGGCGGCCGCATTTACCTGGCCGATGGCATGGATGTGAAGCGGAAGGCTGATATTCCGATGTCGGCCATGTGGACACCCGGCAGCCTCGCAGGCGGCACGGACGAGGAAATACGCAGCGAGGCCGATATCCGCGAATCTGCATCCGTGGCCCACATCTACGGCCAGAATATCGTTGCCGCAGAATCGATGACCTCAGTGGGGAATGCATTTACCTGGTATCCCGAAAAGCTGAAACGGACCGCCGACCTTGAAATGGCGTCGGGCCTCAACCGCTTTGTCCTACACACCTCGGTGCACCAGCCTCTGGATGACAAAAAGCCGGGTTTCTCGCTTGGTCCGTTCGGTCAGTATTTTACACGTCAGGAAACATGGGCTGAGCAGGCCACGGCCTGGACGGCTTATCTGGGCCGGAGCTGCTTCCTTTTGCAGCAGGGCAAGCCGGTCGTGGATGTGTTGTATTACTATGGTGAAAATAATAACATCACGCAGCTTTGTACCCAGAAACTACCTGCCATTCCCGCAGGCTACTCGTTCGATTTCGCCAATGCGAATGTGATCAAAAATGTGCTCAGCATTAAAAACGGATCGATCGTTACCATGGCAGGGCAGGAATACCGCATACTGGTGCTCGATTCGTCGGCCAGAACGATGACCCTGCCGGTGCTCCGGAAGATCGGGGAGCTCGTCGCGGCCGGCATGAAGGTAACGGGCGTCAGGCCGGAACGCTCACCCAGCCTGAGCGATGATCCCGCAGCTTTCAATGCGTTGGTCAGCAAAATATGGAGTAGTCCGCAGGTTTCCAGCCAGCCTCTGGAAGCCACGTTACTTCGCATTACACCCAGGGACGTCGATATAAAGGGCGAAAAAGCCAGAATCCTGTTCGTACACCGCAGAACGACCGAGGCGGATATTTACTGGCTCGATAACCGGAGTGACCTTCCGAATGAAGCGCAAATCAGTTTCCGGATTACCGGCAAAGTCCCCGTACTATGGAATCCCGAGACCGGAAAAACCCAAAAGGTGTCCTACCAGATCAAAGACGGCCGGACTACAATTCCTCTGAAATTCGATTCCTGGCAGGCATACTTCATTGTCTTCAGCGAAAAGGCCACACAGGCGGCCCATACCGAGCCTGCGGTCGACGAATCGGTAGTGGCAGCGATTAACGGCACCTGGACGGTCAAATTTCAGGAAGGGCTCGGCGCTCCTGCGCAAACCTCGCTGAATGCGCTGGCTTCTTTGGCGGACAATACCGATACGGGGGTCAGGTACTTTTCAGGAACGGCTGCCTATGAAAACACATTGAATCTGACATCCCTTAACCAAAATGCACGTTACTGGCTCGACCTGGGTGATGTCAAAAACCTGGCAGAAGTATTTGTGAATGGCCAAAACATGGGTATCACCTGGAAAAAGCCGTTCCGGCTAGACATTACCGGCGCATTGAAACAGGGCAGCAATGCCATCCAGGTCAGAGTCACCAACACCTGGGTCAACCGGCTGATCGGCGATGCACAGCCTGGGGTCACCAGTAAGATCACCTTCACGACCATGCCTTTCTACAAAGCCGACTCGCCGCTGCTGCCAAGCGGTTTGCTGGGTCCTGTGAAATTAGTGGCCGCGACGCAGAAAGTTGCCGGCAACTAAGCAGGTCATAGTAAAGCCGAAAGCGGCCCTTGTGACGGGGCCGCTTCGGCAAAAATGGGTGCTGGGTTATTCTTTATAGAGGCAATTAACACAAGTTTGAAAGAACCACAGTCAGGTAATTCGATACTTTGTGGCCAAAGTTGGTATTCATGGGGTGAATGTCTGAGATACGCGGGGTATCGGGGCAACAATGAACAAGAGAGCGTTTTTACACAAAATCCCGTCCATAAAGGCACTCATCCCCTGACTAAAACCACTTCTTGTTACCATTCGTATCGCATTTCTTAGAACACATTTTCTCCATATCTTTATGATAATCTGACATTTAAACCCCATCCAGTTCCCATGCGCCGACGAAACTTTCTGGCCGCAACCGGGCCAGTTGCACTCGCTCCCTTCCTTTACCCACTGCCCGCCTGGCCCGGGGATGTGGCTCTTCATGAAGATCAGCTAACGGCAGATCTCAAAGTGATGATCCCAAAACTGATGGACGAAGCGACTGTCCCCGGACTGTCCATTGCGCTGGTCAGGAATGGAAAATTGTCTTGGCATCAGGGCTTCGGTGTGAAAGACAACGTATCCAAAGAGCCCGTCAGCGAACACACCGTATTCGAAGCGGCATCGGTGAGCAAAACGGTATTTGCTTATGCGGCATTGAAGCTGTGCGAAAAGGGCATATTGGATCTGGACAAACCATTGAGTAAGGATGCGACAGTCCCGCTGCTGACCGGAGATCCGCGCGCGGCTTTGATCACACCCCGTACAGTGTTGTCCCATACGACCGGCGTCCAGAATATGCGCTCCGGTGATGAGCCGCTGAAAATCCATTTCAATCCGGGAACGCAATTCCTGTATTCGGGAGAAGGATATTGGTACTTACAATCCGTCATTACCGATTTGGCCGGAAAGGAAAATAAGCATGAATGTGCGCAGTACGAAGCCGGCCTGAAAGTCTGCGCAACCGACATCGACGCCTTCATGGCCAAAAATCTCCTCGACCCTTTCGGTATGACGGACAGCGGGTACGTCTGGCGCGAGTCCTTCGCAAAGCACGCGGCGTCCCCACACGACACAGCCGGCAAACCATTTGCTAAAAGCAAGCCTGGTGCTGCCGACACCGCACGTTACGCCTCCATGGGTGGACTTCACACCACGGCTTCGGACTATGCCCGGTTTCTGATTGAGGTGATTGCGCCCAAACCGCAGGATGCATTCCGGTTAAGCCCAAAAACCCATGACGAGATGCTCCGGCCGCAGATCAAACTCAAAGAAGGAGAGAAAATCGACGGCGCCGACGCATGGGCATTGGGCTGGGCTATCCAGCAGCGCAAAACCGGCAATGTGATCCTGCATTCAGGCGGACAAGCCGGTTTCCGTTCCCTGACGATGGCGTCGGTGGAGCGAAAATCCGGCTTTGTGATGCTCACTAATGGAGATAATGGCGGTAAGGTTATTTTTCATCCTAAACTCGCTGAGTTGTTGAACATTTTACTGACTGAGTAGTATATTCAATTAGCGGTTCAAAATTAAAATAACAAACTTATCTATCGGCAAAAGATCGGAAATCCACGAGTCATATCTTTACAAGATACACGACTTTCAACTCGTACTATGGAGACATCCAGAGACCTAGCCGAAGCAAAATTAAAGGCCGAAATTGCTAAAATAGAGGCGGAAACGGCTGCCATAAATAAGCCCTGGTTTCAACAATCATCCTTTACCAATATTTTGGTATCCCTGCTGGTTCCGATTTTCACAATACTGATTGGCTACTATCTTGGCGGTGGAAAAGAGTTTTTCGATGCCGAGAAAAGGAATTTAGAAGCGGATAGAAAAATTTTGGAATACGATATTCAAACTGATAAAGAGAAAAGCGAATCATTAAAAAAGGCTCTTAGTGCAATCACATCCAAGTACGATTCCATTGGAAAGCAAAACAGATTGGCTAAACAAGAGCTTGACTCCACCAATAGACATTTGGCCAATATGCGTAAAGAGACGGTTCAAACCCGTCGAAAACTGGACAAACTACGAAACGATCTCCATCTGCTCAATTCACCGAAAATTAAAGTCACGGTAAAACAACAAAAAGAACATCTCTATCTCAACGCAAGCAATATCGGAACTGGCAGAGCTACTCTTACGGCAATAGTTCTGACCCATCAAAAAGAAACATATAACATACTGGTCAAATCAGAACTTGAATCTTTGAGAAATAAAAAATTCAGAAGTCAGGACTTTAACGATTCATATTTTGTTATGCCGTCTGGTTTTCTCAGGCCTGAGGTTCCGAGTGGTGTAGCTCGAAACCTTGTTCACATATCCAGTGAGAAATTCAGTTCTCCCATACCATTAAAGATCTTCGAAATCCAGGTTTTGTTAAAATATAAGTCAGATGACAATAAGACTTTTCAAACAGACTCAACTTTGACCGTAGACTTAGCAAAATTTCCGGATACCCCGTAACATTATGGATCTCTCGCAAGCTTTTAAAAACTACACTCAGGGCACCAGGTTCTTCATTTAACTGTTATATGCGCGTCTCTCGAGGAAAAGCCTCGCCGAGTCACTCATCGTGATCAGCGTGCCTGCCAGGATAACCGCGTCCTTGATCACCAGCCTCCCACGGCCCGACAGATAGGGAAAGCCCCAATCCGTATCGCCGAGATTGGGTACCCAGGACTCCGGTGTCGTGATCAGGAAGGACAATGTGCCGAGCGTCATGATGAAGATCAATATGCTACCCACTACGCTGGCCAGCGGCGCTACCGGGTGTAATGCGACCAGTAGCGCCACGGTAACCAGAAAAATACCCAGTCCATTGGAAACCACATAGGTTCGGTTAGCAGCGTGCCATTGATGGTTGGCAGGAATCAGTTCCCCCTCCTTGTTGACATGCTGGCGATACCCGGCCGGATCTTGATACAGGAAAGACATAAACGGACTGTTGGCAATAAAAGGGACAATGCCATCGGCTTCATAGGTAAAGAATTTCAGTCCTCCGATCCATAGAAAGACGATTACAATGGCCAGACGTACCAGTTTACGTCCAGTTTGATCGGCGTTGGCGATAAGGGTTAAGAGCTGCGTTTTCATCGTGATGCAAATTGTATTGATTAAATCCGGGGCGGTATCTGCTCCGCCTTGTCGATTGACAATACAAATGTCCTCCGGATACGCCACCCGAAACATGGACGTGAATGGATGTTACATGGACAAATCTGCCACGATCGAGATGCCCGTCTGATCGCGAAAAGCCTGTGGCGATACTTTGGTGAACTTTTTGAACAGCCTGCTAAAATAAAATTCGTCTTCAAAATGCAATTGCCAGGCTATCTCTTTAATGCTCTTACGGGTAAGGTGCAGCAGCTTCTTGGCTTCCATGACAAGCCGCTCCTGGATCAATGCGGAAGGAGTCTTTTTAAAATAGCGGCTACATTTTTTAGAAAGATTATTAGGAGACATGGCCAGCAGCGCGGCATAGTCCTGGGGTTTGTGGAGGTCCAGAAAATGAATATCCAGCAGTTCCCGGAAACGCTCCATCTGCTCGTCCACCTGGGCCGCAGGCCGATTCAGCAATTGCTTCGTCTTGATATGCCCCGATTTCGCCAGAAACAGTTGCAGATACGCTTTAAGAACGATCGCAGCGGGCTCGGCACCACCCATTTCGCGGGCAATGCCATCCAGGATCTCCTCCATCCAGACGGCATCGGTTTCTCCCAGGAGCACCAGCGGATCGGTGTAAATATTATTGAACAGCAGCCCATTGCAGGCAACTTCGTTCCGATGAAATTCAATGCAGTAAAAATCGCCGTGAAAACGCATTTCATGCACTAATCCCCCGGTTTCGTGCCGTAATGCCAGGTACTGAAGTGGCGTCGCGAAAAGCAGGACCGGCGCCTGATAAGGAAACGCCCCGTAATCTGACCTGAATACGCCCTGCCCCGATTGCACAAACCATATCGTGTAACCCGCATGAACAGCGGGTTCAGCCAGGCTTCCGGCATCCGTCGCATCGACACTCAGCAGAAAATCCCCGTCGGGGCTCGAAATAGCAGGCATGACTCAGGTTTGGTTGATTGGCGGCAAATCTATACACGAAACAAAATAAGTAGTATCTCCACCGCTCCGCCGCTTCCAAAAATTTTTATACTTCCGACGCTTGTAAATTGAAAAATTTTTTAACTTTGAAATACAAAGTACTTTTTAAAACATCATTACTTGTTTTATGCGCGAAGAGATCCTTTTAAACCTGGACAATCCCGGGCAACTGGAAAAGTTGTACCGGGCGAACAAGCCGACCTTTAAATCGGCCTTTAACACCATTTATCCCCAACTTCGGGACAATCCCCTGGCTGAGGGATGGCACCAGCGTCTAAATTACGGCGACGGAAGCACCCTCTGGGGTACGCCCGATGAACGGATATTGGTGATAACCGCCGCGCTCCTGTCCGCGCTTATTGCCAAGCTGCCGGAGATCCTCTCCCTTGACAATGAGCGGTTCTACACCCGTAACGTCGGCTTCATCGTTTTCCCGATGCTCATGGCCTACTTCGCCTGGAAAAACAAGGTTTCCCGGAAGACCTGCGCCTGGATCACAGGCGTGATCCTGCTCGGCGCCGTGTTTATCAACTCCCTTCCGCATGGCAAGCCCGACGATGTTTTAAATCTCTCGTGTATTCACCTGCCGCTACTGCTATGGTCATTGCTGGGTTTGGTGTTCGGAGGAGGAAAGCTAGGTAGCGGTAACAACTGGCTGGGTTTTCTGCGGTACAATGGGGAGCTGGTGGTGATGACCGCTCTTATTTTAATGGCAGGTGCGGCCACCACGGGAATCACCGTCGGACTGTTCGAACTGATCGGCTTCGATATAAAAGAGTATTATTTCAAGTATGTGGTGATCTGCGGATTGGCCGCTTTGCCGATCGTAGCCACTTTCCTGACGCAGGCACAGCCTACCCTCGTCAACAAGGTATCACCGGTGATCGCAAACCTGTTCAGCCCAGTGGCACTGTTGATGCTGACCGTCTATCTGATTTCCACCGCATTCTCTCAAAAGAGCCCCTACCATGACCGGGAGTTTCTCCTGCTGTTCAATGTATTGCTGGTCGGGGTTATGGCGCTGATTTTCTTTTCCGTGACCGAAACGCATTCGGCCGACAAAAACCGGTTCCAGATCACCGTTCTTTTCCTGTTATCGGTAGTGACCCTGGTCGCTAATGGAATCGCCTTATCGGCCGTTCTGTTCCGGATCAGTGAATGGGGCATCACGCCCAACCGCGCGGCCGTGATGGGCGCAAACATCCTGATGCTTATCCATCTGCTGTACATGGCGATCAGGCTTTTTGGTACTGTAAGCCGCAAAACAGACTTGTCACTGGTCGGGAAATCGATGGCGATCTTCCTCCCTGTTTACGGTTTATGGAGCGCAATAGTAACCTTTTTATTCCCTTTGATCTTCGGATTTGACTAAGGAGACAAAACGATTCACTTCTGCATTCTTCGCCATAGCGCACCGGTACCTGACGATCCGGTGCGCTATTTTTTATTATCCCTATTGTTTTTCCAAAACCTGCCGTGCGGTTAAACACCAGCTGTTTTTCAGCACAGCCCTCTAAACTTCTCGCGGTGTTTGTCGCTGATAACGTCGATAGTCGCTTCGTTTTTAAAACTCCTGCGGGCGTTGATCCTCCTGGCCGACTGGCTAATCCTTTTGGGGTGTACAGTCCTTAAACCTGACCGGTTCGGCAAGTGATCCCGAATTTTTTGTGACCACATGGTTTCCAGGCACCACAAAATGCACCCGATCGAACAACACATTCCGGGCGTCTACCGAAGTGACGAGCGAATCTTTTGTCTCGATCCGCGCATTCCTGACGATGAAGCCGTTCACATCTGCCGCAGCAAAAAGCTTATCCGATTTGACTGAGATGTTTTCGATCAGGACATTGCTTAACGGGCTTTCGGGAATGCCGTTGGCTTTTACAAACTGGCTCGCATTCTCAATGATAAAATCTCGCGCGACAATGTTCCTGTAAACCGGTGTAAGCCGGTTCGTCTCCCTGGCTGGCAGGCGATTAGCAAGCTCACCCACATACTGGGCACTTCCCAGCATATCCCAGTTAAAGGCCGATCCGGTAAGGTTCATCCGGATGCGTTCATAGATCAGGTTCTCCCCGCCCCCACCACGCGGCCGACGGGTTTTGAAGCGGATTCCGACGCCCGTATTGTCGAAAACGCAATCGTGTACATACAGGTTACGGATCATGCCGGCCGTTTCGCTGCCGCAAGTAATGCCCCCATGGCCTTCCCGCCCCAGGCAATGCCGGACCACCACATTTTCAGTGGGTTTATTCACCCGCAAACCATCCTCGCCGCGCCCCGCCTTAATTGTAAAGCAGTCGTCGCCGCAGCTCAGTGTGCAATATTCGATCAACACATTCCGGGAGGACTCGATATCGATCCCATCGCCTCGCGGAATACCTACCGAATTCACCGTCACACCCCGGATCACGACCCCGTCGCAATAGACGGGTACAATGTTCCAGAATGCGGTATTTTCGAGGGTAATGCCTTCGATATATACCTGTTTGCAGTTAATGGGAGAAATAAACATTGGCAGGAAAATAAAACTGCCGTTGTGTCCCTCGAAAACCCGCTCTGAAACCGGCTGGGTGTGCGGAATGAAGTTTTCGACCACGTCGGCATTCATCACCTGTTTACGTACAGAGCCATTTTTGGCCGGACCGATGAGTTTCCCTTTACCGGTGATGGCGATATTTTCCTGGCCATTGGCATAAATGCAGGCTCCCAGCGACATCACCTCCACACCCTCATTCCGGGTAAAAACCGCCGGCCGGTAGTCCTCCACCTCACCGCTGAAATACAGCATCGCCCCCTCTTCCAAATGCAGGTTCACATTGCTTTTCAGGCTGATACGACCGGTATGCCATTTACCTCTCGGAACGATCACCGTTCCGCCGCCCTTCCGGCTCACTTCATCGATCGTTGCTTGTATCACCTTCGTAACTTTTGCTCCTTCCTTGGCTCCCCGGGCCAAGATGCTTGCCGAACGACGGGCAAAAGAAGGCTTCTGAAACTGTGTCATCGGAAATGGCGCTTTTACCGGGGCAATGTCATCCGGAAGGTTCAACGCGCCCACCTGCTCTTTTCTCGGGATCGAGTCCGGTTCAGAGGCAAAGGTACTCCGGGCTGTGGCAAACAAGGGCAAAAGCACCGCGCCCAGTATGTTAAAAATGTATTGGTTCATGACGATATACTGGTTCATTTTCGACTGAAAGCCACAGGTGGAGAAAATATATCTGCAAATCGTCTGGTAATTTTCGCATTACTTTTTCCGCCATTATCGCATCGCACTACTATCAAATATGCTGTTCAACCTATCATTCTATCTGACGTTTCCTCCCTAACACTTGCATTCCCGGCTTTTTAATGGGAAATTGCGCCCCCAATTTTTCAAAGCATGACGACTCCTCTTTTTTGCGGTATTGATTTCGGCACTTCCAATTCAAGTCTGGCAGTAGCAAATCAAGACGAAGTTTTCCTGATTCCGGTCGAAAACGACCATACTACCATTCCCAGCGCTATGTTTTTTGCCCGGAAAGACAATCACGCGTATTTCGGCCGGGAAGCGACGGAGCGATTTCTCGACCGGCAGCCGGGGCGATTGATGCGAAGCCTGAAACGCGTGCTCGGCACATCGGTGATGCGGCAAGGCACGATGGTGAATGGTGAACTCATGAAGTTCGACCAGATCATCGCCGCGTTCCTGGACCAGATGAAGCGAAAGGCCGAAGCAGATTGCGGCGCAGCGCTGAAACATGTGGTCATGGGGCGCCCTGTTCATTTTACGGACAATGACCCCGCGGCGGATCAGCGTGCCGAAAGTGAATTGAAAGCGGTCGCGCTGAGCCTCGGGTTTGAGCAGGTCGGCTTTCAGTTTGAACCTATTGCGGCTGCCTTTGCGCACGAAGCCAGGGTTACCGGCGAAAAACTGGCCATGGTCGTCGACCTGGGTGGTGGGACTTCCGACTTTACGATCATTCGCCTTTCGCAGAAAAATACGCGGAAACACGACAGAAGCGGCGACATTCTTGCCAACACGGGTGTCCGTCTCGGCGGCAATGATTTTGACAAGGACCTGAGCCTCGCTGAAATGATGCCGGAACTGGGTTTCAGGACCCGGTATGGTGCCAAAAACCTAGAGGTACCCTCTTATCACTACTTCGACCTGTCGGAATGGAGCAAAGTGAACATGCTTTATACCAACAAAACGATATTCCAGGCCAAACAACTGCTGCGCGAAACGCACGATCCCGCGCGCTACGGCCGGCTGGTGAGCGTATTGGAGCAGGAAAGGGGACACGCCGTACTGGCTGAAACCGAGCAGATCAAGATCGGGCTTACCGACAGCGAAAGGTATGTGGCCAATCTCGATTTTCTCGACCAGGATTTACGTCTCGATGTGATGCGTGAAGATTTCAACACCGCTATTACCACCAAAACGGAACGCATTGTGCAGGCCGCCCGCGAATGCCTGCAAAGCGCCGACATCACTGCCGAAGCGATCGGATTGGTGATCATGACCGGTGGTTCGACAGAAATACCGCTCATCCAGGAACGGTTCCGGCAATTGTTTACCCACGCCGAATGGTCGGAAGAGAACAAACTGTCGAGTGTGGGCCTGGGGCTGGCATTCGATGCCCGCAACCGGTTTTCCTGAGGAGAAGCGAAGATTCTGCGAGCATTCGAACCGGCTTCACAAAAGCCGGTTCGCAAGAAACGGGTTTCACTCCTGTTTTGGATTCCTTTGTTTTGATGTAAAATCAAATGATATGCATCGAATCAGTAATCCTTCCATTTTGTACTTCGGTACGCCTGTCGTGCTGGTCGGCACGGCCAACGAAGACGGTACATTCAATCTGGCACCTATCTCTTCCGTTTTCTGGCTTGGATACCGGTGCATGATCGGCATTGCCGCGCATTCCAAAACGACCGAAAACATCCTCCGGAGCCGCGTATGCGTCCTGAATTTACCGTCCGTCAACGAGGCCGAAGCGGTGGACCGGCTTGCATTGACGACCGGCTCTGATCCCGTCCCTCCCGGAAAACAGCTCAAGGGGTATGCATACGAACCCGACAAATTCAAAAGAGCCGGATTGACGCCACTTCCCGCCCATCTGATCGAAGCACCCAGGGTAAAGGAGTGCCCGGTTCAACTGGAAGCTGCTTTTGTCGCGATCCACCCTTTCGCGGCTGAAACAGGCATCGAAAATATCAGGAGCGTTACCCTGGAATTGAAAATCCTCCGGGTGCATTTAGACGAGTCGATACTCGCAGAGGGTAAGCCCGATCACGTGGATCCGGAAAGATGGCGGCCGCTGATCATGAGTTTCCAACATTTTTATGGCCTCGGGCATCAGGTGCAATCTTCGAAACTGGCCCAGGTTTCGGAACAACTGTATCGAACCCGGGATACCGAACTGGCGCGAGCCGGTGCCGATTGATTTCGACACCGGCTCGCCGTAGGGGAAGCTACTGGCTTTCATTGATTGCCACAATCCAGGCATTTGATCCTGAATACCCCCCGCATGGTGGAGGTTGTGATGACCGGTGGGTGCGATGCAATGTAAACGCCCGCAGTTGATACATCGAACGAGCCCATCAGTATTCCAAACCGCATATTATCCACTTTCAATGACCCGCCGCTGACATCGGCGTCCAAGCCATAGATTTGCATATACTGCGTTATTACATCGGGCCGGTACATAACGCCTACCGTGGTTTTCGTCCAGTTGAAGACGCCCATTGCGTTTCTCGGACCAGCTCCACCCTGCCATTTGATATTGACCGTCTCCTCACCATTGCGAGCATCGATACCCTTGATCCCACCCGACAAATTAGCACCTCCTATCGCGAAATGCTTCCATTCGCCGCCGCCCGCCTGAAGTGAAAGTCCTTCGGGCGCCACATAAATACGAGAAATCAATTGTGCGACTTCCGTTCCGGGTGATTTCAGTTTCAAAATAACACGTGCCGGATTGACATTCGGAATCTGTCCCGGTGCCATATAGAGCACTTCCTTGCCCGTCCCTTGTAAGCTGCCTTCGCCTTGTACTTCCCAACCATCAATGTATTCCACAGCCGTGGGTTTGGGTAATCCTACCTCTTTGCCTTTGGGCAGCGTACTGGCCAGCATATTGATGCTGTGCAATGCATATGCCTTGATTTTGACAGATTGGCCCGGATCGATGGCACTATACTCGGGATCCAAGTACACATACTTAAAGAATGTAAAGTCAGTAAAATGACCGACTTCAATGGAGACTTTTTTCTTGTCCTTATCGAGTTGAACCCCGCCTACCGACATCCATACACCCTTTGCATTCTGATAGGCGATGCCCAGTGCTTCGGGAACTGTTCCTTCGATCTCCTCCTCGGAATATGATACGCTCATCGTAACGGGTTTGATGAACTGCTGGCCGTCGGGCAGCATCCGGTATCCGCCCCCGATCCCCGATCCGTTGGTGTTCGTGATCGGCTGCATTGAAATGGCTACCTCTTTGTCCAGGGCACCAGCCGGAACGGTAACGGCAAAACGTCCATCCAGGGAAGCGATCGTCCCGCCTGCCGGACCGATGTTTTTGACAACCGGAACGCCTGCGGGCGCGCCTACGGGCTGGACAGCCCCGGCATCGGCAGGCGGATTCGCATTGCCCGGGCCGTCGTTGCCCGGCACCGGATCTGTATTTTCCTTACATGCGGTCAGCAAAAGCAGGTTCAACAGGAAATAGGCTATTTGTTTCTTCATGGCTAATGGTAATTTGTTTTGATCTGAAATAGGATTTGTTGCAGCAAAGATGATATGCGGGGCAGGACAGGTCATCCGGGGTTCCGCATGAATTGCAAAAATTGGAACATTAAACCGTTTAAAGCGCGGTCAAATTGTGGCGGGGCGCAGCGGCTATCGATGCCTGCATTCAGATCCTTATTACCTGGCACTGTATGAGCACCGGCAACGATATTTACCTGTGGATACTCCGGATATTCCCGGTCCGCGGATTACATTTGCCGTACCAATTTCAGATCAATGGCTGCTATCCCGCATTTCGCACAATTTTTTACCCGAACGGCCCTTGGGGCCGGGTTCATCCTCCCCGTACTCGACCGCCTTGGATACATGGGAGATCCCGGCTCCGCGCAGGTCGCCTGGGGTGATTGGCCGCATTTCGTGGATTATACCCAAACGCTGATCCCTTTCGCCGGCCATGGCGTTGCTCAGGCTGCGGCACTCGGCGCTACCATCGCGGAAGTAGTGCTGGGCATATGCCTTATTGCAGGATTCAGGACAAAATGGATGGGGCTGGGAGCGGCGTTGATCACCTTTACATTCGGCGTCTTTATGATTGCCTCCCTCGGGATCGGAGCGCCGTTCCAGTATCCGGTGTTTGTGTTTACCGGTGCCGGACTCCTTTTGTCCGGCCAGGACAATTTCAAATGGAGTGTCGATGCTTACCTCAAAAACGGGAAGCTCTGAAACAGCATTACTTCTCGCTGATCCGGTACGCGCAGCGGCGCGCGCCCGCAAGTATGTGATCCACACGCCTGACATCGACCCCGTCGCCCAGCACGGCCTGGAACGTGTTTAACTCATAACGGCAGAAATCCTGGCAAGCTGTGGCCGCGGCACAGATCGGACAATGGTTCTCGATCAGCAAATAACCTTCGGCGTCCTTCATATACTCAACCATATAACCTTCCTGGTCCCGAATGCCGGCCAGGCGAGCGATCCGGTCTTCCAGATGGACAGCCCCATCCGTCTCATTCATGTATTTGCGCAGGCCATTCTGACTGTTCGCCTCGATCACCGCATTCAATGCCTCCTGCCCCAACGTGTCCCGGATCGTACTGATCAGTTTGACCGTCAATTCCGCGTGCGAATCCGGAAACCGGCTCTCCCCCTCTTTCGTTAATGCCCAAATCTGCTGCGGACGTCCCCTGCCTTTCGACACCGTCGACGATTGCACCAGCCCCTCACCGGCCAGTTTCAAAAGCTGGAACCGTGCTCCCTCAGTAGTGATATTCAGTTCCTCCGCAATGGCTGTCAAAGGCTGCGGACCGGTTGTTTTGAGCATCCAAATCACTTTTTCTGAGCCGGTTGGAGTGTTTTTCATAATAAACAAAGTGTTTATTTGGTTTAATAAACAAAGATAGTACTTTTGTTACGAAAACAAACCAACAATAGCATGGCACTTCATTACCAAATCTGCTCCTCCTAAGCTGCCGCTTTCTGCCCACCAAGGCTTTTAATGTCCTTTATTTCAACCGGTTTCACCAAATCGGCTAACAGGAAAACTACGCTCAATTAACACAATACCATGAAAAAGAATATCCTCTTTTGGCCGGGAATCCTGATTTCCGTGCCGTTCATTTTCACATCCTGCAATACCAATCCGACGCAGGCGGTGGCGACCGAAAAACCGCAGGAATACCCCGTCATGACGATCCGGCCCGAAAGCGCTGTATTGAATATGGAATACCCTGCCCGGCTGGAAGGCAGGCAAAACATCGAGATACGCCCTAAAGTCGACGGCTTCATCGACAAAATATACATCGAAGAGGGCGCTGCAGTCCGTAAGGGCCAGCTACTGTTCTCCATTCACGCCCCGCAGTACGAGCAGGAAGTAAAAACAGCCACTGCCGCGATCCAAAGCGCCGAAGCCGAAATGAATCTCGCCCGCATGCAGGTCGAGAAGACCGTACCGCTTGAACAAGAAGGCATTATCAGCAGCTACGAGCTAAAATCTGCCGAATATACCCTACACGCGAGAGAGGCCACGCTGGCCCAGGCGAAGGCGAGCCTGGCCAATGCAAAAAACAATGTCGGCTATACAAGGATCACCAGCCCAGCCGACGGCGTCATCGGGCTCATCCCCTATAAAACAGGGAGTCTCGTAAGCAGTGCGTCGCCGCAGGCACTCACGACCGTTTCGGATATCCGTGAAATGGTTGCCTATTTTTCGTGGAACGAAAAGCAGTATCTCGACTTTACGTATAGCCCGGATGGTAAACAGCTGGACGATAAATTGAAGTCCGTTCCGCCGGTGCAGCTGATCCTGGCCAATAAGCAGGAATACGCCCTGAAAGGCAGGATTGAATCCGTGGGCGGGCTGATCAACACCACTACCGGATCGATCCCCGTCCGGGCGTTATTTCAAAATCCCGCCCGGCTGCTCCGCACAGGCGCGAGCGGCATTATCCGCATTCCCACGCATTTGGCGAACGCAATGCTGGTACCCGCCCGGACGACCTTCGAATTACAGGAAAAGACCTTCGTATATACCGTAAAAAACAACGGCACCGTAAAAAGCACTGAAATCCAGATACAAAGCACGACACCCGACGGGCGCTATGTCGTGAGTAAAGGACTTGCCGGCGGAGAACGGATTGTATTGGAAGGGCTTCCGACGCTCAAAGACGGCATGCGGATCAGGCCGGTGGAAAAAACAACCGCCGCACAGTGATCTCCTTCATCATAAACATTACCTACCATGTTGAATAAATTCATTGAAAATCCGGTACTATCGACGGTGATATCGATCATGATCGTCATTCTGGGATTGCTGGGGCTATTTTCCCTGCCGATCTCACAGTACCCCGACATCGCACCGCCTGCCGTGGAAGTGAATACCACCTACCAGGGTGCAAGCGCAGCGGTGGTCATGAAAACGGTGATCACTCCATTGGAAGAAGAGCTGAACGGCGTGGAAAACATGACCTACATGACTTCCAAGGCCAGCAACGACGGCAGCGCCACCATTACCATCAACTTCAAACAAGGCACCGACCCCGATATGGCAGCGGTGAATGTCCAGAACCGCATTACGAAAGCCACCAGCCTGCTTCCGGCCGAGGTGATCAAAGTCGGCATTACCACCAGCAAACGGCTCAACAGTGAGGTTTTCAGCTTCCTGTTGTATAGCCAGGATGGGAAATACGATCAGGAATTCCTGGACAATTACCTTAAAATCAATGTAATGCCCCAAATCAAGCGAATTTCGGGCATCGGTTCCGCACAGGTGTACGGCAGCAAGGATTATAGTATGCGAATCTGGCTGAAACCGGATGTCATGGCAGTGTACGGACTTGTACCCCAGGACATTATCCGGGCACTTTCGGAGCAGAACATTGAAGCGGCACCGGGCAAGGTCGGTGAAAACAGCAACCAGGTTTTTCAGTACACACTCAAATACACCGGACGGCTTGAAAAACCGGAGCAGTTTGAAAACATCATCCTCCGCTCCACCGGCAACGGACAATTACTGACATTGAAAGACGTCGCCGACCTCGAAATGGGCTCCTACACCTACGCAAGCACCATTACGGCACAAGGACGGCAGGCACCCTACGTTGCGATCACACAAATGGCAGGCTCCAATGCACATGAGATCATCAAGGAATGTGAGAAGATCCTGACCGAGGCTTCGAAAACATTCCCCGAAGGCGTCCGTTACAGCGTTTTCTCGAATGCCAACGAGTTCCTGGACGCATCCATTTCGAAATTGATATGGACGCTGGTGGAGGCTTTTGTGCTGGTATTCATAGTCGTCTTCCTATTCCTGCAAGACTTCCGTTCCACGCTCATTCCTGCCATCGCCGTGCCTGTGGCGATCATCGGGACATTCTTTTTCCTGAAAATACTGGGTTTCACGATCAACCTGCTCACCCTTTTTGCGTTGGTCCTTGCGATCGGGATCGTGGTGGATGATGCGATCGTGGTGGTAGAAGCTGTTCATGCCAAATTAGACCAGGGCTATCGCTCCGCTAAAAAGGCGACGATCGATGCCATGAGCGAGATCAGTACGGCCATCGTTTCCATTACGCTGATCATGGCGGCTGTGTTCGTACCGGTCACGTTCGTAACAGGTTCGGTCGGAATATTCTACAAACAATTCGGATTGACCCTGGCCGTCGCCATCGTCATTTCGGCTGTTAATGCGCTCACACTCAGCCCGGCGCTATGTGCGATCCTGCTGAAACCCCACGGCGACGGACATCATGCTGGCAAAGGTTTTCTCCCCCGTTTCTACCGCGGTTTCAATGCCGCATTCGAGGCCATGACCGGTCGGTACCGGAGATCGGTACGTTTTCTGATCCATAAAAAATGGATCGCAGTCGGTGGAATAGCCGCATTCAGCGCATTGCTATGGTTTCTTGTCAGTTCCACGCCTACCGGGTTTGTCCCCAACGAGGACAGCGGCTCCATCTACGGCAACGTCATTCTCGCGCCTGCAACCTCACTGGAACGGACGGAGGCCATTGCCGACCAGATCGACAGCATCGCGCGGACTATCCCGGAGATCGAACTGGTATCGCGCCTCGCCGGAATGGACCTGATGAGCGGGGTCGGCAGCTCCTATGCCGCCATTTTCATCCGTCTCAAACCATGGAGCCAGCGGACGCACGACGGGCAGGATATCAAAAGCATTGTGGGCACGTTGTTTGCCAAGACGGCCGGTATCCGCGACGCGAGCATTATCTTTTTCGCGGCCCCTACTTTGCAGGGTTTCGGGAATAATGATGGTTTCGAATTCCAGTTGCAGGACAAAACGGGCGGCAGTTACCAGGCATTCGACCAGGTGATCGGAAAATTCATGGGTGAACTCAACCAGCGTCCTGAAATCATGTACGCCGCGACGTCCTACAACACCAACTTCCCTCAGTACGAAGTGCAGGTGAATGTGGCCAAATGCATGGAAGCGGGAGTACCGGTCAATGCTGTTCTGAGTACCTTGCAGGGCTATTTTGGAGGCATTTATGCCTCGGATTTCAACCGGTTCGGGAAACAGTACAAGGTAATGATCCAGGCAGAAGCAGGCCAGCGGTCGAGTACCGACGCGATCCAGAAGATCTTCGTTCGCAACGAGCACGGCACCATGGCACCGATCTCGGAGTTTGTGACTTTGAAAAAAGTATACGGCCCCGAATTTATCAACCGGTTCAACCTCTTTACCGCCGCCGCCGTGAATGGAGCGCCCAAATCCGGTTACAGCTCCGGAGACGCGATCAGGGCGATTCGTGAAGTGGCGGCTAAAACGCTGCCTCAGGGTTATGCCTACGAGTTTTCGGGATTGAGCCTGGAAGAGATTTCGAGCGGTAACCAGACCTTGCTGATCTTCCTGCTTAGCCTGGTATTCATTTATTTCCTGCTCAGCGCCCAGTACAAAAGTTACATTCTCCCGTTCTCGGTGCTGCTATCGCTGCCCGTCGGGCTGGCGGGGGCTTTCCTCTTCGCCAGGATCTTCGGCCTCGACAATAACATTTTCCTCCAAATCAGCCTCATCATGCTCATCGGTCTTCTGGCCAAGAACGCGATCCTGATCGTCGAGTTTGCATTAATGCACCGGCTGAATGGCGAAAGTATCGTGCGCTCCGCCGTAGCAGGGGCTGTGACGCGGCTGCGGCCCATCCTGATGACGTCGTTTGCATTCATATTCGGGCTCCTGCCATTGATGCTGGCAACCGGTGCGGGGGCTTTGAGCAACCGTTCCATCGGCACAGCGGCAGTCGGCGGTATGCTGATCGGTACACTGTTCGGGGTGTTTGTGATCCCCGTACTGTTTGTCCTGTTTCAAACCCTGCATGAAAAAGTGAGCGGAAGCGTGAGAAAAGCAGCAGAAGAAGAACAACTTATTTATTAATGTATCCATGAAAAATAAATATATCGGTGCGGTCCTTTTAACGATCCTGGCAGCTTCCTGCCAGGTGACCAAACCTTACGAACGGCCCGGGCTTAATACCGGCGGGCTTTACCGGGGGCAATCCTCGCAGGACACTACCAGCATTGCAGGTATCCCATGGAAACAGTTTTTTTCCGACACCACCCTGACAGGGCTGATCTCGCAGGGGATAGCTCAAAACCCCGATCTCCGCATTGCGGTACAGCACATCGTAGCAGCAAAAGCATCCCTTCAATTGAGCAAATCGGCATTTCTGCCTGACGTAAGCGGGACTTTGTCGCTGAAACAATCCAAACTCGCATTTCCGCAAGGGTACGGCATTATCAGTTCGACAACCCAATATGACCTCGGCATAGGTTCGTCGTGGGAGGCAGACATTTGGGGCAAACTCCGCAGTGCGAAACGCGGCGCATTGGCCAGCCTCTTGCGCACGGAGCAGGCCCGGCAGGCTATCCAGACTCAACTGATCGCCGACATCGCCGGCAACTACTACACGCTCCTCGTGCTCGACCAGCAGCTGGCGATTCTTGAAAAAACAAAAAGCAATCGCTTTGCCGACGTGAAGGCTGTAACCATGCTGAAAGATGCGAACATCCTCAACGGTGCGGCCATCTCTCAAAGCGAAGCCAATGCGTATGCCGCCGAAATCGCCATACCGGCGCTTAAAAGACAGATCCGCGAGACCGAGAATGCATTGAACCTCCTCCTCGCCCGGCCGTCGGGCCCGGTAGTGCGGACGTCGCTCGAACAGCAGCAGCCCGGTATCCCGCTCAAAACAGGTATCCCTGCGCAGCTTTTGCAAAACAGACCGGATGTCAGAGAAGCTGAGTATGGGCTGTGGGAAGCGTTCGAGAACACCAATGTTGCCAGAACTTTCTTTTATCCGTCACTGGTGATCACCGCAAACGGAGGTTTTACCAGTTTCAATTTCCAGGACTGGCTGACCTCGCTGGGGCTATTCGGAAACGTAGCAGCCGGTTTGACGCAACCTATCTTCAACCGGGGCGCAAACAAAGCCAGGTTAGCCACCGCCAGGGCCCGGCAGGAGCAAGCCGCCATCGAACTTCAGAAGTCGATCCTGGTGGCAGGCCGGGAAGTTTCCGACGCATTGTATGCCTACGAAGCCGCCGGTGAACAGCGCGAAATACGAACCAGGCAACTGGCATCCCTGGAAAAGGCCGTCGACGCGAATAAAAAGCTGCTCCGTTTCAGCTCCACCACCAACTATACCGACGTACTGACCTCCGAGCAAAACCTGCTGACCGCGCAGCTCGACGGTGTCAACGATCAATACCGGCAGTGGCTGGCGGTGATTCAGCTGTACCGTGCTTTGGGGGGCGGGGCGCATTAGCAATGCGACCGTCAATGCCCCCGATCACAGGCTAATGCGCAGGCATTGGAATTCACACTCCGTACAATAAGAAAAATCGCGTAAGTGTACTGATAATAAATCAATTGTGTATATTCCACCATGCCTGCGCAGGACGCTTAGGCCCGGGCTCAGGAAGACTTCAACCACTCTAATCGGTATTCGCTATGAAAGCATTATTTACTTCAAAAAATGGCGTATCGCTTTGCCTTCTGCTTATGGCCGGGCTTCCCTGGTCATGTGTCGACCACATTAATCCTAATGAGCCCGTTCTGGTGACGTGCAAATGTCAGCTTATGGGTAACGTTGGCCCGATGCCTATGTATGATACGGAAACAATGGAATGTCCTGGCGGTAAGTTCACCTGTGAATGCGGTGGCTTGGAATGGCGGGGACAGATTGTAAATTTCCAGTGCAAAAACTGACCTTCCGCCCGTAGCCGCACGCCAGACAAACCCAAAAATCCGGATGCTTGACGGCCTCTGATCCCGTCGAGCATCCGGCAGAGGGCACTATACCCGCCTCGCTGCTTCATCTCTCCACTGCCGTTCAGCAAGAAGTCTTTTTCTAGGGACGAATCACATGACCAGACAGGCGGGCAGCTTCCCTGACGATCGCTCGAATTCGCATTTTAATTATTTAATGTAAAACATTAAATAATATTTGTTTTATTTAAATTTCATGTATAATGTTGAAGAAGTTCAGCTTTCATATTATGTCGGATCGATCTGGGCCGGACTGCCGCAGCATTTGGGATGGCAACCTCATGTCGGACCCTTTCCTGCCTGACAATCAGCGCTAACCGTAAAAAAGAATCAATTTTAACAGAAACGCGAAATATGAAAAGTAAATCTCTCAAATTCAGCATGTACCTGGCCGGTTTGGCGGCCTTGCTTATTCTTCCCTACCTGGCTGCCAGTTTGTGGCGGATGTATTGGTACACTTTTCAGAATCCGTTCCAAAACGGGCTGTTGTATCACGCCGTGATGTCTTTTTTTCTGCTGCTATTATTCTACATATCATTCGGGCTGATCAAAACGGCGTTAAACTTCAAACGCAACGGCTTTCTGGATAAAACCAATGTAGCATGGCTGCAACGAATTGGTTTTGTGACGGTGCTGGTGGCCGTCATCAATCCGGTGAGAGCAATGATGGATACCGTTGATTTCGGAGATCCCGCAGCTTTATCAATTTTTATGAAGTCTTTGATGCTCGATTCGCCCCCTTTATTCCTGATCTCTGCATTTACCTTTCTTTATGCCGAATTCATCGGAAGGGCGATCGACGTTAAACTGGAAAGTGATAATATTATCTGAAATGCCTATAATCGTAAATCTCGATGTGATGATGGCACGTCGTAAAATGTCGTTGAATGAACTCTCCGAAAAGGTGGGTGTCACGAATGTAAACCTGTCCATTCTGAAAACCGGCAAAGCGAAAGGCGTGCGATTCGATACCTTGTCGGCCATTTGTGCCGCTTTGGATTGCCAACCCGGTGACATTCTCGAGTACCAACCCGAATTGGTGGGGGAATAAGTCTGTTGCACATCTTTGAAAGCAGAAATGCCGCTCCCGGTTTTCAGGAGCGGCATTTCTACCTTCAAAGGTGCAGGCAAACCTGCCCCGTGAACCCTATTGAGCGGCAGCCGGCTCGCTGTAAAAGAAGTCGTCCATGACAACCAGATCGTCGCTACCATTATAGCTGTACTGCCCTGAGATCCCCGCAGACCCGGAAATGATCGTTACCCTGGTCACCTTATGATCCGGAAAAACGACGCCCAGGAACGAGAAGCCATTGCCATCGGCTCTGGCCGGGACATTGAATTTGCCGAGGCTCTTGTCCCCTTCAAAGTACTCGATACTGGTTCCGTTCGCCCGGTCGACGTCTGAAAAGATAGCTCCGAAACCTTTTACGAAGGCTGCATTAGCCGATCCCGGGATCTTGAAAACAATATCCATTTTATTGCTTCCGATGGCCGCAAACGTCCGGGCAGGGCTAAATGCCTTGAATTGTTCGCTGTTACCGGAAACCACGTCACTGAAATCCTTATCGCTCACCCGGAAGCCCTTACCAGGCGTTGTAAACACGACGCCGCGCTTTCTGCCGACGGCCACGGCGGGATCGGTGCTGTTAAAAAAGTCGCCCGGAAAATTGTCGGTATTTGTTTGATTGTCGGGTACTGCGTCCCAATTGATTTCCCTGCGGCCGGTTTGGTTTACTGTCGTGTTGAGCGGATCGCCGAGCAGCGTCCTGAATGCGGTAACCTGTGAGGCAATATCGCCACTTCCTTTGACTTCCGTGTAATTGATCGTCGGTGATGGTGTCTGGTCGTCATCCCCGGAACTGCAGGCGTACGAGAATGCAATGCAAATAATGAGTGCGGATTTGCTGAGCAATGTGCTTAACGTCTTGGAATTTTTCATGATTTAAGATTTAATTGAATTGGAATAAGTGTATGATTGATAAAAGGTATTAGAGGAAATTCAGCATTAGTTCATACAGAGCCCTGCCTGAGCAGCCGGTACGGGGCTTTGGATTTTCAGGAAGAGGTTAATCCCAAGCGGCTCTTGCGCTATGGAAATATGCTCCGCCTGCACGCCTGCCTCCAACGACAGGCTCATGAGTTTTTCACGGCTGCGATGGATCAGGAACCATTCTCCGAAGAGCTCCATATAACCGCGGGTCGGGTTGTCTTCCGAAAAATTGCCGATCAGGATTTCTCCGCCCGGTTTCAGAAAAGTGAGTAGTCTTTTCAAAGCCAGCACAAATACGCGGTCTTCAAAATAATCGAATAACCCCGCCGACCAGATCACGTCGTATTTTTCGGCACTTGCAAAACGCAGGATATTCCTTTGCTGAAAGCTGATTTGTTCCGCATACGGCCCGCAAAGGTCGGCGGCAAAGTCAATGGCATCCGCATCGATATCGACGCAGGTCGTTACAAGCATTTCTGGATCAATCTCGGTGTAGAGTTCGTACAAATCACGGGCAGGACCGCTGGCTACGTTCAAAAGATGGAGCGGCGCTTCCTGTGAAACGAGCTTTCCCAGCATTTGCTGCTTGAAGAATGCCTTCCTGTTACGGACAGCACCCGTAGCGGCACTATAATGGAAATACCGGTCCCAGCCCTCGTAATCTCCATGCCCGCAACGATGATAAGTATAAATCATATCGATGAGCCTGAAATCGCCCGCATAGCCCAACGGTTTTCGATATACGTACCCATGAATGGTATTGGCCAAAAACTCCTCATCGAAAATACTTTGCAGGCTGGCAAGTTCCTGGTCGCCGAGCAGGCCGGACTGTTGCATCCGGAACAATCGCTGCATCACCGCGTCCACAAGCGGGTATTCGGCTTCCCTCGGACCGCCTGCGGCCACCAGCCCCCTGAGTAGCCGAACGGCATCGGACTGCGGCATTGTGCAGGTATCGGCTGATTCGGTCAGGGCAATAGGGTACTGATCAGCGCCCCTGAGAGGCGCGAGGTGTTGATTTTTCATTTTTCAGATCTGGTTTCTTGGTGTAAGATATATGCTTAACGATCCGGAAGGGTCACAATACGGCTGAGGCGGGCACCATGGTTTTACGGGCCAGGTATTCGCGGGCGGCTTCTGCATCATCCAGCCACGGGAACAGGCTTGGCGGATGATTGAAACCATTTACAAAATCGGAAGCCACCTCGGGGTAGCGGATGGCCGCCTGAAGTACCTCCACCACATGGGGTGCGGGTGGCGCGAGAAAAATGTCGCAAAAACGATTAACGTGCCGGGAATACTGCCAGAAATCTTCAAAAGTACGATTCATCCACGCCACATCGAAGGGCGCGTCACCGCGGTCGATGATCGCCTGGGCATAGGCATTGGCCATTTTTGAAGCATTGTTGCCGCCCTGGCCCACGATCGGGTCGTTCAATATCACCGTGTCGCCGACACCCAGTACGGCTGCCGTCGAATTCAGCTGCACCACCGGCTTTCTGACTACCGGTGTAAACGAACCTTTCAGAAATGCGTTATTCCCGACTACCGCAGCATTATCAAAAGCCGGATACCGCCACGGCAGTAACGTACGGATCATCTCCTTCGCCTTGTCCAGTATGTCAACGGCGGAATCGGCTTGATCGAAGACGTCCATCGGGCCGCCTGGAATGCTTTCGATCAGCAGGAAAGCGCATTGAATATCATCCTTTTGGTAAAAGGGCGCTGTAATGATTTCGCCCGCACCCATCACGGCGTCGAGCGTGATCGTATTGAACCGCGTTTTTTCGCTATGCTCGAAATCGTTGATATGGATCTGCACCAGTTTGCGGGCCGGCACCTGGTGCGTCGACCGCTCGTCGTCCCTTGTAAACAGCTTGGCCAAAGGCCCTTTGCCGGACGAAACGATTACCAGGTCGAAATGCGCGGTACATGCCAGCAGGTCCGATGGCGTGGTGTCGCTCACGGTGAATTTGCCGCCCAGTTTCTCGAATAGTTTGATCCATTGATAAAATTTGAGCCGCTGGTCGATGGATGCGCCGGGTTTGCTGGTGCGGGACTTGATCCCGAATGCAAAGTCGCCGGCAGGCGTGCCGAAGTTGATATGGAAACCGGTGGAATGAAAAGCAGTGTCGCTCCACAGATCAAGGCCCAGCTCCTTTTCCAGTTGAAGGGTATCGTTGAACAAGTAGGTAGCGCCGGTAGGAGGTCCGTTGAATATCTCTTCCGCTGAACGTTCTGAAATGATGGTTACGTCATAACCGCTTCTGACCAGCCTGATACCGAGATGTAGTCCCGATTGTCCCGCACCCATGATTGCTATCTTTCTCATTGATCCGATGTTTTTGATTTTCATTTGATGCTGACAAAGGTACTGCGCAGTGCAGGTGCCAAATGGTAAGGAGTCCTTAAAAAGTATAAAAAATTATAAAAATCCGTCAGCTTCGATTTGATGGCATTTCGTGAAGATTACCTTTGCATGGCTTTGAAACAGAACATTTTAAAATGTTATGGGCTTTAACACGCTGCAAATCCCCGACCACCGGATCACTCAGGAACTTTATAAAGAAAACAACCGGTCGTACTACCGGGCGGTGCGTGAAAGCACTGCGGAACAGGTAATCCTGAAAGTAACCCCGTCCGCAGTGGGAACCGACATAACCCATCACCCGACAACCCCGGAACACAACTGGGCAAATGCATTCCGGTTCGACCGCATCCTGAATCACCTTCGGTTCAGTCATACCGAAATCCACCAGGTGACCGAACTGGACGATTTCGACGGCATTCACCTGCAACATTATCTGAACAACCATGCGATAGATCTGGAAACGGGTATCTCCATCGCGGAAGAGCTGGTACATGTGGTGGAAGAGCTGCATTACTTTGGAATTGCGCACCAGGACCTCCGGCCCGCGCACTTTCTGATCAATCCGCATACAATTGAGATCCGCCTGGCAGACCTGACCCACGCGCAGCCGGCCGACGGGACATGCGTCGCAAATAACCAAACCGCCATTAGCCTCGACTATATTTCTCCGGAACAAAGCGGCCTGACTGATCTGCCGGTAGATTTCCGGTCGGATTATTACCATTTAGGTGTTTTGTTTTACCGGTTGTTCACCGGTAAAATGCCGTTCGACAATACGGACCCTAATGAGCTCGTGCATGCGCATATCGCACGAATGCCCGCATGGCCCGCAACAGGTCCGGAAATACCGGGCGCCATTGTGATGAAACTACTGGCAAAAAAGCCCGAAGACCGCTATCAGACCACCCGCGGCATCCTTGCCGACCTCACAGCATGCAAAGATTCTCTGACCCGTCGCAAAAGCCAGGCGGATTTCATACCCGGCAATGATGATAAGCCCGGCATTTTCCGCATATCCGACTGCCTTTATGGGCGCGGGCAGGAGCTCTCGTCGGTGCTTGCCGCCTACGGCCGGCTCCATGAAGGAAATGAGCTGGTACTGGTTTCGGGACAATCGGGAATCGGGAAATCCTCCCTGATCGCCGAAGTTCAAAGACAAATCGAACCCGCTGGAGCGCTGTTCATTTCAGGAAAATTTGACCAGTATGTGCAGAATATTCCATTTGAAGGCGTAATCAAATCTTTTAAGGAGCTGGTATGTAAAATATCTCAGGGAGATCTGATCTATTGGAAAGCAGCCATTCTGGACGCCGTGGGTCCTTTGGGGCAGATCATTATCGACGTCATCCCCGAGTTGCAGAAGATCATCGGCCGCCAGGCACCGGTAGAGCAGCTTCCCCCGCTGGAAGCACAGAACCGGTTTGTGAATGTGTTTACGAATTTTATCAATGTATTCACAAAAAAAGAACATCCACTGGTAATTTTCCTGGATGATCTGCAATGGGCCGATCTTTCCAGCCTGCGTTTTCTCGGCCGCGTCACCTACTCGGTAGAAGGCCGCAACCTGCTCATTATCGGCACCTACCGAGATCATGAAGTATCTCCCTCCCATCCGCTCCGAACGGCCATCCAGGACCTGGGCACGAGGCAGGCGAGATTAACCCAGATCGCGCTCTATCCTTTGCAACAGGCGGACATCACCAGCCTGCTGGCCGATACTTTTTCCTGTCCGCGCAATGCGGCTTCCCCATTTGCCGGGATCATTCTGGCAGGCACATTGGGTAATCCGTACTTCATTTCGGAAATCCTCCTTGATTTTTACCAGCAAGGGCTTATCCGATACGAGACGGCGCTCCAAAAGTGGGAATGGGACCTGGGAAGCATGGAGGGTAAGACCAAATCGGCGTCCTCTCAACAGCTGCTTGCCGCGAAAATCAACAACCTTTCGGCCCAGGCCTGCAAAGCATTGACCATCGCTTCCTGTATCGGGTCCGGGTTCGATCTGGTGGTACTGTCCGCCCTTCTCGACAAAACCCCGCAGGAGACAGGTGAAGATCTTCACGAAGCGGTAGCCGAAAACCTCCTGCGGATAGCCGTTGCCCAGCAGCCGGGTGACCACTATTTGGTTCAGCACAAATATGTTTTTGTGCATGATCAGGTGCAACAGGCAGCCTATGACCTGCTTTCACCTGAGGATCAGATTGAAACCCACCTGAATATCGGCTACTTCCTGCTCGATAGGCTTTCGCCTCAAGACCGCAATCGCCAGCTTTTCGAAATTGTCAACCATCTGAATTACTGCGCCGGTTTCAGCAATGATCCGGAGCGCCGCAGGATCGCAGGCCTGAATCTGGAAGCCGGAGAAAAAGCCAAGGCATCCGCCGCCTATTCTGTGGCATTTGCCTATTTCAAAAAGGGCAAAGAAATGCTGATGCCGGAAGACTGGACGGATGATTACCCGCTGGCACTTGCACTGCACCTCCAATCCGCCGAAAGCGCTTACCTGGCCGGGCAACCGGAAGTTTGTCTCGAAATCGCAGCGGAGACGCTATCCCTGGCTAAAAGACTGGAAGACAAAGTCGAAATCCAACTCGTGCAGGTCCGGTGCCTGATATTGAGTCAGCAGGATGAAGAAGCCATTGAAGTTTCCCTTGCTGTTTTGCGTGGGTTGGACATTCATTTTCCCCGTCAACCAGCCAATACGCACATTATCTCCGGATACCTGAAATCGAAATGGATGCTCAGGGACAGGGAAACGGGCTCGTTGACGCAATTACCTAAAATGACGGACATCCGCTCATTAGCTGCCATGCGTGTGCTTCAAAACATCACAGCGATTGTCTACGCAAAAGTGCCCGCGCTGTATCCATTGATGGTCATAAAAATGGTGGAATTGTCGCTCAAATACGGGGTTGCCGACGAATCTGCGATCACATTTGCCACTTTTGGAGCGATCGTCAATGCCATCGAAACGGCCCCCGCTGCCTGTTATCGATTCGGCGACGTTGCTTTGAAACTGGCGGATCAGGCAGGCGGCACGGTACGCGAACGAACGCTGCTCGTTTACAACATCGTGAACCGCCCTTGGGGCGAGCATATCAATAACTCGCTGGAAGCATTACGAAAGTCCTACCAGAAAGGCATCGAGATGGGCGACCTTGAATACTGCTCCTATGCGTCGAGCTCCTATGCTTTCCATTTATTGCTATCGGGCAAAAACCTGCATTGGGTCAAACATGAGATGCTGCGGTTCAACGAGCCGCCGCGCGCACTGGCGAAAGCGCATATCACGCATGACAACGAGCCGCTCATTCAGGTAGCTGCTAACCTGTTGGATGAAAACGAAGATCCGGCGGCCCTGTCGGGCGCATATTTTGACGAAAAGCCCGATTTTGCGGCGATACTCGGTCAAAAAGACCGATCAAGGATGTTTGCCTGTTTCGCGTACAAGATGGTCCTCGCCTACCTGGCCGGCGATCCCGATCGTGCATTGGTGCACGCGGCACATGCAGCACCTTACCTCAACGACGTAAAGGCCTCCCTGTTCGAGCCGCTGTACGCTTTTTATCTTGGTTTATCAAACACCGCCCTGTATCGTGGTTCCAGCCCGAGTAGTCGCCCAACGCGGACAGCGGAAAAGCAGCTTAGAAAACTCCGCAAGCTGGCGCAATTGGTCCCCATCAATTTTGCACATCGCTACTATCTGCTGGATGCCGAAATGCTGGCCATCCGGGAAAAGAGCGAAAAGGCGATCGAGCGGTTCGATCAGGCAATCCGGGCCGCTCAGGAAAACGGGCACATCCATGAGGCGGCGCTCGCCAATGAGCTCTGCGGGCGATACTGGATGCGCAAGGGACAGTCGAGAACGGGTATGATTTACCTGAGAGAGGCGTTGGAAGGCTACCGCGAATGGGGATGCCTGCTGAAAGAGCGGCTGCTGCAGGAGGAATTTACGGAAATCGCGGATACCGGGAACCCGAAAGTTGTTCCGCCCCATACCGGCGACAGTATTGCCTCGACCCTCGATTTATCGACATTGATGAAGGCATCCGCCGCCATTTCGAGTGAGGTCGTTTTTAGCCGGCTGATGGAAAAATTAATGCAGTTCGCCATCGAAAATGCAGGGGCTCAGTCGGGATACTTTATCCTCGACTGGGGCGGGGAATTGGTGATCGAGGCCGCGCGCTCCGTGCTGAATGAGCTGAGTGATATCCGTAAGGTACCTTTGGCCCAATCATCGGAAGTCCCCGCCTCTATCATCGGGCATGTGTTTGACCATAAAACAGACGTGGTGCTGCACGATGCACAGGTCGGCACATTTAAAAACGACGCGGTTGTAATGGCCCGCAACGTCCGGTCCGCCCTATGCATTCCTGCTCTGAACCAGGGGAAGGTGGTAGGCGCGCTTTATCTGGAAAATAACCTGGCAACAGCCGTGTTCACGCCGGAGCGCACGCAGTTGATCAAGCTCCTTTCCGGCCAGATCGCGGTGGCGATCGAGAATGCGATATTGTACGAAAAACTGGAACAGAAAGTGGCTGTCCGCACCGCCGAAATCCAGATCCAGAAAGAGGAGATCGAACGCCAAAAGCAGCTTGTAGAAGAGAAATCACGGTTTAAGGAGCAGTTTTTCGCTAACATGAGTCATGAGATACGCACGCCCATGACGGCCATCCTCGGTATGTCCGAACTGATTTTTGATACACCTCTCAATGAAAAGCAACTGGAATATGCAAAAGGGATTCGCTATTCGTCGGAGAACCTGCTGGCCATCATCAATGACGTTCTGGATTACTCCAAGATTGAAGCAGGCAAATTCTCATTTGTGAACAAGCCGTTCCAAATTCGGGACCGTATGGAGCGCCTGCGATACATGCTGCAGGTGATTGCCGGGGAAAAAGGTTTGAAGCTCAGCATTGCCGTCGACCCGGATGTGAGCCCGCAATTGATCGGCGATCCGATCCGGTTGCACCAGATCCTTCTCAACCTCGCGGGCAATGCCGTCAAATTTACAGACGACGGCTCGGTGTCCATCCAAGTCAGCATTTCTTCCCGCGACGGCCTGCATGAGCAATTGCAGTTCAGGGTCACCGACACCGGAATAGGCATCCCCGGCGACAAGCTGGAATACATTTTCGAAACCTTCACGCGGATAGACGACGATTCCAACAGCAGACAATCCGGCACGGGCCTGGGCCTTTTTATTGCCAAAAAGCTCGTGGAGGAACAAGGTGGCAGCATGCAGGTCACGAGCCGGCTGGGACAGGGAACCGAGTTCAGTTTTGACCTCACTTTTGAAATGTGTAACCCTTCGGAGGATCAGGATCCGGATGGAGAGGAGGCAGTACTCTCCGGATTGGCCGTGCTGCTGGTTGAAGACAATCTCTTCAATCAGGTGGTGGCCGAGGAAACGCTGAAAAAAATGATCCGCGACGTGCGGGTAACCATCGCCGACAATGGGGAGACCGCGCTTCAAAAACTGCATGAAAACAATTTCGACATTGTACTGATGGACGTAAAAATGCCGGTTATGGATGGTTACAGTGCTACCCGCGCCATCCGTGCCCGCGAGGCCGGGACCCGGGTACCTATCCTGGCATTTACATCCAATGCCAACCCAGCCGAAGCGCAGAAATGCCGGGACGCGGGAATGGACGATTACATTACCAAGCCTATTGAAGCCAAAAAACTGAAATACAAAATCCGGAAGTTATTGCAGGCGCGCGATGCCGGTACATCTGCCTAATGGCCGTCAATGTGCAGGAAATGCGCTTTCCCAAAACTGATGGAAGTCTGCCGTAAAGGCCAGGATCTGCTGTGCGATCGACGCTGTGTCTCCGTGGTCGGCCTGTTCCTCCATACCGCGCAACTGGTCGGCAAGCGCCGGAAGGCCGACATAACTGAACTGCGTTTTGAGACTGTGCAGCGCCGTGGAAAGTGCCTCCCATTCACCGGCTTCGCAAAGCTCCGAAAGTGCCGCGACCTGGCCGGGGACCTGCGTTTTGAAAATGGACACAAAACGATCGACCAGTTGCCGGTCTCCACCCATCAGGTTACTGAGCAACGATAAATCCATTACTATGCTACGCCAGGTTTGAAAATGAGCTTATAGCCTTCGCCATGCAAATTAAGGATCTCCACGGCAGGGTCGGCTTTCAGGAATTTGCGCAGCTTACTGACATATACATTCAGGCTGTACCCGCGATAGTGTTCCTCGTCACCCCAAATACCCACCATCGCCACGTCACGCGTAAGCACCTTATTCTGGTGCTCGCAAAATAATTTCAAAAGTTTTGACTCGATGGAGGTCAGTTTGATCGTCTGCCCCGAGACGATCAGCTCTCGCAAATCCGGGTCGAACCGGGAGTGGCCCCATTGATACTGGCTTACCGAGCGCTCTTTTTCATGCATTTTCACCCGTTTCAAAATTGCCCGTATCCGCAGGTAAAGCTCTTCCATGCTGAACGGCTTGGTCAGGTAATCGTCGGCGCCGAGGGTTAGTCCCCTGATTTTGTCTTCTTTGAGCGACTGGCCCGTCAGAAAAATAATCGGGATCGTCTCATCGATCTGCTTGATTTCCTCCGCCAGGGTAAAGCCATCCTTTTTAGGCATTTTAATATCCAGGACGCAAAGATCGAATGTGTTGGCTTTAAAAGCTTCAAGCCCGGCCTGCCCGTCGTGTTTGAGCAGTACCTTGCAGCCTTTCATTTCCAGGTACTCTTTGGTGAGTTCACTGTATTGAATCTCGTCATCAATCAACAGCAGTTGTGGCTGTTCCATAAGTCATCATGTTCGTTGGGATCAGCAAGAATGAGAGAGGGGAAAGGGTGCAATATAATGGAATGTCGGTGCGGCAGGCAAGAAGATTCTATTTAGCGGTAAACCAATGATTTAGAGCATTCAGTATAATATGATGCCAGCGGAAAATACGAAAAGAAGGCCAGCTAACGGAGCTGGCCTTCGACTAACCCAAATCTAGTTTTGTCCATCAGGTTCAGGATTTAAATTGGGGCTATTTAACCGCCGCCACTCCTTCCGCTATTTTCGGAAATCTTTCGAACACCCGGCCATCATGTCCCGGCAGAATGTATTTCGGGCTGCTTGCAAGCGTCTTCATTCGCTCCATCGCCTTTACGTGCGCGGCCGGATCGTGCGTACCTCCCTGCGCTGCCGGCACGAGGTGATCCAGGCTGTAATAAATCCAGACGTTGTCGGATGCAATGACAATTTTGTGCTCACCATTACTCACAACCACATACTGCGAATCATACGTGTGCTTTGAGCCCGTAAAAACCGTGATGCCGGGCAGTATCTCTTTATTATCCCCGTCGACAAGGTTAAGCCGGCCGGCCAGGTTCAACTCGATCAGCAAACGGACATCCGCCTTGTTAAACCCTCCCTTGCTCCCGTCTTTCTGCCAGGCGGTACCAACAAAACCCTGAAAATCGGCTTTCTGCATCCATACTTTGGCATTCGGGAAGAGGCTGGCACCACCCACATGATCCCAATGCGGATGGGAAAGGATAATGTCCGTAATGCTCTCCGGTTTGATACCGATCCTCAAAAGCGCGGAGTCGGGGCGGACGTAGCCGGTGATTTCGAAGTACTTTTCTTCCCGGACCTTTTCTGCCAGAAAACCTGCATCCACCAGCACATTTCGTCCTTCGCTGCCTTTGAGAAGCCAAAACATAAAGTCGATGCGCACGGGCACGTCCTTGGGCCCGCCCAAAGCCCAGTCACCCTCCGCAAACGGCCGCCCGCTTCCGGCAAATTTGATAACAAATACCTCGTAGGCATTTCCCTGTGCACTGATCGCACCCGGGATCAGCAGCATGGCCAGCAGCAGAAGTCGGAAGGTGTTTTTAACTGTTTTCATGTTTTATGGACATTCTGATAATGATTGACAAGCATTTCAATGTGAGGCGAATAGCAAGGCTACCCTGAATGCCCGGCCGTTGGACGTTGCTAATGTGTTGACATCAAGTCTTTAAATGTAAATATTAATCTAAAAAATATAACTTTTTTAAAAATGTAAACTTAGCACCTCTTGAACTTAACTTAATGCCGGATCGCCAACCCGTTTCAGACCAGTAATTGATCGAAACTTTCCGCGGCGGGCATGAATGGGCTTTCACGGCAATTTCTCCGTCTTATGCCTATTTCAATATCGTCAATTTGTGGGGCAAAGCGCCGTTGATCACCGCTTACGACAGTACTGTGGCCAACAATTACCCTTCGCGCGCCTCGGTAGAAGCGATCTGGGGCACTCCGGTGCCGTCGCCTATGCCGCGCTGGGATCGCAGGCCGACGCAATAAAGATCCTGATGCGCGAACGCCAGGTTGAGTTATGCGGTGCCGGGAAATGGATTCCCAGCACCGCCTTTCTATTTCCTTAAACTATCCTGCCGGAAACCTTCTGTTACCGGAAAGTCATCGCGGCCTGACATATTTCTTCTTATATCCCCCGCAGTATTCCACAACCAGGCTATCCGCGCTTTGTATCAGCTTATATTCAGGACAACCCATACAGTCTACCAAATGGCATTGCGACTGGATCGGAGGCGGTGACCCTACCGTAACGACTTTTAGTGATACGCCGTTCAACAAATAAGAATCCGGATGGCAGCATTCCTGCTCCCCGAATTCATTGAGCATAATCCCATCGTATCGGAACCGGATGGTCTGAGCATCTTCTCCTGATGCTGTTCTTCTGATTAATGAATCCCCTTGAACGAACTCGGTTTCATATAAGCGCCATGACCCAAAGATGACCGCAAAGTCAGCAAGAGGCTTAGGCTCCGGTTCTGACTCCGGTTGCTTTTCTTTTTTGCAATAAACGGCAGTCAATGCCAATAAGATGAGCAGGATAAAATTCAGTCGCATGAACAGAAGACTCCAATTTTCCGCCAGACGTTGCAATGTGAAGTCAATTATTGGTAACATCACCACAGGCCAATTTGCATAGCCTGCGAATGAGAAATTGCATATCAGCAACTTATTCCTACTTTACACGGCATAGAAATGGTGGACCCTTCAAATTCACCGTCTCCAAGGAACGCTTTGAACTGACCGGATTGCGCTGTGGACTATCAGAATCAAATCACTTTCTCACTGATTTTTGAAGGGCAGCAATACCCGGTGAAAGTCACGGCTGCGCAATATTTTTCCTTGATGACGGTGATAGCGGATGTCTTGCCTATAACCGGCTTCGGCTTGTGTTCCGGCATGGGCAGCTGCGGGACTTGTACGGTGCAGATCAACGGGAGGAAGTCGCTGTCCTGCGAACTGGCTGTCAATGAAAGCCTGGAAAATGCATTGATTCATGTAAGTGAAGCTTAAAACCAGGCGACAAATCCCGCTGGCGCTATTCAGACTTCAATCTGTTTGCGGTGTAACAAATGATACTGTGGGCAAGTGGTTTCCCGTCGGCCGCTTTGATATTGTCGAGTGTCAATTCGTAAATGTAGCCTTCCTGTAACTGCTGCAAGCTCACATACACTTTCCTGGAATCTCCGGACACACGGATCTCCGTCACTGGAACAGGTTTCACATCAAACTGGTCCGATCCGTAAGCTTTGTGATATTCGTAGAAGTAACTGCGAAAACGGTAATTGGCAAGATCGGTCGCAGCAGTATGGTCAAGCGGTTGCGTAAATGTCAACTCAAAACCCGTTTTGGTCAGTTGCATACTTTGTATTTCCATGGGTGTCGTGCCAGTAAATGAAATCCGTTGAATGCCCTTGTCACCGGCCCAGCCATGCTCCGCCTGCCCTACCCACAAGCTGCCGTCCGGGGCAAATGCCAGGCGGTTGTTCCCCTTTCGCAGGCCATTTCCGTCAAAAAAAGGAATGCATGCTCCCTGAAATGCCCCTCCCACTTCTTCCAGCATTACCCGGACAATCCTTCCCTGGTTCATTTCACCGATAAAAAACTGGCCGGCAAACGGACCAAACTTCCCATTGGTAGCGTCGCATAACGGTTGCGTAATCGAATTCGCGATGACATTATGCGGAAACAGCACGCTGGGCTTTGTACGCATTTTATCCAGCGTATCAGGCGCTATCTTGTAAGGATCGCCCCGGTCCCAGCCCTTTGCCCAAACCAAACTGCCCGGATGACCGTAAAACCGGTCTTTGACCACATGATACAACGGCGAAGTGCCCACCCAGTCGCCCTGGTTGTCAGTCGCGAAGAGATTCCCCTTCAAATCGAATCCCATTCCATTCGGCGACCGGAGCCCGCTCGCATACGGAACAAGACGTCCCGAGGGCGTGAGCTGCATGATCCAACCCCGGTAAGGCACCGGAGAGAACATCTGTTTGGCATAAGCTTTACTGATCGTATCGATTTTGCCCCTCGACTCTTTCATCACCTGGCCCCTGTGTGAGGCGGTGTTGAATGCCAGAAACAGGTTTCCGTGCTGGTCTTTCAACGGGCCGTAGTTGTATTCATGGTAGTTGCCGGAAATGCCAAAATCATCGGTCACAGTCTCATAGAGGTCCGCCTGCCCGTCGCCGTCGGTGTCTTTAATGCGGGTCAGTTCGGGACGCTGCATGACTAAAAACTCGGTAATGCTGACGACCGAAATACCCAGCGGTTCCTGCAAACCCTCAGCAAATAACCGCCATTCCTTCGTCCTGGGCGAATAAATCATCACTTCTCCTCGCAGGAAGCACGCAACCAGGCGGCCATCCGGCAGGAAGTCAATGGCACCCGTCTCACCGACAAGTCCTTCCGGCATCGGAATGGATTCCACCACATACGAGCTGCCGTTTTGAACCTGCGCAGCACCTGTCGTCGACAGAAAAAGTGCTATCAGCCCGCCTATATATTGAAGATTAATCATTCGACGCCTTTCTTTTTGGTCATGATCACTGAGAATTCCCTCGCCTGGACCGGCATTAGTTTCAGGCTCTTCCGGATGGCCCTGCCTTGTGGTGTGGTGTAGGTGACCCCATCGCCGGGTTCGAAGGTAAACCAGATCGCCTTGTCTGATTTCGGTATTCTGAATGTCCGGACCAGCCCCGAGCCATCGGTCTTGGGAACCAGCATTTCAAAAACCTCGACCCCGTCCAGTTCGTAGCGGAATTCCGGATACCTGTTTACGAGCCGGTAGCCTTTGAATTTTGGAACAGGAATTTTATCAAAAACACCAACGCGCAAAGGGAAGGCCGATTGGTCCCGGTAAAAAATCTCGCCCATGACCTTGGCCTGTGCATCCTGATGCCCCTTCCAAAAATCAGTCAGATCCAGGAACGCGCCGCCCCAGGCATATCTCAAACGGCAGCTTCCTGCGTCCCAGCAATACGACAGCATGTGTGGCAACCGCACAGCAATCGCGGCCGGACCGGCTCCCTCGATGAAAACGCGGTACATATAGGGGGCAACCGGCTTGTAGGGGTGCCCCGATTCAGTCAGTTCGATTCCGGTCGCGGCCCCTTCATGATCGTGCCCAAGCCCTGCACCCGTCGTGGCTTCCGTTCGGCGACTGGCATCAATGTGCGGGTCCTGCCCTATCGGCGGCATTTCTCCATCGGTCACATACATGGCTCCGTACATGATGAATCCGTGGCCCGGATAAGTGCATACATACGGGTATACGCCCTCCTCTGCCGGCGCATCGAACATCAACACCTTGCTCTCGCCCGGAGAAAGCACCGGAACAGACCACAGGATTTTCGGAGAATCAGGAATAAAATGCTGGCCCGGGCCTTTGTCACCCAGGTTAAGGGCTGCATTAACTACTTCCTCACGGGCGCCCGGGCGGGTAATCACCAGGTTATGACTCATGTCGTCATTGTTTGTAAAGATCAGCTTCACCGGTGCTCCCGGCTTGACTTTGAACCGCACCAGATCAAATTGCAGCCCCGCCACCGCATTGATCGAAATCACAACCGGCTCCGCCTTCCGGGAAGGTATCCCGCAGAAAAACAGCCCGAACACTACCAGCAAAGCAAGCACCTTCATTTTACCAATCATGACCATAAAAGCAACTCAAAACAATTCCCTCCTCTATCTGCCCCCCGTTCAGGGCCAGTTCAGATGTTTGTGCAAAAATTTAAAAACGCCTTCGTTGCGCGACGCGTGCCCGCCGTTAAAATACTCAATTTCCGTTTTATCGCCCAGGTTGAGCTGGTCGTAAAGGTATTTCACCTTGGCATATTCATAGGCGACCCATTCGTCGGGCTGGACCAGATCGTCGTGCCCGCGCTCCACCATAAAGGGCCTCGGGGCAATCAGGTAGGCCATTTCGGCATAGCTGAATGTACTTCCCATGTTGAAATACGGCATTTCCCATTCAATGGTGTTCATAAAGCTGTTGTGCCAGTAAGTGTCCGTCACCTTGCGGCTCCAGTCCCCGAAATCGCCCGAGCAAACCGACAGGCAATACCCTTCCAGAATAGAAGGAATGCGCATGGCCATTTCGCCCCCATAACTTTTGCCGTAGAATGCAATCCTGTTTTTGTCCACGAAAGAAAGTGTCGGCAGCCAGCTGAGAATCTGCCGGTGCTGTGCAAGCACAAATGAGAACATCGTTTTCTGCATCGTGTTCGCCTTACGGCTTAGCCAGCGATAGCGGTCTTCGCCGTTGTAAATGCCGAACGGCGCGAAAACTACAAACCCCTGGTCGGCAAGGCGGGCTCCGATGTCGTTATAGCTGGTGTTACCTTCGATCACCGTGCCCGGCACGCCGTTCCGGCCGTGCTGCAAAACTACTACCGGTCTTTTTTCGTCGGGCCGTACGTCTTTGGGAATCAGCAAGATCCCGGCGGTCGATAACCCATCGAACACCTTCAATACCACCTCGTATCCTGTCCATTTTACGGTGTCATAGATCTTGCGGGTTTGGGGTGCCGGGCTAGCCAGCTTGTCATCAAATTCTCCGATGATCTCCTTCTGAAAAATCGTCCTGAAAGGCCTGGACTTTTCAACAAACGGCTCCACGGGATAATAGGGGTGGTAACTCCTGGTGCTCCACGTTCGGGTACCCAGCTGAGGCATTACTTTGTATAAGAAAAAATTGTTTCGCTCATAGTCCGACACACGCAGCAGCCATTGCACATGGTCGTCTATTTCCCGGGCCTGCCGGAATTGCCGGTCGGAAGGCGAAAATGACTTTCGCCTGTCTTTGGGCATTTCACCCGACAACGGCAGCAGGCTATTCTTTTTCAGTTTTTTGCAAAAAACAGTCAGCGCTTCCCCCGACCCGAATTCCACGGGCTGGCCTTTGCCCATTGCGATCAGTTCCCGGGATTGGAAATCCGGCTTCAAAAGCTTGTCTATCCTTTTGAATTCACCGGCTACAATGTTAAAATCCGGCGTTACTAAATGGCCTTTGTAGGCTGTATACTTGTACAAATTGATTGAATCCCGCTTTTTACCGTCCCACACCTCCGGAATGGAACTATACTCGACGATCAACGGTCGCGGCGCGACAAGCGTGGCCATTTCTGCGTCGCCGAATTCGTTCAGCAGCCCCCAGACGTTACGATAAATGGGCTCGTCCCAAACCTTTTCACGCGATTGGAAATAACCACTGACTAAGGTCACATCAATGCGCGGATCGACGGCCGCCGCATAAAATGCGATCAGTCCACCCTCCATATAGCCTGCGACGCCGATGTTTTCATTCGTTCCATAGGTCTGTTCAAACCAGTCCACCGCCGCCGAAACTTTCTGCACTTCAAAGCCGATCAAATGCTTGCCCATGTGATAGGATTGCCGGTAAAGCCATTCCCGCTTTGTTTGCTCTTTCGGCTCACCGGGAAATACGGCCGACCTGTCGATCAGAACCGGGATCAGGACACGCATGCCATTTTCGGCCAGGTGACGCGCAAACTGAGAATGCGGAGCAATACCCCCGGCAAGTCCGGCAAGTTGCTCGGGCGTCTGGTCTGCATCGGGTATCGCAACCACATTGGCGGCTGCTTTACCTTTGGGTTCCAGCAGCAAGCCCTCGCCCGAAATCCGGCTCAGTACCGGCCAGCGCACCTGATAAATGCGATATTTTGAAGTCTCGGCCACCAGGATCGAGTCACGGTCATAGGCAAAGCGTTCCATGGTAACGTCGCTGCGCTTCTCGGGCAACCCAAGGTTATAGCTGGTTTTTTCAATGCCTTTTTCATCAATGCCCAATGCTTTTCTAAGGCGTTTCCTATTAGGCTCGACGGAGGCTTCGTAGGCATCCCGTGAGGAAAAATTACGATTCCAGTATTGCTTAGGGTTTGTAGCGCTTTCCGCTATTTTCTTTTCCACGAAGCGATGCGCCTCGTTCAGAAGCGTGTACGAGAGGTCCTTGTCAAAAGCCAATGGAACCGTGCCCGGCATGACCGTATCGGGATTCGCCTGAACAGGAGAAGCCTGTCGTGCCAATGCGGCCGTAGCAGGGAGATTTGCCAGCAGCATCCATGTGAATAAAAGGGTCCACTTACTGTTCATGCGGTGGTTTGATTAAAGCAAATACTATTTCCTGAGGCTGCATTATTCACCATGTTTTTCAAAAAGCGGTTGTACATACAATGGACCAAAATTGGAGCCATGTTCATTTCGAAAATCCTGTACTGCGAAATGGCTTTGCATGAAAAGGTTAAAGAATGGACCATTCTCCTGGCCGGCTCCGGTTTAAATGGAAGCCAGCCGGGGAACAGTCGCTTCATCAAGGGTTAGGGAATAGTTTCAAGGGGTGCTTCATTTAATTCTGCGCCATCATAGCCGAAGTTCTGGTTGATCCTCCCCAGCGTGTTGGCCGTGATCACACTCTGCGGGATGGGCCACAGCATATGCTGAGGCAGCAGGGTGGCGGTATTGCCGAATATCTGAAAGCGGGGTGTTTTGTAAAAATGGTTAACCCGCATGACGCGGTCGTGGTACCAGTTCTTTGTCGTGATCCCGGAAAGGCTGTACCCCTCTTTACCGAGTTTGGCCAGCGTAAACGAAACCCGCACCATTTCCGAATGCCTTGGTTCTTCCATATAAAGCTCACGGGCACGCTCGTCGAAAATGTAGTCGAGCGTAACATCCGCGGCAGTGATCAGGGGTGCCTTCGCCCTTTCCCGGACCGTGTTAATGTCCGCAGCCGCCAGTCCGGTCTGACCTTTCCAAAAATAGGCTTCGGCCCGCAGCAGGTAAGTCTCGGCCAGGCGGAAAATGTACCAGTCACCCTGCCCGCCGTGCGGCTGGACCCAGTAGGGCGTTTTGGGCGTAGGCGTATAGGTTTTATAATAAGGCCAACTGTACCAGGTTTCCACCGTGTCGGCCAGGCTGGCCAGGTACTTCTTGCTCAGCGGCTCCCCCAGATTAGGCGAGCCGTCCCTTACGGTCGCGATTTCGGCGGTAGCGGCTCCCATTTCAATCCAGTTGCTGTTGGACCTTCTCAGATCAGGGGTGGTATTCCAGGCGACATTCTTTTCTGCCCAAAGCGAATAAATGAAGTAATTATTGGTGCGGACGGCGGCATCGCCGGAGCCGAGCGAGTCTCCGGAAACGGTATTCCAGTTGGTAGCGCGGTTGCCGGTGGCATCCAGGACCCGCCAGTAGGAAGGCCCGAAATGGCGCATCGAAAATGTACCTCTCAAATCCCACCAGGTGCCGGGTGCCTGGTCCGCCCTGTCGACGGTCGCGTAAATGGTTTCGGTATTTTCCGATGCGTTTTTGTTCTGTATCCGGTGCAGGTCCCACATCAGATTATAGTACGGCCTGCCTTTATCCACTCCAAACCGCTGTTTCATCAATGCATACGGGCCATTGATGACCTCGGTAGTCGCTGTGATGGCTTTGTCGAATTCGCCATTGGCCAGGTATATCTTGGCCAGCAGGTGATTTACGGCTCCTTTTGTCACGTTTCCCAATTTGGCTGGGGTGGCAGGCAACCATTCCCGGGCAAATTCCAGGTCCTTTTGCAACTGCCCCAGGATCGCCCAGCGCGAGGTCGACCGGTAGTCCAGTTTCGCGTCCGTCAGTTCCTCCCCGATCCAGGGAATGTCCCCGTAGGAATTGACCAGCCTGTAATACCAATATGCCCTGAACCAATAGGCTTCCGACAAAATCCGGTTCCTGACTGCCGGATCCGGCCACGTGATCGCGTCGATCCTGGAAATGATCGTGTTCGCATTTTTGATATACACATAACTTCTCAGGAAAAGATTCTGCAAAGCCGACCGGCTACCTACCGTGCTGGGTGTATTTTTGGTAAAGTCGCATTGCTCGATGGAACAGGCCAGATCGGTGTACATGAAATCGAGGGCCAGGAAGTGAACCGCGCGGTCGCCGTGATTATCCGCATTCATTTCCTTCCGGCAATTCACCAGTCCGGATTCAAAACCGGCTTCATCCACATACACATTTTCAGGCGCGTAAAACGAAAGCGGCTCCGGTTTCAACCAGTCCTGGGAACAGGACGGGAGCATTAACAGCAAAATCAGCGAAAGTATATTACCTGTTTTCATAGAGTTGTCTTTTTTACAAATCACTTACAATGACAGACTTAGCCCCAGCGTGTAGTTGCGCGGCATCGGGTTCATACCGGACTCCGGATCCCAGCCCGGCCATTTCGAGAATGTAGCCAGGTTTCTCACCGAGCCAAACACCTGCGCATTGTTCATTTTCAACCTTTTAAGCACTTCGCGCGGAATGTCGTACGCCAGTGAAACGTCCTGAACCCTCACAAACGACCGTGGCTTGTAGATCATGATCCCGCCCCCGAACGCCGCCAGGTAGGTATTGAGCCGGGGATATTCGTTGTTGGGCCTGTCGGCCGTCCAGTAGGGAACCGGCCCTACGTTTCGGTTGAACCGGTCGTTCTGGTCCCAGCCGCCGTTCAATGCCGGATTATAAGCGCCTAAGTGCCCAAGTTCGGCACGTACAAAAACAGAGGCGGTAAAGTTTTTAAGAAAACGGAGATCGTTCCGCAGACCCAGACGGTACCTCGGAGCATCATAGCCAATGAACTTTTTATCCTGCAAATCAACATACTTACCATCATTGTTCACGTCGACTGCCTTGTAATCTCCGGGCTGCATGTTGTATTTGGCCGCCTCCTGCGATCCGTCCGTTTGCCAGATCCCCACCACATCATAATCCCATATCACATCGAGAGGCTGCCCCGGAAACCATTGGTTGGAAAAATCGGGAACTTCCCCGTTTCTCTGCTCACCCAGCAGGGTGTATTTGCCAACGTCCCCAAACAGTTTCTTCACTTTATTTCTATTAAAGGAAAATACAAAGTTGGAACTCCAGCTGATTTCAGCGGTCCGGACATTGACCGTGTTTAAATTCAGTTCCATACCCCTGTTCCCCAGTTCTCCCAGATTCGCCGTCAGGCTCGTGAACCCGGTTACCTGCGGCAGAATGCGGTTCATCAAAAGATCCGTTGTCCGGATATCGTAGGCATCGACGGTCAGATCGATCCTGTTTTTGAGCAGCGAAATGTCGATACCGCCATTCAGAGAGGTGGTTCTCTCCCACCTGAGACCCGAATTGGCCAGGGTGGAATTGAATACCCCCACGCGTGTGCTGCTGCCGTCGTACCACAACGTCGAATTGACTGTTGCCTGCGCTGAGTAGATCCCGATGTTTCGGTTCCCGTTCACTCCCCAGGAAAGCCTCATTTTCAGTCGGTCGATCAATGCGGATTTGAAGAAATTCTCATTCGAAATGATCCACGCGCCGGCGATGGCGGGGAAAGTGGCGCGGGGATACCGGTTACCGAATGCAGAAAAACCATCGCGCCGCACCGAGGCCGTCAGCAGGTACTTGCCCATTAAAGAATAGTTGACCCGTGCCATGAGCGCATCGCCCGTACTTTTGGTGTCATTATTAACAATGGCTGCATTGGAACCGAACTGAAGTCCGTGATACCCCAGTTCCTGATTCGGGCTGAAATTCTGGTTGCTTTGCACGGTCGACCAAAACTGGTTTTTCTCCGCATTGGCCAGCAAGGTCACATCCACCGTGTGAATGCCGAGTTCCCGCTTCCAGGTCAGGACATTGTCGATCATCCAGTTGAGGCTCGAAGATTCCCTTCTTTCACCGGAAGCCGTTTCGTTGGGGAATCCACCCAGTTTTTCACTGATTTTCTTGAATGCATAATACTTGGTGTTCGCATACTTGGGCTGAAACGAAGTTTTGAATGTAATGCCGAAAGGAAGCAGCAACTCGGCGTACATGTTGGAAAACAAGCTGTTGGTTTTATTCAGCAGATCGGTGCGGTAGTGTTCCAGCAACGGGTTATCCGAGTGACCGTGCGGAAGCCTTTTCAGATTGCCTTTGGCGTCGTACATCTGGCCATAGGGACTGTTTACATAAAATTGCAGACTAGCCGGCACCGAACTTTCGTCCCGGTCTGAAAACTGACTGCTCACCCCCACTTTCAGCCAGTCGACCACCGTAAAATCCACATTCAGCCTCGAACTCACGCTGGAATAGCGGTCACCCACCAGAATACCCTCATTATTGTTGTACCCGACCGACCAGTAGTAGCTGAGCTTTTCGGTACCGCCATTAATGCTGAGGTCGTAATCCTGCCGCAGCCCGTTGCGGAAAACCTCATCGTACATATCCATGGTTTTTCCGGCCAGGTAGTTCTCCCGCTCTTCCGGAAACAGCCGGAGCCTTGACATCCATTCCTGGGTATTATCAGCCTGCGGGTTGGGGCTGAGGCCGCGCCACTTGTCAATGGTCGTTCCCTCGGGTAATTTGCCCGGATTCGTAAAGAAGTTGGGGTCCAGATTCGGAGAAATCTGTCTCAGGTGGTCCTCCCTGAATTGCAGATAAGCTTCCGGTCCCAGCCCCCGGCGTTGGTTGTTGGACTGGCTCATGCCTATTTTCGTTGAAAAATTCACAGTAGGCTTCCCAATTTTCCCTCTCACCGTCGTAATCAGAATCACTCCTGACGCAGCGCTGGAACCATACACCGCCGCCGAGCTGGCGTCTTTCAGGATGTCGATCGTTTGAATGTCGCTCGGATTAATTTCACGGAGGCTCCCTCTGAAAACCGCGCCGTCGAGTACAATGAGCGGTTCTGTTCCCGCAGAAAGCGACTTGGGGCCCCTCACTTCCATCGACGCGCCCCCGGCCGCCGTGGTCGACTGGTTGGTATTAAGACCGGCGACCGTTCCGGACAGCATTTCCGTCACCTGCACCATGGATTGGGTTTTGAAGTCTTCTCCCTTCACGCGCACGACCGAGCCCGTGAGGTCACCCTTGCGCTGCACGCCATACCCGACGACCACCAGTTCATCCAGTGCTTTTTCATCCGGTTTCAATATTACTTCCAGGTTTGTGCGGTTACCGACCGTTATTTCCTGGTTCAGATAACCTACGAAAGAGAACACGAGGACGGCATCCCCGTCGGCGACTTCCAGCGTAAAACCGCCATCCACGTCCGTGATCATGCCGCTTTGGGTGCCCTTAATGCGAATACTCACGCCGGGCAGCCCGCTTTTCTTGTCATCCGTCACCCTCCCCGTGATCTGACGGGCGGCCGCTGGTTCCGTTTCCACCCGCGGAATGGGCTGGATGGCACCGGAAGGTTCTTTTTTGGGCGGCATCTCTTTCCTGATCACGATATTCTTGTTGAATATTTTATAAGTGAGCGGGAGACCTTCAAACAGCCGGTCAAGTGTTTCCTCAATGGACCCGTTCCGAATGGAGACAGTGATGCGCTTTTCAACCGGCAATTCCAGTTTATCATACAGGAACCGGTACTCGGTTTGCTTCTGCACCGCTTTGAGGACCGTTTCCACCGAAACGTTTTGCTTGTTCAACGTTATTTTCTGACTGTAACCCGTGGCCCAGACCTGGGTAAGGGCCAGGAAAATGAAGATGGTCAGCAGTTTCATTTTCAAAAAAAGGTTAGTGGGCTTGACACAATAATACCCTTTCCCGCATTGGGGTAGACGATCTAATCGCATATATTTGTAAAGTTTAGGAATAAGCTTGAAACACTTTTTCGACAAAGATTTTCGCGGCTGGCCTGAATGCTAAGGGGAAATGTTTGCAGCATTTCCCTTTTTTATTGCGGGCCCGTTTGGTCAGGGTGGAAGGGATATCGTTACCATAGGAATCGCGGATTTATTACAAACTTTATGTTCTGCCAAAATTAACGCTACACAATATACGCTCACCGGAGAATGCGAACTTTCCGGCCCTCTATGCGATAATTCACACCGGCATACTGAAGCATGGTCATCAGCTCGGAAATATTCAGGTTACGTTCGATCGTGCCGGTGAACTGTCTTCTCGGAACCGGCCCTTCATAGGTGACCTCAATATCATACCAGCGTGCGGCCTGCCGCATTACTTCCTCGATCCCGGCATCTTCAAAATGGAATAATCCGTCCTTCCAGGCGAGGGCCTCCTCCACATCCACCTGGGCAACGGCCAAAGTCCCCTCGCGCACAATGCTGGCCTGCTCACCGGGTTTAAGCTTACTTTCCTGATTTCGGGATCTTACGATCAGCGAGCCTTCTTCCAGGGTAGTTTGGGACGCCTGTTCGTCGGTGTAATTCATCACATTGAAACTGGTGCCCAGCACTTCTATTTCATTGCTTCCAAAATTCACCCGGAAAGGGCGCTGCTTATCTTTCCGTACCTGAAAATACACCTCTCCCTGTACTTCAACCCTGCGTTCGTTGCGGGCGAACGCGACCGGAAAACGAATGGAAGATGAGGCATTTAGCCATGCTTTGGTGCCATCCGGGAGCGTGATCTGGTACTGTCCGCCCCTCGGTGTCGACATCATGTTCATTTGTAAACCGTTACCTGCGGACTGCGCGTCTGCGTACTGCGCGTCGGCGGACTGCGCGTCGGCGGACTGCGCGTAAACAAGCTCTCCTTCACCGGCCTTGGAGATCTGGGCCGTGCCCTGCCGGATCACCGCACCTTTGGCCGCGCTGTCGAGGGAAATGACGGTACCGTCGGCCAGCGTCAACGTGGCGCGGTTTCCGCCCGGCCTGATGTCCGATTGGGCTGCTGCCGGTTTGACGCTGCCTTTCTCCTGCTCATTCCATTTCCATAAAACACCGAAGCAGCCCAGTACGATCACCGCCGCCGCCCAGTATCGCAAGCGGAATATATTGCTTCGGAAAGCCGCATGGGTTCCTTCCTGATGAGGCATATCCGAATCACGCTCCGGATGCAGGATATTGCTGATGATGCGCTCGTGTACATCGCTGGAAAGCACGGGCTTATCCACCTTCAAACCTTCCCACGCTTCTTTGATCAGCGCGGATAGTTCCGCGTCGCCATCCGCCTTTCTGATGAGGCCCATCATTTCCTTTATTTCAGGTTCCGTGGCCGTTCCATCGTAATATCGATAGAAAAGCAGCGATAACCGGTCGCGGGTGATGCTCATGCGCTTTTGAGTTAAATAAACTGGCCCTTTTCATATAAGACAGTTCGAGCACTCAAAATGGGGCTATCGGATCAGCAGTTTTTTTACTTTTTATTGAAAAAAAATCAGGGGAAGTGCAATGAAACCTTTGCGGACATAGGCAGTAACCGACTCTGTGGCTATTTGCAGGTATTTTTTCACTGTTTCGCGCGATAAGTTGAGACGGGATGCGATCTCATTGTATTTCAATCGTTCGTGCCTGCTGAGGAGGTAAACCTTCTGCTGCTGAGGCGGCAACCGGTCGATCGCTTCATCGATCAGCGCGTAATAATCGTCGTCATGTTCGTGTTCAGACACGTCGATATCCTCCACGGCCACCCGGTCCGCTGCCTGCCCGTCCAGCAATGCTTTTGCCGTTTTTTTCAGGTAGTTAATCGCATAATTCCTGGACAACACGAACAGGTAAGCCCTGAAATCACGTACTTCTGTCAACTCTTCCCGCTTCAACCAGATTTTGAGAAAAACATCCTGTACAACTTCCTCCGCCAATTCCTGAGACCGGGTAATGCGTAGAATGTGCTTGCCGAGCACATCCGCATAACGTGTAAAAATGGTACGAAAAGCCCTCTCATCACCTTTGGAAAGGTCATGCAGCAATTCTTGTTCACCGTGTATCGGCAACTGCGTCATGGAAATCAACTGTCAGGGAGCACTGTATCCGCAACATAATTAATCTAAGCCAGATAAGCAAATCGGATTATTCCATCATTTTCCGGCACTCCGGCCTGCCGCGGCCTGCGGCTCCCCATCCGCCTGTTCCTATTTAATCCAGGAACCATTTAGCATCACCTTTACCACATTTCTGGTGGCTCTGATGTCCCGAACCGGGTTGCCTTTTACCAGGATCAAATCCGCGATCTTGCCCTTTTCAATACTTCCGAGCCGGTCGTCAATCCGGAAGAACCTGGCATTTTCCATTGTTGCGGCCACAATTGCGTCGGACGGACTGATTCCGCTTTCCACAAACAATTCCAGTTCCCTCTGAAACGCCCAGCCGGTTTCGGCATAAGTGATCATGGAATGCGAGCCCAGCACGATCTTTGCTCCGCCTTTTTTCAATTTGGCGGTTAATGCCTTCATGTTTTGGAAACCCGCCAGTTTCACGGAATCTACGGACAGGGTATCGTTTTTCTTAGGTATCTGATACTCGAACGCCCCGAGTGTCGGACTGATAAATGTTCCCTTCTTCACCAGAAATTTCAGTAGTGTATCGACGCGCCATCCGTTGAGATCCAGTTTCTTCCATACATCATAGCGGCCATGCTTTCTGGCATTGTTATTGGCCAACACCATCTGCCGGTACTTTTCTCCTTCTATTTGCGGTTGCAGTGACAGTCCGAAAGAGGTAATGTGCTCGATTCCATCCAAACCGGCGTTGATGGCTTCCATTGCCTCGGTCGTTTCCAGATGCCCTGTCACCGGCAAGCCCCGCCGGTGGGCGGCTTTGCAAACCTCCGCAATGATCCCGGGCGGCAGCCTGAAATAGACCTTGATGACGGAAGCACCCCGATCGGCCATTCTGTTGACCTGGTTCACCGCTTCCAATGCATCCCGTACCACGTATGCGTCTTTCGGATAGGCAGGCGGGAACATGTCCAGATGCGGATCTGCGAGGAACAAGCGTGGAACCGCCTTTCCGGATCTCCTTTCCCCGTCATAGGCTTCAATCCATGCGCCCGGGTCTCTCAGGGAAGTGACGCCGTGTTGTAAAAACAAGGAGGTGAGGCCAGCTTGTCCGTCGAGGTGGAAATGCGAATCGATGAACCCCGGCAACAGCGACAATCCTTTTCCATCTACCATTTCAGCTCCTTCCGGAATCGTCACATCCCCATTTTTGCCCACCTCCCTGATTTCCCCGTTCTCTACAATCACACATCCATTCAGCACAGGTTCACCGCCGTTGCCGTCGATGATGGTGGCTCCGGTGATCGCAATGGTCTTTTTGCCCGCGGGGATTTCTTTGTGATTGATTTCGAGAATGGTTTTAGAGTTATCGTCCGAGGTCGGCGAACAGCAACTGTTTAATATAGCCGCCATCGCAAAAGAGAGGCTCAAAATCTGCACTTTCCGTAAGATCAGACACGCATTGTTCGGCAAAACCATGGTCATTTTTTTAAAGTAATTAAAACAATTAGTTAGTTCCGGAATCATCTGACAATATCCTCGACGGCAGTCTCATCACCTCTTGCCGGACCGTGCCATACACCTCCTCCAAATGTCACAATAAATACCTTATCAGGATCACGCGGATCGGGGTCCACCCGTTTCCCCCACTTGAAATTATATCCTTTGATCCGCGTCCACGAGTTACCCGAATCCTCCGACCGGTAAGCCGACCCATTGAATCCGCAGGCGTAAAAAGTGTTGACACGCGCATCATAGGTAATGTCATGTATATGCTGATCGTCTTGCAGGGCCTGCTTCCAGGTCTTGCCGTCGTCATCCGAAATAAAAATTCCGCCTCCCGTATCCGCCGAAAACTTGCCGGGTGCTTTTCTTCCCCAGGCAGAAAGGATTAGCCTGTGGCCCTCTTGATCGTCGACGGCTAAGCTCGTAGGCCCGTTGGTTCCGCCGGGTAACGCTACCCTTGTCCAGGATTCGGCTCCGTCGGTAGAGCGGTACAATGCCCCGTCGCCGGCACCCTGGGTGCCATTTTCGCTTCGCCGGCTCACTACGAGGAATAAAGCATTATCCGTTCCTCTTCTCACGATGCGCCATGCAAAAGGTTCGTCTCCATCAATTCCCTTATTCTTTTGTTTCCAGCTCTTCCCTCCGTCGGTGGATTTGTACACGCCTTTGCCAAAAACGCAAACATATAATGTCCGGCTTTCCGGATCGCTCGCCGGGTCGATCAGGATGTGCGTCATGGCGCCCTCTCCTATTTCCTGGCTGACGGGCTCCCAGGTTCTGCCGGCATCGTCACTGCGCAATACACCGCCTTCATAACCCTTGGTCCCGCTTTTCCGCCACATTTTCGGTCGCGGCAGATCATGCGTCCCGCTCATTACCGCCCATACGCGTCCCTCTCTTTTCGGGTCGAATGCAAGCCAGTAGGTACTGTTCACCCAGGCTTGCGGGATACCGTTATTGCGGGTAGCGCTCAGCCAGCTTTGGCCGCCATCCTTGCTTTCCATGAGCCCGATATCGGTATTTGCTATAAAAACATGGTTTAGATCAAAGGGATTGAATACCACCGCATAGCTTGTGGTTACCTCCAATCCCCGGGAAACCCAGCCGCCGCCCTTATGTTTCCGCGTATAAACCTGCTCCCAGCTTTTGCCGCCATTGTGTGATTTAACAGTGCGTCCAAAATCAGTCGCATAGCAAATATCCGGATCGGTCGGTGAAACGCCTATGGAGAATGGGTTCTCACCCCATGTCGGCCCGAAGCGTTCGGTGATCCATTCACTTTCGAAGTTTTTGGAAGCGGTATTCGCCTTTTTCGTAAGGTCATCTTTCCAGACCAGTTTCCAGGTTTGTCCAAAATCCTCGCTTCTGGCCACGCCAATGCAGGTCGTGTCCGCGTATACTTTTAAATTCGCATAGGAAACATACACCACCTCCGGATGCTGCGCACTCGTGGCTATGCTCCGCCATTCGGGCTCTTGCGCTCCCTTCATCGTCCATTTCATCAGGCCTTGCCGCCTGTTTTTCCAGGTTTCACCTCCATCTGCCGTATAATAAATTCCGGAATTCTCTGTTCCAGAATTGAAATAGGATGTACCCGAAATCGCGTAAATGACGAAATTTTTACTTTTCTCGTCAAAGCCGCCTGAAAACGCGGTCAGCTCCTTTACGTCCGGATTTACATTGACTTTCCATGTGCCTTTTTCACGTTTGGAGATCGCATTCACGCCACATACATATATCGTCCTGTCGTTTTCCGGTGAATCGGGCTTAATGTAAATATTCTTGGTTTTTTCTGCCAGCTCACGCTCCTTCCGCCAATAGCGCCCGCCGTCCCCGGATGTGTAAAAAGCATTGTGACCGTCCGTCGAAATGGCGGCATACAGTTTTTTCGGGTCGGCCGGATCTACCGCAAAAGCAAGCACTTTCCGCTCGGTCCCGTCTTTGGTCACGACCTTTTCATTGGCATGGTCACCCTGGGAAACAATTCCGCTCACGTCGGACGGAGCCGGATAGAAAAGCGACCAGGTGTTGCCCCGGTCGGTACTTTTGTACAGCCCAATGGAGTTCGCATAGACGGTATTGGAATCAACCGGGTCAAACACGAAGTAATTTACGGGCCCTTTCAGATTAAACATTCGCCACGATTCCCCTCCGTCGTGCGTGGCGAAGGAGCCCGTCATATCACAGGCTACCAGGGCACGGCCAGGGTTATGCGGACTGATCGCCGGATAAAACATCGCTCCGCCCCCGCCGAAGCCGGCAAATCCCCACTGGTCATTTCTTCCGTTCGGATTTTGGCTTTTTGCCGGACCTGTCAAAGGAACCCCATGCCATACGCTGGACCCGAAAGTGTTGATATAGATCTGCTCCGGGTCGTTGCGATCAATGGTGATACGCTGTCCCCAATGAAAATCGTAGCCTTTGATCTGGTTCCAGGTTTTCCCGTAATCATCACTCCGGTAGGCGGCGCTGTTGAATGTATTGCAATAGAGCCGTCCCGGGTGGTAGGGATCGGCTGTCACGTCGTACACATATTGTTTTTTGTCAAAAATGCTGCTCCACGTCGCTCCGCCATCCTCCGAAAGGAAGACACCACCCGGGATTTCAAGTTTTTCATTACTTCCTGTCGATCGCGCCATATCTCCGCCGATGAGGTCGCTCAGGTCAATGTCCGCCCAGCCGGCCAGGTAGAGGCGGTCTGGGTTCTGCGGGTCGCATGCGATTCCGTTTGGAAAAAGCAGCCCGTCCGTAACGTGAAGTTGGGTCCAGTTTTCTGCTCCATCCGTCGATCTGTAAACTGCCCCCGAATGGAACTCCCTCCCCTTTTTGCCGTTTTTGTGCGCGGGCGTTGCGCTCACGGTCAGGAAAAGTGTCCCGTTACCCGTGCGTGTCAGCTCAAATGCGCATGTGTTTTCGCCTATCCCTTTGTTTTTCAGCTGCCAGGTTTTACCATCGTCTATCGATTTGAAAACACCTTTTGAAAATACGCTGGCATACAATGTACGCTTTCCGGGAGGGGAATCCGGGTCGAGGACAATGCTGGTTGCAGGCGAATCCATCCCCATGCCATCCGTGCTGGGCCGCCAGGTTTTACCGCCGTCTGTGGAAACGCATATGCCCCCTTTCGCATTCTGTTTCCAGGCAGGGTTACGGGTCATTTTGCCCCGCGGGTAGTCGTGCATACCCGACCACACCGACCAAACTTTCCCTTTTACTTTCGGGTCAAATTCGACCCAGTAGCAAGTATTGACCCATTCAGCGGGAACTCCATCCGCAGACCTTACCCAGCTTTTACCTCCATTGAAACTATGATGAAAGCCGATGTCCGTATAACTGATCGCGATGTAGCTGCTGTCGAACGGGTCGAAATGTACACCGTAGCTTGTGGTCACGTCGAGTCCCCTGCTTTTATAGGAGCCGTCGGCTTGTGCTTCACTGTAAATTTCACTCCATGACTTCCCTCCATCCGTGGTCTTCATCGTCCTGTACCAATCGGTAACGATCGCGACGTTGCCATCCCGCGGAGAAACGCCCACATCCATCAGCCTGATGTACTCGCCCCCGAATGCTTTGGCGGCCCAGGCGTCTTTCAGATTACCGACGTTCATTCCATCTTTCACGCCGTATTGGCCGGAACCTCCCCCTCCTTTCCATACCCAGTCCCAGTTTTTACCCGCATCCCCGGTTTTCAATGCACCATACCAATGGACAAACCCGTCGCCTTTCTGCTCCTCGTACCGATTCGTGACCAGATATACCTGCCGGGCATCGAATTCCGCACACGAAATCATGGAATAGCTGGGCTTTTTGCCGTTTTTCGAATTGGTTATAAATGCATTTTCACTTTTCTTCCAGGTATTCCCCCGGTCCTCGGAGATCCACACTTCACTGTGCCCGAATTCTTCCCGGACCTCCTGTTGGGGATCATGATGCAATGCATAGTATATTTCCTTTCCGCCCTTCGCGTCGGTTCCGGCAGTGAAAGAAAACGCGGGGCTCATCGCTTTGGGAAAGACTTTGGGAGTGATTTTTTTTGTGTTTTTATTAAAAACAAAAGCCGCCCCGGCGGTAAAAACCAACAGCTCATTTTGGAATGCAGCGGCATTGCCGTACAGGTAGTCAATGCGCTTTCCGACATCCTTTTTCTGCCAGTTTTTGCCGCCATCCAAAGAATAGAACAGAAACGACCCCATACTGAAATACAACGAGGCTGAACGGACCGGGTCCACACGAATGGCCCCGATGCGGCCGTCTGCGACCTCGTAAAGAGAGCCCGCAACAGTCTGGATCTCATAGTTGGCATGATCGCCGGAGTAGGACGCGCCGCGCATTTCCGCCCTGGCAGGAAACAGCTGCTCCCAGGTTTTACCTCCGTCCCGGCTCCTGTTTAATGTGTTGGAACCAATGTAAATGGTGTTGGAATCGGCGGGATCGTAGGCAAAACTATTCGCTCCGTTTGGAAAATTGATCTGGTCATAGGATTTGCCTCCGTCTTTGGTGAGGTACGACCCCGTCATATCGCATTTAAGCAAAAAGTGGGAAGTGCGGTGATAGGAGAATGTAGGAATAAAAGTCGCTCCCCCGCCCCCCGGCCCGATCTTCTCCCACTGCGGCTTTGAATCTTCTTTTACAGAACTTTGATGAAATCCCGACCGAAATGCGAAAACAACTACAAGAAAGACCAGACAGACGATGGCCTTCGACACCTCTTTGAAATACATAAAACCTGTTGAATTTGAATGGTGAGCAGCTATTTCCGCTTCAATATCCTGGAAGCATTGGTGGTATATATCTTCTTCAGAACCGTGTCACTCAGCCCGAAGCCGTGCAGCGGCCAGTGATAGCCGGTCAGATCGATCGCATAAAAGTGTTCATCCCGGGTTTCCAGTATCCGGAATGTCGTCTCATACATCTCATCGCTCGCCTGCATATCCGTGCCGTACACAAGCTTGTCCTGGTATTTCTCGAAAAACTCGAACATGTACCTCGGTATGGGTGCTACTTCCGCATACCTGGCTGCAAAATCGGCGTAGAGATTTTTGTACCGCGACAAAAGCCGCCCCAGAATGGTGAGATCGTATTCGCAGTTGGCCAGATGACAGGCAATAAACGTGGTTCCCGGATTATCACGCACCACATTTTCAAGGGTTTGGATTAACCCGGCATGGCCCAGAAAGCCCGGCTTGCTTTGGTCGACCTTCCAATCGTAAGCATTCATATACCCGTCGTTGGTAGAGTCCATCGGTTGATACATCCACATGGGTTCGGCGACATGGACATTGACGGGCAGCTTCAATTCGGCACATTTCTGAAATAATGGCTTCATGCGCGGATCATCGATGTGCATGCCGTAAGCGGGTACCGGCTCGGAAAAAACTTCGCCCAAGCCTTTGTCGCCCAGCTCTCCCACACCTTTGGCACCTGTACGGACACAGCGTTCCAGCTCTTTCACGGCCTTTTCACTCCATCCCGGTTCGTTGTACCCAGTGTAATCAAACCCACACCATATCTCAAACCGGTCGCCATAGGGCGCATATGCCTGGTATACCGAATCAAAAGCTGTGCCGGTCAGCATCGTCAGGATGATCGTTTTTTGGACACCGAAACGATCCATCCGGTTTACCCATTCTTTCAATTCGGCAGCCGTCTTTACATTACCCTGGTGGGCATGCATGTCGATCACCGGATATCTGGCTTTGGCAATTCGGGTGACGGGTATTTTGTAGATAGAATGCGGACGGTAGTTTTTCAGCAGCAGTGAATCCGGCCTTTGCGCAGGACAATAACCCGCACATATCATAAAAAGCAACGTGTACCCGACAAATTTGTGCATACTAATGTTTATCCCAGGGTTGATATGGATCCGAATGTAGTTGTGTGCAGAGGGAAGCAAATGGCGGCCTTTGCCAACGACGGCCATTTGCTATGAAACCGATGTTTTCAATATCCCGGATTCTGCCCGATCGCTTTGGCATCGAGCGCCGGGATGGGCAGGAGGTAATCAGTTTCCTGGTAACCCTGCGCATTATCGGGTAAATTGACCTGCTCCAAAATCCGCTTTCTCAACACATCGAAGTAACGGTCATTTTCAAAACACAGCTCGTAACTTCTCTCGTCAATCACCTTTTGGTCGAATGCCGCCTTGGTCATCGCCAGCGTAGCCCGCGGTTCCTTGCCCGTACCCGCATTGGCACGATCGATGATGAGATTTAAGCGATCTACCGCAAGCTGGGTGGGAGCACCGGCAGCCATATTGGCCGCTTCCGCATAGATGAGCAGTATGTCGGCGAAGCGCAGCAGTTTCATTTCAATGCCCGCATCACCGCCGCTCACCTGCTGATCGTAAGTAAGGTTGGGCATATTGTATTTGCCAATGTAAGGAACGCCGTCGGCAGACTTCGACCAGTTGATCATGGGCGCGGCCGGGTCGTAAATGTCCGAAGTGAAGTCAAGCAGGAGATAGCTGTGCTTACGCGGTTGCTCGGGATAAATGTTCGAAGCCCAATAGATCTTGACGGGCCCGCCGCTCCAACCGTCCATTTCGGAAGGCGCCCAGGCATTGCCCGGCATATAGGGCGTTTGGGATGTGGTGTGAAAAGCAAACAGGATCTCGATGTTACGGTTGTTTGCCGTTTTGAAGACATCCTGTAAGCTGGGCAACAGTTTGTACGGACCTTTGGTAATGACATCGTCGGCGACGTCACGCGCTTTTGCATAATAGTCCGTCTGGTTGAGCGGGGCTGTGGCCCGGGTCAGATATACCTTGGCCAGGTAGCCTTTTGCGATCCATTTATTCGGTTTGCCCGGCGTTCCGGCATCGTAATCGCCGAGGTGATCTGCTGCAAATACCAGGTCGGCTTCCAGCAGATCGTATACTTTGGCAACTTCGAGGCGGGATTCGGGCGTAAGCGGCGTCAACACCGGGTCAGGCGTTTCCTCTGTGATGTAGGGAATTTTGCCATACAAACGCACCAGCGTAAAGTAATTGAAGGCTCTCAGAAATCTTCCCTGTGCAATCACATTGTCGACAACATCCTGCGGGTTACCGGCCAGGCTCCCGCCTTTAACCGCTTTGAGCACTGCATTGATGTTGGCAATGGACTTGTAATGCCAGTTCCACAGGTCATTGAATGCGGTAGCTCCAAAATCCAGACTGGTACCTTCAAACTGTCCGTCAGGAAAAGCGGGTATGTTCTGATAGCCGCCCCAGGTCACAAAAAGGGCGTTCATGGAGCCGGTATAGGCGGCCTCGCACTGGCTGACAGTGGTATAAAAATTCTGAGGAGTGGAAATGCCCTCGGGGACCTCTTCCAGGCTCTGACAGGAAAAAGTGACAAGCATCAAAAGCAACGCTACGACATTTCTGCCCGGGTATAATATGTTCTTTTTCATTGTGATGCGCTCTTAAAATGTCAGATTAATTCCAAACATGAATGACTTGGCTGTGGGATAATTGCTGAGGTCAATGCCCAGTCCACCGGCGCCGCCGGCATTGAACGAACTCACCTCGGGGTCATAGCCTGTATATTTGGTAATGGTAAAAAAGTTGATCGCGGTAGCGTAAACCGCGAGTCTGCTCACGCCTATCCTGCCGACGATCGCCGTGGGCACGGTATAGGTAAGCGTTACATTCTTCATGCGCAGGTAGGAGCCATTCTCGATCCACCGGCTGGAACGCTGATCCACACCAATGCCCGACGTTTGATTGCTGCCCAGATCCAGCAGATTTCTCTCACGGGAGCTCAAAAACACGGGCACATCGGTATTTTGATTTTCGGCAGTCCACCGGTTTTTGAGATTGGCGCTCAACCCATTGGAGGGGTTCTCGGTTTTAATGCGAACGGCATTGAAAATATCGTTGCCGTAGCTGCCCTGGATCAGGAAAGTTAGGTCAAAGTCCTTGTAGCTGACGCTGTTATTCCAGCCATAGATAAACCTGGGAGAAGCATTCCCGATCACTTCCAGCCCATCGCCCGCCCGCGTGATCTTACCATCGCCATTGACATCCTTCCATTTGGGCTCGCCCGGCGCCTGCCCCATTTTCTTCGCCTCCGCACGTTCGGCTTCGCTCCATGTGCCAAGGTTCATATAACCGCGCATCTGGTCGACCGGCTGGCCCACCTGCAGGTACTTCAAAGAAAAGCCGCTGCCGTAAATCTGGTAGCCACCGCCTGTGTTGGTACGAATAGCCAATGGTGCATTATCGAGCAGCGCTAAAACCTTGCTCCTGTTGAAAGAGATATTTGCAGCAGTGTTCCATTTCAGCGCACCTGTTGCGAGCGGCTTACCGCCGACAGAAATTTCCAGCCCTTTGTTCTGTATCGAGCCTACATTGGACAGAATGGTGGTAAAACCCGTATAGGCTTCCACCTGTTTGTTCAGCAGCAGGTCTGTGGTTGTTTTTTTATAAAGATCCACCGTGGCAACCAGCCGTTCACCGAAGAGGCCGAGATCCATACCTACGTTGGTCTGTTCGGTGGTCTCCCATTTCAGGTTAGGGTTTGCAGCCCGGCCCAGAGCAAAGCCTACATTGGGGGAACTGTTTCCTTCGTAAGGATAATTGAAACCGGAGGCGACTGTCGCCAGCGTTTGGTATGGCTGGATAGCCTGATTACCCGTTTTACCCCAACTTGCACGCAGCTTCAGATTGGAGATCACCTTTACGTTTTCAAGGAAACGCTCCTGGGAAACCCGCCAGGCGGCTGCCGCAGAAGGGAAATATCCCCATTTATTGTTAGCCCCGAAAACAGACGAACCATCGGCGCGGTAACTGGCTGTGATCATGTATTTTTCATCAAATACATAATTCACCCGGCCGAGAAAGGAGTTCAGCACCTGCTTTGCCTGTGCATTGTACCTTTCGTTGATCTGCGAAGCACCACCCAGGTCGTTGATGCCCGTGTCATCACTGAAAAATCCCTGGGCGGAAATAAAAGAGCTTTTCGACTGTATCAATTGCTGCTCCGCCACCCCGGTGACGGTCAGTGCGTGCTTTTTGTTAAAAACATTACTGTACGTCAGAATGTTGGAGTTCTGGTAATACTGATACTTGCTTTCGGAGAGGTCGCCCAGTCCGCTCACGCCGCGGCCGGGCTGCGTTTTGGTGCTGTAATAATGCTGGTCATCGTTGGAATTGATGCTGGCAGCGCCCGTAACCCGCAACGACAGTCCTTTCAAAAGCTTAAAATCAAGAAAGGTGCTGATCTCGTTGGTGATGTTATTTTTTTCAGACTTCGTTTCCAAAGCGGTGGCAACGGGGTTCCACACATCATTGTCGGCGTAGATCTTGGAGCCGTCAGGCCCGCCTTTCAACGCCTTGTTGTTGTAATTACCATTGGCATCGTACACCGGCGTGATCGGGTCAAATCTGGCGACCGTATTGATCACCTGCCCGAGGATGTCGCCGAAACGCGTCCCCTCTCCCACCGGCGGCACGTTTCCCTTGTCCTTGATCACATTGAGATTGATCCCTGCATTCATCCAGCCAGTCACTTTCAGATCCAGGTTACTTCTCAGATTGTAGCGGGTATATTTCGTATTCACCACGATTCCCTGCTGGTTCATATAACCCGCCGAAACAAAAAAACGGGCTGATTCACTGCCCCCGCTTACGGACAGCTGATGATTCTGTAGTTTGCCGCTGCGGTATATCTCGTCCTGCCAGTCGGTACCGCCATTCTCATCCAGTTTTGCAATTTGTTCCGTCGAAAAAGGGATCACGGGCGTGATGGGTGCGCTGGCGGTTCCGTTCTGCGTCGCTGCCCAGTCGTTGGACTTCCGGGCGTAGTCACCCGCATTCATCAAATCCAGTTTATGGTTCAGCGTCTGCACGCCCATGCTGAACCCGTAGTTGAAAACCGCTTTGCCGGATGCACCTCTTTTGGTTGTGATCAATATTACACCGTTCGCTCCCCTGGCGCCATAGATAGCAGTCGCCGACGCGTCCTTCAGCACTTCCAGGGATTCAATGTCGTTTGGGTTGATGGTGGTAATGTTCACACCCTGTATGCCGTCCACCACCACCAGCGCATTGTTGCCGCCGGTAATGGAGTTTCCTCCCCTGACGCGAATGGTCGCATTACCTCCGGGAGCGCCATCCGTATTCTGGACCATTACGCCGGCGGCCCGCCCCTGCAATGCCTGATCGACGCGTTGGGTAGGCAATCGGGTCAGATCAGACCCTTTCACCGAGCTTACCGAACCCGTGAGATCCGACTTTTTCTGCGTACCATATCCTACCACCATCACTTCTTCGAGCGCCTTGGTGTCGGTTACCAGCGAGAGATCCACCTTTTTTCTGTTTCCGATCGTAGCTTCCTGCGAGAGATACCCCACGAATGAAAACACCAGAATGTCCGTATCCGAGGCTATACTAATGCTGTATGCGCCGCCTGCCCCGGTGACGGTTCCGCGTTGCGTCCCTTTGATTACGACGCTCACGCCCGGCAGTCCCTCGCCTTTTTCATCCGTTACAGATCCGGTAATGGTGCGATCCTGGGGATCCAAGGCCGGGTTTGCACCCAGAAAACTGCCCGGCTCACCAGCCGGCTCCTGGGGCTCTCCCATAGACCGGTGTAGAAGAATGGAGCCATCCACCAGCCGGAAACCAATGTTCATAGGTTTCAATGTGGATTCAAGCACAAACGCCAGCTTTTGATTGATGTGATGAACGGACAGTTTTCGCTGTACGCCGATTGCCTTGGAACTATATACGAAGTCAACGCCCGTCGATTTTTCAAGGGCATTCAAAAACGTGCCTACGTTGGTCTGGTCGAGGTGAATCGTGACGATCCGTTCCAGCAGATTCTGTGCATGGGTAGGCCCTGCCTGAATGGCACTGATAACAAAAGCCGCCAGGATAAATTGGTAGACGGAGTGTTTCATAACTACCCAAAGCCAGGTTTGACAATGTAGATGGTCTTTCATACTTTTGAATGTTTGTTAAGTTTTGTTTAGGATTTAGCAATAACAGCCCTTTTACACCCTGAAATGGATGTTCTGCGAGATACAGGAAGGGCGGAGAGATCGGTACCGGTGCAACGGTACCGATTTCATTTCCGGAGGTCAGATAAAGATCGTCACATAGTAAATGGGTTATAGTTGCGTGATTATTGACAGCCTTTTCCGGTGACCAGGATTTTGGTCCCACGCATTTCGTAGCTCCCGTTGATCGTCCCGCAAAGCAGTTCCAGTTTGGTGTAAAGCGCCTGATGCGTGAGATTTCCGGTAAATGGGCATTGGCTCAGCGACTCTTGTTCCAGTTCAATCTCCATCCCGTAAATGACTTCCAGCTGATGGATCACTTCCCCGATGGGCTCATCCTCGAATACGAGGGAAGGAACGGGCATTTTTTCCTCCGCAGCGCTGATAATCGGCTGCGGATCTTCCGTAATGCTGGTAACAAATTGCTTGCTATCAGGAAAATAGGTGGCTTTTTGGTTGGGCGTCAGGATGACGCCGCGGTTTGGACTGACGTTCGTAAGGTCTTTGGCTTCCTGCCGGTATACGGTAACCTTCCCGCTTTGAACTGTTACCTGAATCGGTTGCCCGGGATCACCCGCCCGGACCTGAAATGTCGTGCCCAACACTTTTGTAATGATATCACCCGAATAGACGAAGAAGGGCCTGGCGGGATCACGATGGACATCAAAGCCAGCCTCTCCCAGCAGTCTGACGTCCCTGTTTTTCTGGTTGAAAGCTTTGTGCACCGCCAGCTGCGCACGTGGCGACAGCACTACCACACTCCCGTCCGGCAGCCTCACCTCCCTGGGCTTTCCCGTCTCGTTCAGATATTGCGTCCAGTCGCTCTGTTCGACCTTCCCGATCAGTGACTGCTGCCCGAACCAGCCCGGCAGCAGGTGCGTATGCCAGTTTAAACCTATCACAATAGCGATAACAGCCGCTATTCCGGAGGAGATCAGCGCAACTTTACGCCACAATGGCCTCAGCAATGGCCCAGGTTCCGGGTCTATTTCCTGAACTTGCGGCTGAACCCGGTGCCACAACTTTTGTTCCATCAAAAGCCATTGCGCTTCGGACAATGGAATCTCGATGGGTTCGCCCAGTAGTTCGTACCACTGCTCAACAAGCTGGCGTTCCGCCGGTGTACATGCATGAGTTTCATAACGGGTGAGTAACGCAAGAAGAGCAGATCGGTTCATGATATCACGGCGTCAAAACGTTTCATTTATATAGTACAAAAAAGCGTTTATGGCCGTAAAGTAAATTTGTATTTATTTGAATAATGAAAAATAAATAACACCTAAACTCAAATATTCTTGAAATAATTAAATAACAAAATACGATTTGGCAGTATAAAACAGGATGCGTTACCGAAGCGTCCCATTCGATAATGGACGGGACGGGGATTGCATTCAGGAAAAGTTTAGGAGCAAAAAAGGGTGGCGACGGCCGAATAGGCCAGGTAATCCTTCAACTGAAACCGCAGCAGGCGCAACGACTGGGTAATGTGGTATTCGACAGCACGATCCGTAAGGCCCAGCTGACTCGCTATTTCCGAAGTGGAGCGTTGCTCGAAGCGGCTCATCTGAAACACCAGCCGCGTTTTTTGGGGAAGCATATTGAGCGCATTCTCCAGTGCTGCCGATAATTCGGTCAGACCTACGCCGGTATCCGCCAGCTGGTCAGCGGCTTGATCCGAAGCCTCTCCGAGCTCGGCCTGCATGTTAGCCAGTTTCGCTTTGATGAAGCCTATCACACTATATCTGAGCGCGGTTTTCAGGTAGGCTTCCGGATTCTCGATAAGGTTTTTCTGCCGGTTCTCCCACAATCTCAGAAACAACTCCTGAACCATTTCTTCCGCAGCAATCTGACTGTTCGTTTTCCAGGTAGCAATGGAAAACAGCGGGCGCCAGTAACGCCGGTAGATAGCCTCATACGCCTTGGCGTCTCCCGTAAAAAGGAGCCGGCCCAGCATTTCATCGGGCAGCGTCGAATACAGGTCATGATCCATCGGTAACTCCTTATGTGGGTGGCTGTTATTGGAATGAGTGGGGTCAAGATACACAGTTTTCAGACAAATAGCGACCATGCCGCAACATCAAAAATCCGTAAGCTGCACCTACCCAAAGCGGACTCCCCATTATGATACTTACCCGACAAAGGCAACCGGTTAGAAACAATACCCGTTATTCGTTTTTCAAGCTCTTTACCGGGTTCATCAGAGCGGCCTTGATGGTCTGAAAGCTGACGGTTGCCAGGGCAATCAGAATCGCCGCCATTCCCACAACAATGAATATCCAGGGACTGATGACAATCCGGTGAGGGTAATTATCCAGCCAGACCTGCATACCCCACCAGGCGACCGGCACAGCGATGCATAAGGCGATCACTACCAGCTTAATAAAATTACGTAACAATAGCATCACAATGCCGGGAATGCTGGCACCCATCACTTTGCGAATACCTATCTCTTTGGTGCGCTGCTCGATCATCAGCATGGCGATCGCGAACAAGCCAATCGCCGAGAGTACAATGGCTACTCCGGATGCCAGGCTCAACACTTGTGAAAGCTGCTCTTCATCCTGATACCAGGCGTCGACGTTCTCATTGAGGAAAGATCCGATGAACTCGGATTGCGGTGCCACCTGGTTCCATTCTTTTTTCAGGTTCTCCATGGCGGCAGCCAGACTGGATTGGGTTACTCGTACGAAGATGTAGTTGATAGGTTCTGTATGCGAGATATGCATGGTAATGGGCTTGGCTTCATAACCGGCCGAGTACAGCTGAAAATCGGGTATGACGCCGATAATCTGCGATTTTAGGCCTGTCGTATCGTTATCGTCACGGAGCAGCTGGCCCACCGGGTTGGGCTCACCCATCATTTTGGCCATGCTTTGCGTAATCAAAACCGCATTAATTGAGTCTGCCGCGTATTGTCGCTCGAAATCCCGTCCGGTAACCGGCTTGATACGGAGCGTTTTGAGATAGTCGTAGTCCACCAACAGCCAGTCAGTGGAAACAGACCGGCCCTTGTACGTAAAGCCCACAACTCCGCGTGAAGTGACGCGGTCCTTGCCTTTGCCCAGGTTCACATTCGATCCGGTAATGGACAGCACCGATGGATCATCGGCCAGCCGGTTACGCAGCAGCCCGAGCACCTGCCTGCCATTGACCTGATTCCCGACCGGAATGCTGATCACTTGCTCCTTATCGAACCCCAGCGGGCTCTGCCTCAAATGCTTCACCTGCTGAAACGCAATGACCGTGCAGCAGGTCAGCAAACACGACAAGGTAAATTGCGTGACGATTAGCGAGTTGCGCAGCACGCCGGGCCTTTCCGTTGTGACCTTTCCTTTCAGCACCTGGATCGTATTGAACCGCGCCATTTGTCTGGCCGGGTAGCCACCGGCGAGAAGCGTTACCAAAGCCAGGACACCCAGGATCATCGCCACAAAGCCCGGCTGCAATGCCATGGTCAGTTTCAGCTTAGCGCCGAACTGGGCGTTGAATGCAGGCAGCAGCCCATATGCCAGCAGCGCTCCCAAGCCAAAACCCAGGCAGCAGATCAGCGCAGACTCACTCCATATCTGAACAAACAAACTGCTTTTCAGTGCCCCCAATGCTTTGCGAACACCAACTTCCCGTGCTCTTTTGAACGAACGTGCGATGCTCAGGTTGATGAAGTTGATACAGGCGATCAGCAGAATGAAGGCGGCCATACCCAGCAACACATAAACGACGGCAATGGGCGTCCCTTTGTTACCCGCAATTTCCCGGCTGAAATGAACATCCGAAAGGGGCTGTAAGCGAACGGCGAACACGTCTCCTCGTGCGTCTGCTTTCGCCCCTTTTTTTGAAAGTTCTGCCAGTGATTGCGGAAAGTACTTCCTGGCAAACGATCTCAAACGCCCCTCCAATGCGGCTTCATCGACGTGGGGCGGCAATTTCAGAAAAACGGCATGCGAATTACTGTCCCATTTGTCTTTATCGGGTTCGTAGTTGGGCGAATTTTCAATGCGCACCAGGGCGTCATAACCCACAGATGAGTTATCAGGCGCATCGGCTACGATTCCCGTGATGATGAAGTCTTTACTGTCGGTCGCATTGCCTATCCGAAGGCTTTTGCCAATCGGATCGGCAGAACCGAACAAATCCCTCGCCATGTCCTGGCTGATCACGACGCTGCTTAATTCGGCGAGGGCCGTTTCGCGCACGCTACGCAGAAGTGGAAAGGAAAAGACTTTCAGAAAATCGGGGTCGGTGTAGTTGATCAGCTTGTCATAGTATCTACCATTGGCTTCCACCAGGCTTTTCCGGCCGGTCATGACGCGCGTAACCTGAAGTTCGGGATATTCCGCTTTAAGGGCCGGTGCAAAAGGGAGAGGCATGGAGCCGTCCTGCACCGGTTTGTCGGGATCGTTTGAAAAGAAGTAGGTCTTGAAAATACGGTCGCCATCCTGGTGGAAAGAATCGTAGGTTAGCTGTTGATAGGCAGTCAGAAACAGAAAGACACCGATACAGAACGCCAGGGACAACCCTGCTACATTGATAGCCGTATATCCCCGGCTTTTCCAGAGGTTGCGCAGAGCGATTTTAAGGTAATTTTTCAGCATATCAGGATGAAGAAAAAAAGGTTGAGGATATGGATCAGTAATTTTGTGTCTGGACGTACTCGGCTTGTGTTGTTTATGATGCCAAAGCCGTGGGTGGATCAAGAGCAGGCAATCCAGCAGGTACCACAGCCTTGCGCGGGCGCTACCCAGGCGGGCTGCCCGTTTGAAAAACAGTTCGTCCAGATCACCGAGCACTTCTTCCCTTAAATGGGGAGCCGTGATCCGTTCGATCAGTTTACCGGCCCATTGCGGCGGTCCGGGGCTCTTATTTTCGGTTTTCATAGCTACGCCAGGCCAAAAGCGTCCTTTGGAATACCGGCCCAAAGCTCGTCCCGGATCTGACGCACCTGCTGTAAGGTTTGCTCCCCGGCGGTAGTAACCGTGTAGAGCCGTTTACGCCGTCCCCCGCGTTCGGCGGTTGCCTGCCCGAACTGGGATTGAACGAGTCCCTTTTCTTCAAGCCTTTGCATCGTGCGATGGACAGCACCCAGGCTCATAGGCCGCTCAAGACGCCGGCTCAGCTCTTCCACAACAGCTGCGCTGTAGGCGTCGTTGTAAAGCCTCGCTATGGTCAGCAGTACCAACTCTTCAAATTCTCCTAATTGGGTTCCTTTCATGGGCCGGAAAGAGGTATTGGGTGATAATCCTACTCTTTTGTATAGCAAATACCAGACCATGAATAAAAAATGGGCAATAAGGGCATTGCAGGCTGTTTGAAACAAATATCTGGATCAACCAGCGTCCGTTTTTGGACAGCAGCATGTCCGCGACTGGACAAGTCACCCAAACCGTAAATGACTGCCGTGAAACGCATTGAAAATACCGGGAATTAAGACGAGGCCTGTACGGAAACGAAGGAGCAGATGATGGCCTATCTCAGGGTACAATCGTGGTGAACAGGTAGACCGCAAAAAGAACCAGCAACACCACACCTTGCATAATGGTTGTGCGACCGGTGGTAAACGAAAGGGCAACTGTAAAAAGTGACAACACCAGTAAAACAGTCGACTTTGTATCAATGCCTAATGAAATGGTCATTCCAGTCATGATCGAGACTAATGCAACGGCCGGAATGGTCAAACCTATACTGGCCAAAGCCGATCCCAGGGCCAGATTCAGACTTATCTGCAACTGGTTTTTCTTTGCAGCACGATATGCCGCCAACCCCTCGGGAAGCAGAATCACCAAAGCAACGATTACACCTACCACCGATTCCGGGGCACCCAGGGCCGTGACCTTCTGTTCGATAACCGGCGCCAGCTTTTTCGCAAGCAGTACTACCGCGGTAAGACAAACCAACAGAAACAATGCGCTGACAGCCGTCTGCGTTTTCGAGGGCTTGATCGGTTCTTCCGCAATCTCATCCTGTTCCGCATCCTCGGGAAGAAAGTAGGAACGGTGCGTTACAGTCTGTACCATGACGAAGGTTCCGTACAGGACGAGGGATATAATGGCAACGAAGATCAGCTGGCTGACACTGTAAACAGGTCCCGGCAGGCTGGTCGTGTAATTTGGAAGAATCAGGGTGAGTACGGAGATTGCCGTCAGCGTTACGAGCGCCGCACTGGTGCCATGGCGACCAAATTGCTGCTCTTTATACCTGACCCCGCCGGCAAGGAGGCAAAGGCCGATAATTCCAGTGAGGATGATCATAATGGCGGCAAAAACGGTGTCACGGGCTAATGTGAGCGTCTCCTGCCCGCCGGTCAGCATCAGCGAGACGATCAGCGCGACTTCAATAATGGTAATGGCAAGGGCCAAGACCAGGGTACCGGCTGGTTCGCCTATTCTATGGGCAATGACCTCGGCATGATGGACGGCGGCCAGTACCACGCCGGTAAGGCCCAGGGCGACGAACAAATCGTAACCGCCCTGAAGTCCGAATGATTTCCCGATATAGAGCACCCATGCGAGGACGGGAAGTATACTTGCCCAATGTTTTTCCAGCTTTGATAGCATTCGATTGTTAGTTAGGATGATAAAATGGCCATGAGCCGCTATTTGGATGTTGCACCCCTGGGGAGTGCGCTTACTAAGAGAAGGATACGAATTCGCAGCGACACCGTGCCAATTCTTATACCAGTAACTTCCGGTAGCTAAGAAAAGAACGGTAAAAAAAGACTTTACTTGTTTTCATATTTTAAAAACCTTAAATTTACAGTTGTAAAAAAAATAGGCATGACTTATCTCAGCACACAACCCTATGCAACATCTTCCTGGGAAGATATCTGTTTCCCGGTCCATTCGATCTGGCTCACAGACCTGCTTCCGGGTTATGAGATCGTGTCGACAGACCGGCAGCAGTTAGTGGTCGGCGAAATGAACGGGAATCAAAAGACGATCTTTGGCATCCAGAGTGCGGAGTATACCGTTATCGACAACTCCTGGATCCGCGAGGTGGTGGATCAGGTATTCGGACAATACATTCTTCGGATCAAATACACTGCCACGGGCGAGTTTACCATCAGCATCGTTTTGCCGGAACAGCTGTCGGTCGGTGCGGAACAATTGAACCAGAACATCATCATCACCAACAGCTACAACGGCAAAACGCCTTTTAGCTTCCAGGGACAGTCCCTGACAACGATGCTGGATCAGGGGACATTGACAACCAAAAGCATGTACAGGTCTTTCTGCGAGAATGGGCTGATGGGTTGGGCCGACCTCTTCGATAAGTCTGCCTACTATCAGCAGTGGCTGAGCAAAAAGCCCGACAAAAAAGACGGCCGGTCGGATAAAGCGGTCAAAAAGGTTCATCACAGCCAGATAACGGCTGAGTTGTTTAAAAGCCTTTTTCGTGATACACTGCTCATGCAGAAGAGCTCAACGCAAGGGCTGACAGCCTCCATCTACGAGCAGATGCAGTCGAAAATTCTGGACAGGTCCGATGTAGATGTTTTTAAGAAACTGCCCATTCCCGTGCAATTGGCGAAGCAGGCCTACGAACGGCTGCGGTTGGAGGAGCGGGCGCTGGGTGCGCCCAAGTCGTACTGGTTGGTTTACAATGCGGTCAATCATGTGCTGTTCACAACCCGAAGCAGCCTGACATTGAACGACCGGTATAAACTGGATGAACGGGTTTTCCATCAGCTGGCTGCCAGTACATTTTCATAAACCTGAGTACATCACGTATCAACGAATGCTATGCAAGCCGCAGAACTTACATTCCAGTTAGAGAAAGTAATCAGCAATTGGTCCCATTCCGGTGTGGTGACCGACCCGCAATGGGTGGAAGTGCATCAGCCTGCTCAGCTGACCGCTTTTGCACTGTTTATTCAGGAAAATTTGTCCCAGGGGCCTGGCAAAGGCGTCAGGCAATCCGGGGAAATCGCAGTAAATGTGAACTCCGAGACAAAAAGGCGGTTTCTTTTGATTTTAAAGCGTGCTATCAGTGCGAAGGAAAGCGTCTCGCGCCAGGAGCGGCTTTTCCTGGTCCGGTTCTGGACAACCATCCAAAAGATCGTCGCATCGGGGAACCAGGGGCTCAGGGAGTAACAACCGGGCGTTCAAAGTCCAGGGAGACAGGCGTCAGACCGGTCACCCGAATGGATTTTAAGCAGCTAAAAATTTTTGTATTTAATTCATCAAGATATGTCACAAAATGATGTTCTTCTTTGCGAGGAAGATTTCAGGATCTTAAAACAGTTCGCAGCATTACTACCCAATGATCCTACCGGTAATCAGATGACATTGGCCGACGAACTCAGCAGGGCAACGGTTGTGAAAGATCAGGAGCTGCCCGTAGGCTGCATTCGTTTGAATTCACAGGTTAAGGTTTGTGAACTTGCCACAAATAAAATATTCGAATTTTCAATTGTAGTGCCGTCGCTGGCGGAGATCCGCTCAAACCGCATTTCGATCCTGACACCCATGGCGGCAGCCCTGATTGGTTTGCGCGAAGGCCAAACACTGGAATGGATGATGCCCGCAGGTTTAAGAAAGTTAAAAATACTCGCTGTATCAGCGCCCGCGGGTTAGTAGTAGTTTTCACACTCAAATACTAATTGGCACTATGATCGATAACTGTGAAATCAGGCATGGAAACGCCAAGAACGGATCCGAAAGAATGGCTGCCACGCTCCTATCCGCACTTGTGATAGTAGTCGGTTATGTCATCGTCTGCTATGCATTGACCATTATTTAAGCCCCATTACACGATGAAGCTGCCGGCAATAGTAACCCTTTCCATAGTTGTCATCCTCACATGGTCTTGCGGTGGCGACGGCCCAAAACTGGGAGAACCGGTCGCTGGCACGCGGGAGTCGCTCTCAGACTTTCCGCATTGGTGGGGTTATTATTCCAAAAACATTAAGTTCTACAAGCATTTCACGCCCTTCGATACCGATGACCGCGTAATTCCGCTCGACACTTTTATGCGCAGATACAGCACGGGCGAGTATGCGGTTTGGAAATACACCAGTGGAGATACTGCCATTCAGTATCAGCTCAAAAAGCTGGACGTGAACGCAGAAGAAAACATTCGCAACCAGCTTCGTGCTACGGCTTACAGCGATTTCGGAGATTTTCTCAAAATGGGAAAACCCCTTACCGGCTTCGGATACCAAACGATCGAGGGACAGGTTGTCGACTCGGCCACTACCCACGATAAGTTTGTGGTTATGAAATTCTGGTTTATCGGATGCCTCCCCTGCATTGCTGAAATGCCCGAGCTGAATGCGATCGTGGCGAGTAACCGCATGCGAAAAGATGTGGTATTTCTAAGTATCGCAATGGATTCACGGAGCGCCTTGCAGAAATTCCTGAAGAGCCGGAAATTCGATTATGCTGTTGTCGGCGACAAGAAGAGTTACCTGAACGACACCCTGAACATCAACGGTTATCCCACGCATATGCTGATCGATAAACGGGGGCGTGTCGCAGGCGTATGCAGCAATGTGAAGGACCTGAAAGAAATGCTGGCCGCCCATGCTATCGCGCATTAACACGGGGCGGGGCGGTTGGGGTATTAAACCGCTGCAAAGAAGTTGTGCTGAAATAGATTTATGCCCAGCTTTCCTTTGCATTTCGGGCAGTTTTTGATAGATTGACTGTATTGATTCAACAAAGCCTCGCTATGTCATACCAAAACGAAAAAACCTACAAGTCCCGGATAGGTCCTGAACTATCCATTTTTGTGTCTGCAATCCTGGTTTTTGCCGGCACCGCCATGATCCTGAAAGGTAATTGGATAGGCCTTGGCATTGTCTTGCTGGCCGCAATGTTTATTTTACATCTGTTTCTGACAACTTATTACCAAATTACGGGCGCTCAGATCAGGATAAAATCAGGTTTTATCGTTTCAAAAACAATACCGATTGCCTCCATTACAAAAATAGCGGAAACAAGAAACCCGATCAGTTCACCCGCGCTGTCATTTGACCGAATCGAGTTGAAGTATAACCGATACGACAGTATCATCATCTCGCCAAAAAACAAAATGGCATTTGTTGCCGATCTGCTCCGGGTTTCGCCCGATATCGAGGTTCAAATGCGGAATGCCTGATGCCCGTTGCCCTCTGAAAACAGGACGAACCGGCCACTGAAATTATAAGCCTGTCGCCAGGGCGACAGGCGGTTTTCGCCTTATTGCACTTAGCATTGTCCGATCGTTTGCATTAGTCTTTCGACAAAGTACTGCGTTTCACGAGGCGTGAGTCAATATTTCGCCCGGTGCCGAAACAATATAATCAGGTTCCAACGGTGCCACCATCTGCAAGCTGTCATACCCCCAATCCACCCAGGCAATCTTTACTCCTGCCTTTTTACAAGCTTCAATGTCACGTGTTTCGTCGCCGACGTACAGTATATTTTCGGCGCTAAGGTCATAACGCTTTAAAAATTGTCTGATCAGTTTCTCTTTCCCGAAAAGGTTTCTGCTGCAATGGATCTTCCGAATGCTGTCAATTCTGTTGAGCGACAGAAATGCTGTAATGTTGCTCTCCGAGTTGGAAGAAATAATGGCGGTCTCAATGCCCCTGCTACGGAGTGCATCCAGTAGCTCCCGGATCCCTTCGTAGAGTTTTATATGATGTAACTGCTTTTTGTAAAGGCTCAAAAACTCGGCCGCTAAAAACGGAATATAGTACATCGGCACGCCCAAATGCCGGCAACGATCGCTGATTGTCAGCGTCCGGAGATGTTGGAGGTCACCAGCGCCGATGGGTGTGTAACCACGTTTCCGGGCAAGCTCATTGTAAGCCGAAAGAAACACCGCACGGGAATCTGCCAGGGTTCCGTCGAAATCGAAAATGACGTATCGTATCATACCCGTAAAGTTTGCAAAATATTGCCCATTAAAAATGATTGCAAACTATGTTTGCGTATGGTTCAGCTCATTGCTGTTTTCCGCGGAATTTCTTTCCGGATCTTCGCGAAACCTGTGCCGCTGCCTCAATCGAATGGCCAATTACCTTGGCCTCCCGCAGTTTCAGGGCTAGATTTGCCAAAAAGACAATCAGACAATGCAATCTACATTTGAGCCGGGGGCCATTACGCTGCGAACCGCACAAATCCACGATCTGGAAACGCTGCAATCACTTTACCAGCAAACCATCGAAGACTCCTGCCAAAGCGACTACGACGAGCGGCAACGGAAGGCCTGGCGGCAGGGTGTTGAAAACAAGCAGCGGTGGATCAGCGCCCTGGAAAACCAATATTTCCTGATTGCTGAAATGAACGGCCAGCTCGCTGGTTTCGGTTCATTGCGCGACGACAACTACGTCGATTTGATGTATACCGGAAAAGATTTTCAGCGAATGGGCGTCGCCCGGCGCATTTATGAGCACCTCGAATCCAAGGCCTTAGCATCCGGCACTTTGGTCATCTCGGCCGATGTAAGCAAAACTGCCCGCAGATTTTTTGAAAAGCAAGGCTTTATACTCGTCAGCGAGAACCTGAATGTGATCGGCGGTGTGGATATCGTCAATTACAGCATGCAGAAGATACTACATTAAAAAACACCCAATCCCTCCCGCCCTTTCCCTGACGGCGGATAAAGCGGGGCGAAGAAATTCTGTTATCTTTAAAAAATGCAGCACCAGGAAATCCAGGCTCCCGAAGAATTACGCGATACGATCCAGGGTTTCTGGTACACCGCCATTGACTTCACCGAGTCCCAATCAGGTTTCGAGATACTTCCTGATGGCTACGCGGAAATTGTCTTCTATTTTGGAAGCACATGCAGCATTTCAATTCATGGGAGCTTGCAAATACTACCCTCCCCGTTTTTAGTGGGACTGCTGGGTCAGCCTGTGCTTTTGCACGCTTCCGACCGCCTCGAAGTGATCGGGATCAGGTGCTTCGCCTGGACTGTTTTCGATTTACTCGGGCTGCCTTCCGACAAGGATGGCGTACGCGTTTTTGAACATCCGATCGCCGGGCTGCATGCCAGCCTCGAACAACTCATTCGGGCCGGTAACGTCCATGAAGCATTGCGCTTCGTTATGGATTACTTCCTGAATGCAAGGTCTCGCATGGCTACCAAAAAGATACTATCCAAAGCAGGCACCGCCATGGCTGCTGCCAACGGCACCCTGCCGGTAAAACAAGTAGCGGACGCGGCCCACACCACCGTCCGGACGTTGGAGCGGAATTTCAAGCTGGCTTCCGGTCATACGGTCAAAGACGTCTCCGGCCTGATTCGTTTCGAGCGGGCGAGGGACGCGCTTTGGTCAAATCCCGGCGCGCACCTTGCCGCGCTGGCCCACGAACTCGGCTACGCGGACCAGGCGCATCTGACCAGGGAATTCAAACGATACAGCGGCATTTCTCCTGCGGCATTTGCACGAAAGGTCAGGAAAGGAAAACAAACCCTGGGTGACGATTTTGTCGCATTTATTCAAGCCTGAGCGAGACAGGTTCCGGATTTTTGTATGTTGGTTCAATCAAGGGCCGGCTTATCAAATCATACGGAAATGGACTCATCCAAAGACAAAAGAATACTAATATCAGGAGCAAGTTTTGCCGGCCTTTCTACCGCTTACTGGATGAAAGAATTAGGCTACAAAGTCACCATCGTCGAAATTGGAAGCGGACTGAAAATGGGTGGAACGCCCGTCGACATACGCGGGGACACCATCGACATTGTAAAACGGATGGGAATTTTCGACCAGATCAGATCGCACAGATTGAATCTTGAAACGTGGGAATTCAAAGATGCCAACGACGTCACAGAAGGTGTTATGTCGCTGAGAAAAGACGGCGAACAGCTTCCCGAGAATGAATTCGAGATTGAAAGAAATACATTACTGGGTATTTTGTTTGACACCGTGAAAGACGACTGTGAATTTATTTTCAACAACAGCATCACGGCCGTGAGCGAAACGGCAAACGACATTCAGGTTACTTTTCGGGACGGCACCCGGCGTGCATTTGACCTCATAGTGGGTTGCGATGGTATCCACTCCATTGTGAGGAAGCTCTGGTTCGGCCATGAGGAAAAATACACGCATTTTCTTGGGCAATACTTTTCGATAACCATTGTCAACAAGCTATTAATCAAGCCCAATACCGCGCAAATGTATAATGTTCCCAACAAAGCGGTGATGCTCAATGCATATAACAATAAAACGGATATCATCCTTTGTTTCCGGTCAGACGAAGAAATTGAATATGACTACCGGAACGAGGAGCAGCAGAGAGCCATTATCCTGACGCGATTTGCCGGTGAAAGCTGGCGAACGGCAGAATTGCTGGAAGAAGTAAAAAACTCCCGAACGTTTTACTTCGATAAGCTCTGTCAGATCAAAATGCGTTCGTGGACCAAAGGGCGGGTGGCCCTGGTGGGCGATGCGGGATACTGTGCGTCGCCCGCTGCCGGAATGGGCGGATCACTCGCTATACAGGGCGCTGCTGCATTAGCCGACGCTTTTCAAAGACACGCAGGGAATTTTGAACTAGCGTTCCAGAATTACAACCAGGATTTCCGTCCATTCATTGAGGAAGTTCAGGCAGAAGCCGTGCGGGTTGGACTGGAATCGCTCGTTCCGGAAACCGAAGAGGCGATCCGCCAAAGGAACACGCAGGCCCAGTCTTTCTGACGCATTCAGGTAACGTCCGGATTTTCTAACTGAGGTAATACACCGGCCGGATTTCAGCGAGTCGTTGCGGATTGACGCGGCCGGCACTAAATTATGCCCTACCTTTGTTATTGTAACGAACGATACAAAACAACCATGGCCAGGCCAAAAAAATTCGATGAAACTGCTGCGCTGCAAAAGGCGCTCCATATTTTTTGGAAAAAAGGATATACCGGTACATCCATGTCCGACCTCACTAAAAGCATGGAAATTAATGCACCGAGCCTTTATGATACCTACGGAGACAAGCGTCAGTTATTTCTAACCGCATTGAAGTACTATGTTCGCTCTCAACACGAATGGATGCACCACGCGCTGGACGAGGACAAGCCGGTTAAGGAAATTGTGAAAATGCTCCTCACATCGTTGCTGGACGAGACGCTGACAGATCCTGAACGCCGCGGTTGTTTCATCGTCAACACCGTAACCGAATTGGCCAACCAGGACCAACAGGTTTTCGAAGTAGCATCTGAAAACGAAAACCTGGTACGGGGTATGCTGGGAGAGCTGATCAGAAAAGGCCAGGCCAACGGGGAAATATCGGCCGAAAAAGACCCGGGTATTCTGGCTACCTACTTGTTTATCAACTTCATGGGAATTCGTGTCATAGCCGCTACCAACAGTAACAGAAAGCACCTCGAAAGTGCTTTGGAGGTCGTGGTGTCTGCCCTTTAAAATTTATTTTATGTTTTGTAGTGATCGTTATAAAATTATTACGTAGTTTTGTATCGATCATTACAAAACAATTTAATCTTTCAGACGATGTCCAGATTAGCACATAAAACAGCAGTAGTTACAGGTGGTAACAGCGGAATTGGATTAGCAGCCGTGCAGGCTTTTGTTAACGAAGGCGCCCGGGTGGTTTTCACAGGCAGAAGTGCCAGAGCCAATCAGGAAGCTGAGCAACAACTTGGCACACAAGCACACAGCATTATATCAGATGCTGGCAAGCTCGAAGATATCCAGGCCCTGAAATCGCAGGTCGAAGCGATTACCCCCAAAATCGACATTCTTTTCATCAATGCCGGCATTGCACAATTTCAACCTGTGGACCAGGTAACCGAAAAATTTTACGACCAGCTATTCGACGTCAATTTCAAAGGGGCCTATTTCACGATCCAGGCTTTACTGCCGTTGATGAACGACGGCGGGTCCATCATTCTGAACACATCCATTAATGCGCATGTCGGAATGCCCGGTGCGAGTATCTATGCTGCTTCAAAGGCCGCATTGCTTTCGCTGGCCAAAAACATTTCAGCTGAACTGGTTTCCCGTAAAATACGTGTCAACGCCATCAGCCCCGGACCTGTGGCTACGCCGCTCCACACGGCCGAAAAGTTTGGCATCAGTGACGACCAGTTGAAGCAAATGGGAGAAGGGATTGTCTCTCAGATTCCGGCAGGCCGCTTCGGCACGCCGGAAGAAATCGCAAACGCCGTCGTTTACTTTGCTTCCGACGAGTCGCGGTTCCTGCTGGGTACCGAACTGATCATTGACGGAGGAATGGCGACGTTGTAAGAATGGCCATTGCAGCGGCTCAGTAACGATAAAAGCAGAAGAGAGGAAGGATTGCTCCTTCCTCTCTTCTGCTTGAAATGCAGGTGTGAAATGCTAACAGGTTGACGCAGGGTGGTTACACTTTTGTACCTTCAATTTTGGCAATCGGAAAGGTGTACAGCCTAATCTTTTATGGAGGCAGTGCTGTCAAAGCCCGGGCAATTTACTTTCCTGATTGTTACCCGGCATGCTTTTATAAGCGACGTCCGGTGAAAACAGCCTCATGCATACAGTCGCATGGCGCTAACAATACCACCTTAATCTTCAAGCAAGCAAACGATGGGAAAGAACAAACTATTGAGAATGGACAATGTCGGCATCGTCGTGGAATCCCTGGATGATGCCATTTCCTTTTTCACAGAACTTGGAATGAATCTCGAAGGGCGAGGCATCATTGAGGGCGAATGGTCCGGCCGCGTTACCGGCCTGTCGTCCCAGCATGTGGAGATCGCCATGATGGTTACCCCGGATGGTCACAGCCGGCTCGAACTATCACGATTCCTCACACCACCCGTCGAATCGGATCACCGAAACGCCCCCGTAAATTCCCTGGGGTATCTGCGCGCCATGTTCACTGTGGAGGACATTGATGACACAGTGGCCCGGCTTTCCAGGCTTGGCGCTCAGTTGGTTGGCGAGGTGGTCCGGTATCAGGACTCGTACCGCCTCTGCTATATCCGGGGAACCGAAGGGATTCTGATCGGACTGGCAGAAGAACTTGGGAAAAAATAGCAAGTATACTCGCTTGGCAAGACGGCCAGGGAAGCAATGGGCCGCTGTTAAACCTGCCGTAAAGCGACTCCAAGCTCAACGGGTTTCGGCGGCTGCACGGCGTCCAGACCGAACTGGCGGCTGACGCCTTCGTGACGAAATAATAGGTATCCCAGTACGACCGGGCGCAAGTCCATACACGCACATCAAAAAAGATGGCATTTTCCGTCAGTTTGGTAACCAGAATATCGTGCTGCTTATCTTTCAAAGCGGAAGGACATGTTTTCACTACTACGTCCAGCGATTCCCTGATCTTATCTATCCCATTTTGACTACCGGCGGCGAACACCATATCGACCCGGATTTCGCCTTTGCCGGAATTGTTGGTGATAGGGGAAGTTGAAAGTGAGCCGTTTGGGATGATAATGGTCTTATTGTCGGGCGTTACCAGAACCGTATTGAATATTTGTACACCCTCAACGGTTCCCGTGAATCCCTGGGCGGTGATCAGATCGCCCACCCGGTAGGGTTTAAAAATCAGGATCAGCACCCCTCCCGCAAAATTGGCCAGACTACCTTGGAGCGCCAGGCCTATGGCCAGGCCGGCTGCGCCCAGTACTGCGACGAAAGATGATGTCTCGATACCGACAATGCCGGCAACAGAAAGCAACAGCATGACATTCAGCAAGACCACCAGCAGCGAGTTCAGAAAAGGCTGAACGTCCTTATCCACTTTGCGTTTTTCCATGAAGCTGCTTAGCAGCGTACCAACCTTGCCGATAACGATCCTGCCGATCATAAATGCCACGATTGCCAACGCAAGTTTGCCACCATATGCGGCTGCCAAAGTCCATACCTGAGCCTTTAAAATTTCGTAATCCATGTTTAGAGAGCGTTAAAAAGTGAACGGGTGCCCTGTTGAGGGCATTTTATGCGCTGCCATTATATGGCGCGGATCGACGGCGGTGTGCCTTGCCGGAGCGGCGTTCCGCTATATCCAGCCTGCCTTTTTCCGCCATTCGTTAAATGTTGGGTCTGTGTGCAGATCCTGCCTTGCAGTGCCATTGTCAAACCTGCCGCCGGTAATGATCTTGTCTGTCGAGACAGGTGGTAGCTGCATGGCATCCCTGAGATCATGGAGGTTATTGGCATCTTCCACCGGATAAAGACATTCGCCATCATATTGCGTACCGTAGCGCTGGGGATGTCCGTTAAAATAGCAGATCCGGTCATGGAGTTGAGCCAGGTTTGCCGGGTTAATGTCGGAAGCAACGAGTTGCATTAATGTGTAGCATCCTTTCATGAAAGCAGGTTCTCCAATAGCATGCTGCACGATCAGCCAAGCCGCTTCACTGGCTTGCTCACCTACTTTTGAATGGGTAGGCCAGCCGATTTCCGCGATGATTTCACGAAGCTGGTTCGCATTTTGCCGATGAACGGCCTCCATTACCGGATTATAACCGGGCGCTAGCTTATTCGCAGCCCGCAATTTTTCGCAAACGTCCAGATCGCGCGCTGCCATTTGAATCAGCTGATGGGCTAACTGCTCCCTTCTCATGCTGTTGGCTAGATAAATATCCATGGATGTCGGGGATTTACGTTCGATCAAACCACCGGAGGCACTTTTGCTGCCAGGTTATTGCAGGCAAGTCCCAGTGATTTCACATGTGCGATAAATGATAACAAATCCAAGTTTGGTAGTTGTTTAGATTAAAAATCTGATTGAAAAGTTTGACGTTTGGCAAACACACCACTTCATCCGGTGCTTTGTTTGCCAAACGTCTGGTTTGCTATCTTGAAACCATTACTTTGAAGGACCTGACTTTCCCGTCCGTGTCTTTCACTGTAACTGTGTACAGACCGGCGGGTAAGTGGCTGACATCAATGCCTTGCGCCGTGATGCGTCCCGATTTGAGCATGCGCTCTCCCCTGGAATTGACCACGGATAGTTCCTTTACTTTTTCCGGGTTAAGGCCTTTCACATAAAGCACATCGGATACCGGGTTCGGGAAGACCGTCACGGGTTGGATGGCTCCGTAAAAAACATGCTGAATACGGCTGTACGTGAATGTCAGGTCCGAATCGATCATGCGCAGGCGGTAGAAGTTATCGCCGCTGAACGGGGATGGATCGGTGAAGACATATTTCTTTACAGAACTGCTCTCTCCATGTGAGCGCACAGTACCGATCTTGGTCCAGGCCTTTCCATTGGTGCTCCGCTCAATCTCGAAGCGGTCGCTATTGGTTTCGGTGGCTGTGGACCAGTTGAGCAATGCACTGTGGTCTGCCCCTTTTGCCTCAAAGCTGATCAGGGTCACCGGCAGCGAGTAAAAAATACCGGCATCGATATGCATATTGAACTCATTGTCAGCCAGGCTGATCACCGCGGTTTTACCGCTCGCGTCCGCGTCGCTGTTAGCCGGATCATTTAAGGTGCCGTTGACAGGAGAAAATACATAAGCCGACGGAATACCACTGAAACCAACCACATAAGACCCCGCCGTCAGGTTAGGAAAACCATAGTAACCGGTGGCGTCGGTAGTAGTGGTAGCCAGCACGGTGGTGCCGTCAGCCGCGAACAGGGTTACAGTGATTCCGCTCACTCCGGTTTCTACTCCATCCTGGATGCCGTTCTGGTTGGTATCCTTCCACCCGTAATCACCCAACCCGGATTTGGCCAGCGGCTGGCTGCAATTGATACTGTTCAAATTGACGGTCACGATCTTGGTAATGCAATCTCCCAGCGTAATCGTACATTGGTAGGCACCATTATTGGCTGCGGTATAGGAGCCGAAAATGATGTCCTTCGAGGTGGCGATTACCGGGCCACCGTTGAATGTCCAGGAGTAGGCCGCATTGGTAATTTCTTCCACGCTTAAAGTATAAGGCTGGCCAAGGCATGGTTGGGCGGAACTCGTTACATAAACCGCTACCAATGGCTTGATAGAAACCTGGGTTACCGAGGTCTTACCGCATTGGTCGGTGATCCGGACGTCGTAATCCGTATCTGCCGACAGTCCTTCGGCGGTATAATTGTTAGGCACAGCGCTGCCGATCACCGTGTAAGTCGTTTCGGTCACTTTCTTCATTTCCAGCAAAAACGGACCGAAACCTGAGAATTCGAAAACGGCAATGCCTGTGGCCGAGCTGGTCGTACAATTGATACCGAGCTTTTTGACCACCACGGGAACCGAACCGTCTGGCTGGATGACCAGGCTTTTGGTTGCTTCCATATCAGGCTCGCCACAAGACGCCATGTCCGCGATGGCTTTCAAAGTATAGGTTCCGGCCGCAAGGTTGGTAAAGATTCCTGATGCGTTGGAAGCAATGACTGTCGAACCTTGGAGCAGCTGAAAACTCACTTGCCGCTTCCCATTGTAATCCAAATCGGCTGTGATCGTTCCGGCGCCACCGCAAAGCTGGGTGGTGCTTCCGTCGAGGGCAAATACCAACCCCTCGGGACTTGACGGGACTGTAAACAGTGCTTCGCTCGGCGGGCAGGAAGTATTAAGCGGCGTAAAGACAACCTTATAGTTGCCTGCCGGGATATTGTCAAAAGTTATCCCCCCATTACTTGGGCTATACCAGACTGCATTCGCAACAAACGCATTGGTCACTGCATTGACTAACTTGATGCCTGAGTAATCCTGATTAGGGATATAACCGTTCACCATCACAAAGACTCTCACCATCCCGGCGGCATTTACGCAGTCGGTGTTCGTTGTATACCAGGTGACCTGAGGTGCGACGCCAGGTGTTGGCGTGTAGATTGTCTTAGTGATCGTGCGTCTGCAAGCATCCGTTACCACGTAGGTATAGTGGTGTGCAGCTGCTACCGATGCAACACTTCCGGACGTACTGAAAACGAATGAGATGTTAGTACCGGGAACCGCATTGTTGCTGGCATCATATCCCTCAACGGTAACATTGTAAGGCCAGGTGCCATTTTGAATATCCAGGGCAAGATTGACATTGTCTGTTGCAGAACATCCGACATGGACAAAGCCGTAAGATACCAGGTTAGGTTTTGTGATTGGGACGCATTCAATACTCTGCTCCCCGCAGATTGAGGTGGTCCTGACCAAGACTGCATCCACGGAAGCAGGGAAACTGATGGTTTGCAGGTTACTCCCACTATTCACTGTGATACTCTGGTCGGCACCCGTTGCAGGCACTTCACAAGGTGCGCCGGCGGCCATGTACCACAGCTCCACGAGGTACCCGGAGCCGTTCGGGTCTATCTGGGTAGCATCCGCCACCCTTACCAGCTGATTCCCAGCAACCACAGTCTGCGCACACTGGAAATTGTAATATCCCCATTTCAGCTTCGCAGCCGGGTAAAGCGGCTGCACGTCCACGGACTGGGTCACAAAATTATTGCAAGCATCTTTCACACGTACCTGGTACACACCAAAAGCCGGCGCCGTGAACGAATTGGAACTGCTATAAGTAAAGTTGGCATCGGGCTCGGCCGCATCGCTGGATAAAAGGAAAGCGTATAAGAGCGGTGCTTTGCCGCCCGTAGCAGTTGCGGTGATGACAGCACCCGCGTTGGCGACGGCGCCTGTTCGGCCTCCGGGATCTCCTCCGGCGCCTCCACTGCTCCCGGCGCCGCCTGTCGCGCAGACGTTGGTAACGGCCGGCGTCAGGCCAAGAGGCGTATATTCGTCTGCGACCGTTGCGGTGACGTCCGCCGTGACGGTGCCGCAAGTGATCCTGATCGTATAACTGCCCGCTGGCAGGGCCGTAAAATTGTTAGCGCTTTGGGCCGTGGTCTGATATCCGCCGCCGGATGGCCCGGAAATGATCTGATAGGTTGCCGACGGCTCTGATTCGGCACTTGAATGGACGAGAATTTGACCCGATGACGGGCAGGTTGCGGCAGTGACTGCAGCCGCACCTGTCGTGATAGCGGAAGGGCATTGGGCATAGGAAGTGAAGCTGAGCAAAACCAGGCAAAATGCCAGAGCGGACTTACCCTGATTGACCAGCCGGCTGAAAGCTGTAAACCAGATGAAGTTGGCAGAATACCGGCCTCCGGCATCCGGATGGAGAAGATCAGGCCCTTTCGCTGCGGCGATGGGAAATAGAGAAAATTGAGCCATTGAAGTGTAAAGTAAAGGTTACAAAAATAAAGAAACTGGTAATGGTCGTTACAGGGCATTGATGCCCTGCTTCATGCGTGTACTGTATGATACAGGGCTCCCTGCTGCGTATGCGGAAGCAGCGCCGGGTCGATTACCCGGACGCTGCCCTCCATTAGTTTTTGATAATCATGCGGGATGTCTTGCTGCCATCCTGATAAACCAGGGTAACGATGTAAGGTCCTTTCTGCAAGCCCGACAAATCGATTTGAGACACCGGCCCTTCTTTGGAATATACCACAATACCCCCTTTGCTGTAAATGGTCACTTTGCTAAGCCGGGATAGATTCGCGTCGTCTATATGCAGTTTGTCTGCGACCGGGTTGGGATAAATTGCCAGCTTTGCGTGGCCGATTGAAAGTGAACGGATTTTACTATACGCATAGGTTTCATCGAGGTCAACCATTTTCAAGCGATAGTAGAGGGTCCCGAATGGGGCCTGGTGATCGGTATACTCGTAGGACATCCGCTTGTTGGAGGACTCCGCCGCTTCGACTTTTCCAATCGCTTCCCAGTTGCGCGCATCGGTGCTCCGCTCTATCTCAAAATGCGAGCTGTTTGTCTCGCTCGTCGTTGCCCAGCTCACCAGCACCGCTGACTCGTCACGAGCCACTTCGAAGCTAACCAGCGTGACCGGCATAGGGCTCTCCCATTTCAATTCATAGACGGCCGGCGTCGGATCGGCAGTACGGCTGAGATCCACATATGCATACTCAAATTGTGTAGTGGTAGCACCGAGCGTGGCAGTGGTGAATTTGACCTGCAATTTGGTCGGATCAAAATTCGGAATTGTGAGGCCCGGAACCACCAGCACATTGTTATAATATAGTTCTGAATTGGTCGGTACTGCGGTAATTGTAACAGTCTTAGTTGTGAGCACGCCTCCCGCCGGCATATCTTCCGGGTCCGAACCGGAAAGTATCGGCGGGTTCGAGCCTCCGTCGAGTGTGAGCGTCAGACCGACGTACGGTTGAAAGATCTGTGTAGATTTCGGATCGCTTTCCGGCAACTGCTGGATCCCGAAGTTGGCATTGTTTACATTTAAATTACTTAAAACAATGGTAAGTGTCCCGTTGGTGGCGCCATCGCCGCCGGTATTGTCGCAGCAATCCTCGCCAATTGCAGCCCAGCCATTGCTTCCATTGCCCTCGAACACCGATACTGCATTTGCCGCCGGATTAGTACCCAATACCGCCGTATAAGTCGCATTCGGCGGCACCTCGGTGAAACTATACGTTCCGTCCGAATGGACCGGCACCGTGCTTACGAGCGTCGCCCCGTTGTACAGGCTCACATAGAGCGGCGTCGCCGAAGCCTGTCCAATACCCGTACCGTTAACATTGCTGTCGGTCAGGCCATTGGCATCGTGGAAGACGTTTCCACAAATAGCGGCCAGTACCGTTGCCTGGGTGGAGCTGTTGGTACAGTTAGTGGTCCCGGTAAAGCGCACCGAAGCCGTATAAGTCCCCGGCACCACATTAGTAAAAGCAGGCGATGCTTGCCAGTTCGACCCATTAATGCTGTATTCGTACGCCCCGATCGGAGCGGTAACGGTGATCGAACCCTGCGTTCCCGCGCAATCGCTGTTTTGCAGTACCACGCTTGGTGTCGGTGGCGATAGTGAAAAACTAATGTCATCGATGGCCAGGTCGTTGCCGCCGCCGCCAATGCCATTATTGCTGATTACCAGGTCGATATCGGACGAAGAACCAGTAAAGTCGAAGCCGAATTTTTTCCAGATATCCGGAACACTTGTGCTGGTCAGCTCTCCTGTACTGTAGGTTCCGAGAACTTTCTGCGTGACGTGATCGTAAACAGTAAAGGTTACATTTGGATTTATCGCGGCAGGTGGGGTCAAATCAATAATCCAGGCAGAAAAACTGTAATTGGCACCTGCTATTACCCCGGTAAAGTGGCGGCGAAAGAATTCGCCTTTGTCGTAACCTGCATTCACTGCATACATGTAACCCTCATCCCCGTCACCCTCAGTATGGTCTTTGATACCTGCCGTAGCTGACCAGGTATTGAAATCAGGGTTTGCCCGGTTCACCAGCTTATAATATCCGTCTTCCCCCGGCGCATCGCCGTTAAGGTAATGATAGGTTGTTTGCCCGGTGGTCGGATTTCCATAGCTCCCTGCTGCTCCCGCCCCAAAAGTTTCCAGGTAGGCGTTCCCGCAGTCGGTGGTCATGTTGAACGCGTTGACCTGCCCTGTCTGAAAAACAACGTGGACCACTTCATCAGCCGCGACGACAACGGTGGCCGTCCCGGCAATTTGGTTTGAGCTGGAATTCGAAGTTGGGTCGTAGATGGAAATTTTTTGTAAATCCCAGCCACCCGGCTCGGTTTCTGTGATCGTATAAGTGCCTGGTACTACCGGAATCAATTGTGAATTGCCAGCCCCCGGTGAGGTTCTCACCCTTTCGTCGTCGATATAGGTCACTTCCCCGCCATCCAGGCCCCGTGAAAAGATGTTGTGAAACGGATAAGGTCCCGATGCGGGCGACCAGCCGCTGCCGTTGTTCCATCCACCGCTGTTCATTGTCAGCCAAAGTGCATTGCCCACGCCTCCCGTGAGCCCAGCGCCGTCGTAAGAACTTTTTTCCCGGACCCAGCCTGTACCGCCATCGTATTGATGGACATACCATCCGTTTGGGTTCACGTTGTTGAACGCGGTAACAAAAACTTCACCGACCTGGTTAATGCCCAGGTCCCGGTACGGAAAATTTGAAGATGTCACATTGCCCAGGCTTGAACTGACCAGCCCAGACGTAATTTTCTCCACCGACTGCGTGCTTCCATTATCGCTGGCTACATAAACGCTTCCGTTCACCGGGTCGACATCGACTTTATAGAGCTCACTGCCTGTAAAAGTCGCATAGGTGTTCCAAGCATTCCCCCCGCCGCTGTATTTGAACACATCTACGCCATTGTTGACCACATAGGGTGTCGTCGTCCAGCCGCTACCGATGTCCGCAGATGTGGACGGAAATTGCCCCGCCGCCGATATCTGGGTTGCTGATCCGGAACCCGTATAAGCGAAAACAGTCCCGGAGGTATTGATGAAAAAGCAGATACTCCCCGGGCCGCCATCCACGCGTCGCACGCCTGTGATGCCGGTGTTTACCCAGTTGGGCGTCAGCACATCGCGGTAATACAGTTCATGTCCGTAGCTGACTGCCCAGAGACGGCCGCTTTCCGATGAGCCTATATCTGACAGGACCGTTTGCGCCGGATCGTCGTTTAATGTAAAATCGGGTACGACTGTGCTGCCGCCGCTCACCGAAAATGTGAGTGGAAGGCTTCCGGATTCTGATAAAGTTTTGGAGTGTACGTAGATATACCCTGTCTGGGCCAAAGTGGAGGCGGCTATCGACCCTACCATCAGCAGGGGCAAAGTGATTCTTAAAATACCCTGGCAAAGCAAGGTACATCTTGTGGTATTCATCATTTCATAGATTGGTTATATTCTTACATGTATTCTTTGCGCCCGGAAGTTTTCCAGTTGTCCGACAGCATACTGTCCTGCCGGTCGAGGTGGGTTTTAAGGGAATCTTTCAGGTCTATTATTTTTGTAATGTTCAGCTTTTTAAAGATCCTGCCCTTTATCGCCCGGACCGTTGCAACTTTGATTTCCATTCTTTTGCCGATCAGCGTAACAGACTCTCCCGAGAGCAGCAGATTGGCCACATCGTACTCTCTGGGCGAAAGCCACATCCGGTCTTTCCCTGAACCTTTTTCGGTGGAATGGTAGTCTGGAAGGATCAGGCCCAATGCATCATGGCAGATGTAGATCCGCCCTTCGCAGGCCTTGGAAACACATTTGTAAAGCTCCTGCATGTCGGAGAGTTTGGTCAGATAACCCTTTGCGCCTGCTTTGAAACTCCTGACGATCTTGACGTAGTCCGGGGCTTCGTCAAAAATGATGACCTGAGAATTATGGCTTCTTTTTTTGATATCGACGATAGATTGGCAGATAGAATTGAACAACTCCGCAGTGTTTCCCACAATGATCACGTCCGGAATAGCACCTGCTTTATTTATCAGGTATTGCGATAAGTTATCGGCTTCGACTATCACTGTACCGCTAAAATGCTGGGTGACAAACTCTCGCAAGCCGGTCCTTATGATGGGATATTTGTCAACTATTGCAATAGATTTCATTTCCGGGAGTAGAGCGGGTTATAAAAATATTTTTCCGATGCGGGGACATCATCTGTTTTTATTATTGCAAAATTCCACCTTATTTACCAACCGGGAAATCACTCATAATGAGCATTTTTCTAATCAAATGCGGTAGTTGTCTACTACATTTATAGTAGATCGGCAACCAGAGAATTCACTTATCTTTGCCCAACTTTATTTCTTCTTATGAATAGCGTCAGTAACATTTCGGTTGCCCGAATCATGTTGGTCGATGACCATGTGTTGGTAGCAGAAGGTTTCCGGGAGCTTCTGAGGCGGATGCTTCCCGCCGATTGCGTCGTAGACGTGTTCGCATCTGTGGAAGCGGCGGCAACCGCATTAAAGACAACGAGCTACGGCATTCTGCTCACAGACCTGAGCATGCCCGGGCAGAACGTCCTGGGCTTCATCGCTACTTGCCGGAAATGCTACGATAAGATGGTGATCCTTGTCGTGAGTAGTTCGATGGATTCCAATGGCATCAAAGCATGTTTTGCGGCGGGAGCAAACGGTTATCTGAGCAAGGCAGTCAGCCCGGGTGAGATCAGGCTGGCGTTGGAATATACCCTTGCCGGGAAGAAATTTGTGAGCGCTGACCTGGCCGGCAAGTTGGCGGATAACCTTTTCTCGGCAGAAAATACGGTCCTGACAAACAAAGAACGGGAAGTCCTGGCACTGATAGGCAATGGCAAAAGGACCAAGGAAATTGCGGATTTACTGTTTGTCAGCCCGATTACCGTGATGACCCACAAGCGCAATATTATGCGAAAGCTTGACCTCCATTCGGTGAGCGAGCTTGTCAGATATGTGTTCAATAACAATATGTTCTAATTACTGTGAACAGGTCAGGAGTTTTAAGTAAAAATGCCTGCGGATCAGGCAGATTGCAGGTGAAGAGGCTGTCACACCGGTCCGTCAAATTCGTCTTGATCGCGCTTTTAGCCTGCCTGTATGTCGCTTCGCCAGGATGCTTCGCACAGGAAGTATGGCCCCCGGATTCGTCCTGGGAGTCGATCCGGGTCCAACACCAAACCAGGAAGATGCACGATACGTTATACCTGGCACACGCGCAGGCGCTCACGGAGTTATCTTTCAAGAACCCGGCGCTCAAAGAAAAACTCTCCGGATACAAGGCCATTGCGTGGAGCAGCCCGGCCTACCAAAAGTTCAGGGTCAGGTATTACGCGTTTCTGGCAAACCATGTCTCAGCCCTGCATCAGGGCGGTTACGCGATATACTACCTTCAAAAAATGGAGGAAGAGCTCAAAAAGATACCGCCATACTTTAATTCGCTCAATCAACCCAGGCAATTGCTGAGTATCTACGGCGACAAGGGTAACGCCAATATGAAAAAGAGCATAGCTATCATCGACAGCATTACACCGTTTCTGAGAGCACTACCTGCTGCGCTGATCAGGAAGGATGTCAGCATCAACACCTGCATCAATGCTTTCACGATCTTAAAACAGGCGGTGAACATTCATGTGCAAAACAAAGACACCAGTAAGGTGCTTGAATTCAGAAATATTGCCGAGGCCCTTTGGCTGCGCTTGAAAAACCGGCCTAATGCCGACAAAGGGAAGTTGACCCAATGCCAGCTATCGTTTTACCTGATCCAGGCCGAAGCTGTAAAGTTACTGGGTAAAGATCTGAAGCAGGCCGATTACCTGAATGCTGCATACGGTATTATTACTTCCAATGACAAGACTATTGCTCCATTGTTCAGGCTGCCATTCTACGGGACCGTTCTCGGCAGGCTGATCGACTACTACATTGAACACAAACAAACAGATAGCGCCGGGTATTTCCTTGGGCTGTATCAGGAAAGTCTCAGCAAGCCCAGTCAGGCAAAAAGCCTGGATGGAACAAAAATCCTGAGGTACACCGCGAAAGTGCAGGCGGCGACAGCCCATTACAAACCCGCCTATGAAAGCCTCCTGAAAGCTTACGCAACCAACGACTCGATCACCGCGATCCGGGTAGCCGACATTCATAATAACATGTATGCACATCTTATTGCCGAGCAAAGAAGTGAAGCGCTGCTAATCCAGCAAGCAAAAATTGCCCGCAGGAACAATCTCATTTTTGGCATCATAACGATCCTCGTTACAGCAGTTGCCGCTTTCTCGTGGTTGCTGAAAATCAATAAGGAAAAATCAGACCGGCAGCTTAGTAAGCTCAACGAGTCGACTCAAATCCAGATCGCACAGCTTGAATCGCACGCGAATGAAATCCAGAAAAGGTTCGGTATGGAACTGCACGACGATATCGCGGGCAAACTGGTGCACCTGGTCAATTATCTGCAGTCCCAGACCATTGAGGAAAACGATGACAAGGCAAAAGACAGACTGGTAAGGATTTCGGAAATGGCCCGTGACGCCTACGCATCCACCCGCTCCAAGAGCCATGAATGGTATTTGCGGGGCTCCGATAACGATAAAACGCTATTCTCCGAACGGGTCAGGCAGATCGTAGGTTTGGCTCTGGCCGATAACCATTACGAGAAACAGATCGAGATCGACGATCACTGCCTGGAAAAAATAACCGTCCAAACCCGCATCCAAATGCTCAGGATCATTCAGGAAGCAGTTACAAATATCCTTAAACACGCCAGGGGCCACTGTTTCAAATTGTTTATCTATGAAGATGAAGGGGCGGTCATATTGCAGATTGCCGACAACGGGCGGGGTTTCGACGTGCTGAGCAGTGAGCGTGGGAAAGGCCTGGGGCTTGCTTCCATGCGGCAGCGGGCCAGGGAAATCAACGGGTCGATCGAAATTTCTTCGTCGGCAAAAGGCACAGCGCTATTGCTCAGCATTCCGTCCGCATAAACTGTCATTCAGGCCAGCCTCAGTACAGGACATCACACATTTTAACTTACGTTTACACACCCTCGGTAGGTAATTACCAATTGATTCTACAATTTCCGGCATTGCGCCTACTGTATTTGCAGTACAAAAATCCCACAAGCGCTGTATTTTTTAATTGGCTCTGCGCCGATAGTTTTGCATCACTCCCTGATAAGGCGTCGGATGATCAACGACATGGCTGCCGGGGATCGGCTAGGGCCACATAACGCTACTGTTTTCACTTTACATGGTTTGACAGACACTATAGTCGTACTTCTAGTCAATTAACGTTGAGTGTTTAATCATGGTCCCGGCTTTGCCGGGTCAATGATTGTGTGGAAATTCCTTGTGGAGGCGAGGAATGTTCAGTCTGTCAGCCATGCCGACAGACTGATTTTTTCATACCAAGCGTGACTTTCTGGCTACATTACATGCTTTCCACAAAAACTCGGTTTGTCGAATTGGAAGCTAGGCGCCAAAATGTTTACTTTCGATAGCCGATAGCCTGAGCAACAATCTTTGCATCTCGTGTCGGACGGCCTTAAATCATGTTCTATCCACATTCAGGTACCTCCGATATGAGTCGAACCCGTATCATTCCAGTCCTAATTTCCCTCCTTTCCTTTCTTGCTGCCAAATCCGCCCCCGATTCCCTGAAAACCAATAGGATATCCGTGAAAATAAATGATGATATACAAAGCCTAAACAAGGAAGAGCTTGTTATTTTGCGAAATTGGGAAGGATATCTAAACTCCATTGATACAGTACAGTATCATTCACCGGAACTTTGGTGGGCATCGGAAAAGGAAAAATACTGGTTTCCCGATATTGAATTAATAGAGATTTCACGGAGAACAAAGCGATTTACCAAGTATTCGCCAGTCTTGTTGAGTTTACAAAAAAAAGATTCCATTTATATTCTTAAAACGGGGTTCATAAGTCCTGAAAAAAGCCTTCACTCCATTTTTAATGTAGTTGTGAGAAAAAACCCTCAGGAAGAGTTTGTATTTTCCAGGTACCAGGACTACCATACAAAGGACTGGACTTCCACGCAGGTAGGAAGCATTATGTTTTTTTATAAAGACAGAGCCAAATTCAATTACACAGAAGCTGAAAAGTCGGCCAGTTTCAGTGACAGCCTGGCTGGTTTACTTAATGTTAGGACCTTTCAATCCAAGTATTACGTTTTTCAAAACACGGAAGAGCGGTTACGAGGTCAGGGCTATGACTACACGTATCTGATGTACAATACGATTCAGGAATCTTCGGAAAATGATCCCAATAACAGAATAATAAATTCCGGCATCGGCGCCGAGTTTGACCCCCACGAAATTGTGCACACCTACCTGAATCAAGCCTATTGGAACTCACTCTCCAATTTTGTTGATGAAGGAATTGCAACATTTCTGGGCGGGAACATCGAGAGGTCTAAAAAGAAGGAATTAGCTAACCTAAAAAAGTATCTGAATGAACATCCGGACCTCGATTTAAATTATGTGGTTTCAATCAGAAAGCACTCGGAAGGTAAGACAAATATTATGTACGCGCTGTCGGCCTTCCTATGCGAAAAGGTTTACGAAAAGGAAGGTATGGATGGCCTCAAAAAATTATGCTTGGCCGGACCATCCGATGGCGATGCCTACCCGGTTATTGAGGAAATTTTGAATGTAAAGCAAACGGAATTGAATAATTACCTTCGAAGTGAAATTAAAAATTACGCGACTGATTAATTGAAGATTCAGAGATGATTGCCACCCTGAACCTTCAAAGATCAAGCTATGAAACTTCCGCTAAAACAGCTGGCTGGTCCCATTGTTTGCCAGGATAATGCGGATGACATCCGGTCCGAAATCCGATGCCCTGGCTTGTCCGAAGTTTTTGATTTGTGATAATTGCTTCAGCGAACCTGGCATCTTCTGCACGACCTGGGTCAGGACGCCATCGGACACGATTGTGTACGGATGGACATTTCGCTGTTCAGCGATACCAGCCCGCCATTCAAGCAATTTTTCGAAGAGTGCAGTGTCGGCCACGGCTTCCTTTTCGCGGCTTGCCCCTGGTTTGACCTCGCTCTTCTCCGATCGATAGTCGGTTATCGCCTTTGCAGCGGCCAACACCAGTTCGTCAGGATTCGTAATCCCTGATAACCTTAAAAAGATTTCCGCTTTCAGTCCCAGGCAGTGCTTAAGCCGTACCGCAGCCAGCTGAAAGTCCGGATCCAGGCCGCGCCGATCGCATTGGGAGAGCAGATCGGCTACTTCGCGCACCGCGTCGTTGAGCTTTGAAAAGAAATAGCCGGTTGCCTTTGTCAGCCTTTCAGATAATGCTCCCGAATGCAGCCCGGCGGACGCTTCCAGCAGTACCGAGAGCTCTTGCCTGCGAAAATTGGACGAAACCTTTATCAGATCGGCGTTGATCAGCTTCGACACGGCTTCGATCCTTTGCGCAACAAGTCCATTGAGCAAGTCGTTTTGACTGATAAATCCGACCGCCAGCTCCCAGCATTCTGTCAGAACCGTAAAATCGAAAAGGTCTATCACTGCCTCCTTTACACTTTCGTGCCGCAAGGCAGCCAGGCCCGAACTGTCGTGCGCATTAATGGACGCATTTTGCATGAAGGTTTTTACCGCGGGGGCCACCATCACGCTGGCAGCACTCACCGGTTGAAGCAGCACGAGGCCATCCAGCGAGCGGCACCGGCTCAGGGCCACATATACCTGCCCTGGCGCAAATGCGGTGCGCACATCAACCACCAGTTTGTCGAAGGTCAGGCCCTGACTTTTATGAATGGTAACGGCCCACGACAGTCTCAACGGCAGCTGGGAGAATGTCCCTGCACTGGATTCGCGGATCTTCCCCTCCGTTTCCGACAAAGCATATTTTACATTCTGCCAGATTTCCGGGATCACAATAAAGTCGGAGCCGTCATCGAAAAAGGTCACATGAACACGACCGTTCTCAATGCGGGACACGCGCGCCGCGCGCCCGTTGTAATACTGCTTCTTACCCGAGCTGTCGTTTTTAATGAACATCACGCGCGCTCCTTCTTTGAGTATGAGCTCTTTCTCGGCCGGGAAAGCTTCCGAAGGAAAGTCGGCGGAGATGGTCGCGACGAAAAGATGTTCGGGAGCCGGCAATGCGTCGAGCCTCTGCTGGTTGATCTCCTTTACCTTGTTGTTGTGAGTGGAAAGCGTCACGTAGTCGGACAGCTCAAAATCCGGCTGGGAAATGTACCGTGCGTTGAGCGCGGAAAGTGTGCTTTCCGTAACCTTGCCATCCCTGACGTTGTTGAGAATATCGATAAATACAGGGTCGCTCTGCCGGTAAACACGCGATAGCTCGAAGGTCAGAAAACCCGGGGAGCCCCAAACCAGGCTATCAAAGAAATACGGGCTTTTGTAAAAAGAACTCAGCAAATCCCAGTCATTGTTGGCGACGGGCGGCAACTGATAAGGATCGCCGATCATCAGCAGCTGAACGCCGCCGAAGGGCCTGGCCGACGCCCTCACCAGCCGGAGCAGGGCGTCGATATAATCCAGGGTATCCGCCCGCACCATACTGATCTCGTCGATGATCAGCAGCTGCATCCGCCGGAGCATTTTTTCTTTCTCGGGGTTCACAGACCGGATTGCCGGCTCAGGCCTGCTTTTCCCCCGCACGCCGGGCATCAACGGCCCCAGCGGGACCTGGAAAAATGAATGTATCGTTACGCCGCCCGCATTAATGGCGGCAACGGCCGTTGGCGCGACCACCACCATTTCTTTCGCGAGGTTCAGGCGGATGTGTTGCAAAAAGGTCGTTTTACCGGTCCCCGCCCTGCCAGTCAGAAAAATAGGCTTGTCGGTTTGCGTCAGGTAATCAAGGATAGTTTGATGATGAATGTCGAGTTGCATGCTTGCTTTTTACCGCAAATTAACCGGACAACAGTGAATGATCCTAGATCGCCCCCCATTCCGATTTTCGCGTCACTCACTCCGGAGCGTCTTCACCGGGTTCAATAAGGCGGTCCGCACTGCCTGGAAACTGACGGTAAGCAATGTGACCGTCAATGCGCCGGCAATGCAAGCGATAAAGATCCACCAGGAAATCTCGGTGCGGTAAGTGAATTTTTGCAGCCATTCGTTCATGCAATACCAGGAAATTGGAATGGAGATCAGTGAAGACACGGTCACGAGCACGACAAAGTCCTTCGAAAGCAATTGCCACAAATGCCCCACCGAAGCACCCAGCACTTTGCGGATACCGATTTCTTTTGTCCGCTGTTCTGCCATGAATGAGGCCAAGCCAAGTAAACCCAGGCAAGAAATAAGGATCGCCAGGCCGGAGAAGAAGCCGGCCAGCCTGCCTACCCTTTCCTCGGCCGCGAATTTTCCAGCAAATTCCTCATCTGCAAATTTATATTCGAACGGAGCCGACGGGATCAGCTTCTGAAATACCGACTCTACTTTCGGTAATGCGTCGCGCACGCTCATGCCGGGGTTGAGCCGGACATCGATCCAGTCGGTCCCGACGTGCGCTTTAATCATATACATCGTCGGATAGACGCGCTCATAGGGCGACTCCATCAGCATATCCTTCACCACGCCGAGAATCGTAAAATCCCTCGCGGGCTGATCCTGAAACTTCCAACTGATGTGCGCTCCAATGGGGTTTTGCATTTTGAGATACCGGGCCGCCGATTCGTTGATGACCATCCCCGACGAGTCGGAGGTGAATGCGCGGGAGAAATCACGCCCCTGCACGAACTCCCAACCCACTGTTTTGCCGTATTCGGTCGTAATGGCCAATGTTCCGAACTGGGCTTTCAAATTGGGGTCTTTCCCTTTCCAGTCGAAACCGATATTGCCGGATGCCAGTTCGGTAACCTTCCCCATCGATTCTGCCATTTCCATTACCGCACCCGTATTTTTGAGTTCCCTTCTCAGAACGTCGTACTTACCGTTAAAATCCTCCGATTTCTTGGCAATCATCAGCAGCCCTTCGCGTGTGTAACCCACGGGCCGGTCCTTCGCGAGCTGGATCTGGCGATACACTACAATGGTGCCGATCACCAGCGAAACCGACACCGTGAACTGCACGATCACCAGTGCCTTACGTGGCAATGCGGCAAACCGGCCCACCCGGAAAGTGCCTTTCAACACCTTTACCGGCTGAAACGACGACAGATACAAAGCGGGGTAACAACCTGCGAGAAATCCGGTCAGCGCCACAAAACACAGACTTCCCGTCCAGAAATAAATATCGCCCCACGGCATGACCATATCTTTGGCTGCCAGGCTGTTGAACCAGGAAAGCGAGGAAACCGCCAGTCCCAATGCAAGGCAGTAAGCCAGGATCACCACCAGGAACGACTCACTGAAAAACTGTGCGATCAACTGTCCGCGCTTCGATCCGACACTTTTACGCACACCTACCTCCCTCGCCCGTTTCGCGGACCTCGCGGTCGTCAGGTTCATGAAATTAATGCAGGCCAGGAAGAGCACAATAGCGCCGACAATGCCGAACTGCCACACCATGGTGAGATTGGCGGTGTCCGGTTTGCCGCGACGGTAGCTATGCAGGTGCCAGTCGCTCATAGGCAGAATGAAAACCTGCGGATTTTGCCTCGCCTGTTCTTTCAGTTCGCCCAGGTTTTTCAGCTCCGCATTACGAATGGCATCTGAAACGGTGGTGAAGTCCAGTCCCGGCTTGATTTTGACATATATTTTCAAAAAATGGTTTTCCCAATCGTCCATGGCCCGCTCGGAAATCCACGGGTTGTTGGCCACCCATAATGTAAAAGGGGAAAGGAATTTGAGGTCTTTGAACTGGCTGTTAGCCGGAAGATCCTTGAAAACACCGGTCACTTTGAGATCGTCCCTGTTACTGAGTTTAATGATTTTACCCGTCGGGTCGGTGTCCCCGAAAAACGCCCGGGCCGTAGATTCCGACAGCATGATACTATTTTGTCCCGCCAGCCCCTGCCGGGTACCGTAGCGCATTTTCAGGGATAACATTTCCGGTGCGCCCGGCTCCATAAACAGGCCGGTGCGGGAGAATTTTTTCCCATTGGCCGCGAGGATCTGATCGCTACCCCACGAAGTCATCACAATGTGGCTGAAATACTGGCTGTAATTGGTTTTCAGCTCGGTGCCCATCGGGTACTGCATGGTGTTATTTACTCCCTCCTCACCCTCGAAATTAATGCGTGTATTCACCTGTCCGATCGAGGCGTAGTGTTCATGGACCTTGTTGAATGAAAGTTCATCATAGATCCACAGCCCGATGAGCATTGCCACGGCCATGCCGGCCGCCAGGCCGCCTATATTGATTGCAGAATACCCTTTGCTGCGCACCAGATTACGCAAGCCGATTTTGAAGTAGTTTTTGATCATGGCCGGTGTTGGAAATAAAGGTGAGGGATAGAGGTCAGGTTTTCTTTTCAAAAATGCGGGACGGAGATAGGACGACAGTTCGAGCCAGTAACGGAGGCGCGCATTGGCCCTGCCGTGGGTCCGTACACGTCGGGTATATCGCTCGCAGAGGTCACCGGCGGCTTCCTCGCGCCAGTGCGGTGCGATCAGCCAAAGGAGCAGCCGTGTCAGGCGACGGGGCGGTTCTTCGCTTGGAGGAACGGGAGATGCTGGTTTCATGGCAGTCTCAATTTGAATGTTTATTTCCATTCGACCCGGATGTCGGGCAAAATGCGGCCCCACAGGCGGCTTCTCACCTCCCGAACCTGTTCCAGGATACGTCCGCCGAGCGCCGATACTTTAAACAGCCGTTTCCGGCGTCCGCCTCGCTCAGCCGTGGCCTCTCCCCAAACCGACAAAACATAACCTTTCCGTTCGAGCCGCTGAAGCGCCGCATGAACAGCACCGGAGGTAACCACATTACCGGTCTCTTCTTCGAGCTCATCGGCAATCGCGACGGTGTAGGCATGAGGCGTGAGCGCTGCCACGGTCAGCAACACCAGTTCTTCAAACTCCCCGAGATCACTTCGTCTCATAGCTGCGGATTTTCTGAGATACCATATAATCTATTTCAGTATAACAAATATTATACCATGACTGGCAAACGGCACCCATTGCATTGATTTGGCTTTTGAAACGGCTTTATGATACCAGCATCCGTTCGCAATCGGACATGATCCGTTCGTCGCCGGACATCCGGAACGGAGATATATTCCCAAGGCATATTCCTTTATATCAATGGTCTGACGGAATTTGCGTCACTGGTTTTCGCGCATATCAGCCAACGACCTGAACGGTCGGGAGCTCGAACTCAAAAATGGCCCCGGTTCCTTTTTCACTGAAAACCCTGATGGAGCTCTGATGCAGTTCGAGGATCTTTTTGACAATCGCAAGTCCTAAACCCATTCCTTTACCAGTCGATGTGTGGAGATCGGCCTGCTTGTAACGCTCGAAAATCTGCTCCTGATATTCTCTGGCAATGCCAATCCCGGTATCGCTGACCCTGGCCGTGACGCTCTCTCCGTCTTGTATCAGTTCAATCGAAATTTGTCCGCCATCGGGCGTGAATTTAAATGCATTGTCGAGCAGGTTCTGAAAAATCCTTTCAGTAAGGCTGATATCTGCGAAAACGGCTGGCAGTCCACCGGGAATGTTCAGTTTCAAATCGATGTTCCGCCCCCGGGCTTTCAACTGATAAGCACTAACAATGTCGGACACCAGCTCGCTGATCGGGAAAAACTCCTTCTGCGGCTCCACGATGTTCGCTTCGAGTTTGGAATACTGAAACAGCTGCTCAACCAGCGCCGACAGCTTTTTGGTGCCGTCGTGAATAATAGCGAGGTATCTGTCGGCTTCGGTGCGGGATAGCGAGTCGCCTTTGATCAGCATCGTTTCCGTGTAACCCTGCATGATCGAAAGCGGAGTCCGGAGATCATGGGAAACATTGGCTATCAGCTCCTGGCGAAAGCGGTCGGTGGCGGTGATCTTTTCGAAATTGTCCACGATCACATCGGCCATTTCGTTGAATGTGGCAGTGAGCACCCCGAGATTGCCTTTGACATAACCATTGATGCGCGCGCCATAGTCGCCATCCTGAAACTGTTTGAACACGCCTGCAATGCTGCAAATACTGTCGGTGATGAGAAAGAACGTCACGACACCTACTACAAATGCGCCCAATAGCGCTGCAAAGAATATGTAAAGTGCCAGCCGGAAATACAGGTCGCCATTGAGCGCGCCCAGGATCTCCTTCTGCTTCTCGCTCGCGAGCACCGCGTACACGTAACCGGCGATTTTACCATTTTCCAAGACAGGCGCGACAGAAAAAATACTTTCCTCGCCCGGCCGCTTCGGATTGTCGCCAAGCGGGCGGTTGCCGGCTTCTGATGTAAGCCACTCATTTACGGTGCCCATATCGACCTTCGTCATGTGTACCGTGGCCTCGGGCACTACATAGTCGGTGATATTACCCTGGGTATCGAGCAGGTATACTTCCACGCTCGGATTGGCCACCATCGTGGAATGGATAATGTCGTGGGTGACAGTGGTGTCGGGTCGTCCGTTTTTGATCGGCTGGGTAAACGTAGCCAGGTGACCGGCAATGTCGCCATAAAGCTGCTGATGTGCAGCCATGTAGTAGGATTTGGAAAAACGCGAGCCGATGAGCACGAAAACCAGGGCCAGTACCAGCAGCAAGCTCGCAAAAACGGCGCTGATTTTCCAGAAGAGCAGATTTCCGCGAATGGTTTTTACAGACATTTCAAAGATCCTCGTTAAACCGGTAGCCAATGCCCCAGGTGGTTAATACAAATGACGGGTTGGCGGCATCCGCCTCTATTTTTCCTCTCAACCGGTTGATATGTGTGTTGACCGTATGCTCATATCCCTCGAAATCATAACCCCAAACCAGGCTCAGCAGCTGTTTGCGGCTGTAACTTCTGCCCGGATTGGAAGCCAGCAGAACGATCAGTTCAAATTCCCGGGGCGAAAGCTCGATGCGCTCACCGCGCAGGACCACCTTTCGCTTGTCGACGTCGATTTCCAGTCCCGCAATGCTGATCTTTGCCGTTAGGGATGTGCTGTACCTGGCTTTTTCTTCGCTCCGCCGGAAAATCACGCGTACCCGTGCGATGAATTCCCGAACACTGAACGGCTTCGTCAGATAGTCGTCTGCACCGGTTTCCAGCCCCATTACCTTATCGATTTCCTCCGACCGCGCGGTGAGCATGAGAATGGGCGTCTGCCGGTCGGTCTGCCTGATCTTCCGGCACACTTCCATGCCGTTCAGCCCCGGCAGCATCACATCCAGGATCACCAGGTCGAACGCCGAATCCATAGCCCGGACCAGGCCGGTCTGTCCGTTTTTTTCGCTCGTCACCTTGCAGCCAAGATCGGCCAGATGGATCGTGAGCAATTCGGTGATATTGCTGTCATCCTCGATGATCAATACATTTTTTGTATCCATTACCCACTGATTTTCTGTAAAGTTTACAAATAAAACAGCACGGATAGTCGCTGTGATACTTTTGTTATAATTCCGTAACGGCTGTGGGATACCGTGTTTTTTGTTTTGCATCATCCAAACACGCAAAACACAAACACGGATGATCAAATCACTGCTCGGGCTTTCGCTGACAGCCCTAATTTTAAGTTCCTGCACCAGGGACCACGACCCGCAACCGACCGCTAAAAGCATTACCATAGAAAATGTGCTGGACAGCAAACCGCTGGTCGAATCAGGCACATTCAAAGGTACCGGGACGCCACCCGTAATCCTCCCGGGGCAGTCGGTTTCATTCTCGTTTTCGGCTGCAAAAAACCAGCGGCTAACCTTCGCTACCATGTATGGATGGAGCAACGACCTGTTCGTTGCCCCCGAGAACCCCGGAATCCGACTCTACGGCGACGACGGAACGCCTGTTACCGGCGATGTTTCGACGCAGGTCAAACTCTGGGACAACGGGACACGGGTAAACGCCGCACCGGGCATGGCGCTCTCCCACCCCGGCGCAGCGGAAGCGACACCCGCCAAGATCAAGGAAGTGAAAGGGACCGACGATTACGGACATGCATTTCTGCCCGCATCCCAACTGATGAACGTATCGCTCGTCTACGATGGCAATTCGATGTTTACGGTTACGATTAAAAACCAATCGGGCGGCACAGCCAACGAAACGCCATTCAGTCCGGGCGTGTGGGCGATTTCATACGTCGCTGGCGGAAACCTGCTCTCCCCCGAGCCGATCTACGCCGCTGGAAAACCCGCCACCGCCCCATTGACCCGCATCGCAGAGGCCGGCGACAATGCCGCCATGAGTACATTGCTGACTGATCAGACAGGCATTTTCACCCCGCTATCGCCTGTGCTCGTGGTCGTGTACAATGGTCCCGAAAATCCAATTTTCAAAACGGGCGAAAGCGATCGTGGTGAAGGGTTGAAAGACCTCGCCCAGAAAGGCAATGCCGACATACTGGCGGCCGCATTGAAAAATAAACCGGGTATTAAGTATGTATACGTATTGAAAGAACCTGCCAGCACCGTACTCCTGCCCAACATCGGTGGTAATGCAGGCGGCAAAGTATCTCAGCAGCTGATGCTCGCACCCGGCGACCGCATTGCGATCGCGACGATGTACGGCTTTTCAAACGACTGGTTTTTCGCGACCAGCGGTAACGGCATCGATGGGCTTGCTGCCGGTGACGTGTCGGCTTCCATCGCACTATACGATAACGGCACGGCCCTCGACCAGTTTCCAGGTGCGGGGATCACACAATTCAACCTGGCCGGAACACCGCTAGGCGAGAGCAAAGCAATAGCACCTGTACCTAATCCCAACAAATTCACTACGCTGCCGGCGATCGGCAACATGATCAAAGTGACATTACAGTAACCGGCAGCCTGGCGGTGCCCTTCCGCGAGGCATTCATTTTCAATATTAATCCAATGAAAAAACAGATCACGATCCTTGCATGCATGATCCTGTCGGTATGCGCCTGCCTGGCCCAAACGACTGAAATGCGCAAAAAGCAGTTCAACCTCGAAACATCCGGCCTGGCGATTCAAGGCTATGACCCGGTGGCCTATTTTACAATGCACAAGGCAATGGAAGGCAAAAAAGAGTTCCCGGCCAGCTACCATGGCGTCACCTACTACTTTTCTTCCAGGGCAAATCAGGAAGAATTTGCCCGGAACCCGATGCGCTACGAACCGCAATTTGGCGGCTGGTGCGCCTACGCGATGGGTAAGAAAGGCGAAAAAGTTGAAGTAGACCCTCAGACTTTCAAGGTCCTGGATGGGAAGCTCTATCTTTTTTACAATAAGTATTTCAACAACACCCTCAAAAGCTGGAACCAGGATGAGGCCCGTTTGAAAATGCAGGCCGATAAGAACTGGACCAAATTTGTACCATAATCTCCGACTCAAATGAACAGATTCATTTTTACAATGGCGATAACCTTCGCCGCATTGACCGCCCGTGCCCAGCAATCCGAAATATTTGCGCCGGATGGGAAGGCTATTAAAGGATACGACGTGGTGGCGTTTTTCAAGGAATCAAATCCGGTGAAAGGTGCCGACAGCCTTACGTTCAGGTACAAAGGTTCCGACTGGCTCTTTGCCAGCCGAGGTAATCTGGAAACATTTAAAGCAAACCCGGACAAATACGTGCCCCAATATGGCGGCTACTGCGCCTACGGCACTTCCGAGGGCCACAAAGCACCCACCGAAACCGACACGTGGACGATCGTGGAGGACAAGCTGTATTTCAACTACAACATGAAAGTGAAAAACAACTGGTCTAAAAAACGGGAAGAGTTGATTGAAAAGGCGGATATACAATGGCCATTGATCCGGGATAAGGCACAATGAAGACGAGAACCCGCAATACCTGGACATGGCTGCTGAGAGTGGTAGCCGCCGGGATCATGCTCCAAACGCTGTACTTCAAATTCACTGCTGCTCCCGAGTCCGTTTACATCTTCTCAAAGGTGGGTATGGAGCCATGGGGACGCATTCTGGTGGGTATTTTCGAACTGATCGCTTCCGTGCTGATCATCTTCCCCCGGACCACTGCTTATGGCGCATTGATCGGGATCGGCGTGATGACGGGGGCGGTGTTCATGCACATTTTCCGGCTGGGCATCGTGGTGCAGAACGATTCAGGTCAGCTGTTTATTTACGCATTACTGGTGCTGGGTAGCTGCCTGACCCTGGCCTATTGGCAACGTGAGAGCCTTTCGGGTATAACCACACGCGAAAGGTGAGTAATCAGACCATGTTCTTCGGGGCATGGTTTTTATAAATTGCCCCAAAACATCGACTATGAACAGACAGATAACCGAATCGGTAGCCGCCGTGCTTGAACAGCTCACCGATGTGCTTTCCATGCTGAAAGAGGCCCATTTTACAGCCCGTTTGCCGGTTTTGTCGGGCGCCTCGCTCGGAGAACACGTCAGGCATGTGATCGAATTTTTTCAGGAGCTGGAAACCGGCTATCACACGGGCATTGTCGATTATGATGCCCGCACCCGGGAAAGAGACCTTGAAACAAGACGCGAATATGCAATGCTGAAATTGCAGCAGATTGCGGCCGGTCTGCAACCGCACAACAAGACTTTGCAACTCGCCTACCAGGCCGGAACAGGGACGGCAGGCCGCACGATTACGACCAGCTACGAAAGAGAGCTGCTCTACAATCTCGAACATGCGGTACATCACATGGCGCTCTTCAGGATAGGAGTGCGATCGCTGACGGATATCAGCATACCGGATTATTTCGGAGTTGCCAGCTCGACCATCGAATACCGCCAGGCGCAATGTGCACAGTGACTTACATTCCTACCGGCAACGGCGTGCTTCTCGCCTCAAACCGCGACGAACGCACAGACCGCGCCCCGGCGACTCCTCCTGCGACTTACATGGCAGGCAACCAACGCCTGATCTACCCGAAAGATGCGCAGGCAGGCGGTACCTGGATCGCGCTTAAAGAAGAGCATTCCGCGGCGGTGCTGCTGAATGGTGCATTTGAAAACCACATCCGCAAACCGGGATACCGCCGGAGCCGGGGCTTGATCATGCTTGACATTATCGGAGCGCGGGAGCCTTCCACCTTTTTCCGGGACGTATCGCTCGACGGTATCGAGCCATTTACCCTCATTCTTTTAACCTACGGCATCCTGCGGCGCTGTACCTGGGACGGCGATCGAAAACATGTCCGCGATCTGGATCCGGGAAAGGCGCATATCTGGTCGTCGGCAACACTTTATGGACCCGACGACCAAAAGGAGCGCCAACTGATGCTAGAAAAATGGCTATCGGGCTGCCCGGAGCCAACCACCGAAACGCTGCTGGATTTCCACCTCGGCAAGAATTTGAAATATGAAACCAGCGGAAACCAAAAGCATTCCGGTATGCGTACAGTAAGCGTGACGTCGCTGGAACTGCCCATTAGCGGGCCGGCCAGCATTCGCTACCAGGATCTCACGCGGGAGAAGGCGCCTCAGGCATTTGAACAACCAGTTGGGGAAAGACATCATTTCAACAGCCTCTCCTGGAAAACCCGCCGGTTCTTCATTCGCCTGCTTCATTGGGAATACTGGCCTTTCGACTGCCTGTACCTGCCAATGGTGCCATTATGGCTCTGGCTGAGCCTGCGCGCCAGGTCGCTGCTTTTTTTTAGCGCGGCCAATCCCGGCATCGCGTATTCGGGGTTTATCCATGAGCGCAAAAGTGATATTTACCCGTTGCTGCCGCCTGGATCGTATCCGAAAACGGTGCTCTGCAAAGCGGGTATGAATGCCGGCACCTTGGGAACACTGTTCACGGAACACGGCCTTGATTTTCCGCTAATCGCCAAACCGGATATCGGGGAACGTGGTATGCAGGTAAAACTGCTCCGGACACGTCAAGAGCTCGAAACGTATCGCATTGCCAGTAAAGTGGATTTTCTTTTGCAAGAATACATGGCGTACGAAAACGAAGTCGGTATCTTCTATTACCGCTTTCCAGGCTCTGCCGGTGGACACATTTCCGGGATCGTGGGCAAAGAATTTCTGAGCGTGAAAGGCGACGGACAAAGCACGCTGCTATCGCTTTTAATGCGGGACGACCGGGCTGTCTTGCAGCTTTCGGCATTAGCCAGGGCCTATGGTAAGCAGTTGGAGCGCATACCCGCCGCCGACGAAAAAGTGAACCTGGTACCATACGGCAATCACAGCCGCGGCGCCAAGTTCATCGACCTGACGAGCCGCATCACGCCCGAACTGTCCCGGGTTATTGACCAGCTGTGCCGGCAAATTCCTGGGTTCTTTTTCGGCCGGATGGACATTCGTTTTAAAAGCTGGGACGATCTGGAAGCAGGTAAGAATTTTTCTATCATTGAATTAAACGGCACGGGCAGCGAACCCACCCATATTTATGACCCCGGGCATTCACTGCTTTTTGCCTGGAAAGAGATTTACCGGCATTGGAAAATTGTATATCAGATCAGCATGAGCAATGTGCATGCCGGTACCCAGCGGCTGATGACATGGCAGGAAGGACGCCAGATGAGACACGACCACAAAAGGCATCTCAACTTGATAAAGCGGGAATGAGATATCCGAAAAACCCATTACTATCCCTGCTGATCATCAGCTTTTTGGGTTCATTGCCGCCCGGAATCATTAATCTTCGCACAGGTACCTATCTGCTCGACAACCGTCTGACGGAAGCCGCTGCATACTCATCCGGAGCCGTTCTCAGCGAAATGTTCCTGGTCACGACATTAATTATGGTCAAAGACCTCCTCAAACCGGAACGGTACCGGAATAGTAACCTATGGATCGCAGGTGCAATCCTGATGGTTTGCATTACAGTGATATCGGTGCTGGACACCAGCTACCAGTTACCCAACCGACCGGGCTATTCGTCCATTGCGGTTCCGGCAGTTTCAGGGTTTGTCATGAACCTTTTCAATCCGTTTCAGCTGCCTTTTTGGGTTGCCTGGATTCTGGTTCTGAATCCGTCCGGGACCCAACGGCCTCCGCGAATTATAACGGCGCTTTTACAAGGGGCAACCGCAGCACTGGGAACACTGCTGGCGCTTGGCTTATACGGCTACACCGCTCACTTGGTGCCCGATATCTCACAGGAAAATAGGCAGACGCTGAGAACATTATCTGCATTCTTGCTCGTTGTTATGGCTATTCGGCCGCTGTATAAGCTGATGCCGGCGTGGCAAAGAAAAATAACACCCAAAGGCTGAATTACCGTTTTTCGTTACCCTTATCCCCGCGCCCGGCAATTTTCGGAGATTGGCAGCTAAGCGTTACATTTGCCCGCTCTCTAAAAAAATTCAAGCCGCATGTAATGTTCTTTTAAAATAGCCACTAATTAGCACAAAGAACAGAAAATGAGGAAGCTTGCAAAGAATTACCCAAAGTCGGTCCGATGGACAATGACCGGAAAAATTTCAGGTTAGCGCCAAAACAAATCAGGTGAGTACAGATTTTTACCAGCTATCGGTCCTGCCTTTTGCCGGCATCATCATCAAGATCTGCCGGGCATATACCGATTCGCAGGAGGATTTTGAGGACTATTACCAGGAGGTTTGCCTGCAAATCTGGCGGACAAGGGACAATTTTCACGAGCAATGCAAATGGTCGACTTGGGTTTACCGTATTTCGCTCAATGTGTGCCTGACGCTGCTCAAAAAAAGAAACAGCCACGGCAGGGCGTATTTCACATCGGACGTTCTGCCGGATGTAGCCTCCACCGAAAACAACGCCTTTGAAGACGAGGCCCTGAACCAACTGTACGCAGCTATCCGATGTTTGTCAGAAGTTGACAGGGCTGTGATCCTGCTCCACCTGGACGAAAAGTCGCATCAGGAAATTGCAGAGATACTTGACACCAATGCCAATAATATCGGCGTACGCGTGAACCGAATTAAAGAGCGTTTAAAGAAAATACTGGATGAAAAATTCAATTGAGGCTATCTGGAAGGAAGGTTTTCTGAATGAAAGCAGTTTGGTCGCTCCGAAAATCAACGACTTGTACAATCAGAAATCGAGACACCTGGTCGGTCGGATGGAGAGGATGTTCAGGCTCAACCTGATCATCATTGTAACCACAGCGATTATTTTTCCCATTGTATACTATTTTCTGGACGCTGTATGGGAAGGTGCCGCTGCATCTGTGCTGCTGCTGCTTACGGCATGGTACAACAAACGGCAGATCGATAGTATCAAAGCATTGGATCAGGCAGCGACCAGTCTGGATTACCTCAAATCGCTGCACCGATGGCTGAAAGAGGTCGTGCTAAAAAGTGAAAAAATAGCCCGTTACTCCTACCCGGTCTACGTTTTGATAGCGATAAGCACGATATGGTCGGCCTGGAACAGGCAGGGACTTACGTTGAAGACACAGCAGAAGTTTCCCGACCTGCTTTTCATCGAACATGTCCCATTTTTCGCGCTGGCAGCCGGGGGAGTGATGATCCTCCTGATGCTCTGCTTCTCGGCCAGGATTTACAGATGGGAAGTTCGCCTGATGTACGGACGCGTATTCGACAAACTCGAAGCGACCATTGACGAAATGGAGCAACTGAAACAAGGTTTGTAGCAGGCCGCAAACGGCGAGCTGAAAGGATAATACGAATGGATAAAACGAAAACAATCACAAGACTATGGCTGACTATCAGGCAAAATCAACGGATTCCTTAACATTTGACCTAACTGGTGGCAAGGGATTAATCGGAAGCCTTTCCTACAAAAACTGGTTCTCGTTCAGCGCATCGATAAAGATGGCACACAATTTGACCTACCAGGTTGAACCCAAGGGATTTTGGAGCACAACCATTGAAGTCAAACAGGAGGGTAATCAACTGCTCACCTTTGCAATCAATTGGCACGGGGACATTGTAATGCAAACCCATTTTTACGACGTCACGGCCCATTACCTGTTCAAACACCGGGGCGTATTCAGGGAATCATTTGTACTGACCGATCACGACGGGTCCGAACTGCTGGCCATGACGCCTGATTTAAAATGGAGGACGCTGAACTATGACTACCACATCACGACTTCCGAGCGCTTTGAGTCATTGGCTTCCAAAGAACTAATGCTTCTGACCTGTCTGCATTGCGTAAACTATTATATGTCCATGATCGCGAATGTGGTAGGTGCGTAGCGGGTACGAAGCCTGACATCACTTTTTCCAGAAAGAAGTACTCTATTTCCGGCAGACTGGTCCGTGATGCATTAAAGTACCCTGCTTGCTATTCCAGAACGAGCTGATAAGCGATATAATGTTTGACTCCAAATTCTTTGTACCAATCGGTAACTGCCACACGACTTTGCGCAACCGTACAATAGTAAGAAAAACCATCCTTGTCATAAGGTAATGTGTGAACAAGAAAAGGGAACTTTTTCCCAATGGGCACGACCGTTGTGTTATTTTTATAGCTCAAAATATCCGTCCTGAAACTATACCGTCTGGCATCATCGGCTTCCACTTTATATGTCTTTCGTTGGCCAACCCTGGGTAGTTTGAAAAAGGCTTCTATGGTAGTCTGATCAACACTTCGGGCATATACATCAAAAGCAAGCCGACCAGTGGAGTCAAACTGTAAGGGTTCTTTACGTTTGGCAAAGCCGAACATATCCTGTTCAGACTGAGCTACCCCGTTCTTAAATTCCTGGCTGATCAGGTGAAAATATTTTCCAGCCAGTTTAGGGTCATTTAATTCAATATGAAAATGCTCTACTCCCAAAAATCCCATTAGTTCGTGCACTTCTGCGTTGGTGGAACCAAATACAGCTTTAATGGTCGTACTGTCATGCTGTTGCGCCTTTGCAGGGAACACAACGCTGAGTGTAATTAAAAGAATAAGGAATTTCATGAGCTGAACGGTGATGATTTGTTGACTATAAAAATGAATTTAATTGATTTCTAATGTAAATCAGTGCCCTCATTTTAGAACATCGTCAAGACCTCAGCGCCGCGGCGGGGACATATGCAAGCTGGCACGATAGCGGTTAACCGGATTGAGGTCTCAAACTTGTCTCAAATCCCCCCTTAATATGTTCGAAATGACCGCGGTAAGGGACTTGCAATTAGCTAGTTTTGCTACTGTTCCAAACCTAATCAACAAATTTGATCACGTATGAGAAAGATAATCGCCGGTATCAATATGACGCTCGATGGTTTTTGCGATCACACTGCTGTTTCGCCCGACGAAGCAGTGCACGATCACTACGGTGAGCTCCTGAAAAACTCCGGCACTGCATTGTACGGCAGGAAAACCTATCTGCTGATGGAGTACTGGAAAGGCCTGGTGGAACAGCCCAGCGGAGAAAAAGCAATGGATGATTTTGCAGTGAATATGGACGCCATTCCCAAGATCGTATTTTCCCGCACCCTGCAAAGTGTGGATTGGAGAAGCGCAAGGGTTGCTACCCGCGACCTCGAAACGGAAACGCGGGCGCTCCGGGAAGAAGAAGGCGGCGACATTCTGGTCGGCAGCCGCAGCCTGATCATTGCCCTGATGAACCTCGGCCTCGTGGATGAATTTCAGCTGATGGTCCACCCGGTGGTGGCGCGAAAAGGTTTGCCGTTATTCGACCAACTGGCCGACGGGGTGGTTTTGGAATTGATAAAGACGCACACCTTTGCCAGCGGCGCCGTATTGCTGTACTATGCCCCATCGAAGCAACAATAGCTGAACCGGACACGTATTTTCGATCCGGATAGCAGTCCTGTTGCGCCGAAAGCTTTCAGGCAGAACCAGCATTATACATGAATGAACGATTGCCTGAATTCCAGCGGCGATTGGCTGGTTTTCTGTTTAAAAAACTTATTGAAGCTCTGAGAATGCTCAAAACCAAGTTCATAAGCCACTGCACTCACCGACATATCGGTCGTTGACAGTTGCTCCTTCGCTTTCTCGACAAGCTTTTCGTGGATGTATTGCTGTGCATTCTGACCGATAAGCGAGCGTAGCATGTCACTCAGATAGCCGGAAGAAACATGCAATTGCTCGGACAAATACTGCACCGTGGGCACGCCCATATCGAGCGTTTTCCGGTTGTTCAGGTAGTCATTGACGACGCATTCGGTTCTTTCCAGAAGAGTACTGCAAGCGGCCTTGCGGGTAACAAACTGCCGTTTGTAGAAACGACTCGCATAGCTGAGTAACAATTCAATCTGCGCGATGACGATCTCCTGACTGAATTCATCCACACGACTATTCAGCTCACGCTCAATAATGTGGTACACCGACAACACCACGTCTTTTTCCAGGTCGGACAGGTGCAGGGCCTCATTGACCGAATACGAAAAATAACTATGCTGCTTGATCTTCTTCGCCAACGGATAACCCAACAAAAAGTCGGGATGGATGAGCAGTACGTAAGATTCTCCGCCCTCACTGTACTCTGTCGGACCGACCAACTGCTGAGGGGCCATAAACATCATGCTGCCCTCCTCGAAGTCGTAATAACTCTGTCCGTATTTCAGTCTGCCGGCATTTTGTACGATGAATGTAATTTTATAAAAATTCAGTACATCGTATGCCGGTATATGATCGGTATTAAACGGATTATTTTCATCGAAATGCGTCAGGCTTATCAGTGGGTGTTGGGGCTTGGGCAAGCCAAACGCCTGATGAATAGCTGAAATGGAACGAAACCGGAGAAGCTCTTCTTTTTTCATGGAATGCAGTTAAACACCTGAAACAAAATCTGTGGCAAATTCATCGCCACAGATTTTGTTTCAGGAATAAATAAATTTTACCACGGGAAAACTTCCTGGTTCGGGCCCGTGAAGAGCGCCGTCGGGCCCACTTCTTCGAGCGCCACCCGAACCGGCTCACGCGAACCCACTTCCACTGAATCCGTTCCCTGAAAATTGTTCAGCGCCGTCGCCGTAAAGCCGGGGCTCACCGCACTTACCTTAATACCGCTGGCTTCCAGTTCATTGGCAAATGCCACGGTCACGGCATTCATCGCGGTTTTGGACGCACCATAGATCAATTCAAAGTGCGGGGCATAAGGATTTTGCGGATCCCGGGCCAAAGTAAGCGAAGCTAACCCGCTCGATACATTTACGATACGCGGCGCATTGGCCTTACGGAGCAGCGGCAGGAAAGCCTGCGTCACTACAACCACCCCGAAGACATTCGTTTCCCATACCGTACGCACTTCATCCACGGAGGAAATGCTCGGACGATTGCTGGCCATAATTTCTTCCAGCGTCCTGCCGGGTTTTCCTGCGTGAGAAATGGCTGCATTGTTTACCAGCAAGTCGAGTTTGCCAAAGTCTTGCTGCACCTTTGCAACCGCATTTTCGACCGAATTTTTGTCCGTCACATCGATCTGAATGGCCTGCGATTCACCGCCTATCTTTTCGGCCGCGGCTACGCCATTTTGCAGGTTGCGCGAGCCTGCATAAACTGTATATCCCTCGTCTGCAAGGGCTTTGGCAATCTGATATCCTACTCCCTGGTTGGCACCTGTCACCAATGCCACTTTATTTTCCTGTGCTTCCATTGTGTAATCAACTTTAAGTTTGAGGAAGCAAATTTCGAATTTGGCATAGCACGGATTGTAGCCAAATCAAGCCGATTTGTAGCCAGAATGAGGGAATCTGGATTTAAAACCCGTACCTGACACCTGAGACGGAAAAATGTCCGTTGTGCTCGGCTGCTCTGCACTTAATGTTTGTCATTCCAGGTAGCCAATATTATGTAATAAAATTATATATTGCCTCGATCTAACTTGCGTCCAATGCCCCCCGTAATCAAAATAAAATTTGCGCTGATTTTAATCGGTTTGTGCTGCTCACTTCCAGGGTATGCATGTGTATGCAGTCACTATAAGTTTATGGATAAATACGTTCGCTCCGATTTTGTAGCGCGGGTGACTGTTGTGAAAAACTTCCCTAATCAAGGCTCCTCGTTTTTCTACGAGTCGAACATTGTGATTAAACAGCTTTTCAAAGGTAACAATGTAAAATCCATCCTTATTGAGGGTAGCAGTGATGGTAAAAAGCGTTCATCCTGTGATATATATTTTAAGGAAGGCACCGAAATGCTGGTATATGCTAACCTTGACAGCGCTGGGAAATACACTTTCAATTCCTGCTCGGGCTACCGTGTGCTCAATCATTCGAAGTTTGCGGGCGAAGGTCGCGAGCTCGAAATGCTGGATTTCCTTGATCGAAATAAGATCAGAACAACCGATAAAACGTTTTATGGAGCCAACCTGTATGATAAGCTGAAAACGCTGCGCGATATCAACACCACCAAAACCTTTGGCATTTACGAGATCACATTTACAAAGGACCTGCGCATCGATACCATCAGAACCGTAACCGGTTTCAGCCCGGAACTGGACAACCAGCTTATATCGATTTTAAGCGAAGCCCGCTGGGTCAGTGACCGGATTCTGATAGACGGATTGAAAAATACGGTCCCGCCGGGGAGCAAGCTGCTGTTCGGATTCTACTACTACCCCGCGCAGGGCAACGACGCACGCTTCATTAGTCAGTGGGATCTTTAGAATGTACGGGCGAAAGGTGGAAAGGCAGTGAATATAAAGAAAGCCACCGGGCCGAAAGTGGCTTTTGAAGAGGATTTATTTGCAGCTTTGAGAAAAACTAAAAAAATACTTCAATGGACAACAGAATTTTAAACAAAAAACTGACTTCATTTTCCGCACATCTGGACGTTCAATATGGCGAACGAGGAGCAATGAAGAGAGAGCAATACGAAGAAGAATTTGAAGCATTCAAATTGGGCGCTATGATTGAGGAACCACACGCACAGCCAAAACCAACCAACGATTACCCGCTGCCGTGATCGCCGTGCTACACTCCTTGCGGAATAGCAGCCAGTTAAAATCACAATCAGCCTTGCGGAGCGGCGTCGGTCGATTTTATCGGAAGCCGGTATAAATAGGGCGCTTTGTTGGCGGCTCCTGTGAACTGTTTTTCCAGTCGCTCCAATACATTCATTTCCAATATCTTCTTCTGGAAATTATTGCGGGCGAACTGTTTGTTAAAAAGATCTTCGTAGAGCACCTGCACGTCCCTCATCGTAAAAGTATCCCGAAGCAGATGAAATGCATTGCATTTAATGTCCAGGTTAGTCCGTAAAAAGTCAACGGCATTGGCGACGATCTGGCCATGATCCATGATCATCGGAGGCAATGCATCGACATCGAACCACGCAATGAATTCATCAATGTCGTGTTTCTGGGGTACGACTTTACCAATATCCACCAGCGCATAATAGCCGATGGATATCGTGCGGCGGGTATACCATTCATATTCTTTCCTCAGGTTTTCATCCAAACTCTTCTGATTTAATTCAATCAATCGGTCCAGAAAGGCCTGGCTGTTCCGGTTTGCTTTCCCTAAAACCTGAAACTGCTCCAGATAGACATCTTTGAGACCCGTTCGCTCCTGTATTATTCGCTGGGCGGCGTCATCAATATCCTCGTCCTGATACACAAATCCACTCGGCACATTCCAGAAATCACCTTTAAAATTAAGTTTGGAAACCAGTACATGCAGTCGATGATTTTGATACCCGAAAATGACGCAATCAATCGCTACCTGTTGAATATATCCCTTTTCACTGGGGAAATGCATGCTGAAAGACATAAAATGCTCGGAGTTTGCTCGGGCCAAAATGGCTTGCTCTAACATTGAAACCGACTTTAAACTTAACTCTACTATATGGTTATTGGTTACGAGCACCAGAAATTTACCAAAGCAAGGCCCAACTCCCGTCTCACTGATTTTCATAAGTCCCGCACAGCTATGCCTGACTATAAATGACAATACATGACCATCAATGAAAAAGTCTGACAATCACGCAAAAGCACAAAAACACCGATTGACGGGTATTGCACAATAAAGGTAAGCAATTGCAAAAAATTTATTGTCTAAAAAAATAGACAATAATAAAATTTCTGTTTTATCTTTGTAAAGTCAATTTCTGGTCTCAAAACAGGGTGGTAGTCAGAACTCGACGGAATGATTAATGCTACCGGATGAATTCGGCCAATTCTGACAGAGCATCCTAAACAACATCCATAAAATTATACTTCTTCTTCTACCGTCTGGCAAACCAGGCAGGTTGGATTCGTGATGCCTTCTTTAAATGACCCCTGTTCGTTTTTTATCGGTAAGCTCTTGATTTACAATGAATTATTTTTTATTAATTATACTATGGAAAAAAGTTTATGCTTCTTATGGGATAACTCTTTACGACGTTTAAGGATCATGCTCTGTTTTGCGTGCATAACCCATGGCTATGCAGCGCTGGCGCAGCAGATTCGCGGGACAGTGACCGACCCCAAAGGAGAAGCTGTGGCTGGCGCTTCTGCTTTATTGAAAGGTACCACCAGGGGAACCTCATCCAATGCTGAGGGGGTGTTTGAGTTTAATAACCTGACAAACGGTACTTACACCATCGTCATTTCCTACATCGGTTATACCCCCCGGGAGCTGAAAGCAACAGTCCCCGGTAGCGAAAACCTAACCATTCGCCTGCAAGAAACAGCTTCTGATCTGAATGAGGTTGTCGTCACGGGCGTGTTCGACAAGCGTGAGCGAATGGATGCTTCTATCGCCATTTCAACCCTGTCGTCCAAACAGATTGCCCAGCAAGTACCTTATTCGGCAGCTGATTTGCTCAAAAATGTGCCGGGCGTGTACGTCAATTCTTCATTGGGCGAGGTAAACAATACGGTCTATTCCCGGGGAGTAACAGCGGGTGGAGCAGGTTATTATTATGTATCGATGCAGGAAGACGGACTTCCCGTGACCAATGTTAATTTTGGCGGCTACGGACCCGACTATTTCCTGCGGGCAGATGCTACTACCGGCAGGGTGGAAGCAGTGCGTGGCGGCTCGGCCGCCATTACAGGGCCAAATGCACCCGGTGGTATTTTTAATTATGTCTCCAAAACGGGGGAAGCAGGCTTCGAGGGCGAAGTTCGGGCCAAATTTGGTCTGGAAGGTAACGCACAACCTTTTTACCGTGCGGACGTGAATCTCAGCGGAAAACTGAATCAAAAGGGTGATCTGACGTTCAACGTGGGTGGTTTCTATCGCTATGCCAACGGCGTGCGTTACCCGGGTTATCCGATGAATAAAGGCGGTCAGGGTAAGTTCAACCTGGTCAGGACTTACCAAAAAGGCGCTCTCAAATTGTATGTCAAATATCTGGACGATCGTAACAGTTATTTTGAGGCCCTGCCGACCGTTAACTTTGACCACCCGCAAATGGCCCCGGGGGTGAGCAAGACGGATACCTACCTGCCCAATCAGAGCGTCGTGTTTGATTATCCCCACAATTCACCTACCGACATTCGTAAATTTGATATTAGTAAACTGATTCACAATATGGACCGGGCCGTGGGCCTGGACTGGCAGCATAAACTGGGCAAAGGCTGGTCGTTTCAGAACAATGTAAAATATAGTAATAAACGCAGAGACTGGAATGCGGGCCTTCTGCTGGGGCCTGTGGGCCTGAACTCCTTATACACCTATGCCGTAGCGGGTGCATTGGGTAATTTTGGGAATTATACATTTACGGACGCGACAAATGGACAGACGCTCGCCACGTACACTCAGTTACCCAATATGGTGAATGGGCAGTTTGCAGGTTTCAATTTTACCAAGACCAGTACAGCGGACCTCCCGGGCCAGGCCATATTGCCTAACTCGCTGTTGCTCTCACCCCTGCAAACCAATCATACCAAAATTCAGGAAGTAATCGATCAGGTGTCGGTATCCAAAAAGGTGAACGATAAGCTGAGCTTTACTCTGGGTAGCTATGTAGGTATTTCACATCTCACCTACGATACGGGCATTGCCGGTCTGATTGTTTCAACGGTCGAAAACAACCCGCATCCGGTTATCATGTCTTCTGTGGGCTTGGATGGCAAAAACTATCAGTTTACCAATTCCCGGGGCGTTGCCGCGGTAGGCTTTGGAAGCTTTAATACCAATGATTACCGGCAAACGCAATTGTCGGGCTTTGGTGCGGTGACCTGGAAAATAACGCCTGCCCTGACGTTCGATGGTGGACTACGTTACGACCACGTGCGGATACACGGGACAAACCTGTTGGGTACTGCCAACCCGGCCGCCAGCGCTGTGGGCTTTGGCGGAGCTGATGGCAACCCGCTGACTGTGTATGATAACCTCTATTCTGTTGCGGGTGCAACGCCCATTACGCCTGATAAAACGTTTAAAACGCTGTCTTTCTCAGGAGCATTAAACTATCGATTCTCGCCACATATGGCATTTTATGCCCGATTCTCGGATGGGAAAAAGGCTCCGGATTTATCCCCTTTCCTTTATCTGGACGCGAATAGTGCGCCATTGTTCGACCCCAAAATTCAGCGCGTTCAACAGGTGGAAGCCGGTATAAAAGTACAGCGGGAGAAATGGAGCTTGTTTGCTACGCCTTTTTACTCGATCCTCAGCGGCATACCGGCCTCCACTTTTGCGACGACGGTCGATAATTCCTACTATTTTACCCCTACTATCTACAATTCCATTCAAACATACGGTCTGGAATTGGAAGGTAATTACAACCTGACGAGGCAACTTTCTGTACGGGCCGTCGCTACCCTGCAGCGTTCCACGGCTAAAAACTGGGGTGTGTGGATCACGGGAAATCCTGGTCCGCAAGATGACGTGGTAGAAGACTTTTCGGGCAACCGGACTGAAAACGTACCTAACCTGATGCTCAATATTTCACCAACGTACACGGCTGGAAAGTTTACCTTGTTCGGGAGTTATCGTTACATGGGCAGCCGTGCAGCCAACGTCCCGAATGCGTTCTTCCTGCGCGGATTTAGCCAGGTCGATTTAGGTGCGGGATATGCCTTCAGCAAGGCGCTCAGTATACAGACGAACGTCAACAATGTAACCAATACCTTGGGTATGATGGGCTTTATCCGGCCCGGTGGCTTCCCGGTTGCCGCCGACCTCCAGGGTTTCACGACCGCCCAACGTGAAGCCAATCAGAATGCGGTGTATGCCGGGGCATTCATTCAACCCCGTTCGTACTTCTTGACGGCGATTTATAAATTCTAATGATCAATATCAAAACGATTGATTACCAAGCCAAAACCCCAATTTTTTCTTTCCAAACAATCCATTTCCTTCACTTAAACCAATAAAAGAAAATGTCAACTATATTGTCAAAAATCATGAAAAGAGAAACTCTTGTTCTGTTCGTTTTTTTGGTAGGTTTTGCCTTTAACGGCTTCTCGCAAACCGCTGCTCCAGCTGATTTTTTTGCCGGCAAATGGGAAATATCGGTTATCGGATCACCCAATGGTGATGTCAAATTTGTAACAGACCTTGTTCGAAAAGACGGTAAACTGACCGGAGAATTATCCAATGCCACAGACCCCGGCCAACCGAAACGTCCGATTACCAAGGTAGAAGAGAACGGTACCAATCTGGTCATCTATTTTGAATCTTCACAAGTGGGTGAGATTTCCATTAATTTAAGTAAGGTGGATGAAAATAACCTGAAAGGTACCTTGTACAACTTCGATGCGACTGCCAAACGAACAAATCAATAATACCATGCTTGTTCCCTCATTTCGTAAAGCTGCATTTTGCTTGTCCGTCTTGTATGCTACCAGCCTGCATGCGCAAAACAACCTGTCCCAGCTAAGCCCAGAACTGGCTAAACAGTTTGCTGTTTCCGATACGCTGTTCAAAGAACCCTATGTAGATGTGGACGAGTGGCGGGATATACCGGTACGTCACCGGTATGTCCACGGCGGTTTCAAGGGAACGGGTGCCCGGTTTTCCTTTTATTTCCCAACCAAAGAGGTTTATCAGGGCCGCTTCTTCCAGTACATCACGCCCTTTCCCGACAATGAAAACCTCTCGCAGGGAGCAACCGGCGAAGAAGATAAAATCGGGTTCTCCGTTACGCACGGCGCTTTTTTTATCGAAACCAATGAAGGAGGGCCCATCGACTTTGCCAAACCACAGGCGAACGATCCGACCATCGGGGCTTACCGTGCCAATGCGGCTTCGGCCCGATATGCCCGGGTAGTAGCCAATCGTTTGTACGGGCAGCACCGTTCCTATGGCTATTGCTTTGGCGGCAGTGGTGGTGCTTACCGGACTGTCGGCGGCATGGAGAATACCGACGGCGTCTGGGATGGTGCGGTACCGATGGTGATGGGATCGCCGGTAGCCATTCCCAATGTCTTCACGGTCCGTATGCATGCGATGCGGGTATTAAAGGATAAGTTCCCCCAGATTATCGACGCATTGGAGCCGGGTGGCAGCGGAGATATGTATGCCGGTTTAAATGAAGAGGAAAAAGAAGCGCTTCGCGAAGTGACCAATATGGGTTTTCCGCCTAAATCCTGGTTTGGCTATAAAACGATGGGGGTTCATGGCTTCCTGGTACTCTATCAGGGTGTGGTCATGGCCGACAGCAAGTATTTTAAGGAAGACTTCTGGAACAAACCAGGTTATTTGGGGGCTAATCCAACTGCGTCGCTTTTGAAAGCGCGTCTTCAACAGGTTAGTAAGATCAAAATCGGGATTCCGATTGATCAGGCTATCAGACTTGAATTAACCCAGCCGATGTCGGAGCGGGATCGGGGTACCGCCGATGCTGCGTGGAAAAGCATGGGCGGCCTGCCAGGGGGAATGCCGGTTGCATTTCAATTGGAAAATACAATGCCCGATATTGATTTTCTGGGCGGAGACTTGCTCATTAAAAGCGGGGCCGGAGCTGGTAAGACCTTACAGATAACGAAGATCGTCGGTGATAAAGTCGTGTTGGGACCTGCGGACGCCGCCACATTGGCCCTGGTGAAACCGGGAGATGAGGTGATGGTGGACAATTCCAACTTTCTGGCGGTACAAACCTACCACCGACACCAGGATCCGGGTAAGCAGTATCCCGTTTGGGACCAGTTGCGGGACGCAGCCGGCAAGCCGCTTTACCCGCAACGCCCTATGCTTTTGGGGCCCATGTTTACCCGGGGAGCAGCCGGCGTATTGCCCACGGGCAAATTCAACGGGAAAATGATCCTGCTGGAATCCCTTTGGGACCGGGAATCCTTTGCCTGGCAGGCCGACTGGTACCGTGCCAGGGCCAAAGAAGTCCTTGGCGACAGCCTGGACAACCATTTCAGACTCTGGTACACCGACCGCGCCCTGCATGGGGATATTTCGGCAGAAGATGACCCTACCCGCACGGTGAGTTACCTAGGCGTGTTGCAGCAGGCATTGCTGGACCTCAGCGCCTGGGTCGAGAAAGGCATCGAGCCGGCGGCTTCGACTAAATATACTGTTACAAACGGACAGGTCGTCGTCCCGCAGACCGCCAACGAACGAAGAGGGATTCAGCCTGTCGTAACTTTGAAAGCGAATGGGGGCAAACGCGCCGATGTCAGGGTTGGTCAGGCCGTTACATTTACAGCTGATATTGAGGTGCCTGAAAACAGAGGTAAGGTCGTGGCGGCTGGCTGGAACTTTGAGGGATTGCCCGAAAACAGCGGCAAGCTTGCGAACGCCTTCCCGGATGCTGCCACGTTTACCCCAACGGATAAGACAGGCTCCCGCGTTACGGTAAAAACGACTCATACATTTTCTAAACCAGGAACCTATTTCCCGACATTACGGGTGGCATCCCAGCGGGAAGGAGACGGGAAAACACCATTTACGCGTATTCAAAATCTGGACAGGGTGCGTGTAGTCGTCAAATAGGTAATTAATCGTCCAATTGTCGAGACTCACCAAACTGAATAAATCCATGGAGCAATCACTGAAAATAGTAGCGGCTATCTTTTGTATGTTTTGCACGATGTCGATGCTTTCGGCGGCCGCACAACCGGCCGGCCGGCATCGGCTGATTGTCATCACCGATATCGGCAATGAACCCGACGACTCTCAATCCATGGTACGGTTAATGCTCTATACCAACCAAATGGACCTGGAAGGGATTATTGCATCGACTTCTATTCATCAAAGCAAGCATGTTCGTCCTGAACTGATCCGAAAAACCATCGCTGCATACGGGAAAGTACAACCTACACTTGTTAAGCACGAAACGGGATTTCCAACCGCGGAGAAATTGATGAGTTTGGTTAAAAAAGGGTTGCCTGTCTATGGCATGGAAGGCGTCGGAAAGGGAAAAGATTCGGAAGGGTCCGACTGGATCGTCCGAACGTTGGAGAAAGCAGACAAGCGTCCATTGTGGATCTCGGTATGGGGTGGACCGAACACGCTGGCCCAGGCGCTCTGGAAAATACGGGAAACAAAACCGGAAGCGGAAGCCAAACGGCTCATCAGCAAGCTTCGGGTGTATACCATTTCGGATCAGGATAACTCAGGGCCCTGGATTCGGAAAAATTTCCCTGATTTGTTCTACATCGCCAGCCCCGGAGCGTACCAGCAAGCTACCTGGAGTGCCATCATGCGTGTGGCACCGGGAGCTAACAATGAAGTGATCAAAAACGACTGGCTGTTGCAAAACATTCAGCATGGGCATGGTCCGTTGGGAGCTGTTTATCCTGATGTAGCATTTGGTATGGAAGGCGATACCCCATCCTGGTTGGCTCTGGTTCCCAATGGGCTTAGTGAACCCGAGCATCCCAACTGGGGAGGCTGGGGCGGGCGGTATGAATATTACAAACCTCCGTTTGACCCAAAAGCGCAATGGATCGTGCCATTGGAAGAGGAAACCCGGCCGTTCTGGACGAATGCCGAAGATACCTATTCCCCCTGGAAGCCAGCACCCTGGGGAAGAGCTTGGGTCAAGGATACGACGGTATACAAAAACAATCACGTGACGTTTTGGCGATGGAGGGAAGAAATCCAGCATGATTTTGCTGCTCGTATGGACTGGTGTACCAAGAGCTACAAACAGGCCAATCACCCGCCGGTAGCTAAACTGACAACGCCGGACCAATTTACCGTCAGGTCTGGCGATACCTTTTCATTGAACGGGAGTGCCTCAGTTGATCCGGATGGAGATGGGTTAAGTTTTTTGTGGTTTCAATACCCGGAAGCAGGGTCGTTGAAGCAAACAATCCCGATCATGCCAGCCGACAACCTATCGGTTATCGAAGAAGTAAAAGCGCCCGAAGTGGAAAGCCCTCAGACGGTTCACTTCATTCTGAAAGTAACGAACAAGGGAGTGCCGAGTCTTGCGCGCTATAAACGAGTCGTTGTGACCATCGTTCCTAAACAGAGATAGCGACGGTGAACCTGGAAAGCTATCCTGGAAGCAACAAAGAACCCGGTTTTAAGGAATTATTCACACTACAATATTAATCCAAAACCCAATCGCACATAGCCGAGATAACGCTTCGAATTCGCATCTATTTTAAGCAAATTATGACTCATTCCGGCGGAGAAGTCGATGAATGCTTTGCCAAACACCACTTGCTGGAAACCGGCGCTGGCACCAAGGCCCAGGTGACGTTTGTTCGTATCTTGCCAGGAATAAGTTTCACTGTGGTAAAAAAGGTAATGTGTATATGGCGCAATATAAAGGCCTTGCAGGTTGTTCCCGCCAGTGCCTCGCCTCAATGCTTTTTTCTGGTTGACATAGTAGCGCAAATGCACGGACGATTGCAACTGATAGTCGTTGGCAACCAGCTTTACTCCCGGTACCGGAAAATCTTCCGAAGCAATGCGCATATAATCTAATGAAATATGCGAATTCAGCGAAAACGGGCTGCTTCTCAACTTTCGTTCATAGGATAAGCCGATGTTTCCGTTAGAATAATCCGGCGAAAGGTAAATGGTTGGCCATTGGAGCTTCCATTGTTGTTTTACGAAGTCGTCGCAACGCAACACTTCGCAAAACGGTTGGTCAACCTGCCTTTTCCAATCCCCGAAGGCAAAGCCCATACTCGTCCGGGAGGCAATCGCGATCCGGGACGACTTGCTGACTTCATAAATCAGGCCCGAAAAGCGATCCTGTTGATAGTCCTGGTAGTAAAGCCCGATTCCCAGTTCCAGCCGTCCACTATTTAAGAATCGTCGTTGCATGCCGAACTCAACCCCTATCCTTTTAAAGTTGGTTTTTACAACCTCCTGTCCCCATTGTCTTTCACCGACCAACGCAAGGAAGTTTCCTGTAAAGTTATTGCTGCTACTCCCTTTGCTGATCCTCCGGAGCATATCGTAATACCAGCGGCCATAGACTCTGCCAGCAATGATGGCCGCCATCCCGTTGTTTCTGCCCGAGCCCCCGCTCACCCCTATTTCCGCTCCTACCGACCAGGACGGCAACAACTTATATTCGTACCCCAGGTCAATCTGTGTGGCATTTGTAGACCCATTCCCGATACTGAACAGGTAATTCGGCAAGAATGTAAGCCCTGCCTTCATCATATGGCGAGAAGGTATTTTGGTCATAAAAACGTTCTCATACCGGTCCACAAATCGCTGTTTGACAAATGTCGCGGCCGGTTCTTCCTCGCTAAAAACCACCCGCACCGAATCCTGTGCGTATGAAAACTGAAACCCTAAAAACAAAAAAGGTAGATATAAAAGCTTCATAAGCGAAAAAGTTAGCAGTGTTGCAGCCGAGCATAGCTTCCTGGTTGATTAGAATTTCACACTAGCTCTATGGCAAAGAGGCCTTATTGAGAGGCCAGGGTTGTATAGGAGATTAAATATTCACCATCATCATCTCACCAGGCCCAATTGACCCGGTGCCGGTAACGTGAAAGCGCAGTTGCCAAATAATAAAACGCATTATGCGACATGGCGGTTAAACAAACGCGCATTCCAAACGCCGGGGCAAAGAGAAGTGTCAATACCGTTTACACTTCTGGCCGGTAACATACATGGCAATGCCGTAAGTTATCCAAGCACATCCGGGCAGATTTATATAAATTGCCTTTTTTCACCAAACACCCTTTCCGAATGGCACATACTACCTCCAATCCGAAGATCCACGAAGGCCGTAACGTAAAGCGATTTCGCGAGCTGATGGGTCTGAAACAAGACGCGCTCGCGTTTCAGCTTGGTGAGGATTGGAACCAGCAAAAGATCTCCCTCCTCGAACAGAAGGAAAAAATCGATTCCGACATTTTGGAGCAGGTTGCCGCTATTCTCAAAATTCCGGCCGAGGCAATTCTGAATTTTGACGAGGAGAAAGCGGTGAACATTATTGCGAATACATTTCAGGATGTCGCCTTTGAAAATTCATTCAACAATGGCACCATTAACTTTCATCCTGTCGAAAAAATCATGCAGCTTCATGAGGAGAAGATTGCTTTGTATGAACGGATGTTGAAGGAGAAGGATGAGATGATGGAGAGGTTAGAAAGGCTGATTGGGAGCAGGTAGTGAAGAGTTATTCCGTAACCTACTCCTTCGGGTAAGCAAAAATTTCTTTTGTAGTAACGTTCCCCCCAACCGCCTTCGAAGCGACGATCTGGTCAGGCGCCTTTGCTTTTTCTACCCAATCAATGATTAGACTGACCCAATCCACATTGTCGCAGCCCGGGCCGCCGCCGCAATGCAGGACGCCCGGAAGGAGGAACAGTCTTGCAAAAGATGGAGCGTTTTTGTCGCCTTTCAATATCCCATTGTAGTGCTCAATGGTCGCGTTTGCCGAAAGCGCTGCGTCATTCCAGCCATGGAAAAAGATAATCTTGCCGTTGCGTTTTTTAAACTCGCTGTAATCAGTACTTGTGGCATCCAGGTAAGATGACGCATAAGCAGTTTCCGAAGCAAAGTTTTTAAAATTGTACTTCGTATAATCGAAAGTGGAATCGTTGAAAATGAGATACTTGAAAATGTTTGTAGAAAACATATAATGCAAACTTGGCTCCTGTGTCTTGGAGGAAATTGGCGTGGTGATCCAGGGATCCCAGGAGCCCCCTTCATCTTCTCCGCCGAAAGGGAAACCGGGATAAATCTGTTTGCCATTTGCAACCAAAGGACTGTAAATAGATTTGATTGCCGCCAACTGTTTCCTTGTTATACACGCGCTTCCCGGTGTTTCGTCGGCACAAACCGACAGCTTAGAAAAATCAAACCTGCATTTGCCCGGATTGCCGATAATCCCATCAGCCGAACCGTCAAGTTGGTCACATTGTTTCAACACTTCCTTCTGTAAAAGTTTGAGATTGTCTTTGGTGATGACCGGCCTCAGTTCTTTGGGGTCAGGATAATTATATTGGCTGTGCTGTATAAATTTCGCGGCTATTGCCGGCCATGCAAATGCAGGTGCCCCAGCCACGATCCCATCAAAATCCCCGGGATAATACTGGGCCTCGACCATCGCCTGTCCGCCCCCACGGGAACAGCCAACAAAATACGATTTGGAAGGTGCCGCGCAATAGTAACTTTGCATTATGGCTTTCGAAACCACGGCGGTACGGTGGATGGCAAGCCGACCAAAGTTAAGTTGTCGCTCCATGTTGTTGTACGCCCATTTGGCATCGCTACCACCTTCGTGCCCCGTGTCTGTACCAGCTGTTACAAATCCCTCGTCTACCTTAGACTTAAAATCATTTTGAATGCTGCCGACAAAGCCTCCTCCTCCCGACATCAGAAAACGGGTATTGCTTTGTTCGGGCAATAAGATCTCAAAATTGATTTCCTTACTTATCCTTCCCATTATGCGGCAGAAAGGCTTCCGTATGACGATAGTTCCGCGCCACGGTTCGTGCGGATTTCTAATCGTATCGCCGGCATTAGGCTCGGCGACTAAAATGGTAACATCCGGAAGTTGAAGATTCTTTAACTCCTCGCAGGGTTTACAAGGTTTTACGTTTTGCGCAGAGGCAACGTAAGTAAACAACATGAAGACGAAGGAAATGTAGCATTTTCTCATAGGTGCATTGTTTGTAGACCGTCTGCGCATGCACTAATAAGACAAGAAGGATTGACTTTTAACTGGTAACAAAATCAATAGATAGCAAAACCAAGAATTTTACGGATCAAGATTTAAGTCCCGATGTCACACCGCAATTTTGGGCTGGCGCAGTATCCTCAGATGCTCCGAAGGTGTGAAACCGGTTATCTCCTTGAAATACCGGTTGAAGGACGACTTCGCCTTGAAACCGGACTTATAGGCGAGAGAAAGAAAATTGAACTCCTCCGAATCGCTGGCAGAAACCATCTCCATTTCCTTTAAAGCGTAGGCAATGCGGTATTCGTTGATGTACTGGTAAAATGACTTACCAGCGAAACTATTCAGCGTTTCGGAGAGGTGGTATTTGTTGACACCGGTCAGGCCGGCAAATTTATCGAGATTCAGGTCGCAGTCGGTGAAGAACAAATTCCGGCGCATTTGTGCCTCTAATGACTCCCATATTTCCTTTTGCTTTTCCCCGGAAAGTACGGCCTTTCGCGCTATCGGGCCCTCTGTCGCACCGATTGGCACGATCGGTGCTGTCTCGGTACGGGGTGAAGAAGCATCCGGTGTGATGCCGGCGACAAATTTGTAATAAATAATCATCACACAAAGCGCACTCAATGCCGTATAGGTGATCATGCGGACGGGGATCATGAGGTCGGCGTTGAAGAATGTATTGACAAAATAAACGGGGCCTGACACGCATACCATGCCCAAAAAACACCAGGCAATCACCGCCACAATGCGTTTTTCCACCACTTTCTCTTCCGCAAAGCCAAGCCTGATGCGTAATGCAAGCGACGCGTAACTAACGTCCGAAAGCAATATCCCGCAATAGCTTCCCAGGTTGTACCATTTGAGCAGTCCGTAACCCGATGTTCCGGAGACCATAATTACACCTGCAATGGTAAAATAAGCGATGGCGGCAGCAACAAACGGCAGGAATACATACCAGCGCGTGGCAGGCATAAAAGCGCCGTCGTCTACTTTGCGCGCATACAGGTACAGCAACGGAGCGTAGCAAAAGCCAATGAAAGTATTCATTTGCTGCCTTACCTGCTCGTCGTTCACGAACGTGTAAATCACAAATTTGATCGAAAGGTGGCATCCGATGCAGGCAATAAACATGATCAACAAAGAATCTGCGCTCGTCCGAACTTTGCCTTTCCAAAGCATACCCGCAGCGATGATCGCCTGAAAGATGCCGATTGCGATAATATGATGCATGTATTGCTTTTTTTTCCAATGCAAATTTAGGATTTCAGTATTACCTGGATATTAAGGAACCGGTTGCCCTGTGATGCCGGAGATGCTTGCACGCTTTCTTAATGATTTGTTAATAATACATAAGTATTTGAATATCAAATCATTCATCGTCTCACTCCAACAAGCAGGACGTGTACGGGTAGCAACTGTTGGCTTGGGTTGAAGTGAGAAGGAAGTCGCGGCACCTTTGCCGTAAACAATCCCGGACTACCATGTACAATTTTACTAACGTCGGTCCCTTCTCCGACAAACGATTACAACGCAGGCTACTCTGGTCGCTGACGATCCTGCTGGCACTCGCACCGCACGCTCGTGGACAGACGGTCAAAGGCACGGTCATCAGCAAGGACGGAAGTCTTCCTGGCGCAACGGTGCGAATGCCGGCGCACAACCTCTTTGCTTCTACGGAAATAGACGGTTCGTTCACGCTCGTCGCCCATACGCAAGGACATGCGCAGCTTACCATTACGTATGTCGGCTATGCCCCGAAAGAAATGGATATCGTGATCGGCAAAGGTATAACCGACCTGGGCAATATAGAATTGCGGCCCGATAGCAAGAACACGCTGGGCGAAGTGCTCATTACCGGTAGCATGGCTCCGTCTCAGATCAAAGCGATGAGCATTAAAAGAAATTCCAATGCGATCATAGACGTAATGGCTTCCGACGCCATCGGCAAACTACCCGATCGCAACATCGCCGAAGCTGTGCAGCGCATGCAGGGCGTGGCGGTGGCCCGGTACCACGGGGAAGCCGACCAGGCGACCGTACGCGGAACGCCATTTGCATGGACCTCTACCCTCTTCAACGGCAGCAGATTGCCGAGCTCCAATGTGCTGGGCAACCGGTCGTCAGTTCTGGATGCGATCCCGTCGGAAATGATTCAGTATGTGCAGGTCGCCAAAGCGATTACACCCGATATGGAAGGCGACGCCATTGGAGGCTCCATCAATTTTATCACCAGAACAGCACCGGCTTATCGCCAGCTTAATGCAAGCCTGGCCGGCGGATACAACTCGTTTTCTCAAAATGGCACTTACAATGCCTCGCTGATTTACGGCGACCGCTTTTTTAAGGAAAAACTTGGCATTGTGCTTGCCGGGGCCATTTGGGACCGCCAATGGGGCGCCGATGCATTTGATGTCAGCTACAACACGGGCTCGGCCGAGACGGCTCAGAAGAAATCCATTAATTCGGTGATGTTGAAGCGGTACATGGGTAAACGCCAGACGATGGGCCTCAGCCTGGGAATGGAGTACAAGCTCAATGGAGCAAGCAAGCTCTTTTTCAGGGGGATGCTCAACAAGTTCAATGATATCCGCCCCGTTTCGGAATCGTATATCGACTATACCAATAGCCGCTATCAGTACAATTACCGCTATTCACATTATCAGACGGCCATTCAGGGAGGTGAAATCGGCGGCGAACATCAGGTGGCTTCCAAACTCAAAGCAGACTGGTCGTACAGCGACTACAAATCGAGGTATTTTCTCGAAACACCTCCTACTTATGGTACCAAAGGTTTGCCGATAGGCACTTTCAGGCAGAAAATCACGGGCGGTTTCAATAACCTGTCCTCAGATGGTAAGCGTTACTGGGGTTTCGATTCACCCAATGGTGTTGGGGGTGATCCGATGCATTTTGACGCTGGTCTGGCCAATGAATCGGAGATCATGGACCCGCAAAAGCTGACGCTCCAGCAACTCGTGATCGCGCAGTTGAACAACAGCGAGCACGACCGGAATGTGCAGCTGAACCTTCAAACCGAAGTTTCTAAAAGTCTGAAACTGAAATTCGGGGTCAAATACCGCCACAAATACCGGGAAAGCACCTACGGATCGAGCATTGTATTCATGCCTGCCGCTGCGCTCGGTGTGCCTAACTCACCGGCATTGCTGAGCCTGGCCAGCCTGCAAACTGCAAAGCCGGCGAAAGGAAGTGAATTTTTCGGCCATATGCCTGGCGACCATAGCCAGTATGTGATGAACCCGCTTACCAAGGATCAGCTTTTTAACTTGTATGGCGCCGAATCGCTTACTAAAAACGGCTTTGTGGAAGTAACCCCTAAAACAAACCCGACGGCGCTTTACGAAGGTTCCGAACAGGTGGCATCGGCGTACATCATGGGTGAATATCAGGTCAGTGATCGGTTGCGGCTCGTGGCCGGCGTGCGTAACGAATATACCCGCATGGACCTCGAAGGCTCCGCAGCTACCATTGCCGGAACGCGGGCCACGACCGTCATTACCCCAACGAACGTGAAGAACAATTACAATGCGTTGCTCCCGATGCTGCATTTGAAATATGCATTGAGTACCAACACAAACATCCGCGCCGCCTATACCCGCACATTCATCCGGCCCAACTTCGGCGACATGACGCCCGGTACCTCTATCGACAATACCAAAACGCCGATGACCATCAGCCAGGGTAACCCTGATCTGAAACCGACATTTTCCAACAACTTCGACCTGATGGGTGAGCATTATTTTCCCAACATCGGGTTGCTCTCGGGAGGGGTATTTCACAAACGTATTGAGGACGTGGTGTTCACCAATATGAGCATGCAAACGATCGACGGCGGCAGCTACCTGATAACACAAGCTAAAAACCTGCAAAACGCGTCGCTGATCGGCTTTGAAGCGGGCATTAACAAACGTCTCGACTTCCTGCCCGGATTCTTTTCCGGTTTTGGGGTGGAGTTTAACTACACTTTTATTGACAGTCGTCTGAAGGTACCAAGGGGACTGGAAGGCAATGTAAAAATGGATCGCACCCAACTGCCTAATCAGTCGAAAAACCTCTTCAATGCGATTCTGTTCTACGAAAAGAATAACATCATGGTCCGCCTCGCAGGCAACTACCGCGGTGCGTCGCTGGAAACCATCAACCAGCAGCTTGGCCCTGATTATTACATCTGGACTGATGCCAATTTCACCATCGACGCGTCGGCAACCTACACGATCAGCAAGCGCTTACGGGCATTTGTGGAGCTTAACAACCTCAGCGATTCGCCCATCAAAATGTACATGGGTGACATTCGCCGGACCACATCCAGCGAATGGTATGGCCGCAAAGGTCAGGCAGGCCTCCGCTGGGACATTATCAAGTAAACAAATCCAATTTTAATACACCATTTCATGAAAAAGCTCATTCTCATTTTTACGTTACTTGCCCCCGTTGTTTCATTCGGCCAACTCGCCGACAGCACGCAGAGACTGGTTCACATGCGCGGCGCAGTCAATTTCAGGGACGTGGGCGGGTATAAAACCACGGACGGTCGTCAGGTCAAATGGAACCGGGTATTCCGCAGTGCCTCCATTCAGGGACTTACACCTTCGGACCTGGACACGCTCCGTGCCAGACACATTCATACCGTTATCGATTTCCGCGGTAAGCAGGAGTCCGCGCAAGCGCCCGATCGTTTGTTGCCCAATACCGATTACCTCCTCAGTCCGGCCGGCAGCGACGACGGAATGATGTCGAAGGAGCAGACGGGCAAAATGTTCAAAGGTGAAGGTTTCCTGGAAGAATTTTACGGAAAAGGCGGGATCAAGTATTTCGGGGAGCGTTATCGACCGCTTTTCCAGAAATTACTGGTCATGAACGATACTACTTCCATGCTCTACCATTGCACCGGTGGCCGCGACCGCACTGGAATGGCAACAGCGCTTTTGCTGTACACGCTCGGTGTACCGCGCCAGACGATCAACGAAGACTTTACCGCTTCGAACGTATACTTGCGCCCCATGATGGGTCGGATGATGAAGCCACTGGCCGAGCAAACCGGCATGACCGTAGAACAGCTTAACAAAAAGATGGAACTTCGCCCGGAGTTGCTGGACATCTTTTTCAATTCGCTTAAAACCGAATACGGAAGCGTGGAAGCATTCATGCAAAAGGAACTGGGTATTGGCGAACGTGAGTCCAGGATACTTAGAGAGAAGTATACAATTTAATTCAAATGATGAATTTGTCAGCCGCCGGAGGAAGTCCCCGGCGGCTGACTATCTTGTCCGATCAAGTACTGACATTACAATTGCTGATCTTCAAAAGCCGTGACATTAGTTGACACCTGATTAAAACAGACAAAGACTTCACGGTAGAACTCGGGGTGTGATTGCCAGGTCTGCCCTGTCACTATATTTCCGTCGCGGACGGCCTGTTGGGTCGAATAGGTGCCGCCGCCCATCTCGATTTCGGCACGTACATGTTCGTAAGCAGTTAGTGTTCGATCATGGGCCAATCCAGCTGTAACCAAAATCTGGATGCCGTGGCAGATGGCAAACACCCATTTGCCTTGGCGGTCAAACTCACGGACCACTTCCAACAACGCCGCGTGATTGCGCAGGTACTCTGGGGCACGGCCGCCCAGCAGCAAAACGGCGTCATAATCGGCCACCACCACCTCGTCAATCGTCAGATCTGCATCAAGACAATAGCCGGGCCGCTCGACATACGTATCCCAACCTGGTTCAAAATCGTGCATTACCAGGTTAAGGCGGCGCTTGCTGGGGGCTGCAATCACGGCAATATCGCCTGCTTCCTGAAAGCGGTGCACAGCATAAAGTGTTTCGTAACTTTCGCCACCGTCCCCGGTGACGATCAAGACTTTTCGATTCATTTGTAAACGAATGAGAATGTGGAGTGTCAATGTCGCCGTTTTACCGGCTAAAAATTCAAAAGTTAAAACGGGTCACATCCTACCCGATGTCATTGCTTTGTTTAACCTGTCCCGCCCGATGACTTTCGGAGATGTTGCAGAACCGGCTTGATCTTCTCACAGCACGGCCGCCCGACGTAGCACACGCCCGATGTTTACTATATTTATGCAAATTCCCAATTTAGTTAACAGTGGCAATCATACCCGTAAGACATATCCAGGCCGACGCTAATGAAACTGATTTTGCCGGCAATTTTCAGGTTCGGACCATTGATTCGCTGCTTTCAGATGCCCATATGGTCCAGCCGTTGCATCGGCACAGTTACTTTTACATTCTGGTTCTTCTTAAAGCAGCCGGCACGCATACAATCGATTTTGTAGAATATCCGGTCGAAGACCACACGGTGTTTTTCATGCGACCAGGTCAGGTTCATGAGCTGACGCTGGAAAGGGGCTCGACGGGCTATTTAATGCAATTTGGAAAAGATTTTCACCATCCTGCGCAGCAAGTAGGGAGCAGGATTTTTAGAAAAGTAAGCAGTAAAAACCATTGCCCGGTCGCAGCAGAGCGGTTTGAAAAATTGTACTCGGCCGCCGGAGATATTTTCCACGAGTTTTCTACCCGCGAGCACGGCTACCAGCAGGCAATTCACAACAGCCTGAGCAATTTTTTTATCCGGCTCGCGAGGCAAAGTCAGAATCCTGAAAATGTCGCTAACGAAGGCGGAAGTTATCTGCAAGATCGGTTTGAAGAACTATTGGCGATGCTGGAATTACATATTTCAGAGCACAAAGAAGTATCCTACTATGCCAATGCATTAAATCTCAGCAACTATCAGCTCAATGCAGTAACCAAAACCATACTCGGAAAACGTTGCTCGGAGGTGATCAACGATCATATACTGCTGGAAGCCAAAAGACACCTGCTGGCCACTTCCGATCAGATTAATCATATTGCCTGGCTCCTCGGCTATGAGGATGTCTCCTACTTCATCCGTTTTTTTAAAAAACACACAGGTTACACCCCCGAACTCTTCCGGCAAAACTTCGCCTGAATCCTGTATAACTGGATTTTTGTCCTACACCGAAGCCCCGTCGGCCAAATACCTTTGCGTCATTAAAGTCACATTGTACGCAAATCAGCAAAACATGAAAATGCGCGCCAGGGCCATCGCCTCGTTCAAGATCTGGATAGTCATTTATCCATCCATCACGCTCTTTCTCCAATATTTCGGTCTGGCATTGTCGCCGTTGCCCCTGTATCAGCGCACATTCATCCTGACCTTGGCCCTGGTTCCATGGACCGTGTTTGCAGGGCTGCCCGCAGTGGAATACATAGCCGGATTTGCGCGCAAAAAGACAGAATTGGAATCATAAATTTTGATTATTACATACGACATGAAAATCATCATTGTGGGTGCTTCGGGCACCATGGGCAGACATTTAGTCAATGCGTTCGGCGGAGAACACGAAATCGTGCAAGCCAGTCTGAGAAGCGGCGACGTTCAAGTCGATATTGCCAACCCGGAATCCATTGAAAATATGTATAAACTGATCGGCGGTTTCGATGCGCTCATATGTACGGCCGGCCCGACCTATGTTGGTCCATGGGAGCGCCTGGGCGACAAAGCGTTCAGAAAAGGCGTTGACGGCAAAATGATGGGGCAGATCAATCTGGTCCTGATCGGCCAGCATCATATCAGTCCGAATGGCTCATTTACACTGATCACCGGCGCTTTGACCCACGAACCCCAGCGCAACTTCGCTAACGCATCAGCCGCCAACGGGGCTGTCGAGGGGTTCGTGCGGGCAGCGGCGATCGAACTGCAAAATGGTGTCCGCATCAATGCTGTCAGCCCGACCGTCATCGAGGATTCGCCTCAGTACTTTCCCTACTTTCCGGGAGAGGTGCCGACTTCGATGAAAACGCTGGAATACGGATTTAGGAAAAGCGTATTCGGAGCCGGCACCGGACAGGTTATCTCACTCAGGTAGGATGCTATGCACAATATGGTGAAGCCGGCTTTACCGGTGGCATTTATATGCAATCTTTGCTGCATGGGTCAAATGCTCACACTAAACCTTTGATTGGAGGAGGCGAAAATCAGTAACAAAGCGCATACAATTGTAAATGCAAGCCGGGTATTAGCAAGGCTGGCACCCATTGACAATGAAGTTGGTATTAAAGTACCGTACTTTGTCACGAGACCCATTCCAGAATTTGTTGTTAGATACAACAACCGGAATGGGTCCTTAAAATTGATTAAAATGGCATATACTATATCACTGGTTCTTTTCCTGATATTTCTCTTTCTGTCCGGGCTCCATTTTTATTGGGGAGTGGGCGGCCGTTGGGGATCAAAAGGCGTTTTTCCTACGCAAGACAACATGATCAAAGCGAATATGCCGGGCATCGTTCCGTGTTTTATCGTAGCGATCGGGCTGCTGGGAATAGGCATATTTGTTTTGTCGAAAGGAGGATTACTTCACCTGCCGCTCCCTGTCTGGCTTGACCATTACGGCCTCTGGGTTATCGCAGCCATATTTATTGTCAGGGCTATCGGCGATTTTAATTATGTAGGTTTTTTCAGAAAAGTGAAGCACACCAGGTTCGGAAAAAACGATCAGAAATATTACACACCGCTCTGCCTGGCAATGGGTATTCTGGCGGCGGTCCTGGCACAGCTAAATTAGCCTGCCGCATTATTGATTGTAAATGCAAGGATTGTCAGAACGACGAGCGCAACAACCTCATCCGGCCATATCCATTGCAATGCCTGTAAGTTGTCCGGGAACTTCCGGCAGATTTGTAGCTACGATTTTGCATCCGTTGATGCACAGGCAGGAAATAAAAAACGAAACACTGCCAGAAGTGACAGTGTTTCGTTTTCGGTTAAATCTGGCCATTGCCATTTGGGTCAAATTCTACAATCCATTCAATGCCATATTTGTCCCGGAACATTCCGGCGTATGTACCCCAGGGGCTGTCGTCAATGGGCCCCTCAATATCTCCACCTGCCGATAGTCCATTAAATATTTTGTCCGCCTCTTCACGGCTGTCTGCGCTAACGGATATTTTAGACCTGTTTTCATCCTCATTTACCCGTCCCATAAATTCGGGAATGTCATTGGCGATTAACACATTGTGTTTACCAATAGGCAAAGCGATGTGCATTATTTTGTTTGCTTCATTTTCTGCTACCTGAAAATCAGGGCCCGCCAGGTCGCCAAAGCGAATGATTTTTGTGAACTCGCCCCCAAAAACTGACTTGTAAAAGGTGAAAGCTTCTTCAGCATTGCCATTAAAATTGATCCACGGATTAATTGCTCTCATAATTTTATCTTTAAGTGGTTAATTTTCAATCCATTCAGCATCATATCTCCTCGCTACATATTCCATTTTTATAAACGGAAGATAATTCAAAGAGAACTAGCCTGCTAAAAATTTATCGCCAAAATCTGTCATGACCTAGTTAAACCGCCACCGTATGGTTAAATGAAATCGATGGAGCTATGATCAATGCAGCCGAGTAAGTCAGATGCCGCTTGGTTTCCTATTGCCCGCATGCTTGGCAAAGGTGCAAATGAACCTGTCTGTGTATGTATTCCAGGCAGATCGCGGGGTGGCAGCTGTCCGACAATGCGATGGGAAGCTTCTTCGGAGAACCATTGGTAAGGACACTTTTGAATCGGAAAATAAAATGTGGTCGGATCGTGTACCCGGATCGGGATTGACAAAGCGTCTGTGAGCAAGCTGTCGAGTGGTTTGAGGGCCGGTAGCACGATTGGCGCAAAATCGTTAAGTTAGCCAGCGTTAATGACATTCGATTTCCATCCTATGATATGTTGAGTCTGATAGGTCTGGCTATTACCTTTTTCCTGGCCGTCATTTTGTGGGGCAAGCACCACAAGACCAGTGCCGACTACACACTGCTGATCTGGTTGCTGCTGATCGGCGTGCATCTGGGGTTTTACTATTCCGTCACGAGCGGGAAGTACCTTCAATTTCCATATCTGTTGGGTGTTGAAATCCCCCTTCCGCTCGCGTATGGCCCATTGCTGTATCTGTACACTTCCGAGCTTACATCGCAGACGCCGGGGCGGCGATACCGCCTGCTGCATTTCGTCCCTGTGGCTTTGGCATACCTCTATATTGCACCATTTTATGTATTGACGCCCGGGCAGAAGATCTGGGTGTACCAGCACGAAGGCGAGGGTTTTAGTCAGCGACAGTTGCTGCTGCTGTATGCGATTGTACTTTCCGGTGTGTCGTATGCGCTGTGTTCGTGGATCAGGCTGCAAAAGCATCGCAAGCGCATTGATGCGCAGTTCTCTAATACGGAAAAGATCAACCTGACCTGGCTGCGGTACCTTATTGCAGGGATTTCGGTGATCTGGCTAACGATTTTCCTCGACAACGAGGCCTATATTTTCGGCACCGTCGTGGTATTTGTTTGCTTCATAGGGTATTTTGGTATCCGGCAAACGGGAATTTTTACCGATCAGTCCAGGCTAGCATGGGAAGGAGGAAATCCTGTTCCCAAAATTTCCGCTGCGCCGTCGATTGCGGCAGGCGACGCGCCGGCTACTGAACCCATTGCTGAGGTGAGCCATGCACCGCAGGATGCCCGCGAGAAATCGAAATATGCGAGGTCGGGGTTGAGCCAGGACGTGGCTCTGCTTATTTACGGAAACCTGGAAAACCTGATGGCACGTGAGCGGCTTTTCACCGACCCCGAACTTACCCTGATGCAGCTGTCCGAAAAGCTGGGCACCAACGCCAACCACCTCTCTCAGGTCATCAATATGATTGGGAACAAGAGTTTTTACGACTACATTAATGCACTGCGGATCGAAGAGTTTATGCGGATTGCCGTGCTTGATGAAAACCAGAGGTACACTTTGCTGCATCTGGCTTTCGAATGCGGCTTTAATTCCAAAACTTCTTTCAATCGCAATTTCAAAAAGCATACGGGCTTATCGCCCAGCGAGTTCCTCACCCGGCAGGACATCCACCTCCAATAGCAACCCACGGTGCTGCCAGCCTAACTTCGTGCCAGCCTATACGCCGGGACGACACCAGCTGTGCAGGATTCCATCTTTGTGCTGAACATTAAATCAGCAAAGATGAAAAACCAACTCCCCCGCCGGCCATTCCGCGGTCGGATTATCCGCATGGCATTGCAAGCCGCCTTTCTCATCCCCGTCCTGGCTGTCTGGACCCTTTCCTGCACCACCGACCACGTCCCGCCCGTCGATCATCCGGATGCGGAAAAGTACCAGCGCATCGTTACGCGTTTCATGGAAGCAGGCGCCTCAGGCGTGAGTGTGACGGTACGCTCGCCAAGGGGTACCTGGCAAGGCACAGGCGGCTATGCCGACAAGGCGAAAGGCATCGCCATGAACCCCGGACACACGCTCAGGATGGGCAGCATCTCGAAGGTATTTACAGCCGTTACCATTCTCAAATTACAGGAAGAAGGTAAGCTCTCCGTCACCGACAAGATCAGTAAACACCTGCCATCGGGCGTAACCAATCGCATTGCCAATGCCAGCGAGGCGACCATTGAACAATGCCTGAACCATACGTCGGGGATCCGCGAATATCTTGACGATGAGACCATCGAAGGCATTGCAAGCGGGCGGATCGTCAAGTATCCGGCCGCCCAAAACCTGACGCTCGTGTATGATAAACCGGCAGATTACCCGCTTGGCAAAGGCAATTATTGTAACACCAATTACCTGCTGCTTTCGGAGATTATCCGGACCGTGACCGGGCAAAGTGCTTACCATATTGTCCGCGAAAAATCGATAGAACCGCTGGGCCTGCGCAATACTTACGCCAGCGTGGTGTTACCGGCCTCGCTGACACAGTCTTATTTTGAAACCGGCGGTTCGATGCAGGAAGTGACCTGGGTAGATAACAATGCCGTGGGTGGAGAGGGCCAGCTTGACGGTGGGATGATCTCAACGCCCACCGACGTGGCCGCATTTCTGGAAGCATTGCTCACGGGAAAAATCCTATCACCCGCCTCACTCGCCCGCATGCATACCTACCAGGACATTGACCCCAATACTTTGCCCGACGAGCTGAAATATTACAAGCAATACGGGTTGGGACTGATGAAAATCGAAACGGATCATGGGACGGCGATCGGCCATGACGGACATGTTTATGGGTTTGTAGGAAAAGTATTCTATCTTCCGGAGCATCAGACGACTATCGCGATTTTGCTCAATGGCTGGTCCCCTTCCAGCGTAGCGGTACTCAATGCAAAAAGCACTTTTAACCTGTTATTCTGAAAACTTCCATTCCATGCAACGCAGAAAATTTCTTCAATCTTCACTCGTGGCCGCATCAGGTACGGCCGTCAGCACCAGCAACACATTAAGCAGCACCGCACCCGCCGCAAGCAGGGAAATATACGAATGGCGCGAATACGAATTCCGTTTCGGGGCAGATCAGTCGCAGCTGGAAAACTATTTCAGAACGGCGTTGATCCCGGCATTGAACAAGCTTGGCGTTAAGTCGGTAGGCGTATTCCGGGAATGGCGTGCGTCTGACCCGGCCAGGTTCTTCGCGCTGATACCCTATGCTTCTCTGGAACAGCGCATGACGGTTCAAGAAACATTGAAGACGGATCAGGATTATATTAAAAACAGCGCGGCATACAACGGAATCCCGGTTGAAAATGCGTTATACAGTCGGTTCACCTCCTCGTTGATGATCGCATTCCAGGGCTGGCCAGCCATCACGGTGCCGGCGGCAGCTCCGAGGGTGTTCGAACTGAGGACGTATGAAGGTTACAGTGAGGAAGCCGTCGCCCGAAAAATCGGCATGTTCCATGACGGCGAATTCCCCATTTTCAAGCGAGCCGGGCTTAACCCCGTCTTCTTTGGAGATGTCATTGCCGGCGACAAGCTTCCACGCCTAACGTACCTGCTAACCTGTGAGAGCATGGAGGCGCGCGACAAGGGTTGGGCGGCATTCATTGCCGATCCCGCGTGGAAGAAACTGGTAGGAGACCCAAAGTATGCGAACACGATTTCCAAAATTACCAATAGCTTTCTGATACCTACGGACTATTCGCAAGTGTAGATCGCCGGCGCCCCTAACGACAGACAAACCATGCCTCCGAGCTCCGGCTGGACATATGCAATTGAAAATTGCGGAGGAATTAGCAGATACTTTTTGTTAGACAACATTTCGTTTTTCTAATGTGATAGAAATAAAATTGCAGCTAGCTAAAAACACAATGAGTTGTTCACAGGATTGCTCACTGGCTTATTAAGTATACTAAATGTTTTGCTGCGTTCCGGAAAAACAAAAAGCCCGCAAATTATTGATTTGCGGGCTTTTGATGCTTTTTGTAATGATACTGGTGGAGATGGTGGGATCCAAATCGAACACCTAACCAGACTGTTAACTCTGATACAGACGATTAAATTGGAAGAATAAGCCATAGTTTTTTGTATGGGGAAAAATTTTTCCCCTACCTCGGCTTTCCACCTATCTGCTATCTTTGGATCAAATCATGTTAGTTATGTATCAGAAAAAAATCCCAGAATTACTCGATTGCGGATTAGCCGTTGCGATCAAAGTGGTGGGCGGCAAATGGAAAGCATGGATCATGGACTGCGTGCGCAGGGGTATCTGCCGCCCGAGTGCAATCCACCGTGAAATGCAGGCTGTCAATCCACGTATCATAAATCTTCATCTGAAAGAATTGGAAGAATCCGGCATCATATACAAAGAGGTTTATGCCGAAGTCCCCACACGCGTAGAATACCGGTTCACTCCTGTTGGCCAAAGTATATTGCCAGTAATTGACGTACTGGAAGAGTGGGGAAACACACATAAAGAGTATGTTAATCGAAATAATGCCGGTTATGATCCCGGATCCTGCCATCTGTTACCTAAATCGCATTAGCCAATTGCCATTAATGATACCGGCGGCTTGGATTAGCCAGAACTTTTAAACGGCCGGTTGCCGCATTACTTTAATGATAGCAGCGTGCTCCTCTTTGCCATATCCTGCATCGATTGCCTGCTGGAAAATGTTTGCGGCAAAAACAGGTAGCGCACTGCTGATACCTGCTTCCTTCGATAATTGGACCAGCAGGTGCAGGTCTAGTCCGGTGGTCTGGATGGTACTTTCAGGGTCGCTAAACTCGCTGTTTTGTATCACCCTCCCCATGTGTTCGGATTCGCTGGCAAGCATGGGTGAAATGCTATGAATCAGCTTGCCGAATTCATCTGTCCTGAATCCTTCGTTTTCACAGATCAAGGCGCCATGGCAAAATCCTATCCAACTGCCAGCCAGATAGGCCAATACTGCCGAAAAAAGCGCTGCCGAAGCACCGGCCTCACTCCCCAGGAAATTAATGTTGCCCGCAAGGACGTTTAAGGTGGCCTGGTGCTCTCCGAATTTTTGCTCGTCTCCACTAATCGAAATGGTTGCCTCGCCAGTGCCGATCTGCTTCGGCCATGCGAGGATATCGCCGTTCAGACAGGCCGCGCCATGCGCTCTGCACCATTTTTCCAGCTCACGCGCTTCGCTGGGCGTACCAGTGCTCAGTTGCACGATCGTGCGGCCGGCTAAAACTATGGCCACCTCCCGGTTACCGATTAAATTGTTGGTCGTTTTATAATCAGATACACATATGACCGTCACCGGGCTGGCCTCTATCGCCGCAGCGATGCTTGCCGCCAATGCCGCACCCTTTTTTACAAAGGGCTCTGCTTTCGCCGGATTTCTGTTCCATACCGTTACCTGAAAACCGTTTGCGATGAATGCGCCCGCCAGGGCCGCGCCCATGGAGCCAAGGCCGATCACGGTAACCCTTTCTTTTACATTGATGAATGTTCCTGTCATTTGATTTTATCGATTTCTTACAAATACAGGTGCAAATTAGGTCTGTCGGGCGGCCCCGATCAATAAGGGATAAAAGATTCAGGTAGAGGAAAAATTTAACCCTGGCCAACATTTGTTTTGTTGCCACAAAGTCGCAGGCCGGCAATGACATCCTTATGTCAAACCATGTCAGTTAAGACAATTTTTCGTTGATCGCGGCCTGAGCTCGCTCCTCACTACGTGCCAGCTGAACGTTTCAACAAAGCAGATTGGACTTTTAACCAAACCTGAGATTTCGCCAGATAGCGAATTTTGTATCCGAAAACAATGCCGGACGTATCTGGCAGAGATTTTAAAAATGTTCAGTGATCTCTCCCACTTCTCATACGCGTATAAAAGGGCATTCGGCAACGCGCCCGGCAAACTCAGCAGAAGCTGACAGATTTTGATTACTTATTATTTACTAAAACAAAACCGAAAATGGATTTACAATTGAAAGGAAAGCGCGCCCTGGTGACAGGTGCAAGTTCGGGTTTGGGCAAAGCGATCGCCCTGATGATGGCAACCGAAGGTGCTGCGGTAATTGTTCATGGCCGAAATGAGCAGCGCGCCACGGAAGTTGCCCGGCAAATCAGGGAAGCCGGCGGCATGGCAGAAATAGCGATCGGAGACCTAGCCACCGACGAAGGTGCAGATGCCGTGGCGGAAGCCGCATTATCAAACGGCAAGATCGATATCCTGATCAACAATGCGGGGGTGGTCAGCCACAAAAACTGGTCGGACGCCGAGGCAGACGACTGGCTGGAAATTTACAATGCCAATGTCGTTTCCTACGTAAGGATGATCCGCCGGATCGTACCGCAAATGAAAGAACTCGGCTGGGGACGTGTGATCCACATCGGCGGTGGGCTGGCTATACAACCGATCAAAGAGCAGCCGCATTACAATGCAACGCTTGCGGCACGCCACAATTTGTCGGCTTCCCTTGCCCGGCAATTGAAAGAGACCGGCATTACGTCCAACGTCGTCTCGCCCGGAGCGATCATCAATCCGATGGTCGAACAATGGCTGATCGATGCGGCGCCGAAGTTTGGCTGGGGCACTGGTCTGGAAGAAATCAAGTACCGCGCCGTCCAGGACCTGATACCCAACGATACCGGAAGGTTTGGCTATCCCGAAGAAGTCGCCGGGGCGGTACTCTACCTGACCAGTCCGCTCGCCAACTACATCAGCGGCGCGATCATCCGGGTGGATGGCGGTACAATAAAAAACGTTTAGTAACCCGCTTCGCATGGCCCTATTTGCAAAAAATTCGTAACCTACTTTGAATCCCGGATGGTATTCATAGGGTCCATGCGCACCGTCAGAATATGCTCCGCGTGACATGATGGAACTTATCAGCTTCCTGAGTGCCTATCAAATCGCGTGAGTGTATGCTGCGGGTTATATACTTGTTTCAGCAGATCGTTGATTACACTTATTCATTAATTGAACTTTCCACTGATACTGCGGATACACAGCTTCCCAACATTCGTTTGCTGATGGTAATGAACAATAGCCGTAGGCAAGTTTGATTTCCAGCGTCCCGGCGTTGACGGTACCGGAAATCAATTTCACGGAGTATCCATTGGCTGCAATACCCCATTCTCCTCCCGGGTTCAGAAAGTACAGTCTTACGGGATAACAAAGTTTTTCCGGCTCACAAGTTCCGCTCCCGGCACCTACCAGAATTCCGGGGCCGTCGGCTCTAAAATTGACAATGACCCGCAAACCGTTTGCATCTGCTTCTCTTTTTGAAGATAAAATCTGAGGGGCTGTATATTGATTTAATTCGCATTCTGTTTTTGGTGCCTGCGCAGTTATGCTGAATTGCAACGGAGAACCATTTACATGCAGGCCACCGTGATTTTTTAAAGTGGCGTACACACTATAATTCCCCGGCTTGTTTCCAAGCGTCCAGACTGTTTCCGCGACTCCATTTGCATTTGTAAGCGATACAAATGGCTTTGGAACTCCTGTGTTTGAAGAGTAACCTTCCCAATTGACGGCAATATTGTTAAGTGGTTTTTCATCTTTGTCTGTCACTTTTACCATCAGTGGGTTCGGTAATTGCTTTTCCAGAAATCCCTCCTGGTTGCTCCCGCTTACAATTGCAATTCGATACGGAAGCGCGTTCGTAGGGATCGCCGTAAACACAACCGGTGAACCAGTGGCAGATGTACCATCCTTTTTCTTCACAATGACCTCCACGTTCTGGCCACCCGACGGCCCCAATATCCACGAGGCCGACGCCAGTCCCTGGGCATCGGTGATATGCTGGCGACTCTTGAATCCGCCGCCGCCAGCCAGGATTTTCCATTCGACCGCCACGTCCACTTCGGGTTTGCCCTCGCCGTTCAGCACCCGCACCTTTAATGGATTTGCCAACTCCTTGCCATACTGACCATTCTGGCTGTTGCCGGAAACGATCTCGGCTTTCCGGTCATTACCATCAAATGCCGTCGCCTTAAACAAAGCTGTCGTCGAGCCTTTGGCTTTGTTGACGTAAGCTTCCAGTTGTTGGACTCCCTTGCCCGGTGTCCAGCTTACTTGCGTAACACCATCATAGTTAGTCTCCGTTTCCGCCTCGCTCACCTGGCCTCCGCCTGATTTTACAGCCCAACTGACCGTTGTTTTAATGGCCGGCTTTCCGTCTTCTGTCTTGACTTTCACCACCAATGGTGCAGATAGTGCCTTTCCGGCTTCACCTCTTTGATCGTCGCCGCTCACGATTTCAGTTTTGTAACCGGGCAGCTCGCCGCATTTGACCAATTTTAATCCTACAACCTGGAAACAGGTATCAATGGAGGCCTTGGCCTGGAAAAGGTCGTTCGTATGCGCTGTGATATTGGCCCCGGTCATGAATTTGGTCGCAATACCCAGCAGCGAAAGCGTCTTGCCGATACTTTTCAGATATTTGAATGCATCCAAATCTCCCCCGCAGTCTTCCAGTATTTCCTCAGCACTCTGCAATGCTTCTCCGGTAATGTCCAGAGCAAGCGCCGCAAACACGGCGGAGGAATTAGCATGTGCCAATGCAGTCTCGCGCTTTGCCATCATACTGGTCAGCAGCTTCGGTATGGATTCGGCAACGCTGGTCGGGCAGTCCGAGGCAAAGGGGAAAAGGTCGCGCAGTATCCCCAAAAGGAATCGGTGGACATTGTGGTTCCTAGCCATGCGGCTTTCCAGGGTTTCGTCTCCCTCAAAAGGTTTGCCGGACCTTATCCTTATCGTATACTCACCATTTCCCGAAAGTGTAAACTGCGCAGGTGCGGGAATCCCGTACCCGTCACCGAACACGCCTGCGGCCGCTTCCGAAAGGCTGGTTGCAAAAAGTGTCCGTCCGGCGATCACGTATGGAGGGCCTACCTGCTTTCCGTCCTTGTACACGCCTGCCACATAGGTATGAGCCACCTGGTTATTCATGAGCTGTACCTCAGTATTGGCTGTCTTTATTTTCACTGGGTCACGATACCCGGCAGTTTGTGTTGTCCTAAGTCCGGTACTGGATTTAAAAACCGCGGTGATTGCAGTCATCAGACCCGTATTGGTCGTGTCGGTTATTGCTTTTCCCGCTTGCAGCCCCATAGCTACCTGATTTACAAGCTCTTTGTAGGAAGGATCCGATTTAATTTTTCCGATCATTTCCAGCTTGCCCGACACAGATAATGAGCGCAATGTAAGCGTGTTCATCAGAAGCGCCAGTGCTGTCGACTCGCTGGAAATATCGTAATCGGTCTGTCCGGGATAATTGTAGCCAAGCAAAAGCACGTCGCCATTCCGGTTATTGAGCACTGTTGTCGATACATTTCCGCTTGTATCGATTGCAAATCGGGAAGCAACTGGGATGCCTTTTCCAGCGGATGAAAGAACGGTCAGGCCGGAAGTGTCGACTTTTGTTTGGGCAGGCAAAATAATTCTTCCGGCGATTTGCCCCTCGCGCACGACCGGGCCGGGTACCTGCACGGAAATTTCTTTTGTACAACCCAGCAACAACACTAAGAAGAAAAAGAATTGTAATGGTAAACGTTTTTGCATCAAAATTCTGACAAGAAGGGTGAGTTGGGGGATTACACGCGGCAACCCAGAAAACAAAAATATATCGTTCAACCAATGTGCACAATACTGGCAATTCAGTATTTTGGAGCCATACTCAACGATCCGGTACCGTGCAAACCACTTTTGACCTACATTCCTTTCGGCGGATTTGGCGTTCCGAAACACTTACTTCGGATATCGACCCTCGCAGTGAAATTATTCAGTCCAATCCTTTGCTGGAAGAAACGTTGCGCCTTCGTAAAGCATCAGTCGCTGTCATTGATCTTCAGAAAATGCGTTACCTATGTTCAATCGGAGATCTGCAACCCATTATCGGATGGAGTAATGAGGTGATCATGCGCGAAGGTGTAGCGTTCTTTTTATCTAAACTTGAACCGGTAGACTACACTGGACTAGAAAAAATGTCGATGGTGATGACGGATTACGTGACCACCTTGAGTCCGGCAGATGTAGGCACTTTCAAATCCTTTTTTGATTTCAGAATGGTACGACCAAATGGAGAAAGAGTGCGGATTTTGCAGGAAGGTATTGTGCTGCAACAGGATACCAGCGGCAACATTTTACTTCTTTTAGCATTGATATCGGATATTTCCCATTTAAAACGAAGCAATCGCCAGCATCTTCGGCTGGCCACAGAAAAGGAGGAGTGGATTTATGTATTTGAAAATGAATCCGGGCGTTTTAAGAAGCTTGAAAACCTAAGTAAGCGGGAACTCGAAATTGCAAAATTAGTTGGCGAGAAAATGACCAGCCAGGAAATAGCGGAGCGCTTGTTCCTTAGCACCCATACCATTAATACACACAGGCAAAACATGATGAAGAAAACCGGAATGGCCGACATGATGGAAATAAACAGCTTCCTGACTGCCTATAAATTCCTATAATGCCATAACCCAACCCTTCGTGCACAATTTATCGGATTTGAACTTACTCACGGTTTGACAAGAGCATTTTGAAAAGAACTCGGTAACCGAGCTTTTATGTAATCTTTTAACATTTATTGATTGCCTGTTACGCACAATCGGCCAGATGCCGGGCAAGGAAGTTTTGCATTTGAGGAAGGATCAACGTTTGTACTCTAACACAACACTCGTCACCGGAAGTTGACGCACCGCAATTCAATGCTGCGCATATCAACAAAGCTCCAATCGTCCAATTTCTTCCTTTCGCATTAAGATACTCTCTATAAAAGACTGGGGAGACTTCGCCTGTAATGCTACTCGTGAGTTGCAGGCTTGATTATAGTTACTCCAAGTTTGGGCACGCGCTCAAATATGATTTTTTGACAATAAGCGCAAATCTCGTAATCTAATTTGATTCATGCCAGGTTGCGGGCAAAGTTCCATAAAATGGCTGCCTTCCTCCGCAATCTACGAATATATGCTGCAATATCACGCCGGGATCGATCATGTAAATGGTGAGCTTATGATTACCGGCCGGTAGCGTTGGTATTTCCAGCGTGCGTTTCGCCGAGTTGGCGAGCACGTTTTGCTTCCATTCATTGCTGCGGCCGATGGTTTTGAAATTGAATATCTTAACTGGTCCGTCGTCCACTTTTACGGCATAACGCATTTCGAAATCCTTGTTGAGCGGATAAGTGGGCAGGGTACTCACGGTTACGGTCGCCGGAGCGTCGGCGAATGTGTGGAATTCGTATTCTGCCGCCGGATTTTTGGCTACGTTCGTCGTATCCGGCGTTCCACTGAATGTGAGCGGGAATGCCTGCAATGCGTCGCCGTTACCTGCCAGCGCTTCTACAACCGCCCAATTGCGCGTGGAAGTGTTTTTCAAACCGGTATACCTGGCGGCATTCATGGAAATGTGCTTATCGCTGACAACATAGCCTTTGAAACCCGGTAATGTGTTGGCGTCCGCATTGTTGGCGGTGATTTTAAAATCGTAAATATCCTCTCCCGCTTCCACCCTGACATGACCGCTCAAATCGCCGATGCGCGCATTCGCCCAATCGATTTCCACCCAAATGCGCTGCTCGCTTTGGGCATTGTCCGGCTGCAATGCGCCTTGCGTTGCGCTTACCCTGATCCACGGCTCGGAGGCAGTGACGCGGAAGTTTCTGGCGACATTTTGCGTCAGAAATACGTCGATAAACCGCTTTTGCTTATTCCATCGGTCGAATGCAGGCAGCGTAAACTGGCGCTTTTTGCCTGATGCCACGTCGGTAGTATCCAGGCCTTCGGGCAATGCGCGGAATGCAGGCAGGTTCGGCGTCACGGCGGGTTTGATGTCCGGCATTTTGAACACCGGCAGCCCGCGCGGCATCAGGTCCATCATGCCCTTCCATTTGCCATTCAGTAATTTTTCATTGAAAATACCCGTTTCTACGACGATTTCGGCATAGGCTTGCCCCGAGAGCCTGGCGTAATGCGCGGCACTGAGGCGTCCCTGTCGGGCGTATAGCAAGGCTTTGTCGCGGTAGAGGAATTTGCGGTTCATCAACGCGGCCCCTTTCACGGGGTAACCCACGAGTTCGAAAAACGCAGGCTGGTCTTTTTCAGCGATTTGCGACTGGATGGCGGCAGTTTCGGATAAAAGCTTATTGTAATCGTCGAGCCGCTGCTGCGCCTGATCGCCGTAATAATGGTGGTTATAAGCGGTATTGCGAATGCCGGTAGTCGGTTCGGTCTGGCTCCAACCCATGTATTCGGGCTTCCTTTCGAATGCGAGGTTGTAATACTGCCAAAGTACTTCCGAAATGGCGACGCTATTTTTGTTCCCAAAAATACTGGCCAGCCATTGTTTCAAATGCATTTTGGAATAGCCCGGTTTTTCAAATGGTTTTACATGATAAGCCATATCCAGGAAAAGCTGCATAGCATATTCGCCGGGCTTGATGTCCCCGATATTCAGTACCCACAAGTGGCGCGCATTCAATGCATATGCTTTGGTCATTTCCTCCCGCATATGCGCGGGATGCGTCGTGTTCAGCCACAGATAATCGTGCGGGCGGCCCCAGTAAGAGGCATGATAATACACGCCCGAGCCGCCAGAACGCCGGTTTTCTGCCGCATTGCTCAGCCTTTGAATATAACCATAGTTATCATCCGGCCACACGAGAGTAATGTCTTCGGGTACCTTCAATCCGGCATCGTATATTTCCAGAACCTCTTTATAAGGTGTAAAAACCTGCGGTACTTTGGTAATGTCCTTATTCACATACTTTCGGAGCATTTCCCGCTCCACGCGGATGATCGTATCGAGCAATGTCACGGTTTCGGGAATTGTTTTCACGCCCTGGATTTCGCCATCGTGCACGCCCCGCATTCCGGTGGTGTAAATGCCGTTGAAATGACTGCTCTCCTTAATCCGCGATTCCCAGTATTGCTCCACCTTCTTCCGGTTGGTCACAAAATTGAAATGCCCCATCGTTTGCTCGTTCCATTCGCTCACATTATTGCGGAGCATGGGTTCCGCATGCGACGAGCCCACGACGATCTGGTAATCTTCGGCAGCTTTGATATTGCCTGGATAATGGTAAAATGCCTTGGTACTCGGGTGCATCGCCGGCCAAATGAGGTTGGCTTTGAGGCGCAACAGCAGCTCAAACACCTTCGCGTAGGTCTTCGGACCGATGTCTTTCGTTTCCGGCTCGAAGGTTTTCGCGGCCCAGGGTTGCAGGCCCCAGTCCTCATCATTAATGAATATCCCCCGGAATTTGACGGACGGCGACGCGGAAGTGTAGTTTGGGATGTCCAGCGAGAGCGTTTTCCGGCGCGCCGGCACCGCATCCGCCCACCAGTACCAGGGCGTAACGCCTATCTTTTCGGAAATCGCAAATGCACCATAGGCCGTCCCGCGCACGTCGCTGCCGGCTACCACCAGTGCCTGTGTGATGTTTTTCAAAGGTTTATTCAAAACACGCAGCGAATACCGCTCCCACTGCCCTGCCAATGCGCCATCGGCGGCCTGCTTTCCCAGGCGCCCGACAATTTCCGAACCGGCGCGACCGAGTACGATTACATTCCCGCTGGCATTGGCCAGGTCGGTGCCCACTTTCGGCAAATACCCGCTTACCCGCTCAATGTCCGCCGCCAGCAAATGCGCCGCGATCGAATCGAGTTTAGGGCCGCCTTGCTGGTAGTAAACCGAAACTTTGGCGTGGGCAGTGACGAAGTCGAACCGGGCCGCGCGGGTCGCATTTGATATAAACAATACAGCTACTAATGCAGCAGCCGAACACATCTTAAAGCGCAATATTTTCATTAGAACTGAAATAACACGCCCCGCTTTCAATGCTGAAAATCGAGGACGTTTTCGTGGATTTCCTTTTGTTCCTGCACCTTGCCGGTCGTGATGTTTTTCATGGATACGTTTTTAACCGGCAGCTCTTTCTGCCCCAAAATGCGCGACTCGAACTTCACGTCCTTCACCGAAATATTGCTCAGGTAAATGTCCGAAATCGACGTCAGTTTGCGGATTTTGGTCGGTACGAGCGTGCGCCATTGGTAGAGCACGTCGGTTTCGATGCCCAGTACGCCCAGGTCTATTTTCCCGGCGGTCAGGTTCGAGGCGTAGATGTTTTTGACATAGCCCCCCATTCTTTCATTGGTTTTAATAAAAAGCAAATGGTTGAGTTTCGCGCCGTCGACCACCTGGCACTGCGAAATGTCCACATTCTCGATCCCGCCCGAAAGCTCGCTGCCGATCGCCACCAGTTGGTGCCCGTTTTTGACCGTCAGGTTGCGGATCACGATGTTTTTCGAAGGCGTTTTCAGCCGCCAGCCTTCCGGGTTACGGCCGGCTTTGATGGCAATCGCATCGTCGCCCTGGTCGAACACGCAATCGGTGATGAACACGTTCTGGCTCATTTCGGGGTCCACGCCGTCGTTGTTATGCCCATGCGCGTACACCTTCAACCGGCTGATCACGACATTTTTGCACAAATAAGGATGGATCGTCCAGAACGGGCTGTTAGTGATCGTAAAGCCTTCCATCAGCACATTTTCGCACCGGTTGAACTGGATAAACTGCGGCCGCAAATGCGCCGTGTCGTTCACCATCTGCCGCTGCTCCACGGGGGTGTGATCCTGCGCGAGGTTATAAAGCCGCTTAATGCTCTCCATATGCGGTTTCGGGCGGGCAAAATACTCTTTCCAAACTTCCATTTTCGCCCGCACCTCTCCCTCACCGGTGATCGCCACATTTTTGCATTGGTAGGCATAAATCAGCGGTGAATAATTGTAACATTCAATGCCCTCCCAGCTCGAATGCACCGCCGGCAGATAATCCTCCGGCTTTTCCGAAAACAGCAGCACCGCACCCTTGTCCAAATGCAGGTTTACATTACTTTTCAAATGCACCTTGGCCGTCAGCCACTCGCCGGCCGGCACCACCACCACGCCGCCACCTGCCTGATGCGCCGCGTCGATAGCCTGGCGGATCGCCCCGGAAATTTTGTCCTTATTGCCTGCTACCGCACCGAAATCAGTGATTGCGAAGCGCTTGGCCTTGCTGAAATCGGGTACGAGGATCTCCGGCATCTCAAAACGCGCCGGCACTTTGAGCTTCCTGACGGAGACATTGAAGGTTTGACCGCTCACTAAGTGGAGCGATAATACAAGGCTAAGAATGGTACAAATTGTAAGTGCTCTCAACATGATGCTTTGTGGTTAAATGCTAGACGGCCGTCTACGGAACGATTGTCAGCTTGAGCGGAGTCGAAGGGGACCTGCGAGATGCCCTTTACATCACGCTACCCTCCTTCGACTCCGCTCAGGATGACAATGGTCAATACTCCGGATTCTGCGGATACCCTTCCGTATCCCGGTCGATGACCGACTGCGGAATGGGGCGCAGGTAGTACTTCTCACTTACGCCACCGGGGTTGGTCAGTTTGGTGAGCGGGTTGTGCTCAAATGCGCGGTCGAGGCGGTGCGTGCGTTTCAGGTCGAGCCAGCGCTTGTATTCGCCTGCAAGCTCACGGGCGCGCTCGTCGAGGATGAAATCGAGGTCTACATTCGCGGCGGTGACGTTCAGGCTTTGGCCGGTTGCCGCGGCGCGCTGGCGCACCACATTCAGCTTCTCGGCGGCTTTGTCTTTCTGACCTAATTTAAAATAAGCCTCCGCAGCGAGTAAATACGTTTCCGCTAACCGGAACAAATAGATGTCGCGGGTGCTGGAATAGGCCTTCTCGTTGTTGCCGGGAAAGTTCGCGAGCGGGTCGAAGAACTTGTTGATCATCGGGAATTTTAAAGCGCCTCCTATGCCCTGGAAATCCTGCTTCCATTTGTCAAAACGGACGATTTCCACATTCGGGTTGGCCTGTTTCAATGCGGCTGAATCGGCTGCCGTGAAAGACTGGTCCGGATAAGGGAAATAGAAGCGCAAGTCGCCTTTTTTGATAGGCTGGCTGCCGATCTTGTCATCTCTAACCGCATAGAACTTGCTCAGGAATGTGCCGTCGTAGCGGGTATCCTTGGCCGTGTTGTAAAGCGTGTACAAAAACTGCGTAGGCATGAAATCGCTCGTGCGGCGGCTGTAAGTCTGGTATTCGCCATCGTAAAAGCCGGGCTCACGGAAAATGCGCCAGCCGAAAAACAGGTTCTGCCCGTGGCCGATGGTTTTATTTTTCAAGCTGGTCGGGTCAAACTGGATCGAGAAAATGATCTCGCTGTTCTGCTGGTTGGTGGATTTAAAAACGTCCGCAAATGCCGGTACCAGTTTGTAGCTCCCGGCCGCGATCACCTCCTCGGCATATTGGGCGGCTTTGGTAAAATCCGCCGACCCGCCAAATGCCTTGTAGCCGCGCGTGAGGTGCACGAGCGAAAGCAAATGCTTCGCCGTGCCCTGCGTCACCCGCCCGAACTCCGCCGTAGTGGGGTCCACGCTGGCCACCGACGCATTGAGGTCTTCCAGGATAAAGTCATAAACGGCCTGCTCGGTGTTCGGCTCAAAATGCGTCACAGCGGTATTGATCTCCTCTTTTACAATAGGCACACCCCCGAAATTCTCCGCCAGTAAATAATAGTAGTAAGCCCGGATAAACCGTACCTCGCCTACCCGCTTGCTGCGCGCGGCCTCGGTCAGGCCCGGGATCGTGGCCGCCTTGTTAATGGCCGTGTTGCATCGCTGAATGCCCGCATACAGGTTGGAAAACAGCTCTTCCACCGCCGAGTTGTCCGACGAAAGCGTCCGGTACTCGTTCAGCTGCGTGGCGCGCACCACGCGGTCGCCCACGGTACCGCTCACGGGCTCGATCTCGCCGCGGGTGATAATGTCCGTGCCCCAGCAAAAAAGCTTCGGGTCGGTTTCGTACACATCGCGCATCGACGAATAGCAGGAATTGATCAGTTTTTCAAAACCTGCGGCATCCGTATAGAAATTTTCGCTTGTGACGCCGCTGATATTTTCCTCGGTGAGGAAGTCCTGGCAGGACGACAGGCTCATTCCGGCCGCCAGCATTGCTATATATAATGTCTTTTTCATAAATGTCGGGATTTAAAAAGCCAGGTTTACGCCGAAAAGATAGGACGAGGTGCTCACCGCCGTGCCGTACGTGTTGGTAGCAGGCCACTCGGGGTCGAAACCTTCGTATTTGGTGAACAGCAGCGGGTTGGTAGCCGTAGCGTACACGCGCAGGTTACTGATTTTCAGTCGCTGGATGAGGCCGCTGGGCAGATTATAACCGAGCGTAATGTTGCCCACCCGTGTAAAATCCACCTTGCGGAATGTCGGGATCACAGTGTACGGGCCAGGATTGCCGGGACGGAACCAGGTTTGCGACGGGTTCTCCGGCGTCCAGTAATCGACTTTCACCTGGTTATAGTCCGAGTTGTAGTTCATCAGCGTCGCATCGAACGAGCTTTGGTATTGTTCGCCGCGGCGGGTGTACACGAGAATGTACAAGTCGAAATTGCCGTAGCGGAATGTATTCCCAAGCGAACCGGTCCAGCTGGGAACGCGCTTGCCGATGATCTGCCGGTCGGCCGCATTGATCACGCCGTTGCCGTCCAGGTCTTTCACACGGATCTGGCCGGGCGTTTGATTGTACTTTTTCGCGGCTTCGGCCTCGGCGGTCTGCCAAATGCCGTCGAATACGTAGTTGTAGTTCACCTGCACCGGCTGGCCGATAAACAGGCTGTTGCCCACGTCGTCCTTCTTGCCGCCGTTCAGTTCCAGGATGCGGTTTTTGTTGGAGTCGAAAACAATGTCGGTCTTCCATTGGAACTTGCCTGCCACTACATTAATAGAACTGATACCCAGCTCGATACCTCTGTTCCGCAGCTTGCCCACATTATCCATAATGGACCCCCATCCCGACGGCGCAGGCAGCTGGCGGCTCAGCAAGATATTGTTGATCAATCGGTTATACACATCCACGCTACCCGTAATGCGGTTATTGAAAAACCCGAAATCCAGGCCGACATTCACTTCCCGCGTCGTTTCCCAGGTCAGGTTCTTGTTCGGAAGCTGATTGGGCGCGTAGCCTTGCGCGAAATTGCCGCCGAAATCATAGAACGTCTGTCCCAATGCCGCCTGCGTAGAATAGGCATTCACGCGGTCATTGCCGGTCACGCCGTAGCTCACGCGCAGTTTCAGGTCGGTGATCTGGTGTATTTGTTTAATAAACTGCTCCTCCGAAAGCCTCCACGCAACCGAAGCCGACGGGAAGAAACCCCATTTGTTGCCTTCCGCCAGGCGCGAAGAGCCATCCCAGCGGCCGGTGGCGGTGAGCAGGTATTTATCTTTGAAACTATAATTCACCCGGCCCATAGCCGAAGCGAGCGTGGTTTTGGTGTAGGACGAGCCATAAGCCAGCACGCGGCCACCCGTGGCGAGGTTGTACCAAAGCGATTTGTACGGAATGCCGTCCACGGTAATGTTGCTGGTTTCGATGCGGTCTTTCTGCATGCTTTGCACGATGGTGGCGGTGAGCTTGTGCTCGCCGAACTGCCGGTCGTAAGTGGCTTGGTTGTCCCAAACCCATGTGAGCTGCTCGCTGCTGGCGTTGCCGGCCTGGGTCGGTACCGAGCCGCCGAGGCTTTGCTTGGAGAGCGGCCCAAAGTAAAATCCGCTCCTCTCCGTGGAGTAATTCGGCGAAATCGTCGATTTCAAAGTCACGCCTTTCACCGGCTCGAACTGCACGAAAATATTCCCGAACGTGCGGGCATTGCGCACCTGACGGATCTCATTCTCCTGGTCGAACGTCGGGTTAGTCACTGCATTCGTCGTGTACACGCGGAATGCGGGCGCGCCGGTTTCGTCGTATGGGTAGGTCATCGGCGGCAGGCGGTAAGCCGAGCGCAGCGCTTCGGAGCTGCCGAGGTTTTGCAGGTTTTGGGAAAAATAAATATTCAAACCTGCTTTCCATTTGTCGGTAATCTGGCGGTCTACATTACCGCGGAGCGTGTAGCGCTTGAAGCTTTCGGGTTTCACATTCCCGTCTTCCTGCAAAAGCCCCGCGCTGATCGCGAAGCGGGTTTTCTCATCGCCGCCGCTGGCCGTGATGTTGTGGTTCATTTGCAGGCCGTTTTTGAGTATCAGCTTCGGCCAGTCGGTAAACTTGCCTTCATCGATATTCCGCCATTGGTCGGGTGTGAAAAAGGCCGAATTGTTCCTGGAAACATCCTTTCCCTGCGCTTTAAACATCTCGGTGCGATATGCCACATATTCCTGGCCGTCGAACATCTCGGGCAGATGCGTGGGTGTGCGTACCCCTGCATAGGCGTCATAGGAAATGGTCGTTTTGCCCGATTTACCGCGTTTGGTCGTTACGATCACTACCCCTTTCGCGCCGCGCGAGCCGTAAATGGCCGTGGCGGAAGCATCTTTCAAAATATCGATCTTCTCGATGTCGGCCGGGTTCAGCTCATTGATACCTGCCGTCGAGGGAATGCCGTCGATCACGTACAGGGGCGAATTGGAGCCGCCGATGGAGCTGATACCTCGGATATTGATATTATAACCGCTCCCCGGCTTGCCCACATTCTTCACCACCACCACACCCGGCATTTGTCCCTGCAATGCACCGGTAGCGTCGGGCGTGGCCGCGCGGGCGATTTTAGTATTGTCCACCGAAGCGATCGCGCCCGTCACATCCGCTTTCTTGATAGCCCCATAACCCACCACCACCACCTCTTCCAGCACCTTGTTATCATTGGCAAGCTGCACATTGAAAGTCGTCTGACTGCCTACGGTCACCTCTTTCTGCGAATAACCCACGTAGCTGAATACCAGCACCGCCGACTGGTCGGGGATATTGAATGTAAAGCCGCCGTCCACGTCCGTCACCGTGCCGCGCTGGGTGCCTTTGAGGATAATGCTCACGCCTGGCAGGGCCTCACCTTTATCGTCGGTCACTTTGCCGCTTACGGTAATATCCTGGTGCACACGGGCTTCGTCTTTCGGGCCAGGCTTGGCGCCGGAGCTGTTTTTCCGGAGAATGATAAACTCCCCGCTCGTCTGGTAACCAATGTTATAAGGCTCCAAAAGGTCGCGGAGCACGTTTTCGAGCGATTCGTTCTTTACTTTCACCGATACCTTCGCGTCCGGCGGGAAAATGCCGGGGAGGTAGGTAAATTTCACATTGGCCTTGTGCCCGATCATCGTCAGCGCCTTCGCGATCTCGCGATTGCTGAACTGCGCCGTCACGGTTCTTTTCATCAAATCCTGCGCACTTCCGTCGCTGGCAAAGGCGAGCGTCGCCAGCGAAAGGAGGATGACTATGGGAACACCTAGTATTTTCATGATGTGCAACGGTTTGGGGACCGTGTTGAAAAACTTTTGCATATTTTTACCCGTGTTTTGTTTTAAATGTTTTGAAATGGAACATAGGATTCCCGGTTCCTGCCGCGGGCATTGCCTGGCAGGAAAGTCATTTCGCGATGGTGGGGAATCATTCAGGACCGGACGCGTGGCAGCGCTTCCGGTTTTTTGTTTTTTGGGTTAAATGGGGCTAATGTCTGGTCATGGTGCTGGGGTTCTTGGGTTGAATTTTAGTTTAGCGTGGTCAGAGGTCGCAAGCGCCTCCTGTAATGACGATTTCAGTCCCGAATACTTCATAGGTAGCGCCTACCGTCTGGCAGATAATGTCCAGCTTACGAAACATCGGCATATCGCCCAGCGGCGCGGTGAGCTTGCACGACGCAAAGGCCGCATTATCGTGGCGGATCGTTACGCCATAAGCCGTTTCAATGGTATGAAGCACATTTTCCACGGAGGTATTGTCAAAGAAAAACTCCTTTGTCTGGCCCGTACCGCTCACCTGAACGGGCTGATCTACAAGGCCTTTGGCAAATGCCTGGGTGTTTGCATCGAACACCACCTGCTGGTTCGGAATGAGGAACACGGGTTCGTTACCTTTCCCTGCCTTCCCCGCCGCAAACACCTTGACCTTACCCGACGTCACCGCCACCTGGCTTTTGGTTTTGCCCGTGTTGGAAGTCACACGAAAGCTGGTACCCACCACTTGCACAACAATGCGCCCGGCATATACGATGAATGGTTTAGCGGGATTTTTGGCCACATCGAAATAGCCCTCGCCGTCGAGGTATACCACCCTTTCATTGCCGGAAAAATTGGAATAGCTGAGCTTACTGCCGGGTTTCAGCTGCACCGTGGAGCCATCGGCGAGCCGGATGGTCTGCTGTTTGGCGCTTGCATTGATTTCTTCCTTCAACGGAACGCTGGCTACGCCAACCTGCTCGCGGTACACTAACGGTTCGCCTCTAAACGTCCCGCGAAAATTCCAAGCAAGCCCGCCCGCGATCAATATCGCCGCAGCAGCCATCCACCAGCGGTATAATGGCCGCGCGGGGCGTTCGGCCACCATTTCCGGCCCGGCCTCGTCCACCGCTCCGGCCACATTCGCCCACACTTTTTCGCGAAGCCCCGGCTCCGGCTGCTCGCGCATTCCGTGCAGCGACGCCCACAGCGACCGCGCCAGCCTGAGCTCACCGGATCGATGAGGATATTGCTGCTGAAAATCCGCCCAGAAACCGGCCTCTTCCTCCCCGCCGGAAGCCATCCAACGGCGGAAGCGATCGTCCCTTAAAAAATCCTCAGCCTTGAAGTCACCGTAATTGTTCGCCATCTCACTTTTGCATTATATACATACAAAGGAGGCTTAATCCTGGTTGACCCAAAGAATTTTAATATTTTTTCTAAAAAGCTGATAAATACGGCTGAGCGTGCGGAAACGCGGCATCAATGCCAGATAAACGCCAGCGCCAATTCGAAGACCGTATAGAAAAGGCGGGAATTCTTGCGGAGCAAGGTCAGGGAATTGTGGAGCGTGTTGCGGACCGTCTTATCGGAAACGTCCATAATTTCGGCGATCTCGCTGATGCTGAAATTTTCATAATAGCGTAGTGTGATCGCTTCCAGCTGGCGTTTGGGGAGGTTTTGAAGCACCGCTGCGAGCTTTTGGGCGAGCTCTTTTTCGTCGTCGTGAATGCTATGCTCCTCGCCGGGATGGTCGTACTCGTGCAGGAAAGCGTCCAGCTCCACTTTCGGGAAATTCTTCTCCTTTTCGGTGATGCGGTAGATGTCCCGGCGGAGGCTGCGGAAGAGATAGAACTTGATATTATCTACCGGGGACACGTTGGCGTGACTGCGCCAAAGGTTGATAAAAAGGTCTTGAATGGCGTCCTCCACACGGGTTTCATCGGCGATAAAACGCTTGCCATAGGAATACAATGCGTCGAAATGCAACGCATAAATTGTCGCAAAGGCGCCTTTGTCCCCCGACCGAAACGCATTCCATATGTCGATATCCCGTTGCAAATCTTTTTCCGCTATCAGAGAGTTTGACGGTCAAAAGCGGGAATTGCCCTTAACTACTATGTTTTTTCTTGTAATTTTTATAATACTTACTATCGAACAACGCAAATATTCGCAGCAATGCAGACGGTCAGGATCGGAAGGTTGTTCGTGATTGGCAGCCAGGCATTCTCGGCAGATCTGCCTAAGAAACAGTGTGTCTTACCTATTGCTGGTTATGTTCTCAGACATTGACGCATCACTTTAAAAGAATGAAACGAAACGGGGTTTGGAAAGTGAAATAGATCCTTTCGATACTTCCAGTTTTCGAAAGAATCGCTTGATCTCATGTTGAACTTCGGCGTTGGGCAACATATCTTCATGCCCTGCATTTTCTACGGTTAGCTGCCGGCCCTTAGTAAACCATGGGAGCAATTCTTCCACATTTGAAACCGGCGTATTGCTATCCAGTGTGCCGCTGACAAACAATGTCGGCACATCGCATTTAAATAATGCGCGAAAAGCATCTCCGACATCGATATTTTGCCAGCCTCCAAAGATGTCCGGAATATTCATGCTGTTTCCCAGGATCGCGGTTTTCCCCTGATCCATGATTTGCACATACCTCCCGGCGGTCGCTCCTGATGCCTGGCGCATAGCAGATATTCCGGAACCGAATCCCCCGTTAAACTGATTGTAGCGCCTCTCGACGTACCGCTGCAATATCCGGTAGTCGCCGTGCTCCATTCCATAGAGCATCGCTGGGAAATAAATAAAGTCGTTACTGTCGCCTGCATCTAATCTGAGGATCAACTGAAGTCCGAATTTTCCGATTGGGACTTGCACTACCCTTTTTGATTTCTGGTCTTTAATTGGAATCACAATGGGGTTAGCAGCAAGTTTTGCCAGCTGGCTTTTCAGAAGCTTCATCATATCAGGTACCTGGCCATTGATCGCAGAATCCCGCAATGCCAAAGCAGAGATGCTGGCTAACTGTTTGTCATAATTAAATGGCAGGTGATGCATGTGATTTGGCCCAGAAGTGCCTATTAAAATCATCTGATCAATGGAAGATGCGTGCTTCCTGGCGAGAGCAAGTGCTAGGTGAGTACCGTAACTGAATGCAAGCAGATTGATTTTCTCGATTTTCAATGCAACCCGCAAATCATCCAGGTCTTCGGCATTTTGAATGGTATTATACCCTCTGATATCGATGCCCCTTTTCTTGAAATCAGCAAGCCCGATCGCGGCAGCCTCATTGTGAAGCTCTATGGCGCGCTTTTCATTCAAGAAAATATTCTTGTTATCCGCCGCCGGTAAAGGAAAACCTAAACTGGGCTTAGACCTGCCGGAACCGCGCTGGTCGAGCAGAATGATGTCATGATCCTGTTGGAGGTCGAAAATAAGTGTTTGAAAATACTCTTCCTGAATGTAGCTGATTGCGGACTCGCCCGGCCCGCCGGACAAAAATAAGATTGGAGAGTGTGTGGTCGGCTTTTGGGCTTTTAACCTTAACACAGCAAGCTCGATGTCATGGGTATTAGCGTCACTGCGATTTTCAGGCACTTTCAGAAACCCGTACTCGTAAGAGACGCTGTCCCCTGTAGATGGCTTGAACTTTAATACTTGAAAATCTATATTTTTGGTTGTCGTCCCGGAAGGCTGCGAATGTGCCAACCCTATACAGCTAATGAATGCAATGACTGTTTCGTAGATCAGGCATTTAACTTTCATAAATATAGAGGATGTAATAAGCGACAAAAATCAGTGTTTGAAATAAAGCCAAATCCATAGTACTCCGCTCAGAAATGCCAAGCTGCCTGTGAGAAGTTTGCTTTTGGCCGGCCTGGGAACCTCACCGACCGATTTGCCTTGGGAATACGCAACCCATCTCTGAGATAGAAACGGCCAAAGATGTGCCAGTAAAAGACAACAGTAGACAAGCACAATCAGGCCGTACATCGTTTTATCGCTTAACATAGGCAGGCATTTGGGATGTTTAGGAATACGTCAAGGTAAGCATTTGATTCTAACTTTTTTCAAAAACATAAAATGCGTGATCAGAAACGGAATAACAGTTCCTAAGATTGAAGTACAGGAATACCACCGGATTATTTGGAGGGATCAGATCGAATAATCGGAGGCAATGACCCCCATTCAGCAAATCCTACCATTCAAGCTGTTTAACAACTCTCATGCGGTCTCCATTGATTGGCAGTTTGCATGGAATATCTGGCACCAGTTTATTCTCATGACCACGTCCGGCAGGCCGCACCCATTCTTTGACTCCAAAACGTAATTCCAGTTGGCTATTGGGAAGAGCGGTCGAGTACATTTCTCCAAAATGGGTCGGGTGACCGTTCAAAGGGGACTCTCCGGCTAATGTCGCCATGTTATTATCTTGCACGAGTGTTGCGAACATGATCGCACTGGAAAACGTCTCCGGGCCGATGATGACAATCACTTTTCCTTTAAATGAATGGGGTACCTTGCCCGGAACAACTGTTCCGGAGGGGAAGTGCAGTATTTCACCAGGTGCGGCTTTTCGATAAGTCTCATCCTTGAATCCCCATGAAGTCAGTTTGGCCAGATATGCTTCGCTGCGCTTCCAACTCATGGAATAATTCCTGTAAGGTTTTTGGAAGATGTGCTTGATGATCATATTGCCTACCGCGGATGCTCCGCCGTCATTGCTACTTACATCAATCGCAAGCCGCGTAACTCCATCACGACGGATTACTACAAAAATGCTGTCGATACAACGCTCATAGACAGGCAAATCCTTGCTTCCTCTTGTCGCAAAGGAACGTGCAAAAATATAACCGATGTTACCCAGCCGCTGATAAGATATGTTGGTGGCCACACTATCGGCCCAGCTCGGAGCTTTTTTCTGCGCGTTCGCATTTCGAATGGATATCGCTGCGTGCTCATCTCCGAGCGGTATCAAAGCAAGGCTCGCCTTGAGCTGAAAGTTAGCAACCGGCAACGGCTGGTTTAAGCCGGTCTCCAGCGAATCCAGGTATGCCTCATACCTTTCCCTCGTTAGTTGCGAAAACGGATTGGCATGTACGTTAAACAGTTGTTCTCGAATGAACTGAAAATCTTTCTGCATAGCCGCTGTCGAAAGAAGATCGTCCTGAGCGCTTGTGAATACATTTATACCAAAGAGTAGGAAGAAACAGATTAGAACGGGACGTTGAACACAAAGCATATGGATAAATTATAGACATTTGAATGAGTCATTGCGTAATCACAATGAAAGATGTATGCTAAACTCAAGTGTTGCATGGCCGATGTTACACTTTAATGACTTTTTGTGAACGCACAAGCCAACCGATGTGAACAGTTCGCCCTCAAAAGTGAAGTTGAGTAGGGAGGAATTCTTCTTAGATACAAATAAAGGAATCCGAGAAGCGATGTCCGTTTTTGACGTTTAATTTTGATCCATTTTTCTCCCACCAAACCCTCACCCAAGTCAGACTCCCTAGTTTCGCACTTAAAAACCAATAACATTCATTCCAGCCGAATTCGTCCCTCGCGTCTGAATCCGGAATGGCGGAAAAAAGCAAAAGCCCGCAAATTGATTTTACGGGCTTTTGAAAGATTTGATTTTTCAATCAGTGGAGATGCAGAGAGTCGAAGAAGATCTGCTCACCGAATTGCTCACCTAGACTTGTTGGCTACAACCGCATGCAAATTTATCGCTAAAGTCTGTAACGACCTAGCCGAACCACTACCGTGTGATTGAATAAAATGGTTGTTTAGCTTGGTCAAATCAAAACCAAATCGAACCCACTATTGCTTCCTTGTAAAGGCGACTAATCCTTCAATGAATCAGGTCTGTCTGGCCTCCCAGCTAAACCAATCATGTTAATGTTCCTGTCCGCCCCATCAAATTGCATAGTCCATCGAAGGTAATTCTCACTCAAATCGACAAGTGTTACACACTATCATGACTATCCAATTCAAAGATCTACTCAGCGCCATTCGCACCCGTCTGGATAATAAAATCCTTAGCAGGCAAAGCAAACAAGGTACTGCTCAGCGTCTGATCAGGAAAAACCTTTGTCGTAGCCCGATTTCACATGGTCGATCTCAATTTCCTGCTCGCCTTCCACAAATGATTCGAACTCCATTTTGATGTCACAACCTTCGAAATGTTTGAGAAACCGCCTTTCGTTGAAAAACCAGGCCGGGTAATGCGCCTCGCAAATCTCCGGCGGCACCAATTGGAGTGTCAGCCGGTCAGGGCGGTCGGTCTGAATAAATGCAGTGCGGTCGATAAGAATGTGTTTGAAATCATAATTTTTGATTTTTTCCAGAGAATCGTGGGCGTTTTCGAGATACTGAACCACGCCGGAAAATAGCAGAATATCTACCTTCTACGAGGCCATACTTTCCTCAATCGAGGAATGGAATCTAAGTGTTTGATCTTCAAAAAACTCCCGGCCTCAACGCACGTAACTCTCCTGTTCGACGATACTCCAACGCAGCGGTACGGCCGGTGGAATCAAATCCTTCACCTAATAATAGGTGCTGCCCAAATAAGTACAATTATGAGTTATTATATATGGGAATTGACTAATGCCTCTCCTAAGTTATAGCAAGCACCATATCTACCTTTTTGAAGGTATTTTAAATAATAATTTTACGTCAGACCTTTGTGCTCATAGGGGTAAGTATGAGAAGCAGAACGTTGAGTTTGTAATTTTGGACAATCTTTCCGCAGTGCGCAAAGATTGTCTCTTTTTCTTATCGAATTATTGGGGAAATTTTAATCAATGCAATAAAGTAGTAGTACATGGACAAAGCATTCAACTTTTTGCAAATAGAAAAGGCTGGCTGATAAAATCTACCGCTGACCAAACAGTGAACACTGCGAACATGTGTCGATAATTCAATACCGGCAGAAATGACAAAAAACTATGTTCAAATTTTTTGACCCAGTTAAAATGAAAAAAATATGATAGTAAAGTTCATCAACTTTTGTCATTAATAATTACTAATGCCGCTTGACATAAATCAAAAAAAACACAGCTTCATACATTCTTAAAAATCGAATTAGCACTCATTTTAAGTTAACTAATTAGATATTATCTATCACCGGCAGTCAGATAAAATTGTAGCAATTATTCTTTTGTAAGGTACCGATTTTTGGATTACATAATTTATAACTTTATTTCATTTTCTTTCAGCATTATATTTACATCGATTCAAATGAATACCTTCTTTGAAACATTTTGCAGGATCCTAATTGCGCTGGTATTAGCTATCTCAACAGCGCTGTCCTTCGTTATAGTTTTGCCATTTTTTTCAATTGATATGGTTCAAAAAAAATTGGCTGGTTATCTCACAATCGCAAAAGGTTACGAGAAGCAGGAATAGTCAATCGATGCGGTATTGAGTTCTGGAAGGTCAGCGCAGATCGCGCAATATTCCACACGCTTCCAGGCCCTACTTAAACGTAATTATCTTTGGCTGTGACGACTACCCCTTGACTGCCCTCTCACCGATGATGTTGTCGTAGCGAAACGCTAACATCATCGGTAAGGACGGGGAAATGTTGTAATGGTAATCAACAAAGTGGCAATATTGTTAACGCTAATTGAGTTGCCGGCAATGGTCACTGAGATGGCTTGTATGTCTCTTCGAGAACATCACTATGGACATCAGCCAGGTTTTTTCAGGAGCTTATACTGATGAGATCGATATGGATATTTGACGCTCACCTTGTTTTTGCGCTTCCTTCCTTCAATCGTAGGCCCGGATACTCCCAGCTCATTAATACAGGACAACTGCACGACTGATATCGATAAAACTACCAGTATCATCCTTACTCTAATCATGTTTACTGTTTTAGATGAAAGCGTTCTGCACAACCTGGTAGACTAATCCTCCATTTCGCACCGATGTAATTCCCCCACCAATTTCGGTTGCTTGAATGGCTCAGAGGCCAGCATCATCAGGATCGACCCTTCGGCAATTTGCAGTATCTCATGCTTGTCGTCCGGTGCAAGCAAAAGGCATTGGTCAGCTGTGTTAAGGATAAAATGTTGTTCATCGGTACCCGAATGGCTGGTGATCAGGCAGCTCCCTTTCAGACAAATGACCGCCTGTTTCGTACGTTGCAGACTGTCCTCGCCATTTCCAAAATAATCGTGGCCATTGACGTAAAAAATATGCTTGATTTCGAACGGGATCACGCGTTCTATGACGGTAAGGCTACCGCGGCTGTCCGTAAAGGTTTTAAGATTAATTAAATGAGCCAATGGGTACTACTAATATAGGTTAGGTTCACGCGTTCTTAATAATTCTTATAGCGCAGCCGCAACCCCAATTGGATACGCGGTGACAAGCTGACCTTGATCCATTTCGAAACCACCGGTTACTCATGAAAAACGGACGCCGGGTTGTTCAGTTGGATTTGAGATTCTGGGTAAGAAAGTGCTTTGATATAAACGACCTGGTAATACTATCCAGAAGCCGGTATTTTCGGCGGTAAGGCGAACGATTCCAACGCAGTAGCCAAAATCATGAAAGTGATACAACACCAGAGCACCCTCTTTCGCACCCAACCTGCACATTCAGGTTTCCGCTGCTTATAACGTAACTGACGTTTAGCGAGCAGTTAATGGAACCGAATATAAACCCTTATTTCTTGCAACAAAGCTACGCGAAATACTCGGGCTAAAAATACCTCGAACATGGTATTTTTCTATGTGTTTTCCAACAGGAAACAATGCAAAGCAGCGCTCCAAAAAATATACCTTTTATTCATGTGCCAAAATGAAGGCAAAATTGGAGATAGATTATTGACAGTATCGTAGGGCTAATCTGCAAAGAAAATAGTCCAGCAAAATACCTTAAATGTTGTAGTAAGAGAAACAAAAATACAAATAATAAGGTATTTGGCAAATAGATCCTTTGATCTAAGTTTGCATGATTCTAAAATAAGTTATAGGGATTCACCAATTTACCTCTACTTTTTTAAAAATTGAAATAAATGGACGTTGTAAGGGTACAATTTTGGTCAGGATGTCGACTTTGTTGGCATACTGATTTATTTAAGCTACTTTCCTTTAACTCAAATTCAAGTTGAAAAGTTGATTCACCAATCGATGCTGAAAGAAGTCCAAGTGAAATTAGTTTTATTCCTTCTAATTATCACCGTCGGAAGTCGTCCCACATCCGCAACTTGTGTGAATAAAACTCCTAAGACATTAAACAAAATTATGTGCGTCTATGGACAACCGCTGTATGCAAACGATCCGGCAAAAATAAAGTCACTCCTCCCCTCAACCCCTTTAGCTAATTCACCAAGCACTCCAATGTTTAGTCCTGGAACGTCGGTTTGGATGTATATCCCTTATTCGGTATTACTTGCCGATACATCGCGGAGATACCTGTTTACGGGATATCAAGATCACATCGAAGTTTACAGGAAGGATCGAGAGCGCTGGATAAAAACGCGATCGGCTGGCAAGTATGTCAATTTCAGTCCAAGTCAAGAGAAAGAGCGTGCCTATGTAAAGCTTTTCGATGCATTCCCGTCCGACACTACCACCGCCTTTTTAGTTGTATGCAGGAAACATAACAATTATTGCTTTTCTAAACTAAGCGCAGATCTTAAATCTAAACCTGAACTTGTAATAGCGCTTTCGACACTGAGGGCATCGGCAGAAAAGTATTCGAATATAACTCTGCCATTCTTAGGGATTTCATTGACGACAATCGTTCTTCTTTTAATGAAATACGCGATGTCGAGAGACCCGGCCTACATCTTCCACGCAAGCGCCCACATACTATTTCTATGCTTTTTTGCCCTGCTTTATTACGAATATCCAATTAACATAGACTCCGGACCCATTCACAATCCACTGATTCCCATATACCTGGATAAATTCTTCCTTTTTTTAAGTATGTCCTGCTTACTATTCTCGGTTCGTTTCTTCTATCGTTCCGGCAGATGGGAAAGGCTCAATTATATATTTATCGGCCGACTGGCCGCGATCTCGGGCTTCATTGGAATACTGACACTTTTTGCAACGCAAATCACGGATCGTTACTACCTAATCAATGACACCTGCATCATTTTCGCTTGCCTCATTATCAGCTTTTTGGTCGCTCACTTAGTTCGCATAAGGACCGAGATAACGGGTGCATTCCGGATTATTGCCTTGGGACTTGTTTGTTTAATCATATTTGTTTTTGCCGGTTTTGGCCTGACCCTCGCATCCTATGGTCGGCAGATTAACGGCTATGAATTTTATCAAGCTTTCCCGATGCTACTAGGTGTAGGTGTTAGCAATTTGTTTATTATAGCAGCATTTACAAAACGAGAGTATCAGATACTACAAGAAAGCTCTGATTTGAAAACCAAGGCTCACGAGGCCGAAATGTCAGTGTTCCAAAAGGGTCTCAATCCACATTTTATCTTCAACTGTTTAAATCTAATTGACTCATTCCTTTACACAAACGATTGTAGTTCTGCACGTAAAGTATTATTCGACTTCAGTGATTTGCTCAGGCTTGTCATCGAAAAGTCGCCTGAACGACTTATCCCAGTGATGGATGAAATGCGGATCGTCGAGCTATACGTTGCGCTTGAGAGATCCAGAACCGATCATCATTTCGTGTTTGACGTCATAATACCGGAAGATTTCGATACCCTAAAAGTTCACGTCCCACCGCTATTGATTCAACCCATAGTTGAAAATTCCATCAAGCATGGCGCTCTAAATATGATTTCAGGAGGAGGGAGAATTTGCGTCATGCTATCTACTTCCTCGGATAATCTCTTAAAAATTCGGGTCGAAGATAATGGCATCGGCTTTCTTGCAACTCAAGGGCCTAATCGAACCACCTATCGTCGTGGCGGTCATTTTGGCATTGCACTTACGAAGAAACGGTTAGATATTATGTCCGAAGTCTACGATGTAGATGCTAGAATCGATATCACCGAATTAACTGAGCATTCTGGTACGAGTGTAAATTTAACCCTGCCGCTATTAAAATTTTGACTAATGGCAACTGCCTATATCATTGACGATGAACCCAGGTCTGCGGATATACTCAAGGCCAAGATTATTGACTTAACCGATATGTTCGATAAAATAGAATGTTTTACAAATCCCCTTGTCGGTTACAGGTCTATCTGGGAGGAAGCTCCTGATATTCTTTTTTTGGATATTCAAATGCCCCAACTCAATGGTATTGACCTATTGGACAATATCAAACATACCGGGATACCGACGGTGTATGTGACTGCTTACTCTCAATATTCCATTACGGCCATCAAACAGCGTGTTTTTGACTACATTCTAAAACCAGTCAAAGAGCGAGAATTACTTGAAACGATCATCAAACTAAAAAGTTCGCTCAAATCTACAAAAGCTACCGCACAGTGGAGGCCGCAAATTTCAGAATTGATGGGAATGCAGAACAACAAACTCCCCATAGCAACCTCGGACGGGATTAACCTGATTACCATTAATCAAATTGTCAACATCACCGGGCATGATAACTACTCCAACTTTCACCTCATTGACGGTCTGAAAATCCTTACTTCGAAAACATTAAAAAATTACGAACAAATTCTATCACCTTTTGGGTTTTTCAGACCTCACAAATCACATTTAGTGAATACAACTTTCATTGACAAGGTAGTTGTCAGAGATGGCGGGATGCTTTTGATGAGAAATGGTGAATTCATACCAATTTCGAAAGATAAAAAGAAAGATATAATGGATTGGTACAAATCCTAGTCCTATAAAGCTTGATACTTTCTAAACCATATCTCCTTTTCCCTAACCCATTTCACCCATTGCATAGTTTACTATTGCCAATGCTCGTTCGGTAATATAGTTTTCGAATTAACTATAATTCAACAGAACATTGCATGAAGAATCTACTCATTATTGACCAAAGGCCACTGTTAAGATTAGGATTAAGATTAATAGTAGAGTCCAATTTACCAGCCGTAAAATGCTACGAAGTCAGCTGTCGCAATACGGCTTTTGATCCTTTATCGAAAATCGATATGTCAGTGACATTCCTGGGCTTTGACACAGATAAAGAGCCTGTAAATATGGCAGACATCGTTACGATTGGGAATCAATTCCCACAAACTAAATTAGTCATTTATGCTGGCGATGTTTCGACGTCAGAACTTAAAAAGTTTCAAAGCATGAACATCGCCGCATGTATTCACAAGCAGGATTCGATAGAAAAAATTGTTGAATGCATTAGTCGGTTAATGTAGTCGTAGTTTCCTATAGCCGTTCATCCGACAGATACTTCGCCGGTCAAATACCTTTATTATTCCGGCATTTTATAGAAATATACCTATTTAAAAGTATTTGTTGACAACTCCACATCATTCAATTTTGCGCAGCCGGAGTGAGAGCCATTGCATTCAATCGCTGTTGCGTCTATCCGTCTATCAATACTTGAAACAAGCAAATCCCCCATTTCGGGGCGTTTCAGGAAACCCGCATTTTAAGTAATATTTAACACAACCAATTATTACATGGTAAACCTATTCTTTCCTCCCAATGATTTCTGTAAAAAGAGCACCAGGCGCTCACTTATTACAAAAAGAGGACTCACGGCGCTGGCGGCATTGATGCATTTTATCCTTGGAAGCGTCTATGCACAAGACGTGCCCATTTCCGGAACTGTAAGGGATGCAAACGGCAAGGCCCTGCCAGGAGTCTCTGTCATTGCGAAAGGGACCGGGAAAGGCACCTCGTCCGATGCAGAGGGCAAATACGTAATTTCAGTCGCGCCGGCGACCACGCTCGTATTCAGCTTTGTCGGCTTTTCATCACAAGAGGTGCTTACGGGAAGCGAAGCGAAAGTTGACGTAGTCCTGAAAGAAGACGTGAAGGGACTCGATGAAGTGGTCGTAATTGGTTACGGCGCTGTCAAGAAAAAGGATGTCACAGGCTCCGTGGTGTCCCTGCAATCCAAAGACTTCAACAAAGGTGTGATTACTTCGCCTGATCAGCTAATCCAGGGACGAACCCCGGGTGTAATGGTCATTAACAACACAGGCCAGCCTGGCGGAGCAACGACGGTACGGATCCGGGGAAATTCCTCGATCCGGGCGGGCAACAATCCTTTGTTCGTTTTGGATGGAATCCCGCTGTCTGGCAGCTCGGCGCGTCCCGGCGGAAGCGGCGGCTTTGGATCGGATGGAGGAAACCCGCTAGCGTATCTTAACCCAAATGACATTGCGACAATGGACATCCTTAAAGATGCCTCTGCAACAGCAATTTACGGCTCGCGCGGAGCTAACGGTGTTGTGATCATTACCACCAAAAGAGGCACTTCCGGGGCGCCAACGGTTAGTTTTAATGCCTCGACGGGTTTTTCCAGTTTGCTCAGAAAACCGGAAGTTTTAAATGCCGACGAATTCAGGCAGGCGGTTAACTTCTACGCGCCGAACGATCTTGCAGGAGCTGATTTTGGTGGAAACGTCAATGCCTTCGATGCCATAACCAGGGTGGCTCCCGTTCAAAATTACTCCCTGGCAATCACAGGCGGCAATGACAATGGGAAGTACCGGATTTCAGCGGGTTACATGGACCAGAAAGGGATTATTGAAACGTCGAGACTAAAAAAGTACACGGCTAGTCTGAACAGTAGTTTTAAATTTCTGGACAGCAAAAAACTCGGTGTCGATTTTAATCTACTCTTCACCCAGACAGATGAAAATCTTGCGCCGATAGATGCCGGTGTAGGTTTTACCGGGAATGTGATTTCGCAGGCATTAACATGGAACCCTACTCGTCCTCTGACCGTAAACAGCGATTCCCTGACCTACGTGAGTCCCTCCATCATCAATCCACTTGCATCACTGAAAGCATACAAGGATGTGGCGGTTGTGAATACAATGGTGGCTAGCATAGCGCCATCCTACAAGCTAACCAGGGATCTGGAATACAAGATGGTTTACGCCATAACACGCCAGACTGGAAACAGAAAGGGTAGGTACATTGCGGGCATGATTGATCCGGCCCAGATCAAAAACGGCTTTGCCTTTGTGGGTAACAATTCAGAAACAAACCAGCAGTTGACCCATACCCTTAACTTTAATAAAGATATCAGCCCAGCACTGAACATAAATGCGGTGGCAGGCTACGAATACCTGAATTATGCAAATTCACGCAGCTCCCTGAATGGACGCGGCTTTACGGATGTGGACCTGGACTTCTACGATTATCTGAACTATTCGGTCGCCAGAACGCGCGGAATGACTTCGTTCAAATCTCCTACCAATGAGCTGCAATCCGTTTTCCTTCGGGTCGGACTGAATTATCTGGACAAATATCTGTTTACCGGGACGGTCCGCAGAGATGGTTCCACCAAGTTTGGTGAGAATAACAAGTATGCGAACTTCCCGGCACTGGCATTTGCGTGGAATGTATCCAATGAATCTTTCCTGAAAGACAACAAGGTCGTTAACAGTTTGAAACTCCGCCTCGGATGGGGTAAAACGGGAAACCGGGAATTCGATTCCGGCGCATCCCGAGACCGGTATACTTTTGACGTTCAAAGCATCAGCCAGGCTAACTTCGGAAACCCGGACCTGAAATGGGAAAGCTCAGAAACCTTTAACGGGGGAATCGATTTCGGCCTGTTCCAATCAAGGATCATCGGTTCATTGGACCTATTTCACAAAAAAACGACAGGAGGCCTGTTTGAAAGAACGCTTGCCCACCCCGCTCCGAACGGAAAAATCTGGGTTAACCTCGATGGTGCGGTCATCAATAAAGGAGTAGAGCTGGCATTAACCGGAACCATCCTAGAAAGCAAAGACTGGACATGGAACCTGTCGGCCAATGCAACCTATTTACAAAACAGCGTATCGGGCCTGCCAGGCTTTTACGAAACGGCATCACTCCGCGGACAGGGTTTCTCCGGTGTTCTGGGGCAGCGAATGGTCAGCGGCCAGCCGCTCAATGCCTGGTACCTTGCAAGATACGCAGGGCTCGATCCTGCTACGGGAACGAGCATGTATGAAGGTTCGGATGGCATCACGAGTACTTCAGTAGACCCCGCTCAAAACAAGTTCTATACTAAAAGCCCCAACCCGAAATATCTGATAGGCGTTTCTACGGATGTCACTTACAAAAAGTTCTCAGCGGTGGTTAATATGAACGGTGCATTCGGACATTATTTATTCAACAACACCTTCGCTACCGTACTAGGAATCAACAACTTGTCCAACAAGAACATTGCCAGGGAGTTTTTCAACCGGGGTATCAAGGAAGCAACATCCAATTCTGCCGCACCGTCGACGAGGTACCTGGAAAAAGGCGATTACATGAAAATGTCAAATATCACGCTCAATTACCGGGTTGGAAATGTCGGCAAGGCATTCAAAAACATGAGCATCTCCCTTACCGGGCAGAATCTGTTTGTTCTGACAGGCTACAAAGGTTTCGATCCGGAAGTAAATACCGATGGATCCAGCGGCGGAATTCCCTCCCTCGGGATCGAGTACATCCCATACCCTTCCGCCAGGACCTTCCTGCTGGGTGTCAATTTTTCATTGTAAACATTAAAATAGAGAATTCATGACAATCAAACCATGTGGCATAGCATTGCTGGCATGCTCGCTTTTTGTTTCCTGCACCGACCTTGACGAAAATCTCGGAAGCGCTTTAGAAAAAAGCACAACTGGTAATATTGACCCATCAGGTTTGTTGATAAGTGCCTATTCTTCATTGAATGGCCCTTACCAGCACAACAACCGGTGGTGTCTGCAAGAGGTTTCGACAGACGCGGCCATTATACCGACAAGGGGCGGCGACTGGGATGATAATGGCGCACACAGAGCTATTCACCTGCACACCTGGAATGCAGACAACGTTTATATGGTCAATACTTTTGGCGAATTACTTACCGCTATTTTCCAATCCTCCAACGTTTTACGGAATTCACCTACGCCCCAACAGGCGGCCGAAGCGCGCTTCGTCAGGGCGCTGGCGATGTTTGATGTGCTGGACCTTTGGGGCGTGGTACCTTTCAGAGAAAGCCTTGAAGATTTTCGTCAGCTCCCAAGGACATTCACATCGCAGGAGGCCATTGATTTCATCATCGCGGAAATCAACGCGATTATGAATGACCTCCCGGCGTCGGGCCCCGCCTATGTAGCGAATAAAAATGCTGCCAGAGTCCTGCTTATGAAAGTTTACTTAAATAAAGGCACTTTTCTAAACAGGCAAAATCCTACATTCGATGGCGCTGATATGGGCAGAGTAGTCGCGCTCGCAAATGAGATAACAGGCTATACCATCTCGGGCCCGGGAAAATATTTCGATAATTTCGCTCCAGACAATGACGTAAAATCGACGGAGAATATTTTCACGCTCTACAATAAGGAGGGTGTGAGAGGTGGAGCTGTCGGCAGGGCTTACTCGACAGTAGCCCATTACAATATGACCCCGGGCGGATGGAATGGGTGGGCAACCCTTTCCAATTACTATGATAAGTTCGTCTCAGGCGATGAGCGGCGAGGAATCTATTACAACTACCCGGCGGACACGACCTCGAACCGAACAAAAAACTACAAGCTCCAAAATGTCGGTTTCCTCGAAGGACAGCAGTACAGTTGGGTTAGCAATACGCCGCTGACCGCGAGGAACCCTGCGACCCAACCGTTGATTTTCACGAGAGAAATTGGTCTTAGAACAAGCGGCAACACCCTGGAAACTGCCGGTATAAGAGTTATTAAATATCCATTTGATCACTCCTCGAATGAACAACGGGACAATGATTGGGTGGTGTATCGCTACTCCGATGTACTATTAATGAAAGCCGAGGCAATTTTACGTGGAGGAACGCCCGGCAGTCCAGCGGATGCCCTGGCGGCGGTGAACTCGATCCGTGTTAACCGAGGCGTGGCAAACCTGCCCGCGCTCGATCTGGATATTCTGTTAGACGAGCGGGCCAGAGAGTTGTATTGGGAAGGGTGGAGAAGGCAGGATTTGATCCGCTTTGGTAAATTCCTTCAAGCCGGACAGATCAGACCGGCCGACACGGACCCGAAAACTCTCGTATATGCCATTCCGAACTCACAAATCGCAGTAAATGCCAACTTAAAACAGAATCCTGGTTACTGAATCAGCATAAGAACCACGTCTGAAAAGGGTGCAAGCCGAGATGGCTTGCACCCTTTTTTGTTTTGGGCTAACTACATCATCATACCTGCATAAAGGTATTTTCATTGAAAATGGTACTTTTTCCCGAATTATTTCGCTAAATAACATTACCATTTTGGCCGTACAGCCAAATTAATCAGAGTACGCGAACCCTGCTACAAAATAATTGTTCCGAAATATGAATCATTCGAATTTTTCCATTCCGAAACTGCTGCTGCTATTCGTAATACTGGTACCACTTGGCGCTGTGGCCCAGCTAAGCGGCAGAGTTTACCATGCTCTACCTGATTCGCTGAAACCCTTAAACAAAAACCACCTTTCCCCTGGGGAAATATCTGCTGTTTTAAATTACATCTCGATAGGAGGAGAAATTTTGGCAGAAGACTACCCTCAAATTGACACCCTATCTAGCTTAATCGCCGAGGCTAATTTAGGATTCAAAACAAAGAAAGAAAGGATTGGTCACGCGCTGCTAATCAGTCGATACTGGATACATCGCTGCGCCTTTCTCGGGCAAAATGCTACCTGGGCACTGGATTCCGCCGAAAAATATCAAAACGCGATTTCCAAAATCATTGATAATGACACTGTAACTTATCGCAGGGGGCTTGCTTTTTCTCACCTGTATAAGGGAGTAATTCTTGCCCTGAGAGATCAGCATACAGCTGCCTATAAACAATTTCAGATGGCTCTGGCGTTCAACAAGAGCGTTGGCGACTTACTCCTTCAGGGCCAGATTTACACTGCGATGTCTACGCTGTATTTCGTCTTGGAATTGTATGGCCCCAGTATAAGCTATCTAGACAGTTCCTATCAATTAATGAAAATGAAAGCTCCAAATTTCGACCAGGATCCGGCATTTTCTGGCATGCGCTCAACACATGTAAACCATAAGGCGCAAACATACGGCAAACTATGGGAGAACGACAAATCAAAGAACAATTACCTGGATTCAGCCATTGTCTATTGCCAACAACTGACAAATAACGCCGGTTATGCCCGAGAACACCGATCAGCGGCGTTCCGGTTAGTGTCCCGGATCTATTACCACAAAAAGGATTTCAAAGCCAGCCTGGCCGCTGCTAACAGCGCATTGTCGGAAATTTCTGACAAAGTTGAAACGGCTGATTACGCTAATATCGAAATGATGAAGGGATTATGCCTGCTGCGTCTTGGAAAAAAACAAGAAGGTTGGGCATTGATCAGAAGAAATGAAAAACTGGGCGCAACTTTCTACTATGAAACTGAAATTGTTCATGACCTTTTCAAGCTCGAGAAGGATGCTGGAAACCTGGAAAGCGCATTAGTGTACCAAGAACGGCTTCTAGAACTTGAAAAAAGTTCGCAATTAAATCAAAGTAGAGGCGAGGTCTTCGAGATACAACGAAAGTTCGACATTGCAACAAGAGATCTCAGCATTCAGGGATTGCTTGAAAAGGAAAAGCGCAACAAAGCCTATGCGGCCGCGGCAACCCTCGCCGTATGCTTGATTGGCAGCTCATTGGGCTTGCGTGTAATGCGAGCAAGGAAAAAGACACGGACGCTTATCAGGCAAATGGATGAACTGACCGAATTACAGATATCGCGTATAGAAGATGAGAAAGAAAGGGAACGGAAGCGATTCGGACAAGAACTCCACGATGAGTTGGCTGGAAGCATTGCGGCCGGAGTAAGGTATCTGCGCATGAAGGCAGAAGACGAAATTGAACCAGGTTCAAAACATCACTTCCGGGAAATATCCGACATGCTTGAAAAGAGCTATAACAAAGCACGAGGAAAATCACATGAACTTTACCTGGAAGAAGCGTCTCAGGCCTTCTGGAAGCGGCTGACACAAAATATTGAGCTTTTCTTTGTCGGAACGAATATGAAAGTGTCTGTAACCAGGGATACATTTGATCTAATATTGACACCCGAGACAAAAACGACTATCTTACTTGTCATGAAAGAAGCCATTACGAATGTCATTAAACACTCCAAGGCAACCGAAGTCGAGATACTCATATACGAGGAAACAAATCGCCTTATTCTGGAAATCAGCGATAACGGAGCAGGCATAAATTCTCTTACCACTGGCAAAAATATTGGATTACGGTCGATTCGCGAAAGAGCCGAGAAACTTGGGGGTGAACTGAAAATTTCCAAAAATGTTCCCTCCGGAATGACGCTTAATTTTTCGTTACCGGTTCATTTTGCCCAAAGTCCGTCATAACGAAAAGTCATTGCCAGAAAATTAACTATGCTGATTCATCTCCCTGTCAGTGTACATAACCATCACCTCCATTCCCATCGGCCATGCCGTTACGCCGAATATATTCCCTGGGTGAACAACGATAATATTTTTTAAACGAAGTTGTAAATTGCGACAGATTTTTAAACCCAAGATTACTAGAAACATCGGTAAAACTTTCTACCCGCGTATCATTAAGTAATTTCACAGCCTCTTCCATTCTGATTTTGTTGTAATACTCTCCGAATGACCGGCCGTTTACTTTTTTGAACAGTTTTTTAAACTTCGTGAGGCTCATATTGCTAAGTTTACTAACCTCATCAAGTTTGTATTTTCGTTCAAGATTAGACTCCATGAGCTGGGTTACCTCAGACATTTTTCTCGCATCCACCTGCCTGATCATGTCAAAACTAGCGTTTAGATTTATTTGGGACTGGCTAACAATGTTCTCCAAGAGCTGATAGACTAATGAAGTCGCTATGATCTTCGAAAGACTATAAAAATTCCCGAATATCGCTAACAGTTCATTTAGCAACTTTTCCTGATCAATTTTCAAACTCATGATGAGCGATACCCGTCGCTCTAAATTAATCATTGAAAACAGACCCAACTCATCCTTTATGGTAACTTCTTTCAAAAAATGATTTAAATAAGATCTGGAAATACAAACCTCAATATGCATACTCCTGCTAAGCGCTTCAATCCGGTGTACTGATTCTGCTGTCGATGAGCAGAGAGAAAAGTGATTGAATGTCTTCCTGGAAACGAATGGTTGACCATTAATTGTTCTGTTATACGTGTTCTCGGTCAACACAAAATCCATCACATACAAATCGTCAACTGGTAGCGGCATTCTTATTAGACATAATGCGTTTTGCATAGTGCGAATTTCACTCACCACCACCGTCAGGTTACCTCTAAGTAACTCTGCACGCTTTACACTCAACGAAGCTCCCGCAAAGACCTCATTGTAACATTCAAGATCGTCAAACAGTGGCTTCCGCCCACCATTTGCTTCCTTAACGTAGTAGGTGGCCTTCTCAAAAATTGTTGGATAGTATGACAGCTCCATGCATCTAAGCCTTTAGATCAGTAACTTAAGACGCCTTTTTTAAATTACGTAAACCTTGTTGGCCCAGCACCGTAAGAATGCATTTCTTTAGCTCTGCGGGAGCGGATTGTTTTGAAACGTAATTATGAACACCGATATTAAAGTACTCTCTTAATCGCATGAAATCCGTTTCTTCATCGTAAAACACAACTGAACGGAGGTCATAACTACTTTTGACAAACTCTATAATGTCAAAGTTTGCTATAAATGATTTTTGGCTAAGACTTACCACCAAAACGTCCGGGACCAGGCCCGGGTTTGATTTAGAGAATTCCCAGATACATTCAGATTCTAAAATATCCAACCCTGTTAAATTCTCATTCAGGAATAGTACCAGTCCTCTGCGAATGATGGGAAACGTGTCAATTATGGCGATTCTCATAAATTTTCTTTGAAATGTTAGACATATCTCAACAAGTCAAAGTACGGCACTAATCCTGCACTAGTAAATACCAGTATAAGTGTAAAATAAAACCGCAGGATACCCCAAGAAAGGTAGACAATTAGAAGTATTGATACAAAATGGCGATTTTGGTTACATTATTGGAGCACGCCCTTGTAAAAAAGCACCAACTCATGTAGTTAAAACTGTCGGCATTTGTACGTATATGACATTAAATACTACATAACTTCTATTGCGATCTCAGCAAATTACGCAGCGAAATTATATTATCAACGGACATTTTTCTAAATATTCGACTTTTAGTCGTACTTATGGATGATGGGCTTCTTTCCATTTTTTTCGAAATCTGTGAAGTCGATAAACCTTCACATAAATACTGGGCAATCTGCGATTCGTTTTGAGTCAAAACAACCTTCTTAGACATCGTCCGTTTCTGTGATAACAACTCCCGACGTTCCTCGCTAAAAATATCCCGACCACCATAGGTGAGAAAGTCAATGGCATTTGACAAACATCGTTTGAGCTCATCAGGGCTGGATTTTTTTGACAGATAATTATAAACTCCACAATTAAAGTATTCTCTCATTCTAACGAAATCGGTCTCTTCATCGTAAAAAATGATTGAATTCATATTGTAATTATTGTTTAAAAAATTGATAATGTCGAAATTTTCTATTGCAGAAGTTTGACTCAAACTCACAATTAATAGATCTGGTCGAGAATTATAATTCAGGTCAGAAAAGTGCCATATAGTTTCATATTCCGAAACATTGACCATTGTCAAAGTATTCTCCAAAAATAACCGTAGGCCTTTCCTCAATATAGGATATAAATCAATTACTGCGATATTCATTTGGGCTATAATAAATGCTTGACTTGTTTGATTCGCAAAGGACGAGATTATGTAATGCTTTTAAAATACTCGTAAAAGAGTAAATCTTTACTCGTTAATGCCCGACAAACGGTAGGGAACGACAGACTTGGCGGGACATACCCTATAAAAGGTATATTTTTGAAAGCGTTGGCTCAATACGTTCCATTTGGTCAAAAAAAACTATATTGTTCACAAAACAATCTTGCTGTGAGGCTATGGAAAAGTACTACTCGAAAAACATGACCGCTGTGGTCTTTGAAGATCACAAGTTGGTGGCATCCACTTTTGCGATGCTTTTGGAACGAACCGGCCACTTTTCCAGTGTCCATACCTTTGATGACCCTCATCAGATTTTGGATTTCTTTGTGCAGCACGCCCCCGCGAATGCGTTAGTCTTCATGGACTATTTCATTCCTGAATGCAACACCCTTCATCTCATGAATGACATTCGCCGATTCTGCCCGCGCACACGAATTGTGATGGTTAGCAGCGTCGAAAACCCCACTCTGATCAAAAAGATCTGCTCAAACAACATCGACGGGTTTATCAGTAAGACAGATGGTGCGGAAGAAATAATTTCCTGCCTCCGCGCACTGCCCGAAAAAAGGCCTTATCTCTCAACTAAAATTCAAGAAATTTTAAACTCGGGCGATCACGAAAGATCAATTCTGGACTTTACCCCTCGGGAAATGGAAATACTCACCTACCTTTCCTTGAGTAGAAGCGTCGAGCAAATATCCGAACAGCTTAGTCTTAGCAAGCATACCGTCATTACACATAGGAGGAACTTGCTTTCGAAGTCGGGATGTAACTCGATCGCTGAATTGATCGCCTACGCATTACGAGCCGAATTAATTCCCCGCAAGTAATTTCATGCGTGTCTGCATCAACTCGCAAGGTTGCGTAATTACTTTTTTTCAGGCATCAGTACCACTTTAATGAAATTGTCGTCAATGAAATATTGCTGTGCGGCAGCGCTGATATTGACTGCCGTGACCGTTTTTAGCAACCTCTCCTGCTCAAAAATTTCATCCAGGTCGTCGTCCCTAAATGTACTTTGATCAAGGTAACCGAGCCAGAAATCGTTAGTTTTCAATGCAATTTCGGTTTGGCGACGCGTCTCCGCCAGGAACTTTTCGATATCGTCCTGTTCGGGTCCTTTCGTTTTGATGCTGGCGATCTCCTCCTGAACTCGTTTTACCAGTTTATCCACATTTTCAGGCCCACAACCAAACCCGATGAAAAAATGATAGTGACCGCTAGGAAATTTATTTATTTCTGTCGAAACGCTCACATCATACACGCCTCCTTCTTCCTCCCGCAACGATTCGGTCAATTTGTACTGCAAAATCTGTTGCAACGCTACGATCTGCCTGCTGCTTTCCAAGTTGTAGTCATATTCTCCGCTCGAAACCAACGCTACCAGGCTTTGAGGCTCCAAACCTTTGTAGATCACCTTTTCAATCCTGCCTTTCGGAGGATAAATGTTCGGGTGAATGAAAGTATCGTCCCTGTCGCTCGATGGCAGGCTGCCCAGGTATTTCTCTACCAGCGGCTTAATGTTTTCGGGTTTGAATGTGCCAACAATCGTAAACACAAAATCCGAGGCGTCGGCAAACCGGTTTTTGTAAATTTCAAATGCCCGGTCGAGGCTCACTTTGTCTATACTTTCCGGTGTGAGAGGTTGCATTTTAGGATTATGACTCGTCAGTACCGCATTCAATGAGTCGGAATAAACTTTTTGCGGAGTTAGGGTTTTTTGCATATTTTCCAGATAGGCTTTCTGGCTTGCCAAAATTCCCGTTACCACGTCTACGTCCTTGCGCGGTTCGGTGAAATAGGCGTAAATCAGCTGCAATGTCGTTTCAAGATCTTTGGAACTGGCACTGCCGCCGATACCCTCCGCCAGCTCGCTTATGTACGGGCCTGCAGCGACGGTCTTGCCGGCGAGGAATTTTTGCAGTTGCGTCTGGTTATAAGGCCCTACGCCACCCGATTGGACAAGGTAGCTCGCGAAAATCCCCGTCTCCCGTTCGCCCGGAAAAAGTGAATAACCGCCTTTGGCAGTGGCCCTGATGAGGATTTCGTCGTTCTTAAAATCGGTCGGTTTCAACAAAACCCTGACGCCATTGGAAAGTGTCAGCTCTGTAACCCCGAGCTTGTCCAGCGTTTTTTCAGCCTTAACCTTACCCGGAACAGGCTCAGTTTGAAGTAAAGGTAAACTCACGACTTCGTCTACATAAGCGGCCACGTCCTTGCTTTCCTCGTCGAGCATTGTACGAATTTCGGCTTCGGTAGGTAATGCGTCCTTACTTTCTTCAGGCGCCAGGATCACCACTGCCCTGTTCTGATCAGTAATGTATTTTTTGGCCAAATCATTGATCTCGCCCAGTGTCACGCCAGACAGGTGTTTTTTAACAAATTCAAAATAAACCGCTGCGCCCATAAATGCCGTTTCGTTCAGGAAATGATTCACGTATTCCTGTACATGGCTTGCCGAATTCGTCTTGTCCAGCTCCTTATAGGCTATTTCCACCCCGTTGTAAAAATCCTTTTTAGCACGGTCGAGTTCTGGTTGGGTAAAACCGAATTTCCGGGCCCTTGCATTCTCTTTCAGCAGGGTCGTCAATGCGGTTTTAATGGAAGCTGCATCCTTGGCAAGGGCGGCTGAGGCATAAGAATCCAGGTTTCCGACGAACTCGCCATACTGGGTCCACCCGTCAAGAAACGGCGGTTCGGCCTTTCGGGTGAGTTCCTGCATGCGTTGGCTCATCATCGCATTATACAAATACTGTGCAAAATTATTCCTAACGTCCTGCACCGACTTTATTTTCGTAATCGGATGTTTATAAATCAATTGAATGAGATTCTGCGCATACTCGGGGTCGGTCACGATGGCTACTTTGGTCGAACCGTCGAGGTCGATATCGTACCGGGTACGTTTTTGGGGGTTAACCGGCGATGCAATAGAGCCGAATTTCTGAGAAATCAGGGTCTCAACTTTCGCTACATCTAAGTCACCCACCGCGATCACGGCCATCAGATCGGGGCGGTACCAATCCTGGTAGAATGCCCTTAGGGTCTCGTGTTTAAAGCTTTTTAGGATACTGTCCTTCCCGATAGGCGCCCGTTCGGCGTAGCGCGAATTGTTGAGGATCACTTTTATGAACTTGTCGCGCATGCGCTGATCTGCGCCACGACTCATACGCGATTCTTCCAGTACTACACCGCGCTCTTTTTCAATTTCAGCCGAATCGAGCAATGCGCCGTCGACCCAGTCTCTTAGTATCAGAATACCCTTTTCAAGCAATCCGGCAGAATCCGTAGGGATGGGCAGCATATACACGGTTTCATCAAACCCGGTATACGCATTCAGATCCGCACCGGAACGCACACCGGTTTTTTGCAGGAAGTTGACCAGCTCCTTTTTGGGAAAATGCGTGGTTCCATTAAAATTCATATGCTCCATGATGTGCGCAAGTCCTTGTTGCGCGTCCGTTTCCAGCACGGAACCCGCTTTAACAACCAGCCTGAGCTCCGCGCGGTTTTCAGGCTCCGTGTTTTTCTTGATGTAGTAGGTAATACCATTTTTCAGCTTTCCCATCTTTACACTGGGATCAAGAGGGATTTTTTGACTGCTCAGGTTCTGATCAGGGGATCCTCGCTTTTTCCGAACAGCGGGAACCTTCTTTTCATAAATGGTGCTGCGCCCTACCCTACCCTGCTTATCGGCCGTTCGAAGGGCCTCTGCCTTGGATAAATTTAGACTTCTACGAACCTGTGCGAGAGCTGTTGAGGCCCACAGAGCCACAAATGTTATTATCGTCAGCCGAAATGCAATACTATTAATACTCATGGTATAATGATCTTAACCGAATGTTCCAGATGGTTTTGTTGGTTTACCGCCCGTACCAGGTACAAGCCCGGAGACAGATTTTCTTTCATCTCAACCAGCACCTGGCTGGAATTTCCTTCTTTGACAATTCTTATCGGAACCCTTATTCCATCCGACGCAATAAGATCAATTTCGTGAGAGTCTCCGCTGGGAAGTGTCAAGCGGAACTGCCTTCCCGACACCGGATTGGGCGCTACATAAATGCTAGCAGTCAGTTGCGAGTCTCTGACATGGATTACTTTGGAGAACTCGCTTTTTCCATCAAAATCAACTTGCTTTAATCGGTAATAGTAGCCATTTAATGATTTTACATACTGATCTATAAACTTGTATTCGGCGACACCCGTGATATCCTGATGAGAAGGAACAAATCCAATCGTTTCGAACGACCTTGCATTGGAGCTTCGTTGTACTTCAAATCCTTTGCTATTACGTTCATCCGTCGTTTTCCACTCTAATAGCGCTGCCTGCTCGGCAATTTGCCCACTAAAACTGATCAGGTTAACCGGTAGCGGATTCGAGATGACTACGGCATAGTCTTCGATTTGCCCCGAGCCATAATTCGTCTCTCCCTGCACCAGGCCCTGGATTCTGCATGCTCCCGATGCTGCCGAAAAATCTCCTAGTACTCGCAGCCGCAATGGAACATGCCGGATAACAGTCTCGGGAATGGTAACCATACCCGTAACTGAATTATTTGCGTCGCCCGCTGTCCGGGCCGAAAATACCAGTTCACTTGGGGTTGCGTCGTCCGCGAAAACCCCGTTATTGTCAAAATCAATATAAACCTTCACATAATGTCGATTGGTGTGATGTCCTTTGACTGTAACAGCCACCTTATCACCGGCCTTTACCTGTGCAATCGAAACGCAGCTCTTATCAATGTAGTTTCCGCCGTCGATCCTGGAATTCGAAGAAGTAGAGTCAATGGATGCAAATGAAAACCGATCTATCCCGAAAAATCCGCCTTGTCCATTGTCCGCAGTAGGAATGCAGGCCATTTGCGTGGCTGTCCCCATTGCGCAGCACGGGCGTACCACTGCATGCTCGTTGCTACACCCGGCGCTATCGGATACTGTCAACACGACGAGGCTCTCGTTCGGCACATCTACGACAGTATTGCCTGATACTCTTCCGGCTGAGCTGCTAACTTGGAAACCGCCGTTGTTTTCAAATGAAACTTGATAAGTTGTTGATGATGCGCAGTTCGTGCGAATGTTTGACACGCCCGGGTTGTAAAACCTGACGGCTTTTGTCGCCTGAAGACCGTTGGAACAAGTGAGTGTATAGTTCCAGATCACGGATTGACCAACTGGTAAAACAGGCCTGGTATTAGAAAGATTGGTCTCCGTGATCGTGGCACCGTCCCTTGTAATGCTGGATACTGTTCCGCAAACACATTTAGCGACGATCCTCGGAAAATCGGGACCGGAAGTACAGAAGCTATCCTCTCCTTCGAGGCTTGCTGATTGAACCGGTTTAATCGCATTCAGCGCGGGTGATGTCAACAATGTTTTGTGGTAGCTTTCCAGTATCCCGCGCATCAGCTTCTTTTGATCGCTGGTAAATAACCGCGCGCAACCCACGTTCAAGTAGTTCATCATGTTCGACTGAACATCTCCGTAGGGTGCGTTTGTGCAGGGGTTTATCAACGCCTTAGCTTGATCGGAACATCCCCATTCATGCGAACAGACAGACCCTATTCCAAAGCTCATCAGGCTTGGAGTATCCACCAATCCGTCACCATCGCCACACGCGCAGTCTTCACCCGCTTTTGCGGCAGGAAAAGGATGGTCAAGCCCGAGGTAATGTGCTACTTCATGAGGTGCAATCCCATCATTGGGACGAAGCATCTTGTCAGCAGGCCCCATCAACCCATTGCCCATGCCTCCAATTCCATCTGACCCATTCCCCATTTTATGCACTATCCACACATTCATATACATGGACTTACGCCAGGATACCATACTCTCTATCTGCTCCCATGTGACCCCCTTGCCCATGGCACCTTCTGACACATAAGTTGCGTTTCCTGACGCGTTATATCTGGTAATGCCGGTGGTTGCATTACATAACTCATCCCACTTTGCCAGCTCGAACCGGACCTTTATGTCTGAACTGCCTTGAAAAAAACCCGTTCCGCCATAGGCGTTGTTCAAGTTGAGTATTAATGCGTTCACTTGCTCGTCGGTCATCAAGGGATTGCTATCTTTTTCGATGATATGCACGACGACCGGTATAGTATATACGGTCTCTGATACGCGCATTGCAGATGGACGGTTGGTCGGACTGTACATTTTGCGAATAACCTCCCTGGTATAGTTCAATGTGGTAGAATCAGGCTTGTATGAACAAAATGGCAGAGTAGTGTTGAGCTGCTCGGTGGTTGTCTGGCCAAATGATCTCGCACCTAGTAGTATCAGAAACAGGATAGATGTAGTTTTTAAAAGCATAGTCTCACGATTTGTCTCATCAAACGATGGTTTAATAGCTCGCTACAAAGTAAAGGATACGGGCAATCCCCTGAAATACAGCCACGGTGGTACATTTTTCACAGATCCTACCCGGATATAGGTACTTGCCCGTTTTGTTCTTCCCAGCCAGAAGCGATTCGTCTTTCAAAATTGAAACATAATGTATGTACAGCCGAACAGGAATTTATCTTAGTCCGGATCAGAAATTGCAGTGCAGCCATGCTAAATCTAAATGTAGCAGCGGGTTAACCGCTGCTACGACATGATCGCGTCAGCTTCATGTGATCCTCAACAATAGTGTGTAGTGATGAATTAATGGACCAGGTAGGCTGCCGTGCTACTGTTTTGCAACTTTGAGCACCCTTTCAGTTCCGTCTTTCCTAGTTACGTGTATCAAATAGACGCCCGGTCTGAATTTTCTTACATCGATCTCCGGTGATATTGCAACCGATCCACTTCTTTTAGACGAATAGACAATTCTTCCAGCGTTGTCGTAAAGTTCAACCGCCCGTATGCTGCCCGGATCGCCTGTCGATAACTGAATTTTGTCCACAGCTGGATTGGGAAATGCGCTTAGGCCTTCACTTGCGGCTACATTAATCTTCTTTATACTGCTGTAAGCAAACGTTGCGTCAATGTCTACCATCCGAAGCCGGTAGTAATTGATTCCATCAACCGGCTGCGGGTCAGTGAAAGCATAAGATTTGATACTTGAACTTTCGCCGTGCGAACTAACCAGGCCGATTGTAAGCCAACTTTCCCCGTTGAAGCTTCTTTCTATTTCGAAGCGATCACTGTTGGTCTCGAAGGTAGTGTTCCATTTAAGGGTTACCGTCTGACCCTCTCCATTTTCTACTAAGAAGTTTACCAGTGTCACCGGCAATGGGGGCTCTATTGAACCTATTCCGATTTGTGTGATACCCAATCCGCTTGGAATAGTTCCGGCGAGCGTGCTACCTTCCGCTACCCCATTCGCATTTGCATTGCCGCTTAAATCGACCCACTGTGTACCGTCCCAACCCACCAGTCGAAGGTTTTGGGCGATGCCGAATGAACTGACGTCCGGCATCGAAACGCTTACCGCAAGTCCGTCATCATCCGACGAAGATGCAGTGTGCCAATCCCAACTACCTTCCGGGAAAACCGCCCGGATAATGCCAGATACAGCCTGCGGGTTTTCTACGCTGGTTGGCTCGTAAGCTGTGGTAATCAAGGCATTTTCATTCTGCGGAGCCCCCATCGTCAATGGTCGCGAATCGGTCCCACTGCCGACGGGGAAGGCAAATGGAGTATTACCGGCCTTACCTACATACCCGTCGACGTGTTGCGCGTCCGCCAAGCCGCCCGTGTAGCTGCTGCCAGGCTGAAAACGTAAGGCGCCGGCTGACGCGGCCTCCCTGACCGTGGAGGTGATCCCATTCTCGAACTTCGCATCCGAGAAAACATTCACACCGGCGGTGTTAGTAATGTTAAAAGTATTGCCGGATCCGTTTTTAAGCCCGAGAGACGAAAAATTGGGGGCTACATTCCCGCTAACTTCCTGATTACCTGGCACACCTAGGGGGCCATTAAAATTATCAGTGCTCCCGCCATCCAGATTGGCATCCCAGGGATTATCGATCTTAAGCCCGGCTTCGTTATGCTCAAATACCGCCCCACCCCCAGCATTATAGGCTGACCCAGGCGTAGCAGCGACTGTCGTTTCGTCGCCGTTGTTAAGTATATAGCCTGAGTTGACCAGATTTGTACCGTCTATTGTAAGCTGCGCATTAGCAGGCAGATAAGCCGACAATGCTACAACAAACATCTTAAAAATTCCAGTTAGCTTTTTCATGTATGTTCAGCTTTTTGACTACACTATGACCCGAATTGAAATTTGCAAGTGCAACCAGTTACTCCGTAAGAATGGAGATCGTCATAAAATTGACTGTGTTCCTACTAAACCCGTCACTTTCCACATTGTCGCTCCAAATTGCCGGATCAATTCCGCGCGTCGAAAACACAATCTGTTGCCCGGCATCCAGTCGTTGAACTCCCGTCATTGATAAGTATTCCGGAGTCGCACCGTTCGTACTTGTTGTTGTTTTAAGGTTTAGCATTGACATATGGCTGTTTAGAGAGGGAGCAGTATTGCCTCCCTTGCTCACACCCAAACGAATAAGCGCACCGGGAGGTGTAGGTACTGCGTTGTGTAGGAGTATTGTTGCGGAAAATTGATAATATCCCGCGCGTGGCGCCGTGAAAATTCCTGTATTAGAATCATATCCCCCCGTTATATCCAGCCTTTCGTCGTTAAAAATCAAGTTCCTGAATTGATTCCCGTTATCAGGGCCCAAAAAGCCGCTGAAATCAGACGTGAAGCCTGCCATTACAAGCAAACTATTGACAGGCTTTTGGATTTTTACTACTCCGTTTGCGTCTACAACCAAAGGCCGGTCCGAGCTCTCGGAAGTTTGCTGCAAACCTTCAAGTCTCAGCGGTTGAGATCCTACCACATGCAGTTTGTTCGAAGGTGTAGCAGTTCCGATGCCAACGTTACCAGATTGAGCAAATGCTACTGACCCTGAAAAGAGCGCTAACGCAAGGACATTGTAAAATGATCGTTTCATGTTTCAAAATTTAAAAGTGAAAAATCGAAGAATTTTTACTGCTTGTTTGTAACTATAAAAAATATCTAATGCAAATCTATAAAGTATTTCGCATGGTCATTTTACAAAACAGTCCTATCCAATTACAAAACGGACACTTTTTCGGTAGCTATAATTTGTATAGTAATTACGGCTAGAATGATTACAGATCATTTCAGGATAGCCATTTTACAAAATAGGTTTTTATTTGTAAAAATAGGTCTTCACAATCATGAAGAAAATCACTACAAGAAGCTACAAATACATAAAATTTATTCATACCTTTCAAAGGGTAATGCAATGTGAATAAATTATCAAACACCTTCATTTTATGAACTTTAATTGATTCTTGATTAAATATATCTACTGATTCTATAATATGACTGCATAATCAATAAAAAAGTAATCAATATTCATTTTAAAAATGAATATTGATTACTCATCAAACATTAACCGTAAATAAGTCGAGGTAGTAGGTTTTAATCGAATGTATCAGGTCATTACATCATCATTGTGGAACATGCTCAACGGTTATCCTACCCGAAGCTGTGGTAGTACTATAAGTGAATAAAGTCGGGGTGAGCGCAACAATGTCAGTTACTCTCGTAAAGGTTGGTGCAACTAAAATGCGTTTCTTGTAGTCAGGGGTCAGGGCCCAGTTCCCGTTACTTTTTGGCGATCCATTCAATTCAGTTATGGTAAAAGTTCCATCAGGCCTAAACTCGGACAAACCTACAAAACCCAGGTTTAAAGATGTAACATCTTTACCAACCGAGTCACGAACAAATGTAGTTTTCCATTTAATTGATGACAATACCTCTGCTGGGGTCTTATCCTTAGGTACAACAGAATCTTCTTTGTCTTTACACGATAGTGACGAAACAGAGAGAATTAGGGACAAAGAATACAAACAAACTTGCTTTTTCATCGTTTCAATAGTTAATTTGATTTATTTATGTTGCCAATATTTGGCCGTAAGTTCTAGCAAACATTACCGATACGTATTGGATTCTGGTGAGCAAAAAAGGTTTCAATACTAAACAGCGTCAGATAACGATGAATTGGCAATCACCGGCGCCATTAATGCTCCGGATGAGATCGGGCGGTCGTTTGCAAAGCCCGGCAACGTGAACGCTCCCGTCCCTAGCCCGGCCAGTTGGATAAAATCTCATCGTTTCAAAATTGATTTTTGCTTAAAGATTAATTTGGAGACCTACCACTCTGCTTACCTAAGTGCCGGGCCTATCTGTTTAGGCACGCAGTCGGCAGGAGTCCATACTTCGGAGACTATACTCCTGTTCGACGAGGACGCCAAATTCAATGTACAGGAACCTACATTCGAGATAGTGAAGTTCAGGTTCTCCAAACCGCTCCCATCGTAATTCACTGGAATTCGAACCGTCCTGACCCCATTCTGAGCGGTTTCAACGCCATTGAGACCATTAGCTAAACTGAACCCCGAACCATTCAGCAAACTAATCTCAAATCTCCCGGTGGTGCTCACGTCCAGTGTCAATGACAACACTGTCTGAGAGGGCGTACCTTCTACAACCGCCGGCATAATCAGGCTCTCAGTACAAGCAAGTGTGCCTCTCCCGCATTCGGATGACGAAGAAATAGTGATCGCAGAATGCGGGCCATAGCAGTTGAGATTATTGTTACGCAACGCCACAAAGTAAGTACCTTCTACCAGACCTTTAATGGAACTTACCGGCAGGAAGTTGGCGTCCGAGACAGGGGCCGAGGAATGCCAGGTTAGTGCCCCTCCCATAGGGATCGCTCCCCTAACGGAAACCGTATCAACACGATAGGAAGACGAACCACAGGCAAGTAGCCGTATGCTATTGCCCATGGAAGGGGGGTGCGCATAATCACCCAGCGATTCCACCTTTGAGCTCAGGCCGGTTACCTGAACTTCGGCACGAAAAGCCGGGGTTAATTCAGGTAATGTCGGTGAAAAGCGATTTATCCTGCTAAGCGTTCCGTTGGACCCTCCTACATACAAATCGCCGCCCAATCTCGTGATACCCGCCACATTCTCTCCGGAACCCATAACGGCTGTCACAGATCCCAGATCGACATGACTTACATAGGTGTTATTCGGGCCAAGTGCCACTTTAAAAAGACGCATGTCTAACCGGTCATTATGCTCTTGCGCCCATAACAAATACAAGGAGCCTTCCAGCATAACAAAGTCCCCTCCAGCAAAGCCTGCGGGAAACGTGTGCCATAGTGAAACAGATCCATTCGACCTTTTCCAAACCTCAGGATTTTTAAAAAACCCAATGTATGCATTGTTGTCCGCATCAAAACTGATCGAATTGGGCAAATGTGTAGACGGGAAATCAAGACGTTTTGAAGTCGTATACCTTGTCCCGGCACCCACTATAGTGACTTCGTACAGAGCTCCGCCGGATGCTCCGGGAATAACTTCGCCATTTGCCAGGGCCCTGTTCAAGGTAGTCATGTACAGCTTACCGTCAGGCGCAAAGGCCAGATCCGTCAATACCTCACCTCGCAGGAGTCCACCGGCTCTGCTGTAAGTGCGCTTCGCTCCGGTTTGGGTATTATAACTAACAATTCCCGTGCTGTCGGTGCCCGTAAACCATACCTCATCTAGGCCGGATAACGTCGATGTGCAGGATTGAGCAAACAGGCTATCGCAGTTGGGAACTCCTGTTACAAGAAGAGTTAAGAAAACACATAACCGTGATCCGGCCGTTTGTAAATTGAGCAGTTTCATAAGAATTCCTCATAAAGTTGAGGAGGTATACCCTGGCAACCTCCCTTGAATGTCAATCTTATTTTGTGATTTGCGTCTGTCCTCTGGTGACAAGGTACTGATGTACGCCCAGGCTGCAACGAACCGCCCTGGTCCGGATCGCTTCCGCAAGGTGGAATTTGTTTTCCTGACAACCGCTGCGATCTACGAATGGGTGGGCCAGGTGAAAGGCAACTCCACCAAATTTAATGGCCCTTTTCTTGACTCCCGCGTTGATCAGGCGCACGGCTATCTCTGTGTCTTCCCGCCCCCATGCGGTAAACATCTCGTTATACCCGTTCACAAGTAGCAGGTCGTCGCGCCAGAATGCCATGTTGCAACCGCGTAGCGCATAGATATCCTGCGTTTTGTAACGGTTGGCCATATACCTGCTTAACCAGGAAATCCTGAACCGGTTAAGAATATTGCGAAAACCTGATTGGAACAGAGAAATTCCCGGGCATTGCGAATGCAATAGCTTTTCCGACAGCCTGCGGCTCATCAGGACACGACTGCCCGCCACAAATGCCCCACGCTTTCTCACCGCAAGGTGATCTTTGATGAAATCCTCATGCAGGATCAAGTCGCCGTCGACCTGGATAATGTAATCGCACGAACTGGCCGCAATCGCTTTATTCCGGATTTTCGAAACCCGGAAATGCCTATCCTCCTGCCATACATGTATAAGCGTTCGGGGCAGCAATGGACGCATTGCCTCAATCACATCAGCGGTTTCGCGGGTCGAACCGTCGTCGGCAACAATCACTTCATCGGGCAGCGCCGATTGCCTCAGCACGCTTAGCAGGCACAACCGCAATGCTTCCGGCCAGTTGTAAGTTGAAATTATAAGTGAGGTCACAATATCTTAGATCTTAGTGCCCCGAACACTTACCGAATCATTGCAGTAATGGTTCGGGGCAATTGTAAGTACCCTTCCAAATCAACGGATCACTATTTTCTTCCGGATTGTCTCGCCATCACTTGTCCGAAGCTCCATGATATACTGACCCGCGCCAAGCCCCTTAAGATCCAGTCCTTTTTCAGGCCATTTCAATGACTCGTACACTGTTTTCCCTAAAAAGTCGATGCATTTTACATGATTGATCTGCTGCAAAGGAACACCGCTGATTTGTAAAAGTCCTTCCGTGGGGTTGGGAAAATAGTAAGCGTTCGAAGTCTCGATAGCTGAAAAGCGAACCGGCGCTATTCTACTGTACGCAAAGGACGAGTCCGCGTCGACCATTCGAAGACGGTAGTAGCTTGTGCCAACCAACGGCTTCGCATCCATATATTGATAAGGTAACCCGCCTTTTTCAGGATTCGACGCAGCCACATTTGCTATACTCACCCAGCTTTTGCCTTCGCCGCTTCGTTGCACTTCGAAATGAGATGCATTGATCTCCGACGCAGTTCGCCAGCTAATGGATACGCTCCTCTCTATACGTTCAGCTTCAAATGAAATCAACTCAACCGGGAGTGCGCATTCATTTCCCACTACAATCGGGCTTGCCGTAGAATAACACGATCCGTCCTGTGAGCGAGCGCTCACGTAGTAGGTTTTGAGCGTGTCTCTGCCGATATCGACCATTGGTGAGGCTATCCTGTTCTGATCATTGACGGGTAATCCCGTATGATAGGTTATTTCGTACCCATTTGATTCCTGTAATGGATTTACATAGTCGGACAGGTTAACCCTCCCTCCAACGCACGGTCCTGATACAAATCGTACGGCACTTGGAACACTGTAACAATCGGCGTCGTCACCATTTTTGGCAAAAGCATAGTAAATCCCAGGAGGTGCCGCTGCTACCTCCGCCGTTGAAAGTGGTGAATTCGGCGTTGATGAACGGTGCCACTCGATAGATGATCCTTCCGGAATGGAAGAAGCATCTACGTGTTTCGCCAAGTTGATATGAACCTGCGCAAACGCTTGTCGGCTGGCTGCTACGCTGAAAAGGAGTACCACGAGCAACCGATTGCTTGCTAAAAGCTTTCTAAAAAACATCATAATTTGATTATCTAAGCGTGGGGCCTACCTGTTGCGGCGTACAATTATCGAGCGTCCAAACGTCTGAAACGACTTTTCTCTTTGGCGTCGCGGCCAGATTCAGAGAGCACGTACCTGCGTTCAAAATGTTAAGATTCAAAGTTCCCAATGCGCTTCCGTCATAGTTAACGGGAACCAGAAATGTCTGCACGCCAGTCTGGGTAGCGTCGATGCTCTTCGTGCCGTTTGCAAGGGTAAATCCTGACCCTGCGAGCGATCTGATGGGGAACGTTCCCGGCTCCCTGACGTCTATTGTGACGGAAAGCATACTCTGCGAGGACACACCCGCAACCGGTGCCGGACTAATTGAAATTTCGCTGCACGACAAATTCCCCTCGCTACATTCCGTATCAGCAAAGATTGAAACCACTGCCGGGGGGCCGTAACAGTTTACAGTATTGTTACGCAACGCGACATAGTAGGTGCCTGGCCCAACGGTTCCTCCCGGAGCTATGGATATTGCATTGGCGTCAGAAACCGGAATTGACGTATGCCAGGTCAGTGAAGCTCCCTGAGGACGCACTCCTCTGGTCGCCACAGTATCCACCCGATACCCGGTCACTCCACAGGCAATCATCCGGGGAGTGCTGCTGATAGAGGGTGGTACAGCATAGTCACCCAGTGGCTCAACCCTTGATGTCAATCCGTTGATCATGACATTGTTGTTGTAAATAGGCGCTAATGAAAGAGATGGCGATAATTGAACAACCTTATAAAGTAAACCATTGCTACTCCCAACATACAAGTCGCTGTTAATTCTGGCCATACCAAAACCGTGCGCGTTCCCCATAGTATTGGAAACAGACCCTAAGTCTACATGACTTACATAACTATTGCCCGGCCCTAGCGTTACCCTGTAGAGGCGAGTATGCCCATATCCTAACATATCATCCCGTAGTTGCCACAATACATACATGTAACCGTCCAGAATAATAAAATCTCCGGCCGCGTTACCGCTCGGAAAAGTGTGCCACACGACCGGGGGCGTAGTCGGTGACCACCGGTATACCTGGGGCCCGCTTGCCGAGCCGATGTAGGCGTAGCCTTCCGCGTCAAAACTTATGGAGTTGGGCATATCACCAGGGTTAAATCTTAGGATCTCGGTTGCCGTATAAGTCGATCCCGACAATGTAACTTCATACATTGATCCGCCAGGCGCCCCAGTTTGTACACCAGCAGCCACACTTGCATCGTAGGTCAGTATATATAGTTTTCCATTGGGCGCAAAAGCGATATCCGTTACTTCGTAACCTGGAAATGGGCCATCCGCTTTGGAATACTTGGTAACCGCCCCGGTTTGGGGGTTGTATTTTCCTATTACTGCGTTGTTAGCTTCATTGAACCAAATTTCACCTGCGCCTGTCGTTACCATCGAGCATGATTGAGCCGATAATATTGTCGGGATGAATACTCCCAGTAGTAGGCAAACCAACCATAACCAAAGCGTTGATCTGTTGATTTGTAAAATGTATGAATGCATAAGAAAATTGGAGTTGAATTGACAATTAGAAATTTGCTGTCTGTTCAAATGAAGTTAGACGTCATCTCCATTGAACTTAGACCTTCACAAAGGTCCGTATGCTTAAAAAATTAAAGAATACCTTCAAAAAGGTATTCATTTGAATTTGTGCACTTTAAAAGAGGCAGCTTTGGGCAAGAAAGGAACTGCTATTCCTGGATGACACTGGTTCCGATCGTCGTCGAGCTACCAGCTTACACTAAACCGGAACGGAGTTTTATTACCAAAACATTGGTCGCATATGGTGCACACTGGTAGCGACATCATTACACAGCTTTACGCTTAGCGGTAACATCATATTCGCCTCCCGGGCGATTAGCTGGTTATCCATCTTTATAACAGACGAACACCTCCGTTTCTTGACTTTGAAGAATTTACCACCGGCGGATTTTATGGAAACGGAATTATCGTTTTTAATAGCGACCGAGTCAGGGAAATACGGCGCGAACCAGATTGAGCAATCTTTGCCCCGCCTGAACTACCAGCATGAGAATGAATGCTAAACAAATACCCTATTCAAGGTATTTCACACTTCACGTGTCCAAAATAACTTTGTAAAATAAATATCGTCCTAATATTAATCTGGATGGCATCAACTATTATCCATTACCCATTCGTAAATAGTTAAAAGTATTCATCTAAATAAAATTACTATTATTCATGAAGCATCTTCCAATACTAACCGCAATATTACTCACCCTGCTAGCTTGTGAAAAGAAAGAAGAAATAAGCCCTCCGAAATTGTCTGAAAATGAAAGAGATTTTATTGAATTACACTTTCCAGCAATAACTGCTTCATCAATAGTTCGAGAGGAAGATCATGCAAATATAACATCTCTCACAATTACTGAAAATAACATCGAATTGAAGTTCAATTCACGAGGAAAATGCATCAGCGTAGAAAATAAAAATCGGTCCAAGTTACCTGACTCAATACTACCCGAGAATGTTTTAAGATACATTAAATATCACTATCCAAATGATTTCATTATAAAATGGCGCAAGGATGAAGTGGGTCAGAGAGTACAGTTGAACACCGGCAAAGAAGTGACTTTTGACATGCATGACAACTTTCTAAAAATAGAAAGAAGGCTTATAGTAAGGTCTGAAAAATTTTTACCGAACAATGCAAATGAATTTATCATACTTCATTTTCCATCGGCAACTATCTTGAAAATAGATTTTGATCACGATGGTCCAAAAAGCGTGTATGAAGCAATATTGGACAATCAAATTCAACTAAAATTCGACAACCATGGGGTGTGTTTGAGTATCGAAAATAAAAAATCTCAAAAACTACCACAATCGGTTATTCCAATCAAAATATACACGTATGTAAAGGAACAATATCCTGGTACCTTTATCACCGAGTGGAGTACTGAGGAATTTGGCCAAGAAGTAAAATTATCCAGTGGAATAGATCTTATATTTAATTTGGATGGGAATTTTCTAAAAATCGATAAGTAGTTCTTCCGAACTATCGCCCTCCTAAGTCCACTCCTTTCAAAGCACTGACTCCGGAGGGCCCATCTCATCACCAAACGCGCCTATAACGAATTCACGACTCAGCTCAGGGGACCTCCCCTGAGTTTACCAGTCCCTTCGGCTAACTCACTACACACCAGTATAATACATTTTCATACCACCTTTCACGGCCATTTCGAAAAAACTTGCGATAAAGTTTACCGCGGGATATTTCTTTGAGTAATTTGAAGCTGACTACCTTCTTGATCCTCTATCATGAAAAAGCTTCTGGCTCTTTGGCTAATTTTTGTAAGTTATACAACATCTGCTCAGGTGAATGACCGGATCTACAGGATTTTACCAGACACCCTGAAACCTCTCAACAGACACCGTCTCACTCGTACAGAAATCCTCTCACTTCTAGCTTATGCTTCAAACAGAGAGGTCTGGTCTCCGGAAGACTATTGCTCTTTCGACCACCTGGCAAGCCTTATCGGCCAAAACATTTGGACCAGTGGGAACAGAGAATCAAGGCTCGACCACGCCTTAAAGATTGCTCACTACTGGCTGGGCAGATTTACACATTTGGAAGGATCCGCGAGATGGTCGCTCGATTCAGCTGACAAATGTGTGAAAGCAGTTCCCGGTATTATTGGTGCGGATTCGGTCACATTTATGACAGAGCTTGCTTACTATTATCTGTACAAAGGCACCGTTTCGACATTAAGGGGTCAACCCATACCAGCAAGCAATTGTTTTAAAAGGGCCCTGACACTCAACGAGAACATTAAAGACGCATCACTGCAGGCACGGATATATCGGTCAATTGCCGCTCTTCACCGTTCCATGCACCTTTGGAAATCTTGTATAGCCTTTCTCGACAGCTCATTTCGATTAATAAAGAGAGCGTATCCTGATTTCGAGCAAAATTCAACTTATTCGGAACACCAACTTGCCTATTTTAATCAAATGGTGATTCTTTACAGTATGCTTTGGGCATCCGATAAATCGAATGCCAACTACAAGGATTCAGCCACTGTGTATGGTCAAAAAGTCATCCATACTGACCTTACGAATGAGCGGTATCGTGCCAATGCGCTCGCTGTGCTGGCCCGGATAAAGTATTATGAATCCGATTTCACCGCAAGTCTGAAGCTTACCGAGAGCGCATTAGCTCAGATTCCGAATTTGCGGGGAACCATCGACTATGTCAACATAGAAATGGCCAAAGGGCTTAGTTTAATTCATCTCGGTAAACACACTGAGGGGTGGGGACTCATCAGAAAAAATGAAAACCAAGGTGCTCTAGGTTATCACGGAACGGAGATGATCCAGGAGCTGGTTAATTTTGAAAAAGCTGCTGGAAACTTTAAAAGTGCGTTAGCCTATCAGGAGCGATTGTTGGAATTGGAAGGAGACCGGCAGCTGAATAAAAGCCGCGGCGAGGTATTTGAGACACAGCAAAAATTCGATCTAAAACTGAGGGATCTCAATATAAAAGGATTGTTGGAAAAAGAGAAACGCAACAATGTCTACGCCACGGCTGCAAGTATGGCCGCTGCTCTGTTTGGCTACTCTTTGGCATCACGGTATTTACGTACAAGGAAACGAACAAGCACGCTCCTAACACAGATCGACGAACTCACGGAGCTCCAAATAGCTCAGCTCGAGACCGAAAGAGAACGTGAGAGAAAAAGGTTCGGGCAAGAGCTGCACGATGAGCTGTCCGGTACCATCGCCGCTGGGGTGAGGTATCTTCGATTGAAAGCCAGGGATGCGCATGAAGCGAAGATAAAACAGGAATTAACTAAAATTTCTGATATGCTCGAAGTAAGTTACAATAGAACGAGAAGCATGTCGCATGAACTCTACCTGGAAAGCGCATCAAATGATTTCTGGAAAAGATTTACAGACAATATAGAATTGCTCTTTGCCAGCACAGGTATAAAGGCCACGATAACACGGGACACTTTTGACCTGGCTTTGCTACCGGAAACTAAGACAACCATTCTTCTTGCCATGAAAGAAGCACTAAATAATATTGTCAGAAACTCCAGGGCGACACAAGTCGATATACTCATATACCAGGAAACGGACCACCTCGTAGTCGAAGTTAGTGATAACGGAACTGGAATTACCGCAGCAAAGGCCAGTAAGAACAGCGCGCTGAATTCAATAAAAAATAGGGTCGCCGGGCTCGATGGTGAATTGAAAATAGTAGCAAACGGTCAACACGGTCAAACCCTTTCCATTACACTTCCTACCAGTCCACCACGAAACCCAATTGTCACCACCTGATCCCGCGAGCTATACTTTGCTAGTTATTCTCGGATAGATGGCTTACAACAGACCGTTAAGCTGTGGAATTGTGAGCTTAACGGTCTGTCCAATCGGCTCGGCTGAAAGCAGTTCCAATTTTCCACTCAGCATGTGAGCCCTATCCTGCATTGATTTCATTCCAACCGTAGCAAACCTCCCGCCGACTGGCCCTCCTCTGCCATTATCGCTTATTTCAAGGAAAAGGTTGGATTCGTCCCGATAAATGACAACGCCCACCCGGGTAGCTTTCGAGTGCTTGATAATATTCGTTAATACCTCCTTTGCTATGAGTAAAATCTGCGTTTTTGCGTCGGATGTTAGGATCAAATCTGGAATTCTCTTTTCTATACTAACCTTTAAGTCTGCCCCCGTTGCGAGAAATTCAATGCAATCAATCAATCTCTTCCAAAAATCCTGGGCTAACTCTTCCATGAATAGTTCATGAGCCTTCCCATTAGCCTTTTCAAAATCTTTCTCCAGCGCGTTTGAAATATCGCGGAAATATCGCATTTCGCTCTCGTCCTTTGCATTTGCTCCTGCAAGCCTTAAATATTCAATGCTCGCACCAATTGTATCTGCTAGCTCGTCATGCAATTCTCCTCCAAATCGTTGCCTTTCCCTTTCCCTTTCGCTTTGAATCCTGCTTATCAGGAGCTCGGTTAGCTCATTCATCTGACTGGCAAGCTCACTGGACCTTTTTCGGGCAAGCCTATAACGTAGCCCAACAGAACCGAATACCAGTAGAATCCCAAACGAACCTACTACCATATACGACTGGTTACGTTTCGCTCTCTCCAAAATGTTCTGAATACTCGAATCCCGTGAGTGCGCATCGAATTTTTGTTGCATTTCAAAGATTTCACTCCGACTTTTTAGTGCCTGCGAGGCTTTTTTATGCTCAATTAAGCGTTCATGATAAAATAAGGCGGCTTCGGCATCCCCGATTTCCTTCTCTACTTGATAGAGATCTTCGATAATGTCATATTCGGTAAAGTCGGTAGTTCCGAGCTGCCTACATTCTCTTATTATTCGCTTTCCCTCAAAACGCCTTCCAAGATGAACCAGGCACAGCCCTTTAATGAGTTGCATATTCTGGTAATCAGCAGTGCCGGCATAGTCGGGTACAAGTGCCATTGCACTGTCGATGAGTATTGCAGAAGACAAATAATCCTTTTCGCGAAACATTATCTTCGATAACACTCTAAATCCTTCAAATCGATGCTCTACCCTATACGACAAATTTTGAATCAACTTTTTACTGTATAATATTGAAGAGTCCCGGGTGTCTTTTTGATTGTGTTCTGCACGCCAGATATAAAAATAATCCCACGCCTTGTTTAGGTAATGATTCGAAAGGAAGTTGTTAAAATTCCTGTCGCTATCCAAATTCACATACTTGCTTCTCATGATCAGCAACGAGCTATCTTGGTAGACTATACTGGATTTGTACAGCTCCAGACCCAGATAAAGAAATGATAAAGTCAAATAACTCTCCTTTATAAGATAGGTGGAATTAAGCTCTTTGGCGATGCTCAACCCACGAACATATGCCTTGTACGCATCTGTAAAACTGTTTCTTAGAACAAGAAGGTCCCCTTTGTGCGTATAGTGTGCAACGAGAGCACTTTTTTGGTTGACCGTATCTTTACCGATTGCTGTCCGAATAGCGGAATTGTACTTTTCGGCAGAATCAATAGGCCATGCAATGTGTCCTATATACGCAAGGCGATAAATCCAGTATTCTGTGAGGAGTGTCGCATGCAAGATCTTCTGTTCCTGGGAACCATGCGCGAGATACTTTTGCCCAAAGCCCTGGCAAAGCCCATCTATTTCGGTAAGGATGTCTTCTCTACCTTCGCCCGAGGTTGCACCGTATCTCACGATTCCCGCAATCTCGCTATAAGACAGATGTTCTGCGCTGGCGGGCCTGACCGAGTCGGGTAGTGCTTGAAATAATTCTTTGCTTATCTGACCAATGACCCGAACTGGCAATATTACCAGCAATGCGAATGTAATAATCCCCCTCATGATATTGAATTTGATACGTTTAAACCTCAGGCTGAGAAACAGACGTCGCCCCAAATGGATAATTTTTACCTCACCCATTTACTTGCTTGATGAGAATACCTATGTAAGAGTATCGCATGCCAAATATCTACACTTTTAGATGTATTCGTACTGTGCCATGAAGTCGTAGTCCAAACACTTGATACTCAAATCAGTCGAATTGTATTTCCACTTGATAAAATTGCGAGTATGCTCTAATGAGGTTCTGTATCTAACCAAGGTAATCTTCGAGTATTCCGTACCCACCAAGGAAGCCATATCGCAATTATGCTTCTCAAAAATTTCGAGAATCATTTTCTTTTGTTCATCGTCGTTAACCAGCTTATGCTTAAACAATTCAGCAGTAACCGCAATTTCAGATTCAATCATTTTTCGATGAAGGTCGTAAACCTTGGATTGAAGCACGTCCAAATATGTATTTATGCCTTTTACTTCTTCCTTATTGCCTGATACTCTGCCAGCAGCAGAATTCCACTTTATCGGTTCGCATTCCCGCTTTGTAGCGACTTCAATACGTTTTCCATCTACGGTCACTCGCATGTAGATTGGAAGTTTTCCTTTCAAATAATTACTGCGTTTTTTCAAATAGAATAGCAGCGAGGAGCTTTTTGTCAGCATAACTTTGCAAGTTTAAGATTGATAAAAATAAAATTGCAGCTACTTAAAATTAAGATGTTTACTTGGTGAACATGCTATCAATCAATATTTTAAAAAGTTTTTGGTGAGCACTTTTTTGTATTAAAATCTGCTCACCGAAACGCTCACCAGATAATTGAGAATATTTGAATGTTTTGACAAATTTAAAAAAACAAAAAACCCACAAATCATTGATTTGCAGGCTTTTGATGCTTTTTGTGATTGATACTTGTGGAGATGCAGGGAGTCGAACCCTGGTCCAGAACAGGGAAAACCTGCGCCTTCTACATGCTTATCCGTGATTAGATTTTCGAGCCAGACAAGGTGCACGGCGGACCCGCGTCTAAGCCTTAGATACTAGGGTCTCGTTGGTTTTACGCATCAATATACCAACCAGCGCTGCGGTTCGACACCTCTGGACCCACCCGGCAGCACGTGAGGTGGAGAGATGATGGCATTTGGTTAATCCTCCGGATTAAGCAGCCATGGCGTAAGTAGATTCGCCAGTTATTGTTTGAGAATATTATTTACGGGAGGTACTCTCAACTCCCGACATGCTTACACACAAGCCCTCAGCCCGCTGTCAATTCCAGTCACCCCCATTAATTAAGGTTGAAAGCCATTGCTACTGGCAAAGCTCAATCGTAATGCTATTTACACATTTAAAGCGGAGAAAGTTCTCCATTTGAGACAAATCTGGCATAAAAGCCAAAAAAGACATTGATTCTGAACCGGTTGAATTTGAAAATTTTCTTGGATGTAAGGCGGTTCGACTTCGCTCACCGTGACAGACAAGTAAAACAAGTACATTCCATTATTTCTGTTCCATGGCGGCTCATTCCCCGTTCCACGGCGGCCCATTCACACATTCACTCATTCACTCATTCACCGTTCCACTCATTCCCCGTTCCACGGCGGCTCATTCAATCATTCAATCATTCAGTCATTCAAAACTAAAACTCAACCCGATAACTCAGCACCGGGATCAGCCCCAGCTGCTCCTGCACCACTACCCGCTTTTGTCTCGTATCGAAATAGCGGTAAGCTTCATTTTTGGTGCCGGACACGTTTTGCAGGTCGATCGCCAGCGTGCGGTTATAACGGGCCTTTCCCTTTTTCCAATAAATCCTGAGGTCGGGGCGGAAATAGTCCTTCATTTTAACGGTGTACTCACTTTCATACAGGTAAATGGTTTGTTTCAATGCAGCTGAGTACTCGGCGTCAATCGGCTTATCCCGGAAGCTACCGAGCCAGAGAATTTTGGCATTTACTCCCCACAGGCCTCCCCGCGAGGATTTGAATTCCTTCCCCGCCGTTAGGCTCGATGTGTGGCCGCCGTCAAAACGGCTATCACGACGGAAGCCGAGGTAGTCGACGTAGGTGGCTTTATACAACGACCCGGAAACGAGCATGTAGAATGCATTCGTGAGGTACTTTTGAAATGTCGCTTCCAATCCGTAATTGCGGGCGGTGCCTTTGTTGTAGAACCGCACAGCCGGACGTTCCTCGATCAGATTCACCGCAGAGAAGTTTTCACGCATGTCGCTGCCGACAGGTACGTCAAACTGATGCTGCCAGTATGCCTCTATTTTCAGGCTGCTTCCTTTTTTGAAAAATTGCTGGTAAGCCAATGTGATCAGATGCGAGCGCGTCGGCTTCAAATCGAAATTCTGACCAACATATGTCATTCCATGAACGGACGAGTAAACATTCGGAGATTGCAGCTGGCTGTGCAGCCCGTAGCTCAAACTCACCTGCTTGTCCACAGCGGCCAGCCATTTCACGCTCACCCGCGGCTCCACTAGCGCACTCACTTTTGTACCGTCCTTTCTGATCTTGCTGATCATTCCATGCAACCCCACATCGGTAATAAACGACCGGCTAACATGCGACCAGTTCACAAAAGGCTGAATGAACCAGGATTTGATCTCCTCCGACGGATATTGCGGCGGCACCTTAAACTGCTGGGTAGTAAGGAACACGCCGCCTTTGAACGTCGTGCCGGCCTTGATCTTATAATTTAAAGTAGTATTGAACGAAAACCTTCCGTTCACAATGCCGTCATTGCCCAGGAGGTCCCGGTTTTGCAGGGTGACCGGGTCTACTTCGAACGCTTTCCGCGAAGCGTTCAATCCCGACGCGACGAGGACCGTGCGGAGCGACGCCCGACGCCCGATAGGCTGGTCGAATGTTGCTCCGGCAGCACCCATTTTATTTTTGTAAAGCACATATCGCCCATCCTTCTCGAATTCCCAGGCTGTCGTGTCCTTGTCAGGGCTGAATGTATTTTTACTAATGCCGCCCATTCCGAAAATAGTGAATTTACCACCTTTGGCCGTCGGGAAATTCAGATTGAACGACAGGTCCTGGAACCGGATATCTTCTCCTCCGAAGCTCACGCCCATTGCCCCCATCAGGCCAGTGAAAGAATAGCGATAGTTGACAAGGTAGGATGCTTTCGACTTTTTCGACAGCGGCCCCTCCGCCGCAATATCGAGGCCGATCAGGCTGGCCTGCCCGGTGAACTCCGTCCTTTCATCGTTACCTTTCCTCAGGTTCATATCCAGGATAGCCCCGGTCACGTTGCCGTATTGCGCAGGGAATGGCCCGCTCATGAAATAGGACGTCCCCATCAATTGCGTGCTCAGGATATTCACGCCCCCGCCTGTGGAAGTGGGCCTGTCGCTGAATGTACCTGCATTCGATAAGTGGTTCGGATTGACGATCTCAACGCCTTCCAGCCGCCACTGCATACTGTTCGGCGAGTTGCCGCGCACTACGAGACCGTTGGCTTGGTCATTGGCTGCGGCAACGCCCGCAAAGGACGTGGCAACACGTGCCGGATCCAGGTAGGTGGCGGCATAACGCAAAGTTTGCTCCGCGGTAATCGCCTGAACACCCGTGAATGCCGGCGGACGGCTACCGGCAACGGTGGCTTCCTGTAATTGCTTTCCGGCGACGCTCAACCGCACATCCTGCACATTCTCCTTTCCCGATTCAAGCAGGATCTCCGCTACGACTACCGTCTGATATCCTACAAACGACACCGTCAATGCATGCCTGCCCACTTCAACGCCATTGAAACGGAATGATCCGTTGTCATCCGTAACATTGCCCTTGGCGTCGAGCTGCACGCTGGCCCCGGCTAGCGGCAAACCGGTATCCGCATCCCTCACATGGCCACGGACGACCGAGGTAAGCTGCTGTGCATGAATAATGGTTGTAGAAAGGAGAAACAGAAGAATTGTGCGGATCATCATATTTAAATAGTGATACTCAAAAAACTATGAGTTACAAAAATAGTCCGAAACGCTGCATCAAATGTTTTTATTTGTCAATTTTAATTCTACATTTGTAGAGTATACTATATTATTGTAGAACAAACCCATATCATCATGTCACTCACCAAAGCCGAAGAACAAGTCATGGAATACGTTTGGCAAAAGGAAAAGGTCTTTATGAAGGACCTCATCGAGTGCTTTCCGGATCCCAAGCCTGCCACTACCACCATTGCAACGCTTCTCAAACGAATGCAGGACAAGGGATTTGTAGCCTACAACCTGTTTGGTAATTCACGAGAATACTATCCGCTGGTTGAAAAGAAGGATTACTTTTCAAAACAGGTGAATGGGATCATCAAAAACTTCTTCAACAATTCGGCGGCGCAATTCGGGTCGTTCTTTGCACGGGATACCAGCATGACCACCAGCGAACTGGAAGCATTACGGAACATCATCGACGAAGAAATCAAACGCAAACAAAATGATTAGCTATCTCATCAAATGCATCGTTTGCTCGGGGATCCTGCTGGCGGTGTACCATGTATGGCTGGAACGCGACAAAATGCTGCGGTTCAACCGGTTTTACCTGCTGGCAGCGATGGTATTCTCATTGGTCGTCCCGTTTGCAGCGATTGAAATGCCTTCGCAGCAAGTGCCGGAAGCACTGGCCAATCCGCCTGTTTTGCAGGAACTGCCAGGTTTTATGTCAAGCGAAGCACTCCATTCCGAAGTACCCGTGCGTGCAAGCGAACTGCCGGATTATCTGCCCTGGCTGTTTTACGGGTTAGTGAGCACGGCATTGTTATTGCGGCTGCTATTCATGATCCTGTCGATTGTGCGTTCGAAAACGGGGTGTAAGGTCGTTGCTCTTGAAAAAGCAAAGCTGATACTGATCCCTGGAAAAATTGCCTCTTTCACGTTTTTCAAAGCCATTTTTCTATCCAGAGATGCATTTGAAGACGATAGTATTCCAAAAGAAATACTTGCGCACGAGCTGGCGCATGCCAGGCAAATGCATTCGTTCGACATTGTGTTCACTGAGATTCTTATCGCATTGTGCTGGTTCAATCCCCTTCTTCTGGGTTACCGCCGGGCCATTCGTCTCAACCATGAATTTCTGGCCGATGAGAGCGTGCTGACCGGCTCCACCGACGTCCGGAAATACCAGTTACTCATACTCGACACCCTTCTTGCCCACCGTGTTTCCGCCATTGCAAGCTCTTTCAATTATCCTTTCACCAAAAAACGACTGGCCATGATGACGACCAACAGCAATCCGCGCATTCAACTTGCCAAAAAGGCGCTGATCGCATTACTACTGCCGCTCCTCGCATTTACGTTTGCCGAAAAAACCTTTTCACAGCAGCCCGCTGAAAATAGCCCTGCAAAAATCAAGGCGACAGTCGCGCCTGCCCCTGAGAGCGAAACAGTTTCGGAAGCCGGAATGAAAGAATTCCTGGCAACGATTGAACAGTACACCACCTACGTCAAGAACGGAAAAGGCCGGACTGATCCGATGGTGCGCATGAACCCTGAACTCGAAAACCAATTGTATGCGGTGTATGAACGCATGAGCGATGCGCAAAAAGCACAGGTGAGCGCCAAAGAAATCACGATGTTCAGGATGAAAATTCCCGTAAAAAAGGCGCCTACCCCGGAAATGTTTGAAAACTGGAAGCGGACGGACGTTTTTGGAATATGGCTGAACGGTAAGCACGTGCCCAATGCGACATTGAACAAATACAATGCGGCTGATATCGCAGAATACAGTCTGAGCAAACTCTACGGCGGGGCATTGAAAGGTCGGAGCTACAAATACCAGCTTGGCATTATGACCAATGAACATTTCGACAAGACGTACGACGAACGCGTCAACAACCGGGTGGTGATCACGCGTCGCGGTTGGTTCAACCCGAAGGATGCGCCTAAAAAGGCAGAAAAATAGTGGGCTGAATAGGGGGAACGCCCCGGCCGGTTGTCAGGATAAAAACGACTACTCATTTAACTGACAACAATTATGAAAAAACTGGCATTATTTCTGACCTTTCTGCTCTTCGTAGTGACGGCTTGTGACAAAGAAAAGGTGGTGGATGAAGCAGACCTGCCGGTCAATGCGAGAGACTATATCGAGGCTCATTTCCCAGGATCCCGGATTTCCCAGGTGGTAAAGGACCGCGACGATCTCGAAACGAGCTATGATGTGATCCTGGATAATCAGGTCAAACTTGAATTTGACAAAAAAGGAGAGGTTTACAGCATTGAAAGCCGCCGGATCGAGAAGTTGCCGGATACCGTTATCCCTCTCAAGGTGCTCGAATATGTGCAGAAAAATTATCCCGACGCATTCATCACAGATTGGGATAAAGACCGGACCGATCAGGAAATCCGGTTATCGAACAACAAAGAGCTGGTATTCAACCTCGCCGGCACCTTCCTCCGTATTGACGACTAATGGATGTACAAATTGAACAAAAAGCAGGGCGAACGTCCTGCTTTTTTTGTGCCCCGCCAGCGCATTTTATCGTACTTTTGCGCCCGTTAGCATTGCATACCGCTTATGACAGTTGAGGATATAGAATCGTTTTTCAAGGATTTGCAGGACCGGATTTGCGCAGCCATCGAAACTACCGATGGCGTGGCAACATTCAGGGAAGACCTTTGGCAGCACCATTCCGGCGGCGGCGGCCGGACGCGCCTCATTCAAAATGGCGGCGTGATCGAGAAGGGAGGGGTTAATTTTTCCAGCGTAAAAGGCGAGGTACATCCGCGGCTTCGGGCGCAAATGAACCTCGCGGAAGGGGAAAGCCACCAGTTTACGGCCACAGGCGTATCCATCGTCATGCACCCGCACAACCCGCACGTGCCCATCATACACATGAACGTGCGCTACTTCGAACTGGACAATGGCACCTGCTGGTTCGGCGGCGGTATCGACCTTACGCCGCATTATGTGGTGGAAGAAGATGCGCACGCATTTCACCAGACCTTGAAGGCCGCCTGTGACAAACACCACTCCGGTTTTTATCCCAAATTCAAAACCTGGGCAGACGACTACTTCTTCATCCAGCACCGCAACGAAACGCGGGGCGTTGGAGGCATTTTCTTCGATTATCTCAAACCCGACGAAGCAGGAAATGGTCAGAATTTGTCCAAAGTGCAGCTTTTCGAATTCGTGAAAGAGGTAGGCGAGAACTTTGCCCCCATTTACACCGCATTAATGCAGAAATATGCCGCTACGCCGTTCAGCGAGGAACAGAAACAATGGCAGTACCTGCGGCGTGGACGCTATGTGGAGTTCAATCTGGTGTGGGACCGGGGCACAAAGTTCGGGCTTGAAACCAATGGCCGCACGGAATCGATATTAATGAGCTTGCCGCCTCAGGCCAATTGGGAATATAACTTCATCCCCGAGCCGGGTTCGGTGGAAGCGGAGACCTTAGGCTGGCTCCGCAAGGGCGTGGCCTGGTAATTCCCAGGCTACTTCTTTCCGGTAATACAAATGTCCGTTTTCGACTGTAAGCGGAGAGTCGAAATTGTTGGTATACAGCTGGCCTGTGCCTAATCCCTGTGGCAGCGGGTTATTAAATTGGGCCGTGTATTGCGCGATGGCATTCAATCCGATATTGGATTCCAATGCGGAAGTGATCCACCAGCCAATATGCAGCCGGTTCGCGATCTCGATCCATTCGCTGGTAGCCGTGAAACCGCCCAGTAATGTAGGTTTGAGAATAATGAAAGGCGGCATGAGCTTTTTGAGCAATGCAAACTTCTCACGATAGGTCGCTATGCCGATCAATTCCTCGTCCAGTGCGACAGGCACGGGCGAAGATGCGCAAAGGTCGGCCATGAGCTCGTGCTGCCCGGCCTTGATCGGCTGTTCAATAGAATGCAGGTCGAATGCGCTGAGCCGGACCAGCTTCTCCTTTACATCGGCGGCTGTAAACGCCCCATTGGCATCAACGCGCAAAGTAATCGTGTCTTGATCAAACCGCTTTCGAATGGCTTCGAGTATCCGGCATTCCTGCTCGAAATCGATCGCACCTACTTTCATTTTAAGGGTAGTAAAACCCTGCGCAAGCTTCTCTTCCACCTGCGCCATCATGTTTTCATAAGAGCCCATCCAGATCAGCCCGTTCATCAGAATGCCTTCCCCATTGTTGGAAAAACCATTTTTGAAAAGCATTCGCTCGCCGCCGTTCATGATATCCAGCAAGGCCATTTCAACGCCCGCACGAACAGAAGGCAGGTTTTCAGGAATCAGCTGTTCAAGGATGATACCCAGGTTAAATGGAAACACATCCAGGTCCAGCTCATTGAAAATGGTGCAGACGTCCGCCAGCTGCGCCTCGAAATCGGGAACATCGTCGACGCTTAAACCGGGTAACGGCCCGCATTCGCCGTAGCCGGCCACGCCGGGCTTCTCGGAATCCGTGACAATGACGATCCAGGACGTTTTTTGTGTAAGTACCCCGCGAGAGGTGCCCGCTTCCTTGCGAAAATGAAGCGTATGCGGCTTATACACAATTTTTAACGGCATGATTTTGCGGTGTCAGATTTTAAAAGGGGCACAATATTAGACAAAATTTACGTAATTATGCACCAGGATGAAAGAGCTGCCCTGGATAAAAAATGCATTCCTGCCCCTCTCGTGGATTTACGGTGCCATCACCGACGTGCGCAACTTCCTGTTCGACAACGGCATCCTCCATTCCCAAAAAGTACCGCAAAAAGTAATTGTCGTAGGCAATCTAACCGTTGGCGGAACGGGCAAGACCCCGGTGATCGAACACCTTACCCGCTTACTTGCAAACCAGCTACCGACGGCGATCCTTAGCCGCGGTTACGGCCGCGAAACCCGTGGCTTTTTCGAAGCCGATAGCCATGCCACAGCAGCAACGATCGGCGACGAGCCATTGCAATTTTATACCAAATTCAATCAGGAAGCAGTTGTCGCCGTTTGTGAAAAACGCGTGGAAGGTGCTTTGAAAATCCATAACAAGCATCCCGGTATCGAATTGCTCCTGCTCGACGACGCATTTCAGCACCGCGCCATTCGCCGTGACGTCAATATCCTGCTGAACGATTACAACCGACCGTTTTATAAAGACCACCCCTTCCCTGCCGGCCGGCTCCGGGAACGGCGACGCGGTGCCCGGCGGGCCGATGCGGTGATCGTAACGAAATGCCCGGCAGCCCTCGATCCTTTGGAAAAAGAAAATATACTCGAAAATATCCGTCGCTACACCGGGGCAGACGTGCCGGTCTTCTTCGCGAGCACCCGTTATGACGTCCCGCGCTCGTACGAGGGCGCGCCTGTGGCGTTAAAGAATGTTAAAATGGCGGCGGGAATCGCAAATCCACTGCCATTCGCCGCATATTTGACCACCCGGTTCAACGTTACAGACCAGAAGGTTTTTCCGGATCATCACAATTACACGCCAAGTGACGTTGAAGACCTGATTAAGAACTTAAAAAACGATACTTTTGTGGTCACGACTGAGAAGGATATGGTCAAATTAAAACCATTGGTTGCATTGACAGGGTATGTAGAACGTTTCGCATATATCCCCGTATCCGTCGATTTCGGAGATGAAACCGAAGCCTTTACACAATGGATCACTTCAAAGATCGGCGAGCGGTTTTAAACGGCAGAACGTTATTTTCCTTTATGAGAATTGTCTTTTACAGCTTACTGTGTGTTTTATGCAGCTTCATCCTAACCATACCGACAGCCTGGGGCCAGGTGAGGCTTCCCGGCGGTATGCAAATGCCCGGTGGTGGCGGGGGTGGTTCGCGCGGCGGCGGCGGAGGGGGGCAGGGAGGCCAGGCCATTCTTGACGATAGTACCAAAACCATTTACGGCCCCCAAACCACACTCCATTTTTACGAGCACGACATCTTCAACAACCGCGATTCGGTCCGGTACCGCGTGGATACAGGGCTTACCAACTTTCACCGGTGGATGCCCATGGATAAGGCCTGGGGCAAGCTCACCGACCTCGGCAACCATGTCACGGCAACCCGGCCGCTCTTTTTCCAACCCCGCGAGGATATCGGTACGCAGCTGGGGCTCCGGGTTTATGACGCTTACGCGATCAGGCAGGAGGATGTGGCCTATGTCGACACCAAATCCCAGCATACCGAACTCAATTTTATGTCGGGCCCCAAGAAAACGTCTCTCGGGACATTTGCCTACACCCAGAATGTCCATTCCCGGTTCAATTTTGGAGTACGGGCGCAGCGATTGACCTCCACCAAAATCTACGGTTTTGCCAATACGATCAATTCCGGGGCATTATTAGGCCAAAACTGGACGTTCCTGGCGCATACCAGTTTTTTTTCCAAGAATAAAAAATACCTGATCCTTGCGCATTACCGCCATATGAACCAAAAGGTGCGTGAGCAGGGCGGCGTCATTCCGAATGTGGGTACCGATGGGGTCGTTGAACGCTATTCCTACGACGGCGCGGCCAAGATCAGCGACGATGCCAATTCCTGGGAAAGACGTCATGTTTTTCATATTTACCAGCAGTACCGGCTCGCCAATGGCTTCCAGGTTTTCCAGCAGGCCGACTACCAGAGTGTCATTGACCGGTTCACCGATCTCGAACTCGAACGGGGCGTGGAAAAGGGTGTTTATCCCAAAGCGAAGTTCGATACAACCCAGACCCGGCAGGACATCTACTATAAATTGTTCGACAACAAGGTGGGTATCAAGGGCTTTTACGAAGGGTTCAACTACCGGGCATACGTCAGGCAAAGGCTTTATGGCATGCGCAGTGCAGGCCAGATGCCCAACGAGATAGGCGACACCTATGTTAAGTACAGGACCGGGCTGCAATTCGATAACATCATCGGTGCCTGGCTGGGTTACTACCTGAAAGATTCCGTGCAGTATCTGACCGCGGAAGCCGACCTTAACCTGGCTAAGAACGTCGAATATCGCCTCAAAGGAGAATTGAACACGCGATGGGGCAAAGCCGGATTCCAGAGTATACAAACGGCTCCCGACCTGATGGTCGGCCGGTATATGGGCAATCATTTCGACTGGCGCAACAATTTTGACCCGACCAAAATCCAGACGATCTACGCTTCACTGGTCCTGAAAACCAAAAAAATCGAGTTTGTCCCTGAAATCCAGGTGCACCAGATCAACGATTACATTTACTACGATACTGCCGCTGTGCCGCGTCAGCTTAACTCGGGCTTCCGGCTCCTCAGGGTTGGTTTCAACTCGGCGATCCATCTGAACAAATGGAACTTCACTACAATGGGTTTTCTCACCTTGAACGACAACAAGGATGTCATCCGTATTCCGACGGCATTTGCAAGCGGCGAGGTTACCTATGATTTTGTTTATGCCAAAGTCCTTTTTATTCAGATCGGTCTGGCGGCAAGATATCGCTCGTCATACCTGGCTGATGCTTATATGCCTGTGACGCAGCAGTTTCATTTGCAGAACGACACCCGACTTGACCAGAGCGTGGTCGTCGACGGGTTCGCCAATGTGCGTATCAAACGCGTCAGGCTGTTCTTTAAGATGTCTTACCTGAATCAGGGCGGACAGTTCGGGCTCTTCCCAAAGGGGTACTTTATCACGCCCGGCTACCTGGGATTGGCCAGATCGTTTTCATTTGGGATCAACTGGCCGATGTTCGACTAGTTTCCAGTATCTTGAGCATTATGGCTACACCACTCACTACACTCGGACTGGAACTTCCGACGGATCCCCGCTGGACCGATATTGCTGCCATGCAGATCGGCGACATCCTCATCGATCATGCCTATTGCGAGCAAAAGGCGGCGTCCAGCTGCATTTCACTCATCGTGCATTACTCCGACAAAGCATTGCTTGTGGAAACCCTGACTCCGATCGTTTCCGAAGAGTGGGGGCATTTTCAGCGGGTCCTCAAAGAACTTAAGAAACGGAACATTCCGCTCGGCCGGCAACGCAAGGACGAGTATGTGAACCAGCTGATGCAACTGATCACAAAAGGGGACCAGGAGAAAGCATTTCTGGACAGGCTGCTTATCTGCGGACTCATCGAGGCCCGTAGCTGCGAACGGTTCAAACTGCTTTCCGAGAATCTGGAAGATGAATCCCTGCAAAAGTTTTATCGTGAACTGATGGTATCCGAAGCCGGTCACTACCGCACTTTTCTGGAACTCGCGGAAACATATCTTCCCGCGGCGAACGTCAGAGCACGATGGAAGGAGTTACTCCATGCAGAAGCCAAAATCATGAAATCGCTCACACCCCGTGGCGACCGCATCCATTGACCTCATCACCCAGCATTCCTTACCCAGTTTTTTCGATGCAGTCGTTTCTGAATCTTGTTGCCAAACATATCCTTGCTCGTCACACATCTCTTGAGCGCGTCCAGATCGTGGTTCCCACACGCAGAGCCGCGTTCTTCCTGATGCGGGAGCTCGCCGGTGAAACCTGGGAGCCGATGATGAGTCCGGGTATCCTGGCGATCGATGATTTTGTGGAAAGCATTTGTGAACTGGAAGTTGAAGATCCCGTGCACCTGCTTTTCGACCTGTACGAAACGTTCCGGGAAATCGACCCCGACGTTCAGTTCGATCGGTTTATGGGCTGGGCATCGGTACTGCTGAGTGATCTGGACAAGATCGATCAGTATCTGGTCAAAACGGATTATCTGTTTGAATATCTGTCCGAATCCCATGCGCTTACACGCTGGCAGGAGAGCCTTCCGGAAGGCAGGACGCTGCAAACAGAGGGAGGATCCAGGCAATACTTTTCGCTTTTTGAGAATATCAATAAGGTATATCAGTCCTTCCGGAAGCGGCTGCTGGCAAAAGGAAAGGCCTACCGGGGTATGGCTTACCGTAACCTGGCCGAAAACATCGCCGGGCTCAGTTCCCGGTGGCCGGAGGATGAAAAGATCTATTTCGCAGGCTTCAATGCATTTACGGCTTCGGAGCGACTGATCGTCTCTTCCCTGATCAAAGCCGGAAAGGCCGAAGTACTATGGGATTCCGACCGGTACTATATGTCCGAGAACACGGTAGTCGAAGCCGGTAAGAGCCTGAGGGAATACCAGCGCAGCAAGGAATTCGGGGCATGGAACTGGACCACAGATGACCTGCTGTCTACGGAAAAGCATATCTCTGTTTATGGTGTCCCTAATGCGACATTGCAAACCAAGGTGGCGGGCGAGCTGTATCAGCGCATGCGGGATCACGACCCCGCAGATGCTCCGGTAACAACGGCCATTGTTTTGGCGGATGAAAACCTGCTGCTGCCGATGCTTTACTCCCTGGACGAGGCAGTCAGCGACCTGAACGTCACCATGGGACTCTCGATGCGTAATTCGCTGCTTTACACGCTCGTCGACGGAATATTTGAGTTGCAGCAAAATGTAGTTGAGTTTCGAAGCAAAAGCGGAAAACTGATCCGGATACCGAAGTTTGGCCATAAATCCATTGACAAGGTACTGAACCACCCCTTTATCCGGCATTACGAGTATGTGGCGCTTTCGCCTCTGGATAGCGGACAGACGATCATTCAGCGGGCGTTACGCGAAATTACCGAGGGTAACCAGGTCTTTCTCAGCTCGGAAGAACTCATTGCGCTGGGCGACGAGCATCCGCTCTTCCGGATCTTGTTTACGCATTGGCAAAAAAACAATCCGCAACAGGTAATCCGTACGTTCTATCAGCTGATCGAGCTGCTGCGCGATGTGTACAAGGATTACAAAAATGCCCTGGAAACGGAATATTTGTATCTTTTCTATACCCTTCTCAAACAATTCGAACAAACGATCGAAGACCGCACGGAAGTGATTACATTGAGGACTTTGCGGTCCTTCATGTTCGAACTGATCCGGCAGACCCGGATCCCTTTCAGTGGTGAACCGGTGAGTAACCTCCAAATCATGGGTTTACTGGAAACACGTGCATTGGATTTTGAGCGGATCATCATTTTGTCTGTCAACGAAGGCATTCTGCCACAGGCCAAGCGACAAAACTCTCTGATCCCTTTCGACGCCGCTCAGGCGGTGGGGTTACCTACGCATCAGCATCAGGAGGCAGTCATGTCCTACCACTTTTACCGCTTGCTGCAACGGGCCAAAGAGGTGCATATTTTGTATACGAGCACCAACGATGCACCGGGCGGAGGGGAAAAGAGTCGGTTTGTACGTCAGATCGAGTACGAGCTGGCGCAATATAACCCTGCTATCACCATTAAGAACAGGACCGTTGTCTTCGAAGCGCGCCAGCAGCAAGAGCTCGAAGAAGTGGTTCACAAGGACGATGCCCTCATCGCCGCGATCAGAGGCTATCTCGGGAAAAAGGGCATTTACCCTACTCACCTGAACGAGTTTATCCGCTGCTCCATGCAGTTTTACCTGAAACACATTGTCGGGGTAAAAGAAAAGGAAGAAGTGGAGGAAGAACTGGGAATGGACAAAATCGGGACCTGGCTGCACGCGTCGCTGGAACGCCTGGACCTTGAATTTTTTCTGCTGGATAATGACCCCTCGGAAGAGCATATCACAGCCATTCTCCGCCAGGAGTTCGACCGACTGTTTAAAGGGTATGTAACGGACCTTGGCTTAAACCGCATTTATTACCAGATCGGTGAACAGCAGATCCTGACATTCCTGAGGCACCATATGGCCCAGAAACCAAGGAAAAAGATTCTGGCAGCAGAACAGCCGCTCAACACCCAGCTTGAACTCATATTGCAAGGCAGCTTCACCCCCGTGCGCATCGGCGGGAAGATCGACCGCATCGAGCTGGCCGACGACGGTACCCTGTTTGTGATGGACTATAAAACAGGCAGCGTAGAATTGACCGGCAAACAAAAGCTCGCCGATCCCATCAAACGCGAAGAGGTAATCCGCTTCGATCCCGACCGCAAAATGGGCTATGTGCGTCAGCTGTGGATTTACGAATACCTGATGTATCGCCGGATGCAGGATGAAAAAGGCCTGAAACTGAGAGGAACCACCTACAATTTCGGAGAACATGCCGTCAAATCCGGATTCTACTCATTCCGGGACCCTAAGAACCTGATCGCTAATCCATTGGAACTTACTGAGGAGCTGGCACCTATCGAATTCATAGCCAAATCCGAGGTCATACTGACCGACATTCTGAATGTAATGCTCGATCCCGATGTACCATTCCGTAAAACCGAAGACCTGAACACCTGCAAGTTCTGTGACTTCACCGGCATATGCGGAAGGTAGTCGGTCACATCGAAAAATAACCCACAGAACTTACAACCAAAGCCCCGGCAAAGCGATCTTTCAAAGAAAATCGTGTCCGGTATGATCGTGTTCGCAAAACTCTCCCTCTTCCTGCTTTGGCTAATGGCGTTTCTCATCACTTGTCTCGTAATGGGCATGGCATTTCCGGTCGTCGTCCTTTTCGACAAATTCCGAACCATTCCGAAACGGGTTTCTTTATCATAAGTTAAAATGCCTCCAAAAACGAAAAGGCGATTGAGATTACTCAACCGCCTTTTTTCATGCATTGTACTTCCTATTTTTTCTTGAATTCCAGGTATTGTTCCGAGTCTGGGGCACCACTGCTGGATTGGGAGAACTTTAAAGTCACGTTGATCTGCGGTACCCCGCTGCCATTCACAATTCTGGTGGCAACTCCCGTGATCTTCTGCTTTAAGGCCACACCATTGCTTTGTTTTACATCCACCTGCTCATTCACTTCGAAAGCATCCTGGCTCGTCGTTTTCACGGCGGCAAGCGGGTACTCCTGTGTGAGCGTTAGCTTGGTCCCTGACACACTGACTTCCGTAGCTTTCAAATATTTAATGCTCAGCTGATTTTTCGACTCGGTAGTAACTTCCCATTCGTGGCTCGATACCACACCGCCATCCACCGTCGTGGTCTGATAAACGCCCGTGAACCCAGGTGCATAATCCACCTCTGGTTCGGGATCCTTCTTATCATCCTTGCAGGCACCCATTAAAACGACCAGGCAGCAAAAAATCAGCTTTTTCATACTTGTACTTTAAGAGTAAACAATGTTTCAAATATAAACACGCATCCATTATTTCCTACTATAACGGCACTGCCGCGTGATGCGCATGTCGCGACAGCAAAATCTTGATTTCCGTTCCATCAGAATGGCAGCCTCCCGAGATCCACATTACCTCCGGAAATAATGATTCCTACCTTTTTTCCGGCGAAAAACGACTTATTTTTCAGCACCGCAGCCGTGGCCACCGCGCCGGACGGCTCTACGACCAGTTTCATGCGTTCCAAGAGGTATCGCATGGCCTGGATAATCTCTTCGTCCGAAACGGTAAAGATATCCGTCACTTCGGATCGAATGATGGGGAATGTCTTGTCTCCCAGGTAGGTCAGCAAACCGTCGGCGATCGTATTGATATACGGCGCCTGCTCAATCTTCCCACTCCGGAAAGACAGTACGGCATCGGCTGCTCCCTCCGGTTCTCCTGCAAAGACCGCTGTTCCCGGAGAAAAAAACTTCGCCGCCAACGCAGTACCGCTGAGCAGGCCGCCCCCTCCTACCGGTGCTACAACCGCGTCGAGTGTAACGGCCACGTCCTCGATCAACTCTTTGGCAGCCGTGGCCTGTCCGGCGATCACCTCGTAGTTGTTGAATGGGTGTATAAAAGTCGCACCCGTGTCCGCGATGATCCCATCTACGGTCCTTTGCCTTTCCTCCGGCGTATTTTTACAAAAAGTAATTTCTGCACCATAACCTTCCACTGCCGCTACTTTCACTTTCGGAGAATTGTCGGGCATTACGATATAGCACTTCGCGCCAACCTTCCTGGCCGAAAATGCGATTGCTTGTGCATGGTTACCCGATGAATGCGTGATGACGCCGTTGGCCAGGCGGTCGGCAGGTAACGAAAGGATCGCATTCAATCCGCCCCGCGCCTTAAATGCGCCGATCTTTTGCAGGTTTTCGCATTTGAAATATAATTCTGCACCACTCTGGTCATTCAAAAACTGCGAAGTGGCGATCGGTGTCCGATGAATGTAGGGCTTGATAAGCGTATGCGCCGCTTCGATAATCTCTTGGGTAGGTACGGTTCCGATCATATCCATATTATTATGAAAATTATTCCTGCTATGCGGTAAGCTGCAAAATACAAAGCCGGAACATACAGTTCAAAGTGGATGAGTACCTGCTACTTCAAAGAAAAGGGTCCGTCAACATGTCGACGGACCCCTTTGAAAAAAATTCAGTTAACCTTATTTACCTGCGTTAGGTGTGTAAAGATTGAAGAACTGATCCAATTTCGGCGTAATGATGATCTCCGTACGACGGTTCAGGCTGCGGTTAGGCGCTGAATCGTTTGCCACTTTGGGTAAATATTCGCCACGGCCACCAGCGATCATACGAACTGGTTCAACACCATATTTCTTCTGAAGCGTACGCGCCACTGCGGTAGCACGCAATACGCTGAGGTCCCAGTTATCGGAAACTTTATCTGTCGCGATGGGCACATTATCCGTATGTCCTTCGATCAGAATCTCGATTTCTTTATAATCGTTCAGGATCTTCGCCACTTTGGAAAGAACAGTTTCAGCCTGTGAGTTGATCACAGAACTTCCTGAACGGAAAAGCATTTTATCGGAAAGGGAAACATATACCACACCTTTCTTCACCTCGATCTGAACATCTTCGTCACTAACATCAGCCAATGAGCGTTTCAGGTTCAGTACCAGCGCCATGTTCAAAGAATCCTTATGCTGGATGCTTCTGTTCAGGTCGCGGATCTGGGTACCTTGCGCATCCATCATCGCCAGCGATTTTTTGATGCTTTCCGATCCTTCTTTCGAAATCACAGAAAGGTCAGACATGCGGTCCAGCAGGTTGTTGTTGTTCTTCTTAAGGAATTCAACTTGCTCTTCCAGCTCTTTCATCTTCGCGTTTTTGCTGGTCAATTCGTCATTCTTTGCCTTCAAATCATTATTCAAGCCAGCAGTTCTGCTGTCACAATCATTGAGGTCGGCTCTTGCTTTGTCCAGTTGGATTTGGATCTCATTGGCCTGCTTCTGTGCGGAAAGCAACTTCTTCTTGCTGGCACACGAGCCCAGTACAAAGAGCATAGCAACGGCTAAAAGCGTTTTTTTCATAATCGTCTAGGGTTGTTAAAAATAGATAAACACTGTTAAGTAAAACATTGGTACAATTACACTGATAGCTATCAATAATCGAGCCAAACGCCCGGGGTGCTTTCAAAACGCGAAGGTACAAAAAAAGGGAAGAATGTCGTAGCGACATTTTCCCTTTTTACCGGATAATAAATCGCTTATCCTGAAAAACTAATCCAAATCTAATACGGCAACGCCCAGAACGGGTTGCGGTGCGCCTTCATACTATCCCTGATATGCGTAGAAACCAGCTCCGAGTATTGCTTGCTATCAATCCTACGGCCTTTCGGTTTTTTCGGCGGTTCCAGCTCCGAGGCAGCTACCGGCCTCATCTTAATGTCGATGGCGCTCACGACAATATCGCCGTCATTGATTTCCAGTTCGAGGATCATCCCGGGCAGGCTCGTATAAAGTTCAGGGCCCGCAGATAGCGGAATGTCGTTGGCAAACCAAGCCGTGATCTTCTGATTCCTGACCGTATCTTCGGTCACCGCCATCATACACATGTGCCCGGCCACTTCTTTGATCTTATTCATCACCTTCCAGCCCGGCGCCCGGAGCGAGTCGTCTACGATGTATGTTTTTCCCAACATCTGAATGACCTCCGTTTTCATTTCCCGGCCAAAATCGCGATAGATTTTGAATTCATTCCTGTTCCATGAATAACCGCCTTCATTCTCCTCCTTCTTCTGGTAAGTATAGTACGATTGCTTTTCGTTGAAGAGCATGGTCATCTTTTCCTTGTGCTCGTCGTCGTTACCCCAGGTCTGCTTAAGACGGTCTTTCTCTTCGTTGCTCAGGTAAGTAAGCCGGGAATAGATCTTCGTCCAGCGATACGTTTTTTCGTAAGTCACTTCTCCTTCCAGTTGCTGCGACCATGCCGGCAGACTGACTAAGCAGATCATTATTAATGCTTTGATAGCTCTCATTATAATTTGGTTCAATGATTAAAAAAAGCCGCCGTTACGTTTCACAGAAGCCGACATTCCCCGCATGTTATAGGTAAAGGTCAGCATAAAATAACGCGACAATGTCGACACGCGCCGCTCTGTGTAGAAGTTCTGGCTCACAGACTGCGAAACGCCCAGATTCTTCTTGAATACATCGTAGGCCGTGAGGCGGATTTCTCCTTTCTTGTTTTTCAGAATCAGTTTGTATATCGCCAGGGTCAGGATCGGCTGTTTCTGATTAAAGCCGAATTGATCATTTTTATAACTGCGGTAGTTCAGGCGGGCATTAAAAAAGATCTCTTTCGGCATTTTGAGGTTCATGTCCGCATTGTAGTTCGCATTAACGATCGTCTGATTCTGGTTTGTATTAATGGAATACTTCGTATCGTTGATATTCCAGTTGGCATAGGTATACAACGTGAACACATCGCTCGGTGTGAGGTCCAGGCGCCCACCGAAACTGTATCCCTTGGTATCCGTTTCGTTCTTCACATCATTTACATAGGCCAGGCTATTGCTGAAATTGATGCCCAGGTTACCGCCAACCGTCAGCTTCGTTTTCACGATCGGCAGTCCGAATCCGAAGTACCCGCCATAACTGTCGCTTCCCGAGACGTTCATTGGTTTGGTGGTCGTGATCAGCGTTTCGGTGTTCACCGTCCGGTTGTATACGATCTGGTCCACATTGTAATTGTAGTAAAGGTTTCCGTAAAAGCTCGTGAACGACGCGGGATTGAACATCTGGTAACCGCCGTAGAAATTGTGCGTCGACGACGGAAGCAGGTCGGGGTTCCCCTCGGTAATGTAGAGCGGATTGCTGTTGTCGACAATGGGCTGTAAGTCGGTAATGGAAGGCTCACGAACCGAAAGGCCGTATTCGGCGTAGAGATAGCGGTTGTTTTTCAGGTCATAGTTCAAACCAACATTGGGCACGAGGCTGAAAAACTTACGGTCTATTCTTGTGAAGTTGCCCGCCGACTGGTCCGTCGCGAATTTGCCTTTCAGATCGAATTGTACACCCGCAACGCCCACCGACAAATTGAGGCCATTATGCGAATAGCGCACGCTGGTACCCAGGCGATTGTAAGTAAAGTCGTTGGAATAGTAGCGCGTCAGGAACGGGTTCACTTTTTCCACATTGCCCTCGATGTCGAAAACATCACGGTCGACCTTATCCTTGCGCAGGCTGTAATTGTAGAATGTCTCCCAGGTAAATTTCTTCGCGATCGGCTCCACAAAATTCAGGCTTCCCTTAAAGTTCCCACGGTTACTTTCGGTCTGGTTGAACTGGTTAATTACGCTGTTCCGCGCGGAGTCCTGCGCGAAGGTATTAATGGAGTTCAAATGCCTGTCCTCGTCACCATTGTTGATGTTGTAAGCCAGACTGGCCGCGAAATTCCGTCCTTTCTTCTTCCCGGACTTGTGCCGGTACATGAGCAGGTTAGCCATCGCGAACGAATTGTAATCACTCACATTGTTCACGGTCGCCGAGTTGACTAGCTGGTCCTCGCCTCGCAGCGAGCTTTGCATCGCTTCATACCGGGTGTCCCCCAGGTTGATCCGCGAATTGCTGATCAGGACAATGCTGTTGAGTGAGTCGATCTCCTTTTCTAAACGCAGGGCCGGGCGATGATTTCCGGTAAAACCCCTCGTATTGTTCCTGTCGCGGGTCAGGTAAGAATCGTTGGTAAGGAAGTTCTGCGTACTTGACTGTACTCCTAACCGCGAATCCGTTTGGCTATAAAAGTAGCTGGTACTGAGTTTCGTTTTCTTCGTGTCATAGTTGTAATTGAGACCGCCGGCCCAGTTCTTGGTAAAACCTTCGGATCCGCCCCCGCCCCAGTTGGGTGAAAGCGCAATGTCGTCGCCGCCATAATACCGGCCGCTGTTGAAGCCGAAATCGCCATTGTCCCAGTTGAAAGACTGGCTGCCTTTGAAGTCCTGGAAATCGTTCCGCGCCAGACCCGACTGGTTGACGTTGTTCCCGAAGCCGAGCACGGCAAACTGCTGCTTGTCATTGAAGCGGTTGTAGCTTACCTTCCCTTCAAGCCGCGAGTCGGTACCGACCCCGCCCGTTGCTTTTCCGAAACCACCTTTTTTGTGGCTGTCCTTCAATTCGAGGTTCAGGGTTTTTTCACGCTTGCCATCGTCCACACCGGTGGCTTTGGACTGTTCGCTCTTACCATTGAAAACCTGTACTTTATTGATCGCTTCGGCAGGCAGGTTCTTCGTCGCCATCTTCGGATCATCTCCAAAAAACCGCTTACCGTCTACCGTTACACGTTTGATCTCCTCACCTTGCGCCCGGATATTCCCGTCGGCATCTACCTGCACTCCCGGTAATTTCCGCAGCAGATCCTCCACTGAGGAGCCTGGCGGTACTTTAAAAGCCCTCGCATCGAATTCAACCGTATCTCCCCTGATACTCAGCGGGGCCCTGGCTGTTTTGATGACCACCTCATAGAGCTCCTTTTGCAGGACTTTCATCTTCGCTGTCCCAATGTCCACCACGTCCTTGTCTTTGGGGTCAATATCTTGCTGGTAGGGCACATAGCCCACATATGATACCTTAAAAAGATATGGGATACGTTTAAGGTTTTTCATTTCAAACGAACCGTCCTTGTTCGCTCTTCCGAAGTTAACGAGTGAGGAATCTTTCGGAAGCAGCAACATAATGGTTGCCTCGGGCAAGATTGCGCCGGAGGTGTCGGCAATGACTCCCTTTAATGTAAAGCGCCCTCCGGTCTGGGCATGCGAGGCCAGTATAGGAAGACATAAACATAACAGAAGTAGGATTTTTTTCAAGGCTGGTCTGGTGGTTATGATGAGTAGAGTTGTAACTGATAACTTACATTTTGCAATTATAGGAAAACACGGAAGACTTTACAACTAAAAAATTAGTTAAAATGGGTTTTTACACTGTTATAAGAATTATTTAACTTTTCTTAAGATTTGAAACCATTAAAGTAGAAAATTAAATGTATATATAAGTTACTTTAACTTTATAAAATTATAAATAATTTATATTTGGTCGATTTCATTGACCATATTTGCCCTTTAGTTGTTATTGTTTTAGTGTTGAAATGAAAAGTATCGGAGTATTATCAGACACACACGGCTATCTGGATGAACGCGTTTTCGATCATTTTGCCAATTGTGATGAAATATGGCATGCCGGGGATATCGGCTCTGTGGAAATTATCGAACAGCTACGAGCCTTCAAGCCTCTCCGCATTGTTTATGGGAACATCGATACGCCGCAGGTGCGCACCCTCACGCATGAGAATCTGCATTTCGAACTGGAAGGCTTCCGTGTATGGATTACGCACATCGGCGGAGCACCCACGCGCTACAACCCGCAGGTAATGCCGGTATTGAAGTCAAATACACCCGACATATTCCTTTGCGGCCACTCCCATATTCTCAGGGTGATCCGCGACAAGGCACTGAACAACATGCTCTATATCAACCCGGGCGCTGCGGGTCGGGAAGGGTTTCACAAATTCAGGACGCTTCTGCGCTTTAATCTGCACGAAGGATTGATCAGTCAGATGGAGGCCATTGAACTGGGTAAGCGAGGAGCAATGGTATAAGCAGCTCAGAATGTAACTTTCACGGTTTTCGTCTCGGCGCCCCGCTGCACAACTGCTTCAACTGTCTGCCCTTTTTCGTGCTTTCCGAGAATTTCCATATAGTCATAAATGGTCCCGATCGGTTCTCCGGCGAGATTGGTGATAATGTCCCCGACTTGAATTCCTGCTTTTTCAGCCGGCCTTGCTTTGGAAACGCCATCGATTTTCAGGCCTTTTCCCGTATAACTGTAGTCCGGCATTACACCCAGCGTCACTTTGAAATTGCTGGTCGTAGCACCCGAATGCGGATTGCCCGCTGTCAGAAACTCAGGATCGGAGCGCTCGTTCCCCAGGTCGGTCAGCAAGTCGGCGATCAAAGATAAAATCCGGACCTCTCCGTCGTAGTTGATCTTATCGGCATCGTCCGATACCTTATGATAGTCGCCGTGCCCGCCCGTGAAGAACTGCACCACCGGGATATTTTTCAGGTAGAATGACGTATGATCCGAAGCCCCCACGCCGGAGGAATCTACTGTGTATTTCAGATTTTGCCGTTTTGCAAGTTCCGGGATCAGTTTGCCCCATACCTTGCTCGTTCCCCAGCCGGAGACGATAATGCCCTTCTGGTCATCCAGCCTGCCGATCATATCCATATTGATCATCGCGGCAAAGGTATTCAGCGGTAACGTCGGCTTTTCGGTGTAATATTTAGAGCCGAGCAAGCCCAATTCCTCCCCTGAAAATGTGATAAACAGGTAGTTATGCTTTTCCTTCACACCATTTCCCGAAAAGTACCGCGCCAGTTCCAGTACACCGGTCGTGCCCGAGGCATTGTCGTCGGCACCGTTATGGATCTGGTTTTTGCTATCCGGCGAAAGGGAACTTCCCTGGAAACCCTTGCCAAGGTGATCGTAATGCGCACCTACCACGATGGTTTTGGCCGCACCATTGTCCAGAAACCCCACAACGTTCCGGCCCATAAGCTGGTGATTTTGCCCCTCGATGGCGAAGGAAACTTCAAAAGGCTGGAAATAGCTACCCTGGGTGCCGGCCGGTTTCAAGCCTATCTCTTTAAAAACAGAGGCAATGTAGTTCGCTGCCCGGATTTCCCCCAGACTTGCCGTGCCGCGCCCTTCCAGGTCGTCGGAAGCCAGAAATGTGATGTGTTTACGAATTGCAGCTGCCTGAAAACGCTGCTGACCAAAAGTGTCTGAGGCCCAGGAAAGGACCAGTATAGTGGCAAGTATGTACTTCATTGGAACGTATCGGAGACGCTTCACAGGGAGCGCTGTTAAAGTATTTCGTGAATATCTGTCAAAAACTTCCTCACCCGCACAAGCCGCTGGATCAGCAGTTGCGCTTCTTCTTTGCGGCGCAGCTGCTCCCGGGTGCCCTTAATGGTACGTCCCTGCTTGTCCCGCTGGTGCATGATCTTGCGGATCACCTCAATGTCGCGCTCCGTATAGCGCCGCCGGTTGCGGGAGTCTCGTTTGGGGTTCAGCTGAGGAAATTTCTTCTCCCAAAATCGGAGTGCCGATGGTTCGCAGCCTACCATTTCTGCAACCTCGTTGGTGTCGTAGTATAGTTTCGTATTAGATTCCATGTGCCGGGCGGTGATTATCGCAAAGATAATCAGCCCCTTTATTAAACACGGTTTTCAGCCAATTTTTTGATTTTTTCCAGCGCCGCCCGCGCAAATTCCAGCGATGATCCATAATAGTCCCGACCGTCGGGCAATACCGAAAAATCCCCGATGTCGAGACGCAACGCCGTGCCCTCTTCCTTCTCTGCTAAGCGATAGGTGTAGGCGATATCGTAGGAGGAAGGCGGCAACTCCCATTTGGAAACATACAGCGAAAAAACGAGTAGCTCATTGGGCTCGTATCCGCTCACCGTTAGCCGCGTCATGCCCGACCAGTCGATTACTTTCCCATGCTCAAGATAATAATCTTCGAAATCCTGCGGCAGGTCGTCCCATTGCCGGATGTACTTCGGTGCAATTAAAACCTCCCACACTTTGGCCAGAGGGGCCTCGATTAATACTTCCTTGCTGACAATAAGTTCCTGCGCCATGGGTCTGAGTTTGGACGTTATGGAAATCCATTATAAAACTATGCCGCCCGGTTTTTAGCCATAAAATTATTTTACAAAAATGTTAGAATCTTTTGTAAACTTTAATTTACTTGTGTAGTAATCAGCAATGCTGTTCAGCTAAAAACAAGCTGCAAATCAGGCAACTGTCCCCGCACCCATCTCATTGCCATCCTGAATTTTCAACCTATTGAAACGCTTTAAGTGCCTTCCGGTGTCTTTCACCGCGAAGGATCATCACCTATCTATTTGGCCAGCATGTTACAACAGCAAGATTTGGGACGCGGCGCTTACGAACCAAAGATCAACAGCATACAGGTACTGCGAGGTATTGCTGCATTGCTCGTCACGGTTTACCATTTAAAGGAAGTAATGGACACACAGGACCCGTTCCACCGGGAGATCACTTTCCTTTTCAATTCCGGACCCGCCGGCGTGAGCCTTTTTTTCGTGATCAGCGGGTTTATTATGGTGTACATTACCCGCACGCTTCAACCATCGGCTCGAAATATCCTTCAATTTTTCGCAAAGCGGCTGATCCGCATCTGGCCTGCCTACGCTGTCATCACATTGGGTTATTGCTTCCTGCTTAGCCGGCTCGCGCCGGATGCTGCATATCTGCGCCAGCTTGTGCTCAGCCTTCTTTTTATCCCTGCCTCTACCGCCCCGGCCCCATTCTACGGTTACGCTACACTGAGCGTCGGATGGAGCCTGAACTACGAAATCTACTTCTACTTACTGATCACCATTTCATCGTTTTTCAACCGGTTCCGATGGTACGCATTCTTCGGGCTCATCGCACTCACGCTCGTCGGCCTGCCTACCTGTTATGGTTACACATCCTTTAAAGCCGACAGATCACTGGATCTGGGGATTCCTTACCTCAACATGATCGCTAACCCGATCGTCTGGAACTTTGTATACGGTGTGGTCATAGGCCTCGCTTACGCAAATTCGGCCATGAACGAGCGGCTGAGTAAGTTATTCTCTCATCGTCGGGTCACGTACGGCATGCTTTCCATAGTAATATGGCAATTCGTGTCGGGCTTTCTGGGTGGGTTCGGGCCTCTTGAATGGGGCGCAGGTTCAGCGATTCTTTTTACAACCTTCGTATTCCATTTTCAGAAACAGTCCCAAAAATTCCCTCCCTGGCTGATTCATGTGGGCAATATTTCTTTTTCGATATACCTGCTTCACCTGCCCGTCATGGTTGGTATCGCATTCTTGTTCAGAAAACTGGGCTATCCGGTTTACGGACAGGGCACGGCCATGTTTCTGTTGTCCGTCGCGGTGACGCTGGTTGCTTCCAATGTATCGTACGAATATCTCGAACTAAAATCCTCGGCATGGATCCGGGAAAGGCTCGGCCTCCACAAATCCTCGCCCGTAAAGTCTGCCGCTAAGCCGGTTAAGGAGTTAGCCTGATATCTTCCACCATGGTGTAGGCGTCGTTCATGATTTGCCTCCGGTCCTGTGACCATAGCCGCTTGACAAACTGTGCATAGCGACTGACGATATGTTCTTCGGGATAGCTGAGATGATGCCCAGCCTGATTTTCATAATTCAGTTCGAATGGAACCTTAAATGTCCTCAGTTGATCCGTCGCGGGTTTTGCTCCCTCCATTCGCTCATAGCTCGGGCACGACAAAAACGTGCCTTTATAGTAGGGCAGCACATTATCTCCGGTCCTCTGGAAAAATACGGTGGGCATTGCATTAGTTTGCGTGATGTAGCTGCTCCTGAACAGGCCGTAACCCATTGTGGTCAGTATCGCACGCACCCTGAAACGGCTCTCTGCTGCCCGGGGATCCAGCCGGCCCAGCGCTTTGCTGATCCCGGGTTGCAATCCTTCAAAATCAGCTTCGTTCATATACACCAGCGCCGAAATGGTAATTGCCCCGGCACTGCTTCCTGCCAGCAGGATCTGCCGGCTATCGATCCCGAACGCTTCGGCATTGTCTACAAAATAATGGATGGCCGCGTAGGTATCCTGCACCGAACGGTATACGGCCCGCACTACTTCTTCGCTGCTTCCGCCACACGTGTTCTGTTCACTTCCGCCATTAAATCCCAGCCGATAGTTAATGGAAGCTGCGGCATATCCCCGACGCGCCATCAGGATGGCTTTCCCCATTTCGTTGCCGAGATCACCAAAAAGATAGGCTCCTTCATGTACCAGCAGAACCAACGGGCGATATTTCATCGTGTCGCTCGCAGGGGCCACGAACTCGAAATTCAGGCTGGTATTTTGTCCGCGATAATCTTTCGCTTCGGCAAACACACCCCTTTTCGTTTCGAGGGCGGATTCCCCGAAAATTTTTTCAAGTCCGAACCGGGCGGTTTCAGCGAGTGATGAATCCGGATTTTTAGGTGGGATGGTGTCAACGATGACCGTATCCGGCTTGGAGGAGCCGGAAGTGTCACTCCCGTTATCCTTTACCTTAGCAGCAGGAAAGTCACAACTTATGCAAAGCGGCACCAAGATCGCCCAAGCGCATTTCCAGTAAAATTTCTCCAACATAAGTCAGGGTCTGTGATACTTATCTTGATTGTTTTTCCGGGTAGCCGGATACAGCAAAGCCCGGTTTGGGCTTTGCTGTATCCGATCTGGGGGTGCCTTTCGATAATAATACTGTGAAGATAACCTGTTTTTATCTCTGATGTAACCGCATTAAACGAAGTAAGCTAATTATCTTTCTTCAGAGCACTGGAATCCACATTGGATGGTTGCTGGGGCTGATAATAGAAGTAACCTTCTGTCTTATTCTTTCGTGCTACATCCGGATTCTCCTGGTTCCGTCGCGCCTCCATCCGTCTGGCGCAGCTACTCATAAATACAAACACTACTATCCCTGTGATAACACCTATGGCTATGATCTTTTTCATGATTTCTACCTTTTAGTCCGTTGATCTGTTTAAAGACCAACCTGTAACAAAAAGGATACCAGCAACATCAGGTGAAATCAGTGTGGCCAGACTAAGCTGGTATGATTTTTACAAAACACCGGTCAGTCACCCGCTATATCAAAGACATGGATATCATCATTTTTCTCAAAGCCATCGGAAACCTCATCTTCGCAGCCATATTATTGCTGGCCGTAGCGTTTTCCTCCGCCTTTTCTATTCTCACCTACATGTTTCGCAACACCCGCCCGTCACTGCCGGGAATAAAAGGACTGGTTCGGAAGTATTACCCCTCGCGCCCGTCGCACCGGCTATGAAAGCAGGTTTTGGCGTAGAAGAAATTCGAGCTGGCCGTTTACGTCGATCAGTTTTTCGATCAGTTCTTTGTTTTCTTCCCGGAGACGGAAGATTTCATAGGCATTTTTAATGATAATACGAAGTTGCTGCTCGTCCCAGGGTTTGTTGAGGTAATAGTAGATGTGTCCTTTATTCACCGCGTCGATCACCGCCGTAATATCCGTGTAGCCTGTGAGCAGGATCCGGACCGGATCGGTATACTCTTTCAAGACTTCGATGAGAAAATCCACACCGGTCATTTCAGGCATCCGCTGGTCGGTGATGATTACGTGAACCACGTTGTGTTTCAGGAGTTCGAGCCCCTCCCTTCCCGACGTGGCGATTAAAATATTGAAATCTCTTCTGAAAGCGGCTTTGAACGAGTTGAGGTTGTTGATTTCGTCATCTACGTACAGTACACTTATTTTTCCCTTTTCCATTCTGAATTCTTGGTGCTTTTTGGGGCCCTGGTCTACCCTGCCCCGAACTAATTGATAATATTATAATATTAATTCTGATTCGCATCAGCAGCCACAGCACTTTTGACAAAATTTATGGCATGCTTCGGCGTAAGCCACTGCTAATAAGGGAAATTTAGGTGCAAACGTCCAAATATTTTGCCCTCCATTGAACCAGAGGTTAGTTTTACAAAAATAAATTCAGCAATTTGTGTAATTATTGAAGCGAGTAAAATGTGTGAATATACAAGATTCAGGGATGCAATAAATCGTCTGGTGAATTTAATACGAAGATCGACAACAATTTTGTGATTTGTTAAATCAGGCCACAGCTCTTCCCGGGACAGGCTTCACAATTATCTTAAAATGTACCACTACGCGGAAATCAACTACATTTACAAACCGGTTTTCATCTCAAAAGAGCGCTACGCAGATCAAGAAAAGTTTCTTTCGTTCATCGAAGACTATCGCGGCAAAACCATCCTGGATTTATTTGCTTCCCAGAAAAAAGAACTCATACGTATCCGGAATCCCAGAAAACGGCTCCCCACGGCGGAGGTTGAACAACGCTACAGCGAATGGGCTGCGGGCAGGGATATCGACACGGAAGGCCACTGGATATACTACCCCTGGTCGGAGCGCCTTTTGCATGTCGTGGCGGAAGACGAATTTATCGAACTCCGGACCAGCCGGAATCAATTTAAGATCACTCCCGAGGAGCAGGAAGCACTTTCAGGGCGTTCCATCGGCATTATTGGCTTGTCAGTCGGACACTCGGTCGCTTTGACCATTGCCGCCGAGCGAACTTGCGGAAAGTTGAAACTAGCTGATTTTGATACCATTGAACTCAGTAACCTTAATCGTATACGCACGGGGCTTCACAACATCGGCATCAACAAATGCATTGTTACCGCCCGTGAGATAGCCGAGATCGATCCTTTCCTGACGATCGAATGCTTCCCGGAAGGCATTGACAAAACAAGCCTGGACGGGTTTCTGCTCGACGGCGGCAAACTGGATATCCTCGTCGACGAATGCGACGACATTGCGCTTAAAATCAGCTGCCGCGTCCGCGCTGCCCAATTGGCGATACCGGTCGTTATGGAAACGAGCGACCGGGGGATGCTCGACGTCGAACGATTTGATATTGAACCGGACCGGCCCATTTTCCATGGGCTCCTGCACGACATCCCATTGGAAAAATTCGAACATGCCTCAGAAGAAGACCGGCTTCCGTTCGTGCTGCGAATTGTGAATGTGGTCAATGCGTCGAAAAGAGGTAAAGCTTCGCTGGTGGAAGTTGGACAGAGTATCAGTACATGGCCGCAACTTGCAAGCGCAGTGACCCTGGGGGGTGGTGTCGTCACGGACGTATGCCGCCGCATCCTGCTCAATCAGTTCGACGAATCGGGGAGGTATTATGTTGATCTTGAAGAGCTTATCGGCAATAAATCACCGAAGGCGAAAATAACGGTTCCAGGCAACCCATTTGAACCGTTCGATGTGGAAGAAGCCATTCGTATAGCTGATTCGTTACCTGTCGGGCAACCTTCCGCAATAGTTAGTGAAGCTATTTTGAAAGAGGTGGTCAACGCGGCATGTTATGCGCCTTCAACCGGAAACGACCAGCCGTGGAAATGGCTTTACCGGAACGGCAGGCTGCATTTGTTCCATGATCGCTACCGCTCGTATTCCTTCGGTGATTTTGACCAGATCGCTTCGAACATCTCGTTTGGGGCTGCCTACGAAAACCTGGTCCTGAAAAGCAATGAAGCGGGACTGCAAATAGATGCAGAACTATTTCCACTGGGGCAGGAATCTACACTGATCGCCGTCATCACTTTTGCAGACAATAGTGCAGCCGCGAACATCCGGCCGGTTTTTTCACCACAATCGGCAGCGGTGATATTCGAGCGTAGCACCAACAGAAACCCTTCTACGCCCGTGCCCGTATCTGCGAAAGAACTGGAAGCATTGCGGACGGCCGCTGAAAGTGTGGAAGGTGCCCGGTTCCATTATTTTGACGACAGGGAACAAATGATCGCACTCGGGGAAATTATAGGAGAATGTGACAGGATAAGGCTTTTGAACCCCAATGGTCACCGGGATTTTGTTCAACGAGAGATGAAATGGTCCCCCGACGATGCGGAAGAATCCAGAGACGGGATCGATATCCGGACGCTGGGTATGAGTAAGGGGCAAATGACGGCGCTTTCGATTATTCGGGACGAAGAAATTGTCAGAGCATTAAAAACTTTCCAGGGCGGTGGGGCGCTGATCGACGTAGCCCGAAATACGGTCAAAACGGCATCCGCTCTGGGTATGATCACCATGCCAAGATACGATTATAAGAATTTTTTTTGGGGAGGAGTATCCATGCAACGCCTTTGGCTAAAAGCAGAAGAATTGCAATTTGCGATCCATCCGTTAATTTCCCCGTTTTATTTATTTCCCCGGGTAACCAGGGCCAACGGCCCTAGCCTGGATGAAACAGAAAGCTCAAAATTGCGTGATTTGCGGGAAAAATTTATGAGACTCGTTCCGTTTGAAGATAATATTGCAGAAGTGTTCCTGTTCAAGATTGCCAGTGCGCCAAAACCGGAGATAAAAAGTTACAGATTGCCACTGGAAGAAACACTTTTTATCGTAAACCTTCAATAATAAATGGTAGCTCGCATTAAAGGATACCGCGCTTCGGACGACATCGAGACCAGTCTCAGATACGCGGATGGTCACCGAAAAGTGTTAGAGGCTTACGGGATAAAACAGGTTACTTCGACCGTCCATAACTGGCTTGAAGATCCTAATACGTATGTACTGATCGTTGAATCGGAAGATGGCAGTAAGATTTACGGTGGTACCCGTGTACAAGTCCGGTCCCCGAATCTCAAAATGCCGATGGAAGACGCCATCGCAAAAATCGACAAAAGGATTTACAGCTACGTAGACGCCATCGGCGATTACAATGTAGCCGAATTCTGTGGCCTTTTTAATTCAAGGGAAGTAGCCGGATATGGAATAGGTAGTTTGTACCTGTGCAGAATCGCGATGGCTGTTTCCGGCCTCGTCGGGATTAAAAATCTGCTTGCGCTATGCTCACCGATTACACTATTGATGAGTGAGCAAATTGGTTTTGAAATACTCAGAGACCTGGGAAACAATGGAACGTTCTACTATCCCAAAGAAGGACTTATCGCGACCTCGCTCATCGCCAGAGATCTGGTGAACCTGCCTGTCGCAACGGATGAGGAAAGGGAAAAGATTTTTAGCCTGAGAGAAAATCCACAGCAGACGGTGACCGAAAATGGGCGCAGGGGAGAATTAACAATCATTTATGATATCGCCAGATGGTTATAAAATTTTACAGAATACTGTTTCTGCTATTTACTCTGCTGATTTTCGGCGGAGCATCCTATGCCGGCGAAGTTGTATTTTCGGGTAGCGATATCTCCATTGGTCAAAGCGTTGATATCCTTGAAGACTCACTGGGGACCATGACCTTTCAGCAGGTCAGATCCTCCGGCCACTTTGTTCCCAATGAGGAGCAGACACCCAATTTCGGCCTCAGTAATTCCGCTTTCTGGATCAGGTTCACACTCAGGAATGACACCGAAGACCCCAATGTTTTTTTCGAGCTTGTCAACGCCCGCATTGATTTTTGCACGATTTATAATGAAGAAAATGGTCAGATCTGGCAGGAAAAAATCTCGCTGAACGAACCTTTCGCGGCCAGAGAAGTACCGCACCAGAATACGGTGTTCAAGCTCAACATTCCACCCGGGCGATCGAAAACATACTATCTCAAGATCCTCGGGAGTGAGCAGATGGTCCTTCCGCTCTTTGTGCGAAGTGAAATGGGCTTTTTCCAATTCGCATTGAAGAACGAGGTCATCGCAGGTATACAAATGGGTATCCTCACCGTGATGATGCTGTACAACTTCTTTCTGTATTTTTCGATCAGAGAGAAAAGCTATTTGTACTATGTTCTGTATATTCTCTTCATCGGGTTGACACAGACGACCATTACGGGCTACACATTCAAATACATCTGGCCCGATCTCCCGATGTTCAACGTGTACGCAATTCGCATTTTCCCGTCCCTGGCGGGAAGTTTTGCTGTGTTATTTATGCAAAATTTCCTGCATAGCAGGGAAAATTCGCCGGCGATCCATAAGGTACTGACCCTCGTTTTCATCTCCTACGGATTTGCGATACTCTTCAACCTGCTGGGAATGCAAAGGCTCAGCTACCGGGTTATTGACGTAACCGGAGTGGCTGCCTGCCTGCTTGTTCTGACTGTTGCGATCCAGCTTTCACTCAGAGGTTACCGTCCGGCCAAATTCTATCTGGTAGCGTGGATCATGTTCCTGATCGGCATCGTGCTGTACACCCTCCGAAATCTCAATATCCTGCCTTACAATACATTCACAAATTACACACAGCAGGTTGGGGCAACCATAGAAGTTATTTTGCTATCTTTTGCACTTGCAGACAAAATCAACATTCTGAAAAAGGAAAAAGAAGCTTCACAGGCTCAGGCACTACGTATTTCCATGGAGAACGAAAAAATCATTTTGGAACAAAATGCCTTCCTGGAAAAAAGCGTCAACGAACGTACGGCCGAATTACAATTTGCGAACACCGAGCTCAATCTGACACTGACAAAACTGAAAGACGCACAAACCCAGCTGATCGATTCCGAGAAGATGGCATCGCTGGGTCAGCTTACCGCAGGTATCGCGCACGAGATCAACAATCCGATCAACTTCGTGAGCTCCAATATCAGGCCGCTCCGACGGGATATCGACGACGTCCTTGAAATCCTGGATTCTTACGAAGAGATCCAGAATATCGAATCACTTGAACTCCTTCAGAGCAAGGTGAAGGACATCGAGCAGCTAAAAACGGATCTTGATCTCGATTATATCAAAACGGAACTCGGTACATTACTGAAAGGGATGGAAGACGGTGCCCATCGGACAGTGGAGATCGTCAAAGGTCTGAAAATATTCTCCCGCGTGGATGAAAGCGACCTCAATCTCGTCAACATCAATGAAGGTGTGGAATCCACCCTCATTATCCTCAATTACCAGATGGGTAATTCCATCACATTGATCAAGGACCTGGGGAATATTCCGAGCATCGAGTGCTATGCCGGTAAGCTCAATCAGGTGTTCATGAACATCCTCACGAACTCTATTTACGCGCTTCAGAAAGATAAGCAGGAAGGAAAGATCCCTACTATATGGGTGAGGTCCTGGCTGAAAGATCCTGAGACCGTTGCCATTTCGATACGAGACAACGGACCAGGCATGACACCTGAGGTCCGGGCCAAGATTTTCGAACCGTTCTTCACCACCAAACAGGTGGGTGACGGAACCGGGCTCGGACTTTCAATTGTCTTTAAAATTATCGAAGTTCACAGCGGTAATATCCAAGTAAATACGGAGGTGGGAGAAGGAACAGAATTTTTGATCACGCTCCCGGTTAAAAGAAAAGCACGCCCAATCCCTGATTTTCAATGAGTGAAAAAGCAATTACCATTCTGTACATTGACGATGAGGAACACAATCTGCATTCGTTCAGAGCTTCATTCCGCAAGCAGTACGACATCACGATTACTTCCTCGGTGATAGAAGCAGAGCAGTTGCTGGAAGACAAGGATTTTTGCATTATCCTTGCCGATCAACGGATGCCGGTGATGACGGGCGTACAGTTCTTTGAAAAAATTCGGATCAAATACCCAAAACCAATCCGTATCCTGATCACCGGGCATACCGATATGAGCGCGGCGATCGATGCGATCAACAAGGGGGAGGTATTCCGGTTCATCGACAAACCCTGGGATTACAAGTACGTCGAGAATGCCATTTCCAACGCCTACGACATCTACAAAACGCGTGAAGACCTTAAGCTTCGGAACATCGAACTGCAAAAGGCTAATGAAGAGCTCGATAAGTTTGTATACAGCGCTTCGCACGACCTGCGCGCACCCTTGATGTCGGTGCTGGGGATCGTCAACCTTGCATTACTGGAAGAAGATATCAAATCGCAAAACGAATACCTGGAATTGATCAGACAGTCGGTCAAAAAGCTGGATACGTTCATCATCAACATCATCGATTATTACAAGAATGCCCGCGGGGTACCGGTGGTGACCGACATCAGTTTTGAGGAACTAGTCACGGAAGTGCAGGCCACGATCCAGTATCTGCCCGAGTACGGTAACCTGAAAATGACGACGGACATTCAGCAGGGAGGCGTCTTCCGGTCGGATGTCATGAAGCTGCGTATCATCTTCAACAACCTGATCAACAATGCAATCAAGTTTCAGGACAAATCCAAGCCGAGCCCTTTCGTGCATCTGACGGTGCAGTCGACACCCTCCGACGCAAGGATTATCGTGGAGGACAATGGCACGGGTATCAAAGAATCGGATCAGGACAAGATTTTCAAAATGTTTTACCGGGCAGGAGCCACTAACAGCGGGTCGGGAATAGGGCTCTACATCGTTCACGAAGCGATATCGAAATTAGGAGGAGAAATCAACGTAACGTCAAAAATCGGCCAGGGTAGTATTTTTGAAATTAATATTCCTTCTATTAACCAATAACCCGCCATGGAGTCACTGCTTAACTTCTTTTTGATAGATGACAGCGCATTCGATCTTTTTATTTACGAAAAGCTCCTAATCAAAAGCGGGATAACCAATTCAGTAAAGACATTCAACTCTGCCCGTGATGCGTTGAAGCATCTGATCGGAGAGGCAGAGACCCTGCCCGACATCATCATTCTCCTGGATCTGCAGATGCCGGACATGAATGGCTTCGAATTTATCGACGAATTTGACTTGCTGCCACAAGGACTCAGGCAAAAAGTTAGGATTTTCATGCTGTCATCCACCATCGACACCCGTGATATTGAGAAGGCGAAAGCAAGCCCGCATATCATCGACCTCCTGCCCAAACCGCTTGAGATCCCCTTCCTTAAGAAGAAGCTGGCGATCTGAAATCGGTAAAATACAATTTCATTCCATCACCGATGTCACCGAAGAATACCCTTCTGACAACCTGGAATCGGCAAAAAAACCATTTTTTGATATGATTTGGGCACTCATTTGAGCTCACGATTCCGCTATCATCTGATTCTCAGTCCGGTAGCAATCGATTGCATAAATAACGCACCTCCACAATTTGTCCTATTATGTAACAATCAGGCCGGATCGGACATTTGAAAAAACCTTAAAAACGTTGACGTTACCGGAATACTTATAAGGATTCGAATCAGTAATATAATTTTTTCAACATTAAGGAAGCATTCAGGCTGCCGGGTACATGTTTATTGCAATGTCGGCAACAACCAGTGTAAACCTTAATGACAACATTTAATGAAAACTGACAGCACAACCCTGGCCGAGATTTTGAAATTGCACGCACAGTACGTTAAAGAAGTTGAATTCAGTGGGATCAAGCCGTTATCAATGGAAATCTACAAGACTAATTCCCACAATTTTGTACGCTGGATTCAAGACGAATTTCACCCGGGAAAGAAGTTGCGCAAGGAAGCAGTTTCCTAATCCACAAAAAAGCACTTATTATACTCAACGTTTAGATATTGGCTGCCGGTGAATGGGAATCACCGGCAGCTTTTTTTATACGCTGTTCTTTGCTAAGTTTGGGTATGCAAGGCTATTGAATGCTCCGCACAAATCCACCGATTATGATTTTTACGCTTTTTAACCTTCTCAAAGGTCGCTTTACCAAAGAGGCTATCCAGGAAGCCAAGTCCAACGAAAAGGCCATTTCACGCCAGGAAGCATTGCAGCAGATGCGCAACATCGCCGCCAAACGCATCAAGAAAAACTAATCAGCACCCTTGCCCGTAATAAGCGTCTTTGCCGTGTTTACGGAAATAGTGCTTGTCAATCAGGCTCTGCTTAATCGCCGTCGCATTGGGGTTGATCTGCATGGTCAGGTATGCCATTTTTGCAATTTCTTCCAGTACAATGGCATTGTATACCGCTTTGGCTGGGTCTTTGCCCCAGGTGAAAGGCCCATGACAAGCTACCAGCACCATTTCCACTTCTTCATAGCTCAGCCCCTGTTTCAGAAATAAATCCAGGATCTGAATGCCGGTTTCGTGTTCATAATCGCGCTGGATCATGTCATCCGACATCACTTCCGTCACCGGGATCGATGCAGTCAGATGGTCGGCGTGTGTCGTGCCCAGGTTCGGGATCGGGATCATTGCCTGCGCCCAGGCCACGGCATAGGTGGAGTGCGTATGACAAACTCCCCCGATCGAAGGCAGGCTTTTGTACAATAATGTATGTGTTTTGGTGTCTGATGAGGGCCGCATATTCCCTTCCACCAACACATTGTCCAGGTCCACGATCACGATATCGTCCACCTTCAGCCGGTGATAGGGCACTCCGCTCGGCTTAATTGCCACCACGCCGGCCGCACGGTCGATACCGCTTACATTGCCGAATGTCACGATCGCCAGTTGCTCCCGCGGGATTTCCATATTGGCCTCGTAGACCTGCTCTTTCAGGTATGTGTATTTCGACATGTTCTTATCTGTAATAAGCCTCGCTCCATCTCAGCTCGTTTTTGAGCTGTCGCAGTTTGGTATCTTTATCAATCACAACGAGTTCGACGCCGACCATTTCGGCAAATGTTTCGATATGCTCCACGGTCAGGTTCTGACTGAAAACCGTGTGATGAGCGCCTCCTGCATAAATCCAGGCTGCGCAGCCCGTTTGCATGTCCGGGGCCGGCTTCCATAGAACGCGGGCAACCGGCAGCTTTGGAAGTTCTTCGGCGACTTCGGTAGCTTCCACCTCATGGACCAGCAACCGAAACCGGTTACCCATATCCACCAGAGACACATTCAATGCGGGCCCGGCTGGTGCATTGAATACCAGTCGCACAGGATCTTCCTTCCCTCCTATTCCCAAGGGATGAATTTCGCACGAAGGCTTTCCTGCCGCTATGCTCGGACAGATTTCCAGCATGTGAGAGCCCAGCACCAGGTTGTTGGAAGGGTTAAAATGGTAAGTATAATCTTCCATGAACGAATTCCCACCTTTCAGACCACTGCCCATCACTTTCAATGCCCGTACCATGGCGGAAGTCTTCCAGTCGCCTTCTCCCGCGTAGCCGTAACCCGCGGCCATCATGCGCTGCGAGCCGATGCCGGGCAGCTGCTTCATGCCGTGCAGGTCTTCGAAAGTATTGGTATAGCCTTTGAAATTCCCGTCTTTGAGAAAATACTTCAACCCCAGCTCGATCTTTGCTGCGTCACGCAAAGCCTGGTGCCGCTGACCGCCGTTTTCCAACCCGGAAGCAAGTTGATAAGCATCTTGATATTCGTTGGTCAATGCGGAAATCTCAGTTTCTGAAACCTGGTTGATGACCGCCACGAGGTCCCCTACCGCATAGGTATTGACCGAAAAACCAAATGTCATTTCCGCGGCCACTTTATCGCCATCGGTAACCGCCACCTCCCGCATATTATCCCCGAAGCGAACAAATTTTGCCCCCTTCAGGTCATGGCGACCGGCCGCAACCCGCGCCCATTGCCCCAAACCTTCCACCACATGTTCCTGCTGCCAGTGCCCCACGATCACCTTGCGGTTGAGGCGCATGCGGGTCATCATAAATCCGAACTCACGATCGCCATGCGCCGATTGGTTCAGGTTCATGAAATCCATGTCGATGTCGGCCCAGGGGATATCCCGATTGTATTGGGTGTGTAAATGCAACAACGGTTTTTGGAGGATCTGTAACCCGCGGATCCACATTTTGGCCGGTGAAAAAGTGTGCATCCAGGCCACGATGCCAATGCAGGCCGGTGCGCTGTTGGCTTCCTGGATCAGCTGGTAAATCTCGTCAGGTGTCTTCACGACCGGTTTGAAAACTACACGGACCGGCACTTGCGGTGACTGGTCAAAGTAACGACTGATAATCCCGGAGTGCTCGTCGACCTGCCGCAGCGTATCCTCTCCGTACAAATGCTGGCTGCCGGTGATAAACCAGACCTCAAATTGTTTTAAATCAAGCATCAGGTGAGTAAATAGAAGTATTGCTAAATAGCGTCTGCCGTAACAGGCTCCGCTTTTTGTAAAAACTGATTTTCAATGAATGCACCCGAAAGCAGGTATTTCTGATAGAGCTGCTGATAAACCTGCGATTGGGCTTCACGCGGGTGATAAACCGTGTCAAAACCAGAGCTCATCGCCTCCTGCGCCTGTTGCAGGGTCGCATGCACGCCCGACGCTACTGCCGCGAACATGGCCGCACCCAGCGCGCAAGCCTGATCCGATGCAGCGACCTTGATAGGCATGTTCAACACGTCGGCCAGTGTCTGCATCACAAAAGCGGATTTCTTGGCAACACCGCCGATCGCAATCACCTGATGAATAGGCACCCCTTCTTCCCTGAATCTCTCCACAATGGCTTTTGAACCATATGCGGTGGCTTCCACAAGTGCCTTGAAAATTCGTGCATGATCACTGGCCAGATTGAGGCCCAGCAATGCACCTTTGAGCGTATGCATCGCATCCGGTGTACGGCGGCCATTTAACCAGTCCACAGCGATCATGTCATTCGGTGTGACCGGCAACCTGGCTGCCTGTTCGGACAGGTGCGGGATCAACTCCCGGGAAAGCTTCGTTGCCTGCTCTTCCCCGATGAGGGTGCGCACTGGCTCTATGATCAGTTTAGCAAACCAGGCATAAATATCGCCGAATGCCGACTGTCCCGCCTCCATTCCCAGCATTCCGGGCACAATGGAGCCATCGACCTGGCCGCAGATGCCTTTGATCAGCAGATGCCCAACCTCCTCGTTGGGCGCCACCAACATATCGCAGGTCGAAGTGCCGATCACTTTGCACAAAGAGTAAGGTTCAATCAATGCGCCCACCGCGCCCATATGCGCGTCGAATGCACCGACTCCGATAACGACTGTTTCCGGAATACCAAGCCTGGCAGCCCACTCCCCAGAGATGACACCCATGGGTTTGTCGGATGTGTCCGTATCGGAGAAAAGTCGGTCCCGAAGGCCGTCGAGCAGCGGATCCAGCTCCTTGAAAAAAGCATTGGACGGCAATCCGTCGAAATCCTGGTGCCAAAGGGCCTTATGCCCTGCCGCACACCTCGAACGCTTCAACTGAAGCGGGTCCGTTATGCCGGTTAGTTCCGCAGAGATCCAGTCACAATGCTCCACCCAGGAGTAAGCACTTTCACGCACCTGCTCATCCACCCGCAGCGTACGGAGTATTTTGGCCCAAAACCATTCGGAAGAGTAGATACCTCCCACATATTTCGTAAAATCAATGTCGTTCTGATGTGCAAGCCGGTTGATTTCCTCCGCTTCTCCATTGGCAGTGTGATCTTTCCAGAGGATAAACATACCGTTGGGGTTCTCTGCAAATTCGGGAAGCATGGCCAATGGCGTCCCATTCCGGTTCACCGCGACGGGTGTCGAGCCTGTAGTATCCACCGAAATTCCCCTCACTTGCCGGCGCACAGCGTCGGGAACCTGTGCCAGTGCATTCAAAACGGCACTTTCGAGACTTTCCAGATAGTCCAGCGGATGCTGACGAAATTGCGAAATGCCTGCATCACAATATTTCCCCTGTTTCCAGCGCGGATACTCCTGTACAGCCGTTCCCGCCTGTACACCTGTCCCAGCATTGACGATCAATGCCCTGACAGAATCAGTACCGAAATCAATGCCAATGACGTAATTCTCTTCCATAAATGTCGGTTTAGGATGTTATCAGACCAATTTGACGCATTTATTTAACTTAACACCTAACAAATATAAATAAATTTGTTTTTAGTGTAATAATGACACAATTTAATTTTGAATGACTGAATGAGTGAATGACCGAATGATTGAATGAGTGAATGAGTGAATGAGTGCCGACGTGGAACGGAATGGGTTCCGACGTGGAACGGGGAATGACCAAATGTGGGAGCTACCAGACAGAATCGCGTAGCGATGTAACATAGGTAGCAAGTTGCGAATAATTGAACGACATAAATCCCGTCAGGGATGTAACAACAGGGCACAACGAAGCGGTGGTTACATGCGAAAAGGCATTTTGAAAATTTCAGGATTGTGCCGCAGCTACCTATATTGCATGCCTAACGGCATTTTTACGTTTTTGGGCCACTCAGGCACTCATTCAAAATTCACTCACTCACTCACTCACTCACTCACTCACTCACTCATTCCGTTCCACGTCGGCACTCATTGATTCATTGACTCTTCATCGAATCCGGCATAAAATTCCAGAATGAATGGAATTTGGCTTTGTAGCGCTCTTCGTCAAGTTTGTAAAGGGTTGCCTTTTTGGTGGTACTGTTGTTGTTTTTGTAGCCGGTGTCGATCAGAAGGCCGGTAGAAAGGAGTTTCCGGCTGAAATTCCGGCGGTCGATCGGGATGGTGTAAATGGCTTCGTAGAGCTTCTGCAACTGCGGGATGGTGAAGCGTTCGGGTAGGAGTTCAAAGCCGATCGGATGCAAGGCGGCATTGTATTTGAGATGCTCTATCGCCCGGGAGACCATCTGTTCATGGTCGAAAATGAGTTTCGGGCGTGCGTCCAGCGTAATCCAGGAGGCATTATGGCTTTTTACCGATTCCGAATCGTGGTCGTCTATTTTGATCAATGCAAAAAACACGACTGAAACCGTACGTTCCCCGGGGTCGCGGTCGGCCTTGCCAAATGTTTCGAGCTGCTCCACGTAGATATCTTTCAGTCCGGTCAGGTCATTGAGGATCCGCGCGGCACCGTCGGCCAGGTCTTCGTCGGCATTCATAAAACCTCCCATCAGGGACCATTTCCCCTTTTCGGGTTCAAAATTTCTTTTGATCAGTAACAATTTAATATCCTTGCCGTCGAAACCGAAGATAATACAGTCGATGGCCACAAGAATGCGGGAGGCCTGAGGGTAATTATTCATTCACGTCGTATCGTAGAGGCGCTATGCAGTATAAAATATGATGATACTCATAGTTACAAAATATTTTACCGGCGCAGCCCGGGAAATGTTAAATTTATATTAAGAAAGTAAAAAAAAGAGTGAGATTACTTAATCTGGTAAAAGAGTCTTCTCACAAATTTAAGTACGAATTTTGGACCGCTTTCCAGCAATCATAATCTGATTATTAAAAGGCTATCTTCATGATGAACAATATTTACGCGACCTGTTCCGATGAAAATATCCTTGCGCTGATCGGTGAGCAGGACGATGAGCTGGCGTTTGAAGAACTCTACAACCGTTATTTCAAATCCTTATTCAACTACACCTACTCCAAAGTCAACGACCGCTTTACGGCGCAAGAGATCGTGCAGGAGCTCTTTGTGAGCCTGTGGCAGCAGCGCGGACGTCAGCAAGTGGTTTCGTGCAATTCTTTTCTTTTCACCATCGCCAAACGGCTTATTATTTCCTTTTACCGGAAAGAATATACCCGGCAGCATCACTACGGGCAATGGGAAATTCATCGGCCCGATAACTCCGACTTCGCCGACCAGCCAACCCTCGCCTCGGATCTCCAGACCCGCTACGAGGAAGGTTTGCACCTGCTTTCTCCCAAATGCCAGGAAGTTTTTGTACTCAGCCGCCAGGGTTTTTCCAACAAACAGATCGGTGAGCGGCTCGACATTTCCGAAAAGACAGTGGAACAACACATTACCAAAGCACTTCGTATCCTCAAAGAATATTTAAAGGAGCACATGATCTGCGCCCTGCTGCTTTTTCCCCTCTGTTAAAAAAAATTTAAGAAACTACTAAGGGTTACCTTTCCGGCGCACGACTTCAGGGATGTTACTATCCCCGATCTCATGAAGCCAAACGGTATTCCGCCCGAATTGCTCGAAAAGTACCTGTCCGGTCAATGCACCGAAGCAGAGAAGGAAGTTGTTGAAACCTGGTATGCCTCCCTGCAGGGTGAGACGCGGTATCTCGATCACGGCCCGGACAATGAGCAGGAGGAAATACGGAGGGAAACATTCGGGCATATCCGGCAGGAATTGAGTTTGGGAAAAAACAACGAGTCCGTGCGTGCAACCCCGGCGCGCGTACTCCCGTGGCACGCGCTTCCGTGGCGCTTGCTAACGGGCATTGCCGCTTCCGTCGCGATTGTGCTGGGTATTTACCTGGCTGTCCAATGGAAGAGCGTCCGGCTGCCCGAGGTTACGTTAAAAGACAGAGGGGACACAGCCAAAGCATTAACACTGACGACATTCGAGAACACCGGCAATCAGGTCGTCAGGCACAAGCTCCCCGACGGCAGTGTCGTTACCATGCGCCCGAAAGCCACCATTACCTATCGCACGGCATTTGCGAACGACAAGCGGACGGTACTCTTTTCGGGGGAAGGTTTTTTTGATGTAAAAAAGGATAAAACCCGGCCATTCCATATCAAAAGCGGCGAAATGGTCATTCGCGTGCTGGGTACGAGTTTCAATGTAAAAGCAATTGAAAGCCAGAAAAAATTTCAGGTGGATGTGCTGACGGGCAGCGTGCAGGTAACTGCACCGGATGAGAAAGCGGACCCGCAGCAGGTGGTACTGAAACCGCAGCAACAGGCTTCGTTTGAATTGGGATCCAAACGACTGACCTCTAAAACGCTGCCGGTTCAGATCAAAAAGGAAATTTACGAGCCGGTAACCATTGTATTTGAGGAAACACCGCTGAGCCGGGTGATCGAACAGCTCGAAAAACGCTTCAATGTCTCGATCACACTCACCAATCCGGCCCTCGCACGATGCGGCCTGACGGCAAATTTCGAGTCGCAATCGTTTACGAGCATCATGGAAGTCCTTTGCGCTTCCCTGGAAGTCACTTACACCATTTCGGATAACACCATTTCTATAAGCGGAGAGCCCTGTGAATAATCTTTTAATCCATTAAAACCATGAACCACCCATCCGTACCACCATAAAAAAGGCCGGAAGTGTACCACCACTACCCGGCCCAAAACATCATCCTTTTTCCTCGTACCACCGTTTCAAAAGGATGTTTTATCCAATAGTGCCTAACCATCAGACAATCAAAATTATGCAAAAAACAGTACGTAACAAGCCGGTCGACTGGCGAAAAATTATGCGCATTGGACTGCTTCAATGGATTCTTGCCGTCTCGCTCGCAGCCGGCAGCTATGCGAAGGAAACTGCGGCCCAGTCTGTGCTGAGCAAAGACATGACGCTCACGCTCCGCAATGTTTCGCTTAAACAGGCCCTGAACGAGATCCAGGCCCGTGCCAATACCCGTTTTGTATACAGCAGCCGGGTTTCCGTGAAGGAAAACGTCACGATCGATGTTAAAAACCAGAAGCTCTCCAAAGTCCTCGACCAGTTGCTGGCCCCTCGCGGGATCAACTACAAGGTGATCAACAACCAGATCGTGCTCGCGAAGACGCGTGTCAGCCGCGAGGAATCGGTGATCCCCGAACTGGAAGAAAAATTACAACAATATGTGCTGCCAACCGAGATCCAGCTGCGTGGGACCGTGAGCTCGTCGGACGGGCAGGGTACGCTCCCGGGCGTAAGCATCGTCGTGAAAGGGACCTCTCAGGGAACTACTACCGACGGTAACGGTAAATTCGAGATCACCGTGCCTAATGTGGAATCGGCGCTTGTTTTCAGCTTTGTGGGTTATGTTTCACAGGAAATCGTTGTAGGCAACCGCACCGAAATCAATGTGACCTTACAGGCCGACAACAAAGCATTATCGGAACTTGTAGTCGTAGGTTATGGCACGCAGAAACGGGTCAACCTCACCGGTGCCGTTTCGCAGGTTCAAGCCAAAGACCTGGAAAACAGACCATTGAACAACATGTCACAGATCCTGCAAGGCATGGTTCCCAACCTGAACATCACATTCAGTACGGGCCAGCCGGGTAAGGGAGGTGCATTGAACGTCCGCGGGGAAACTTCGATTAGTGGCAGCGCACCTCCATTGGTGCTGATCGACGGTATTCCGGGCGATCTCAATCGTATCAATCCCGGTGACGTGGAATCCGTTTCTGTGCTGAAAGACGCGGCTGCATCGGCCATTTACGGTGCGCGGGGCGCATTCGGGGTGATTCTGGTGACTACCAAAACCGCGAAGAACGGCAAGACTACCGTTTCTTACAGCAATAACTTTGGCTGGTCCAAACCGACGATCCATACCAACTTCATGACCAATGGTTATGAATATGTAAAAATTAACGATGAAGCATTTACCCGTGCTACCGGCAACAGCTACACCCGTTATTCAGAAGAAGATTATAAGGAAATCGAGGCACGCCGCTACGACAAAACTGAAAATCCGGCCCGTCCATGGGTGGTGGTGAAAAATGTGAATGGCAAGGACATTTACAACTATTATGGTAATTACGACTGGTGGAACACGATCTTCGACATGAAACAGCCGTCGCAGCAACACAATGTGAACCTCTCGGGCGGTACCGATAAAGTTAATTATTTCCTGTCCGGTTCGCTGTTTTCGAAGGACGGTATTATGCGTGTCAATACCGACAACTTCAAGTCTTATACTTTGCGCAGCAAGATCAATGCACAACTCACTCCGTGGCTGAAAGTGAGCAACAATACCCAGTACTTCGATTCGCGATACAAATATCCTGGTCTGGAAAACGGGGCTAATGCTAACTTCGTAGCCATTACCGTGCACGCATTGCCCATATATGCACCACGCAACCCCGACGGCACACCGACTTACAATACGCTGAAAAACAACTACTCCATTGGTGATGGTTTGTTTGCCAATCTTTTGAAGGGTGTTGCAGGCGGTGAGCAGAAAGTGCACGAGCTGACCACCATCAACACGGTTGAGCTGAGTCTGGCCAAAAACTGGAATGTGACGGCGAACCACTCCTATTCATTCTACATTACCGACGATTGGTACCGCTCGGCGGTAGCTACCTATTCCGTCCAGCCAGGTGTCCTGACCACCGTCCCAAACTACAATACCGACCAGTTGAAAAAGACATTCTGGTTCGATCCTCAGAATGTGGTCAATGTCTTTTCATCGTACAACCACACGTTCGGCAAGCACTATGTCAGCGCGACGGCGGGGATCAACTATGAAACACGCAAGCATCAGGTACTGGCCGGTTCACGCAAAAACCTGCTTTCGGAAAATATCAACGACCTGAACCTCGGAACCGGCGAGCAGCTCGTCAGTGGCGGCGCTTACGAGTACGAGCTCTTCGGTGCGTTTTTCCGCGCGAATTATGACTACCTGGGTAAATATCTGTTCGAAATAAACGGCCGTTTGGATGGAACTTCACGTTTCGGCAATGGTCGCCGCAATGGTTTCTTCCCCTCGGTATCGGCAGGGTGGCGTATCAGCGAGGAGAATTTCTTCGAATCGGCGCGCAATACGGTCAATAACCTGAAAATCCGTGCATCTTACGGAACGTTGGGTAATCAGCTGCCTCCCAAGTTCAACGACAATCCAACCTCGGCGAGCTTCTATCCGTACATTTCAATGATGCCTACGGCACAGTCGACCTGGATTACCAATGGCCAGAAGCTACAATATGTGGGAAGCCCGGCGCCTATTTCGGCTGGACTGACCTGGGAGTCTGCTACGACTACCAACCTCGGCCTGGACGCTACATTGCTAAAAAACCGCCTGAACATTTCCTTCGACGGGTATATCCGCAACACCACCGGCATTCTGGTTCCCGGCCAAGTACTGCCGTCGGTTTATGGTGCCAATGTCCCTACCCAAAATGCGGGTAATATTCAGACCAAGGGCTTCGAAGTGTCACTCGGCTGGGCCGACCGGTTTAATGTAGCCGGTAAGCCACTCTCCTACAATGTGTCCTTCGTTGTATCGGATTCCAAATCGGAGGTGACTAAATACGACAACCCGAACAAGACGCTCTCGAATCCCTATGTCGGTCAGGAGATCGGTGAGGTCTGGGGCTACCAGATCGACGGGATGTTCCAGAGCAATGAAGAGGCAAAAGCTTATAAAGTGGATCAGACCATCGTAAATAAGCAGCGTCTGAGCGCGCCTGGCGATTGGAGCAAATTGCAGGCGGGTGACCTCAAATTCGCAGATCTGAACAACGACGGCAAGATCGACCAGGGAGCCAACACATTGGCCGACCATGGCGACATGAAAAAGGTCGGCAACAACCGCGCCCGCTACCGGTACGGAATCAATGTGGGCGCATCCTGGAATGGCTTCGACATCTCCGCATTGGCGCAGGGTATTCTCCGCAAGAACTGGTATCCGGGCAACAACGCCGATAAATTCTGGGGCCCTTATTCCCGACCATACTACTCTTTCATTCCGGAAGATTTCGGCAGCGACATCTGGACCCCCGAAAACCCGAACGCCTACTTCCCTGTGCTGCGGGGCTACACCGCACTCAATGATGGAGGCGACTTGCGGGCTCCCAACGACCGGTATATTCAGAATGTGGGCTACCTGCGCCTGAAAAATGTCGTGATCGGCTACACGGTTCCTGAAAAGATCAGCAAACTCGTCCGTATTCCCAGGGCCCGCATTTATATCAGCGGCGAGAACCTGCTGACATACACGCCGCTCCGCTCGAAGTACATCGATCCCGAGGCATTCGACGGCGATGCTACCAACGGTCGTACCTATCCCATGTCTAAAACCATTTCTGCCGGTTTAAACATCACATTCTAAAAGGCATCCATTCCGATGAAAAAGATACTTAGCATTATTGCCATTTCCATGGGCCTCGTTGCCTGTGATCTGGATCAGCTTCCGCAGGACGCGATCTCGCCGGAGACGTTCTTTAATACCGAAAACGATCTTTTGCTTTACACCAACTCCTTTTACAACGCGCTGCCCACCGCAGAAGATGTGTATAATGAGGATGTAGACAATGTCGTCAAGACCAGCTTGCGCGATGAATTGCAGGGAACCCGGATCGTTCCTGTGACAGATACCGACGTAAACGGCTGGAAATGGACCGATTTGCGGAACATCAATTATTTTCTTGCCAATTCCGGTAAATGCCCGGACAAAAAAGCTGTTGCCAAATACAACGCCCTTGCCCGCTTTTTCCGGGCCTATTTTTACTTCAAAAAGGTCAAACGTTTCGGCGACGTACCCTGGTACTCGACCACCATCGAGCTCGAAGACCAGCAATTGCTCACCAAGGCCCGTGACCCGCGCACGCTCGTGATGGATTCCGTGATGGCCGATATCGATTATGCCATCGCCAACCTCGATGCCAGCCGGCAGGTTACGACCGTTACCAAATGGACCGCATTGGCCCTGAAATCACGTATCGCTTTGTTTGAAGGGACTTTCCGTAAATACCATCCGGAATACAACCTGCCGAATGCCGACAAATTCCTTGACGAATGTATTTCGGCGTCGGAAAATCTGATGAAGAACAGCGGCTACACAATTTACAAAGCCACGCCCGCAACGGCTTACATGAGGCTGTTCTCCTCCGACAATGCGATCCCCGACGAGATCATTCTCGCCCGCGATTTCAGTGACGAATTGCAGGTTTACCACAACCTGAATTACTACACCATGACGGCGTCCTATGGTCGTCCGGGCCTGGAAAAGAAGCTTGTGAACAGTTACCTGATGGCCGATGGCACACGCTTTACCGACAAAAAAGGCTATGAAACGATGCAGTTCTACGATGAGGTCCAGAACCGCGATCCACGTCTCGCGCAGACCATCCGCACCCCGGGTTACACGCGGATTGGCGAAACCGCGCAGTTGGTGCCCGAATTCGGGGCTACGGTCACCGGCTATCAGCTGATCAAATTTGTTTCGGCGCCTAAATGGGATACTTTTAACAAGGACATTACAGACATGCCCGTGTTCCGTTATGCCGAAGTATTGCTTAACTATGCCGAGGCCAAAGCCGAAAGAGGCACTTTGACGCAGGCCGACCTGGATATTTCCACCAAGCTCACCCGCGACCGTGTGGGCATGCCGAATATCAGCCTGGAACAGGCTAATGCCAAACCTGACCCCTATCAGGCAGCACAATACACGCAGCTCTCCGGTAAGAATCTCGGTGTGATCCTGGAAATACGCCGCGAAAGACGTGTGGAGCTGGTGATGGAAAACTACTTCCGCTGGGACGATATCGTCCGCTGGAAAGAAGGTCAGATTTTGACCCAACAATACAAAGGGATGTACTTCCCCGGCCCCGGTGAATACGACCTCGACCGCAACGGCAAGATCGACGTCGTGATATACGAGGGTACGAAACCCGATATCAAAGGTGCACAACTCCTGAAACTTGGTAGCGAGATCATGCTCGAAAACGGCGCGAAGGGCGGCAACATGGTCATCAACGGCCATATTACCAAGAAATTCATTGAAAACAGAGACTATCTTTACCCGATCCCCAAGCAGGAGCGTCTGCTGAATACCAACCTGACGCAGAATCCGAATTGGGAATAATAAGCAGATTTGACTGTCCCTAACCCTTACTTTTATGCTTTCAGACAGAAGGTCGTTTCTTGAAAAAATGTCTCAGATCGGGGCGCTGAGCTTGTTGCCCCTGGCCGGTTCGCAGGCCGCTTCATCCGCAGGAGTAACCGCGCCCGATGAAAAAAACCATTTCGTGGCGGGACCCTACTTGCAGAACATGGGCACCAGTGAGGTCACGATCATGTGGATCACCCATAAAAACTGTTTCAGCTGGGTCGAATATGGCGCAGGCACCTACACCAGCAAGCGGGAATTTGGCTATAACAACGGGCTGATCGAGGCCAACAACCGGATCAACAAGGTCACATTGACCAACCTGACCCCGGGTACGGAGCATAAGTACAAAATCGTATCCACGGAGGTGCTGGGCTACAAAGGTTCCAAAGTAGAATTCGGAGAAACGATTGCCAGCGCGATGTTCGGATTCAAAACCTGGGGCCAGAATGAAGATGAGTTCAAGATGGTGGTGTTCAACGACATCCACGACCGCCCGCAGATCATCCCGCAGCTGCTGTACCGTCACGGCTACGCCGGCAACACCCGCGATTACGACTTCGTGGTATTCAACGGCGACTGCTTCGACTGGGTAACCGAGGAGCAGCAGATGGTCGATCACCTGATCAAGCCTTCGGTGGACATTTTTGCCAGCGAATTCCCCTTCCTCCTCACACAGGGTAACCATGAATGCCGGGGAAGCTTTTCGCGCCATATCCCCGAATACTATGCCTACCCCGAAAACAAATACTACTTCGCATTCACCCGCGGGCCGGTGCGGTTTGTGGTATTGGATTCAGGCGAGGACAAAACCGACGATAGCGTCGAATACGGCGGGCTTTCGGCATTCGACCGGTACCGGGAGGTGCAGAAGAAGTGGCTGGAAAAGGAAGTGGAATCTCCCGAATTCAAAAAGGCTGATTTTCGCGTGCTGCTGATCCACATTTCCCCCTATCATTCCGGCGACTGGCACGGTACCCTGCATTGCCGCGCCCAGTTCGGTCCGATTTTGAACAGAGCAAAAATCGACCTGCAGATCTCCGGGCATACGCACCGGTACATGACCCATGAACCCGACGCGGACCATAACTGGCCCATCGTGATCGGAGGCGGCCCGCTGGAAGGGAAAAGAACGCTGATCAAGCTCCACGCCACCCGGAAACAACTCGACCTGAAAATGATCCGCGACGACGGCGAACCCGTGGGCAAGTTCCTGATTCCCAAAAAGAACAAGTAACACTTCACCGGGCGGCAGACATGTGTTTGCTGCCCGGTGTTTTAAAGGCTGCCGGAGAATCAAAATATTATCCCAGCATTAAATAATTCCCCTGGCGCCCGGCGGATTTTTGCCAACAAAGAAAAATGGTACATTTGCTTTTGCACCATAACCCATTTTTCGTTGGAAGAGGATTCGGTACTTTGGCAAAAGTTCAGGGAAGGCGATCCTATTGCCTTCGAGAGCCTGTTGCGGAACTACTACCGGCCCCTTTTCGACTATGGCCGGCGCTTCGTCAGCGACCGGGATTTGCTCAAAGACATCGTGCATGACCTTTTCCTGCATTTGTGGGAAAGAAGGACATTCCTGGGTAAAACGGATCATATCAAACCCTACCTGCTGACCAGCCTTCGCAACCGCATTCTGAAAAACAGCAATCGTTCCGAAATTTTCCTGGCGATGGAACATACCCCGGAAGATTTCCACGAAACGGCCAATTCCATTGAGAGTGACCTCATCCTGACCGAATTCGCTGCCGAAAAGCTGTCGCGCATCCAGCATATCATCCAATCCCTGACGCCCCGTCAACAGGAGATCATCCATTTAAAATTCTATCAGGACCTGTCCAATGAGCGCATTGCAGAAATCCTGAACATCTCCCGGCCCGCTACGGCCAACCTGCTGTACGAAACGCTGAAAATGTTCCGCGAAAAATGGCTTCTTCTCGCCGGATTACTACTTCTGATGCTCGTAAAGGGGCATTGATTAAAAATCTTAAAAAAAAATCTCCATTCTTCCATGATTCTGCTCCCTCCGGCGGATTATACTTATAGAACACATTCCATTTGAACCAATGCATCCATTTCACCACTACAACCTGGAAGATTTTCTGACTGACGATGATTTCCGGTTATGGGTGAAAAACGGTCAGCCCCGCGCCGATTTTTTCTGGGCCAAACTGAAAGCCGAGTATCCCGAGAAGCGCATATTAATGGACCAGGCTGCCGAGCTGGTACTGACCTGGGAGAAACAGCCCAGCGAGCTCTCCCACGAAGAGCTCGATCATGAAGTGAACAGGATCCTGAATGAGTCGGTGAGAGCACTGCCTGTTCGTAAGCCGGCATTTGTTCAATTGCGGTGGTGGTATGCCGCGGCCGCAGTGCTGGTGCTGGTGGGCCTCGGATGGCTGCTTACGGGTAACCACGCATTCCAGCGAAGTCATTATACGTATAACCACTACGTTTCCGCCTCCACAGTTCCCTTGAAGGAAGTCAGGAACCTCAGCGGAAAGGCGCTGACGGTTGCGCTGCCCGATGGCAGTACCATACGGCTGATGCCGGACGCTGCTGTAAGCTACGCTCCCGCCTTTGTGAGGGATCACCGGAGAGAAGTTTTCCTGACCGGGGAAGCATTCTTCGAAGTCAGGAAGGATAAATCCAATCCATTTTTTGTGTACGCCAACGACCTCATTACAAGGGTGGTCGGCACAAGTTTCACCATCAAGTCTTCGTCGAAGCGGGTAGAAGTGATCGTGCGGACGGGCAAAGTGGCTGTCATGCAGGCCAAAGATCTCAACCGAAGCGAATCGGCACCGGAAATCATGCTCACGCCTAATCAGCAAGCCGTATTTACGGCCGACCGCCCCGTGATATCCAAAACCGTTACTGAAAACCCCGTCGCCATTGCCCACCCGGACCTCAAACCAAATTTCAGCTTTGAAAATCAGCCGGTTGCGGAAGTATTCCATATACTGGAGGAAACCTACGGCATCCCTGTGGTTTACGACTCCACGCGCATGGCCAACTGCTATCTGCGTGTCACACTGCGGGATGAGCCATTTTTTGAAAAATTGGGAATTATCTGTTCTACCATCGAAGCCAGCTACCAGATCACCGACGGACAGGTCGTGATCTCGGGCCAGGGCTGCGAATAAACCACGTTTCCTCTCACCAAAACCAACCGTCCGATATGGCTAAACCTTGACCAATATTCACTAAAAAGCCGGCAATGATTACAGCACTGCCGGCTTGATTCTCCCGGTTCATTTCAACAGAAGGACAGTTCCGCAAAAATCGGAGCACGGGAGGGCTTTGTCCAGAAATCATCAAAACCATTGGAAATTTATGAAAAAATGTAGTCTACCACTAACATACCTGGTGACTGTGATGAAAATTACATGCATACCATTTATCCTGACCCTGCTGTTCAGCAGCCTCTCGATCGCCAGCAATGGATTGGCGCAGGAGCTGCTGCAGCGCCCCGTAACCCTCAAAGCCGAGCGACAGGAATTACGCCAGGTACTTACCACCCTGGAAAAATCGACCGGGGTGCGTTTCTCCTACGTCCCATCGCTGGTAAGGAACCAGCGGGTGAGCCTGACCGTGGAAAATCAGCGGCTTTCGGCAGTGCTCGAACAGCTGCTGACACCGCTCAATATCCGCTACTCGGTCTCGAAAGACTACATTATCCTCAACAAAAAACAGGCAGCCAAAGCCGCCACCGACGATCCGACGAGCCTCTTCGACGTATTTGACAGCGAAGAATCCATCGACCGGGTCATTAAAGGTAAGGTAACAGCTGCGGACACCAAGGAGCCACTTCCCGGCGTGAGCGTTGTCGTAAAAGGCACGCAGCGCGGAACTTCGACGGACGCGACAGGCGCATTCGAAATCGAAATTCCGGGTTCGGAAGCCCAGTTGATTTTCAGCTTCGTGGGCTACATGGCGCAGGAAGTGAGTGTTGCAAACCAATCACAGATCGACATAGCGCTCCTTACGGACACCAAGTCACTGGAAGAAGTGGTCGTCATCGGCTATGGTACCACGAAAAAAGCGGATCTGTCGGCGGCTGTTTCTACTGTACCCGACATGGATCAGATCAAAAACCGTCCCGTTTTGAACGTAGGAAGCATGATCCAGGGGAAGGTTGCCGGCGTAACGGCGATCAGCAACGGCGGTCACCCCGACCAGGCGCCTAACATTACGATTCGCGGAACAGGCTCGCGCGGGGGTGAAAGCGTTCTGTACGTCGTGGACGGCGTGCCTAACGCCCCCTACAACCCGGCCGACATCGAGTCGATCACCGTTTTGAAAGATGCCGCATCCGCCGCTATCTATGGCGCATTCTCGGGTTCGGCAGGTGTAATCCTCATCACGACACGTCAGGCGTCCCAGGGTAAGCCGAGCGTAGAGTACAGTGGTTTTATGGGGGTAAAAAATGCCTGGAAACTCCCACAGTCCCTGAATGCGCAGGATGAAGCCAGAGTATCCAATCTGGCGTACACCAATGCCGGCCTTTCCCCGCTGGATGGCTGGGATGCGACCAAAAACCCTTACGCACAGGTAACGCGCACCGACTGGATCGACGAAATTTTCAGGACCGGTGTGATCCAGCGTCACAACCTGAGCTTCAATGCGGGTACCGATAAATTCTCAACGCTTTTGCAAGGACGCTACGAGCGCGACGAGGGTACACTGATCAACACCTACGCGCAAAATCTTTCGGTACGCTTCAATGCGATGTACAAATTCAGTGATAAGGTCAAATTGCGTCAGGAGCTGTTTTACAACAACAACGACAACCGCGGCACCGGAACCACCAGCGGATACAGCGGTACCGTCCTGTCTGCCATTTACATGCCCCGCTCCGCCCCTGCCTACTATGAAGACGGCAGTTTCGGCGGTGTTGGCCCCCGCGACTCGCAATACCTCGGTATCCATGGTGACGCGATCAGCCCGGTGGGAACGCTGCTCCGCAACCGCCCCTTCAACAAAAGTAACGATATGCAATCGGTGACTGAATTGGGCATATCTGAAATCATCCCGGGCCTGAGCTATACAAGCCGTTTCAGCTACCGCCAGAACAGCGCGCTCTGGAAGAGCTTCGATCCTAAAAGGACAGAACCCGGCAAACCAAACAACCAGAATACCCTCTCCTACTCTACCCGACGCGGTTACCACTGGATCTGGGAAAATACGGCGAACTACGCCCGCGTTTTTGGCCGTCATAATGTAGGTGCCATGGTGTCGATGACCGCCCAGGAAAACGGAGAGCGCAATTTTGCCATTGCAGCCCGCGGCTTTGAAAACGAAGCGGATTGGGCGCAGTTTTTTGTCAATGCATCGGTATTTGACCAAAACAGACCAACCGACGACGAGTGGAAGGACCGTAACGCCTCTTACGTAGGACGTCTTTCTTACAGCTGGGCCGACCGCTACTTCCTGACTGCCAGTTATCGCTACGACATTGCCGGACGCCTCGCTGACGGATACCGCGCCAAAGGTTACCCGGGCTTCACTGGTGCATGGAAACTGAGCTCCGAGCCTTTCTTCAATGTAAAAGGGGTTGATTTGTTCAAATTCAGAGCAAGCTGGGGCCGAATCGGCAACATTGGTTCCATCGGACGGTATTATGGCTACCCCGTACTGACGCCGAATACGACCTATCAGGTAGGTAATGGAGCTCCCATCAGCAATGGTTCGTACGTGAATGCACGGTTTAACCCGGAGCTATCCTGGGAAACTTCCCAGCAAACCGATTTCGGGATTGACCTGAGTTTTCTTAAGGAGAAACTGACAATCACCGCGGACTATTTCAATAAACTGACTTACGACCTGATCAAACAGCAGGATACCGAATGGACGAACACCAACGGTTATGGTGCCCCTTTCATCAATCAGGGAAAGATCAGGAACACGGGATTTGAATTTGCTGCCAGCTGGCGTGACAATCTGGGCGACTTCGGGTACGAAATCGGCGGAAATTTTGCTACCCTCAAAAACCGGGTGGATTACATCGATACCAACCCTAACTCGGTTTGGGTCCAGGGTGATGCCTGGCGCAGCATTCTGGTCCCTTTCCGTTCTACCGTAGGGCAGCCTTACTTCTCTTATTGGCTGATCAAAAATGCGGGCATTTTCCAGTCGGATGAAGAAGCCGCGGCCTACGTAGGCCCTGCGGGAGATCGTATTCAACCTAGTGCCAAAGCGGGCGACCTCAAATTTGTGGACGAAAACAAAGACGGCAAGATCGACGACAACGACCGGGTGTACATGGGCAATGCATTTCCGAAAGTCACTTACGGCATCACCGCCAACGCCAACTGGAAGAACTTCGATCTCAGCTTGTTTTTCCAGGGAGTCGGTGGTGTGAAGCTCTTCAATGCATTCAAGCAATCGACCCTGAACGGTGCTGAGCAAGGATACAACCGTTGGGACAAGATCCTGGATGCATGGTCAGAGACAAACCGTGATTCCGACATCCCCAAAATCCGTGCAAACGATCCGAACAGGAATTTCTCGACCAATTCCGACTGGTACCTGGAAAACGGTAACTACCTGCGCCTCAAAAACCTCATTATCGGTTATACTTTCAAGAATCTGCCTGGCAAAGCGAATCTGCGGGTCTATCTGAGTGGCGACAACTTGCTGACGTTCACCAAATACTCGGGAATGGATCCTGAAATCGGCAGCCAGCTCGTCGACGGTCGCTATACAGCACCGGGCCTCGATGGCGGACAGTATCCGGTAGCGAGGGTTTACTCAGCCGGTGTAAAGCTTAAATTCTAACAGGAAGATCAGACCAACAAAGATTTCGACTTATGAAAAATATCATTAAAAATGCGGGTCTAGCCATTGTACTGGCCGTAAGCGCATCCGCCTGTTCTGAAAGCTGGGTAGATACCAAACCGAACGGATCACCCACGACCGCGTTCTTCTGGAAAAGCGATGAAGACCTTAATAAGGCCGTTGCGGCTATGTATGCACCCATGGGTTATGAAAACACCTGGGGCCGGAACCTGTTCTGGATGCAGAATGCGAGCGACGACGTCGTGACAGGCCGCGTGCGCGCCGAAAGTGACAATATCAAGAATTTCAATATTACAGGCCGCGAAGGTTCCATTGCCAACTGCTGGAATGATGTGTACTGGATGCTCAACAAGGCAAATCAGGTGATCCAGGGTGTCCCAACGGCAACGGGCGTATCGGAGGCAGTGAAAAACAGGGCGCTGGGTGAAGCGTACTTCATCCGCGCATTCTCCCATTTCTGGCTCGCCTACTCCTGGGGACACAAAAACCTGGGCGTACCTTTCGACGGACCCGAAAACGCCGAATTCGGGAAACGCATTCCGCCACAGCTGCCATCCGTGACCGACAATTATGCGCAGATCATCAGCGACCTTCAGAAAGCTGCCGACCTACTGCCATTGTTCCAATCCTACGCACCGGCCGACCAGGGACGCGCGCATAAGGCCGCTGCCTGGGGTTATATGGTCAAAACGTATGCCTACTGGGCACAATACGACGCTTCAAAATGGGCATTGATCCCCGAACTGGCTGATAAGATCAAGAATGAGGGTGCCCGTGCCCTGATCACCGGCAAAGCTACGCCCGCTGCGAATTACCAGGCAGTTTTTACAATCGAGAATAATTTTACCAGTGAGTATATCTGGTCGGTTAACTCGGGTGTGCAAGGCGGATCCATCTTCCCCGGCGTATCGCTGGAAAACAAAGGCTGGGGTATTTTCAATGGCTGGGGCTATTTTCAGCCTACCGAAGAACTCTATGATGAATACGAGGCCAAAGACCCCAGAAGGGAAGTAACGATCCTGAAATTCGGCGATAAATTCACCTATTTCGGTAAAGAACGTGCTTACTTCTCCACCAACAGCCTCTCGGGCTTCCAAATCCGGAAGTATATGGAGCCGTACAGCTACGGCAGCAACGAAAATGCAGGGAGCAACACGATGATCAATCAGAATGGTGACGGTCCCTCGACCCGCCTGAACCTTCCGCTGATGCGCTATGCCGAGGTCTTGCTCTTCAAAGCAGAAGCTTTGATCAAACAGGGCAAGAATGCCGAAGCCGCGGCACCGATCAACGAAATACGCGCCCGGGTGGGACTGGCCCCTATTGCTGCTCCCACGCTGGCCGATCTCAAACATGAGCGTCGCGTCGAGCTGGCCTGTGAATGGACCGACCGTCTCGCCGACCTGAAACGCTGGGGGGATATCGATAAGATCAACATGCCATTACACGGCCGGATCCACGACAATAAAACAGACCCGAATTCAACCTACAAAATTCAGGAAATATGGCCTGCCAGGAAATTCGATGCAGCCAGGCACATGGCCTGGCCGATGAACCCGGACGAAATTTCACGCAGCAACGGAGCCTACAAGCAAACTCCCGGCTGGTAAATCTGCCCTAACCTTTGAATATTCATCATAGGTTAAAATGGAAACACATATTTTTGAATTTGAAACAGGAGACCCTTCGGGGTCTTTTGTTTTATAGTTAATCAATCATCATCCATACCCAATGAAAAAAATTACCCTTTACCTGCTGGGATTCCTCGCATTCGCAAATGCGTCGTTTGCCCAGAAAACCGCTACTATCAACGTGGGATCCTACAACCTGCGCTACAACACCCCGAACGACGGTATCAATGCCTGGCCCAACCGCAAGGAGAATGTAAAAGGACTGGTCCGTTTCCATGAGTTCGACATTTTCGGCGTGCAGGAAGCACTCGTCGGACAATTGAAAGACGTAGCCGAGCTGCCTGAATTTGCCTATTACGGCAAAGGCCGCGACGATGGCAAGGAAGGCGGGGAGCATTCAGCGATCTTTTACAAAAAAGACCGTTTCAAATTGCTTAAATCCGGTGATTTCTGGCTGAGCGAAACACCCGACAAGCCGGGCAAAGGCTGGGATGCTACCTGCTGCAACCGCATTTGCTCCTGGGGTCAGTTTGAGGATTTGAATACCAAAAAGAAATTCTTCTTTTTCAATGTGCATTTCGACCATCAGGGTGTGGAAGCGCGCAGGCAATCCGGCTTCCTGATGGTGAAGAAAATCAAGGAGATCGCTGGAAATGCAACCGCTATCCTGACAGGCGATTTCAACTCTACACCCGAAACCGAGCAGATCAAAACGATCAGCGGCCTGCTCAACGACACCCATGACGTGACCAAACAGGCACCTTATGGCCCGGAAGGCACATTCAACAGCTTCAAGTTTGATGCACCGATGAAAAACCGGATCGATTATATCTTCACAAGCAAGAATATCGATGTACTGAAATACGGCGTGCTCACCGACTCAAAGGAACAACGCTACCCATCGGATCACCAGCCGGTATTAGTGAAATTGCAGGTTAAATAGCCTTCTGGCTGACTGACCGGCTGTCGGATTTTAGTTATATTCGACAGCTGGTTACTTGTCCGAGGGGCGCTACTTGACCTTTTCAGGTAAACCGACCGTCCTTAAGACCTCATTTGCCTTTTTCACCTTCTCTTTAAATAGCCCCTTTTCAAGATATTTATCAAGGCTCTTATCAATTTTCCTGACAGAAGGTCTGATACCTTCATCGCTCCCCTTTTCCATTTCCTGAATCATTTGTATTTCCGTTTTACAAAGAATGCCTGATATTCACATCCCGGGACAAATTCCTCCCAGGCATCGCCGACTAATCCGTAAACCTCGAAATCTATATTAATGGTTTCCAGATTATTTGAAATTCCCATTCTGTATAACCTTGTTCTCGATTTCGTACTCCCCACTGCAAAAATCATCGCATCGGGAAATTCATCGGTAAAAAGATAGATTGTTGAAGCCACCGTCGCCATAACGCGGAGGCTATCTCCGTTATTAGTGACGACCAAATCATCGATTTCGCCGGTGAGTTCATCTTTATCCCCGAAACCTAAATTGAAGAAGTTGTGTAAATTAGTGCTGCTATGTACGACCAATTTCTTAACCGGGCCGTTATTACCAAAGCTGACAAACTCGTAAACCTTGGACGATTCGCCTGAAATTACCTCGTAGGGATTATACTGCATGTCGTACTGATAGTGTATGTATATCGAAGATAAGCATTAAACAATAAATTCCTGTTCGCCGCCTGTGCCGATGAAATTATACCTTCTGCTACTCCTCACGCTCGCCATTACCGCCTCCCAAAATGTCAAAATCAAAATCGTCGCTCCCAGGGCCTGGAACGACCGCAAGGCTATTCTGCTGACGCGGGAAAAAGGCTTCGCGGCCGTCGTGCATTCGATCAAACTCGGTTTTGATACCACACACTTACGAATGGACCCCGACCTGCTGCCCGACCTTTATCAATTTCAGGTATCGCAAAAGAAAGGTGCATTGACCTTCTTCTTTGAACCGGGAACCGAAATCAGAATTGACACCGCCGACCTGTCCAAATCGCAGGTAACCCGCTCCCGGAGCAATATGGAATGGGAGGTTTTCCGGAACACCATTCAGGTCCCTTCCGACAAAAGACTAGACAGCTACGTGCTGGCCGAGGCCCGTGCACGTAAGAAAAGCCTGGCCGACAGTGCCCAATACTGGGTAACACGACAAGCACAGGAACGCGACCGACTAATAACCGAAATGGCCGGTTTCATCGAAGATCACCCGCAATCCTACGTAAGCCTTTATTTGTTGAAAGGCTATTGGTACGCGCTCAAAGACAAACGGCTACTCGAAAAACTGGACCGTTCACTGGCGCATCACCGGAATTATCGCTTCCTGAAAGAACGCAGCAAGGCCATCGTCAGAAAGTAACTTGCTCCGCCCGGCACAGCTTTTTAAAAGATTATGACAAATCTTAAAATGGCCGGCAATGATACGCAACGAATTTCATGGCAACCCTGTCATCCGACATTTCTACACCGCCGACCCCACCGTGTTGGTGGTCGATGACACGCTCTACCTGTACACCGGGCACGACGAAGCTCCTCCGGGGGTAGATCAATACATCATGCACAACTGGCTTGCGTTCTCCACCCAGGACATGATCCGCTGGGAAGACCACTCGCTCCTGCTCAATGCAACCGACTTCGCCTGGGCAAAAGGCGATGCTTATGCATCGAAAGTGATCCGGTCGGGTAACCAATTTTATTGGTATGTCGCGGTTTCACATGCTACCATTCCCGGCAAGGCAATCGGCGTGGCGACGGCTGAAAGTCCACTTGGCCCCTTCGTGGACGCCAGGGGCTCCGCATTGGTCACCCATGACATGCTGCCTGCACCAGGGAACGAAAAGGCAAACCTGGATCCGACCGTCATCGTAGATCGTGACGGTGAGGCATATATGTTTTGGGGAAATGGCCAATGCTATTTCGTGAAACTAAATAAAAATAGGGTCGAACTCGACGGTGAGATCCAAACCATTGAGCTCCCCGATTTCCAGGAAGGTGCCCACATACATGAGCGAAACGGGTGGTACTATCTGTGCTATGGCTACCAGATTCCCGAAAAGGTAGCATATGCCATGAGCAGGAGCATAATGGGTCCGTGGGAATTTAAGGGAGTGATCAATGAAGTGCCGTTCCGCTGTGAAACGAACCGCCCCGCCATCGTCGAGTTTAAGGGCAGAGACTACTTTTTCTATCATAACGGCGCATTACCTGACGGAAACAGCCATCACCGTTCTGTTTGTGTGGACTTTTTGCATTACAACGACGACGGTACCATCAGGCCTGTGGTGATGACCGAAATGGGCGTTCACTCTTTATCGAACACATTGGTATCCCAACCCCGGAATTCGTAATACTTCCGCTTGGGCTCGCCCGTCCAGCCGTTGATCCCCTTCTTTTTGGGCAGATAGTAGCCGTGAATGTACGCAAACGGAATGGCAAATGCAGCGAGAAACGTCATGGCAACCGTTCTTCCGAAATAGGTGGAAAGGACTAACACTATGACCAACGTCAGCAAATATTTCGACACCCGCCGCCACTTAGGTGTCTGCTCTTCGAAATGCCCGAAGAGAATATTACCGACTGAGTAAATCATGCTGACGACAGCGATTTCGAACCAGAGTGTTTGAGTTGACCACATGTTCGTTCCGTATTTTTATCAAAAGATACGCTATCTCACTGGATTTCGGTTTTCAGAAATTTCACCTGTACATAAAAATAGCGGTTCCTTTGGTATTCAAAAGAAACCGCCAATGTGAAGACTTACAAGAGATGCTAAATCCCTGTTACAGTATTGATAAGCGCATTGTTCGCGGTATTAATTTCCCCGCCGCCGCCCAACTGAGGAATTGTTACCGTAATGTTCTGAGCCGAGTTGGCAGGTGTGTTGGCTTTGCGGGTGATCTTGAATCCAATGACAGAATAGCCGTTGGCGGAAATCTGATCTTTTGCGGTGATTGTTATAAAGTTCACATCCTCAGAGAAAGTCCATAAATCGTTGTTGTTGAGTACACCGCCGTTCACGTTGGATGTGCCTGCCTGCGTGTTATAGGTGATCGTGAAGCCAGGCAGTTTCAATATCTTAAAGAAAACAGAGCAGTTGCTATTCCCGGCACTGTTATAGATGTTCACGACAAAGTCCTTGCTTCCGTTCACAGGGAAAATCAGGGAATTGATATCCATTGTCGGACCTAAATCGGGCGTGCCGGGCATGAGTGGGTTCACAACATGTACTTGCGCGATGGATACTTCACCATTGGGAAGCGAGTACGATTTGGAAACATTATCAAAGTAAAAAGCATAGTAGTCTCCGGGAGGAACCGCGGTAGGGTTAGAGACAGCCAAGCCTGAATGGGTATTATTTGTATACCATAAAACAGAGCCAAGCGGATTATCAATTAATGCCGTCAAATCGGTCAGCTGGTTGCAAGCAACCGTTACATTAGTTTGCTTTACAGTAACTTGTTTGGGCACATACATGAATTTCAATTCAGCCTGGGATACAGACGAGTAGTAGCAGTTTAAATCCTTGACATAATAAAATGCGTAATAGGGTTGTAAAGTAGGTGGATTTTGATTTGAAATGCCTACACCGGATGCTTGCTGCGTCGTTAGTGTCGGGTCGGTTGAATTGGCGCCAGCCTTCCAAACAAGCTCTGCACCTGCCGGTGCAGTACTTTTTATTGGAACAGTCGCTAAATCCAGCTTGCCAGCCTTGAATGGAGTTTCTACAAATGTCTTGGTCAACTCAACCTGCTTTGGCGTAAGATCGCAATCGAATGGATATTTGTCAATGCTGAAATGGACGTAGCCAGGCGCCTGACCAGGAGTCTTACCTGAAAGTCTGAAACGGAGTGTTGAGGACGATGCTGTAAAAGTTATATTCCTGCTCGTCCAATGCTTTCTATTGTTCACATCAAAATTGGTCGTTTGCGATGCAATTATAAAGTCAGGATTTTGCCCGACGGTTATGATATCCATTGTTGCAGATTGTGCATAAGGTGATACAGGACCAGGATAATCATACATACCGAGAGCGCAAACGCTGTACCTGAATACGTAAGTCTTATTAACGTCGAATCCACTTACATCCAAATACAATTTGTCATTCAGCGCTCCCTCTGATGTCTTCAATGTCACGAAAGAATTCTGACCTTGTCCAGCCGGCAACTGCTGTGAATAGACTGATGGAGGAGTATCTGCGAGACTTTCATAAATATCCCAAAAATAATTTGGAGAGTTCACATTAAGCCCGGGCCTATTTACATCCGATATAAACGGAGTACCGATAGCATTGTAATTCGTCGGCACGCAATTTGCGCAGCGCACGCCCGTCGTCGGAGAAAATTGCTGCGCGTTCGCGACGATGGAACACAATAAAAGGAGGATTGTTACAAAAGATAAGATCGCTTTCATTGAATGAATCGATAATGCGTGAAAAAGATAGATTGATTTATTCTCTGAGTTTGTACTCATTGCACGGAAGGGTATAAATAGCGGTTCCTTTTAAAAAGAACCGTTATTCAAGCCTCTTGTGTAAAAACTAAATACCTGTTACAGTATTAATAAGCGCATTATTCGCGCTGTTAATTTCCCCGCCTCCTCCTTGTTGTGGAATGGTCACCGTAATGTTCTGAGCGGAGTTGGCGGGTGTGTTTGCTTTACGGGTAATCTTGAATCCAATTGCAGAATAGCCATTGGCAGCGATCCCATTCTTCGAGGTCACTGTAATAAAGCTCGGGTCTTCCGAGAAAGTCCAGAAATCGTTATTATTGAATACACCACCATTCACGTTGGAAGTCCCTGCCTCGGTACTGTAGGTGATCGTGAAGCCAGGCAGTTTCAAAATTTTGAAGAAAACCGAGCAGTTACTATTCCCGGCACTGTTGTAGATGTTCACGACAAAGTCCTTGCTTCCGTTCGCAGGAAAAATCAGGGAGTTGATTTCCATGGTTGGCCCTAAATCGGGCGTGCCGGGCATGATTGGGTTCTCGACCTTTATGTGAGCAGTAGAGACCTCATTGGCAGGTAAAGAATAACCTCCTCCGCTGATGCGGTAATAAAAGGCATAATAATCTCCAGGCGGCACTTCCTGAGGGTTCCCTACCACATTACCCTGATGATTGTTTGTTGTAAACCAAACTACCTGGTCGATAGGGTTGTCAAGCAATGCCGTCAAGTTGCCAGTGGGCTCGGTGCAGGTAACACCCAGGTATGTTTGTTTCAAGGAAACTTGTGTCGGTTCATACATAAATTTGAATTCTGCCTGAGAGATGGGGACGTTGTAGCAATTGAAGTCTTTTGCATAATAAAACGCATAGTAAGGTTTTACATCATTAGGGTTTTGGTTTGATACGACGACGCTTGCGGCTTCCTGCGATGTCAGAGTCGGGTCAGTCGAATTAGGTCCCGATTTCCAAACTAGTTCAGCCCCCTGCGGTGTAACGCCTTTAATCGCAACAGTCGATAAGTTCATTTTGTCGTTGGGAAATGGTGTTGTGACAAGTGACTTAAAAAAATCAATCTGCGTATTTTCAAGCATACAATCAATAGGATATTTATCGATACAAAAATTGATATATCCCGCTGACTGCCCGGGCGTTGTACCTGCCATTTTAAACTGAAGTACGGAGCTTGTTGGCGTAAATGTGATTACTCTTTTAATCCATTGATTCCTGCTAAAGGCGTCAATGTCCGTAGTCTGTGATGCTATCTCTACTGCATTTGGTCCGGTGGTGGAAATTTTCATCGTCCCGGATCCTCCATATGGCGAATTGTTTCCAGCTTCGTAATGCACACTGGCGGAAAGAACACTGTAACGAAGCTGATAAGTTACACCAACCGTGAAACCGCTGACATTCATAAAAACCCGGTCATCGTAAACCCCCTCGGACGTTTTCAATGTAACGAAGGAATATTGACCGCTACCAAAAGGCAATCCTTTGGAATAATCTGATGGGGGATCAGGAAGACGAGGTCCCTGAATATTCCATTTATCCACCTGGCTACCGGAGGGATTCCACACATCCGAAATGCTTGGAGAATGTACCTTCGAGTAGCCTGTTGGCTGGCAATTACTACAAGGGATACCGGCAGTAGGGGAAAATTGTTGGGCTTGAGCCACATGGGACCAACAAAGGACGACACAAATTAAAAGAGATAGAATAGCTTTCATCTTGTCAGTGGATAATAAGTGAATGGATGAACTATTTGGCAATCGCTATGCGGTAGCTATTTTCAGCGCCGTTTGCTTTCCTGACTTTAACATGGTAAACACCCGGAGACAGGGAACGGATATCAATCGTGGATTCCGGCTTCGCGCGGGATTTGTATACAGCCCTGCCCGTCACATCGTATATGGTTACTGCCGAAACCGCCTCCCAATCGCCGCTTTCGAGGTGGAGAAAATCGGTTACCGGGTTCGGGTAAAGTTTCGTCGGGGCTCCTTCAAACTTCAGACTCCGCACGCTGCTGAATGCGGTGCTGCTGTCCCTGTCGATCATCTTCAGGCGATAGAGGTTTTCGCCGTCCATTGGCTTTTTATCTACTGCGCTGTATTCGCGCGTCAGGTTGCTCTCTCCTGCCGCTTGCACGGTTTGAATGGTGGTCCAGTCCTTGCCATTGGCACTGCGTTGCACATCAAAACGGTCACTGTTGGTTTCCTCCGTCGTTGACCAACTTAAAAAGGCGCTATTTTCCTGGCGCTCGGCATTAAATTCCCTCAGGGTAACCGGTAGGTTAACTTCCACCGGGATGCTCGATGAGCTATTGTCATCCGCTGTGCTATTATTTATGGGCAACGCAAAACTCAAACTGGCCAGAATAGGGCCCGTGCCCACGCCTTTCCCTCTGACACGGATGCGGTAGATGACGCAATTTCCGTTGGGGAGAGCGGGCTTATATTGTACCTTGATATCATGAGCGCCCTCCGTGTCATCGTTGTTCAAAAATAGGACAGTGAAATCCGATGCCGGCGTGCCATCCTCATTCGTTATGCCTTCAATAACCAGATTCGTCGGGAAACTTGCCAGTACCCGGATACGATCTGCAGGAACAGGAATGTTTAATGCATCGGTATTACACAGGTACACATCCAGGAAGCCCGTTTCCCCGTTCAGAATGGTAGGCTGGGCTGCATTGATGTTGAGCGTCACGTTTTGTGCCCGCAGGAGTTGCGGCATCAAAACACCGGCCAGCATTGCGATGCCGACCCAGATTTTTGTCATTTTCATAGCATGTTTATCATTTACAGTTAAAGCAAAAATCAAAAATCACCGCTTTAAATGAATAGATATGAATTCGTTGAGTGGCAGGTAACTCACATTGACCGATCGGCATTTCAGGCCGAACAGACGTCCCGTCAACCGGGAAGGGCTTCCGGTGCAAGGTATACGTTCACCATACAGAAGTTACGGATAAGGTACTCCAGGCACAATTCAACCGCGCAGGTCAGCTTCCGCCATAATATCATTACAATGATCTCAACCGGATTTTGGGTTAGATAAGCTAATTCGATACCTTGCTTCAAACTCACGCAACTATGAAAAACCTCATTTTCACTATATTGGCTGTTCTCCTGCTTGGCCAGGGTTCGTCGCGCGCGCAGGCAGAAGAGGAAAAACTGGATCTTCCCGGGGATAACCTCAATTTATACGCGGTTTTGAAACTGTTCCAGGAATCCGAAACGCTGGAAGGTTTTGAAAGAAAACTCAATGAGGAAGATTCCGAAATCAACAACCTCGATCTCGACGGCGACGACCAGACCGACTATATCCGCGTGGAGGACAATGTCGATGGCAACCTGCACACCATTACGCTCAAAGTGGCGGTGAGCAACACCGAGGATCAGGATGTGGCTGCTTTTTATGTCGAGAAAAAGGAAGACGGTGAGGTGTGGATACAACTGGTGGGGGATGAAGATCTTTACGGGAAAGACTATATCATTGAGCCCAATTCACAATCGGGCAATGTTTCAGAAACCCCCAACCCCGGCTACTCCGGAAACCGGGAAGTGCAACCGTCCGGCGTTCAGCAGAATGTCACATACGTTTCAGCCTGGCCTGTCGTACGGTTTATTTTTGTCCCGCAATATGTGATCTGGCATTCACCGTGGAGATGGCATTACTATCCCAGCTACTGGCGGCCATGGAGGCCACGGTATTGGCATTATTACTATGGCTACCATTATCACTGGCATTATTATTACAACGGCCATTTCCGTCGCTGGCCGTCGTATCGCAATCCGGTTTGGCATAACCGCTACTATGGCGGTAATTACCGCTCCCGCTCGGTGATCGTGCGGACACGCTACACGCGGGGCTACTATCGCAATACCTACTCCAGGCCCTCGGCAGCGCGCCAGGGATCTGCATTATTCGTCAAAAGATACCCGAAGGCGCCTACCACGAGGGAACGTCTGCCCAACTTCGACAAAACGGGCAGGCCGGTTGTGGTCAGACCAGGAAACGGCAGGCCTGGTACCAGCCGGCCGATCACTACACGTCCGGAAACTTCCCGGCCCGGGGTCACCAGACCGGGGAATGGCAACACCCGTCCGGAAACCGGTCGGCCCTCGGTAACCCGGCCAGGCACTTCCCGCCCACGTCCCGAGGTATCGCGGCCTTCACCAAATCGCCCCGCGCCATCGAGACCTGCGCCATCCAGGCCGGCTCCGTCGCGACCTGAAACGTCACGGCCGGCAACCAGGCCCTCGGCACGTCAGCCGCAGCAAGCAACACCCCGGTCGTCGAGGGAAAGCGCGAGACCCAGTGAACGCGGACGCGAGTAATGGTAGCTTAAAGATCAGCCAGATACTTCTGTCCGCCCAGGTAGCGCATTTGCCGCACGATCTGGTTGGTGCGCTTATTTACATATCCGGAAGGATTTTGTACCGAAAAACGAATGGGATTCGGGAGGACGGCTGCAATCCGTGCGGCTTCGTAACGGGTAAGGCGTTTGGCCGATTTATTGTAATAACGCAAAGACGCTGCCTCGACCCCGAATGTCATCTTCCCCATTTCGGCTACATTGAGGTACACTTCCAGGATGCGCTCCTTGCTCCACAAAACCTCGATCAAAACCGTAAAATACGCTTCCAGACCTTTCCGGATATAACTTCGCCCGTGCCACAGAAAAACGTTTTTGGCAACCTGCTGTGAAATCGTACTTGCACCGCGCGCCCGTTTCCGGTCCTCGGTCATCGCATCGTAAATCTGATCGAAGTCGAATCCCCAGTGCCTTGGAAAATTCTGGTCCTCCGATGCGACCACTGCCAATGCCACTTCCTTTGAAATATTCTCGTAAGGCTCCCAGTCATGGTATATCTCCGTGTCCTCATCGGCCTTGAACGCGTCGATTTTCCGAGAAATCATATAGGGTGTGACCCAGACCGGCAAAAACCTTAAAATGACCACCCAAACGATCGAAATAACGAAAAAAGCGATAAAAATTCTGAGCGCAATAAATTGCAGACGGCGGAGCATAAAAATTTCTACTTCTACAAAAAGAAACCAAGTGACAAAAACAGCGTACAAAGAACAGAAACTAATCAGGTTTAGGCAAAGAAATAAATGCCTTATCACCAATTTTTTCAACAGCGCTGTATATGCATGAAGATTTACTTGGTTTCATATGGAGGTTCCAGTACTTCCAAAAGATGGGGCTGGTTACTGACGAAAATCTCCCGCTTTCCATTGTCAGGCCCGGCCAGCGAAATGGCGATGCCGGCCCCGACTTCTCCGGTGCACGCCTGGTGATCGACGGCGTGCTCTGGGTTGGGAGCATTGAAATCCATGTGAAAAGCTCCGATTGGTTTTTGCATGCGCACGAACTGAACGCAGCTTACGACGGGGTGATACTGCATGTGGTGTGGGAAAACGATAAACCAGCGATGCGAAAGGACGGCACCGCAGTCCCTACCCTGTCCTTAAACGGATTAGTCAAAGCAGCAATACTGGAACGGTACCGGAGTTTGCAGGACGAACGGGAAACAGTCCCCTGCTCACAGCTTTTCGCCACCGTCGACCCGATCCTGAAATATTCCATGCTTGACAGGGTTTTGCTGGAAAGGCTTGACCGGAAAGCCCGGGAGATTTCTATACTATTGGAAGCCAATCAAAATGACTGGGATCAAACTACTTATCAGTGGCTGGGCAGGCATTTGGGATTCAAACTTAACGATGCTCCTTTCCAACGGCTCACCGGGATCCTGCCATGGAAGCTGGTCCGCAAACATGCCGACCGTCTCATTCAGGTCGAGGCTTTGCTTTTTGGCTGCGCGGGGATGCTGGACGAAAATTCGCCGGATGTTTATGTAAGGCAGTTGCAAAAGGAATTCCGGTTTCTGGGTGCCAAATACAAATTGCATCCGATGACCATGGCACCTCATGAATGGAAATATGCCAAACTACGGCCCGCAGGATTTCCGACCGTAAGGATGGCTCAATTCGCCAGTCTTCTCTGTAATTCAGGCGGGTTTCTCAATCGTTTCGTGACGTCCCAGAGTTTTGAGGAACTCAGAAGCCTGTTCCATATCGAGCAATCGGCCTACTGGCGTGAGCATTATCTGTTTGCAAAAAAAGCGCGTAAGAAAGTACCGGTGATGGGCTCCGAGGCGGCAGACCTGTTGATCATCAATGCAGCGGTACCGCTGCTGGTGGCCTATTCCAAATTAAGGCAACAGCCGGGACTGATGGACAAGGCTATTTACTGGCTTTCCAAAATACCAGCAGAAAAGAACCGCATCACACGTACCTGGGCGTCAATGGACATGCGCGTGAAGACTGCGGCCGACTCGCAGGCATTGATCGAATGGAGCAACGGCTATTGCGCACAGCGCCGGTGCCTGGAATGCACCGTAGGCGGCGCATTGATACGCAGTGCCTAGCCTTTTACCAGGTTTACGCCCGTCAATAAAAAGACAGTACCCACCAGAAATGGCACTACCGACTCCCATTTGGAAACAGTCAGGCCCAAAACGGGCTTATCGGATAGGAATGCAATGCAGGCAAACAAAAGCACCGCAATGCCTAAAATGGTAAGTAATGAACCGAAAAAACGTTTGAACTGCGCGTTTTCCATGGAATGTGTCTATGAGGAGATTAAAAAGCTTGCAAAAATATCAAATTAGCTTGGGCCGCAACGGGTATCTGGCAAAAAATCTCATTCAACCGGCCTCAGCCCCATTTTTTCTCCCTCGCTGATCATAAATGCAAATGCCGGCCCGTGCTCGTTGGGAATAATGCCTTCCAGGATCGCTTCCCGCACCGCCTCTTTGATCACCCCCACCTCACGCGCAGGCTTCAGACCAAATGCTTCCATGATCATCTCCCCCGTTATCACCGGCTGAAAGTTCCTCAGTTTGTCACGTTCTTCCAGATCCTTGAGTTTCTGTTCGACCAAATTGAAATTACTGATGAACCGCCTCACTTTGTCGGGATTTTTGGAAGTGATATCCGCCCTGCAAAGGTTCATCAGCGATTCGATATCCTCCCCCGCCTCCACCAACAAACGGCGCATCGCGGAGTCGGTGATATCCTCTTTGGACAATACGATGGGTCGCAAATGCAGCCGCACCAGCTTTTTCACAAAACGCATCTTCTCGTTCAGCGGAAGCTTCATTCTGCGAAAGATCACCGGCACCATGCGCGCACCTACCTCTTCGTGGTTGTGGAACGACCAGCCGTTCCGCTTATCGAACTTCTTGGTAGCGGGCTTGGCGATGTCGTGCAGGATCGCCGCCCAGCGCAGCCAGAGATCGTCCGAAACCTGTGATACATTGTCGAGTACCTGCAATGTATGGTAGAAGTTGTCCTTATGCCCTTTGCCCTCGATATGTTCTACGCCCTGCAACTCTACCATTTCCGGGAAAATGATGGACAGAAGCCCCGCATGGTACAACAGCTTGAATCCGTAAGAAGGCGTTTTGGAAAGAATGATCTTATTCAGCTCGTCGGAAATGCGCTCCATCGATACGATGGCAATGCGCTCCTTCATTTTGATGATCGCATCAAAAGTGTCGGGTTCAATGTCGAAATTCAACTGACTGGCAAACCGGATCGCCCGCATCATGCGCAGCGGGTCGTCAGAAAATGTAATTTCCGGATCGAGTGGCGTGCGGATGATCTTTTTACGGAGATCGCCGATCCCCTCAAAAGGGTCCACAAGCTCTCCGAAATTGCCCTGGTTGAGGCTGATTCCCATGGCATTGATCGTGAAGTCGCGCCTGTTCTGGTCATCCGCCAGACTACCGTCCTCCACCGCTGGCTTCCGCGATTCGGACCGGTAGGACTCCTTCCTGGCCCCTACAAATTCTATTTCCAGATCACCCTGACGGATCTGCGCTGTGCCAAAGTTTTTGAAAACACTCACAAACACATCCGATCCCAGCCGACTGGCTACCATCTCGGCGAGCTCTATTCCGCTGCCGATGGAGACAATGTCGATATCCTTGCTATTCCTTTTGAGTATCAGATCCCTGACGAACCCTCCGATGATATAGGCTTCCACACCCAGCTCTCTCGCAGCCGCTGTAACAATTTCCAGAACCGGGTATGGTGTTAAATGTGCTTTCAAATTCATGCCGCAAAGGTAAAGAATTCTTAATTCGACATGAAGCGGGGTGTTACATTACTGTGCCAGCTGATAATCGCGGACAAACCTGTTTGGATAATTTAACTCAGCCGCCAGCTCATTGAAAACTTGCCCTCAAATCTCAAAATGTTTAAATTTGTCAGGGAGCAAATCAAATAATGTCGTGGTAATCTTGACGAAAAAGCAGGTTGGTGATTCAGTGTTGACGGAGTATCTGTCCAAAAAACAGGAATTTCAACAAAAGCTGGCCAACCTCGAACAGAAGTACCAAACCGATTTGCAAGCGTTTGAAACTCAACTAGCAACTTCCTCTATTGAAAATTTCGAGGCCTGGGACGATCTGATTGAATGGAAAGCGTACAATCAGTTTCTGTCGGAAGTAGAAACTCAAATTAGCGATATCAGGAATGGTGATTTTCAAATGGCTGAATGATAGTGACGAACTGATTAAAACCTACACAATCCACGATTTACGTGAGTCATTTGAAAAACGATACATAAAAATAGAAGTCCATTTTAAAGACTCTTCTACGTTATTTATCAAGGAGTTCACAGACATAGACCATAAAAAATATTCCTATCATTGGCAGAATGACTGTGGTGAATTGATAGCCCGCTGGGACAACGCTCCCCATTTTCCCAAGCTTCCTAACTTTCCTCATCACAAGCATTTGGCAGATTTTTCGGTAGAGCCCAGTTACAACATATCGATCGAGGATGTAATACAATACATTCGCGATCGCATTGATAGCCACTAGCTATTCACCATAAAAAACGCCGTCCGCGGAAACCTGTCAAACAACTCATCTTTCAACTCCTTACTGATAGGCAATTCGCCTACGGCGGCAGCCATGCATTGAAGCCAGGCTACGGCATCGTCTTCGGTAATGGTATGCGGCATGTGTCGTGCGCGCATCATCGGGTGCCCGTAAACATCCGAATACAACTGCGGGCCTCCGAGGAATTGGGTGAGAAAAAGGCGCTGCTTTTCTTTGATCAGGTCCTTATCGCTCTTGAAAAGTCTGGAAATGAGCTCGTGCTCAAATACCAGGTCGTAAAATTTATCGGTGAGCTGTTTCAAGGCGTTATCGCCGCCAATGCGCTCGTATAATGTCAGATTTTCCATAGGTTGATCGGCCGGGATTCATGGCTTACCGGCAGTACAACCCCTAATGCACCAAATCAGGTTCCCGGCGGCGATATGACAGATATCAGTTCTCGAACCGCATGTGTTTGACCGACTCTCCTGAACGTGCCAGTTCTGTGAGCGCCTCAATACCGATATCGAGGTGTTGCTTTACATAACTGGACGTCACTTTTTTATCGCTTTCCTCGGTTTTGACACCCTCCGGCACCAATGGATTATCCGATACCAGCAGCAATGCGCCATGCGGAATGGAATTGGCAAAACCAACGATAAAAATTGTCGCTGTTTCCATGTCGATCGCCATCGCACGCACCTCTCTCAGGTACTCCTTGAAACTGTCGTCATGCTCCCAGATCCTGCGGTTGGTCGTATAAACGGTGCCCGTCCAGTAGTCCAGCTTATGCTTTTTGATACTGGCTGAAACGGTACTTTGCAAGCGGAACGAAGGCAATGCCGGGATTTCGGGCGGCATATAGTCGTCGCTGGTACCTTCTCCGCGGATAGCCGCGATGGGCAGGATCAGGTCGCCCACCTGCGTCTTTTTTAGCCCGCCGCATTTGCCCAGGAACAATACGGCTTTCGGGTCGATAGCTGACAGCAGGTCCATGACCGTCGCAGCCATCGGACTTCCCATACCAAAATTAATAATGGTAATATCCTTCGCGGTGGCGGTTTGCATTGCCCGGCCCTGACCTTTGACCTCGACTCCGAATTTCTCCGCGAACATGCTTACATAATTCCCGAAATTGGTGAGCAGAATATAGCTTCCAAATTCCTCCACCGGCGTGCCCGTATAGCGCGGAAGCCAGTTTTCGACGATCTGTTCCTTAGTGGTCATGAATTCCGCTGGTTTGTTGGTGAGGTATCCGGTGATGATTATCTTCGTTTTATGGAATCATTGAACCTTCCCGGATTTGCCCACAAAGTTAAGCAGGTAAACGGGAAACCGCATATTTTCGACATTATACGCAGGAAATTCGTCACGCTGACACCGGAAGAATGGGTACGCCAGCATTTCATCCATTTGCTGATCACGCATTACGGTTATCCCAAATCCCTTTTTGCCATCGAGACCGGCCTTCAATACAATACGCTGGCCAAACGTACCGATATCATGGTACTTTCAAACAACGCACTGCCGTTCCTGCTCGTCGAATGCAAGGCACCGTTTGTGAATGTTACCGATGCCACATTTGCACAGATCAGCCGCTATAACTTCACCTTGCAACCTCAATACCTGGCTGTTACAAACGGAATCAGTCACTATTGCTTCCAGGCTGTCAACGGCCGGATCCACTTTATAGACGATTTCCCTCAATACCGCGACTTCAACAGCTGACAAAAAAAGAACCCGCCCAAAACGGACAGGTCCTTTCCACATTCAGGTCATACAAAGCAGACGGTTGATACCAGGCAACCGCCTGCGGGTAATTATTTCGCAGCAACCAGTTTCACGTCGATTGAAAAATCGTCATTGATCATTTTGTCGCCAAGATTATCGAAGAATGATTTCGAGTTGTATTTGATGTCATATTTAGAACGGTCAACAACCAGTTTACCAGTCGCTTCTGCACCGGCAGCGGTAGTTTTAATAGTTACCGGGAAAGTTACCGGCTTGGTGATGCCCTTGATAGTCAAGTCACCTGTTACATCGTAAACGCCTGTTGCTTTTGGGGTAGCCTTCGTCACGACGAAAGTAGCAGTCGGGTGTTTTTCCACACCAAAGAAATCATCCGATTTCAGGTGGCCGATCAGTTTGCCATTGTATTCTTTGTCGGTAAGGTCCGTACAAGTGATACTGTTCAGATCAGCAACGAATTTACCGCCTGTCAGTTTTGCACCGTCCAGCGTGATTGTTCCTTCCTTCAATGTGATTTTGCCGGTGTGCTCGCCAGTTACTTTCTTACCCAGCCAGGTCAACTCGCTTTTAGAGGTATTAACCTTCAGATTACTGGCTTTCTTTCCATTGTCAGCTGAAACAGAAGAAGATACAAACAAAGCTACGGCAAGAGATGCAACAAAAAATTTAACGGATTTCATTGTAGTTTTCATTTAAATTGAATTGATTATTGATTGTGTTAATTGTGTTTTAAAGTTTAATGTTCAGCCTCCCGCAACTTGTCGAGCAAAGCGCTGATCTGATCTGCCTCTTCCGGAGTAATAATGTTGAAGCGGTTCTCCCATTCTTCGATAATCGGGTCAAGCACTTTCAGCAGAGCAAGCCCTTCTTCCGTGATCACAACATCCACCGCTCTCCTGTCGCTCGGACAGGACGTCCGCTTAGCCAGGTTTTTAGCCAGCAGCTTGTCAACCAGCCGTGACGTGTTCGAGTTTTTGTCCAACATCCGCTCGGTAATGTCGCTTACCTTAATCGCATTGGACTGCTGTCCCCTCAGAATCCTCAGGACATTATATTGCTGTGAAGTCAGGTCATGCTCCTTGAAAAATTCAAGCTGCTTAGATTCGAGCCAGTTGGTGGTATAAACCAGGTTCAATGCCAACCTTTGGTACGGGCTCCGAAATTTTTTTTGCTTTATATCAGTTTCAATAGACATAGCCAGATACGTTCAATGTAAATAATTATGTATATACATTTAATGTAGAAACATCTATTGTTGAAAGAATAGTTCAACGCGGCGAAGAATATTTTCAGAACTTTCCCTTTTTCTTTCCGATAAAAACACAATACACTGGTTTTCAGTAACAAATAAAATATGGTCCATTTATCCAAGCCGCTCATCCTAGCCTCCAACTCTCCCAGAAGAAAACAGTTATTGCAGGATGCCGGCTTCGAATTCACCGTCACCGTACTACCTACCGACGAAAATTACCCGCCGGATCTGCCCGCCGAAGCGGTTGCAGCACACATTTCAGGAGAGAAAGCAGCGCGTTTTCAGGGGTTGTATCCCGGCACGCTGGTGCTTTCGGCCGACACCGTGGTCATCGCGGATCACCACATTCTTGCCAAACCTTCCGACCATGAAGATGCCTTCCGAATGCTGAAAATGCTTTCGGGGCGGCACCACACCGTCGTCACGGCTGTAAGCCTTTTATCGGACGGCACTATTCAAACCGTGTCCGACGCCGCGGAAGTTTACTTCCGGGAATTGGCAGATTGGGAAATCAACTATTATATTGAGCAGTACAAACCCTTTGACAAAGCCGGTTCCTACGGCATCCAGGAATGGATCGGGATGGTAGGGATCGAAAAAATAGAGGGTTCATTCTACACGATCATGGGCTTACCCGTCCAGGTGGTGTACCAATTACTGAAACCGCATTTCCGCTAGACGTTCCCTTATGATCGCAGACAAGTCAGTACATATTCCCGGCATTTGTTATGAAATATTTGTGCGATCATTCTGCGATTCGAATGGCGACGGGATTGGGGACCTCAATGGGATTACGTCCAAACTCGATTATCTGGCCGGCCTTGGGATAGAGGCCATCTGGCTCACGCCCGTGCACCCCTCACCGAGTTATCACAAATACGACGTAACCGACTTTTACGCCGTGGATCCCGAGTATGGGACGATAGATGACTTTAAGAACCTGCTCGCTCAGGCACACGAGCGCGGGATAGTCATTTACCTGGATCTGATTGTCAATCACACCAGCACCTTGCACCCCTGGTTTGAAGAGGCCCGCAAAAGTCACGACAATCCCTACCGGCACTTCTACTGGTGGATGACCGAAGCTCAGATCGACGAACTCGGCATCTCGGAGCGTCAAACTTCGGATGATTCCCAGATCGTTTGCCCCTGGCACGAGAACCCCGGCGACGACGAGAAATACTACGGACTTTTCTACAAGGGAATGCCTGATCTCAACTATCATTCGGAAGAGTTACGGGAAGAAATTGCCAAAATTGTTCGGTTCTGGCTCAACGATGTGGGCGTGGATGGGTTCCGCCTCGACGCCGCCAGGCATATTTATCCGACTTGGGAAAAGGAAATGAATGTGAGTTTCTGGGAATTTTTCTCGGGAGTAGTGAATGAATCCAAACCGGGTGCATTTACCGTGGCCGAAGTATGGGCAGAAACCGAAGAGGTCGCGCCCTATTTCCGGCATCTCAATGCGACATTCCACTTCGACCTCAGCTTTGCATTGCAGCGGATCCTCATCGGAGAAAAAAACGAAGGCCTCATTCCGAAGCTTGTTGCCAGTTTTGTATTGTTTCAAAAGTACAATCCGCTTTTTGTGGATGCCATTATGCTCACGAACCACGACCAGGAACGAATTGGGAGCGTGGTGTCGGGCAACATCGGGAAGATCAAGCTTGCGGCAAGTATTCTGCTGACCCTCCCCGGCCAGCCCTACATTTATTACGGCGAAGAAATCGGGATGCTCGGCAGCAAACCCGACCCATATATCCGGGAACCATTCCTCTGGTCCGGACAGGAAAACGACCCGCAACGCGCGAGCTGGATTCAGCCCGAATTTACGACGCTTAAAACCCTGGAACCGCTTTCAGCCCAATTGAATGATCCGGGATCTGTTTACAATCATTACAAAACACTCATCGCTCTCCGGAAAAGCGAACCGGCCCTGAGCCAGGTCCTGGCTCCTAACCTTCTCCCGCTGGACCTCGGCAGCGACGAGCTCCTCGCTTACATGCGTCCGCATGCGGAGCGGTCGCTGCTGATCATTCATAACCTCGCGACATCAACCAGCCCGATAGCATTACCCTCAGACAAAGCCGGCTTTAAGCAGGTCGTTTTTTCAACTGACTCCGCCCACCGGCATGAGCTGGAAAACCAGACCCTTGCTCCCTACACGACGCTGATCCTCGCGGCACCTGTCAATACCGTTGATAAGTAGGGAATCAGGTAGCCGGTTCTTTTGGTTTAAAATCTCTGTCGGTTCTTCAATGCTCCGTTTATGAAAACTGGAATCATTCCGTTTTGCCTGATTGTCATACTGACCTGTTCTGCCATGGCCCAAAAGTCCTATCCCACAATGGGGAAGATCATTTACGAGGATCCATCTTTCGAAAAACTGCTGCCCAAAGATTCCCGAATCGAAGTACTCGCCTCGGGGTTCGAATGGTCGGAAGGACCTGTCTGGGTGAAGGAAGGTGGCTATCTGCTCTTTTCCGATGTACCTAAGAACAAGATCTACAAATGGGACGAAAAGGAAGGGCTGTCGGTCTTTCTGGAACCATCGGGCTACACAGGACGCGGCGTTTACAGCGATGAGCCCGGAAGCAACGGCCTGATCATTGACAACAAAGGCCGCCTGGTTTCATGTGAACACGGAGATCGCCGCATTGCTGCAATGCCGATGCAGGTGGGCGGCAAGGTGACCCTGGCTGATCACTTCGAAGGCAAGCGCTTCAACAGTCCCAACGACGTGGTGCAGCACAGCAACGGCGACTATTACTTTACCGACCCGCCTTATGGTATGGCTAAAAAACATGAAGACCCCACCCGCGAAATCCCGCAATTCGGCGTTTACCGCATTGAAAAGAATGGAAAAGTCACCATGCAGGTGAGCGACCTCAGCCGCCCTAACGGTCTGGCTTTTTCACCCGATGGCAAAACCTTATACGTGGCGCAGTCCGACCCTGAAAAGGCGATATGGATGGCTTACCCGATCGATGCGAACGGTAATGCCGGAAAGGGTAAACTGATCTATGACGCTACCGCGATGGGCAAAGGCGGACTGCCAGGCTTACCCGACGGACTTAAAATCGATAAAGATGGCAATCTGTGGTCATCAGGGCCAGGTGGTATGATCATCCTCAGCCCTGCCGGCAAGCTGTTGGGACGGATCGAAATGGGTGAACTTACTTCCAACTGCGCCTGGGGCAACGACGGTTCCACGCTGTACATGACCGTCGATGGCTATGTGTGCAGGGTGAAGACCAACACCAAAGGAGCAGGCTGGTAACACTACTTTTTCCGTTACTTCCTGACCGACCGAAGCGTATTTTCAACATCTTTTTTCACCGTTACCCAGTCGGCTTTCCCATTCCGGTAAATATTCGTGTACGCTTTATAGAGGACAAGCCTGTCGTCACTGATCTTATCCAGCTCCATCGACATGACCTGGCGGGCCGAAGGTTTCGCGTTCCGGTAATCCGTCAGGAGGTTGTTGTACCGGTTGTCGAGTATATCTAGCTCATATAGTACCACTTCGCCCAGCTTGTCCATTTCGGCGTACTGGTTCAGTAATCGCTGGTTGTAATCAGCATTCCCATTAGCAACAGGGACGGCATTATTGCCTGCATTACCGTCCGCTACCCGGTCATAATCCTTTTTATAACCGACATCACCGGATTGGGAGCCCCTGTCCGTATCCGTGGTGCGTGCAGAGCGGTCAGATGCGGGCGTCGCTGTCGAGGTACCGTGGCGCTGGTCGTACCGGCGTTGCAATGTCGCCGAGCAGGAGGTACCGAAGGCTACCAATGCAGCCATCGCACCCCAGATATAAAGTTTGTTCACTATGGATCCCGTTAGAAGTTATGCCTCAGGCCGATGCTGAGCGTGGGATTAAAGTAAAAGAATTTGGGGATAAATTCAAGATATCCACCTCCCTCGACAAAAAATGAGGCCGGTTTTTGGGCAAAGAAGAATTCCAGGCCGGCAGTTGCCGACGGGCCCGTCGAAATATTGGTGGTATAAACAGATTTCACATTCCGATCGGGATAGTAGCGACGGGAGTTGACCTGGACACCCGGGCCGGCGTAGGCGATCATGCGCCCGTTGAACAAAGGCGCATACCACAGATAGGTTACATTGAACATGACGCCCAACCCGCCCAGGTCGTCATTGCTGACCTTGTAATTATCCTTTCCTTTGAACATCCCCAGGTAGGTACCAAAACTCACGTCAAGCGCATTTCTGTCACCATATTTCCTCAAACTGACGGCGATCGGCTCACCTGCCTCAAAACCCACCGCCCATTTCTGCGCCTGCCCCAGCGAAAAAAAGGCGGATAGCAACAAGGGCAACAACACACACAACTTCTTCATAATGATACCGATTGGGGTTACATGAAAATTCCCGGAAGCGCATGACCGGAAACAGCTTTACCATCGGGTTACAAAAACAGTACCATATCACCCCGTTTGAGTCGGAAATCCATTCACTCAAAATCGGAGAGCGGTTTTGTTTCCAGATCATTTTCTTTCTAATATTGGGGCCTCATTCGAGTAAACGCCTTTCTAACTAACTATCACACCAGTGGCCCAACCAAAGCAAAGCAAGATTTTCAATCCCAAAGATATTATAGCCTATTTTCTTGTTGCGGGTACCGGTGCATTGATCCAGTTAGTTTCCAGCAGTCTTATTCAGGATTGGTTCAACATCTCCTGGAGCGAATCCATCGTCCCTTCCTACCTTGTCGGTTTTGTGTGGGGCTTTACATTGACGAAGCTTTTTGCCTTCGACGCACGGCGCAGCAATCAGACCCGCCGCGAAATGGTCAAGTTCCTGATGGTGTCGATGGTCTCCCTCTTTATCACCTGGGCATTCACCATCGGTTCGTCTAAATTGCTGATCGACTATATGGGAATGGAAATGTATAAAGTAAGGTTTCCCTTTGCCAAAAAGGAAGTCAATGTGACCGAAATGGTGTGCTACGTGATCGGAATGTGTTTCAGCTTTATCAGCAATTACATTCTGCACAAAACCTTCACTTTCAAAAGCACCGGTTTTTACAACCGCCTGAAAGTGCTGATCCGCTGATTCTTACAGCCGTTCCACGATAATTGCGGATGCTCCTCCCCCACCATTGCAAATGGCGGCAAGACCATATCGCCCTTGATTCTTTTCCAGCACCGACAGCAATGTGGTGATAATGCGCGCTCCGGACGCACCCAATGGATGCCCCAGCGAAACAGCTCCTCCCAGTACATTCACCTTTTCCGGATCCAGTTTCAATGCATGGATGTAGGCAAGTGCGACTACTGCAAAAGCCTCATTTACTTCGAAATAGTCGATATCGGAAAGTGACAGTCCCGCTTTTTTCAAAACCTTTTCCGCAGCCAGAACGGGCGTCGTGGTAAACCAGGCCGGCTCCTGCTCGGCATCGGCGTAGGCGACAATGCGCGCCACTGGTTTCAGATTGCCCGCTTGGACGGTAGCCCCGCCGACGAGTACCAATGCAGCGGCACCGTCGTTGATCGTCGACGCATTCGCTGCGGTCACTGTTCCGTCTTTTGAGAATACGGGTTTCAACAATGGGATTTTTTCGAACTTGACCCGTTTGTACTCCTCATCCTCAATAATCGTAGTAATTTCGCCGCCTTTGCCGGCAATCTCCACAGGCACAATCTCCCCCGCGAAATAACCATTTCCGGTAGCCTCGGCGCTACGTTGATAGGACCTGATCGCATAAGCGTCCTGCTCTTCCCGAGAGATATTGTATTTCAAAGCGGTCTGATCGCCGCAAACACCCATGCCTATCTGATCATAAACGTCGGTCAGGCCATCTTTCAGTAGCCCGTCGATCACCTCGCCATGCCCATATCCGTAGCCATTTCTTGCCTTCGGCAGGTAGTACGGGACTTGTGACATATTTTCCATTCCGCCGGCTACTACGATCTCCGCATCGCCCAGTTGAATGGATTGCGCCCCAAAGACAACCGCTTTCATGCCGGAAGCACAGACCTTGTTGACCGTAGTGCAAATTACCGAAGGAGGTAACCCGGCATACACCGCCGCCTGTCGGGCAGGAGCCTGCCCCAGATTGGCGGATAAGACATTGCCCATCAGCACTTCATCGACAGCCGCAGGCTCAACGCCGGATTTGAAAATAGCACCCTGAATGGCGGTTGCCCCCAATTTCGGAGCTGAAACAGAAGAAAGTGTCCCGCCAAAACTACCGATAGGAGTCCGGGCGGCGGATAAAATGAATACTTCGTTCATGGGTTGATGAATGATTGAATGATTGAATGACCGAATAATTGAACGAGCCGCAGGATTGTGAATGATTAGTAGCACGGTCGCCGGAGCGATGAGCAAACATTTGGTAAACTCAAACCTTCCGACCGGACAATATAAACATAATCTTATCGACCGACAGTAAGTTTCCACTCCAAGGCGAATTCTCCATACCCCGCCTGCTCATTCAACAGATTATCACTCACGCATTCAATCATTCAATCATTCAGTCATTCAAAATTCTCACAGCTCCGCCGAACTCTCCGGCAGGTGATCGTATTCCCCTTTCCAGGCGTAGTTGCCGAAAATGACAAGTCCGGTACAAATGGGAATGAATATCAGGATGATGATCGCCCACTGGAGCGTGGTGTTGGTGCGGGCGATGCCTTCTGCCGCTTCTCCGATCTTGTCGACGGCCTGCATGAAGAGGAAAATAATGATTGCAGGTCCCAGCAACATCCACACAAGACCCAGCATTTTTTTTAATGCACTCATTTTATATTAATTATTTAAATGACAAATTCTTTTGAAATACTCAGTCCATTACATTGTCGTCGCGGCGGTTGTCGATATAGACGGCTCCGATCACAAATGACAATGCCGCAATGCCAATCGGGTACCACAGCCCCGAAAGCGGCGTAGACCCCTGGAATGAGGCAATGAGCGTCGCAATGAAAGGTACCAGCCCTCCGAACACCCCGTTCCCGATATGGTAGGGCAACGACATGGAGGTATAGCGGATCTGGGTTGGAAAGAGCTCCACCAGGAACGCTGCAATAGGCCCATACACCATCGTAACCAATACTACCTGGAAGAATACCAGCAGGATCACCATGATATACGATTGACTCGAAAGCGTTACGTCCTTAATCACCATTTCGGGCTCAGGTACCGTTGCCAGCACATCTTCCGGAATAACCTCCACTTTCGACTCCTTGAAAGTCATCCCGTTGGTCAGCGTTTTGGTAACTGTTGTGGTGATCAGCGAGTCAAGTTTATCTTTAACGAGCCCGCGCTCCACCGTCGGCGCAGACTCGTTCAGCAGCATGGTCTTTTGCATTTCCCTGACATTGGTAACATCCAGAAAATACTGGTAAATGGGCCTGTAACAGACAACCCCCAGCAGCATACCGGTAAGCATAATCCATTTGCGCCCCACCTTATCGCTCCACGACCCAAAAATGACGAAGAATGGCGTCGCAAACACGATTGCCCACAGGAGAATGTATCGCGACTCGTTGAAATCCAGTTTACAGGTGTTTTCGAGGAACGACTGCGCATAGAACTGCCCGGTGTACCATACGACCCCCTGCCCCATCGTAGCACCGAACAATGCGACCAGTACCATTTTAAAGTTTGCCTTTTTCTGAAAGCTCTCTTTCAACGGGTTGGCCGATATCTTGCCTTCCGCTTTGAGTTTGGAAAATACCGGCGACTCGTGCATTTTCATCCGGATGTAAATCGACACCACCACCAGCAGGATCGATACCAGGAATGGGATACGCCAGCCCCAGTCGGCGAATGCTTTCGCACCCAGCAGATTTTTCGTCAGAACGATCACGCCGAGCGAAAGGAACAGGCCCAACGTAGCCGTGGTCTGGATCCAGCTGGTGAAAAAACCCCGCCTGCCTACGGGTGCGTGCTCGGCTACGTACGTGGCTGCGCCCCCGTATTCACCTCCGAGCGCGAGGCCCTGCACCAGGCGCAGGATCAGGACCAGGATCGGCGCCGCATAGCCGATGCTGGAATAGGAAGGAATCAGTCCGATCAGGAAAGTAGAACCGCCCATGAGCACGAGCGTCAGCAAAAACGTGTATTTCCGGCCGATCAGATCGCCCAGGCGACCGAAAACCAATGCCCCGAAAGGCCGCACAATGAACCCGGCTGCAAATATTGCCAGGGTGTTGATCAATGCCGATGCACCGGCGTCGCTGGGAAAAAGCTGCTGGCCAATAATGACCGCCAGGCTCCCGAAAATGTAGAAATCATACCACTCGATTAAAGTACCTAAAGAAGATGCAGCAATTACCTGCGTAATGCTTTGTGTAACATTTGGTTGATTGGAACGCATGGGTTTAGGAAAGGTGAGGAATTAAACAATTTAGCTGAATAAGTCACAATCCGCTTTGCATTACTCATAGGCTAGCAACAAAAAGCCCCCGCAGAGCATTTCTGGGGGGCCTGTCGGCTATATCAAACAGATTATCAAAAATCGTCGTCGTCGTCTTCGAAATCGTCGAGCCTTCTCAGCAATTCATCTCCATCCTCGATCACCACCTCGCGGTCATCTATATCTTCATCATACTCGTCGATTACTTTCTCGTCATCGATCCGATCATCGTCTTCCTCCTCATCCTCGTCATCATCTCCGTACGGATCTTGCGCTACCGGACGGGTGTTTTTCGTGCTCCCTTGGTAGTCAGGGAAAACAGCTGGTTCTAAAATTGCCTCGCTGATGTCAGCAAAGGCCAGTTCTCCACTTTCGCGTATCATGACGGTTTCTTTGTTAAAAGGTTCAATTTTAAACGTACGACCCAAAATTATTAAATTACTACTCCAACGGTTATTCTTTCCTGTCGAAAGATTTCATGAATAATTGACACTACAAAAATAATGATTTGGTAAAATGTAAAAACCTCTTGAAATTGCCGGAGAGAAAAAAAATCGGCAGAATATCTGTCGGAATGCCTTTCCGGCAGGCTACACAATGGCACATCTGACTGCAAATGAACACACTTGGTAACATCTGAAGCATTTTCCCAATCCTAACCCTTTTTGATGAATGTTTAAAAAATTTGTTCTCGTGGGGCTGCTTGCATGCAGTTTCATGAACCGGGGACGCGCTGCCAGCCCCGTTCCCGACTCTTCGCTGACGGTCCGGAAGACCACCGACTTCAAGGTAAATGGCGAAGGCACCGCCTCTAACTGGTCCGCCGCGCAGTGGTTCAGCATCACCGTTCAGAAGGGCCCCAATCAGCCGGCACCCGGCAAGCAATTCCCGACGCGCGTCAAGGTGATGTACTCCGACAAAGGCATGTATTTCCTTTTCGACTGCACCGACCAGAAACTCACGTCAACCATCCTGGAAGACTTCGGCGCATTGTTCAAGGAGGACGTCGTGGAAGTATTCCTTTGGCCCGACACATCGGTCCCCATTTACCTGGAATACGAGCTTTCCCCGCTCAATTACGAACTCGCTATCCTCGTCCCCAACATCAAAGGAAGGGCGCAGGGATGGAAACCCTGGCATTACACCGAACGCAACATGGTGCAGCACGCCACCAGTGCGCAGGGCGGCCAGAAAAAGAGCATGGCTTCGGTCGAAGGCTGGAAAGCGGAGTTTTTTATCCCGTTCGCATTGATGAACCCGATTGCCAATACGGCACCCAAGTCCGGGGAAAAATGGCGGGGAAACTTCTACCGCATCGATTACGACGGTGAACCTACCTATTACTCCTGGCAGAAAACCGGTGGCAGCTTTCACGAATTCAACAAGTTCGGCACACTCGTATTCGAATAGGGCCGATCAGGCGGCACCTACGGAGCCTGAAATGATATCGTAAACAGGATGTGCCTCCGGGGCGAAACGACAGGTCCGGAGGAACCACCCGGTTTATAGCAAAACGCTAACATATCCAATGCGAAACTTCGTCAGGAGTTACCTGAAACACGTACTTTAACATTAACAACATTATTATCAATCATTAATCATGAAACGAACCATTCTTTCATTCATCTTTTTATTGGCTGCGATGACGACATTTGCACAAAAATCGAAGAAGGAAATACTGTACCTGGGTACCTATACGCAAAAGGGTGAAGGCATTTATGTATACGAATTCGACCGCAGCAACTATTCCTTCAAAGAATTGCAGGTGCTGACGAGCAAGACCAGCCCATCGTTCCTCGAATTCCATCCCAACAAAAAGTATCTCTACGCTGCCAATGAAGGCAACAGCACCGTATCGGCATTCGCCATCGACCAGGCTACCGGTAAGCTGACCGCATTGAACAGCCAGCCTGCGCAGGGTCGCGGCCCCTGCCACGTCAGCGTGGACCCGAAAGGGAGATTCATTTACCTCTCCAACTACGGCAGCGGCGACCTCGCGGTGTACAAACTTAACCAGGACGGCAGTATCGGCGCATTGGCGGATACGATCCAGGACAAGGGTGCCGCAGACCAGAAACCGCACATGCACTCCATTATCCCATCTGCCGACGGCAAGTACATTTATGCGTCGGACCTGGGTATCGACAAGATCATGGTATACGCGGTAGATCCTAAAACAGGTAAACTAACCCCGGGAGCGGTACCTTATGCGGAGGTGAAAGCCGGCGACGGCCCTCGCCATTTCGCTATCCATCCCAATGGAAACTTCGGCTACTCGGCGGGTGAGCTGGCGTCGGTCGTGAATTCCTTCCAGATCGTGAAAGGTTCCGGAGCGCTGGTACCCATGGAGCGGATCACTATGCTGCCATCCTCCTTCACGGGTAAAAGCTACGCTGCGGACATCCATTTTTCGCCCGACGGCAAGTTTCTGTATGCGTCCAACCGCGGGCACGAAAGCCTCGCCATTTACGGTGTGGATGCCAAAACCGGCAAGCTGACCGTAGCCGGCCACGCCGACACCCACGGCAAGCATCCGAGGAACTTTCTGATCGATGCCAAAGGCGAGTTCGCGATCGTCACCAACCGCGACAACGACAATGCCGTGTTCTTCAAACGTGATGCCGCTACCGGCCAATTGACTTATACCGGGAAAGAGATCAGCGTACCGACACCCGTGTGTGTGAAACAGCTGTTTCTGAACTAATTGCAAGACAACTTCCCTCGCTGGATAAAATGGGCGCCAGTTGCTGAAATGACGATATGGAATATTATTTTCGGCGATTGGCGCTTATTTCCAGCAACTTTTTTAATTTTAGAAATCATAAAGCTATTCTTCGTTACTATTTAGGATATACCAAAGAAAATATTACTATTTTAATTTTCTGCGCGAGAATTGACTACTCTTGAAAGTAAAATATTAATATTGCCGATCACTCCGGGCGCTCGATAAGATCACTACATATAGTTTTTGAATTACCTGATACCTAATTAGCCACCGCAGTATGATGAACGGCCAGGACGATTTGCTTCTCATTTCCCTGATCAAACAAGGAGATAACCGGGCTCTGGATTGCCTTTTCAGAAAATACTATTACTCGCTATGCCGCTTTGCAACGTACCTGAATAACCGCAAAGACCTCGCCGAAGAGATCGTAGCCGATGTTTTTTTCAGGATCTGGGAGAAACGCGAGAGCCTGACGGTTGAGAAAAATGTCCGGTCGTACCTTTTCACTGCAACCCGGCACACCTGCTTTAACTATATGAAGCAGGAAAAACACGTCATGGAGGAGCTCAGTGATGATATCGTTGGGGAAACACCCGGCCCGGACGACGAGCTGATGTACCACGAGCTCGAAACCCGCATTACTGACCTCATCAATTATCTTCCCCAAAAAAGAAAGGCGATCTTTCAACTGAACCGCTTTGAAGGTTTCACCTACAACGAAATCGCCGAAATCCTCTCGCTTTCCTCCAAAACAGTAGAAAATCAAATGGGTAAAGCCATTAAGCAACTGAAACTTCTGCAAAAAACTTATCAGATTTAAAAAAAATTCTGGAAGGATGGGGGTATCCCCATTTTTTATTTGTCCTAACATTAGAAAGCTCTGAACTTGATGTCTGATCACACACCATGGCCCCTTATCGCCAAGTATTTGGCTGGCGAATGCAGCCCGGAAGAAAAACTGGCGATGGAATGGTGGCTTGAAGAATACGATAACATGCTGCTGTTCCGACAGATAGAAGCGGCATGGAAGCAGGAAAAAGAACCGGAAAACGATCCGGTATTGAATGTGGAAGGCGGCTTGTCGAGGCTGCATGGACTGATTGCCGGCCAGGAAGGAGCAGCGGAGGATGAAGCACCGGCCAGGTTCCGGTATTTCAAAATCACTTCCTGGATGGCCGCTGCCAGCGTAGTCCTGCTGATCGGGTTAGGGTACTTTCTGGTGAACTGGAAACATGGCGAACGAAAAGTACCTGGCATAGCCCTGGAAACCAGAGCCAGCAGCGACCACGGAGTCGTAAACGTTACTTTACCCGACGGATCGCATGTATGGCTCAACAAAAACAGCAAAATACAGTACCCCAAAGCGTTTGAAGGCGATCAAAGGCAGGTTTATCTGGAAGGGGAAGCATTTTTCGACGTAGTCCCCGACCCGGAAAAGCCGTTTATCGTGAAGAGTAACAAGTTGTCGACACGGGTGCTCGGAACGTCATTCGATGTAAGGGCCTACAAAGGCGAAGAAACAGCCTCCGTATCGGTTGCGACCGGAAAAGTGGAGGTAAGTAAGGAAATTGACAAGGGCGACCCCATCCGGATCACACAGCTGACACCCCAACAGGAGCTGGTGATCAACACAGAAAAAGACGAAACGTATATCGACATCGTTAGCACGTACGATATCGGGGCGTGGCGCAAAGACCAGCTGGTTTTCCGGAACAATACCTATCGGGAAGTAGTAGCCCGGCTGGAAGAACATTACGAGGTCAGGATCGAAATGCCGGGTAACGAGCTGAACAATTGCCGTGTGATGGCAAGTTTCAATGAAGGTGCCACACTTAGGGATGTACTCAAACTGTTAAGTATTTCAAATGCTTTCAAATACAAAGTCGATGGAGACCAGGTAACCATCCGGGGCGGGGTTTGCAGATAGTATATAAACCAGAATGTACTGAAAGGCCATTGCGTGTAAAGCCACTATTTACCGAACAGAATTCCTATATCCAGTTTAATATAATCCCTCAATTCAATTTAACCTTTTCTACCCAATCGTATGAGCAAATTGTTACCAGTACAACCGCCATTTGCCGCAAACCGGCATTGGAAACTACTCGTGCTGATGGTCATGATCCTGAGTATCATCAGGCCGGCCTTCGCGATGAACCCGGGCTCCGTCCAGAGCATCGAGGAAGTAAAAATCTCCCTTTACCTGAAAGATGCCACGTTACAGAAAGCATTTCTGACCATTGAGAAGAAAAGCGACTTCAAATTCGTCACCAGCATCGAGCGCATCGACAAGAAAAAACGCATATCCATCGCACTGGAAAACAAGACTGTAAAGGAAGCGCTGGAAACCATCCTGGAAGGGACCGGATTGGGCTATACCCAGATCAACAACAATATCGTCATCAACAACAAGCCGATATCCAAAGTAAGCATGGAGTCCCCCGCAGCAGCGCCGGTTTCCAAAACACTTGCCAGGGAGGTGACCGGTACCGTTAAGGACGCCAAGGGCGCTGGTATTCCGGGTACCAACGTTTTGGTAAAAGGAACCACATTGGGAACCACCACCGATATCAATGGTAAGTTCTCCGTCAATGTGGCGGACGATAATGCCATCCTCATCTTCTCATCGATCGGCTACACCAGCCAGGAAATCACCGTCGGCAACCGCTCGGTGATCGACCTGGTGCTGCTCGACGATGTGAAACAGCTCGGTGAAGTGATCGTCACGGCCTTAGGTATCGAAAAAGATGCCAAAAGCATGACCTACGCGCAGCAGAACGTAGGCGGCGAAGAGCTTACGCGCGTGAAAGACCCCAACATGGTCAACTCGCTGGCCGGTAAGGCTGCCGGGGTTGTGATCACCAAAGGCACCGGCGGTCCCGGCTCATCCTCGAAAGTGCTTTTGCGGGGAAACAAATCCATTACGGGTAACAACCAGCCACTGTACGTGATCGACGGTATCCCGATGAACAATGCGAACGGTTCGCAGGGCAGTACATTGTTTGACACCAGGGACGCAGGTGACGCGATCTCCAACCTCAACCCGGAAGATATCGAGAACATATCGATCCTGAAAGGAGCTTCTGCCGCAGCGCTGTACGGAAGTCAGGCGGCAAACGGTGTTATCCTCGTTACCACTAAAAAAGGACGCAAAGGGTTTGCTTCGATCAACTTCTCTTCGACTGCTAACTTCGAAAACCCCATCGCATTGCCACAGGTACAGACTTCCTATGGCCAGGGTTACGGCGGCGTCGCCAACACGGCGGTAAACGATAGCTGGGGCCCCAAAATCACCAACGGCAGCGACAGGCATTTGAAAGACTTTTTCAATACAGGCAAAACCTTCGTCAACAGCCTTTCCATCACCAACGGAAATGATGTCGGCCAGTTCTATGTGTCCTATGCCAATACGAAGGCTAACGGGATCGTTCCTGAGAATGATTACAACCGCCACAATGTAAACCTTCGCGGCACGACCCAGCTGTTCCGCAACAAGCTCTCGCTGGACGGATCGGTGAACTACATCGAACAAAAAGTTTACAACCGCCCGCAATCCGGCTTCTATTACAGCCCGATGTTCAGCCTTTACCTGTTCCCTACCGGCGATGATTTTTCCAAATACAGCGGAAACAATTTCGAGAAATGGGACCCTTCCCGCCTGATGAACGTCCAGAACTGGCCTTACATTAAAAACGAGGCGAGCTCCAATCAGAACCCCTACTGGTTGTCGAAACGCAACCAGACCGACCAGTTCCGCAACCGGACGATCTACTCATTCGCTGCCAAATGGACCATTACCGACTGGCTGAACCTGCAAGGCCGTACGACCTATGACAAAGTTCAGGACATTTATGAACTTCGCCAGTACGCATCCTCCGACGCCACCCTGGTGGGCAGTAACGGTGGTTACAGAAAGAACCTCACCAACACGGACCAGTTGTACTCCGACGTTTTGCTGAGCGGGACCAAGACATTCGGGAAAGACCTGTTCCTGTCTGCGACTCTGGGTTTCAGCAACACGCAGAACACATTCTACGACATGAATGTGGGTAACAATGGGGCAACGAATACACTTTCCTATCCCAACTATTTCTCGGTGTATGCATTGCAAAGCCTCACCGGCCAGGGCTTCTTCAACGCGACTGAAAGTTTGCAGAAACGACTGACACAGGCACTTTTCGGAACAGCGACCGTAGGTTACAAGGAAACTTTCTTCCTCGACCTGACGGCCAGAAAAGAATGGTCATCGACCGTAAACCAGTCGTTCTTCTACCCTTCCGTGGGTTTGTCGTATGTACTGACGGAGCATTTGAAACCGAGCGACATTCTTTCTTTCGCGAAAGTACGTGCGTCGTATGCGGAGGTGGGTAATGCATTGCCATTCGGCGTTGCCAACTGGACGCCCCCCTATTCCTTGTCCAACGACGAGAACGTAAACGGGCGCGGCAACCTGCCATTCTTCAGCGGGTCGGACACAACCAGCCTGAAACCCGAGCGCACACGCTCCTACGAAATCGGAACAGAGCTTCGCTTCTTCAAGGACAAGCTGAGTTTCAATCTGACCTACTACAATGCGACTACCTACGACCAGGTGTTCCAGATCCAGGCACCGGCCGGAGCGGGCGCTTCGAACTTCTGGATCAATGGCGGTACGATCCGCAACAAGGGATTCGAATCTACATTGAGCTACAAGGCCGACCTTGGCGGCGGATTCACCTGGACCCCGACCTTGAACTTCTCCCGGAACGTAAACCAGATACGGGAACTCAGCAACCTTCTCAAATCCGACTGGTTTGTGTTGCAGGCAGGCGGAAGCACACGTATGCTGCAACTCTTCCTGACCCGCCCCGGCATTTCCAACCTCGGCGGACGTGAGTACGGGTCATATGGTGATTTGTTTGGTAAAACCTACCAGCGCGACGACAATGGAAACATCAAGTACAATGAAACCACAGGCCTCCCGCTGCTTTCGGCCGGAACAGACCAGTACCTCGGCAATGCGAACCCGAAATTCCTGTTGGGCTTCAACAACCAGTTTAAGTACAAGAATGCAACATTATCATTCCTGGTAGACGGACGTTTCGGTGGCAAGATCGCTTCCATGACAGAGCAATGGCTTGATTTCAAAGGACTTTCCAAAAGATCGGGTGAAGCGCGCGACGCGGGCGGTGTGAATGTGAATGGCAAGGTGATCCCTGCTGAAACCTATTACAATTTCATTTCCGGTAAGGGTGATGTGGCTGCGGCTGCCGAAGAATATATGTTCAGCGCCACCAATGTGCGTATGCGTGAACTCGCTATCGGCTACACGTTCCCCAAAGTATCCCGGGCGATCAAGGACATCAGCGTTTCGTTTATCAGCAGAAACCTTTTCTTCTTCTATAAAGACGCGCCGTTCGATCCTGAGGTGAGCATTACTACTGCCAATGCCATGCAGGGCATCGAAGGGTTCAGCATTCCCGCCACCCGTTCTTATGGTGTTACCGTTCGTGCAACCTTCTAATCACTATCATTCTCATGAAATTCTTTCTAGAAAAACATAAATTCAGCGTACTGGCACTCGGATGTCTGCTATCCGCATCGTCCTGTACCGACTATATGCAAACCCTGAACCAGGACGAAAAGCTGATCACCGACGAGCAGCTCGTTCAGGACGCGAATGAAGGCGGTATCCTGCTGCCCCTGATGATGAACCGGATCGTCGCAACGACTACCGCCGTTCAGACCCAGCAAAACCTGCAAGCCGAATCATTTGCGGGATACCTGGAAACGCCGACGCCGTTCCTTAACAATGAAAATACCACCACCTATTTCATGGTCGACGGCTGGAACAACACGGCCTGGAACACATCGACACAAAACGTGATGGACCAATGGCTTCAGATGTGGAAAAAAGGTTATGAGACCAAATACCCCGACTTGTACGCCATCGCTTTGATCATCAAAGTAGCGGCAGCGCACCGTCTCGTCGACACTTTTGGTCCGTATCCTTATACCAAATACGGTACCGCTGCACAGGTCTCATTCGATTCGGAAGAAGAGGCTTATACCGCTTTCTTTGCCGAGCTGGACAAGGCGATCGTCGCGCTCAAAGCCGCCGAAACAGCGAATCCCAATGCAGACAAAACCCGCTTCCTGAAATGGGACAAGTCGTCTCTGCTCGGAGAATATACAAGCTGGATCAAACTGGCCAATACATTGAAATTGCGCCTGGCCATGCGTATCTCGAAGGTAAAGCCCGACCTGGCCAAGACCCAGGCTGAAAGTGCCGTTGCAGCTGCCAACGGAGGTGTATTGACCGATGTAGGCTTCTCAATCACGCCTACAACGACGAACCCCTACTACACCATGGCCAATGCATGGTCCGATACGCGCCTTTCGGCAACGATCGAGACGTTCCTGACCGGTTTCAACGACCCGCGTCTGTCGGTTTACGCATTACCCGCAACCGACGACAATGCGGGTGTCAAAGGAAAGATCAAAGGGATCCGGGCGGGGTCCGAAAGGCCTGACAAAAGCCGGTACCAGTTCTACTCGCTACCCAACGTGTCGACGACCTCACCGGTAAAGCAGCTGGACGTTGCCGAAAGCTACTTCCTGAAAGCGGAAGGCGCACTGCGCGGCTGGAACATGGGCGGCACCGCGCAGAAGTTTTATGAGGACGGCATCCGGGCCTCTTTCAAAGCCAATGGCGCCAGCGGCGTAGACGAATACCTGACGAGCGCGTCCACACAGGCCGCTTATGTGGATCCGAAGAATACCGCCAATAACCTGCCAGCTCAAACCAAGGTAACGGTCAAATGGAGCGAAGCCGACAATTTCGAGACCAAACTGGAAAAGATCATCACCCAGAAATGGATTGCCCTTTATCCGGAAGGAACCGAAGCCTGGTCGGAATTCAGAAGAACCGGCTATCCGAAACTGTACCCGGTTGCGGTGACCAAAAACGCCGATCTGCCGGCAGGAACATTTATCAAAAGATTAACTTATCCGACGGCGGTGACCAACTCCAGCGGTGACGCCGTGAAGGCGGCTGTTGCGGCCCATCTCGGGGGAAAAGACAGTGCAGCGACCCCTATCTGGTGGGATGTAGATTAAAGTTGACGGTAGTATGAAGTGCCTTTCGGTAATATTATTCCGGAGGGCACTTTTAATCCTCCTCCAATCGGAATAAAAAGGTATCAGGATTAGTATTGACCAAACTTTATTTTTTAAATTTCTAATTCTAAAAAAAATAAACTTACAAAACAGAGTATTGAGGTCGCTAAAACACATCCTTTCTCTGTGAACTGTCAAACTCCTTTCGAAAGCCTTTAACCAATCTATCTGTCCTTAACCATTATGATAAACCGTAGAGACTTAATCAAGCATCTGTCCACCGTCCCGCTCCTGGGTGGATTTTTGGGCAACGGCACCGCCGATGCTGCCGGTCTGCTCGCCAATGCACCGGTCCGCAACCTTGCCAAGGAACTCGGCATCCGCACCTTTATTAATGCGGCAGGAACCTACACGATGATGACCGGCTCCCTCATGCAGGACGACGTAGTAGCTACCATCCAGGGCGCGGCCAAGGAATTTATGATGCTCGATGAAGTCCAGACCAAGGTTGGCGAGAAAATCGCGGCCATCACCCATGCCGAATCTGCCGTGGTGACCGCAGGCTGCTTTTCGGCGCTTACGCTCGGACTTGCCGGCGTGCTCACCGGTATGGACCAGAAGAAAGTAGAAGCGCTTCCCCATCTGGAAGGCACCGGTATGAAATCGGAGGTGATTATCCAGAAAGGCCATAACATCGGCTATTCACACGCATTGACCAACACCGGCTGCAAGATCGTGCAGGTTGAAACAGCGGAAGAATTACAGAAGGCGATCAACGAGAAGACCGCATTGATGTGGTTCCTGCACATCCAGTCCGACAAAGGGCAGATCAATCACCAGCAATGGATCGAGATCGCCAAAAAGAACGGCATCCCTACCATGATCGACATGGCTGCGGACGTACCGCCGGTTGAAAACCTGTGGCGTTTCAACGACCTGGGCTTCGACCTCGTGTGCGTATCAGGCGGAAAAGCCATGCGGGGACCGCAAAGTGCGGGTATCCTCATGGGTAAAAAACATCTGATCGACGCCGCCCGCCTCAGCATGCCTCCCCGCGGATCAACCATCGGGCGCGGTATGAAAGTGAACAAAGAGGAGATCCTCGGCATGTATGTCGCCCTCGACAATTTTGTCAAAATGGATCACAAAAAAGAGTGGAAAATATGGGAAGACCGCGTTGCGACCATCGAGAATGCCGTAAAAAGCGTGAAGGGCGTGATGACGGAGGTGACCGTCCCCGAACTCGGGAACCACACCCCTACCCTGAAAGTGTCGTGGGATGCCGCCAAGATCAGCCTGCCTGTGAAAACATTGCAGGAAAGCCTTCGGAAAGGCAACCCGTCGATTGAAATAATGCCGGCGGAAAGCAATTCGCTGACCATTACCACCTGGATGCTTAAACCGGGAGAGGAGAAAATCGTAGCATCCAGATTGAAAGAAGAACTGTCAAAAGCAGTTGTTTAAATATGTACAGTACCATTTAACATTCCTAAGCCCAAACCTTTTCCTAAAAAAGATGAAGCACAGGTCTATCTTTATCGCTCTCCTGGCATGTCTGGCCGGTGCGGTTTGCAACGCCCAGACTTACAGCGTACTGATCAAAGGCGGCACGGTGATCGACCCCAAAAACAATATCGATGCCGTGATGGACGTCGGTATTTTTGAGGGGAAAATCAAAAAGGTTGCCCGGGACATTGATCCCGCGGAAGCCCGGCAGGTCGTGGACGCCAAAGGCATGTACGTAACGCCAGGACTGATCGATATTCACGGACATGTGTTTTTCGGTACCGAGCCAAACCATTACCTCAGTAATGGTTTGGTGGCGTTACCGCCCGACGGTTTCACCTTCCGCGTAGGCGTGACGACGATCGTCGATGCAGGCGGTGCCGGCTGGGACTCGTTTTCTGAATTTAAAAACAATGTAATTTTCAATTCAAAAACACGCGTATTATCCCTGCTCAACATCGTGGGACAAGGCATGCGCGGCGGCAACTGGGAGCAGGACACGGCAGATATGGACCCCAACCTGGCCGCTGGCGTTGCGATCAAGAACCGCAATGACGTGGTCGGCTTTAAAGTTGCGCATTTCATGGGTAAGGACTGGAAGCCGGTCGATAATGCGGTGAAAGCCGGAAAGCTGGCCAATATGCCGGTTATGATCGATTTCGGCGGCAGCACGCCTCCGCTCCCACTCGAAGAGCTGTTTATGAAGCACCTTCGCCCCGGCGACATATACACACACGCATACACGTTGCTGGAAGGCAATGTGCGGGAAACCATCGTGGATGAAGCCACACAAAAAGTAAAACCATTCGCACTGGAAGCGCGTAAAAAAGGCATTATTTTTGACGTAGGCTACGGCGGCGCAAGTTTCAACTACTCGCAGGCGATCCCGGCCATGAAAGCCGGTTTTTATCCCAATACCATCAGCACCGACCTCCACACGGGCAGCATGAACGGCTCGATGAAGGATATGCTGAGCATTATGTCGAAGTTTTATAATATGGGAATGAACCTCCCGGCGGTGATCAGGGCCAGCACCTGGGAACCCGCCAAAGTGATCCACCGCGAACAATTGGGACACATCTCGGAAGGAGCGATCGCCGATGTGGCTGTATTCTCGATGCGCAAAGGCAACTTCGGCTTTTATGACAAAACCGGTTATAAAGTCGAAGGCAAAGAAAAACTCGAATGCGAATTGACCGTCATGGGCGGAAAAATTGTCTATGATCTAAACGGGATCACGAAGCCGATATATTTGAAGTAGTACTTCGGCTGTCGGCAGTCGGCCATCGGCTTACAAAGTTCGATAGCCGACTGCCGATAGCCGAAGTTTCCCTAAACCCCTCTTAATTAACCTATGAAAACGCGTTTCAAATGGTCTGCTTCTCTTCTCGTGCTGTTTGCACTGGGGTTTACGCAGCATTCTGATCAGGATTTGCCGGTCGTTAATACAAAGAACGGCGGTTTGTTTTTACCGGACGGGTTCGAAGCCACTGTGGTAGTCGACAGCCTTCCGGGTCGCGCAAGGCACATTGCGATCAACGATAACGGAGACATATATGTAAAAGCACGGTTCGCCGACAAGGGCGAATCCGTGATCGCATTGCGTGATACGAACAAGGATGGCCGCGCGGACATCATCAAGCGATTCGGTGGTGCGGCCAAAGAGCGCGCCTATGGAACGGCCATGCGCATCTACAAAGGTTACCTGTATTTCAGCTCTGAGCTGGTGGTTTATCGCTACAAGCTCACGCCCGGACAACTTGTACCCGATAGCCCCGAGGAAGTGATCCTGACCGACGATCACCCACACGGCATGCACGAGCACATTGCTAAACCCATTACATTCGACGACAAGGGTTTCATGTACGTCCCTTTCGGTGCCAATTCCAATGCCTGCCAGGAACAAAACCGCACACCGGGCTCCAAAGGAATGGATCCATGCCCGATCCTCGAAGACCACGGCGGTATCTGGAAATTCGACGCCAACAAAACGGGGCAATTGCAGAAAGACGGCACCAAGTTTGCCACCGGCCTCAGAAGCGTGGTGGCTCTGGACTGGAATTTTGCCGACAATAATCTATATGCAGTACAACACGGTCGCGACGACCTGTTGCGGCTCTGGCCACAGCTTTACAACGGCTGGCAAAGCGCCATGCTCCCGTCCGAAGAGTTTCTGAGAGTCAAAGAAGGAACCCACGCGGGCTGGCCCTACTGCTACTGGGACCAGATGCAATCCAAAAAAGTCCTGAACCCCGAATATGGCGGAGACGGTAAAATCGTAGGCCAATGCGATCAATATGAAAAACCGTTGATCGGCTTCCCCGGTCACTGGGCACCGAACGACATCTTGTTCTACCAGGGAAACCAGTTGCCTGAGCATTACAAAAACGGATCGTTCATCGCATTCCACGGCTCCACCAACCGCGCACCGTACCCGCAATCGAGCTATTTTATCGGATTCGTTCCTTTCAAAAATGGCCAGGTAGCAGGCGAATATGAAGTTTTTGCCGACGGTTTCGCCGGCCTCGACCCGGTCGTGAACGTCAGCGACGCAGTTTACCGTCCGATGGGAATAGCCATGGGGCCTGACGGATCGATCTACATTGCGGAAACGGAAAAAGGTAAGATCTGGAAAGTGACCTACAAAGGCAATAAGAAGAAATTCGGGAAACCTGCGCTGGCGAAAATGGAGCAACGCAAAACGATGTCGCACATCCGTACGCCCGACTTCGTGAACGATAATCTGGATAAAGACAAACCGGTTGCCGGCGGAAAGGTTTACAGCGTGTATTGCACGGCCTGCCACCAGCGCAATGGTATGGGCGACTCACAGCGTTTTCCACCATTGGGAGGCGCAGAATGGGTTACCGGCGACAAAGAGCGGCTCATTAAAGTACTGTTGAGTGGACTGGAAGGCCCTATCGAGGTAAAAGGACAGGCCTATAACAATGTAATGCCGCAGCACAGCTTTTTGAAGGATGAAGAAATATCAGAGGTACTGACACATATCCGGAGCAATTTCGGAAACAATGCAGGGCCTGTCACGACAGAAGAAGTAGCTAAGGTGCGAGCATCGCTCAAATAGCAAGACATTACGCCATTCATCTTCCAACCCCGTTTGAGCGGATATTACTCTCCGGCAATTGAGTGTTCCTTTACAGGGGTTGGAGGAAGAATGGCAAGCTTATAATCCACCATTTCTGTATCCATGCTTAAGAATAAAATTTCAGCCGCAAGCTTCATCATTCTTTCCGGACTGGGCCTCGCTGGGTTCTCTTCGGAAAAACATCATTTTGAACATAACAGCCAGGAGCCCTGGAAAGCACCGGCCTGGGCCGATACATTAAAAAGCCCATATCACGAAGAACCGCTGACGCTCGCCCAGGGTGAAGAACTTTTTACACTGTACTGTTCCTCCTGCCATGGCGAAACCGGCTATGGCGACGGTGCCGCAGGCGGTGCGCTGGGACAAAAACCGGCGAATTTCCACGACACGCTCGTCAAAGCGCAGAGTGATGGCTCCTTGTATTGGAAAATGTCCAATGGCCGCGGTAACATGCCGCCGTTCCAGGATGTCTTCACCGCCGAGCAGAGGTGGCAGCTAGTGGCATATATCCGGCATCTGGGTAAAACAGAGTGAAACAATTTTTAAATATACTTCGGCAATCGGCAATCGGCAGTCGAACTAAAAAGCTGAAAGCCGATTGCCGATTGCCGATAGCCGAAAGCCGCCTACCGACCGCCCAAAACTAAGTTATCTAAACCCCTTAAAAGCAATATGTTCCCTTACAGCCGCATTATCAAGTCCGGATTTACGTCGGTGCTCGCTCTGGGCATGACGTTTCCTATTTTCGGACAACAACGGGAGGTCACCACGTCCGTCCCCAAAGCACTTCGCGACGACATTACCATTGAAGAGTACATGAAGGTAGAGCCGGAAGCTGTTCGCCTCATCCAGCATCCGGTCACCGGAGAAATCTATTACACGACCTTTTTCGGAGATGTGGTTAAAATCGTAATCGAAGATGGCAAGCCGGTGAGCAAGAAACTGCTCTCTGTGGAAGATCATGGTATTCCCCGCTTACAGGGCACGGCCTTCCATGGCAACACATTATTCCTCGCAGGGAACGTGAGCGTGAACAACAACAAGGGTAACAAAGGCCGTATGGTCCGTTACGAAATGACGAAGGGTGTTGAAAAACCTGAAATGACGGTGGTGTTCAATACGGTGGAATACGGAGCCAACAAAACCACTTTCGACCATGGCTGGAATGCATTGGAAATCAGTCCGGACGGTAAATACATTTACGTGAATACCGGCGCGCGCACCGACCACGGCGAAGTGCAGGACAATGGAGGCGAATACCCCAACGCCCGCGATAACGCCCTCACCGCTAACATCTTCCGCTTCCCGATCGACTCCAAGGATCTGCTGCTTTCAACCGATGTGGCCAAGCTGAAAGCCGATGGCTATATCTACGCGGAAGGAATCCGAAATGCCTACGATATGGCATTTGATGCCAAAGGCAACCTTTTCGCGGTATCCAACTCCGGGGACTACGATCACCCGGAAGATATGTTCTGGGTGCGCAAGGGGCATCACTATGGTTTTCCGTGGGTAATGGGGGGCATTGATAACCCTCAGCAGTTTCCGGATTTCCAACCCGATCCTGAGAAAGATCCATTCCTGAGCAAGTTTGCATTTGCCTTTCTGATGAAATATTTTCACAACGATCCGGAGTTTCCGAAAAGGCCTGAGGGCGTGAAATTTTCCCCTGCAGTGCAGAACATGGGGCCGGATGCCAACGAGTACCGCGACCGCAATACCGGCGTGGTCATGGATGGAGACACCACCGGCGTAACCGTGGGTACATTCAATGCGCATTCATCCCCGCTAGGCCTTTTCTTCGATACGCATAACACGCTCGGTAAGGATCTAACCGGTGATGGTTTCGTGATCCGCTACACGGGCGGGCCCCGCAACGGCGTCGTCAATCCGAACCCATTGCGCAGGTATGGCAAGGATCTGCTCCACCTGGAAATGGTCTACGATAAGAAGACCGACAATTACAAAACCAAGACCACAAGTATTATCAATAATTTCACCGCTCCTACCGATGCGCTGCTTATCGGTAACACCCTTTACGTGATCGAGTATGGCGGCAAGCAGGGTGGGAACAAAGCGGGCGGAAGCCTTTGGAAAATTACACTTCCTGCCAATGAAAAGGTAGCCAAAAAATCCAAAAAGAAGACCTCGTAATTACATCTCGTTCTACATATAACTTTAATCATTCCATTATGAAATCTGAAAGAAGATCCATTATTAAAAAGCTGTTTGCATCCGTCGCCGGAGTAGCAGGTCTGGGTGTTGCATCGAAGGCAAAGGCCGAGGCTGCACCTGAGAAAGAGGTAGGTGATGTGGAAATGTACCAGGATGTTCCCCTTTTCTCCGGACACACCAAATTCAATAACCTGGTATTCGTCGCAGGCAAAGGAGCCCACTTCGACGGCGACATCACGGCCCACACCAAGCACGTACTGGATGAGCTGGAAAAGGAGTTGATCAAAGCAGGCTCATCGATGGAAAAAGTGCTGAAATGCAGTGTGTTCCTGCACGACCTGAACGATTATAAGGCGATGAACGAAGCATACAAAGGACGCTTCGGCAGCAAGCCGCCCTGCCGCACCACCGTAGCGGTATATGGCGGTGTGCCAGGAGACTCCCTCGTCGAAATCGACTGTATTGCATATGTTTAGCAGGTAGGGAGGGAGGAGGAGGGGGAGGATGGAGAAAAGGGAGGAATTTCCACCCGTGACACCCTTCCTCCCTTCCTCCTTTCCTCCTTTCCTCCTTTCCTCCATTCCCCCTTCCCTCCTATACCACACAGGCCAGCCACTTACCTCTATTTTTTCAGATTTTTATTCCGGAATAATACAATTAGCCCGCATTAAATTCGCTCACTAAAAATAAAGTCATACTTATATTTTAGATTCCGGCTATTTAACAGTTAATTTGTTTAAATGACCCGATAAGATTTGAACAAGAGACAACGCATCGCTGAAGAGAATGAAGTGCTTTTGAATCTCTGGCAACAAAGCCAGGCCGGGGACAGTCTGGCATTTTGCCAACTGGCCGACAAACAATACCGCACGCTTTTCAACTACGCCTGCCACTTCTCCGCCGACCGCGAATTCATCAAAGACGCCATTCAGGACCTTTTGATCCATATTTGGGAAAGGCGACAAAATATTCAGATCCAGTTCGTAACCATTTATTTCCTGCGTGCATTGCGAAACCAGCTCATGCAGGAGTTTCGCCGCAGCAATGGCTCCCACCCCTTTCTGGATATCGACGAAGCCGGACAGTTATCCGATTACCAGACTATAGAAACAGAGATTGAACGCAATGAGCTGCTCACCGAGAATCAGGTCAAAGTGAGGATTGCGATTGACGAGTTGCCACGCCGCCAGAAAGAAGCCGTTTTTCTCAAATACTTTGAAGGCATGGACAATGAGCAGATCGCCGATCTGATGCAGGTAAACCGGCAATCCGTCGCCAACCTGCTTTTCAAAGCCATTACCTCGCTCAAACAGCACATTCACCCGATCAGCAACCTGCTCTTGCTTTGCTTCACACTGATCGCCTAGGCAACGTTAGTATCTCTTTTTTAACAAATCCCTCACTCCGTGCAACCGAAGGCATATCGCATGCATCCTTTCGGTAACAAACTATTACGTATGAACCAAGCTGCCAGCCGAACCCTCTGGATCGACTACCTCCGTTCTTTTCTGACCGTTCTGGTGGTAGCGCACCATTCCTCCCTGGCCTACACTACTTTCGCCAGTTTTGACAAAGTCGCTTACATTCGCTCCACCCATCCTGTCGTGGACGCAAGCCGCTGGATCGGGATGGATATTTTCGAGAACTTCAACGACGTTTTCTTCATGTCGCTGATGTTCCTGGTCGCCGGGCTGTTCGTCGTCAAAAGCGTAGAGCGTAAAGGCGCATTCGCGTTCATACGCGACCGGTTTTTCCGGCTGTTTATACCATTCCTGCTGGGCGGCACCCTGCTCAATCTCATTGCCCATTACCCAGCCTACCTGATCGCCCACGGCAATGGAAACATCCGGGATTACGTGATTGACTTCTTCGGCATCGAACAATGGCCGGTCGGGCCGCCATGGTTTATATGGGTGCTGTTCCTGTTCAATGTAGCATTCGCATTGATCTATGTTCTCAAAAAATCGGTCTTCAGATCTGCCGCGAATGCATCGGTGGAAGCGCCAGCCCCCCGCACATACACACCCGCGATCGTCATCCTGCTCTGGTTTCTGTTCACCTTTGTATTGTATGTTCCCTTCGCGTTCTGGCTCGGCCCGGGTAAATGGACAGGCTTCGGGCCGTTCGACATGCAGATCACGAGGGCAGCATTGTATTTTGGATATTTTATGCTCGGTGCCTGGCTGGGCAAGGTACGTTTCAATGATCGACTGTTCGGCATCGATTCGTTGCTCGTCCGCCGCTATCCCCTATGGCTGGTCATGTGCGCTGGTGTCTATACGTTACTCACGCTTTCGTCACCGCTCCTTACAGAATTGGTGAAGCAAGGAACCTTAACCGAGCTCACCGGCTATCTCATCTACTTCTCTATTTACATCGCGTCCTGTACTTTCAGCTGCATTGCTTTTATGACCACGTTCAGAGCATTGGCCCGAAAGCAGAATGCCGTGTGGGATTCACTGTCGGAGCATGCATACCTGATCTATTTGCTGCACTATCCATTCGTGATTTGGACACAATACTACCTGCTCCAAACGCCATTCCCTGTATTTGCCAAATTCATGATGGTAGTCTTCGTCTCGGTCGCAGGTAGTTGGGCATTGGCCATTCCGCTACGAAAACTGCCGGTTATAAAAAAGTACCTGTAAAGTATCCTTGCAAGAACTGTTTAGAACTTATCGATACTCAGTTGCCTGCATATCGCGTCGCAAAGCGATTTATCTAACCTCGGGTGTCTCGGGACAGTTGTGCGCGAATTTTGATTTCGATTGACATAGAGATCATGCTTTGCCCCATGCCTTCTGAGAAAACATCCATGCTTTTCCAGATGCTTTATAAATTCGTTGCGCTTTACTGACATCAGGCAAATTCAAGTTCCTGAGTGGATACGATGTTTTTGAAGTTGAGTTTTGCGCTATTACTTTCCAGAACTACATCTGAATCCAGGAAATACAGTTCCAAAGCCTCCTGAATGTTGTCCATGACCTCCTCCACATTGTTTCCTTGCGTGATAACACCGGGTACTTCCCGAACTTGCCCGATCAGCATTTCCTCACCTTGAGTAATTACAACAGTTAGCTTCATCGTTTCCGCTTTTAAGACCCTTGATTGACCGTCACCAAATTTAACAATTTCGGCATTACATCTGGCAGTGCTCCACTTACATTGAGCACTTTACAACTCCCTTGAAAAGCCATCCGCGTAATTATTTTCTGACACCGGCAGCCCCTCCGCCAAACAATTACCGGATAAAGTAGCGCGCAAAATATTGAGTAATGGATATTATTGAAATCAATCAATGATCCACAGGCCACTATCACTATACAAATGGCGGCGGAACAACGCGATCAGGAAGTCGCTCGGCATGGTGCCTGTTTCGCAAAAAGATCAAAAAAATTTCTCAAAAAGAGAGTATTGACCTAATCTTCTTGCATCCTTATTAAAATTAGCCATATTATTATTTGCCCAATATGCTCCATTACCGCAATTTTCTTCCGGAGGAACTGGCCGCCGATCCATCTTTCAGACGCTGGGTGCTTTTCAGCAACCCCGCCGACGAGGCTGTTTGGGCTGAGTGGCTCGAACACAATCCGGACAAACAGGCTCTAGTTAATGGCGCCCGGGATTTTCTGATGATGACGGAAGCGGCATTCGATCAGATCCGGGATGAGGAAGTGGCGAATGAAATTTACCGGCTATCCCATGCGATCGGTAAAAACCACGCTAAAAAGTCGTCGATCTGGTTACGTTTCAGACCCAACTGGTACCATATGGCCGCATCGGTACTGATCCTGATGATAGCGGGCTGGTGGTACAATAAGCAAACGCTTTCGCAGCAGCAATCGGACCAATATAAAGTGATACTCAGCCAGATCAGTGAGCCGCTGATCGAAGCGGTCAATACCACAGGCAAAGCGCAGCTGGTAATCCTGGAAGACGGCAGTTCGGTAGTGTTACAGCCCAACAGCCGCATCACCTACCCGCGCAAGTTCGAAGATCGCAAACGCGAAGTTTTCCTGAGGGGCGAGGCTTTCTTCGAGGTGGCCAAAAATCCGGACAAACCTTTTTACGTGTATGCGCATACGCTGGCAACGAAAGTCTTGGGCACCAGTTTCAAAGTGAGTGCATTCGACGATCAGGAGGTCAAGGTTGTGGTCAAAACGGGTAAGGTGTCTGTTTTCCCGATGACGAAAGAAGCCATTGCCAGCCAGCATGCGGATGACAAACTGGGCGGGATGGTACTGACGCCAAATCAGCAGATTACATTCGCTCCCAAGGAGTTACGACTCACGCGCAGCCTGATCCCCGATCCCAAGCTGTTGGAACTTCCGATACAGCGTCAGTCATTTGAATTCAAGGGAACGCCGATCACCGAAGTGTTCGCGGCATTGGAAAAATCATATGGTGTAAAAATCGTTTTCGACGCGGAGGTGATGCAGAACTGCTATCTCACGGCCTCGCTCTCCGATGAACCGCTGTTCGAGAAGATCGACCTGATCTGCAAGACCATTGGCGCTCATTACGAGCAACTGGACGCCAGCATTATTATCACCAGCAAAGGATGCTAATGAAATTACCTTTCTCTCAATACTTTATGACAAATTCAGCGGTGCCTATGACCAGAAACGACTACTAATTTCCATTTCCAAAAAAGGCCGATGATGCTGCAACATCACCGACCCGATCAATCCCCATGCTTGTGTACGCTTAACAGCATCTGAATGAGGCTGCTGTGGGAACTATTATGCCGAATTTTAACCCGACAAAAATCAAAATTATGTCAAAAGAAGTACAATTTCACCATGCTTTACAGAAAATCATGCGCATTACGCTGTATCAAGCCCTGCTCTCTATTGCGTTCAGCACTTTCGTTCACGCGAACGACGTGCGTGGGCAAAGGGTGTTAGAACAAAAAGTGACTTTGCGTTTAGCTAATTCCGAGATTGACAAGGCTTTGGAGAAGATCGAGAATGTGACGAAGGTTAAGTTTATGTACAACCCTCAGATTTTCAATAACCAGAAAGCATCCTACAAATTTCAGGACGAATCCCTATCCGAAGTACTTTCGAAAATTCTGACCCCGCATAAAGTCACTTATGAAGTCGTCCAGGACCGCATTATCCTGCGTCGCGATCAGGCTCCCGTGGAAGAGAATGCATCCGGTGCCAAAACCGCCCCGAAACGCAATGTAACGGGTAACGTGAAGGACGAAACAGGCGCAGGCCTCCCTGGTGTGAGCGTGCTCGTGAAAGGAACCCAGCGAGGTACTTCCACAGACGCCGAAGGTAAATTTTTCCTGGATATTCCCGATGGCGAAGTTTCGGCCGCGGTACTGGTTTTTAGTTTTGTAGGTTACACCACCAAGGAAGTGACGGTGGGCAGTCAAACCAACCTTGACATCCAGCTGGATCCTGAGGCGAAAGCGCTGAACGAAGTCGTGGTAACGGCCTTGGGTATTTCCAAAGAGAAGAAAGCACTGGCCTACGCCGTGACGGAAGTCAAAGGCAGCGAGTTCACCCAGGCACGTGAAAACAACATTGCGAATGCATTGACCGGTAAGATTGCCGGTGTGAATGCAACAGGGATGTCTACCGGCCCCGGTGGATCCAGCCGGATCATCATCCGTGGTAACGGTTCTCTGAGTGGTAATAACCAGCCGTTGTATGTGATCAATGGTATGCCGATGGACAACAGTGTTCCTGGTGGCGGCAATGCGTCGGACGGTAACGGTAACAACACCGACCGTGGAGATGGTATCGGTGGGATTAACCCGGACGACATCGAGTCGATCAGCGTTTTGAAAGGTGGCCCTGCTGCGGCTCTTTACGGCGCGCGCGCATCCAATGGTGTGATTTTGATTACTACCAAAAAAGGCCGTGCGCAAAAAGGAATCGGTGTCGAGTACAATGGCAACTTTTCGGTGGACAATCTTTCCATTATTCCTGATTGGCAATATGAGTATGGCCAGGGTGTCGACGGCGTAAAACCGACCACCCAGACGCAGGCGAAAAGCTCAGGCCGTTTGTCTTACGGAGCGAAAATGGACGGTACGCCCGTCGTGCAGTTTGACGGCGTGGAACGTCCTTATTCACCTCAGAAAGACAACCTGAAAAACTTCTACCGTGCAGGAACCAACTACATCAACTCCATCTCATTTACAGGTGGTAATGAGTCCGTCAACTTCCGTTTTGGTCTGAACAACACCAGCTCGAACAGTATCGTACCTAACTCTTCTTTCACCAGAAGAATTGCGAACCTGAACCTGAATGCGTTTTTAGGTAAAAAACTGAGCATTGAAACCGTTGTTCAGTATAACATCGAAAACGGCCATAACCGCCCGAAAGTGGGTTACGCCGACTATAACCCGCACTGGGCCACTTACCTGGTTGCAAACACGGTAGACATTAGGAGCCTTTCGCCGGGCTATGACGCCACTACCGGTAAAGAAGTGGAATGGAACCCCGTACCTGCGGCTCCGAACCCTTATTTCGTGGTCAACAAGTTTATCAACGAAGATCAGAAGAACCGTTTCCTTGGTCAGGCTAATATCAAGTATGACATTTTGGACAACCTGTTCATCAAAGGAAGCGTAAGCCGCGACTACTACAACTTCAATTACGAGTTTGTAGTGCCGACCGCCAATGCATACCAGCCGCTGGGAACTTACGAAGCCAAGAAAGTAACTTCTTCGGAAACCAACGGAATGCTGACACTGAATTACTCCAAGGACTTTTCCGACGATTTCAACTTCTCGGCACTGGTGGGCGGCAACATGCAAAAGAGCATTTACGACCAGACAGCCTTCAACGGTTCGGAATTCACGATCCCCGGCTTTTACAGCTTCACTAACCTGGCTACGTCGACCGTGGTGCCTACTTATAACAAAAGCGCCATCAACTCCTTGTTCGGTTCCGCGGATCTGGGCTATAAAGGATTGGCTTACCTTACTGTTTCCGGCCGTCAGGACTGGTTCTCGGTGCTGAACAGCAAAAGCAACAGCATCTTCTACCCTGCTATCGGTGGTTCATTGATTCTTTCGGAAGCATTCAAATTGCCTACTGTCGTAAGCTTTGCAAAACTACGCGGTTCATGGGCGCAGGTGGGTGGCGCAAACGTGGTTCCTTACCAGATCTACCAAAGCTATGCAATGGCGGTCGGCGGTCACAACGGACGTCCTGTTCAGCAGCTGTCGTCTTCCGTGGTTCCAAACCCCGACCTGAAACCGCTTACATCTACAACTTACGAAGCCGGTCTCGAAGCTAAATTCCTGCAAAACCGTTTGGGTCTTGATATTACGCTGTACAACCGCAAGACTACCAACGACATCGTTCAAAGCAACATTGCCTCGTCTTCGGGTTACACTGCTGCATTGCTGAACGTGGGCGAACTGAGCAACAAGGGTGTCGAACTCCTGCTGACCGGAACCGCGATCAAAAACAATGACTTTATGTGGGACATCAGCTACAACATGGCTTACAACAAGAGCAAGATCATCAAGCTGGCTGATAACCTTAAGTCTCTGAGCATCGGAACCGGTGTGGGTGGTGGTTTGATCAACAACGTGGAAGGCGGCACTTACGGAGAGGTTTGGGGTTACAATAAACTCAAAGATGCCTCTGGCAACACCGTATTCAACACAGCCAGCGGATATGCAGTGAGAGGAAACCTGGAAAAACTCGGTAATGGTACTCCTCCGTTGACCATGGGGATCACCAATAACTTCAAGTACAAAAACTTCTCTCTGAATATTCTGATCGACGGTAAATTCGGAAGCGTCGTGTACTCGAACATGTATCAGTATGCCTACCGTTTTGGTTTGCCTAAGGAAACATTGCCAGGCCGTGAAACAGGTCTGACCGTAACCGGTGTAACACCCGAAGGAGCTCCTTTCTCGAAAAACTGGGAAAAGAAAGATATAGATACCTACTATGACAATGACAAGAACTACACAGGCATTTTCACATTCAACAACGACTTCGTGAAACTGCGTCAGGTGATCCTGAGCTACAACCTGCCGGTTGGCAAGTTCTCGATCCTCGGCACCAAGCTGCAGTCGGCCTCTGTTTCGATCGTGGGACGTAACCTTGCCCTGCTTTACAAGGACAAGAGAAACAAGTACTTCGATCCTGAATCGAGCTACACCAACGGCAACGCACAGGGCCTGGAAGCATTCGGTGTACCCAGAACCCGTAACATCGGTGTGAACCTGACAGTGAAGTTTTAATCATTCAAAATTTTAGTGACGATGAACAAATTCCTGAAATTAATATACCTGGCCCCCATGGCCCTCTTCGTTTCCTCCTGCGACAAAAATTTTGAGGAGATGAATGTGAATCCCAATGCTTCCACGGAAGTAGTGCCAGGCTTCCTGTTCACCCGTACGCAGCTGACGACCGTGAGCAACAACTTTACCGGTGCCGCTTACCTGACCATCGGCGGTTCCATGCAGCACTTCGCGACTTACAAAGAAGTGCCGGCCGCAGGTGACAAATACTTCAATTACTCCTATTCCACCGGCAGCTGGGCGCTTTTTGGCGGGGATCCGGCTACGGCGGGTGCGGTAATTGACGTGGAACAGGTCATCAGCGCGGTAAAAACATCGCCCGATGACGTGAACAAACTGTCGGTAGCCCGCATCTGGAAGGCCTATTTGTACCACCGCCTGACAGACATGTACGGAGATATCCCATACAAGGAAGCAGGCAAGGCGCTGACAGACAAGAACTTTACGCCCAAGTACGACACGCAGCAGGCCATTTATGCGGATCTGCTGAAAGAACTCGACGAGTCGATTGCCGCATTTGATGCCAGCAAGGTAACTTTCGGCAATGCAGACCTGGTTTACGGCGGGAATGTGGGACAGTGGAAAAAATTCGGTTATTCGCTGATGTTGCGACTCGGAATGCGTTTGACCGAAATAGATCCCGCTATGGCTGAAACCTGGGTGAAGAAAGCCATTGCAGGCGGTGTGATCACGGCCGACTCAGATCTGGCTAAAATCGACTACGTGGATGGTTCCATTACTGCAAGCCGTAACTTCATTTCAGCGGGCCTGATGAGTACCGATTACGTAAATCCGGGCGGTGATAACGTCGAAGGCGGCAAGTTTGCCAAAACGCTGATCGACCACCTGAAAACGACCAAGGATCCACGCCTTAATGTGATCGCCATCGTATGGACGAAGCCTACTGCCAATTCCGCATATGTGGCTGACACTACGACGGCACTCCAGAAAGGTATGCCAAACGCAGCCTTCAACGGATTGCCGGCAGATTTTGACTCTTACTCGGAGCCTAACCCTGCCACTATCCTGAAATACAATGCACCTTTGCTGGTTCTGACGCCTGCGGAAATGCACCTCCTGCTTGCAGAAGCCAATCTGAGAGGCTGGTATAGCGGCGCTACTGCGGAAGCGTCTTACAATGCGGCGGTAACGTCGGGGCTGAAACAATGGGCATTGTTCGGTACTGCCGGAGTGATTTCCGACGCGAAGATCGCTGCTTACCTGAAAGCAAACCCTTTCAAAGCGGCTGGCACAATGGCTGACAAAATGGAACAGATCGGTACGCAGAAATGGGTAACCCTTTTCCTGGAAGACGAATATGAGATCTTCTCTAACTGGAGACGTACCGGCTATCCAAAACTGACACCTACCAACTATCCAGGTAACCTGACAGGTGGTAAAATCCCTACCCGTTTCGTCATTCCCGATTCGGAAGAGCAATACAATCAGGTGAACTTTTACGAAGCACGTACGCGTCAGGGCGGCACGAATACGCTTTCGAGTGTGGTTTGGTGGGATAAATAAGCAGAGCGGTGCGCTGCCTGTTTAAGAAGTAAATGACCGATACGGATTGCTGACCAAAATCGGCAATCCGTATCGCTTTTTGTATCCCAAAAAAATTCGCCCGCTGAATGAGGAATTTCAACCCGTTTTTTGTCTTATCAATAATAGCATAATCCTAATCCCAAACCCATGATCAAAAAAGTATTATTTGCCGCTGCCCTTTTCTGCTGTGCCGGTATCGCCCATGCGCAAAAGTATTCGGTTATTATCAAGGGCGGTCATGTAATTGACCCTAAAAACAACGTCAACAGCATCATGGACGTCGCGCTCAAAGGCGATACTGTTATGCTGGTAGCCAAAAACATCGACGCCAAAGAAGGGGTGCAGGTGGTGAATGCCAAAGGGCTTTTCGTAACGCCCGGCCTGATCGACATCCATTCCCACAATTTCTATGGCACTAAAATGGACCAGACTTACAGCAATGGTCCCAATGCCCTCCCTCCCGACGGCTTTACGTTCCGCACCGGTGTAACCACCGTGGTAGACGCGGGCTGCGCAGGTTGGAAGTCCTTCCCCGATTTCAAGAAACAAACCATTGACATTTCCAGAACCCGGGTACTCTCGTTCCTCAACATCGTAGGAGAGGGAATGCGCGGAGGCACTTACGAGCAGAACGTGGAGGATATGGATGCCGCCGCCACTGCAAAAGTTGCCAAGGAGTATCCCGAATACATTGTCGGTATCAAGCTGGCCCACTTTAATGGCTACAACTGGGCACCCACCGACCGTGCCGTGGAAGCAGGCAAACTTGCCAACATCCCGGTCATGATCGACTTCGGCGGCAGCCAGCCTGTATTGCCGATTGAAGAGCTATTCATGAAACACCTCCGCCCCGGTGATATTTTCACGCATTGCTTCGGTCAGCTCAGCAGCCGGGAACCGATCGTGGATGTAGCGGCGGGCAAGGTGAAGCCTTTCGTTTATGAAGCACGCAAGAAAGGCATCATTTTCGACGTGGGTTACGGCGGTATCAGTTTTGCATTCTCGCAGGCCATTCCTGCCGTCAAAACAGGCTTTTATCCCAATACCATCAGCACCGACATTCACACCGGCAGCATGAACAATGCGATGAAGGACATGCTCAACGTCATGTCCAAGTTCCTGGCCATGGGCATGGACCTGCCGGCGGTCATCAAGGCCAGCACCTGGGCACCCGCACAGGCTATCCACCGGGAAGAGCTGGGCAACCTTTCGGTAGGCTCACGCGCCGACGTCTCGGTATTACGTGTGCTCGACGGTAAATTCCAGATGAACGACACCGGAACATTCGGGTTCTTCGATTATACGGGTTCCAAAGTGCAGGGCAAACAGAAACTCGAAGCGGAAGTAACGATCCGGGCCGGCAGAGTCGTGTATGACCTCAACGGTCTGACCAATCCGATCGTCGTTTCCAGAAGATAGTCATTCAAACCCTCTAAAAGTGTGATACCATCATGCTGAAACCCTTTCGTTCCCTCTTGCTGGCGGTCCTGGCCATTCTCTCGGCGGGTGCTTCCCTCTTTGCGGATAACACGCTCAATGAGATCCGCATCGAACGGCACAAAGCCGTGCGTATGCGCGACGGCGTGGTGCTGTATGCAGATGTGTACATGCCTGCAACGCCCGGGCGCTACCCTACTATCATCACGCGCACACCCTACGGCGTGCAGCGCGACGGTGTCCACCAAACGATGATCAGGTTTGCGCAGCGCGGCTATGCGGTAGTAGTGCAGGACGTGCGCGGCCGCTACGAGAGCGACGGCAAATGGGAGCCGTTCCGTGACGAGGCGAAGGATGGTTACGACACCATCGAATGGGCTGCCGCTCAGCCGTTTTCGAATGGAAAGGTGGCAACGCAGGGTGGAAGTTATCTTGGACATAACCAGTGGCAGGCCGCAAGCCTGAACCCGCCGCATCTGGTGGCGGCGTTCCCCTCGCTGGCCTCCACCAATATTTATGCCAACTGGATCACCATGGGTGGCGCGTTCCGTCTCAGCTTCAACTATGGCTGGGGCGTCGTGAGAATGCCCAACCGCATCATGCTGCCGCAGTACTGGCATACCGAAAATTATACGCCCGAAGAACTGAAATACGCTAATGTCCTCATGCATTTGCCTTTGCAGAACGGCGACCTTCAGAGTGCAGGCGCCGTGGTACCGCATTACCGCGACTGGATCAGGCACGAGAGTTACGACGATTACTGGAAGGCGATCAGCGACGAGGAGCGTTTTGATAAAATCAAAGTGCCTACTTACGTCTCCGGCGGTTGGTTCGACATTTTCGTCATGGGAACGATCAACGGGTATGTCGGGATGAAAAATAAGGGAGCGACGCCGGAGGCCCGCAACGGAGCCCGCATGATCATTGGTCCGTGGGGACATGGCCCATCGCAGAAATTCGGCGACGTCGATTTTACCCCAGCCGCTTTCGTAGAGCAGTTCGAAACCGAGCTCGCATTTTTCGACTACCATTTGAAAGGCATCAAAAACAGCATCGATACTGACAAGCCCGTGCGATTGTTTTATATGGGTGTAAATCAATGGCGGGCCGAAACGGACTGGCCTGTTCCCGGGACACAGTTCAGGGAATTGTACCTCGACGGCAATGCGGCAGCCAACTCTGTGCGCGGCCAGGGCAAACTGTCATTCAGCAAGCCTGCCAAAGCGGGAACCGACCAATATGCCTATGATCCGCAAAGCCCGGTACCGACCACAGGCGGCAACAACTGCTGCGGTACGCCTACCCCCGCCGGCCCTCGCGACCAGCGCCCGCTTGAACAGCGCGGGGACGTACTCGTATACACGGGCGACTTCCTCGAAAAACCGGTGACGATCGCCGGTCCGGTGAAAATGAAGCTGCACGCTGCTACCGATGGACGTGATACCGACTGGATGATCAAATTGGTGGATGTCTATCCCGACGGCTTCGCAATGCCGGTTTCGGAGGGCATTATCCGAGCCAAGTTCCGTGAAGGGCTGGATAAAATGAAGCTCCTCACGCCAGGCCAGGTTTATGAATACGATATCGAAATGACAGGAACCGCCAACGTGTTCCAGCCCGGCCACCGCATCCGGGTCGACATTACATCGAGCAACTTCCCGCAATTCGACAGAAACCCCAACACCGGGGAGCCGCTGGGGACGAGTACCAAAACCCGGATTGCCAGCCAGACCGTCCATTACGGCGGTGCGCGTGTAAGTCATATCTTGCTGCCCGTCGTCAGCGACCTCAGCGGTAACTGATTTTTGCCTAATTTTATCCACTCACATTCTAGCTGAACTCTTTTTTCTTATCTCATGAAATTACCGATTCTCTCTTTAACAACGATCCTAACCCTGACACTGGGAGGCCTGCAAACGGCCGAATCCCAAACCATCCCGAAGGAAGAACTCATTTTCCTGACCTCCGAATGGAAAGGCGAACGCTTCCCCGACGGACGCCCCAAGATTTCCGACGACCTCGTTCGCCGTGCGAAGGAAATCAATACGGAGGAGGCCTGGGTTGTACTCAAAAATGACGGATACAACTGCCAGTTCGAAGGCAATTGGAAAATTGTGCACGACGACGTCGTGATCGCCGGGCGTGCAGTAACAGCGCAGTTCATGCCTTCACGCCCCGATATCGAAAAAAATATCAAAGATCGCGGCGCCAAAAACGGCCGTATCGGAAATACCAACTCCTGGCCGATTGACGTGCTGACGAAAGGCGACGTATACGTGGCCGACGGCATGGGGAAAATCGTCGAAGGAACGCTGATCGGAGATAATCTGGCGAACTCCATTTTCGCCAAAACAGGCAATGGAGTGGTATTCGACGCCTCTGCACGCGACCTCGACGGCCTATCCAAAATTCCGGGTTTCAATGCATTTGTCCGCGACTTTGACCCGTCTTATCTGAAAGATGAGGTTTTGACAGGCCTTAACACGCCGATCCGGATCGGACGCGCCATCGTGCTGCCCGGAGACCTGGTGCTTGCCAAAAAAGAAGGCGTGATCTTCATCCCCGCACATATGGTCGAGAAAGTGGTCCAAACTGCTGAGTTCATTGCACTACGTGACAAATTCGGCATTCAAATGCTGAAAGAAGGCAAGTACACACCGGGCCAGATCGACAGCCAATGGAGCGATTCATTGAAAAATGACTTCCTGAAATGGCTTGACAAAAACCCGAACGAAATCCCCATGAAGCGTTCGGAACTCGACGAATACATGAAAAAAAGAACCTGGTAAGGGGGTAACCCGGCCCGGTTTTCAGCATTTCCTGTTTGGTAAAGCAGACAGGAAATTTTCTTTCCTTTTTTCAAATTGCATTTTAAATACATTTATATGAATATTTACAAGCTTCTGTCCGGCGTCGCCGTGGTTTGCCTGCTGATAGCACTCTATCTGGCATTCAGCGGAAACCTCCCCTCGGCCGGCCCCTTTTTTATCGCGTTCTTTATTTCACTTGCTGTCAGCTTCCGGGGTTATGAAAAATTGAAAGGTTTTACCTACACCACTGTCATTTTTGCGGCAGTGACCACCGCGCTGTACTACCCGCAGCATTTCCTCACGGTAGGTGATTTCAAACTGGCCGCACTCATTACTCCGTTGATCCAGATCATCATGTTCGGCATGGGCACGTCCATGAGCTTCGGTGATTTTGTGGGCGTCGTTAAAATGCCGAAAGGCGTGCTGATCGGCGTCGTGAGCCACTTTATTATTATGCCAACCATCGGTTATACCCTGGCGAACCTCAGTGGTTTCCCGCCTGAGATCGCGGCAGGTATCATTTTGATCGGCTGCTCTCCAAACGGTATGGCTTCGAATGTGATCTCTTATCTTGCCAAAGCAAATCTTGCATTATCCATCACCATTACCGCCATCTCCACCATGCTGGCGCCCATCGTAACACCCGTCCTGATGAGCATGCTCGCGGGGGCGTTCGTGAAGATCGATACGCTGCACATGATGTGGGATATTATCAAAATGGTGATCATCCCGATCGGTGCAGGGTTACTGTTCAACAAACTGTTCAGCGGTAAGGTAAAATGGCTCGATGCCGCGATGCCGCTGGTTTCCATGGCCGGGATCGCATTCATTATCGTGATCATTACCGCAGCCGGCCGTGACAATCTCTTGTCGATCGGACCTACCCTGCTCCTGCTCGTCCTGATCCACAATCTGTCGGGTTACACGCTGGGTTACTGGTCGGGCCGTTTGTTCAGGATGAGTGAACGCGATTGCCGCACCATTGCGATCGAGGTAGGTATGCAGAATGGCGGTTTGGCATCCGGTATTGCCAAGGAAATGGGCAAAATGGCAACCGTGGGGCTGGCACCGGCGATTTTCGGGCCATTGATGAACATCACCGGGTCGATACTCGCGTCGTGGTGGCAGGGCAAGCCAACCGGCGATGAAGATACTTACGTAGAAACGGGCAGAGCCCATTAATAACAAACGAGGCGCAGCAAAACACTGCGCCTCGTTTGTTTATGTATTGGGACTGTATGGCCTGTCTTCGGCTCCGCTCAGACTGACAATCTGTTCCTTTCTCCTTTCCTTCCTTTCCTTCCTTTCTCCCTTTCTTCCTTCCTCCCTTCTTTCAATCCTCTTCCAGCAAGAGCTGCATGTAGACGAGGTCGAGCCATTCGTCGAATTTATAAGCTACTTCTTTGAGATATCCTTTTTCCACGAAACCATATTTCTTGTGGAACTCAATGCTGGCACGATTCGAGGCATCGATGCAGCCGATCATCGTGTGTAGCCCCGATTCCTTGGCGCGCTGGATAAGGCTGCCGAGTAATTTGCCGCCTACACCCATTCCCCGCGATTTTTCATCAAGGTAGATAGAATGCTCCACACTGAACTTGTACCCGATTTTGGGACGGAAGATATTGTAGGAGCCATAACCGATCACTTCGCCTTCCAGCTCTGCAACAATCACCGGCATTCCATCATTGAACATTTGCTCAAACCAGGCCTTTTGTTGTTCCAAAGTCCTGGGTTCGTAATCATAAATAGCCGTGGTGTGCAGGATAGCGTGGTTAATTATTTCTAACAGCGAAGGCAGATCCTTAGGAGCGGCACTTCTGATGATCAAATCCATCAAAATAAAACGGGTCGTTATCTAGGTTTATTATTAAGGTCAAAAATACCTTATAATTTTAGAAAATTTCATGTCCTATCCCCGATCCGTATTACGTTTTTTTATAATTCTTTTGAAAATCGGGTTTTTAGAATAGCTTTGCCTCAACTTTAGGGGTGTCCCGACATGCGGACTGAGATCATACCCTTTGAACCTGATGCAGCTAGTACTGCCGAAGGGAAAAGCAGGAGATACTGTTGTCAATGTATCTCTGTTATTCTTTCCTCATAGGTCCATTCCTAAGGTTTTTACGCAAAATTGAACCTGGAATGGAAATCACAATCAACGGTAAATCCAGAGAAATCGCCGCATCGTACTCGGTAGAGGAACTTTTGTCAGAACTGTTTCCGGCATCTGCCAAAGGCATCGCCATCGCCATTAACCAATCGGTCGTTCCCAGATCCCACTGGCCCGACCATCTGCTCCGCCCCCACGACCAGGTTACCCTCATTACCGCCACTCAGGGCGGCTAGCCCCGGCATATCCTAGCATTTCAAACATTAAACAAAGCCTTCATGAAAGCTGAAAAAACTCCGGAAACCATCACCCGGGCACCTTTTCCCAATTCCAGAAAAATATATGTCAAAGGCGAAGTGCACGACATTGCGGTGGCCATGCGCGAAATTGCGCTCACCGACACCCGCATTCATGGCGGCCTGCGTCCGGGTGGCCTCGAAAAGAACCCATCGGTCACAGTTTACGACACCAGCGGCCCATTTACTGATCCCGATGTTGAAATAGATGTAAAAAAGGGCCTTCCCGCATTACGGGCAGCCTGGGTGCGCGAACGCAACGATGTGGAGGAGCTGGACACGATCAGTTCCGAATATGGCCGCCAGCGCCTGGCCGATGTCAAACTCGACCACCTGCGTTTTGCCCACAACAGCAAACCGCTGCGCGCCAAAGACGGCCAGAACGTATCCCAGCTGCATTATGCCAAAAAGGGTATCATTACGCCCGAAATGGAGTACATCGCCATCCGGGAAAACCAGCGGATCGACCAGCAGATGCTGGAACTGAATGGGAAAGCGGGCGTACTCGGTCAGCAGCATCCGGGCCACAGCTTCGGTGCCAATACGCCCAAAAGCCACATTACTCCGGAATTTGTGCGCGCGGAAGTCGCGTCGGGTCGCGCCGTGATCCCTTCGAACATCAACCACCCGGAAAGCGAACCGATGATCATCGGCCGCAACTTTCTGGTGAAGATCAATGCCAACATCGGCAACTCGGCTGTTTCGTCGACGATCGAAGAGGAGGTGGAAAAGGCAGTCTGGGCCTGCCGTTGGGGGGCGGATACCATTATGGACTTGTCCACCGGCAAAAATATCCACGAAACCCGCGAGTGGATCATCCGAAACTCCCCCGTTCCCATTGGTACCGTGCCCATTTACCAGGCATTGGAAAAAGTGAACGGCAAGGCAGAAGATCTGACCTGGGAATTATTCCGCGATACGCTGATCGAGCAGGCAGAGCAAGGAGTGGACTATTTTACCATCCATGCAGGCGTGCTGCTGCGCTACATTCCGCTAACTGCCAAACGCATCACGGGCATCGTGTCCCGCGGGGGATCGATTATGGCGAAATGGTGCCTGGCACATCACAAGGAAAACTTCCTGTATACCCATTTCGAAGAGATCTGTGAGATCATGAAGGCTTATGACGTAGCATTTTCACTGGGCGACGGACTCCGTCCGGGCAGCATCGCCGACGCCAACGACGCCGCACAATTTGCGGAACTGGAAACACTGGGCGAGCTCACCAAGATCGCCTGGAAACACGATGTGCAAACGATCATCGAAGGCCCCGGACACGTGCCGATGCACCTGATAAAGGAAAATATGGAAAAACAGCTGAAACATTGTCATGAAGCACCTTTCTACACGCTCGGGCCGCTCACGACGGACATTGCGCCGGGCTACGATCACATCACATCGGCCATTGGCGCGGCGATGATCGGCTGGTTCGGAACGGCGATGCTTTGCTATGTCACACCCAAGGAGCATTTGGGATTACCTAATAAAAAGGATGTTAAAGACGGCGTGATCACCTATAAGATCGCTGCCCATGCTGCCGACCTTGCCAAGGGTCATCCGGGTGCGCAATACCGCGACAATGCATTAAGTAAAGCCCGTTTCGAGTTCCGTTGGGAAGATCAGTTCAATCTCTCCCTGGATCCTGATACCGCACGGGAGTTCCACGACGAAACCCTGCCCGCCGAGGGAGCGAAAATCGCGCATTTCTGCTCGATGTGCGGGCCGAACTTCTGCTCGATGAAGATCACCCAGGACGTCCGGGAATACGCAGAGGAGAATGGGTTCGCCACGGAAGATGTCGTTTCGGAGGGAATGCAGCAAAAGGCGCGGGAGTTTGCGGAGAAGGGAAGCGAGATTTACTTGTAGCATGGACCTCATTGTCATATCAAATCCTGAAAAAGTAGCGGGAGAAGCAAGCATTATCAACGACCTTTTTACAGAAGGGCTCGAATGTCTGCATTTGAGGAAACCCGGCTATTCAGAGGAGCAGCTCGCCGCATTAATTTTATCGATTGCTCCGGAATGGCGTGGACGCATTTCACTGCATCAGCACCACGGTCTTGCCGAAAGATTGGGCATCCGTAGGCTGCATTTCACGGAGGCCAACCTGGACACTGTACCCCCTCAGCACCTGGCTGCATTGCACGATTCAGGGTTTGTATTGAGCACGTCCATCCATCACCCGGACAGGCTACGGACATTGCCCGGATGGTTTCACTATGTGTTTTTAAGCCCAGTGTTTGATAGTGTCTCCAAAAGAGGCTATCAGGCTGCGCTACCGGTCGATTTCAAACTGGACCGGTCGGGATTTCCCGGCAAAGTGATCGCGTTGGGCGGCATTGAGTACGGTAACCTCGCACGTGTGCCGGACATGGGCTTTGATGGAGCAGCAGTCCTAGGCACCATCTGGCAGAACCCGGCGGCCGCCTCCGCACAGCTCCGGCACCTCCGCTCGGCGCCCCCCCCCAACCCAGGGTTTCAACCCTGGGGCAGCACGGCAGACCAAGCTGGGAGCCGCACAGCAGACCAGACAGAGCACCTGCACCCGGCGGCCGCCTACACGCACCTCCGCTCCGCGCGCGCGCGCAACCCAGGGTTTCAACCCTGGGGCCGCGCGGCAGACCAGGCTGGGAGCAGCACAGCAGCCCAGACAGGGCACCCGCACTCGGCGGACCTGCCACAGCAGGACCTGCGGGTCATCGACCGCCTCCACTTCATCTCGAACGAGACCGAATCGATGTCGCATATCGACAGCATCCACCTCGCACTCGGTGCAGGCTGCCGGTGGATACAGCTGCGGGTAAAGAACCGCCCGGAAGAAGAGGTACTTTCACTGGCCTGGGAAGCTACGCGCCTTTGCGATTCCTACGCCGCGAAACTCGTTATCAACGATTTCCCGCGCGTAGCCCGGGCCGTGGAAGCCTATGGGTTGCACCTCGGCCTCACGGATATGCCCATACCCGACGCTCGCGCGCTCGTAGGAAGCGATATGGTCATCGGCGGTACCGCCAACACCTGGGAAGACATTGCATTGCGCATGAATGAGGGGGCCGATTACGTCGGTCTCGGGCCATTCCGATTTACCACCACCAAGCAAAACCTGAGTCCTGTCCTAGGTGCGACAGGCTACGATTCCCTGATAGCCCGGATGGCTCATGCAGCACGGTCCGTACCGATCATTGCCATTGGCGGCATTTTACCGGAAGATATCCCCGCTCTCCGCGCAGCGGGCGTACATGGTGTGGCGATGTCCTCAGCGGTTATCAACGCAGACGATCCGAAAAAAACTGTTTATCAAATCCACCAGGCATTATGCTGACCATCGCAGATAAAACATTTCAATCCAGGCTCTTTACAGGGACCGGCAAATTCAGTTCGGCGGCGCTCATGGAGGAAGCATTGCTGGCTTCGGGCTCCGAGCTGGTGACCGTCGCATTGCGCCGTGTGGATGTACACGACGAAGGTGACGACATCCTCAGCCACCTGAACCATGCCCATATCCATTTATTACCCAACACCTCCGGCGTCCGTACTGCCAGGGAAGCGGTTTTCGCAGCCCAGCTGGCGCGCGAGGCATTGGAAACCAACTGGCTCAAACTGGAAATCCATCCGGATCCCAAATACCTGCTTCCCGATCCCATCGAAACGTTAAAAGCAACGGAGGAACTGGCCAGGCTTGGCTTTATCATTCTACCATACATCCACGCCGATCCGGTACTGTGCAAACGGCTGGAAGAAGCCGGCGCATCCGCGGTAATGCCTCTAGGCGCGCCGATTGGGAGCAACAAAGGGCTCAAAACCATCGATTTCCTTGAAATTATCATAGAGCAAAGTAAAGTACCGGTGGTGGTCGACGCGGGTATCGGCGCTCCGTCGGATGCCGCCAAAGCCATGGAGATCGGGGCGGATGCGGTACTGGTGAACACCGCCATTGCGGTCGCGGGCGATCCGGCGGCAATGGCCGAAGCATTCAGGCTGGCGGTACAATCAGGCAGAATGGCCTACGAGGCCAGATTAGGAGCAAAAGGGTCCCTGGCGAATGCCAGCAGCCCGCTAACCGCATTTTTGGATGAGCTTTAAAATCGAGTTTGAAAAACACCATTGGGATACGGTAAAAGAAAGTATCTATGCCAAAACCGCGGCTGATGTGGAAAGGGCATTACTCGCTTCCAAAAGGACAATCGAGGATTTCAAAGCACTGATCTCTCCTGCCGCGGCCGCCTATCTGGAACCGATGGCAAGGCTCAGCCGGCAACTGACGCAGAAGCGTTTTGGAAAAACCATTCAGATGTACGTACCGCTATACCTCTCCAATGAATGCACCAATATCTGTACCTACTGTGGATTCAGCCTGGATAACAAGGTCAGGCGGCGGACACTGACTGCCCGCGAGATCCTGCAAGAAGTGGAAGTGATCAAGGCGATGGGGTATGAACATGTGCTGCTGGTCACCGGCGAGGCCAATCAGACTGTTCATGTGGACTATTTCAAAATGGTGCTCGACCTGATCCGCCCGCATTTTGCGCAGGTCTCGATGGAGGTGCAGCCATTGGATCAGAATGAATATGAAGAGCTGATTCCGTTGGGACTGCATTCCGTGCTGGTGTACCAGGAGACCTATCACCGGGATGACTACCGGAAGCATCATCCGAAAGGCAAGAAATCAAATTTCAACTACCGCCTGGAAACACCCGACCGGCTCGGCAAAGCCGGTATCCACAAAATGGGCCTCGGCGTGTTGATCGGCCTGGAAGACTGGCGTACCGACAGTTTTTTTACCGCGCTACATTTGACCTATCTCGAAAAAACCTACTGGCAAACGCGATACAGCCTGTCTTTTCCGCGCCTCCGCCCGTTTTCCGGCGGACTTGAACCGAAAGTTGAAATGTCGGATCGGGAACTGGTGCAACTGATCTGCGCTTACAGGATCTTTAATGGGGAGGTGGAAATATCGCTGTCGACACGCGAATCCGAGCAGTTCAGGAACCATTGCATTCAACTCGGTGTAACATCCATCAGCGCAGGATCCAAAACCAATCCCGGAGGCTATGCAGTAGAGCCGGAATCGTTGGAACAATTCGAAATTTCCGACGAACGGAGTCCTTCCGACTTCGCAGCGCAGATCCGCAAAATGGGCTATGAACCGGTGTGGAAAGACTGGGATGCCGTGCTGGTTTGAAAACAAATTGATAGTTTCGTGTTCTGAAACGATATAGTGATGCTGGAACCGATCGAAAGAAAAAGATATAGCCGACAGATTTTATTACCGGAACTGGGCCTTGCCGGACAGGACAGGCTGCGGGCCGCCAAAATCGTAGTGGTGGGCGCGGGTGGATTGGGTTGCCCGGTGCTGCAATATCTCGTTGCGGCTGGTGTGGGGGAAATCGGCATTATCGATGACGACACGGTGGATCTCACTAACCTGCATCGGCAGATCCTTTACTCTGCGCACGATGTCGGTCAAAACAAAGCCATCACGGCCGTTGAAAAATTGTCGGTGCTCAATCCGTTTGTACGCCTGACTGCCTATCCCGACCGGCTCAATGCTGAAAATGCAACCGACCTGCTGAGCGGCTACGATCTGGTGATCGACGGGTCCGATAACTTTGAAACCCGTTATCTGGTCAACGATTTTTGCGTACAACTGAACAAACCGTTTGTTTTCGGATCGATATTACGCTTTGAAGGCCAGGTGTCGGTTTTCAATTACCAGGGAGGTCCTACCTACCGATGCCTATTTCCTGATGCGGAAGAAGGTGATAACTGTGCCGAAGCGGGTGTGATAGGGATATTGCCGGGAATTATAGGCACCTACATGGCGAATGAAGCTATGAAGATCATTGCAGGCATCGGCGAGCCGTTGTCAGGCCAGCTGTTGATCATCAATACACTGACAAACAGCACTTCCCTATTCAGATTTTCCAGATCTGCCGACGCATTGCTGCCGCGCCCTCAGAAGTCAGCAAATCCGCGAGCCGACGAGAGCGGAGTATTGCCGAAGGAAATTTCTTTCGAAGAATTTGAAGCATTAAAAGAATCTGACCCTGAAAGTGTTTTCCTGGTGGATGTCCGGGAATACATCGAATTCGAAGCTGACAATTTTGGTGGTGAAAACATCCCGCTCTCCGATATCCCGGAAAGCATCGGAAGTTTCCCGGCCGGCAAAACGCTCGTTTTTTATTGCCAAAGCGGTAAAAGGAGCATACAGGCCGCCAAATTACTCATGCAGAGCGGTTACGGAGGACCGGCCTACTGGGCACAGCATTGGTAGAACCTTTTCAACAAGGCAAAGCATATGCAGATCAAACCATTGCCTCTGCTTTCAGGCATCGTGAAGCATTTTCTGATCCTGGAAACCGACCAGGCAGCGACGATGCGCATTTTCTCGGACGGTAATACGGGGCTGGCATTCAACTACGGCGATCCGCTTTTTCATCACACACAACAATGCATTGTACCGGAACCGCTTCCCGCCCACTTTCTCTACGGGCAACTCGATAGCTACCGGAACGTGATCGCCGCAGGTAAAATAGGGCTTCTCATCGTTGTCCTCCATCCGTTTGCTTCCGGTATGCCGTTCAAAATACCTGCTTGTAAGCTCAAAAACGAGATTTTGAGCCTGGACACATTCCGGGCCGGGGCGCATTCACTACCTGATCAGCTGGCAGGCATTTCCACCTATTCAGATAAAATCGGTCTCATTGAAAACTGGCTGCTGGGGATAATGGCAAGTCCTGCCGGTGGCGTTTCTCTGGCTGCGGAAGCTGTAAACCTGATCCATTCCGCGCACGGCCTGCTTACCGTCACGCAAATGGCCTCGACACTCCGTGTTCAGGAAAGACAAATCCAACGCGTTTTTGAACAGCAGATCGGCATTTCGCCCAAACGCTATGCCGGCATTACCCGCATTCAATACTTTTTAAAATTGCTCCGGACGAGGCAGCATGATACTCCACTCGCCGGGCTCGCTTATGAAGGCGGATTTTACGACCAGGCCCACCTGATCAGGGAACTGAAAAACATATCCGGCCTTACTCCCACTCAACATATCCAAAGCCAGAATCTCCTGGCTGCGAACCTGATACACATTCCGTCCTGACTGTCGGGTTTGTACAATACTTGATCGGCAGCATTATTTATTTTTGGTAAAAAAAACCAGGAAAAGCTATGGAACCTATCAAAATTGCGACCGCTCAGTTCGAAAATAAGAGCAACGACAAAGCCTACAACCTTGGCATAATCCGCCAAATGAGCGCTCAGGCAGCCCGGCAAGGGGCGAAGGCGATCGCGTTTCATGAATGTTCCATAACCGGCTACACATTTGCCAGGCATTTGTCCCGCGAAGAATTGCTTGCGGTTGCCGAGCCAATTCCCGATGGCCCAAGCATTCGCGCCCTCCAGAGCATCGCAGCCGAACATGACATCGCCATTTTGGCGGGCTTGTTCGAAAGGGATGCCGACGACAAAATGTACAAAGCTTATGTCTGTGTAGATCGCAACGGCCTGGTAGCCAAGTACAGGAAACTGCACCCATTTATCAATCCACATCTTACTCCGGGCGATCAGTATGTCATTTTTGATCTGTACGGATGGAAATGCAGCATACTGATATGCTATGATAATAACATCATCGAGCACGTCCGGGCAACTAAACTGTTGGGTGCCGACATCGTTTTCATGCCGCACGTGACGATGTGCACGCCATCCACACGGCCGGGTGCGGGTTTCGTCGATCCGGCATTATGGCAAAACCGCGAGGCCGATCCCACCTCGCTTCGTCAGGAATTCGACGGACTCAAAGGCCGCGCATGGCTCATGAAATGGCTTCCGGCCCGCGCGTACGACAATGCTGTGTATGCGATCTTCTCTAATCCCATCGGAATGGATGATGACCAGTTAAAAAACGGCTGCTCCATGATCCTTGACCCCTATGGAGACATCATCGCGGAGTGCAGGGCACTGGATAACGACATAGCCATCGCCACCATCACGCCCGAAAAACTACAACGCGCCGGCGGCTACCGCTACCTGCAAGCACGGAGGCCCGAACTGTACGGGCATATTATCGGACAGGAACATAAGTCGGAGCAGAAGGTAGTGTGGCTATAATACGAATTGGTTGAGCGAACTCAACGAATTTAGCTAAATTCATTGAATAAATCCGATGAATTTAGCTAAATTCGTTGAATACATCAGTTTGCTGCAATCATGAGCTATTCCAGATACCTATTCGACGAAATGCTGCGGAACGTTCGTTCTAACAAAGTGCTGACGCTTTACGGAGCAAGGCGCGTTGGAAAAACGTTTCTCCTCCGGAACATTCAGGAGCGTTTCGAGGGAAAATCTCTTTTCTTAAATGGGGAAGATCTGGATACGGCCGCATTGCTGTCCGATCGCCGCGTGGCCTCCTATCAACGCTGGGTAACTGATATCGAACTGCTTTTGATCGATGAAGCGCAAGTCGTTCCTGAAATCGGCAAATCGCTGAAACTGCTAATCGACTCGTTCCCTAAACTCACGATCATTGCCAGCGGTTCCTCAGCCTTTGAGTTATCCAACAGAACAGGGGAGCCGCTGGTCGGAAGGCAGATCAACTACCAGCTATTTCCCATGGCCCAGTTGGAATTGTCCGGCCAGGAAAACTACATAGAGACCCGGCAGCAACTCGAAAACCGGTTGATCTTCGGCAGTTATCCCGACGTCCTGCTCGCGGAAACAGCAGAAGCCAAAACAGACTACCTAAGGGGTTTGACCAATGCCTATCTTCTCAAAGACATCCTCACATTTGAACAGGTAAGGCACTCTCATAAAATGCTGCAGTTGTTGCAGCTGGTCGCCTATCAAACCGGTCAGGAAGTGTCTTACGACGAACTATCGAGAGCGCTGCAAATTGACCGCAACACCGTCGAACGCTACCTCGACCTGTTCTCGAAAGTCTTTATCATCTTCCGGCTGGGTGGGTTCAGCCGGAACCTGCGAAAGGAGGTGACCAAATCATCTAAGTGGTACTTCCTTGACAATGGCATTCGTAATGCACTTATTAATAACTTCCTACCCATCAATCAACGACAAGACACCGGTGCATTGTGGGAAAATTACCTGATCGCCGAACGCATCAAGTATAATTTCTATTCGAGAAAAAATCCGCTTTGTTATTTCTGGCGAACCTACGATCAGCAAGAACTCGACTGGCTCGAAGTGGCCGACGAGAAACTCGCAGGATATGAATTCAAATGGAACGACAGCAAAATCAAATTCCCCAAGGCTTTTGTCGAAGCTTACCCCGACGCGGCGACGCATTGGATCAACCGCGACAATTTTATCGATTTCGTAAAAGGCGAGCTATAAGCGCCACCATCCGTGCACTTTAAGTAAAATTTAATAATCTATCAATTACGTAGATTAAATAGTTTTGCTATTTTTGTAATCTCAAAGATTCCAACATTCTAAAATTCACGGTAATGCTTGCCAAAGTCCTCGCACTCAGACTCCCTTCATCAGCAACCTGGTACCTCATTCCCGCCGCGGCCATCGTACTCCTTGTGGGCGTGCTGCTGACAAGCGGAATAATTTCTGTCAGCTCCGAAGAAGTTACCTCTTTCCTGACGGGGGAATTTGCATTATACGTGCTGGTGGGACTGGGAGCGCAGCTGGTGGATGGCGCCCTGGGTATGGCTTACGGTGTTACTTCGAATTCCTTCCTGCTCAGCCTGGGTGTTACGCCCGCAGTGAGCAGTGCGAGTGTCCATTTTGCTGAGATGTTTACGACCGGTGCTTCGGCGATATCCCATTTCCGGTTTAAAAATATCAATAAGAAACTCTTCAAAAGCCTTCTGATCCCCGGTGTTGCGGGATCCATCGTAGGTGCCTACCTGCTTTCTGATGTTATCGACGGCAATATGATCAAGCCTTTCATCGCATTCTATATGCTGATACTCGGAGTGATTATCATCCGCAAGGCCATACAAAAGAACATTGTCAAAAATAAAACCAAACGCATCAGCGTACTGGCCGCTGCCGGTGGCTTTCTGGATTCCGTCGGCGGGGGCGGCTGGGGTCCTATCGTTACTTCTACGCTACTCGGACAGGGGCGCGATCCCCGCTACACCATCGGCTCTGTGAATGCAGCGGAATTTGCGGTGGCATTCGCGAGCGGGATCACCTTCATGCTCTTCACAGGGGTGGACAGCTGGAAAGTGGTCCTGGGACTGATCGTCGGCGGCGTAATGGCCGCGCCGTTTGGTGCCATGCTGGTTGGTAAGATCAAACGCAAACCGCTAATGCTGATCGTAGGCACATTGGTGATCGGGCTGAGTATCCGCACGATCCTGTTGAGCATTTAATAAGGTCATTCCGCCATATTCCCGTCCATTTTGCCTAGTTTTGCTGTAAACAGGCAGATCCTATGCTTTCCGATTTCGGTTATATTCTTCTATTCGTTATTGCCGCGCTCATCCTCCTGGGTGTGATGCTGACCATTGCAAAATTCCTGAGGCCGCACAAACCCAACGAAGAGAAACTGACCACCTATGAATCCGGCGAAGATCCGCTCGGCAATGCCAATATCCAGTTCAATGTGCGCTTTTATGTCGTTGCATTGATTTTCGTACTCTTCGAAGTGGAACTGCTGTTCCTTTTCCCCTGGTCTGTCGTTTTCGGAAGTGAGGAGCTCATCGCGCAGACAAACGGGCAATGGGGGTGGTTCGCCATGGCAGAAATGACGGTATTTATCGGTATCCTGATTTTAGGTCTCGCCTATGCATGGGCAAAAGGTTACCTGGACTGGGTATTGCCCAAACCACAGGTCCCGGAAGTGACTTCCCACGTCCCCGCAGACTTGTATGCCAAAGTGAACGAACGCTACAAAAAGTAGCAGCAATTACAATAACCTGATAACCAGAGTTATAATTTGCCGTATTCCAGCAGGGTTTTGACTGATTATATTGACAGTGACTTAAAAATTACCGATTTTGCCTGGGTAGTTTACCGATCAATTAATCATCAACAAAAACATCTTATGGAAGCTTTTGCAAGCAACCTGCGGAGGTTCCGGGCGGAAAGGGACTTTTCCCAAAGTTATATGGCACTCCTTCTGGAAATGACCGAAGCGTCCTACTCCGAACTGGAAGACGGCTCCTCCCTTCCTTCGGTACCTGTTCTAAAACTTTTATCTCAGGTTTTCAAAACTCCCGTCACCGAGCTGATTTCCGACTTGCCGTTGCGGGAAACAGCCCACCGGCCTTCCGGAGTACATTTTACGCCTGAATTACTGAGCGAAGCCGACAAGGATACTTACATACGGATCCTGGAAAATCAGCTGAGGATCTTACTCGCGAAAAAAAACGGATAATATCAATGCATCCTGCCCCACTTTTTCGCGTGCGGTTTGGGAAAGAAAACCAATCCGACCTGCGTATAGATCTGGTTGGTTTTAAGTCTCGGGAAGTCGTCGATCGTTACATTATCGCCTTTCCATTTCCGGCGCCCCAGAATGGGATGATGATAGGTGACTTTTGCGCTCAGGTATACCTTTTCATTAATTTTTGGAAGAAAGTTCATCTTGTAATCCACCCCTACTCCACCGTGAAGGTTAATGTTAGCGGTAAATATTTTCACCGACTGGTAAGCCGAGGGGTTATTGAGTAACTGCTGCATGGTGGCCGATCCGTTGCTTTTGATATTCATCCGGTAGAGCATGAAGTCAGCCCCGAGCGGAATGGTCACATTCCAGCGGGAGGTATTCACAAGCTTGGGGCCTCCATCGGTACCAATGCCGATTCCGTTGAGATACGCCTTTTTTTCATCACGGTCCGTCGTGTAATTGGTACTGTTCATGATGATGATCCTCGCCTCTGAGAACCATTTTTCAGACTCCGTGCGCCTAGCAAGCACCAGATTGCCCATGAGTGAAGTAAACGGCTTGACTTGTAACCGAGCCAACTCGTCGCGGATGGCCTTGTTATTCGGCAGCAACCCGAACTCGGCATAGATCGCCATTCCGGTCTTGAAAATTCTCACGGTGGAATCAGTCTGCGCATGGGAGTTCCCTGCCATAAAGGTCAGGAAGAGAAAGCAGAAGAGTAATTTGTGTTTCATAGAGTTGAAGTGTTGTATTTGTTTTGTAACGCTGTCAGAAACCCTTTCTTGCCAAATATGGTTACTTTTGCAAGATGGTGAAAGCTGTTTTAAAGCAATATCCATACCAACTCCCGACTTCCTGAAAATATTCATGAGTGAACGAATTAAAACCGGCGATGGCGGCATTATCCTGACGAATGCCGAGGACCTGATGAACTGGGCCCGCCTGTCGTCATTATGGCCCATGGGCTTCGGACTGGCATGCTGCGCCATTGAAATGATGGCGACCTACGCGGCCAATTACGACCTCGAACGCTTCGGGATCATGCCAAGGCCCTCGCCCCGCCAGTCGGATGTGATGATCGTGGCCGGCACCGTTACATTCAGAATGGCCGACCGCATCCGGAGATTATATGAACAAATGCCCGAACCGAGGTACGTCATCTCAATGGGTAGTTGCTCTAATTGCGGAGGCCCTTACTGGGAACATGGCTATCATGTGGTAAAAGGCGTGGACAGGATCATACCTGTGGATGTATATGTACCCGGCTGCCCGCCGCGTCCCGAGGCGCTCATTGGCGGGTTTATGAAATTGCAGGAAAAAATCCGTGGAAAGCAGGAGGTCGTCCCCGAGCTCTTTCTGGAAATGGAGGCTGCCGGCAAAGAAACCATATTATCTTAACACAACGCTATGACTTTTCAGGAAATCACCGATATCGTTGTTGCCCGTTTTCCGGAGTACGATATAGCTACCGATACCAAAAATCCCCAACCCGTATTATTGGTCCCGGCACAAAGTGTCGCAGCTATCTGCCAGTTTCTACACGAAGACGAAAGGCTCTATTTTGATTATCTGGCTTGTATTACTGCCATTGACAACGGGCCAAGCATAGATACGATGGAGCTGATTTACAACCTCACTTCCATTCCCTACGCCCTGGACCTGGTCGTAAAAACAGTCTTCCCCCGCAATACCGCAGGCCTTGCATTGCCGGCAGTACCTACCGTAAGCCATATCTGGCGCACAGCCGACTGGCATGAGCGGGAAGCGTATGACCTGATGGGCATCCATTTTGAAGGACACACCGACCTTCGCCGCATTCTGCTACCCGAAGACTGGGAGGGCCATCCCTTGCGCAAAGACTATGTGCTGCAAGAGCGATACCACGGGATTTATGTCCGTTATGAAGACGGAAAATCCGAAGAACCGATCACAGATCCCGATAGAGCGTAGGAGACCGCTTTGTGAGCGCACAGCAAATAATCACCGAGATTTGGTAGCATGAAAAAGCCTCATTATTTTTCGTTACCAAATTTTAATGATCACCCGCATGCGCTTCATCTTACTGGCCGCCCTCTTTCTAGGTTTTTTGCATTCTGCATCTGCCGTTACCGATTCTCTTATTATTAAAGGCAGGATCCAAAACCTGAACGGAAGACTATACAGGCAGGCACCTTTCATTACATTTTCTCGTAACAATATACTCCAACCTCAATCGGAGCTTAGTAAGCAGGCCTCTCTGGAAGCTGACGGCAGCTTTCGGGTGTCACTGCCCCTTCTATTCCCCCAGGAGGAAATCTACATGGATTACGGCGGCAAAGCCTTCACGACTTTTCTGGGCTCGCCAGGTACAGTCGAAGTTACATTCAATGGTGATTCCATCGGAAAAGCTAAAAAGCTGTTTTTCTTCGCGGGGGTCAATGCAGATGCTAATAACCAATATCCGCTTTACGTGACTGCGGAAAACCAGCGTCTGAATGGAAGCATCACACTTGGGACCAGCTTCTTTAAGAATTTTTGGGACAAAAGCCCTTCCGACGCCCGGTTCGCTGCCGAACAAAGAGGGGAGTTCCGCCTGGGATCGGTACAGACTGCCACACAGCGTACTGTGGCTGCACCCGCGCTCTACCAGTGGGTGAAGTCCATTACCGACGAAGAGCAATTGCAACTGCTTTACGAACATGCGCTGAGCAACCAGTACAACGTGAGCAAGGGCCTGCTCGACAGCCTCAAACGACTGGATAAAGCTCCGCTTACCGGGCAACGGGTGATCTGGGCCAATCGTTTCGGTAATTATGCAGACCTGATGGTGGAAGGTAAAAAATTCGACAACCCCAGTCGTACCAATTCCCTTCCGGTTAAACTGATGGCCTCGCTGATCCGTGACAATGCAACCAGTCTGTCTGCGGAAGACCGGCAACACCTTAACCAGATTGTGGATAACGGGCTGGCCGAAAAAGGCGAACTGGATTTCATGAACAAACTCTTCGCACGAAATGAGACGGTACTCAACCTGCTGTTCAACTACGAGCGGGAGAGCAGGATTTACGGCGATCTTTACGACAGTACGGCCACCGAGTTTCTGAAAGTAAGATATCTCACAAAAAACCTCTATAAATATACCTACAAACAGCAGGAACTGCTGAGCAGGCATATCCAATCCCGAACAGGCATTCCGCAGTTCAAACAATCATTGGATGAGATCGTCAGGCTGGAAACCAAGGACAGCAGCGATATCAGGAAACTGGTTGAGTTTAAAAATCTCCGCACGGACCCTGTCGAGGCGCTGCCGGGTTATTACCTGACCGCTTCCAACGACCGGGGAAATGCCTGGTTCAACCGTATAGTAGATGGTTTGAACGGGAAGACTATTTATCTTGTAAAATGGAATATTGAAGACCCCAAAAGCCGGGAGGAACTGGATTTTATTCCGGCATTACAGGCACGCTTACCCGAGAATATCGTATTTCTGTACGTACATCTTTCGGCCGATGACTACTCCGTTTCCGATGCCCTTTTGAAACAATACGTGATCAGACACAAACTGAAAGGTATTCATATGTCGGTAAATGAGACCCAGATGATGGATCTGCTGTTCAGGCTAAATCCGCTGGATTCGGGAACATTCTCCATTATCAGACCTAACGGGAAATTTGCGCTGAAAAATGCCCCCGCACCAAGTGCGCAGGAAAAGATCGTGCAGGCGCTTACCGAGGCCAATCGCCCCTAACTTTGGTCTACCGGCTATACCTGGCACAGGTGCGTTTACGTTAAGTCTGTTGGTCTGGAATCTGGATAGTCCATGTATAAATATCTGTTGCTGTTTTTGATGCTCCCCTATTTTGCTTCGGCTCAAAACACCGACAGCCTGGAAACGCACAGCCGCGACAGTATTCGCTACACGAATCTCAAAGCGAGGATGTCCAAAACGAAATTCTCGCGTGCAGTGTACCGGCTCTTGTTCAGGGATGTATATAACCAGGGAAAAGTGACGGAAGTCAAAGAGATCGAAACGAACCCGTTTACCCCGTACGAGGGAATGGTGATCCGTAAAATCTACATCCGGCAGCTCAATATGCTCGGTGAGTCGGTCTACGACACAACGCGGAAAGGAAACCAGCTCGAAAGGTTTTTAAGTAAAAGTCTTCATACCAACACCCGCGAGGGCATTATCCGGAAATCTTTCCTGCTCTTTTCGGAAGGCGATGACATTCAGGCCCATGTTTTGAAAGACACCGAGCGTCTTTTGCGTTCGAACCGGATGTTCGTCGATGCGCGTATCATTGTCATACCGCGGAAAGACGTAACCTGGATGGCCGACATTATGGTGCTCATACAGGACGCCTGGTCGCTCAATTTCTCGGGAAGTTTCAGTTCTTTTAAAAAATTCAGGGTAGGGCTGGAAAACATCAACGTCCGAGGGACTACGCATTCGCAGCGAACAGCCATTAAATGGGACTCTACATTTCAGTTCAGGGCCATTTACACCGTTCCCTACATTGGTAAGACCTTTATTACCGCGCAGGCCAGCTTTATCTACGAAAGGGAGCTCAAAGAACAATCGGTCCGGATGTACCGCCGCTTCATTACCACGGAAACCAAGTATGCCGGCGCATTGGAATTGGGCCATTATAAGACGAGGCAATTTAAGCGGGAGGTCGAAACCACTGACTCGCTGCGGCTTTTGGTGACCGATTACAAGTACTACGATTTCTGGATCGGGCGATCGTTCAAGTTCCCGTTTTCCAACAGCAAGCTCGCCCAGAACTCCCGGATCGTGACCGCTTTCAGGCATAACAAGTACAATTACGACGAACGCCCCGAGGTGTCGCCCAGCCTTAACAAAAATTACTGGAACCGAACGGCGACGCTGATCAGCCTTGGTTTTTCCAACCGTAACTACAAGCGCGACGTATTGATCTACGGCTTCGGCCGGACGGAGGACGTTCCCGTCGGTAGCCTTTTTGCGCTCACCATCGGTCGCGAGAACACGGAGTATGGCGCGCGCGGCTATGGCGGCGTTCAGTTTGCCACCGGCAAATACCTCCCTCATAACCTGGGCTATATGTATGCATTGGCCAATTTGGGCACTTATTCCAAAAAGGGCGTCGCACAGCAGGGAGTCATTAATGGAGAGATCAACTACATCAGCAACCTCATCCCCTTCCGTTACAGCTTTTTCCGGCAATTCGTCAATATCAAATTTGCCAAGGGCATTAACCGTGATCCGCTCGACTACCTCAATATCAGTGGGGACCGTGGGATAAGGGGCATTAACAATGACCGGCTGATCGGAACGAAGAAATTCACGATCGGTACCGAAACGGTTTTTTTCTCGGATAAGAGTCTCTTAGGCTTCCGGATCGCCTATTTTGTCTTTGCGGATCTGGGACTTGTTAATGGCGTGCCGCATCTCTGGGAAAGTCCGCTCTACCAGGGTTACGGGCTGGGGCTGCGCCTCCGGAACGAAAACCTGGCGTTTAATACCCTGCAACTGCGTTTTGGCTACTATGTCAATATTCCCGAACTCTCATCCCCTACCCGCATCGCTACTTCCGGCAACGTTCCGTTGCGTCTCCGGGACTTCGATATCTCCGCACCGGCGATCGCGCCGTTCCAGTAACTCAAAATTTATATGTTTAATAAACTGATTATCAGATCAATAAATCAGTATTATTAAATTTTTATAGTTATTTCAAGAAACAACCCCTTCATTTTCCGATAGGAGGATTAACTTTGTGGAATTTTTGGACGTACCCCTGCTCAAAATCGTCAGGCAACACCAAAAGTTGTTAAAGTATTTCCTTCAATTCTACAAATTACCATTTACTGTGCCCAAAAATACGAATATCAATTCCGTTCTGATTATCGGTTCAGGTCCCATTGTCATCGGTCAGGCGTGCGAGTTTGACTACTCAGGCTCTCAGGCAGCCCGTTCACTACGCGAAGAAGGGATTGAGGTAGTTCTGATCAACTCCAATCCTGCAACAATCATGACTGACCCTATCAGTGCAGATCATGTGTATCTGTTGCCACTGGAAAAGAAGTACATCGTTGAAATTCTGGAAAAACACAAGGCGATGGGTAAGCCCATCGACGCGGTACTCCCTACCATGGGAGGCCAAACGGCGCTAAACCTGGCAATTGATTGCGATAAGGCAGGTATTTGGAAAAAGTATGACATTGAAATTATCGGTGTGGACATCAAAGCGATCGAAACTACCGAGGACCGGGAGAAATTCCGCCTTAAAATGCTGGAACTCGGCGTGAATGTCTGCGAAGGACGTACTGCACGCTCGTTCCTGGAAGGAAAAGAGATCGCCCAGGAGATCGGATTCCCATTGGTAATCCGCCCCTCATTTACCCTGGGTGGTACAGGAGGTGGTTTTGTGGAAAAAGAAGAAGATTTCGACAAAGCGCTCAACTACGGTCTGCACGCTTCGCCTGTACATGAGGTATTGGTTGAGCAAAGTGTAATGGGATGGAAAGAATACGAGCTCGAACTGCTTCGCGACAGCAAGGGTAACTTCATCATCATCTGTTCGATCGAAAACTTCGACCCGATGGGTGTACACACCGGTGACAGCATCACGGTCGCTCCCGCAATGACACTTCCGGATACATTGTACCAGCAAATGCGTGATCTGTCCATCAAAATGATGAACGGGATCGGGAAATTTGCAGGAGGATGTAACGTCCAGTTCTCGGTTAACCCTGCGGATGACAAGATTATCGCAATCGAGATCAACCCACGCGTTTCCCGTTCTTCGGCGCTCGCATCGAAAGCAACCGGTTACCCCATTGCGAAAATCGCTGCTAAAATGGCGATCGGTTACGACCTCGACGAGCTGATCAACCCGATCACCGGCAGCACGTCCGCATTCTTCGAGCCTTCGATCGATTACGTGATCGTGAAAGTGCCGCGCTGGAACTTTGATAAATTCAAAGGTGCCGACCGCACACTGGGTCTGCAAATGAAGTCGGTAGGTGAAGCGATGGGTATCGGACGTAACTTCCAGGAAGCACTGCAAAAGGCTTGTCAGTCGCTGGAAATCCGCAGAAACGGCCTTGGTGCCGATGGCCGCGAGCTACGTGATCAGGAAGCAATCAAACAAAGCTTGCAACATCCTAGCTGGGACCGCCTTTTCCATATATATGATGCTTTCAAAATAGGATTGTCGTTCAAAACGATCCAGAACCTTACCAAAATAGACGCCTGGTTCCTGCGCCAGATCGAAGAACTGATCGAACTGGAACACGAGATCGAGAAATTCGACCTTGATGATCTGCCAAAGGACCTGCTCCTGACCGCGAAACAGAAAGGTTATGCCGACCGTCAGATCGCGCATTTGCTGAATACCAAGGAAAGTAAAGTTTACGACCGCCGGAAGTCACTGGGTATCAAACGTGTTTACAAATGCGTGGACACCTGTGCAGCCGAGTTCGAAGCCAAAACACCTTACTATTACTCTACTTTCAATACTTCGCAGGAATTCCCTGATAACGAATCCATAGTGAGCGACCGGAAGAAAGTGGTTGTTCTCGGCTCAGGTCCGAACCGCATTGGCCAGGGTATCGAATTCGACTACTCCTGCGTACACGGCGTACTTGCGGCCAAGGAGGCTGGCTACGAAACGATCATGGTCAACTGTAACCCTGAAACCGTTTCCACCGACCCGGATATTTCCGATAAACTTTACTTCGAACCTGTCTTCTGGGAACATGTTTTCGATATCATCGAACATGAGAAACCGGAGGGAGTAATCGTGCAGCTGGGTGGGCAAACTGCCTTGAAGATGGCTGAGAAACTTGAAAAATACGGTGTGAAGATCATCGGTACCGACTACCACTCGCTCGACTGGGCAGAGGATCGCGGGCGTTTCTCTTCGTTGCTTGAAGAACTGGGTATCCCGTTCCCGAAATTCGGCACGGTGAGAACCTCCGATGCAGCCGTAGAACTTTCCCGTGGGCTCGGCTTCCCGTTGCTGGTACGGCCAAGCTACGTTTTGGGCGGCCAGAGCATGAAGATCGTGATCAACGAGAAGGAGCTGGAACAACATGTGGTAAAGATCCTCCAAGACATTCCGGACAACAATATTCTCCTCGACCATTTCCTCGAAGGAGCATTGGAAGCTGAGGCAGATGCTATTTGTGACGGCGAAGACGCCTATATCATCGGTGTGATGGAGCATATCGAGCCGGCGGGTATCCACTCGGGCGACTCACACGCTGCATTGCCGCCATTCGACCTTACCGCGGACGAAATCCGCCAGATTGAGGAGCATACGCGAAAAATCGCGCTGGCGATGAACGTAAAAGGACTTATCAACGTGCAATTCGCGGTGAAAGACGGTGTCGTTTACGTGATCGAGGCCAACCCGCGTGCATCGCGTACCGTACCGTTCATTTGCAAGGCATACAAAGAGCCTTACGTGAACTACGCTACCAAGCTCATGCTGGGTGACAAAAAGGTGAAGGATTTCAACTTCAAACCGGAGAAAAACGGCTGGGCGATCAAGATCCCTGTATTCTCATTCAACAAATTCCCGAATGTGAACAAGGAGCTCGGCCCCGAAATGAAATCGACCGGCGAAGCGATCTATTTTATCAAAGATCTCGAAGACGAGTTTTTTCAGAAAATTTACGGCGAAAGGAATCTTTATCTGAGCCGGTAATATAAGGCAATAATGCAGAAAGCCCGGGGATGACCCGGGCTTTCTCATTTTATAGCATATCAAAAAAGCTGATTCCTATTTCACGTCCTCATAATCCACATATTCACCGCCTTTGAACCTCGACGACTCACTGTTGCCTTGTGGATTACTGTCGACCCGGATACCGCCCGGCTTGGTCCGGGCCTGCTCCTGCTGTCGTTGTGCGCGAAATGCTCTTTCCTGTTGTTTTATCAATTGCCTGCCTACCAGCAAGTGGAAAAGGAACCGTCTGAAAAACGGTACGAATGCAATCAGTAGGAGGAATATGAATAATATCTTAAATAACATATTCATGTTTTAATTATGTTTTTACCTCTATCAATAACGTAAACCTACCATAAATAACACACGAAGATAAGCAAAACCTCATGAAAGACGAAACCGGTCATTGAGCGGCACTATCGGATTACCGGCGGCTCGATGTCAGATCTCAACGGCCTTGCTGCTTTCGACGACCCGTTCATAGTACGCCTCGTAATGGGGCAGGATCTTGGCAACATCAAACTCTCTCGCCCTTGCCAGTGCATTAGTCTTGAAAGTGGGCAGGTTCGCATCGTCCAGGATATAGGCAGCGTGTTTGACCATATCTTCCACATCTCCAACATCACTGAGAAAACCTGTTACTCCGTGTACATTCAGTTCCGGTAGCCCCCCTGCGTTGGATGTGATAATGGGCACTTCACATGCGAGCGCTTCCAAAGCGGCCAGTCCGAAACTTTCCGACTCCGAAGGCATCAGGAACAGGTCGGCCACCGAGAGTACCTCCTCAATGGCATCGAGTTTCCCCAGGAACCGTACATCCGAAAGCATATCCAGGTCCTTGCAAAGCCGCTCAATGCGCATGCGATCCGGGCCGTCCCCTACCAGCAACAACTTACTGGGAAGCAGCTTCCTGAGTTTTTCGAAGATCATGATCACATCGTCGATCCTTTTGACCTTCCGGAAGTTGGATGTGTGAACGATCAGCTTCTCATTATTCGGGCAGATCGCCAGCTTAAAATGGTCTTTCTTCTGCCGGTTGAACCGATCCAAATCAATGAAGTTGGGGATCACTTCAATGTCTTTCGTAATGTTGAAGTGATCGTAGGTATCCCGTTTCAGCGATTCGGACACTGCGGTAATGCCGTCCGATTGATTGATACTGAAAGTAACCACAGGCTCATACGAGGGATCTTTGCCTACCAGGGTAATATCCGTTCCATGCAGGGTCGTGATCACCGGGATATTAATGCCTTGCGCTGCCAGGATCTGCTTGGCCAGGTAGGCCGAAGAAGCATGTGGAATGGCATAATGCACATGCAGGAGATCCAGTCCCGCATTAGCAGCTACATGCACCATCTCACTCGAAAGCGCCGATTCATAGGGCGGGTACTGGAATAATGGATAGGCCGGTATATTTACTTCATGATAGTAAAGATTCTCATTAAAAAAATCCAGCCGCTGAGGCTGGGAATAGGTAATAAAATGAACCTGGTGGCCAGCTTTCGCAAGCGCTTTTCCAAGTTCGGTAGCTACCACTCCGCTTCCTCCGAAGGTAGGATAGCATACGATACCAATTTTCATATATAGGTCAGCAAATGGTTGAATGTCCGGTCTCGGCAGCCACCCTACGGCGGCTTCCATTAGCTAACAACAAATGACTGTTTTTTATCCCCCAAATGGATAAAGATGTCAATAATTGTCGTTAATGGTATAAAATGAATAATTTTATCGCCTAAACCTTCTTTTTCCCAGCGTCAAACTTCATGAATGTGTCGGCGAGACCCAAGATCACAACATGGGATTATGTCACCGGTAGTGCGCGGCTTGTGCGCATGACGAACCTGATCATTGTCGCTCTCACCCAATACCTCACCCGCATTCTACTGATCGGCCCAAGGCATGAGTGGCGGGCCATTGTCAGTGATGTCGACTTGTTTATACTATCGCTTTCGACGGTCTGCATAGCCGCGGCAGGTTACATTATCAACGACTATTTTGACATCAAGATCGACATTGTGAATAAGCCGGAGCGGGTTGTTGTGGGGCGCTATCTGAAACGTCGGTGGGCAATCGGGGCGCATCAGGTGCTGAATGTTCTGGGCGCCATCCTTGGGCTGGCGGTCAGCCCCTACATCTTCATCATTAATGTCTTCTCCATCACGCTACTCTGGTTTTATTCCGAACGATACAAGCGGCTGCCATTCATCGGGAATTTCATCGTTTCCTTATTGACCGGCCTCACCCTGCTGATTCTGACGGTCCATTACCCGGCCAACCGCCATCTCGTCTTCATTTACGCGGTATTTTCCTTTTTCATTTCGCTAATCCGCGAGGTGGTCAAGGACATGGAAGACATCCGGGGCGACGAAGCTCACGGCTGCCGGACCCTGCCCATCATCTGGGGGATCAGACGGACCAAAACTTTCCTTTACTCGGTGATCGTGCTCTTTGTATTCGCACTTTTCGTCATGGCACGTGCGCTTCACAATAATCTTCTCACCCTGCTGTTTCTGCTCCTGCTGATACCCATTGCGCTGCTGCTACTCAGGCTCTATCAGGCTGATACGCGACGGGATTTCAGGCAGATCAGCAGTCTCTGCAAAATCATTATGCTCCTGGGATTGATCACCATGATCTGGACCTGATTTGTCCCGAAATTTAGCAAGGTGTATGGCGGTATAAACCGGTATGAAAAAGCATATATTTATCTCACCAAAACTAAATCTCAGTTACGATCATGAAAAAGTTACTCGTGTGGAGCCTCGTCTGCATTATCACGCTTAGTTCAAAAGTTCATGCACAGGAATGTGCCGGGTTTGCTTTTAAAGAAGGAGGCAGATTTGAAATGAATAACTATGACGGCAAGGGCAAGGCTATCGGAAAACTCATTTATAAAATTGCCAAAGTTAATATTGAAGGCAGCAATACCGTCGTGACCATCGATATGGAATCTTTGAACAACAAAGGCAAATCTGAGTTGAAAAACACTTACCAAATGAAATGTGACGGGAATACCCTCACACTCGACGCCGCAGCGCTGATCAGCCAGGAACAACTCAAATCATTTCAGAATATGGAAATGAAATTTACCTATGACAATATTGAATATCCATCCAAATACAACGTCGGCGATACATGGAAGGATGCCTCTGTAAAAGGCGAAGGCCGATCGGGACCAATGCCGGTTACTTTCAACCTTCTTATCCGGAACCGTACGGTCGCAGGCCAGGAAAAGCTGACAATCCCTGCGGGCAGCTATGATGTATACAAAGTCAATTCCGATATGTTGATGGATATGGTGATAGGTTTTCCGGTAAAAATGGAAATGCAAACCATTTCTTACCGTGCACCAGGAATCATCTGGGATCTTAAAACAGAGACTTATCGTAAAGGGAAACTGATGGGATATAGTGAGCTGGCAAAAATTTATTGATTTTTTAAATCGGGAGTATTAACATTTACCTAAAGAACGGCTTCCCACACCCGGGCAAGCCGTTCTTTTTATAGCTTTGTTCAAAGAATCTCAACGATATCATTATCCATCAATCATTAACTACACTTACATGAAGAGAATTGCCATTTTTGCCTCCGGCTCCGGGTCCAATGCTGAAAAGATCTGTGAACATTTCTCTGACAGGGAAGACGTGGATGTGTCGCTGATATTCACCAATAATCCCATGGCCGGAGTAATTAAAAGGGCGCTCAAATTGCAGATACCGGTCGTGTTTTTTGATAGAAAGACCTTTTATCACACCGGTAAGATCCCGCAGATCCTGCAAAATGAAGGTATCGACCTGGTAGTTCTGGCGGGCTTTATGATGCTCGTACCTCCCGTACTCGTCAAACTATTTCCCAACAAGATGATCAACATCCATCCGGCTTTGCTTCCCAAGTACGGCGGAAAGGGTATGTATGGCCATTTTGTGCATGAAGCTGTGGTCAATGCAGGTGACACCCAATCGGGCATCACGATCCACTACGTCAATGAGCATTACGATGAGGGAAATGTGATATTCCAGGCGAGCTGCGACGTGGCTCCGACCGACTCGCCCGAAGACGTAGCACGGAAAGTTCACGCTCTGGAATACGAGCATTATCCCCGTGTAATTGACGAAATCCTTGCTAACCGGTAAACGTCGCACCGCATGCTGTTTTTCCTGCTGGCTGTTGTCTTCACGGTAATGCTCTACCTGATCATGCGGGCATATCCGCGCTATCGTGTAGATTCGTTTCATGCGGTGGTTTTCAACTATTACTCGTGCGTCCTCACAGGACTCGTGCTTACGCCCGAATTGAGCGTATTCCAAAAGATCAGCTGGGCATCCGAGGGCACGCTCCTGACATTGGCCCTGGGCGCCATGTTCGTCACCGCATTTATGCTGATCGGTCTCACGGCGCAAAAAGTGAGCGTTACGGCAACCTCATTGGCCGGTAATATGTCATTGGTCATTCCGGTGCTATTCGGGTTGTTTGTTTTCAGAAACAACAACAAAGACTTCACCGCCCTCAACTACCTCGGCCTGGCCATTGCCCTGGTCGCGCTGGCGCTGGGCGCTATCCAAAGGTCGCCCGAACCCGTCGGAAATGAAAAAGCAAGTGCAGACCAGCGGAATGCGTCGCAGGCATTGTGGATATTTCCGGTGCTGACATTTTTTGCGTCCGGAACAAACAATACGCTGATCAACTACCTATCGTCCAGATACTACCAGCCGGATCAGATCACTGTCTTCATGATCAGTGCCTGTTTCGGGGCGGTGGTGATCGGCACGCTGATCCTGCTTTACAGAATGATTGCACACGGTCATCGGTTGCATTTCAGAAGCGTCGTAGGCGGATTATTACTTGGAGTACCGAACTTCCTGTCACTCTATTTTCTACTGCTCGCCCTGGCCGCATTCGGGAATAGTGCTGCGTACGTTTTCCCGATCTATAACATTCTGACAATGCTCGTGTCTGCACTGGCAGCATGGGTCATTTATAAAGAAAGGCTCAGTACAGCCAATAAATGGGGGCTCGTTCTCGCAGTCGTCGCTATCATCCTGATCTCGTACCAGGAGTTGAATCTTTAAACATTTCCAGGGATTGAATGCCCATCATCATGACTGACACCGCCATTCTGCACATCGCCGAAAGCGATAAGCCGCTTAACAAAAAGCAAAAGGAATTCAACCAGCTTTCAGAAACCATCGACACCCTCGATCGCCAGTTGGCCGAACTTCGGGATGCATATGACGAAATGCTGCGAAGAATGCCTTCTGAGCTTGATCCCCTGGTGCGCGAATACCAGGGATATCGCGCCGAAATCGTGAAGCTTTGGGACCGTGCGCATGAAGCCGAACATTTCCGTAAAGCTTATCAGACCAAATTGGAATACCTCATCACCGAGGCGGCCTATGAACTGATCATCCATTATGGATTTGCGGAACTCAAATTATTGTTCAACAAATATAGCGCAGTCGATATCGATGCGCTGCTGGAAGAAAAAAGACTACGCGAAGCTTCAACCATCAAAGATCCGGCGTTCCTGCTGGAAAGCGAAAATGAGTTGACCGCTGAGGTCTCCTTCCATGATTTGTCCGAGGCGGAACAGCAGCGCATCAAAGCCGAAAGGCGTGAACAGCGAACCGAACAACGTATTCAGGAAGCCAGCCAAGCCAGAACGACCCGCTCGGTAAGGAGTGTTTATATGGAACTGGTGAAATCTTTTCATCCCGACCGGGAAATTGACGAAGCCCAAAAACAGCAAAAAACCGAAACCATGCAGCGCATCACCGAGGCCTATCAGACGAATAATCTGCTTGGTTTGCTCAAACTTCAAATGGAATTGCAGCAAATCGACCGGAGTCAACTCGGGACGCTGGGAAAGAACCAATTGAGCTACTACAACAAAATGCTTCGGGAGCAGGTGGAAGAGCTGGATCAACAAAAAACAGCGGTCCAGAAACAAATTGAAGGGATTTGTGGACTACCCTACCAGCACGCCAATTCGAAGGTCACTGTTATCGCCCGGTTCAATGGCAATATCAACGAGCTTAAAATCAGCATCAAAGACATTCGGCGAATCCTGAAACACTGGGCTGTCCCGTCACAACTGAAAACGTATCTCAAAACTTATCAGATTCCCAACCAGCCCGCAGACGATTCCGATTACGAGGATTTCTGATTGTTTTTGAGGGAAACGTATACAATCCGTAGAGGTTTTTCCACGAAATTCGCTCCTGACGTAAATATAAATATATAAATATGTCAATCCAGGAATCTATGTACTAGCCGGTTATCTATAATCCGGCGATACGAGCCATCTGGCACATACTTTGTTTCGTTGAGCTATGACGCACTCAAACTTATACCTCAATGAAAAATTGCATTATTTTACTGCTCGTGGCTACTTTTTGTATCTCACGGGCACAAGCGCAGGAAAACGTTTCCATCGGTCCGATCGCGGGGGTATCTATCGCAAACTTCCGGGGCGATGTAGCCAACACCGACTGGAAAGCGGGATTGACCGTAGGGGGATTCTACAACTACAGTTCCAGATCGGGATTCGGATTCAGCGGCCAGCTGCTCTTTACCCAGCTGGGGGCTCAGGTCAATAATAAGAATAACAAGGTAACGCTGAACTACATTCAGGCCCCGTTGCTGGCCACTTTCTTTTTTGGACGCTATGGAGACCGGCTTAGACCGAAGATCTTCCTGGGTCCAAACCTGAACTTTCTCGTAGGCGCAAGGGATAAAGACGGCAACAATATCAACGGGGATTCAAACAACCGGGTTTTCAGTCCTTTCGATCTCGGCCTCACCTTCGGCGGCGGACTCAACTACCGCCTTCAGAACAAAGTCTGGCTGAACTTCGATGCCCGCTATGGTCTCGGATTGATTGATATAACCCGGGTTGATAATACCAATATCAAAAATAATAACTGGGGTATCAATGTAGGTTTAAGCTTCCCGCTGGGAACCTACGATAAGAACACCGGAAGGTTACGTACGCGATAACACACTATAAACTGAACAGAAGGGCATCCATTTTTGGAATGCCCTTCTTTACTTTGATGTTCGGTTGATTTAATGCACTCCGATCATGCTTCAAAAGGATTTGTTTAAGATTGCCAAATGGGCGCTGCCAGCCACGATACTGATCTGGTTTGCAGGGTGGCTTACATTGATTCCGGAAGGGATGCCCGCCCAGATTGCGGCGTTGGCGGCGGATCTGCTCAAAAATAAACCCGCCCCTGGCCAATCCGACTTGTCAGAACCCGTCGTCAGATTGTCCGCCGATGCCATGCGAATCCTTGGTAAAAACGGCATTGCATTGCATCTTCCCGGGTTTATCGCTATTCTGATCTCACTGTACAGCACTTTCCGGGTTGCGAAGTCTTTCTTCAGTGCCGAGGCTGGCCTTCTAGCGGTATTGATCCTCGCAACCAGTCAAGCCACTTTCTTTGTAAATAATGACATCGGTGATTCAACTTACCTCGCCGCCTGCTACATTTTCATGCTGTGGCAAATTCTGACATTCATTGAAGCTAAAAAAGCAGTCAATCTTATTCTTGCTATCGCTGGTGCGGTATGCGTAGCCACGATCAAAAACAGCTCTCCCGACAGCTCATTCCCCCGGATATCCACCGACCCGATCCTCACTTTACTGATCACCTTCACCCCCTGGACGATTTTCCTCATCCTGGCCTTGCTGGACTTTTTCCGGCGAATTCTCCCGCGCGAGTATGAAGTTGTACAAAAGCATGAAGTAGCCACTATGCTGGCGTTCATCATGCCATTCACTTTCAGCTACCTTAACCCGCTCAGGTCTACTTTTGACATTTATATGGCCTTTCCGGTAGGCGCCGTCCTTACCTCCTCATACATTGTCCGCATTGTCGACCCGGTCTCGCGCCATGTCTCGGCATTGCTCGGATATCTCCATGCAGTCGCGGCTTACGCCTGGGTTGCATTGCTATTTTGCCTGGTCTGGTTTTCCTTTCCCGCAAATAATTATTTCGGCCTGATTCACTTTATGGCCTTGCTTAGTATACTTACCTGGCTGGTTTTCTTTTCGGCGGTACGCCAAAAACTGATCATCGGTTGTGTCATTTTCGCAATCGGGTCAAATCTGGTGCTTACCACCTATTTCTACCCAAACATTGCCGAATACAGGGCAGGCGCAAAACTGGGCATTCTGGCCCGGTCAAACGGCGCAAAAGAGGGGCACCTGTTCAGCTACCAGGCCGGAATGCCTTACAGTCTACGATTCTACGCCGGCGTCGACGTCATCGAAAACAGCGACTTCGGTCAACTGGTCGCAACCAAAGGCTGCCTGGTTTATACACACCAGAATTTTCTGGATGAATTCCGCGCCATCCGTCCGGATCTGAAAATCCTGGGCACCAGCTATGATTATCCGGGCCGCGTTTGGGATATGCGTTTTTTGGATCCTGCCGAACGGAATAGTGTCGTCAATGCGAAGGTCCTTATCCGGCTCTGAACGGAGACGCCGGCAAGCACACAACTGTTACTAAGAGAATAAGCGGTACATTTGCTGTTCTTTTACAGCTTGAATTATGACTTTTGAAGATTTAAACCTCACCAAACCGCTTTTGAGAGCACTCTCGGAAGCGGGATATACAACCCCCACAACGATCCAGCAAAAGGTCTTCTCCGTGATGATGTCGGGAAAAGACGTTTGTGGCATTGCGCAAACGGGAACGGGAAAGACATTCGCATACCTGCTCCCGACGCTAAGGCAAGTGGAATACGCCAAAGACCGTCTGCCGCAGCTGCTTGTCCTGGTGCCCACGCGCGAACTGGTGGTACAGGTCGTTGAAGAGGTCCGGAAGCTGGCTGCCTATCTTACGCTTGAAGTCGTGGGCGTATACGGAGGAGGAAACATCAAAGTGCAGATGGCCGAGTTGAAAACAGGTGCAGACGTGGTCGTCGCGACACCGGGACGGCTGTTCGATCTGGCGATGAATGGGTCCCTAAAGACAAAATCAATCAAGAAACTCGTGATCGACGAGGTAGACGAAATGCTGAACCTGGGTTTCCGCACACAGCTAAAAAACATATTGGATCTCCTGCCTCAAAGACGTCAGAATCTCCTCTTTTCAGCAACGATCACGCCGGAAGTGGAGACATTGATGAAAACTTATTTCAATGACCCCGTCCGCATTGAAGCAGCTCCTGTCGGAACTCCGCTTGAAAACATCGAGCAGCAAGCTTACAATGTCCCTAACTTCTACACCAAAGTGAATTTGCTGGACCTCCTCCTTGACCAAAATGAGGACATGAGCAAGGTATTGATCTTCGTCGCAACCAAGAGGCTCGCGGATCAGTTGTATGGTCAGCTTGAACTGGGATATCTCAACAAGATCGGGGTAATCCATTCCAATAAAGACCAAAACCACCGGTTTAACACCATCAGGCAATTCCATGCCGGGACTTATCGCATTCTGATCGCCACCGATATCATTGCCCGCGGGCTCGATGTCGCAGAAGTCTCTCACGTCTTCAATTTCGACATTCCCGAGGTGCCCGAAAACTATATCCACCGGATTGGGCGTACCGGCCGGGCAGACCGGAAAGGCATTGCGATTTCGTTCATTACAGAGCGGGAGAAACCATTCCAGGAGCAGATTGAAGAGCTGATGGATTTTCAGATTCCGATTCTCCCTTTACCGGAAAGCCTGAAAATTTCAGAAATCCTGACCCCGGATGAAGAACCAAAGTTCAATATGAAGAATATTGAAATGAAACGTCCCAAACGGGAAGACGTAGGACCGGCATTTCACGAAAAGATCGCCAAGAATAAAAAAGTGAACGTTCGCAGGGATTATGCACAGGAAAAAATGATCAAGTACGGGCGTCCGATCAAAAGATCCGGAAAAAAATAAAAATACTCGCGGGTTACGTTCGCAGAGGCACGGAAACCAACTATCTAATTATCAACGTATTAAATATTAACCCTTATCCTTCCAGGACGAAAAGTCACGATCTGCAGCACATCCGTTGAAAAAATTTAAAAAAATTTCAGCGGGCTTGATCTAAAGTGATCTTGCTGTCGTATGTGCAGGTACAAGGTGTATACTGACCATTCGTAGCCGGTTCCGGCGCGGATTTGAAGATACAATTAATTATTGTGGAGGGTAAGGTAATACATAGAGAGGGAGGCAAATGCCTCCCTCTCTTTTTTGAGACCGGTTCAATAAAAAACTCCCGGAAAAGATTCCCGGGAGCCATGATATTGGAAGAGGTTTATGTTGTATCAATGATTTTCCTTTTCTTTTTCGAGGTTGAACAGATCGTTCAAAACGTCGATCAGTGTTTCCGCTTCACCCCTTTTACAAGCTGCTTTCAACTGAAGTACTGGCAGTTTAAGGATTTTCTGCATCATACTGGTGGTAATGCGTTCCACCTTTTCAAGTTCCGACTCGCTCAGGCTCTTTGTAAAACGCGTCAGCTCCTCTTTCCGGATCTGCTCAAGAGCTCCCTTCAATTTCTGAATGGTGGGTGACACGATCATTTCCCTCGACCAGTCATTGAACTCCACAACAGCTTCGTTGATAATCTCCTCCACATGCGGTACGGCATCCATGCGGCGTTGTAATGCCTCATCAGCCTTAGAACGAATGGAGTCGATCGTATAGAGCATTACACCGGGAACCTCCTCCACTTCCGGAGAAACGCTGCGGGGAACTGAAAGGTCTATGAAATATTTGAAAGACATGCCACGCAGGCGGACCATCATTTCCTTCGTAAAGAAAGGTTCGTCACGCTGAATGGATGATACAATAATGTCGGCACGTGATATCTCGGCTTCGATATCTGCGAAATCGGCAACCCGGAAACCCAGTTCGGCACCCAGGTTTTCAGCCTTGCTGCGTGTTCTGTTGACCAGGGTCACTTCGGTGTCTGTATTCTGTGACAGGTTCCGGCACACATCGGTACCGATCTCTCCAAGCCCTACGACAAGTATTTTCGGGTTCGGCATCAGCCCTTCGAGCAATTCCACTGCCGCGTAGGACACAGACGCTGCACCATCCCGGAAAAATGTTTCCTGTGCAACCCTTTTATTGGCAAAAAAGATAGTGTGTAACAACCGGTGCAAAAACGGCCCGGCCATGTTCATGTCCGCCGACCATTGATAGGCGTGTTTGATCTGATTGGGAATCTGCATATCCCCTACGACCTGGGACTGCAAACCGGTTGCAACGTGGAAAAGATGTTGCACAGCCGACTCGCCTTCTGAAAACTGTTCGAAATAGGCGTGAAAAGAATCTCCTTCCGTAATTCCCTTTTCGATCAGCAGGAGCTTGATAATCTCCTCATTAAGGTCGCTGGCAGAGGAATAATATATTTCGGTGCGGTTGCAGGTAGATACGGTGAGGACGTCGGCGATATCGAAAAAATCCTTTAGACGAAGCATCATGCTCTTTGCTTCCGCCTCATTCAATGCAAGCTTTTCTCTGATAGCAAGAGGAGCATTCCGATGTGATAAACTTACTGATTTGAACTGGTTATACATCACTTAGTCTAATTCGATTCACAAAAATACAGCACAAAAATCATAATAGAAACGTGGAACAATGACCGTTCAGTTATTTAGAAAGCATTTAAATAAACTCCGCTTGAACAGAACAAAATAACCGGTAACGAAGACGGAAAAACATGACTTTTGTCATATTACAAAATGACCGTTCCGGCCAACTTAAACGGGCTTGAAGCCACTAACCTTAAATTATTTACGTTATTTGTAGACTATAACATTAACATCGTGCGTAATGTGCCCGACTTGGAATGATTAGCGAAACCCCAAAGGAAAAACCACGTTTCAGACTCCACCCGGTAGCCATCCTGAACAGCCAGCGTTTACGCCGTTCATTGATGGACACCTACGATCAGAAGAGCTTTTACAAATACATGATTGGCATCATATTGCTGATCCTGAGCATCGGTTCCCTGTTTTACACCGATAAACTCGTGGAGGAGCTGGAAGAGCGTGAGGAGCGTGAAGTGCAATTGTATGCGGAAGGGTTGCGGTACGTGGTAAACAGTCCGCTCGACGAAAATTTCAACGTCATTTATCAGGTGATCGAAGATGCCGTAAATTTCTACCAAATACCGGCGATTTATGTCGACGAAAACAATCTCCCAAACCCCAACAAGAATATCAAGTTTCCTGAAAAAGTAAGTCGCCGGGAACGCGAAAGGATCATCCAGGAAAAGCTGGAAGAAATGAAGCTCGAACATCCACCCATTCCGGTTGAGCTTGGAAAAGGCCGCACAGGCCGCATTTATTACAGCAACTCGTTCCTCCTGACCCAGCTACGTTACTACCCGTTTTTGCAACTGTCGGTAATGCTCCTGATCGGCTACCTGGCTTATCTGGCATTCAGTTCCGCACGCAAAGCGGAGCAGAACCGCGTTTGGGTGGGGCTGGCAAAAGAAACGGCGCACCAGCTCGGCACACCGCTTTCGTCCCTGATGGCATGGGTCGAGTATTTCCGCAGCGACCCCACGTTCGACCCGTCCATTGCCGAGGAGATTGAAAAGGATGTGGTGAGGCTGGAAATGATTACTACAAGATTTTCCAACATTGGTTCTGTCCCTACCCTCAAACAGGAGCCCATTGCAGCCATCGTCACGCATTTTATCAATTATCTCGAAAAACGCGTATCGTCCAAGGTGAAGTTCACAGTCCACAACGAACTGGCGGAGGAGCAAACGGCGCTTCTAAATAAAAACCTGTTTGAATGGGTTATCGAGAATATCTGTAAAAATGCCGTGGATGCCATGAGCGGTATTGGCGAAATCCATGTCACACTTCAGGCGCCGCCTCAGGCAAAGGAAATCTGGATCGACATCGCCGATACCGGTAAGGGCATGAGCAAGGCACAGATCAGCAAAATATTCAACCCGGGGTTCAGTACTAAAAAACGGGGTTGGGGATTGGGATTAACGCTCGCTAAAAGAATTATTGAGAATTATCACGCAGGGAAGCTTTTCGTAAAAAACTCAGAGGCCGGGAAAGGGACGACTTTCAGAATTATCCTCAACGCCAATGCTAATGATTAGTCTATTTCCGGAAGCAGACTAGCGGTAGCCTGGCAGCGTAATGAAGTCCGTCTCGATCTGGTTGCTGTAATGTAATGCACGGTCGCGGATACGGACCTTGAATTTTTGCTCGATCATCTTCGTCGAATTACCATGGCGACGATCGAAGTTAAGATCCAACTTGCCTTTGATAGAACCGGTCCCTTTGTCGGTTTTCATAATAGGGAACCATTTGGGCTTATCCTCGGTAAAAACCATTTCGGTCAACTCCCCATTCAGCTCCTTAATGACGGTCACCAATTCGTAGTTGCCCCAGTCATCGTATTGTGAAGTAAATGCAGGATCGTTGTATTCACTGACGGCAGCTCCCAAATCGCCCTCCTTATCCTCAAATGTAACCGTCACGGTTACCCTGTCGCTCTTTTTGCCGGATACGGGATCCGTCTGCTCTGTTTTTGAAATCCCTGCGTAGCTGATCTTCGGAACTGAATCAAAATCCGGTGTAGGGTTACATCCGGTAAAAGCAATAGCCAGGGAAAAGGTCGTCAGGTAAACAAATTTCATGGCATTATGTGTTAAAATAGCGTTGTGCAGTGTCGGCTACTCCATTTAACGATAACCTGGCACCTGGATACTATCCGTTTGGATCTGATTACTCACGCGCAATGCACGATCCCGGATGCGAACTTTAAATCTGACCCAGATAGGCACGGTGCTGTTACCATACAGGAAGCTCGTATTAAGATCCAGCTTACCTTTGATGGGGCCTGGTTTGCCGTCCGGTTTCAGGATGGGCATCCATTTGAACTGATCTTCCGCCAGAATGGATTCAGTCCACTTCCCATTGGCTTCACGGCGAGCGGTGATCAGTTCATAATTTCCCCAGTTCCCGTAAGGGCGCAGGAAGCTGGAATCGGACCGTTCCTGTGCCGACGCCCCCAGGTCGCCATCGCCGTCTTCAAAATCAACGGTAATGACCACATTCTCCCGCACCTTTTTACCGGTGGAGTCATTGACCTCGGTTGACTGTGAAACCCCATTGTAATCAATTCGCGGCGTATCACTGAAATCGGGAATATCTACACATCCCGCCGCTGCAACGGCCAACATGATGAACAGGGAAACTTTCACCTTCATATCACTTCTATTTTTAACTTTGCTTTTTTACTACCTACGAAAGTAACAGGATTGGAATTTCAAAACAACAAAACTATTGCTGAAATACGGGGGGCTCTCCGGGAGCAGATCGTAACTGTCGAACCGGCCGATTTTGAAGCGCTGGCTCTCCGGATTTTCCGTTATCAGGCGGAATATAACGACGTGTACCGGTCCTACATTCAACATCTCGGTGTCGTTCCGGCAAATATAACTGCACTGACTCAAGTCCCTTTCCTTCCTATTCAGTTCTTCAAAAGCCATCGTGTCGCCACGGGCCATTCAACAAACGCATCGGTTGTTTTCCAGAGCAGCGGAACTACCGGGCAGGCAACCAGCAGTCACCATTTATATGATGAGCCACTTTACAAAGCGGTTTCCTATCGTATTTTCCAGCAAAGCTATGGTGATCTGAACCATTTCCACATTCTGGCTTTGCTACCGTCATACCTTGAACGAAACAATTCTTCGCTCGTGTATATGATGCAACATTTTATTGAGGAGAGCGCCTCCGAGTTCTCGGGGTTCTATCTGAACAATACGGATGAAATGCTGCACAACCTGAAATACATGGCCGATCACCCTGATGGAAAGGGTATATTGCTGCTGGGTGTCACGTTCGCCCTGCTGGACCTGGCAGAGGGACGCTATGATTTGTCATTTCTGCGTGACATCCCGCACCTGACCGTCATGGACACGGGCGGCATGAAAGGTCGCAGAAAGGAGCTTCTCCGGGAGGAGGTGCACGACATACTGACCGGTAGCCTCGGGGTTCCGGTCATCCATTCCGAATACGGAATGACTGAACTACTGTCTCAGGGCTATTCTCACGGTTCCGGGCTGTTCTCTCCCGGTTATTCGATGCGCATCCTGCTGAGGGATATCAACGATCCCTTTGCGCTCAGCGACTATCATTCGGGGTCTTTGAAAACGGGCGGCATCAATGTAGTCGACCTGGCAAATCTGGACACATGCTCTTTTATTGAAACGCAGGACCTGGGACGATTCGGGGAAAAGCGGGGGACATTCTATGTAATGGGCCGCTTCGACAATTCAGATATCCGCGGCTGCAATTTAATGGTTCTGTGAAGCGTTGGCTTACCGGCAGTGACTGTCTTTACGAATTCGCTGGTGACATTTAATGGAAATTTAATCCCTCCGACCACACTCTGACATAGCCGAATACGGTTTTTGAGTCTATATAGAATCATTCTAACAATTCAAAAACTGAGAATATTTCATAAATTAGCAGGCTATTCAAAATTGCACTAATCAAATGTATTATTACACTTTGGATTGTTAACCTATATTAAGTATATCAGATGAAAAGACGTGATGCCCTTGGTCGTGTGGCACTGTTAATGGGTGGCACACTTTCCGCGCCCACCATGCTGGCTTTTCTGGAAGGCTGTAAGTCGTCGACAGAAAGCTCCTCAGCAATAACTTTCCCGTTTTCGGCAGACCGCAAGGCGCTGGTTTCGGAAGTGGCGGAGATCATTATTCCTAAAACCGATACTCCCGGGGCCAAGGATGCAAAAGTAGGCGAGTTCATTGAAATGATGCTGAAAGATTGCTACGCAGCCAAGGATCAGGACAGCTTCAGCAAAGGCTTGTCGGAACTAGAGAAAAAGGATTTCCTCAAAGCCAAGCCCGAAGAACAAACCGCCATCCTGAAAGAAATGGAAACGGCTGCCAAAGACGAGCTTGCCAAAGCAGGGGAAGAAAAGAAAAAATATACGGAAGCAGGCAAGGAATACACCGATGCCGGCGTGCCATTCTTCCGGTTGATGAAAGAACTGACATTGCTGGGTTATTTTACTTCGGAACCGGGTGCGACCCAGTCGTTGGAATATGTGGCCGTTCCTGGCCGGTACGATGGCTGCATTGACCTGAAACCAGGCCAGAAAGCCTGGGCAATGTAATCCTGCGAACCCTAATCGGCCGATAGCGGCCCTATTTAAAAATATTGACGAATATTCATCATGAATCTGAACTTAAAAGCAACAAAACAGGCCACTTATGATGCCATAGTGGTTGGTTCGGGAATCAGCGGCGGATGGGCCGCGAAGGAATTGACGGAAAAAGGATTGAAAGTCCTGATGCTGGAAAGAGGCAGAGACATCAAGCATATTGTTGACTATAAGACGGCAACACTAGCTCCCTGGGAACTTGAACACCGCGGGCGTGTCACAACACAGGCCAAAGAAGAGTACTGGGCCGGCATGCGCACAGGCTATACCGCCAATGAAGAACACCGGTATCTTTTCGAAAACGACAAGGAAAATCCCTACGACGAAACGCGCAAATTCGACTGGATCCGTGCTTACCACGTCGGTGGCCGCTCATTGCTATGGGGACGCCAGAGCTACCGTCTGAATGCGCTCGATTTCGAAGCCAATGCAAAGGATGGCGTGGGCGTCGACTGGCCGGTTCGATACGCTGAAATTGCTCCATGGTACGACTACGTGGAGAAGTTTGCTGGGATCAGCGGTGCGAAAGATGGCCTGGATGTGCTTCCCGATGGGAACTACCTGCCCCCGATGCAAATGAACTGCGTTGAAAAACACGTGAAAGGTGAAGTTGAGAAGAAATTCGCTGGCCGCCATGTCATCATGGGGCGTGCAGCGCACCTTACACAACCGCAGCCATTCCATACCGAGTTGGGACGTGCCGCTTGCCAGTTCCGCAACATGTGTATGCGCGGATGTCCATACGGAGGTTATTTCAGTACCCAGGCGGCAACATTGCCCGCGGCTCAGAAGACTGGCAACCTGACATTACTACCTGATACAATCGTGTCGGAAGTAATCTTCGACGATAAGCTTAACAAAGCTACCGGCGTAAGGGTGATTAACCAGAACACGCTGGAAACAAAGGAATATTTTGCCAAAATCATTTTCCTGAACGCCTCGGCCATTGCTTCCTCGTCTATCATGATGAACTCCAAATCCAAGCGCTTCCCGAATGGACTTGGAAATGACAGCGACCAGCTTGGCCGCAATATTATGGACCACCACCTCGCGGTAGGTGCCCGGGGCGACATGGAAGGTTTTGAAGACAAATACTATTTCGGGCGCCGTGCCAACGGTATCTACGTACCGCGCTACCGCAACTGGGGCACCGACAAACGCGACTATATCCGCGGATTCGGCTACCAGGGCGGAGCCAGCCGCGAAAGCTGGGGACGTGGTGTCGGAACGGATGGCTTCGGAGCCGACTTCAAGAAATCGATATCGCAGCCAGGCGGCTGGAGCATGAACCTGGGCGGTTTCGGAGAGATGATCCCGGACGGAAAAAACAGGTTCACACTGCACCCTACCAAGAAAGATAAGTGGGGGCTTCCGATCGTCGTCTTTGATGCTGCTTACGGCGACAATGAGAAAAAAATGCGTCAGGATATGATGAACGACGCTGCCGAAATGCTTGAAGCAGCCGGCTTGAAAAATGTAACTCCATACAACGACGAGTCCAAGCATCCCGGCATTGGTATCCACGAAATGGGTACTGCCCGGATGGGTAACGACGCTAAAACTTCTGTATTGAACAAACATAACCAGGTTTGGGGCGCTGAAAACGTGTACGTAACGGACGGATCCTTCATGACCTCGGCGTCATGCGTAAACCCGTCGCTGACGTATATGGCCATGACTGCGCGCGCGGCTGACCATGCGGTAAAGGAGTTGAAAAAAATGAATGTGTAACGGGCATTTGCCCAGGATTCCCATAAAAACCTCGCAGGTAAATCCTGCGAGGTTTTTTCTTTTGGGGTGTAACCCTTTCAGGTCATTTATCAGTATTCCAGGTAACCATTCCCCTAAACCGCATTGTTTTGAAAGAAACTACTACCCTGCCGCCTCAACGTGTGTCGTCTGTGGACGCTTATCGTGGATTTGTAATGTTCCTGATGATGGTCGAAGTGCTGCGGTACGGCCGGGTGGCCGAAGCATTTCCCGATAGTGCCTTCTGGGCTTTCTTGGATTTTCATCAAAGTCATGTCCCCTGGGTGGGATGCTCATTGCACGATCTCATTCAGCCGTCTTTTTCATTCCTTGTGGGCGTGGCGCTTCCTTACTCGATGGCGAGCCGTTCGAGCAAAAATCAGTCCACGGCAATCATGTGGCTACACACGATTCGAAGATCCCTGATCCTGATATTGCTGGGCATTTTCCTCCGGTCGATGCATTCGGAGCAAACCAATTTTACATTTGAAGATACGCTGACGCAAATAGGTATGGGCTACCCGATCCTTTTTGCATTGGGATTCACCTCTGAAAAAATTCAATGGGGCGCATTATGCATTATTCTCGTAGGCTATGCCGCCGTATTTGCGTTGTATCCGCTCCCCGGCCAGGGTTTTGACTGGTCACAAACCGGCACGACGGCAGACTGGGAGCACAACCTGAGGGGTTTTGCAGCGCATTGGAACAAAAATACCAATGCAGCATGGGCATTTGACCGGTGGTTTATGAACCTGTTCCCACGCGAGAAACCATTCCAGTTCAATGGCGGCGGTTACAGCACAACCAGCTTTATTCCCACATTGGGAACAATGATACTGGGTTTAATTGCGGGGCAGTGGTTAAAATCGGCAACGTCGTCGGTCGAACTCCTAAAACGCTTTGCGATTACGGCGGTAATGCTTTTCGTCCTCGCTTTGCTACTTCATTTTACCGGACTCAATCCCATTGTGAAACGCATCTGGACACCTGCCTGGACGCTTTTCAGTGGCGGCTGTGCTTTTTTGCTGCTTTCCGCCTTCTATTTTGTGGTTGATGTAAAAGACAACAAGCCTTGGTTTTTCCCGCTGATAGTGATCGGGACCAACTCCATCGCCGCCTACGTGATCGCCGATGGATTCGGCAGTTTTATACGGGAATCTTTCAAAATCCATCTGGGGCAAAACTATGACTCTGTATTCGGGGAGGCATATAGCTCGCTCGTAAGCGGTGCGTTGATCCTGCTAACCGAGTGGCTGATCCTGCGTTGGATGTACAACAAGAAGATTTTCATCAAGATCTGACCGGCTGTTCTATATTTGGGGATACTTTCAAAAATTGTCTCCGATATGCTGCATTTACAGGCCATACATCACATCGCCATCATTTGCTCCGACTACGAGAAGTCGAAACGATTTTACACGGAAATTCTGGGATTCAATATAGACCGCGAAGTGTATCGTGAAGGACGTGGGTCGTACAAACTGGACCTTTCGCTCAATGGACAGTATTGTATCGAGCTATTCTCCTTCCCTGCCCCCCCTCCCCGCGTGTCCCGCCCGGAAGCGTGCGGGTTGAGACACATTGCATTCAAAGTATCCGACGTCGAAGTCGCTATTTCGGATTTGAATGCCAAGGGTATTTTCCCTGAACCGGTTCGAGTAGACGAGTTTACAGGGAAGAAGTTTACTTTTTTTGCAGATCCGGACGAGTTGCCGATTGAACTGTATGAAATCTGATCAGGCGGCTGCGGTCAGGCCAAAACTACGTCGGCCACCGGCCTCGAGTTTACACAGCATATCGTAAAATTCGGAGGTTCGGCTCAGGTGTTCATCCACCAGGCGCCGGGCCTCCGGTTCCCTTTCAAGGTAACTCCTGACACCTTTATAAAGCTGAATGACAGCCGCCTCTATCTTCTTCAGACAAGACGCTACTTCTTCTTTTTCCCTGGCGTTTTCCAGTAGCAGCAGTGAAGCATGAGCGGAAATATGATTGTATTCGGCGAGTTCATGATCATTCAAAAAGCATTTGAAATAATCATAAATCGCCCTTATTTCTTTCTGAAACAAAACGGCGCTGACATGCCCCTGGCTCAGTAAGCGGCGGAACGGGCCCATGCCGTCTTTTTTCAAGGCTTCCAGATATAGGATCTCTCTCGTTTTCTGCTCATTCCACAATGAGCGTATCAGTTGAATGAACTCATTTCCGTTGCTCGCTTCCATATACCGTTGAAGTTAATCTTGTAGAATAAGTTCTTAAAAAACCATTCCTGAATTTGATCCGAACGGCAGCTTTATGACAATTGGAACACTAAATCTTTTTTAAGTTATAATATATCGTAAATAAGCTTTTTTATTAAAATCAGTTACAAAAATTACGCGCTTTAAATGGGGTCAAATCGCCCTAGCCGTGCGATCTGGAATGGGGAAATTCATACAGACAAATCACATACCTGCCCGCATTTTTTTTCCTGACCAGAAAGCGGCTAACTTTGCTGGCTTTACAATATTTGAGCGCTATTGCGGGTTAACTAAGGCAGCACCGATAGCTTAATACAATTTCCGAATATGTCCAAATTCCAGTTCCATATTGGTTTCATTACGATTTTCATTGTCACCGCATGTAAAACCTCGGCTCCGCCTGTGCAGACGGTCGCCGAAACCCAACCCCTCATCGAAATCGGCAACGAGCAATTCTCCATTGACGAATACCAGGACTCTTACAACAAGAACAAATTTGCCTCCGACTCCGCCAAACCATTGACACCGGAAGAATATCTGCCACTTTATACGGATCAGAAGGTGAAGGTCCTTCAAGCGAAAGCCGAAGGAAAAGACACCACGCTCGATTACCGGGAGGAAATTTCCTCCTATCGCGACCAGTTGGCAAAAAATCACCTGGTCGACAAAGCGTTCGTTGAAAAACTAACCACCGAAGCCTACAATCGTCTGAAGTACGAGGTCCGCGCCTCCCATATACTGGTCGGCGTTTCGGAAGACGCCTCCCCGGCAGATACGCTGGAAGCTTACAGGGCTGCCATTTCGCTCCGCGGAAGGCTGGAAGAAGGTGCCGATTTCGGAGATATGGCGGTCAGGTTTTCGAAAGATCCTACGGCTAAGACTACCAGTGGTGACCTGGGCTACTTCACCGCTTTTCAGACCCTCTATCCAATAGAATCCTCAGCCTATACATTGGCTGTCGGCAAGATATCCCAGCCTGTGCGCACCAAAACCGGCTATCACCTCATTAAGGTGAATGAACGACGTCCCAACAGAGGAATGGTGCGGGTAGCACATATTATGATAAAAGTGGACACTGCTGCCATAGCCGCACAAAAAGAATCGGCAAAAACCCGGATCGAAGAGGCCTATACCCGGTTGCAGAACGGGGACGAATGGAATCTGGTCGCCGCAAATTACTCGGATGACAGCGAGTCGAGAAAGAATGGGGGCTTGCTGCCAATCTTCGGCACAGGCCAGATGGTGCCTGAAATCGAAGAAGCCGCATTTGGACTGACCCGGGCGAATTCGTATTCAAAACCGGTGCTGACGATGTACGGATGGCATATTATCCGTCTGGTTGAAAAGAAGCCGCTGGAAACGTTCGCGAATATGGCCCCAACACTCCGGAAAAAGGTTGTCAACGATTCACGCGCAAAAGTGATCGAGCAGGCTAATGCAAAAAGATTGAGAGAAAAGTACCCTGTCCAAGAAGCAGCAGACCAATGGAACCTCATCGCGCCCCTAGGCGACAGCACCCTGCGCACAGGCAAATGGGATTACCAGCGTGCGGTAACTGCGGACTGGGCAAACATAATCCTGTTCCGGATCGGAGAAAAACCTTACGACGCACTTTCTTTCCTGAACTACGTCAAAAGAAGACAGCAACCCAAACCCAAAGATACTTCTCCGAGCGTGCTCTTCCGGCATTACTATGATGACTATGTCACGGAGAGCCTCGCCGCCTACGAAAGGGAGCATCTGGAAGAAAGCAGCCCTGAATTCCGCAGCCTGATGAACGAGATCCGCGAGGGAGTATTGCTATCACAGATTATGGAAGAACAGGTGTGGCAGCGTTCGCTATCCGATTCGACCGGACAGCGGAATTTTTACGAACGCAGCAAAGGTCGGTACAATTTTCCCGAACGTGCCATGGCAACAATCGTAGCCGCGAAAGACACGCAACTGTTGAACTCGGTCAGAAAAACACTGGCCACCAGTCCATATAAGCTCGAAAGAAGGTCTCAGGAGATCCTTTTCCCGGCTAATTCCGCAGAGATCGGGAATCCACAACTGGATGTACTGAATGACCTTTACATTATTATGGAAAAGAATGCGGACTATATCGTTGAGATAGCCGGATACCGGGCCGGCGATGAGCCTGAAACCACATCAGCGACCCGCGTCAGGAATGTTGTGAAATATTTAAATGCACGAAACATCCCAATTTTGCGTATCATAGAGAAAGACTACGGCTCGTTCCGTCAGAGTGCTGAATCAGAACGCAACAGAAGGGTCAGTTTCCAGTTTTACAGCTTATCCAAAAAGGATGTGGAAAAGGTTTACAATTCAGAAAATCCTGATGCTGTAACCATCCGGGAAGGGTATTTTACAAAAGAAGACCCGCTTCTGAATGCGTTCAAATGGCAGGCTGGCGAACAGACACTTACTGAAAACGGCGCTGTAAAATGGGCGAATATTGCGAAAATCGACCCTCCGCGGCCGAAAACGTTTTTGGAAGCCCGCGGAAGTGTAATCAACGACTACCAAAAAGAGCTGGAAAAGCAGTGGCTGGCCAGGTTACAGCAAACGTTCCCGGTTAAAGTCAATGCACAGGAATTAGAAAAAATTAAGCGTTAGCCTTATTTTAGCATTCACAAATCGAATCTGTTTCATTTTTAGGAATTTAATACAATAAAACCCCCAGTAATCCAATCAGAATCCAAGGAGTTATATGAAAGTAAATAAATTGATCACGGCTCATTTAATCGTAGTTCTTTCGCTGTTTATCAGCGCAATCAGCTACGGACAAGGTCAGCAGGGAGTGAGCCTGGATAAGATTATCGCCCGAGTCGATAACCACTACATCCTGAATTCGGAGCTGGAAGAAATGTACAATCAGTACAAGGCCGAAGGAAGGACAGCGCCCGAGAAATGCCAGCTGCTCGAATCGCTCATCATCAACAAAATGTTGCTGGCCAAGGCTGAGATCGACTCCGTGACCGTGGAAGACAAGGAAGTGGACGGAGAACTCAATGCTAAAATGAACTACATGATCCAGCGCTTCGGCTCGGAGAAGAACATCGTCGAAGCGTACGGAAAAAGCGTCGAAAACCTGAAAGGCGAGCTTCGCCAGCAGGTTAAGGACCAGAAAATCGTAGAAAAAATGCAGCGCACCATTTCGGGGAATGTGAAAATCACACCTTCCGAGGTACGCAAGTTTTTCAATTCCATCCCCAAAGACAGCTTGCCCTACATTCCATCGGAAGTTGAGGTAGGCCACATTGTCAAAAAGGGAACCGTTACCCGTGAGCAAAAGGAGAAGTTACGCCAGCAATTGCAGGACCTCCGGCAGCGGGCTGAAAAAGGTGAAGATTTTGCCAATCTGGCGCAGATCTATTCCGAAGATCTTGGTTCTGCCAAAGTCGGTGGTGACCTCGGTTTCGCTAAACGCGGTGCAATGGTACCTGAGTTTGAAGGTGCGGCACTTGCACTTAAACCAGGCGAAATGTCAGGCATCATCGAATCCCAGTTCGGCTTCCACTTGATTAAAATGCTGGAAACCAGGGGTGCTGAATACCACACCCGCCACATCCTGCTCCGCCCCGACTATAACAAGGGCACCGATATGACCCAGGCGACCCGTGCACTCGACAGCCTCCGGATCCTGATTAAAAGTGACTCTCTGAAATTCGCCAAAGCAGCCCTGGACAATTCGGACGACAAAGAGACCGCCGAATCAGGTGGACTGATCCAGGACCGAAACACAGGCCTGTCTAAACTCACGCTGGATGCTTCAATGGACCCTGCGCTATACTTCGCGATCGATACTATGAAGGTGGGGGATCTCAGCATGCCCGTGTCCTATCGTTTGGAAGACGGCAGCAGCGCAATGCGGGTACTCTGGTACAAAAGCAAGTCGGAGCCGCATACTGCCAATTTACACGATGACTACGAAAAACTGGCTCAGATCGTGTTGAGTAATAAACGCAACAACGCGCTGGAAGAGTGGTTTAAAAAAGCACAGGGCGATGTATTTATCAGCATTGAACCCGAGTACAGAAATTGTAAGGTCCTTGGCCTGGCCGCCAAAGGGGACGATTTATAGCGTTCACGGACGACAGTCTTGCTTTAAACGAGTTGAAAATCTAATCCAAACATAACGTGAAGTATTCATCGGACGTAGAGGCTGCCGAAGCTATGAAAGTAGCTTATGATAAAATCCGTAGTGAAATCGGGAATGTGATCATCGGACAGGATGATGTAGTGAAAAGGCTGCTCACCGCTATTTTTTGCCAGGGGCACTGCCTGCTGGTAGGCGTTCCGGGTCTCGCCAAGACGCTACTCATTCAAACGATCGCCTCCTCCCTTGACCTCGATTTCAACCGGATACAGTTTACACCCGACCTGATGCCTTCCGATATCCTGGGCTCCGAAACCCTGGATCAGAACCGTAACTTCAAATTCATTAAAGGCCCCATATTCGCCAACATTATCCTGGCGGACGAGATCAACCGGACACCTCCCAAAACCCAGTCGGCGTTGCTCGAAGCGATGCAGGAATATTCGGTGACCATTGCCGGTGCAAAACATTCTCTGGACAGGCCATTCTTTGTACTGGCCACTCAAAACCCGATCGAGCAGGAAGGCACCTATCCCCTGCCCGAAGCACAGCTCGACCGGTTTATGTTTATGATCCAGCTCGACTACCCATCGTATGCGGAGGAAGTCAATATCGTAAAGAGTACCACTACCGACAACCGCTATGAGGTTAAAAAGGTAATCAGCGCCGAGGAGATCACCGATTTTCAACACCTGGTGCGCCGTGTCCCCGTAACCGACCATGTGATCGAATACGCCGTTAAGCTCGTCCATAAAACGCGGCCCTCCGGCGGATTGGCGGTGAAGGATACCAATGATTACCTGGAATGGGGCGCCGGGCCGCGTGCATCGCAAGCCTTGATCCTGGCGGCGAAATGCAATGCATTGCTATCCGGCAAATACTCTCCCGATATCGAGGATGTGAAGGCCGTCGCATTGCCGGTATTACGCCACCGCATTATCCGGAATTTCAAAGCAGAGGCCGAAGGCATTTCAGTGGATGATATTATCGGCAGGCTGGTCTGACCGGCGTTCCGGAGACAGTAGGTTTTGCAAATACAGCATTTATAAGTTTGTGTGGTCTCCGGATGGCACAAACTTTTCTTTTTTATACCCATCATCAATCCGCTTCACAACCCATGACATCCATTCAAGGAAAGAACTATATAGGATACTCACTTTCTGCCGAGGGAAACCGGAAATTGAAAGCCTATGCCCCCGCGACAGACACATTCCTGGCGGAAGATTTTTACAGTGCAACCGCCGAAGAAGTAGAGCGCACCATGCAACTCGCTGAAAGCGCTTTTGACAGCTATTCGAGCGTCCCGGCCGCCCGACGTGCAGATTTCCTGGTCGCGATCACGGAAGAAATACTTGCATTGGGTGACCAGCTTCTCCAAAGGGCGAATTTCGAAACAGGGCTACCGCTAGCCCGGTTACAGGGGGAACGGGCCCGGACGATCAATCAGCTTATGCAGTTTGCAGACCTACTCCGGGAAGGATCCTGGATAGAGGCTTCGATCGACACCGCCCAACCTGACCGGGCACCGGTCCCCAAACCCGACATTCGGAAAATGCTGGTTCCTATCGGCCCCGTCATTGTTTTCGGTTCGAGCAACTTCCCGTTTGCCTATTCTGTCGCCGGCGTTGACACCGCACCCGCACTGGCGGCCGGAAACCCGGTCATCGTCAAAGCACATGCCGCACACCCCGGCGTGAGTGATCTGACTGCCCAGGCAGTGGTGCGCGCGGCTGTGCGCACAGGGATGCCCGACGGTACATTTTCAATGCTCTACGATGATGGTTTCGAGGTCGGGACGGCCTTGGTCAGACATCCGGCTAGTAAAGCGGTAGGGTTCACCGGGTCGTACAAAGGCGGAATGGCCTTGTACCGGCTGGCGCAAGAACGAGACGAACCAATTCCTGTTTATGCTGAAATGGGCAGCGTCAATCCGATCGTGGTTCTGCCGCAATATCTGAAAAATCATGCTTCGGAATTGGGTCAAACCCTTGCAGCTTCGGTTGGCCTGGGCGCAGGCCAATTCTGTACTAATCCAGGACTGGTTTTCGTAACACAATCGGAGGGTTTCGAGGCATTCAGGGATGCTTACAAGGAGGATATACAAAACACGGCGTCCGCAACGATGCTGACCGCGGGGATTTGTAAAAACTATTATAAACTACGCGGAGAAGCATTGGAGCAGCCCGAAGTTTCGTCCCTGGCTATTTCGCACCGTCCCGGCGACGGTAAAAACCAGGCGGAGGCTTCCATCGCCATGGTATCCGGAAAACATTTTATCAGTAACCCGAAGCTACACGAAGAGGTATTCGGTCCATTCTCCCTTCTGATCGTCTGCGATGGCACCGAAGAGCTTTCAGAAGCCATTTCGCATTTAAAAGGACAGCTCACCGCGACGCTCATGGCGGAAGAAGCGGAAGTCGGTGCATATCCGGCCATCGCGCGTCAGTTGGCCAGGATTGCAGGGCGTTTTATCATGAACGGTGTACCGACCGGTGTCGAGGTATGCCCTTCGATTCACCATGGCGGGCCGTTTCCCGCCACAGCCGACTCCAAATTCACATCGGTAGGCAGGCATTCAATTTTGCGTTTTGTGCGACCACAGTCTTACCAGAATTGGCCCGACGCCCTGTTACCCGAAGAACTGAAAAACGGCAATCCGCTGGGCATTCTCAGGCTTGTCAACAATGTACCGACCCAAGCCGGTATTTGATCGGTCCGGTCCGGGTTATGAAAAAAGATGCTCCGGATAGCCGACTTCTACTAAAAACAAACCTGCCGCCGGGGCCTGCGCTCCGGCGCTTTGTCTGTTTCTCGACAGAATGATTTGTTCAAAATCTTCTACCGTCAGCTTACCTCGTCCTACTTCCAGCATGGTCCCTACCAGCGCTCTCACCATTCCCCTCAAAAACCGGTTCGCCTTGACGTGGAATACAAGCGTCTCGCCTGAATCGATCCATTCGGCCTGCACAATGCTGCAACGAAAGTTGTTGACATTGGTGTGGATCTTGCTGAAACTCTCAAAATCGTTGTGCACCAGCAACAGCGCGGCAGCCCGGTTCATACCATCCACATCGAGTTCCCCTCTGAGCTGATGTGCCAGATCACTCAGAAAAGGGTTTTTATGACGGATGATCCTGTATTCGTATTTCCTGTGCGTCGCGGCGAAACGCGAATGAACATCATCGGCCACCGGGATAAACCTGCGGACGGCCACATCCCTCGGAATCAGCGCATTCACTTTATAAGCCATCAGATCGGGGTTGTCGATGACGAGGGGTAAATCAAAGTGTGCGAATTGCTGTTCCGCATGAACCCCGGTATCCGTGCGGCTGCTCCCGGTCAGTTCGACCGGCATTCTTAATGCTTTGGCAAGCGCTTCTTCCAGCACTTGCTGAATGCCCAATGCATTGTTCTGTTTTTGCCAACCATTATAGGCTGTACCGCGGTAACTGAATTCTAGAAAATAACGCATTCTGCAAAAATAAGCCAAAGCGCCGGGATTTACGATTTAGGCAGGCCGATTGCGGAATTTGCCGGAAGAAGGTTAACTTTGAGAATTGGAAAATTTCATTTTAGTATGATTACGGAAGAGAAAAAAGAAGAGAAAAGCCTGAATTTTATCGAGGAGATTATTGACGCTGATCTGCAATCAGGAAAATATACCCGGATTATCACACGCTTTCCACCCGAACCCAATGGTTATCTGCACATTGGGCATGCTACCAGTATATGCCTGAATTTCGGTCTTACCAAGAGGTTTCCGGGTTATACCAATCTGCGATTTGACGATACCAACCCGGTGACGGAAGACACCGAATATGTTGAAAATATCAAGAATGACATTCGCTGGATGGGTTTTGAATGGGAGAACGAGCATTACGCTTCCGACTATTTCGATACCCTTTACGGCTACGCGATCAAGCTGATCAACGAAGGACTGGCTTATGTGGACGATTCTACTTCCGAAGAGATCGCTGCGCTGAAAGGAACACCCACCGAACCGGGCAAAGACAGTCCCTACCGTGATCGCACCGTGGAGGAAAATCTTGCACTTTTCGAACAAATGAAGAATGGCGCATTCCCCGACGGCAGTCGCACATTGCGCGCCAGAATCGATATGGCGCACATCAATATGCTCATGCGCGACCCGATCCTGTACCGGATCAAGCATGCGCACCACCACCGCACGGGTGACAAATGGTGCATTTACCCGATGTACGACTTCGCACACGGGCAGAGCGATGCCATTGAAACCGTAACGCATTCCATTTGTACGCTCGAATTCGCACCGCATCGCGAATTGTACGACTGGCTGATTGAAAAACTGGGTATTTATACCTCTCATCAATACGAATTTGCGCGCCGCAACCTCAATTATACTGTCACCAGCAAGCGCAAGCTGCTCCAATTGGTTCAGGAAGGACACGTAAACGGGTGGGACGACCCCCGTATGCCGACGATCAGCGGAATGCGGAGAAGAGGCTACACGCCCGAAAGTATTCGGGACTTCTGCGAGCGGATCGGCATTGCGAAACGCGAGAATATGGTCGACGTGGGCCTGCTCGAATTCTGCGTGCGGGAGGATCTGAACAAGAAAGCATTGCGGAGGATGGTAGTACTGGATCCATTAAAGGTGGTGATTACCAACTTCCCGGACGGCATTACTGAAATGTGCCACAGCGAAAACAACCCGGAAGATGTTGCAGCGGGCGTACGTGAAATTCCTTTCACCAGGGAGCTGTTCATCGAGAAAGAAGATTTCATGGAGATTCCATCGAAGAAATACTTCCGTCTTGCACCCGGTAAAATGGTCCGCTTGAAGGGAGCCTACATCATTCAGTGCGACGACTTTGTTAAGGACGAAAATGGTGAAATCACCGAAGTGCGCTGTACTTACATTGAAAACAGCAAGAGCGGCCAGGACACCACAGGCATCAACGTAAAGGGAACCCTGCATTGGGTATCAGCCGCGCACGGTGTGGAAGTAGAAATCCGCCTGTACGATCGCCTGTTCTCAGTCGAAGACGTTTCTTCAGAAGACGGTGACTTCAAGGAATATCTCAATCGCGACTCATTGCACATCATCACCGGCCATGCGGAACCGGCGCTGCTCGAAGCAAAGGAAGGAGAATCGTTCCAATTCCTGCGCAAGGGGTATTTTGCCAAAGATCCAGACAGCACACCTGAAAAACCGGTTTTCAACCGCACCGCGACATTGCGTGACAACTGGGCGAAAGCCGGCAACTGATCAGCTGAAGAGCATTAATTAAATGCCGCCTGCTAAATCTCGCGGCATTTAATTAGATTGCTTACAAATAAACTTGCGTGTCAAAAAGTTTGAATCTATCTTTGTGTAACAATTTCCACGATTCAAATTCTTTGCCGTCAGTGAATACCCAGAATGAATTGTTTAGTACCGCCAAAGGCTTCTGCGTACAGTGTGATCTAACCTCCCGGATTGTTCTTCATTTTGGCGAAATACAAGCTTCTTTTAAAATCCACGATTTCCTGAATTTCCGTCGGTTCATCAACGGCATCGATATCCACAGCAAGATTTTCGACCTGTCCGATGAGTCTGACTATGAGTTTGTTGAAGCTCCCCGCCTCAACCTCCACCACAAAATGACGCTCTGTGAGGTGATCCAGTTGCGGGAACTTGTCAACGGCACTCACTTCGCAATAGAGCTGAATTCAATGCTCCATCAAATTCTGTTTACTGAACAAGAATTAGTCTAAATTACTCATACAGACTATATTAGACCGGTTCCAAATTTCTAAAACGATTTGGAATGCTGAACTTTCGCATGATATTTGCACTTACTAATACACGTAAAAACAAGCAAAATCATGAAAGACTTACTCAGACAACGTACTTCCCTCAAAGAGGAGATAGAGATACTTTTAAACAACCAGGTGAAGATGGAAGCCGAGGCTTCTGCCAAATATCTGGCGATGGCTTCGTGGTGCGACCGTAACGGTTTCAAACACAGCGCAACCTACTTCCTTAAACAGTCGGACGAAGAGCGCGGGCACATGCTGAAAATCTTCAACTACCTGATGACCGTTGGCGGAACAGCGATCTCTCCCGAAGTTTCAGGTGTAAAGCAGGAGTATCCTACTTTCAGAAGTGTATTTGAAACCGCACTGCAAAGCGAAATCGCAGTAACGCAATCTATCAACCGCATCATTACCCAAAGCCGCAAGGAAGAAGATTACGCGACCGAGAACTTCCTGCAATGGTTTGTGAACGAGCAGATCGAAGAAGAAGACAATGCACGCCGCGCGATCGAGTTGTTTGACGTCATTGGTGAGGATGGTACCGGCCTGTATGTGATCGATAAAGCGATCGCGAAAATCGGCCACGACGAATAATATTAGTTTCTTATCCTGCAAAATAGCTGCCTCGTGCAGCTATTTTGCTTTTATACCCTGGTAAAATACTTTCGCTCCCAAACCCGGTACCAATTTTTGTTGGCAGGATATTTGCGATGCGCTGCAAACCGGTTGACCATCACCGCTACAAAGAGCAGGATCATCACACCGCTCAACACCGGGCTCACAACATACATATAACCTAGCGCTTTGATCTTTTCCGACCCGATATTGGCGATCAATGCCGTCGCACCACCGGGTGGGTGCAGTGTTTTGGTCACCTGCATCAGTACAATCGAAACCGAAACCGCGAATGCGGACGACAGCCACATCTGGTCCGGGATAATTTTGTGAACAGTCACTCCTACCAGCGCGCACACCAGATGCCCGCCGATGAGGTTCCGCGGCTGCGCAAGCGGACTGTTGACGATGCCGTAGATAAGCACCGACGACGCCCCGAAGGATCCTATTAAAAACAAATGATCGGCGTCCGTGAATTTTTGGTCGTTGAGCAGACCAATGAGCCCTATTCCGAGGAACGATCCCAGGAAGGTCCAGAAATGGTCCTTAAAATCGATGAGCGTTTCCTTGTAAACTACGTAACGGACCAATCTGGCATTACGTTTGATCCTTTTTCTCAAAATATCAAAACTTTTGGTTCAAGTCGCATTGAAAATAGAACTATAACGGGATGCCAATGGTTCGTAAAATGTAGAAAGCATTCTCAACTTTCTGCTGTCGGCATCTCCTATTCCCTCCCAAATATACAAAAAAGGGCCCAGGCCAGATCGATCTGTGCCCAACACCGGCATCAAATTTTGGTACACCTTTTGTTGGGTTGCGAAATTAAAAATAGTAGTATTGCAATAGCACCGTTGATCTGCCTGCATGAATTACCTCGACGAATTCAAAAAATTTATTTCCAGCCATTACCTGTCAACCGGTGTCCGTTTAACCCTGGGTACGATTATCCCTAGCCTTATTTTTCAGCACTATGGCATTCTAAGTGAGATGATTGCGTTTCCGCTCGGTACATTACTCATCGGCGGAACCGATAATCCCGGCCCCTATCACAGAAGGCAGAATGCATTGCTAGTCGCGATCGCCACCTGTTTTGTGGTCGCGTGCATCACGGGGTATCTCCGGCATTTTCATTTTGTCATATTTATCGAAATCATCGTATTCGGAATGTTTTTCTCGCTGGTGGGTGTTTACGGCAACCGCGTGAACAGCATTGGTTTGATTTCCCTGCTCGTTTTTGTATTTAACATTGATGACCACCTGAGCGGCGATATGGTGCTGCGCACGGCGGCTATCTTCTCGGCGGGTGGAGTATGGTATTTCATCCTCTTTATGATTCTTCAAAAACTCCTTCCTTACAAGCTGATTCAGCAATTACTGGGAGAAAATTTTGTGGAGCTGGGGAAATTGCTTTACATCAAAGCGGATTATTATTTTGCCAAACCGGACTACGACGAGTTGTTCAATCGCATGGTGCACCAGCAGGTCATCCTGCGCGAAAACCACGAGAACCTACGCGAAATCCTTTTCCGTACCCGTGAGATCGTCACTGAATCCACCATCAAAAGCCGTATCCTGATGCTGATGTTTCTCGACAGCATCGATCTCTTTGAAAGGATCCTGAATTCCCAGCAAAACTACGCTAACCTCCACCGGGCCTTCGATCATACCAAAGTACTGAGGCTTTTCGGGACCTACATTACCTGGCTTGCAGCCGAAATCCAGCAGATCGGCCTCGCGGTCCAAAGCGGCTTTGCTTCCCACCCCAAACACGACCTCGACGAAGCTTTTAACAAATGCCAGCGGGCATTCGAACGTATGCGCGAACACAAGATGAACCATGACAATATGGAAGATTTCATCATGCTCCGCCAAATCCTGAACAGTCTACAGGACGTCACCGAACGTGTCAAGAAGCTGCACCGGGCGACCAGGTATGAAGCCGACGCCAGCACCGATTACCAGGTAACCGTCGAAGCGGACGATTTCACTCCGAAGCAGGACTACCACCCCCGCATTCTGCTGGATAACCTTTCGCTGAAATCCAGCCATTTCCGGCACGCGGTACGGGTAACACTGGGTCTGCTTGCGGGTTATACCGCCTCATTATTCTTCGACGTCGGACACGGTTACTGGATATTGCTCACGATTGCCGTTATTCTGAAACCAGCATTCAGCATCACCAAGCAACGCAACATTCACCGGATTGGAGGGACCATTCTCGGTGTCATCACAGGTTTCCTATTCTTGTACCTCATCGATGACCGTACGGTGCTGTTTATTCTGATGATGGTAGCGATGATATTGGCTTACAGTTTTTTAAAGATCAACTATTTCGTTGCCTCTACCAGCATTACATTGTATGTAATACTGTCTTTCGATTTTCTGAGCCCACAGCACGTGACCGCGGTATTGCAGGACCGTGTGGTCGATACGGTAATCGGCTCGGTGATCGCCTACATAATCTCGTCCTATGTGTTGCCCGTATGGGAGCATTCGCAGATTAAACAGTACATGAAAGAGGCATTGAATGCCAATCGAAAATATTTTGACATCGTTGCCGCCAAATTTGCAGGAAAACAGCTGGATATCAATGAATTGAAAGTACTCCGAAAAGATGCCATCATCGCCATGGCCAATCTTTCCGACAACTTCCAGAAAATGCTTTCCGAGCCAAAGCGGCAGCAGCTGAACATGGAGGAGTACCATCAGTTTGTAGCGACGAGCCACATGCTGACCTCCTACATCGCATCGCTTTCCACCTACGCGCAGACACTCGAGTACTCCGAGTTTTCAGTTGAATTTGAAATGATGATTCGACAGATCGACCGTCAGTTGCAGGCGGCTATGGACGTAATCGACGGCAAGACGAGCAACAGCCTGGAAATCGTCCGGGAATCGTTGCCGCAAAACCAGCGGCTGGTGGAGCTTCTGGCCCAGCGAAAAAAAGAAATTAAGGAACTGGGCATTGAAAAGGCCGATCAGTCGCCGGCCCGGAAAATGCTGTCCGATCTTAAAACCATTAACGGATTATTCGAACTGATCAGCACGATCTCGATCGACGAAATCAAAATATTGCAGAAAATCAAAATTGCGCAAACCCATTAAAATCATGTCGTTACTAACTGGCACAGAAAGAAAGAACATTAAACCGGGATTGGCCGTATCCATTGTGTTAAAAAAAGACCAGCGCTCCGGAAAATTGACTCAGGGAATTGTGAAAGATATCCTGACGAAAGCGCCGGTCCACACACATGGTATCAAAGTCAGGTTAGAATCGGGAGAAATCGGTCGGGTCAAGACCATTGCAGACTCAGCAGACGAATAATCACAAAAGCGAGATGGCAGCCGACAGCACCTCATTCAAATCCTGCATGGGCAGGTCCTCTTCTGGCGCAATAAGCATTATTTTCATCCGCGAACGTTGTTCCGCTATCAACGCTGGGTGATCCATCCGAAAACCATCCACTACGCCCAGGTAAGGCTTTCCACTCTTCTTCTCCGTCCACAGGTAGCAAAAGCGCTTGCCGCGATGAGCGTAGAATGGCATGCGGTACCGCCACATTTCGGTTACCTCCGGCGCAAATCCGAGTATGTAAGCGCGTAGTGCAAGCAAGCAGCTTTTGGCAGGTTCATCATGTTGTTCGAAATAACGGTCGATATCCCTCATACAGGTGGCATTTGAATGAATCCTTATCTTTGCCCTGAATTTATCCGATTTATGTCAAATCCCCGCATTAACCTGATTATCGGGATCATCAGCATCAGCATTTTCCCTGTGCTTGTCAAATGGGCCCCGGTATCCGGTATCACCTCTGCATTTTACCGCATGCTTTTCGGTTTGTTGTTTTTACTGCCGTATGTGATTTTGCGGAGGAAATTCCGAATTCCACCAAAAGCCCTTTGGGTGCCCATCGGTATTTGCGGTATCATCTTTGCGACGGACATCGCGGTGTGGAATCTTTCTATACATTATTCCAATGCAACGCAGGCGACACTGCTCACCAATCTATCGCCGGTGTGGGTGGGCGTCGGGACATTCCTCTTCCTTCCCGACAAACCAGGCTCACGGTTTTGGATCGGGACATTGATTGCGTTGCTGGGAATGGTTGTATTAATTGGCCTGGAAGCATTCACCTCCATGCAGCTGGATAAAGGTTTTGCATTGGCTGTCCTTTCCGGAGTCCTGTACGCCACGTACATGCTGATCAGCAAGACGGTTCTGAATCGCATCGACATCGTCAGCTTTATGACTATCAGCATGACGGTATCCAGCATTTACCTGCTCGCGGTCTGCCTGTTTTTCGATCAACCGGTCTCGCATTTCACTACCGACATCTGGATTGTTTTTCTGATCCAGGGATTGGTCTGCCAGCTGATCGGTTGGTTAACGATCAGTGCCGCTATGAAACAAATGGATGCAAAAAGCGTATCGCTGAGCCTGCTAAGTCAGGCGGTTGTCACCGGACTTTTTGCGTGGGCGTTTATCGGGGAAAAGATCACTTCTCAGATGATCGTGGGTGGCGTAATTATCCTGCTGGGGATCGCCGTCACTTATACCGGGCGCCGGAAAAGAGCGCAGGCGGACTAACGCCTGTCGTCCACAGGCAGGTAGATAATAAAGGTAGAGCCGACGTCCGGTTTTCCAACAGCATCGATCAGTCCTTGATGATTCTCGACAATCTTCTTACAGATCGCCAGCCCGATGCCCGTACCCTCGTAGGTGGTCCGGTTGTGCAAACGCTGAAACAACTGAAAGATCCGTTGCTTGTACTGCGGATCGAAACCGATTCCATTATCTGCAAAAGCAATGTACTGGTACTGCTGACCAGGCTGTGCTTCCGCTAATGGAATGGCTGCCCCGGCTACTTCTCCTGAGCGTACCTCGATGAGCGGTACCCTGTCCGGACTAACAAATTTAAGCGCGTTGGTGATCAGGTTCATGAAAAGCTGTTCAAACTGGTATCCGATCACATGCCGCACCGGCAAATTGTCACTGGTGATGACCGCATTCCTAGCCTGGATCACATCGCTCAGCTGCTCCCGCACGTTTTGAAGCAACTGGTTCAGATCCGTGCGTTCGAGATGCTTCTCGGCGACATTGGCTTTGGAAAAGGCCAGCAAATCGACGATCAGCTGTTGCATGCGCATCGATGCCGCCTGCATGCGTTGAAAGTAATCCTTTCCCCTTTCGGACAGGTTCTCGATTTCAGTTTCCTGAATGCGGACTGCGAAAGTCTGAATTTTTCTTAATGGCTCCTGTAAGTCGTGACTCGCGACGTAGGCAAACTGCGCCAGTTCCATGTTTGTCCTTACCAGTTCATTGTTAGCGACGATCAACTCCTGGGTACGCTGCTGTACTTTGGTTTCGAGCTGATCGATGAACAAGCGGCTGTCGTGTATGTCGGAACTGGTCCCCACCCAAGTCCGGCTACTGCTGCCCGGATTGCCCTGCGGTATCGCGCGGCTTTGGTACCATCGGTATTCCCCGTCGACGCGTCTGAGACGATGCTCACATATGAACTCCGTCCCTTCCAGCTCCGATTGCTGCCATCGCTGCCGGTAATCCTCCCGATCGTCGGGATGCACCATTTGCAGCCATCCTTCCCGGTCGATCTGTGTGGCCGCCAATCCCGAATAGTCCGTCATGGAGCGGTTGAAATAATTCAGGTTGCCCTGCGCGTCACAGGTCCAGACAAACTGCGGCATCGAGTCGGCCAGTGTCCTGAACTTACCTTCACTGGCTTTCAATGCAAGTTCCGACTCTTTCTGGTCCGTGATATCCATCATGGTACCCAGCATACGCTGCGGCACATCACCTTCCGAAAACAGGATCTTCCCGTGCGTCCTGACCCAGTGAATTGACCCGTCCTGATGGATGATTCTCGCCTCGTAATAGTAGGTCCCGCTCACCAGGGCGGCTTCAAATGCTTTCTCAATAATGCTATGCCTATCGTCCGGATGGACCTGGTTTCTCAGTTCCCGGTGGCTTACGACTGCCGTTTCATCGTATCCGAATATGGTAGCCAGTCTTCCCGAATAGATGATCTCTCCGGTTTGAAGGTTCAGGTCCCAGGTAGCAAGTCTGGTGCCATCGGTTGCGAGTGACAGCCGCTCCGCTGCTTCGGCGATCTGCTGCCGCAGCCTGACCTTGTCGGTCACGTCGTTCACCGATACCATGATGCCGGAGACCGTGCCGTCTAATTCAAACATCGGTGCATACTGGAAATCCAGGTAATGCTCCCGGATTCCACCGGGGCCGTCGACAAAAACAACCGCTTCATTTTCGCGGTATACGGTACCGCTCTCATATACCTGCCGCAGCAGCGCCGGAAATTTCTGGTTGTTCAATTCGGGAAAAACGTCGTAAAGCGGCCTTCCAACCACTTCATTCAGGCTTCGCCGCCAAATATGCAGCATACTTTCGTTTGCAATGCTGATGATGAGGTCAGGCCCCTTGAATATGGCCTTTGCAAATTGCGACTGTGTTACAAGGTTACGAAACTGATTTTCGCTCCGCTGCAGTGCGTGTTTGGATAAAACCTGCTGCGTAACTTCCGTCGCCACGACCATTACGCCCGAAGCCTCCTCCGAGTCCTCAAAAAGCGGTTGATAAACAAAATTGAAATAGCACAACTGAGGTTTTCCGAACCGGCGGAGCGTCACTTCAAATTCATATCCGTGGTAGGCTATGCCGGTTTTCAGTACATTCAGCAGGATGGGTTCCACATAGGTCCGCACCTCCGGCAAACCGGTAAACAGGGATTTCCCGACAAACTCTTCTTCTTCTCGGTCGACAATGGCCAGATAAGTATCATTCGCCATTTCCACTACGAAATCCTCACCGCGCAGGATGACCATCCCTACCGGGGCCTGTTTTACCGTATTTCTGAACTTGCTTTCGTTATCAGTTCGATTTGACTGATTTTCGGTGTAGTTAGTTGTATGCTGGCCTGTTTTCTCTGACTTGTTCACCTGGATTGCCTCTTGAGAAGATACATTCCAAAAATAGACAGCAAACAAGTCATCAGATCAAAATTGGTAATAAAAGTTTTCAGGTACCGGCTTCCAGTTATGGCTGGCCCAGTCGATGTCCAGTATCTGCTTGATCGCCTGTTTCAGTTTTGGAAAAGAGCCTGGTTTACGGATGAAAAAATTGGCTCCTTTCTCGTGTACTTTACGGACCATTTCTTCCTGCCCGGTGGTCGAAAATATAACGACGGGAATGTGTTCCCAGGCTTTGGTCTTACGGATCTGGTCCAGGCACTCGAAGCCGTTTTTGCGGGGCATATTCAAGTCCAGAAAAATGACATCCGGCGGAGGTGGAACCCGTTTTTCCATCAGGTCGATCAACTCAACCCCATCATTGGCGGTCAGCAGTTCTGCGGATGTACTTACCTCTCTCAGCGCGTCTTCAAACAGCATGCAATCGTCTTCATCGTCGTCCGCTAAGTATATGGATTTATTCGGTTTTGTGCTCATAACCTAAACATTGAGTTTTTAAGGTAGAAATAACATAAACGTTGCCCAAATACATTCAACCTGACGAGGTACGGCAGCAATCAATCCCTGCTATGAATATACAAGGTACGCATTTAAACCGGCATCCGAAACCTAAACGGATTAAAACTCCCCTTCCAAAGACTCCTTCGGCTTCTTTTTAGCCTGGTGCAGACGGTAGTTTAAAGTGAGGTTAATCTGCCTCAAACGCCCCTGGGAGCTGTTGCGTGCATAAAAATTAGCGCCTTCTGTGATCGAACGGAATTTGCGGGAATTAAAGACATCCACAATGCTCAATGTAAGCGTTCCATTGTTTTTCAGGATGTCGCGGGTCGCGGAGAGATCCAGCGTGGCCAGTGCTTTTCTCCGGCCCTGAGGTGTCTGTTGCGGTGCCTCGTAGTTACCTCTCAGCTGCACATCAGCCGATTTCCAAAGGGTAAAGCGTGACATCATCCGCACGAACCAACTGTAAGTATCGCTTTTGAATTCTTCATCGAGGCCGGTCCCGTCGGTAATGGCCCTGAAAAAGTTAGCGCTTCCGTCGAGTTTCCACCATGGATACGGTGTAAATGAACCGGCGAATTCGGCACCGTAGGCATCTTCCGTACCCAGGTTTTCGGGGCGCGTATACGAGCTTCCATCATCCTGTACGCGGCGGATACTCGTGATCTTCCCATTGGTATGACGGTAGTAGATCGAGGACGTCAATGAGCCTTTCGACATATACTTTATATGACCCAGCTCGAAAGCATGGGTGAATTCGGGGTTCAGATCGGGATTACCGCTCCAATAGTTCCGGTTATCGCTATAAGTCGCAAAAGGGGTCAGGTCGTTGTATTGCGGCCTGCGAACGCGTCGGCTATAACTGAGCTGCAATGCATTTTGTTTGGCAAAATCATAGGTCGCGTGAACGCTCGGGAATAAATTGGCATACTTCCGGTCATTGACCTCATTAGTCTGCCGGAGTGTGGTAGTCACCCCCGTCCATTCAGCCCGCAAGCCCGCCTGGTAAGAAAACTTGCCGGTTTTGTTGCCGATAATCCCGTACGCCGCATTGATATTCTCTTCGTACAAAAAGTCGTTGGTAAGCCCGGGGAGCGTCACCCAGCCCCCGTCGCTCGTTTGCTGCGTCACGGTATAGTCGTTGGTCATATCCCGCGAACTGCTTCTCGCCCCCATTTCCAGTTTCCCGTCCTTCCCAAACGGGTGAATGTAATCGGCCTGAAAAAGGAGTTGCTTTTCCGTTTCATAGTTTACTGCACGCTGCAAAAGCGGCGGAATACCCGACGGGCTGCCATCCGGCTTAAACACATTCTCGTGATAGTATTGGTCCGAATCCTCCCAGTTGTCGAGGTATCGCACATCCGCGGTAAATTCCTGTCCCTTGCGGTTGAATGTTTTTTTGTAGGTCAATGCATATTCCGAGTTCGGTTCCGTCTCCGTTTCGTCCTGCGTACGACGTGTATAGCCGGTCATGTTGTTCAGATTGGACAGATAATCCCGGTAATTGAGCGTGGAAAAACGCTTGCCCTTGCTCGTACGCCAGGTATATGCACCCGTGAGCACATTTTTAGCATTGAAATAATAATCGATCCCGCCACGGGCACTGTTGGCCATCCCTTTCAGGTTGCTGCGCATATCGCGCTCCATGATGAACGTCGAATCGTTGCGGTAAAGCTCCTGATACACGTAGTTCCTGCCCGGCGTATTCCGGTAAGACATGGTGTAGTTGACGAAAAAATTGAGGTTTTTCTTCCGGTAATTGACATTGGCGGCACCGCCAAAATTGGTCGGATGTCCGGTAATCACATCGAAAGAACCATTGATGCCTTCCTTGCGCTCCTTTTTGAGGACAATATTAATTACACCGCCCATCCCCTCGGCCTCATAACGCGCCGATGGGTTAGTGATGATCTCCACCCGCTCGATCATACTGCCCTGTAACTGGGCCAATCCGCTTGCACCTTTGATACTCACCAGGCCCGAGGGCTTGCCGTCGATCAGGATACGTACATTACCACTTCCCCTCAGGCTGACATTACCTTCCACATCCACCGCGACGGACGGCACGTTGGTGAGAATGTCAACCGCCGTGCCTCCTGCATTGGCCAAGTCCTTCCCGACATTAAAAACCCGCTTGTCCAGCGACAGCTCCATCGAACTCTTTTCCGCCTGTACGGTCACCTCGTCCAGCGTTCGCGCCGAAGCCGCCACTTTGATGGAGCCTAGATGAAGTGGGGAGTTTGCGGCCGTCAGTTTGATACCGGGCGTATACTGTGGTTTATAACCGATAAATTCAGACAATGCATAATAAGAACCTGCCGCAATGTCGACCACGAAACCTCCCGCTTCATCCGTAATTGCTCCGGATACAAACGAACTGTCCGCGGTTTTGAATAGTCTGATACTCGCATAACCCAACGGCGCACTGCTGGCCCCGTCGATCACCTTTCCCGTCACTTTCAACTTCCCTGCATTCTGGGCAAAAGAACCCGCTGGAATGGCCAGCGACATCATTAAACTTACCCCCAACCACACACACACCTGTAATTTCCCATGCGGGACGCTCTGCTTCAACCTGCTCTGAATCGCCATTATTTCCTTGTAGTGTTTTCTCAAATCCTTTTAAAAGTTGTTACCCTTACAAACCGCATTACGGCCCTGTTTTACTCTACTGTAATGATATATTAAAAAGAAACATTCCCTTCCCTGCGACGGTTTTCGTACCTTTGCAGACTTTTTGCACTTCACGACTACGCCATGAAAGACGAAGCATCACAAACTTTAAGACTTGCATTTCCCATTATCATCGGTGAACTCGCCCAAATGGCCCTTCACCTGATCGACAGCGCAATGGTAGGAGCCATCAGCTACAAACAGCTGGCCGCGGCAGCGCTGGTGATCAATGCGATGAACATTCCATTCGTCATCGGGATCGGTATGACGATCTCGGTTTCACAAATGGTATCCCTCGCCAACGGCCGCCGCGACGCCCTGCAAGTTTCGCATTACCTGTTCAACGGGTTCTGTCTGTGCACATTAACCGCGCTGGCCATTTCGATGGTATTGGTTTTCGGCAAAAGCTACCTGCATAATCTGGGCCAGGACCCCGAGGTTGTCGAACTCGCCATTCCTTTTATGCAACTGATGGGGCTCTCCATTATCCCGATGCTGCTGTTTATGACCCTGAAGCAATTTGCCGACGGCCTGGAACACACCCGCACGGCGATGATCTTTTCACTGGCCGGTATGCCGTTGAACATCCTCCTCAACTGGCTGCTGATCTACGGTAACTGGGGTTTTCCCCGCCTCGAACTCGAAGGAGCGGGTTGGGCGACGCTCATCACGCGTACCTGCATGTTCCTCGCATTGCTTTTTGTAATACTAAAACACCGTACATTCAAAAAGTACATTGCCGTAGGCCGCAGCCAATGGCACCTGAAAGCCCGCACATGGCGTGAACTGCTCCATATCGGCGTTCCGAGCAGCTTACAGATCGGTATGGAGGCCGGTGCATTCGCCGTATCGGGGATTATCATCGGGACATTGGGAGCGGTGGCACAGGCAGCGCACCAGATCGCATTGAGCAGCGCCTCCTTTACTTTCATGGTATCGATGGGCCTCGCGCAGGCAGGCTCCATCCGGGTAAGCAATGCGCTCGGGCGAAACGATTGGACAAAGATCTTCGTCATCGGCAAGAGTACATTGCTCACCGCGCTCGTGTACGGCACCATCTGCGCGCTTGCATTCGGCGTATTCCGCAATCAGCTTCCCAAAGCATTCAACGACAATGCGGAAGTGCTCGGACTGGCCGCATTGCTGCTGCTTTTCGCCGCGGTTTTCCAGATTTCGGACAGCACGCAGGCCATTGGAGCGGGCTTGTTGCGGGGGATCAAGGACGTCAAAACACCAACGGTGCTCATCGGCATCGCCTATTGGGTGATCGGCATTCCGGTGGGCTATGCATTTGCCTTCCATTTCGACATGGGGGCGCCGGGTATGTGGCTCGGATTGATCCTCGGGCTTACACTCGCATCGGTTTTTCTGATGACGCGTTTCTTCAAAATGACGAGAAGAAATCAGATTTAAATAAAAACTTCTGTGAAATTTGACTTGTTGATAAGGATATAATTGCGAAACTTCGTCATTATCCCAGTGCGCTTTTCTAAATCAAATCTTATCCACAAAAATTTCACTCAATGGATTTTAATTCCACGCTAAGGAACATCTTTGTTGAAGAAAAAGACATCCCGGCAGAATTCAGCCTGCCATCCCTGATCCACCAGCGCGAATACCTGTGCAATGGCGAAATGAAAACCTGGGATGGCCCGTTTCACGAGGTGTTTTCACCTATTTGCGTGAACACCCCGAACGGCCTCGAACGCAAGCTCATCGGGAGTTACCCGGTATGCACCGCCGCCGAAGCCGCGGAAGCACTCGATGCTGCTGTGATTGCCTACAATAACGGTCGCGGAGAATGGCCCACGATGGGCGTTGCCGAAAGAATTCACTGTGTCGAACAGTTCACAGGCAGGATGATCGAGCAAAAGGACATCATCGTCAAGCTCATTATGTGGGAAATCGGCAAGTCGTTTGCCGATTCCGTCAAGGAATTCGACCGTACCGTCGAATATATCTATGCCACAATCGATTCTCTCAAAAACCTCGACCGCGATTCGTCCGGTTTTGATATTGTCGACGGCATTGCGGCGCAGGTACGACGCTCACCGCTGGGCGTGGTGCTTTGCATGGGACCTTTCAACTACCCGCTGAACGAGACGTTCACAACCCTGATCCCGGCGCTCATTATGGGCAATACCATTTTGTTCAAGCCGCCGAAATTTGGTACGCTGCTGCATTACCCGTTGCAGGAAGCATTTCGTGATTGCTTCCCCAAAGGTGTCGTTAACATCATCTACGGCCGCGGCAACGCCATTGTTCCGGGACTGATGCATTCGGGCAAGATCAACGTCCTGACGCTCATCGGTTCCAGCAAAGTGGCTAACGAACTGAAAAAGTCCCACCCGAAGGTGAACCGTCTCCGCGCTGTGCTTGGCTTGGACGCTAAAAATGCGGCCATCGTCACCCCGAATGCAGATCTCGGCCTTGCTGTGAAAGAAATCATCACCGGGTCGCTTTCGTTTAATGGTCAGCGTTGTACGGCGTTGAAGATCGTGTGGGTGCACCGCAGCGTGGCCGACTCGTTCCTCGAAAAATTCAATGCGGCCGTTGCGGAGCTGAAATTCGGAATGCCCTGGGAGAAAGGTGTATCGCTTACCCCGCTTCCGGAAACCAATAAGATCGACTACCTCAATGACTGCATCGCGGACGCGGAAGCACACGGGGCGAAGGTCGTCAACGAAAACGGCGGCAAATCGGAAGGCTCTTTCTTCTATCCCGCCGTCGTATATCCGGTCAACGACAAGATGAAACTCTACCACGAAGAGCAATTCGGACCGATCGTACCGGTGGTGCCCTTCGACGATCTGGAAGAAACGATCGAATTCCTGATCGAATCGACCCACGGCCAGCAGGTGAGCATTTTCAGCAACAACGCCGACGAAGTGGCGGCATTGATCGACCCGCTTGTGAACCAGGTGAGCCGGGTGAATATCAACACCCAATGCCAGCGCGGGCCGGACGTATTCCCATTCACCGGCCGTAAAGACAGCGCCGAGGGAACATTATCCGTCCCCGACGCCATCCGCGCCTTTTCCATCCGCTCGCTCGTGGCCTTCAAAATGAACGACGCCAACAAGCAGCTTATCAACGAGATCGTACATGAGGATTCTTCGAACTTTTTAAGTACGAAGTTTATATTTTAGAATTTGTTTGAAGTTTAATACCAACCGCCCATTCAGGAAACTGGATGGGCGGTTTGCCTTTTGGTAATTAGTGTTCAATTACCTGATAGTTTTTTGTCGAAGCCAAGCTTTACATAGGACTAGCCACACACATGTCATTAACTACCCTACTTATTCTTATCAAAAAACTGGAAGCGAATATTTCTATACATCTTTAAGTTGCGGTCCCAGGGGTGAGATAACAAAATTGGTCCGAATCTCCCAAATTCCTGATTCTGAGCACAACATTGCTGAAACTACGCTCTACAACATCGCTTTTGGAGATCTGAAAGAAGTAAATGAAAAGGTAATACTCGACGACAGCGCAAGAAGCAACAACGGGGACATGCGAAAAGTATTGGCGACGATAGTCCGCATTATGGAAGCATTCATGGCCAGAAACAGAAACACAATCTTGTCATTTTCAGGATATCAGAATGGCCAATATATTCCGGCATACGCTAATCAGCGTATGCGTCTCTATCAAAAAATTATTGACTCCAACATGGATAGCCTGCGCCCGAGGTTTCAGTTTGGGGGGATTGTGAACGGTTACAGGGAAGCGTATGTACCTGCTAAACCGTATTGTCAGATTTGGGTGCAATTCAAATTGTAAATCATTCAAAAACGAATGCCATGAATATCAAAAGAACCATAGGACCAGCGCAGGACCCTAGAAATGAGAAGCTGTTGCAACAAATTTTGTCAATGTCGGAAGATGAATTAAACGCTATTTTTGACTCATCTCCATTTTATCAGCAAAAGATGGCTCAGGCTATTAAGGATCTGAGCTCAGTAAAAAATTGGGAGACCTTCCAACAAGAGGGTCAAACTAAAATCGAAAAATAAATAATTGATTATCAAAAAATTAAAACAAAAACCAGTCGCTTTCTAATTTAGCAAGCGACTGGTTTTCATAACAATCCTACAAATTCGCCTCTGCCAGCACTCTTTCAATCTCCGCTTTCGGCGTTACGCCGGTCTTTTTCCACACCACCTGGTTACCCCGGTAAAGGATCAGTGTCGGTAATGCAGTTACGCCCAGTTCTTTGGTGAGGGCTTTATTTTCGTAAGCTTCGATGTTGATCACTTTCAGATTCCCGGCCTGCTCGTGTTTCAGAGAGTCGACGATCGGGGCCAGCCGCTTGCACGATCCGCAGTAACGTGAGCCGAAATCCACCAGCACGAGTTTGTCCGATTTCAGTGACGCCTGGTAATCGCCGAGTGACAGACCTGCACCAACGGTCGAAACGACGGGTTTGCCCAAACCAATCCATTTGCTCAAACCGCCCGGCAGTTCGGTAACTTCCCGAAAACCATTGTCCCGCAGGTCTTTGGCCAATTTACCACTCCGGCCGTTTCCGATTGAGTAGATGAAGGTTGGTTTGGTTTTGTCCAGTTTCGCAATGCTTTTCGTAAAATCGGCCTCATTGGCAACACTGAAACTGACCGCCCTTTCCAGATGATTTTGCGCGTACTCTTCCGGCAGGCGCGCATCCAGGATCTGCGCATGCTGTCCGGCTTTGGCCAACCGGGCCTCAAACTCCTCAAAAGAAACGAGGTCCCGCTTAGGGGCTGTCTGTGCGAATAATGTGGTACAGGCAAAAAGTACCCATACCAATGTGAGCATTGGTTTTAAAGTTTTCATTGTAACTGGGTTTTAAAGTGATGGTTTGCTTTCGGCGGTTGGCGTTGGCTATCTACTTTATGGTTATTTCGTATTCCTGAGATGTTCGAGCAAAACCTTTGCTGCCCGGATATCGTAATCAAACATGGCTGCTTTCTGGTCGGCGATTTTCCCAGCCTCGGCAGCGGCTGGTGCGGCGTCCTTACCGGTCAGATCGAGCACGTTCAGCGCTTGCAGGCGTGCATAAGGATTGTCACTTTTCAATGCTTCAACAAGCGCCGTGACGGCACCTTGCCTATCTGCTCCCGATACATAAAGCGCTTCGGCGGCGGCAATGCGAACTGCCGGTTCCCGGTCCTGAAGCGCCTTCTGCAATTCGGTTTTACCGGCCGGCGCTTTCAGTACCGTCAACCCGGTAGCTGCCCAGTAGCGCACGACCGGATCAGCATCGGATAATGCCTTGATCAACGTCTTCGTGTGCACCGCATTCCGTGATGAAGCTGCGTCTGCTGTCGCGAGCACCTTTTCGATATCATATGCTCCGCTGCGGGCATAATCGTACAATGGCGTGGTCTTTGCAAGTTCATAGATAATGGCTTCGGGAATAAAACCAACATCCTTGTAGCCCCGAATCCATTGTTCGTTGGCCCCGCGAAGTCTTTCCAGCTCCTTTTTGTACTTCGGATCATCGGCCAGGTTCCGGATGTTATGCGGATCGGCGGTCACATCGAATAGCTCTTCTGCCGGCTTCGGCTCCCAGAATTTCGACTGGACCGCATTCAGTTTACCTGCTTTGTAAAGATCTTCCCAGGATTTCACCGACGGAGCCCGCCAGAGATATTCCAGGTACTGGCCGTAAATTTTATTGGGCAGATAGTTGCGTATGTACCGGAATTTCTTGTCCCGCACCGATCGCGACATATCGATCCGCTCGTCCATTCGTCCCCTGAAACCGTAGGCATATGCAGGCTCCGGCTTTTGTTGTTTACCCAGAAATGCACCGCCCTGCATATAATCGGGCACCCGGATGTCGGCCAGACTCAAAATCGTCGGCGCAAAATCCAGGAAGGTCACGAGTCTGTCCGACACGCTACCCTGTTTCTGAGTAGCCAAATGCGCGTATTTCGGTGGCAAATGCACAATCAAAGGCACATGGAGACCTGATTCGTACATAAACCGCTTGCTGCGCGCCAGTACGCCACCATTATCGGCATAGTAAAAGACGATGGTATTTTCGGCCAGTCCTTCGTCTTTCAACTCTTGCAAAAGCTTGCCAAACTGCCGGTCCATCTCTTCCAGCTTGTCGTAATACTGCGCCCAATCGTGTTTCAGCTCGGGCGTCGCCGGGTGATATGGCGGCAAAGGCACTTTTTCCGGATGGTGCTTCAATGCAGGCAGTGACTCGTGCAGCGAGCTTTCGTGCGATACATTCAAATTAAATACTGCGAAAAAAGGCTGGCCGGACTTCCGGTTTTTGTAAGTCGCTTTGTTACTCGATTCATCCCACGCATCGAGCTGGTCCGTTGTGTTATAGTCCTTTTTTGCATTGTTGGTCGTGTAGTAACCTACTTCCCGCAGGTATTTCGGAAAAAACTTCACGAATGCAGGCGACGGGTAGACGCTCCGCATATGCTCGGTCCCGAGCGAGGGCGGATACATGCCTGTGATGAGCGTGTTACGCGAAGGTGCGCACACGGGAGCGGTGGAAAATGCGTTGGTATACCGGATGCTTTCCGTCGCAAACTTGTCCAGATTAGGTGTCGTCGCGAATTGATCACCGTAGCTGCCGAGCAACGTAGTATTGTCCTCACTCACGATCCAGAGTATGTTAGGCCGATCCTGCGCAATGGCCGGGTGTAATGCGATCGCGAGTATCGCCAGAAGGATTTTGCGGATCAATTTGTTCATTTGCATTCTTGTTGTTCTTAGGCTCCGTTCTGTTGTTCGCATTGTTGTTACATCGCTACGCGATTTACCTAAAATAGCTTCCTTCATGCATGCTACCAATGTTGCGTCGCTACGCGACTTGGCCGCATAAAATGCCGTCAGGCATGTAACAACATATCAAAAATTCCTATTTCGCACCCAATGCCGCCTGTTGCGTCGGCGCGAGATCGATGGTTACCTTATTGATTTTACCAGTAAATGCAAAAGGAACTTTATAGGTATCCCCTACCGGCGTCAGATCGTCAAAACCAACGTTGACGCCCTCGTGCAGGTACAATGCTTCCGAGGTTTTGGCCAGCGTCCCTTCGCCTATTTTTGCATTGTTCGCATACAAAGTCACCACTCCGCCGCCATTCTGGTCGTACTGCACGCTGGCCTTCAACTCTACCCTTCCGCTTGGCAAGGTCGCGTTGGCCGAAGTGACCACATATTTACTCCCGTCTCCAACCGCGTACACCAACTGGAGTCTTTGGTTTTGGATAAAAAAGCTCAGACCGCCGGCTGCTCCACCGCGTGAAAGCAACACGCCTTCCGTCTCCACGCCCGACAATTCCGCATCCGCAACAATGGAAAAGGAGCGCTTCAACGCAAACGGGCTCGCCACATCGATGATTGTCGATTGCCCGGGATACAGCACCACCCGATCCACATGATTGTAGGCGGTCGGCAACGTAAATGGCTCCGTCCCGTCTTTCAATGGATACACATTGTATTTCAATGCCTCACTGTCGAACAATGCTTTGAGTTCCTTCAACCGGGCTGGTTGAGCCGCTGCCAGGTCGTTCGTTTCGTTAAAATCTTCATTGAGATTGTACAGCTCCCATTTATCTTTTTCAAAATCCTGACCTTTAACATGTAGGGATCCCGCTTTCCAGCCGTCTTTGTAGATCGAGCGCGAGCCGCGGATTTCGTAGTACTGAATGGTATGGCGGCTTTTCGCCCCGGCGTCGTTCAGGCTGTAAGCAAGGCTGGTCCCTTCGATCGGATCCTGCTTGATGCCGTTCAGCGTTGCCGGTGCTTTGATGTTCAGCAATTCCAATGTCGTGGGCAAAATATCCGAAACATGGCCGTACTGATTACGCAGCCCGCCTTTTTCCTTAATGCCTTTTGGATAAAAAACGATCAGTGGATTATGCGTGCCGCCCTCCGCATTCGCATCCTGCTTCCAATGCCTGAATGGTACATTCGTGGCTGCTGCCCAGCCGAGCGGGTAATTCACTTTGGAGAACTCGGTTCCGATCAGATCGATCTGTTCTATATTCTTTTTCAAACGCTCTTCTTCCGTGATACCAGTGCCGAAATTATTGACGGTTCCTACAAAAGTGCCTTCCTTGCTAGCTCCATTGTCCCCCACTGATACGATCACAATGGTATTGTCCAACTCTCCCGATTCACGGATATGGTTAATGACCCGGCCGATCTCATAATCGGTGTATTCGAGGAAGCCCGCATAAGTTTCCATAAAACGGGCGTATAATTTCTTCTCGTCGGCCCCAAGCGTATTCCAATCCTTCACACCGGGGTTACGCGGCCCGAGTTTGGCATTCTTGGGTACTACCCCCAGTTTGATCTGATTCGCCAGCACCTGCTCGCGGTAAGCATCCCAACCCGCATCGAATTTACCTTTGTACTTATCCGACCATTGCTTCGCCACCTGGTGCGGCGCATGACCCGCGCCCGTGGCCACATACAGGAAAAAGGGCTTCTCGGGGTTCCCCGATTTCTGGCTCGCCAGGTAACTGATCGCACGGTCGGCGATCAGCTCGTTGAAATGCTTGCCGTCCTGCCGGTCCGGCTCGCGGTGCGTGCCTTCCCACAACTCAGGATGCCACTGGTCAATGCTTCCTCTGGACGGAAACCCGTAAAACTGCTCAAATCCACGACCAGTAGGCCAGCGGTTAAATGGCCCGGCCGGCGTAAGGTCCGCCAACGGAGTAATATGCCACTTGCCCAATGCAAAAGTGTTGTAACCATTGTCTTTCAGGATTTCAGCAACGGTCCCTTTTTCAAAAGGAATAATGGCATCATAGCCCGGTGTACCAATGGCTGTTTCGGGAAAAAGCCCCATGTGCGCCGAATGCTGGTTCCGGCCCGTAAGCAGCGATGCGCGGGTAGGTGCACAAATGGCCGTTGTATGGAAGTTGGTATAACGAAGCCCATTATTCGCCAGACTATCCAGCGTGGGGGTATGGATCAATCCTCCAAATGTACTGATGGCACCGTAACCAATGTCGTCAAGCAGGATCCAGACCACATTGGGCGCGCCCGCAGCCGCCTTTTTCTTTTCCGGCCATGACTGCTGCGTTTCAGCGACGGTCTTACCGATTTTCCCCTGGTAAGCGGGCGTGGGTGCGTACTGGGCATTTGCTCCGTTATATAATGCCAGCGCGACGAGGGCACCCATCGGCAACCGGATCCCTTTGCGATACACTTTTTTCATACCTTTCCCTTTGGTGATTTAGTTCAATTTAATTGTATTCCAATCCACTACTCCTACTTTTTCCGCCCACTCGAGGTATTCCCTTTCGAGCTCCCTCACTTTTCCAGGATAGCGGCCAGCCAGATTGGTAGTTTCCGTGCGGTCGGTTTTCAGGTCGTAGAGCTCCCAGGGCTGGCCGATTTCGGCGACCAGTTTCCAATCCTGCTTTCGAACGGCCCGGCTGCCCTCATGCTCCCAGAAAATGGTTTTCTTCTCAACTTGTTCAGGATGCTGGAACAGCCGGATCAGCGAACTGCCCGCGAGCGGTGTGAGTTGCTCATTTCCAAATGTTTCAGGATACCGAACGCCCGCTACGTCCAGCAGCGTCGGCATGATGTCGGTAATGTGGCCGATTTGCTTGCTTAATCTGTTGGGCCTGATCTTTCCGGGAAACCATGCAATGAACGGGGATGCAATGCCGCCTTCATGGGTATTCTTCTTGAAAAGCCTGAACGGTGTGTTACTTGCATTGCCCCAGGGCGGATCATAGCTGTCAATCGAATTGACAGAGCCGGGATCACCCGTCTTTTGGGTTACATAGCTCCACTCCCGGACCGTATCTCCGCTCCCTCCATTGTCCGAAACAAAAAGGACCAGCGTATTCCGGTCGCGCCCTGTGGCCCTGAGCTTATCGAGCACTTGCCCGATGCATTGGTCCATCCGGTCTATCATGGCCGCATAAATGGCCATTCGGGTATCCCATTGATCCTTTTCAATCGCCGATAGTGCCTTCCACTCCGGCGCCTTTTCATAGCGGGGTGAGAGTATCCATTCTTTTTGAATAATTCCCAGCGAAACCAGCTTTTTGTAACGGGCAGTCCGAAGAGCGTCCCATCCTTGCATATAGCTGCCTTTGTACCGGGCGATGTCTTCCGGGAGCGCCTGAATGGGCCAGTGCGGCGCATTGTAGGCCAGGTATAGAAAGAATGGATTGCTTTGATCCTTAATGCGGTCGATCGACTGGATCGCAAAATCTGTAATGGCTTGTGTGAGATAGCGTGAAGTGTCGTATCGCTGTATCTGGCGGCCATTCAACTGAAAAGTAACCGTCCGGCCATCATTGTAAAGCGGCTCCGAGTTGAAATAGCTGCTTCCATTGTTTTGCATCGTAAAAGACTGGTCGAAGCCACGGTTCACGGCCCAGGCCGACTGTACCAGCCCCACATGCCATTTTCCCGACACGATGGTATTATAACCTCCTGTTTTCAGCAGTTGAGCGATAGTCGCACTGTGCTTGCTCAGATACCCCTGATAAGCCGGTGTGCCCTTGTCCTGAACCATGTCGCCCACGCCCGCCTGATGCGGGTACAGGCCCGTGAGCAGCGCCGCACGCGAGGGGCAGCAGCGGCCACTATTATAGAACTGGGTAATGCGTAAGCCCTCCTGTGCCAGCCGGTCGAGATTCGGGGTCCGGATTTCGGAACCAAAACTTCCCAGATCCGAAAAACCCAGATCATCGGCCAGTATCAGCACGATGTTGGGCTTTTCAGACGGGCGTTGCGCAAAGGCGGACACCGGCGTCATGACCGCCAGTGCCCACACCATGCTCATCCAAAGGGAAGTCTTTTTGTTCATTCTATATTCAATAACCACAGATTACAAACCGGGTCCCGCCCTACTCCCAGAGCGGGTTTTGTTTCAGCAATGCATTGTTGTCGATCTCCGATTGCGGGATCGGATAGTACACATGCTTGGGTGCCGCATTGGTCTTACCTACTTTCTGCTGGTTTGCCACAAATGTGCTGTTGTAGGCCGCATCACGCTGGCGGATCAGGTCGAACCAGCGCTGGTATTCATAGGTCAGTTCCAAACGGCGGTCGAGGTATACCGAGTCGCGGAACTGGTCTTTGGTAAGGCCGGCTGTCAGATCGGGCAATCCTGCGCGTTTACGAACCCTGTTCAACGATTTATAAGCCTTCTGGGTAGGCCCATTGGCCTCATTTTCAGCCTCTGCATGGATCAGCAGCAATTCCGCATAACGGATAATGGGCACATTCGCAGCCGATTGGTTGGTCACGGCAGTCGACGCAGGGTCGGCCCATTTATTCCAGAACGGCGTCGAATCGCCGGGCACGGCCGCATTCGCGATAGGAAGCGCATACTTACGGCCATTCGACGGGCTGGTGAAGCTTCTGACGAATGTGACATCGCGCCGTTTATCGCCGGGTTTATACAATTTGTAAATACTGAAAAACTTGTCGTTCCCCTGCGTGTAAAACCGCACCATGTGCGCATAGTTACCCGTCAGGCCAGGAACGGCGGACAAGATCGAACGGGGCCATTCATTGTTGCCCTGCGCCAGCGAATTCGATTTAAACTGAGCAGAAAAGATATGCTCTTTATTGTTTTTGAAGGCAGGTAAAAAGACTTCCGCATAGTTGCTCACCAGGTCATATCCGTAAGTACCCGTTCCGCCATCGGTCGACGAGAGTGCTTCTTCCGCCTTATTCACCGCATCCTGATAGCGTGCATTCACTTTGGATGGAAACGAAGCCTGAGCCAGGTACACTTTGGCCAGCAATGCCTTGGCAGCACCGGCGGTTGCGCGGCCCACATTAGGCGACGCGTATGTGGCGGGGAGCACCGCAGCGGCCTCGGTGAGATCCTTCTCGATCTGCTTGTAAATGTCCGCAGCAGGAGATTTTGCAATGGCATAATCGGAGGCATTCACAAACTTCTGGTATTCGAGAATCAGCGGAACGTCGCCGTACAAACGCACCAGATTGAAATAATACAATGCACGTAAAAACTTGGTCTCACCCAGCAAGCGTGTTTTCAATGCATCATCAAAACTGATGGCTGGAACCTTTTCCAGCACCACGTTCGCCTTTTTGATCGCTGCAAAATGCTGTTGCCAGATTTCGTAGATCCGCAGGTTGGTGGATGAATGCGCCAGCACCGACAGCGATCGCACGTCCGGGTTCGTGGCTCCTGGTCCCGGGTCTTCGTCGTCACCAGCCATGTTCATCCCGGTATTGAACAAAGTATTGTAAGGTGTCTGAATGGAAGACCCTCCCGAATTCAGGAAAAAGTATACCGCATTGACAGCATTGACAGCGTCGGCCTGCGTCTTGTAATACTGGTCTTCGGACAAAAAAGCCTCGGGTTCTTCTTTCAGGAATTCCTCGCAGGACAGCGAAGCAAATACCGTGAAACCCAACAGGATATATTTGAATGCTTTCATTTCAATCGTTTTTGGAATGGTGGTTATCAGAAAGTGAGGGATAGGCCTACCTGGTAAGATTTGTTGTTCGGATACACACCCTGGTCGACACCCTTGTTGATCAGCGACTGACCGTTCAAGCTGACCTCCGGATCGAAACCGGTGTATTTCGTCCATGTTTTCGGATTTTGAGCCGAGACATACAGTCTGAGGTTCTCGATGCGCAGTCTCGAAAGCAATTCTTTCGGAAAGTTGTAGCCGATTGAAAGGTTTTTCAAACGATAGTAGGTCGCGTCCTCGATAAAACGGTCCGAAATAGTGATCGCAGGATCCTGGAATGCCGCTTTCACGTCGGTATTGGTGTTAGCGGGTGTCCAGCGGTTGAGTAAAACGTCCGAGGCGTTGACATAACCGGTACCGAGTTCGAGGTTCGCACGGTTGGCATTGTAAAGTTTGCCGCCGATCGATGCCTGGAAGAATACGGTCAGGTCAAATCCCTTGTAGTTGAATGTGTTGGTAATACCTCCTGTAAAAGCAGGCTGATTTTTCACTACCACACGGTCACCGGCCTGCGTGATCACACCATCTCCGTCGATGTCCTTATACTTCTGTCCACCGGGGCTTTTGTTCTGTTGCGGCGTCAAAGGCGTTTCTCCCTGCTGGATAATGCCGTCTGTTTTATAGACGATGAAGGAACCCAGCGGATAGCCCACCTTCGCAATGGATGGCGCTGAAATCACCGGAATAATCTGATTCACACCGTCTCCAAGGCTCAGGATCTTGTTGGTGTTTTTTGAAAAAATAAAGATCGTGTTCCATTTCAGCGGGCCTTCCAGGTTCCTTGAATTGACAAACAACTCAATTCCCTGGTTGGATACGGCACCAATGTTCTGGTACACCACCGACGCCTGCCCGTTATAGAAATCGGATAAACCGGAGGTACCGGGAACGGTACGGGTCAGGAGCAGGTCAGTGGTTTTCTTGTAATAGTAGTCGGCGATAATGTTAATGCGGTTTTTGAACAAACCAATATCCACACCCGCATCCACCTGGAATGTCTTCTCCCAGCCGAGGTTCGGGTTGGGTACCGTGTTGGGTGCGAACCCGGATACCGTCGTGTTCGAGAAGTTGTAGCGGAAATAACTTAGCTGGGACAGTGACTGATAGGCCGGAATATTCTGATTACCCGTCTGGCCCGCGCTGAGCCTCACTTTCAGCAGACTGATCTTTTTGAAACGCTGGAAGAATTTTTCTTCGTTGACATTCCAGCCGATCGCCGCGGATGGGAAATAGCCCCATTTGTTGCCGCTACCGAATTTCGACGACCCGTCGGCGCGCAATGTAAGCGTGAACAGATAGCGCTCGTCGAAAATATAGTTGATACGCCCCAGGTAGGAAGCCAGAGACCATTTGCTGGCCAGCGAACGCGGCGCAATATTGGTTATACCGGTTGCTAGATTGTTATATTCAAATGCGTCGGTTGCAAAACCGGCGGCTTCGGCAATAGCGCCCTTGGTTTGCGACACCTGGGCTGTAAAACCGGCTACGGCATTGATCTTATTCTTCTCGTTGATTTCCTTATCGTAACTTACGGTGTTCTCATTCAGCCAGTTGGTAGTGAACACGGAACCTACGATGGCGTCACCGCTCAATGCCTGGCCTTCGGCGGTCGTACTCGGCAGGTAGCGGTTCTGCTTGTTCCCCACCACGTCGGCACCGACGAGGATTTTGGCTTTCAAACCGTCTGCAATCGTATATTCTCCGGAAACACTACCCAGGAAACGGTTGGTAATGGTCTCGTTCAGCTGGTTATAAAGGGAGTTGATCGGGTTCTGCAACGCCGATTCGAACGGGCTGTTCACTACGAAATTGCCATTGTCCTGATAAATCGGCAGCGCCGGAGGCGTCAGCAGCAGGTTCGCTACAATGGCGGTAGGCGCTACATTGGCTTTGGTATTACTGGCATTCAGACTGGTGAAAATGCGGAAGCGGTCGTTGTACTGGTGATCCAGGTTAATCCGCGCAGAGAAACGACGGAAATCAGTGTTTTGCAGGATACCGTTCTGTTTGAAATAGTTACCAGAGATCGCAAGCTTCGTCTTATCCGATCCTGACAGAATGGATAGATTATGGCTTTGAATGGACGCACTGCGAAACGCGGCATCCTGCCAGTCGGTCCCCGCGCCGGTAGTATCCAGCGAGTAACCCGAAATAGTAGGAACAGAAACGGTTTTGCCCGAGTTGGCGGCCGCATCTTTTCTCAGTTGCCACCATTGTCCCGCATTCAGCAAAGGCAATGTGCGCAGTACTTTCTGCGATCCGTAATAGGCATCGTAATTAATGGATGATTTATTTTTACTGCCGCTTTTGGTAGTGATAATCACCACACCATTGGCACCGCGCGAACCGTAAATTGCTGTGGCAGAGGCATCTTTCAACACATCAATGTTCTCAATATCAGCGGTATTGATGGATGACAACGGGTTAATTTTCGATCCGTCGGTCACGCCGGCATCGGTGAGGCCGTAGTCGTTGTTGATCGGAAAGCCATCGATGACATATAGTGGATCGCTTCCCGCCGTAATGGAGTTGTTTCCACGGATCTGCACGCTCACACCCCCACCCGGCTGACCGGATGTTTGTGTCACGACCGCACCCGCGACCGAGCCCTGCAGAAGGCGCTCTACCGAGGCTACCGGCTGGCTTTTGATTTCAATGGGTACGGAAGCCACGGAACCGGTGATATCCTTCCTTTTTTGCTCACCATAACCCACCACGACAACCTCGTCGAGTAGATTCGCAGTTTTCAAAACGATCTCAACGGCCTCGGTCGGCTGTTCGTAGATCTCTATTTCCTGCTGCTGAAAACCGGTGATGCTGATCTGTAAAGTAAATGGAAATTCTTTCGCAGGCGGGATGCTGAATTTCCCGTCTATATCGGTCAGCGCATATTTTGCGGAGCCCTTCTCGACTACCGTGGCGCCGGGAAGTCCCTGGCCCGATTCGTCTTTGACCACACCCGTGATAGCATCCTGGGCCAGGGCGTGAAAAGCGCCTGTGAGTAATGCACCTGTCAGAACGAGCAGGCAGTAAAGTTTCTTAATCATTATTTGTGGTTAATAAAGATGAGTAATCCGGACGGGCAAAGGCAAACCATCATGCATATACGTCAAGCCGATCGACCTTAAAAGATCCGGGAATGGGTATGCACGAAAGCAAAGCCCGTCGCATTTGAAGGTGCTAAGGCAGTAATATTCAGACAGGCGGGATCAACCCCTTGAGGTCAACAATAAGAACAGCACGGAGCTGTGGAACGGAGACAATCAGAAACCACCATCCTCCCGGCGTGAGGCCGTTGGATAAGAAGTAAATCTTTCGCTTTCATAGGTACGATAAGAAATTTTGGATGAATAGCTGCCCGACTGGTGGTTAATCCGGCAAACCATATTTATATAGTCTATAAATATGATAGACAAAGTAAACTTCTTAAAAATTAAAACGCAAGGATTTTTACCGGAACTTTTCAAAAGGTCCTCTTTTACAATCACATTACCGGATTTTTACAATCACAACACCGACTTATCCAACTTCCTCACCACATGGCAACCAGGACGTGGTTCTCAGGCGGGAATAAATACATGGAATACGGATCCGATGCCCGGGGTTCCCTCTGCGGTGATGTACCCGTGGTGATTCTGCGCGATTTTCTTGCAAATCGCCAGTCCAATCCCTGTACCCTCGTACTCGTTTTTGCCATGCAATCTTTGGAACAGGTCGAAAATGCGGTCTTCGTAACGCTGGTCAAAGCCGATTCCATTATCGGCCACGCTGATCTGGCAGAATACGCCTTGCTCCGCAGCGTCGGTCATCTGGGACGTGACCCGCACGACCGGCGTGCGTTCCGGGCTGCTGTATTTGATACCATTGCCGATGAGGTTCTGCATGAGCTGATGGAACTGTACAGGGATCACTTTTAACGACGGAAGCTTCTCAATTTCAACGACCGCAGCCTTTTCATCGATCAGCTCTTCCAGGTCGCTCCTGACCTCGTCCATAATCACGTTCAGGTCTGTATAAACCAATTTAAAATTAACGCCGCTCGTGCCGGAGTAGCTCAGCAAGGCCTCGATCAACTTTTGCATGCGCGCCGAGGCCGCTATGATCCTGGAAAAGTAATCCCTGGTATTTTCCGAAAAATGTTCGGACTCCTTTTCCATGATCCGGCTGCTGAATGCCCGGATCTTGCGCAGCGGCTCCTGCAGGTCATGAGAAGCCACGTAGCTGAAAGAGGCGAGTTCTTCGTTATTCCGGCGCAATTCCATGTTTTTTTGATGCAGAGTATCATTCAGCTCGATATCCTTGGTCACATCCTGCAATGCCCCGATCATCAACTGATTATCATCCTCACGTATAAAATTGCCGCTCAACCTGAAATGCCTGACGCTCCCGTCTTTGGTAATGACGCGGTAGGTGTTCTGCACGATCACTTTTGTTTCGTAAGCCCGTATTCCGTCACGAATAGCCTGATGGCGGTCGTCGGGGTGCAAAAAAGACAAGATCTGTTCAAAGGATGGTGTAAACTCCCTTGGTCCGTAACCGACGAGCCGGAAAAGGTTATCCGAGCATTCCAGCTCGTTGGTAGCCACATTCCACGCGTAGCTGCCCATGCCAGCATTTTCTTCAGAATGTTTGAAAATAGAATTCTGGATTTTCAGCTGACGGTTCAGATCTTTCAGTTTCAGATCTGCTTTCATCTCATCAGAGATATTCCTGGCTGTCACGGTGACACTGTCGCCCAGCTTCTCAATGGAAGCATCGAACCAGAAAATCTGGCCGTCGCGGCGAAGATCGATCTGGTACGTATCCGGCTGCCCGGTCTCAATGCATCGCACCAGTTTTTCAAAAACTCCGTTTCGGAAAATACCGGGGTACACTTCCCTGCAGGTTCGTCCCACAATATCAGCCCCCCGCTTTCCGACCTGCGAAAATGTATCTTCGTTGGTATAGACAATCCTGAAATCCATGATCTTCCCTGCCTCGTTCCGGACGGCTTCATACGACGCAATGCTGTCACCGGCGGTGTTCAGGATCGCCTGGAGAAATTGTTCCGATCTTTTCAGTTGCAGGGTCCGCTCCTCTACGCTCCTTTCCAGTTGTTCGGAGAAGGTTTTCTGGTCGTGAATATCCATACAGCCTCCCACATAACCTACAAAAGAACCGCTGGCGGTATATCTGGGCACGCCCTTATCCCAGATCCATCGGTATTCGCCATCATGCCTTTTGAGACGATAGTCCATACTGAACTCCTTGCGCGCATCAAAATGAGCAGAATAAATAGCCAGGCAACGGTCGAAGTCATCCGGATGCACACCTTCCGCCCAACCGTTCCCCAATTCCTGCTCGATAGTCCTTCCTGTAAAATCCAGCCATCCTTTGTTAAAGAAATAGCAAAGCTTATCCGGCCCTGAGAGCCATATGAGTACAGGAGCCGTGTCGGCGATGGCCCGGAAACGATCTTCGGTTTCCTGTATACGCGCCAGCGTATCGGCACCGGCTGCTTGCGTGAGCCGCACGGCATCCAATTCCGCCTCAAGTTCTTCAATGCGCTTTTGCAAGGCATCCACTTCTGCATTCATATAGAGGTTCGCCAGTTCAACTCCCTACAATTTACGCCGACGAGGACAAAATAGCAAAGCGGGAGACTGAATAACGGGTGTGCACGCTGCGATTTGAAGAAAAAACTGCTACTGTAACATCGTAACTGTGTAGCAAACTTGAATGTGTGCAGGCACTTTTTGGTATGCGTCTTTAGGATAAAGGTTCTGCCGTTCGACAAACTCAACTCACTGGCGACCAGATGTCATCTTTCTTAAAAAATAAATCTCGTAAGCAGCGTTGATTACCCCTCTGACCTGTTCCTCATCCCAGGGCTTCTCCATTCGATAATGAACCTCCCCTTTGCTTACCGCTTCGGCAATAGCAGTGAGCTCTGTGAAGCCGGTAAGCAAAATCCTTACTGTGTCAGGATATCGTTCCTTAATTTCAACCAAAAAATCAACCCCAGCTATTCCGGGCATACGGTGATCGGTAATAACGATGTGCACGGTGTTGCTTTTCATAAGATCCAGTCCCTCAGCAGCAGATCCGCCTATCAATACATTAAACTCCTTACGAAAGGTCGCTTTAAATGAATTCAGATTGTTGGTTTCATCATCTACATAAAGCACATTTATTTCCTTTGCTTTTTTCATAATTAGTTTGTTGAACAGAGTAGGAAGAATTCCTGGGCATTTGCATGACTTGTTTTTTCAACTGCTTTGTGGAATTTGGAATCGCTTTGAATATCTGTTTTCCAGGCAAAAAAACCAGAATCAAATTACCAATTGGTCACAATGAAAAATCAAAAGGTTATCTTGTAAAATTAAAGGGATACGACCCGCTGTCCGGAAATTTGCCCGGGGGCATTTGCTGATCCTTAAAAGATTTTAGTCGATATATAGAGAGTAGGCAATAGTCGTTCGCGGGTTTGGGGAATGGAAATTGTCTTAATTTTGTACAAATTAATTCTACACATCCGCTATGCAGTCCAAGTTCTCCATCGAATCCCTGGCTATGGTGATCGCAGGCGTCAATGCCGGAATCTGGGATTGGGTTTTCGAAACTAACCACCAGGTTTGGTCTGATCGCTTCTTTGAACTGCTCGAATACGAGCCAGGGGAAATAACTCCTGGATATGAATCATTTACGGAAGTACTCGTGCATCCGGAAGACAAGTCGATCGTTGCCGACGCGATTCGGCAACAGCTCGAAAACAATATTCCTTATCTGGTACATGTCCGGCTGAAAACCAAAAGGAGCGGTTATCGCTATTTTGAATGCCGGGGCAATGTGCGGTTCGAAGACGGGCGGCCTGAGCGGATGGTCGGTTCGGTTGCGGACATCCATGAAAATGTAATGCAAAAGGAGCAACCCGGGAAGCTGGACGGTGTTCTACAGGACCTGACCCAGCGCAAGCTGGTTGAAGAGAAGCTGAGCGTTATCTTCCAATATTCCACCGACGCCCATCTGTTGCTGGATCACACGGGGATCATGGATTGCAATGAAGCGGCCGTCAAAATGCTCCGTTGCAAAAACAAAAGTGAGCTGCTTTCGATCCACCCGGCCCGTTTTTCACCCGAGTTACAGCCGGACGGGCGGTTATCATCCGAAAAATCCGTGGAAATGGACCGGCTGGCCTACGAAAGAGGCTACAACCGCTTTGAATGGATCCACAAAAGAATGGATGGGGAAGAATTTCCGGTGGAAGTAACCCTGAACCCCGTTCTGATCAATAACAAAAAAGTACTGCTGGTGGTGTGGCACGACATTACCCACCGGAAACGTGCCGAGGAGGTGATCCGCCGCAACGAAGCGATGTTGGCTGAATCCCAGCAACTCACCCATAGCGGCAGTTGGGAGGCAGATCTGATGACCGGACAGAACTTTTGGTCCGACGAGGCATTCCGCATATTCGGCCTCGAGCCCGGGCAAGCGGGTCCCCAAACCGAGCTGTTCTCACACATGATCCACCCCGACGATCTACCGTCGTACAAATCCCATATCCGCGAGGCGATCAACGAATTGAAACCGGCCAGTTTTCATTTGCGTATCATATTGCCCGATGGCCGGGTCAAATTCATACATGCAATCGGCAAGCCTTTCGTCGATGCCAGCGGCAGGGTTACCAAGCTCTACGGCGCAATTATGGACATTGACGATCAGAAGAAAACCGAGCAGGAACTCATTAAAGCGAAAGAACAGGCCGAAGCAGCCGCCATAGCCAAATCGCAGTTCCTCTCGACTATGAGCCATGAGATACGTACTCCCATGAACGCTGTCATCGGTTTCACCCATTTGCTGTTGCAACAGAACCCCAGGCCTGAGCAAATGGAGTATCTGAACATCCTGAAATTCTCTGCGGAGAACCTGCTGGTGCTGATCAACGACATTCTGGATTTTAGCAAAATAGAAGCCGGCAAGATCGAGTTTGAGGAAGTTGATTTCAATGTACTTTCCTTGCTGGAAAATATTCGCTCCGGCATCCTGCAAAAAGCCAATGAAAAAGGGATCATGCTGAAATTGAACGTTGGCAATGACGTCAACATTACGGTAATAGGCGACCCTGTGCGATTGGGCCAGATTCTCACCAACCTGGTCAGCAATGCCGTTAAATTCACGGAAACCGGTAAAGTAACCCTCGCTGCGACAGTTTCTTCCCGTGGAAACGAACGCGTGACCATCGACTTTCGCGTGGAAGATACCGGCATCGGCATCCCCGCTGATAAATTTGAGAACATCTTCGACAGTTTTACCCAGGCTACTTCCGACACCACGCGCAAGTACGGCGGTTCCGGACTCGGTCTTACGATTACCAAGCGGCTCCTTGAACTACAACAAAGCAGCATCCATGTGGAAAGCGAACCCGGGAAAGGCTCCGTTTTCTATTTCAGCCTCAATCTGCGCGTCAGCGACAAGCACCTGGCCGAACAAACGAACGGTACTACAACCAACCATTTCAATCTTAAGGGAACGAAACTGCTCATTGTAGAGGACAATCATATCAATGTCCTGTTGATGAAAAACTTCATGAAACAATGGGAAGTACAGTACGACCTGGCCGAAAACGGACTTATTGCTTTGGAAAAGGTGCAAGCCAATGACTATGATCTTGTGCTCATGGATCTTCAGATGCCCGAAATGGATGGTTATGAAGCTACGTCCCGGATACGGCAACTTCCCGAAGAAAAATACCGGCAGCTTCCGATTATCGCCCTGACGGCTTCCGCCATGATGGACATCAAGGACATTGCATTTACAGTAGGAATGAATGATTATATCAGTAAACCATTCTCTCCTGCGGAACTATATGCCAAGATTGCTTCCTACCGGAAGAAATGACGTGATTGAGCAACCGAATCGACCGGCACATTTATTTTGGAAGAAGGGAAGTCCGAAACGCGGACGTTCCATGCACGCTTTTTCTCTGATCTTCCCCCACCCACCGTCTGAACTGCTTCTTCATCAAAAAGCCATGGATCGCAAAACCTGAGGGTAACGCAAATGGCCAGCAAAATCATCGCCCAGACCGGCGATTTGACATCATACTTCATTGGATGCTAATTTGGAAGCTTGGCTTGAATGACAACCTAATTTCCATTCCTCAGCGCAACATTGAATCAAATATTGATTAATCGAAATGTGTCGGTTATTTAAAGGATTAAGAAGGTCTGCAAGGATACCACAGACCTTCTTTCCAATCGTAATTTTTTATTACAGATCGTGGCGAACAGCTACTTTCCGGGACTCTTGAGTACCGTCTTTATACACGGTCAAAAGAACATATATGCCTGTTGGCAGTTTTTCCACATTGATCTCTTCCACGAAATTTTGGATAGCCATTACAACCTGACCCGAAGCATTCAAAAGTCGCAGGGAGCCTATTCCACCGGTGTCTCCGTGCAGGAGTATCTTCTTCGAGGCTGGGTTAGGATAAATGCTCATCAGACTTCGTAGCGAGTTATCAAATGCGACCGCCTGGATTTGGCTATATGCAAATGTGCCATCATGATCGATCATTTTCAATCTGTACAGGTTTTCCCCGGCCAATGGCTTTAAATCGCTAAAATCATAACGTGTTCCCTGCCCCGTTCCCTGGGCCGCAACCTCGCCCAACACCTGCCAGCTTCTACCATCTGCGCTCCGGTGGATCTCAAAAGTCTTGCTATTGATTTCCTCAGATGTTGACCATTCGATGAATGTGTGCTCTTCTACCCGTTTTGCTGAAAAGCTGGTGAGCGTCACCGGTAAAGGCGTGCTTTCATTCAAGCTCCAACCTGCTGAGAACGCACTTACATAACGCCATGGACTATACATCTGGCCTGTCATGGCCGTTACCGGGTCGAATCTGGTTCTGGCCCTCACTTTCGTTGCCTTCCCCAACTTCGCGACAACGTCTTTCAACTCCAGGGTAAATACGCCCAGATCAGTGTAGGCACTCTGTTGGGCAGTCGATTGCGTGCTGTTCGTGATGGGCATGTTAGAAAAGCCCTCCCCCTCTTTCCTGGACTCCCAAACCAGCTTTCCTTTCGTGCGGCCCAGAAAGGACTTTTCCTGCAACCCAATGCCAAAATCGTTCTTGGAAATACTGCTATGTTCTATCAGTGTACTCAGGTCGGAGTTGTATAGCACGAGATTGTTCCTTGTTCCGGTCGCACTCCCCTGGTTGCCCAGATAAACAAACGCACCTCCCTCATTGTTTTGAACGTTGGTATAATGGTCCGCACCGATGATGACATCACTGTACCCGTCACCATTGATATCTCCGGCACTACCTACTGAGAGCCCAAAATCCGCTCCAACCTGCCCTAAACTAATCGTACCTATCGCCACGGAACCGATTCCTGAAGCTGAGCCATGATAGATAAAAGCAGCGCCCTCGTTCCCTGCACCCATATTATAGTTACGCGCTCCAACAATCACATCGCTGTAACCATCCCCATTCACATCACCTGCACTTGCCGATGCGCTTCCCATCCAGGAATCACTTTGATTGCTATCCAATATTCTCGCTGAACCAAGGTCAAGTCCTGTTGACGTTCCCTGGTATACCAGCGCGGCCCCCTCTTGAAGCTCTCCGTTAAAGTATTGATACGCACCGATCACTACATCTCCGAAACCATCCCCATTGACGTCGCCAGCACTTGACACCGACGATCCAAGGCCGGCCCCTAATTGTTCCCCAAAAAATGTTTGTGGTGAATCATAGACCAGCCCGTTTTTCGAGCCGTAATAGATGCTTACCATTCCTTCCTCTGTCTGGGTTTTCGTATAAAGAACTGCGCTCACAACGATATCACTGAAGCCATCCCCATTGATGTCGCCGGCACCATTCACCGCATAACCCATCACTCCGAGCGATTGATCTGCCTCGATCATCTTTTCGGGCACTAAGCTAATGCCCTGTTCGGATCCGTGATAAACAAATGCAGCTCCCTCATCCACCTGATCATTATCATAAAGTAAAGCACCTACAATCACATCGCCATAACCATCTCCGTTCACATCACCCGCACCGGCGACTGAATTCCCATAAGCTGCGTCGGCCTGATCGGCATCCAGTATGAGTTGCCACCAACCAAAACTTACCCCGTTAGAAGATCCCTTAAGAACGAATGCTGCTCCTTCTTTTGCTTTACCATTGTCGTAACCAACCGCACCGATAATCACATCACTGTATCCATCGCCATTCATATCACCGGCACAGCTTACCGAATAACCCATATTCGCGTCTTTCTGACCACCGTCAATGCTTCCGCCCGGGAACAACAATCCGGAAATGCTGCCATGGAAAACAAAAGCTGCTCCCTCGTTTTCTTCCCCCTGATCAAAATAGGGCGCTCCGACGATTACGTCACTGAAACCATCCCCATTCACATCTCCTGCACTCGATACGGAATATCCGAAAGAGGCGTCCGCCTGGTTCATCTCTTTGGTGATCTTGAAGGTGGTGCTGCTGCTGCTTGCCGAACCATGGAATACAAATGCAGCGCCCTCATCTGCGTTTCCGTTATCGTACGTGTAAGCACCGGTAACAATATCACTGTAGCCATCTCCATTGACGTCACCCGCGCTAGCCACGGAGAAACCCATATTAGCATTGGCCTGATCACCTTCAATAACAGCGGCAGTTTCCGTTTTCACGCCAGGCAGGGAACCATGAAACACCAGTGCGGCCCCTTCCTTGTTCTGCCCGTTTGAATAGTTGGAGGCACCTACGATCACATCGCTGAAATTGTCTCCATTCACATCCCCTGCACATGCGACGGAATTCCCGACTCCCGCATCGGCGTCAACAAGGGTCAATGTGGCAGCGGCACTTGCACTCACACCAAGAGAGGAGCCATGAAATACAAATGCAGCGCCGTCATCTTCCCGGAATTTGTTAGCTCCAACAACAACATCGCTATAACCATCGCCGTTGACATCACCCGCACCTGCCACCGAGAATCCCATATTAGCAGAGGTATTAGCCCAGAGTGTGACGGAGTAAATCAAGCCGGCAGCCGCAGAGCCATGAAACACCAGCGCCGCGCCAGTGGTGTTGGAGGCCATTGCATTCTGATAACCGATGGCCCCGACGATCACATCGCTGAACCCATCGCCGTTGACGTCACCCGCGCAAGCAACTGAAAAACCCAGTAACGCATCCTGCCGATTGCTTTGAACAAAGCTGAAAGTTCCGTTTGCTGCTCCGGCGGATGAACCGTAGTAAGCAAAGATCAAACCTTCATTGGCGTCTCCCTGATCGTAAAATGGAGCGCCTACCAACACATCGCTATATCCATCGCCATTAACATCGCCACCCGTTGAAACTGAGTGCCCGAGATTTGCCTGAGCCTGGTTTCGCTCAATTGTTGTCACAGACGATGGCAGTAATCCGGCTCCCGAACCATAGTAAACAAATGCAGCTCCTTCTCCCACCTGCCCGTTGCTATAATTGGGAGCACCTACAATGACGTCGCTGAAACCATCCCGATTGACATCTCCGGCTCCCGCCACCGAAAATCCAAATTTCGCATCTGCCTGATTGATTTCCAGCACTCCGGCGGCCGTTGTCGCTATACCTGATGAAGATCCATAATAGATAAACGCCGCACCTTCATTCAATTCTCCGTTATCATAGGCATAAGCACCCGCCACCACATCACTATATCCGTCGCCATTGATGTCGCCAGCACTGGCCACAGAGCATCCAAGCCCTGCATTATCCTGAGCACCCTCTACCGTCGCCGCAGCATTCGCGGGGTTTCCATTTTTGATGATAGGGTCAATGGTGACCGGATAGGCGGCATGACGAACATCCACATCCAGAAGGATCTCGTTGTCCACATACGACAATGAAGATGCCAGGACTTGACCATTCGCGTCCCAACAGCGGATATCGTCGTAGGTCAACTGCTGCTGTTTGACTCCGTCGTTTTGAGAGTACAGCCGCAATTGATTATTTTTCAAATCTTCCACGATCAACCCTTCCGCCTTCAGGTGAACCGCCAGATGATTGACTTCACCCGGCACTTGATCGACTATGAAATTCTGACGAACTCCTTCGCTGCTGTTAACAAACTCTTCCTTAAAGCCATGGTGGTCAAAAACGAGCTTGTTAGCTGAACCATCGACACTTGCATCATTCCGGGTAATGTAGAGTTTTTCGCCATCCGCATAAATTCCGTTGTTGATTAGTTTTAGTTTGAAAGAATTGTCACTTACTGCTCTTCGACTTTGAACTTGCAGAACACCCGGTTCATAATAAGCACGTAAATCCTGCTCCCGGTTGGGGCTTTGCAGGCGTCCCTTTGCATCCGGCGAAATGTGGTACTCCCTTTCCGCAATCATTCCCATGATCAACCCGTTGCGGTCCGGAACAGCCTCCGGAATCGTGGCAAGGGGCTTATTTTTGACGATGCCGTTCCGATTGACCTTTCCCACGGACGATGGGATCTCTTTCACTAATTCCCTCCCTGGTAGCACAACCAACAGGAAAAGCATCGAAATGACTTTTAGTCCGCTGCTTCTTTTCATCTTCATAAAACGTTTGTTTGAATAAAATACCAGTCATCTTGGCCATCGGGTGAGTCAAGAAATGACAACTTGGGGTCTGGCAAACTGATTTCATAAATCGATGTGCAACGGAACACGATCAATGAATTAATGGTGAAGTATCGGGTTTGAATTAACACTTTGGCGGTGCCGGTGTTGATGACCGATCCCACTCGTCAACCTGATGAACAAATGCCACTCCGGACGACCGAAATACCGAAGGATATTTCAGCGATTGCCGAAGGATTAGTGATTCCCTTCTTTCCCGATCCTCTCACATAGATTACAGCGAATTAGAAACTCATGCACGGAAGCGAAGTCAAAATCTGTGTTGAGGCAGGTCTAAACGAAATTTAAAAACCGCCATATGAAAAAATTATATCTAACCATCCTCACGGGCATCTTCTCTTCTCCTTTATTTGCCCAAAGCATATCTCCCGGCGGCATCTTCGCCGCCAGCGGCAGCAACTCGTCCAATGGTGTTAGCGTCCATTGGGTGCTCGGTAATCTCAATACATTTTCTGAGCTTTCGGCATTGCCCGTGCGGTTGGTTAGTTTCGAGGGCCATCTGACAGCAAACGGGCTGGCAGAACTCAGGTGGAAAACAGCAGAAGAAGTCAACAACCTGGGTTTCGAGATCCAGAAATCGACGGACGCCAAAACCTGGGAGCTTACGGGTTGGGTAGATGGTGCTGCCAATGCTACCGTTGAGCACAGCTACCGATTTATCGACGAGGAGTTCAACACCACCAGCTATTACCGTCTGCGCCAGGTTGACCACGATGATTCTTATACATATAGCAAGGTCGTCTGTGTCATTCCCGAAAAAGAAAGCCTCGACCGGTTTTATGTTTATCCTAACCCCTCGCGCGAGAACAACGTGTTGGTACGGATGCCCGAAAAAACACAACGACTCTTTCTATTCGATCAACTCGGCCGGAAGCTCGGCCAGTTCGACGCTCCGGATACACAAAAGATCATCACGTTACCGTTTGCCGGTTCATTTATGCTACAAATCGACACGCCTGTCGGCAGCAAAACGACCAGGCTGATTTATCAATAAGGGTTAACTGGGGTTTGACGGGGGCCGCTATTTTAGCGGTCTTCGTTTTGTTTTACGATGCATGCAAATCTGTCGCACCATCATTTCAGGGCAGTCTAAAAGCCATCAGCCGGTTGCAGGTATATCACTACGACGGGATCGACGCACATCAGGCGACAAACCTACAAATGGCCATAGTGACACAAGAAGCCGAAATGTACTTTCCTGAGTTGATCCAACGCGATGAAGAGAGTTTCAAAACCCCTAACCCCACTGGTTTTACGAATGCAGCACTTCCGGCATATCTTTCCGGAAATCCTCTCCGTAAATGCGGTTGTATTCCCGGGCGAAGTTTTCAAACGTACTTTTGGCCATTGAATGCTTGCCCAAATGCGCGAGCGCCTTGCATTTCAGGATCATCGCTTCCTCATTCACCGGGTCAAAATAGAAGACGTAGTTTGCCAGTTTCACCAGAAATTCGGCGTCGTCGGGAATTTTAACGGAAGCGGCGTAGCGCAGGTAGGCATCAACAATCTCGTTCGAAATCTCGGATTTAAAGGTGTCGAGCCATTCATATTCCACATTGGAGAGAAAGTTTCCGCGCTTGGTAATGCCTGCCAGTTCGACAATACTCTGCTTATCGAGCAGCTTCCGGTTACCAATCAGCGAGAGGTAATGGGTATAATCAACCTGTATGCGCTCATAATCGATCTTGATCCGCCAATAGCCGGTTTCCTTCGACACCTGGCAGTACTTCATCTTATCCAGAATGGCTTTCAGCTTGGCAATGTTCACGGAGCGGTTATTCCGCGCGCTTTCGGAAGGTTTATCAAACCACAGCAATTCCTTCAACTTCTCGGAACTAATGCCATCCCAGCGGATCGAATACAGCAGTATCACCAGAAAAAGCTCTTTCACCAATGGACTGAATTGCTTCGTGATCTCATTCCCTTCCTCGTCGTAGAGTTGCAGGTTACCAAAAAGCAAAACACAACTTTTGTAAGGCGCGGACTTTTCATTTTCAACCTGCATTTCTGCCTCACTTTCTGGTGCTTGCTCGCCCTGAACGAACGCATCTTCCGTTACAGGATGAACGGAAGGCGCATGGAGGGGAGTAATCCGCTTGGCTGCCGAAAAGTATCTGTACAATGCATAGCCGGTCGCCGATACAACCAACAGTATGCCTGCTATCCACAAGGCCCGGCTCCCCGAACCGGATGTTGCGGCTGTTTGTGGCGCCACAATTTCGAGCGGAGGCGCATACAGGGAGTAAATAGAGACTTTGGTTTGCTGGTTAGCGTCGCGAAAAAGGGTCACGGCCACAAAACGACCGTTTGCTTTGTCATAGAAAAGGTCCGCGAAGGATTCAATATCCACAAATTGGTAGGGTACTTTTGAGCCCACGTGTTTGAACTCCGGGCGGTTGAGCGATCCCCTGATCAGCTGAAGTTGAGAATTGAATTTATTTTTGGGAAAAATCAATGCATAATAGGAACTGTCCTGCTCATTGACAATCATGGAATTGGCAAATACAAAATCCTCCTTAGGTGCCTGAAATTCGAAAACCTTCTTGAAAGTCCGCTTTTGGCGATCGAAGTAAAGCAGATCGTACCAGTTACGGGGATTCAGCATTTGCTGTCCTGTAGAGCTTCCGTAGCCGCCCATCACGTACGCGCCCTGCCTCGTAGTACCCAAAGCTGCCAGGTACCGGGGGGTAAAAACAGAGTCCCTTATATCCAGCTGCTGCCAGGTTCCGGTAGGCAAATGATAGCGTTGCACCTCGCTTTTATAAGCCAGATGTCCATACCCGCCCACCACATAAATCGATGAGTCGGCGGGGGAGAGAAATTTATTGGCATGCAGGTAGTACGTTTTTGCCTGAGGGACGATATCGCTTTTGTCCCAGCTTCTGGTCACGGTGTCGAAAGCTGAAACCTGCCTTTCGTTCAGGAAAACATTGTAAAGCCGGTCCGTTCGCGAGTCGAACAACACCTGGTTATCCACATAAACAGGCTGTGTCCCACTTTGGTAAGGCATTGCCACCCGGCGGTTTCCAGCCAGACTGAAACGCACCAGCGAGTCCTGCCCTACCACAAATACATGGCTGTTCTTTTCATCGAAACCTACCCTGACGTAGCCCTTTAGCGTGATGGTTTCCAGCAGTTTCCATTCGTAATGCAACTTCTTGATCCACACCGGGTTCGTTGCCAGCGCCGCTTTGCCCCTCACCTCCTCGGTCGCTTTCACACCGTCGGTTTCATTGAGCGGCCAGCTGTAAAGCACCCGTTGGTCCTCCCGGAGCGCCACGTGCCTGATTTTCATCGGCGGGACATCCGTAGTGCGGAACTCCTTGTATTCATTGGCCCCAAAAAGGATTTTGTAGCAGCCCTTGGAGGCATATTTAACGGGCTGAGAGAAGCTGCGATCACCGTACACTACGGTGATCTGTTGTTTTTTCTTTTGAAAACGCAGGATGATCCGGTTCCATTTCGAAAACAGGTCGTCACCATGAAAATCGAATGCGACCGGCGCAAACTGCTCGCCGATGATCAGCTTGAAGTGATTTTGTCCTACTGAGCTGTTGTCGTAGATAAGGTCTATATTCTGCTGATCATCGGCGAGAACACGGACGATATATCCGAAATACGTCTTTTTGTTGCGAAGAAAGGACAATTCAAATGATAATTCGAAGTCGCCCTCCATACAAATGGGCCCTTCCGGACTCAGGTCAAGCCCGGTGCGCTTATCCTGCACCACCTCAAAGCTCTCAAAGCCAACCCCATAAGATTGCGCATAGCTATGATTGAACAGGCCGGCAAGCAGACACAAACACACAAAAAGTAAAATAGACCTGAATTTCATAAGAACGGGTCAGAAAGAAAACCGGGGAAAAGTTTCCTTCTGCAATGCATTTAAGGGTTCCGTTAATCGATTGTTAAGTTTTTCTTAAGTAGCGCCGGCTTATTTAGTGCCGTTTTCCCATCTGCTCTTGGACGATACTGATTTAAAGTTAAACAATAACCAGGGTTTTTAATAACCCGCCGAATACATCCCGTTTTTTACAGGAAAGCCCGGCTCAAACTGTTAACTATACTCTTTAAAACAAAAACAAACCGAAATATAAGCGCCGAAACTGCAATTAAAATTTGATTAAGCATGATTCAATCTTTGAAAAACCTGACAACCTCCTCGTTCATCCTTGCCATTTGTCTTCACTCGCTCCATGCCCCCGCACAGCAGATTCCTGAAAAAGATAACCTGAGGCACGTCGACCTGCGTGTCGGCAATGTGGGCCAGCTCCTGGAACCTACCCGACCGACAATCCAGCTTCCCAATCAGATGATGCGGATGTTCCCAGTCAGGCAGGACTACCTCGACGACCAGATCACCAGTTTCCCCGCCATCGTCGTGTCCCACCGGCTCGGCCAGGCATTCGCATTGCGTCCATCCGTGCAGCCCATGACGGCCTCGGCATGGGAAAAGAAGATGGCTTACGACCATGACCTGGAAGTTTTGAGACCGTACTACTATTCCACCTATCTGATCGACGATGAAGTCAAAGTGGAGTTTGTGCCGGGAAAAAAGACGGGAATCTATCGCTTTACATTTCCCGAAAAAGGCGACAAAAACATTCTCCTCGACCTTTACAACAATGGCGAGGGCTCCTGGAAATTCAAAGGAGGCCAGGAACTCGTGGCACGTGAAGTTTACCACGACGACATTCCCGTATATCTGTATGGCACGTTCAGCCAAAAAGGTAAAACCGGGTCGCTGAATGGCGGCAAAGTTACAGCAGGAGAAGAGATTCAAGGAAAAAAAGCCAGGGCCTGGATCGCTTTCCCGGAAAATGCCTCGGCGGTCGAGTTCAGGTATGCGATTTCATACGTCAGCCCGGAACAGGCGAAGAAAAATTTCGAAGCGGAAGTGAAGACCTCCGGTTTTGAAGATTTGAAGCAGGCCGGCGCACAAGTCTGGGCAAAAACGGTCGGTCAAATCACCGTGGAAGGCGGTACCGAGGCACAAATGCGGAGCTTTTACTCGTCGCTGTACCGTACCTACGAACGTATGGTCGACATTACCGAGGGCAATCAGTATTACAGCGGTTTCGACAAGAAAATCCATACCAGCAACCGGCCATTCTACGTGGATGACTGGACCTGGGACACTTACCTCGCACATCACCCGTTACGTGTAATCCTGAATCCCGCTCAGGAGGAGGATATGCTGCAATCGTTTGTCGATATGTATGAGCAAAGCGGCTGGATGCCCACATTCCCCGTTCTGTTCGGCGATCACGCCTGTATGAACGGATTCCATTCTTCGGTAACGTTGCTGGATGGCTATCGAAAAGGCCTGAAAAATTTTGATATTAACAAAGCCTACGAGGGCATTAAAAAGAATGCGGAACAGGCGACGATGCTTCCGTGGCGAAATGGCCCGAAATGTGAGCTGGATGACATTTACCACTCCAAAGGCTTCTTTCCTGCACTCAAACCAGGTGAAAAAGAGATGGTAAAACTGGTGGATAAATTTGAAAAACGGCAGGCGGTGGCCGTCACGCTGGGAGGCAGCTACGACGACTGGGCTGTGGGTGAGTTTGCCAAAGACCTGGGTCACCAGGCCGACTACCAGAAGTTCCATGCAAGGGCCTCCAACTACAAGAACTTGTGGAATAAGGACCAAAATATGTTTATGCCCAAGGACAGCCAGGGCAACTGGATCTCCATTGACCCAAAATTCGATGGTGGTATGGGCGGACGCGATTTTTACGACGAAAACAACGGCTGGACATACAAATGGCAGGTGCAGCACGACGTAAAAGGGCTCATTGGTCTCATGGGTGGCAAAAAGCAGTTTGAAAACGACCTCGACCAGCTCTTCCGCGAAGGCCTTGGACGAAGTAAGTACGAGTTCTGGGGCAAATTTCCGGATGCAACCGGGCTTGTAGGGCAGTATTCCATGGGCAATGAGCCCAGTTTTCACATTCCTTATCTTTACAATTTCACTGACGCTCCCTGGAAAACGCAAAAAAGAATTCGCTTCCTGCTGGATGTATGGTTCAAAGACAACATTTTTGGAATTCCCGGAGATGAGGATGGCGGCGGCATGACCGCCTTCGTGGTCTTCTCTTCGATGGGCTTCTATCCCCTGACACCGGGAGTGCCTACCTATACGATCGGCAGCCCTGTGTTTGAGAAAATCACGATTGACCTGCCCAATGGCAAGCAATTCAAAGTCATCGCCAAAAATTGCTCGGTAGTCAACAAATACATCCAGAGTGCCAAAATGAACGGCCAGCCATTAAATACCCCGACTTTCACGCACAAAGAACTAACCGCCGGCGGGACACTGGAATTAGAAATGGGCCCGCTGCCGAATAAGGCGTGGGGAGTGAGAGAATTTTGAATGACTGAATGACTGAATGAGTGAATGTTTGAATGATTGGCCGGGTCGCCGGGCGATGACTGAATGAGTGAATGGCCGAATGATTAAATGAGTGACCGGGTCGCCGGAGCGATGAGCTGCCCTGGAACGGAGAATTATTGAATGACTTGATAATTCGCTCGGGCCAAGCCTGAGTATTCAAGGATAGAGTAACTGAATTTTCAATGAGCGATGAACTATCATTTGAAATTCATTCACTAATTCCGCGTTCCACGGCGGCTCATCGTTCCGGCGACCCGGTCAATCATTCAAAATTCATTCACTCATTCACTCATTCACTCATTCAAAATTACCCATTCCGCTGATACAGCGCCGGCGTTGTGCCTGTCCATCTTTTGAAGGCCCTGGAAAAGGCGCTGAGTTCATTGTAGCCCAGCATGTAAGAAATTTCTTTTACGTAATAGCCCCCCGACTCCAGGTAATGCAATGCCAATGACCGCCGTACCTCGTCTGCCAATTCCTGGTAAGTAACGTTCTCGTCTTTTAGCTTTCGTTGCAGACTGCGTGGGCTGACATTGAAATTGGCAGCCATCTCGTCCAGGGAGACAATACCCAGGTATGCATTTTTCAACAGATACTGATGTACCCGCTTTTGCCAGGAATGTGCCGCCCCTGTTTCCTGCATGGCACCTACCTTCTGCAATAGGCTTTCCTGTAATGCGTAGTTCGCTGTGAGCACAGGTAAATCCCAGTAACGGTTGTCAAACGTAATCGCGTACTGATTTTCGGCGTATTCAGGACGGCGTCGCAATACCCGCTCTAGTTCATGTATATCCGCCTCTTGAAACGGCATCACGACCCGCTCCGGGCGAATGCGTGCGAGGACGAGGCCGTCCAGCTCGTGCACGGCAAACACCAGAAAAAACGCGGTCATTTGTTCAAAGGCGGCCGGCGAGCGGGACCGTTTTTCGTCCTGTGGTGTGAGGCGCAGCGTAAACGTATGTGCATCGCGTTCGACGGTCATACCGAAGAGGTCGGTCATTAGCGGTGTCAGCGCGACGGCGTGCCCGACGCCCTCGCCGACGGTCGTACTACTTTTGATGATCTCTCCCACTATTCCCAGCGCTGCCAGTTGGAGCGATTCCCCAAGGTGCAGACCAAAGAGCGGATCATTACTCAGGCTGCATGCATTGATCCATAAGTCATTCAACTGTTTCGGGCTGATTTCCATCGGATTGTCCGCAGTAATGGTGTCCATGTCAATGCGGGAAAGCTGGCAGAGTTTCTCCGGAGACAGGTCACGCTGGGCCGCATAAGCCAGAAATGCGAGTACAAATTGCTTTTGCTGTTCGTTCATGGAGCTAATTTAAACTCCTGCTCCTGATCCTGAAAGCAACGGTCGCGTAATGGTAACTGATTGTCGTGGAAAGACTGAAAATACGCCGTAGATGCCTCAAATAAAATAGCCCTCCGACAGGGCCGGAAGGATATTTATGATTACTCAACGTTATTTAATGCACAAATCTACCTTGTTATGGCAAGCAGGTTTATAGAGTTCTAACTTTACATTTGTAGATACATTTCTACAAATTACCAGAACAGGAAATTCTTAGATTTGCAGTTGCCCACTAACACCCCGCTTGACCTTGCCCTTATGAAGATCCTGATAGTAGAGGACCACCCGCTGATCCGGATGGGGCTCAAACTGCTGATTTCTGAATCCGACTCCAAAGCTCATGTCACGCAATGCGATACATTTCCGGAAGGCCTCGCCAGGCTTGATCACGAGCGGTTTGACCTGCTGATCCTGGATATCGACATCCCAGGCGGAGAAAATATCAAGATGATGAACATGGTCCGCGCCCGGCAACCCGATATCCTCATCCTCATTCATTCCGGTTACGACGAGCAGGTATATGCATTACCGTACATCAAGGCAGGAGCAAACGGGTTTCTTTCCAAACAGGCTTCACACGAGGAATTCAAAACCGCACTGAAGGCTGTGATGAGCAAAGGAAAGTACGTAAGCTACCATGTGCAGCAGATCCTTCTCAACACGATCAAGGATAACACACTCGGGAAGGTGATGAACCCGATCACAAGCCTTTCTCCCAATGAGATGCGCGTCATGCAGCTCCTCACCGAAGGAAAATGGACGAAGGAGATTGCAGCCATCATGAATGTTAAGGAAAATACCGTGAGCACCTACAAACGACGGATCTTTAACAAACTGGACGTCATGGATTCGATAGAGTTGTCTAAGAAAGTTTCACTCCTGAAACAATTCTGACCATTAGCCGAAACGCAGCGTAAAACGGGTTTCTCCATCTTCGCTAGCCACGTGGAGCCTGATATTGATCAGCGCAGCTACCTCCTTGACAATCAACAGGCCCAACCCCGTCTTACGGCCAAGTGGTGTACCAATATCGCCCGCTTCCTCCCGCTCCGGCAGGTTGATGATCCCGATCACATGCGGCGGGATGCCTGTTCCGGTATTGGCAATGTGCAGTACCATGTTTTCATCTGCCTGCCCACTGACCCATATGCGGATTATCCCATCATCCGTAAATTTGACAGCATTGTCGATCAGGTTATGTACCATGATCGCCAGCATTTGCGCATCTGAGGACACCGATGCCTCCAACGGCACTTCGTTCCTGAAAGTATTACCTTTCTGTTCGCTTGCAACCTTGAAAATTTCGTATTTATGCGCCACAAGCGTCCGCAGATTAACTTGTTCAAACTGAATGCTGTTGCCATACACATGCACCTTGATGTAGTCCAGCAGCCCGCGCAGGAGCTCGCTCATCTGACGCGAGGAGTTTGAAATAACCTGACCAATCTCGGAAACCACATCCAGTTCCCCCTTGTCAACCATCCCGGGGATCGATCCGGAGGTAAGCATAATGTAATTCAGCGGCGATTGTATATCATGCGTCATCGATGTCAGCAGGCGCGACAGCATATGCAACTGTCGGCGCAACTCGTTACGCGACGCTTCCGCATCATGCAGCGCGGCGTTAAGACTTTCGGTCCTTTTGGCGACTACCTGTTCCAGTCGCGCCTTCTCGCGCGATATGTTCCGTATCCGGAAGGCGTTGTAGAGGTAAAAACTGTAAATAATCAACACCACCAACAGCCCTTTGGCCCACCAAGTCTGGTACCACAACGGCGGCACGATCACGCAGATCTTCCGGATCGTGTAATTATCCTTTCCAAAACCATTAGCCTTACGCAGGAGCAGTGTGTGCGTTCCGTGCGCGAAATTAGAGAATGCAATGCTGAAATCGTTGTTCTGAATCGGGATCCAGTCCTGAGCCGACACTTTTTCATTCGCACCGATCAACGCGTAGGCGAGATTGAGATTGTACGCATTGCCGAAGTAAGGCGTCGAAAAGAAGAAACGCGCCTGAACCGGATTGGCCGGCAAAAGCAGCGTATCACCCAAGCCTGCCAACAACCGACTATTGACCAACACCTTGTCCAAAATAATGCCGGCGTCGGGCAGACGGGCTATTGTTTTTTCGGGCCGGAACCAAATCAGCCCATTGAGCGACGGCAACGATACGGTGCCGTTGGGTAACGTCAAACCGCAAGGCTGGCAGCCACCATTGAACTCGTTGGTCAGAAAACCCTCTTCCTTGGCATGATAAAGATAGAATATGTCAAAGGGCGTCCGTTGATAAGCAAGCAGGTCCTTGACCGAAATCTGAAAAAGTCCTTTGTCGGTCGGTACCCAAAAGAATCCGTGCCCGTCATCGACAATGCAATGCGGACTACCGAGATAGCGGTTTCTGTCAAGCGGGAAACGTATCAATTTACCGTTTTGATAAAGCAGCAGACCATCGGAGATCGCGGTCATCCAAATACGCTTGCCGTTGTCTACGTACAGGCTTTTGATAAAAATGCCTTCGGTCCCCTCTAACAGTTTGTGTTTGCCAGTAACAACATCGAATATATAAAGCCCCCTGGTACTCCCTACAAGCATCTGTTCGCCGTAAGTCTGCAGATAAGTCCCCTTGACCGTTTTTTGCAGCAGTTTCGGACGCGGATATTCCACCGATGTCTCGATGATAAACAATCCCTTGTCCCCGGTCGCAATCCAGATATTGCTCCGGTGGTCTGCATAGATATGCTTGATTTCGGTCCCAAAATTCCAGCTTTTTAGAAGCCGGTCGCCTTCCCTGCTCAGCTGATGCAGACTATCACCTGCCTTTACCCACAATAATCCATTGCTGTCATAGCAAAGGCTCCGCTTATCTCCCGCGTTGAGTTTCCTCAGGAGCGGAATACTGTCGTAAATTGTCTCGCCAGTGCTCACGTCCTTTCCCAGGATCATCCCGGTCGGGGTGAGCACACTGCTCTGACTTTTGGGCAGCACTGCGTAAAACACATTCTTGAATGCGTCGTCCGGAAACGTCAAAGCCTCGAAAGATTGCCTGGTAAGCACATAAAGACCTTTTGACGGACTTCCCAGAAAAACGGTCTGCGTTACCGCATCACGATATACGGACTCAATTGCGCGTTCTTCGAGATCAAAACCGTCCACGATAAGCCGGGTCGATAATTCGCCCCCGGGGCCTTCCTCCGCCATGTACAATCTTCTTTGCCGATAAAAATAGAGCTGATCGTTGGTGGGGTTCCAGAAAACCTTGCTATTGTCAAGATTTGCTTGAAAACCACTATCCCGAAGCAGATCGCCGCCGACGGTAATCGCTTTCGTACCTGTTTTGGATATCGTCAAGATGGTCCCATCCTCATTACGATGATACAGCTTGCGTTGATGGCTGAAAAAATTCCACCACTTACCCCGGCTGCTGAAATGTGTTTCTCCGGTCTTCATCTTCCCGGTAAAAAACTCAATCTTAGTGCTGTCGACGACCCAAAAATCCCCATACCCGTGGCTATCCGGAATAATATAATGATGGGGCCTGACGATATCCCGCAGGTAAGTCGGAAGGCCTACCGAGAAAAACGTCCGCGGCGTCCCGTCGAAATAGGGTAATCCGCTGATTTTGCTTTTAAAGTAGGCGGAATCTACCTTCGGAATTCCATTTTGAATCCTGACAAACTGATTGAAATCAGCCGCGGCATAGATTTCTTTCCCGGCAATCTTACCCTTGTTTTCGCGCCCGCTTATCTGGTTGAACGACGGCTGGATAAGGTAGAAGCGGTTGCTGGTCGTTCCGATAAAATCTTTGTCAAAAATATGGAAGCGCTGACCATCGAACCTGGTCAGGCCGTTTTCGGTTGCGAGCCAAATAAAGCCATCCGCGTCGGCTGCAAGGCTCCTCACGCTGTTCTGAGGCATGCCGTTGTCATCCGTATAGTGAGCAACCGTATACCCATTCTGGGCAGCCGCATACCCGCATACAACGAGTACGGTCAATAGCGCAAGGGCAACGAATGGCTTGTTCACGAAAAGAAAACTTGTAATCAGCGCTGGCGAATCTGAGTATTCAAATCCATGACGGCTCCGGAAAGTAATTAGGGCAAATATAGACGGGGGAAATTTGCTATCAAACTATTCCGCTCATTGCTTACACAAGTAACTCGCTGTTCTAGAAAGTGTTGTTTTCTAAAATAAAACTAATTGTATTCTACAATGTAATTAATTGATTTTCAGAATATTTAATTGAAAAATTTTATGTATTTTATAGAAATGATTCTATTACCCGTTTGGTCTAGCGCTACAAATAATAACAAAACGGATACTTAACTTTGCGAAGTACGATGGCCAGGATGGAACGTGCTCGTTCATCGACCTGTCGGTCGGCCATCTTCATGCTTACGAACTATTTACTATTTTGTTGACAGAACACCCACACCCTATCCTGAGTTGATGAATGAAACACGTTCTTATCGTTGATGACCATTCGATTGTCAGGCTAGCTACTCTTTTCATTATACGCGAAGTAATCGCCCCGGTCGCGCACTGGGAAAGTGACAACTTCGCCGATGCGCTGTCGATCGTCACCGATCATCCGCTTGATCTGATACTCCTCGACATTCATATCCCGGGTGGCGAAGGTTTTCAGATGATCGAAAAAATACGCAGCATTCAACCGCAGGTGCTGATCCTGATGTTTTCGGGAGTAGATGAAGAGATTTACGCAGGCCATTATATCAAAGCCGGTGCCGACGGGTTTCTTTCCAAGAACGCTTCCGTGAATGAAGTCAGAAATGCCATTTCGACCATTTTCGAGCGGGGCCGGTATGTAAGCAAAAAAGTGCGGGATATGCAGCTGGCTAGCTCCCAATTTGAACAAAAAAAGCACGACAATCCACTTGGGACATTATCTCAGCGCGAGCTCGAAGTAATGGATTTGATGCTGGACGGCAAATGGACGAAAGAGATTGCTACGATCCTGAGCATCTCGGGCAGTTCCGTCAGTACCTACAAGACCAGAATATTTGAAAAGCTCGATGTCACGACGATCATCGAGCTTTATCAGAAAGTTCAGATACTGAGGAAGGAACGAGAGGGATTCTGACTCCTAACCTCCAATGCCAGTTCCTGCCAGCAGTTCGTCGCGCAGGCGCCGGGCCACTGTTTTTTCCTCGCCTGGTTGTAGCATCCAGGCCGTTACCCTGATCAGGTTTCCGCCTTTCAATGTTTCGGCAACGGCCGGATCCACAGAATCCGAACCAGCCTGGTAATGATACAGCGGTAAGCCAGAAAATCCTGCTTCGATCGATGGTGAACCGTAGCGCAACCTATCTCGCAGTTCCCGTCCCGTGAGCCTCACAATACTATCGTCCCAGCTGATCGTCAGCGTGGGGGTGATATTGCCGAGCTCAGGAACCGTTACCTTCGTCGTGATGCCGGGTATGTCCTTGACCGTATTTTGGATATGGGCGATTTTGGTCTCCCATTCCTTCCATTCGCGGTCGTGATCACCGGAGACAAACTTCTCCAGCGCCACATACATTCCGAGTATTTCCTCCTTATTGACTTTATGACCCCTTGCGACCGTAAACCCCCTTGGCGGTGCATTAAGACGTGCTGCCGCGACGATGTCTTTCCTTCCCATCAGGATACCTGCGCTCTGCGGTCCGCGCATGGCTTTTCCGCCGGAAATGAATACCAGATCGAAACCCATGTCATTGAATTTCCAGAGATTGGACACCGGAGGAACATCCGCGGCGATATCGATGGATGTAGGAATACCATGCTTTTTACCCAACGCAACCCATTCCTCATGCTTGATCTTGCCCTCATTGGCAGTGATATTGAGGAAATGTAAAAGCGCCGTCTTTTCATTAATGGCTTTCTCGACGTCTTCGATCGTCTCTACCTCCACCACTTTACAGCCCGTGTTCAGAAAAGCATGGTTGTAACGTTCGTTGTGTGATTTCTGACAAACAACCTCCGACTTCATACCGGTGCCTTCCAGATGCGGCAGCTGTTCTACTTTAACCACATCCTGCCCGGTAAGCACGCCTGCCAGACCTAGCGTCATCGCGGAAAAGGCTCCGCAGGTAACCATTGCCGCCTCCGAACGCACGAGTTTGGCGATCTTCTCTCCAACCTTGTCCTGCACCTCGTCGATCATGCAAAAATGCTTCGAGGTATTTTCGATGGTCTCGACGACTTCATCGTGCATAATGCAGCCCGACATATAAGTGAGCGTCCCGGCCGCATTGATGAATGAGCGGATGCCGAGTTCTGCAATAATATCCCTTTTTTTCTTACGTGAAACTGCCTCCGCGCGGGAAACGGAGCCTGGCAAGGCGCCGATCAATGGTAGGGATGAAAGACTTTGAATAACTTTTCTACGCTTCATGGGTTCAGGTTTAATTCGAACCCAAGGTAGGTAGAATGAGCGAATCTCAGGTATACTGGCTCTTCATATCAATCGGTTGGAATGGATTACTTGTGTGATACTTTGGGAACAATCCTGAAGTTATCGAACGACATGTCACAGTCCAGATCCCCGCCGCCGTGAAACAGTAGCCGGGTATAGTAGCCTTTCTCGCTCACAGTCAACTTGGAACCTGTGCTTTCGTAGCTCGCAGCGATTTCCTCAAAAGGGATGACGACCGTTCTCCATTCTCCTTTGGTGTCGTACGGGGGCAGCCAGGTGTATTGGCTGTTGTTGAAGTCACTGGCCAGCCCCGCGGTGATCTTCAGCACATTGTTGTTGTAAGGCTTAACCGTATTGACCTCAAACTTGAAGTTGTAATCGGAGGGTTTAAGAATCGCCTCGTCGGGGATATTTTTGCTGATAGCGCCCATGGCATCCGGAGGGCCTCCTGCTACTTCCAGCCACTGCCAGCCGCCGATCGCCTTTTTTACGCGAATGTAATTTCCATTGATCGCTATCGGATCTCCCAGTCCCGGCTTGCTAACCACGAAAGTCGCATTCCACCAGCCGGTAAAAGGATCACTGCTCAGGAAAATATTCCGGTTGTCGCGGAACCAGAGGTCCGACACCGTCTCACCAAAACTGGTCGTAACCGTGACTGGCCCTGGCTCTGCCCCTTCCGGCACGGTTACCTGAATTTCCTGGTCTTTCACAGCTACCGGCGTACCTTTTTTGCCACCGGTAAAAGTGACTGTCAGCGGTTGGTAAAAAAAATCTCCGCGGATGGTCGCTACGGCTCCCGCAGGTACGTACTCACTGAGCATACTGGAAATCAATGGCTCGCTGATCTTCACCTGAAAATCATGTTCCAGTGTTTTACCGTCATCAAAAATGATTTTCATCTTATTGCTGATCACCTCCGGGATGATCGTGGGAACGCTGACGAGGATCGTCGTGCTGGTTATGTAGGTGGGAGTCACACTGGCACGTCGGTCATTGAACCAGATTTCCCGTGCGCCCTGCAGATTCTCACCGATGATGGCGATCAGTTGGCCCTGTCCTGCCCGGACCAGCAGGGAATCCGCCGACCCGGGGGCTGTTACCCGGATGTACTTGATAACCGGCTCACCATGATTAGGCAGTTCGTCTTCGTGACATGAAATGGTCAACGTCCCGATCATCGTCAGTGCGAGCAACAGCGTCAGGTATTCGTATAATATGGATTTCGGGAAGTTTTTCATATAAGTTACCGTTGAAGGTTTAAGGTTGATAGTCAACCGCCGGCTTCTGAAGATTCGGCGCCTGGCTTAGTTCAGCAGACGGAATAGGCAACAGGAAATTCCCGCTATTGGCGTCGATCTTACGCTCCGCAGTTGCCCAGGCGGTTTTTGTGAACGTCCAGGAAGTCGGGTCCGGGAATTGATCCGGTTTAGTGAAGAAAAATCCGCGGTCCTGCGCATTCAGGATTCCGAATGCTTTGACAGGATCGTAATAATGCAGGCTGACCAGGTCGTACCAGGCCATTCCTTCCATGGCGAACTCGACGATGCGCTCTTTGAAGATCATATCGAAGGTAAGGGCAGCAGTCACAGGCGAAAGCCCTGCACGGGTGTGTACCTTATTGAAATACTCCGTCGCTTTCGCGTCCGTGGTCGACGCACCATTGCCGAGCACCGCTTCGGCATATACCAGGTACATTTCGGCCAGCCGCATCATATAGGTATCATGCCCATAGTTTTGCTGAGCTGCTTGCCCGCCTACATCCGCGGCTTTTCCGGTAATGTACTTTTTAATGGCGATAAAATTATTATCCGTGCCGACGAAGGGAAAAACCAGCTTCTGAGAACCGCCGGGGATCGTCTGCGTGATCTCTGGATAACTGGCCCCCGGAAGCATGAAAGTCGCTTTCAGACGCTGGTCAACAGTGCGGCCCTGAAGCACATTTTCCGATATCGCTTTGATGCCTTCGTACTGTTGCATGATCCACCACGTGGCCCCTTTATCACCGCCCCAGCCGTCTCCGTTCGCAATGTCAGGGCCGTAGGCGAGGTAAGCTGGTGTCGAATTCTGGGTACCCCAGGCTCCGGGCGAGTAAACCCACTGAAGCGAAAACAGCGATTCTGCATTATTATCATAAGGATAGCGAAAAAGATCCGCATACTTGCCCAGGAGCGATGCGCCGCTCATGGTAATGACTCTTTCAGCGTAGTATTTTGCGCTATCCAGAAATGCCTGGTTGCGTTGCCCGGTGGCGCCAGCGTCCACGCCCGACCGCGTCAGATAAAAACGCGCCAGCATTCCTTCTGCCGACCACCTGGTAAGGCGTCCTGCACGTACCGGCTTTTCGGGAAGATCCTCTGCGATCTGGCGCATTTCACTCGTAATGAATTTCCAGACGCTCTTTGCTGTGTTCCGCCGGACGGTCGTGTCCGACAGCAGGGTCAGATTGTTCTCGATCACCGGCACCGCGCCCCAATTCATGACCAGGAACCGATAGGCCAGCGCCCGCATAAACCGCGCCTCGGCAATCGCATGTTTCTTAATCGCGGGAGAAACCGCTGCGCCGGCATACTTCTGAATGTTCTGGATGGCCAGGTTCGACTGCCCGACCACAATAAAAAACGACCGCCAGGCCGACCCATTCTCCGGTGTATTTCCGGTCGTGTTGAAAAGTACGTTGCCGCGATCGTTCCATGCCGAAAAAGCCGTCCCGGCCCTGAAATCACCCAGGTTGTACGACGCTTTGTCATTGTAATCGAACCAAACCTTGCTGTAAAGGAGCGCAGTGCTGCCCAGCACCTGGTCGTCAGTTTGATAAAAACCAGCATCTACAATGGAGTCCTTGGGCGGCCTTTCCAGAAAATCCTCCGAACAGCCCGCAAACACGACGGCTATTAGCATAGTAACGAGCCAGATGTATCTATTTTTTAAGTAAGTCATGTTGATTGATTTAGAAGTCCAATCCTAAACTGAATGTATAAACAGGTGTAAGCGGATACCGCCCGTAGTCGAGCCCGATGGCCTGGTTACCCGGACTGGCGTCCCGCGACACATATGCGCCCACTTCCGGGTCAAACCCCGAGTATCGCGTAATTGTCGCCAGATTCTGGGCACCCACCGAAAAGCGGGCTCCTCTGATGATCTTCTGCCGCGACACGAGCGAAACCGGCAGGTTATAGGTAAGCGAAATATTCTTGACCCGGATAAACGAGCCGTCCTCTACCCATTTATTGGTATGACGGGCGAAGTTGCCATTCGGCCCGTTTGAAATCCGGGCCACATCTGTTCCCGGATTGGCAAGTCCGACCGTCCCGTCATCCGCAGTAACAGGCTTCGCGTATTCCATTGCATGTACAAGCAGGTTCCGGCTCAGATTGATATTGCTTGCATTGGTATTGAGTTTGCCCAGAAAGTTGTAGACATCATTACCGTAGGTGCTGGTCAGCAAAATACTCAGATCGAAACCTTTGCAGGAGAAGGTATTGGTAAAACCGGCAAAAAACTTTGGCCACGGGTTACCGATGATCGTCTGGTCTTTCTCGTTGATGATCCCGTCTCCGTTGACATCCTTAAACTTCACATCGCCGACCCAGATATTGTTGACATTCACAGGCAATTTCACCCCATTGTTATCCACTGGTAACGCACTGCTTTCGATCTCGGAAACGGACTGAAACAGGCCTTCCTCAAGATATCCGCGAAACAGCCAGGGAGCCTTCCCCACCTCGGAACGCTGTGTCCAGTCGGCCATCCACCATGAAGTGCGGTCGACAAATGCCGCATTTGAATAAAATGATTTGATTTTAGTCTTAAAACCCGAAATGTTCAGGCTCGACTCCCATTTGAATCCTCCGTGGTTCACATTGACCGAATTGATTGTGAAACCCCAGCCCTTATTCTGCAAAGCGCCGATGTTGACCGTCGGCGAACCAACCGCACCTACCCCATTTGTTCCCATATACCAGGGCAGCGGCTTCTCCATGAGCAGGTTATCCGTGTTCTTGATGTAGTAATCGAATTCAAGCTGGATGCGATTTTCGAGGAGATTTAAGTTGATCCCAAAGTTATTGGTCTTCGTTTCCTCCCACTTCAGGCCCGCATTGGCATACTTGGTGGGTAAAAAACCGGTGGTTGTAGGTGTGGTGCCGGTTCCCATCGGAGAGTAAATACCACCGCTGCCCTGATTGCCGGTAATGCCGGTTTCAAACCGCAGTTTCAATTCGCTGATTGCAGGGATGTTGAAAAATGGTTCCTGCGACACACGCCACGCCGCCGACACGGAAGGGAAAAAACCCCACTTGTTATCGGCACCAAAGTTAGCGGAACCATCGCGCCGCACCGTTCCCATAATGATGTAGCGGTCGGCATAATTGTAATTCACGCGCCCCAGATACGACTCCATGGCCCAGTCGCCCGAGCCGCCGGAATTGCTCGCGGTGAGCGCATCGCCTGCCGCGAGATCCAGAATGTCGTTGGTGAGGAAGCCTGTACGCGTGCCCGCCAGGTTCTTCCACGACGACTCCTGAGATTCGTGGCTGAGCATCACATTAATACTGTGCTTGCCGAGTTGCCTGTTATACTCCAGCAGCTGGTTCCAGTTCCAGTAAGTATTCACGCCTGAACCATTCGCGTAAGATGCCGTTACATTCTGCGCCCAGCCTATTTTGTAGGTCGGCACATAGTAAGACGAGTTCGAAAAACCCAGATTCGTATTGAACGAGGTTCTGAAATTCAATCCCGGCATGATCCTGATCCCGACTTGGAGCCCTCCCAGCAGTTGCCGTCTCACCAGTTTGTTGGTCGTCAGATTTGCAATCGCAATGGGGTTCACCGGGGCAAAAATATTGGCCCCGTTGTACTCATCGCCACCGCCCCAGGTGCCGTCGATGTTGCGTACCGGCACTTGCGGCGTGAGCTGTAATGCATTGGAAATGACGTTTTCCTGGCTGGTCGTCAGGTTATCGTTGGTTTGGTTGAAGCTCAGGTTTGCGCCGATGCTTGCCCATTCACGCGGCTTATTGTCCAGGTTAAGCCTGAATGCATACCGGTTGAAACCCGAACCCAATGCAACGCCCTCCTGCCTCAGGTATTCGCCGGAGAGATAGTATGTAGTTTTGTCATTCCCTCCGCTCAGACTCAACTGGTGCTTGTTCATAGGTGCATTTTTGAAAAGCTCCTTCTGCCAATCCGTGCCTTTTCCGAGCAAGGAAGGATCGAGGAACTCCTCGGGAGTTTCGCCTCCCGCAAGCTGGTGATACTCCCCGACCATCTGTGCATACTGACGCAAATCCATGACTTTCAATGGCGAAGGAGGCGTCTGGACGCTATACTGATATGCATACGAAATCTTGGTGTCTCCTGATTTTCCTCTTTTGGTAGTAATGAGTAAAACGCCGTTCGTTGCCCTGGAACCATAAATAGCTGTGGCCGAAGGGCCTTGCAGGACTTCAATAGACTCAATATCGGCCGGGTTCAGACCGGCCAGCGGATTGGTGGAGCTTTGCGTGCCGAACGATACCGACTGCCCCTGGATTTGTACACCATCTACAACATACAAAGGTTCATTGGTCCCGCTGATTGAATTAACGCCCCGGATATTGACCGATATCCCGCCACCCGGCTGACCTGAGTTTTGTGTAATGTAAACGCCTGCGGCCCTTCCCTGGATCGCTTGCTCAAGCGTAGTGTTTGTGGTCCGGGCGATATCCTTGGCCGAGACAGACGTTTGCGCGGTAGTCAGGTCGGCCCGTTTCATCTCTCCATATCCCACGACCACTACCTCGTCCAGTGCTTTGGTGTCGATTTTCATTGCCACGTCCAGCACCGATCGCGAACCGACCGCTATTTCCTGTGAAAGGTATCCTACAAAGGAAAAGATCAGAACATTTTCACCCTGCCCGAGTTCCAGCTCGTATTGTCCCGCTGCATTAGTGGTAGTTCCAAGTGAAGTGCCTTTTACGACCACGCTGACACCAGGCAAGCCGTCGCCCTTTTCATCGCTGACCTTTCCTTTCACGGATACCAATGCAGATTCAAGGCTGGACTCGGGCGGTATAACATTCGGGCCGACCGGTGTCTCTTTGATTGCCGAAGCGCTTTTCTCTGACTTAAAAAGCATAATCTGCTTTTCCGCAACTTCGTAGCCGATGGAAAGCGGCATCAGCAGGCGACCGAGGACTTCTGCAAGCGGCTCGTTGGCCGCATGGAAAGTCACCCGGGTCGACGACCGGATCTCTTTCGGATTGTAGATAAATTTGATCTCGGAACTGCGCTCGATGGACGAGAGTACACTTTTGAGGCTTTTATCCTCCATTTTTAGCGTGATCCGCCTTTCCAGCAATTCCTGCGCAGCTACACGGTTATGGCTAAACGTCACTCCGGCAAAAGCCGCTGCAATGCATAACTGCAACAAGGATAATTTCATGAAATCCCACACCATTGTTTTGAGAAGATGAATTCCAGGCATAACTCTAAATTATATTTGTTCTGTTTTGAGAAGCCAGGGCAAAAAGACCCCGAACCCATTCCGCGTCAACGGAGGGCATTTGAACTGGTGGTACACAAAAACCGCTGAGGTCACGACCTATTACTGGCTTTTTATACCGGTCCTGAAAGTTTCATATCAAGGATGTCTCCCGCCATGTCAGCAAGGCTGATCGGGATATTAAACAGGTAGTCTTTTTTCCATACCAAGCAGTTTAAATTTCACATCGCACACTATTCCGGCTTGCAGCCCTCACTATGAATCACCACCTGCCCATCCATCACCTCATATCGCGCATGAATGATCCTGCAAATCAGATCGAGCTGCTGGTACATGGGTAGTCCCGACAAATTCGCGGTCAGCAGGCAAGCCGACAGGACTTCTTCATTCAACACAATCTCAATTCCATATTCCTTTTCGAGTGCCTTAAATACATTTTTAACCGGCATTTCATCAAAAACTAACGCTGCAACAGGAAGCTCCGCTACCCTGACAGGCTCGTCGACAATCACTTTCACCAACCTGGATTCCCTCTTATCGAACAACACCTGCTGGTTGGGTTTGAGCACGACACCGGTTACTTTTTTCGAGGAACCCGCGTCCGGCACTGGCCCCTCCGTTTTCGAATATACCGACACACGCCCTGTCCTAACCGATACCGATGCATTAGCGTCCTTCTCGAACGACCGCACCGTAAAGCTGGTCCCCAGCACCTGTGTCACGAGCTCGCGGGTCATCACGCGGAAAGGGCGATCCGGATCACGGGTGACTTCAAAAAAAGCCTCTCCTTTCAGTTCGACCACCCTGTTGGCAGGTTCAAATTTTTCCGGGTATTCCAGCTCGCTTTCAGGTTTTAATGCGACGGTGCTTCCATCTTCCAGCGTGAGCGTCACTGCCTCGGCGGTATAGTTGTAGTGAACGATATGCCCATTCTTTGCATGGTAAATCCCCGCCAGTTTCCCCTTGTCCCCTTGTCCATCGTGAAGGGAACGGTTCATGAGCCATCCCAGTCCTGACAGGACGCACACCATCGCCGCAACCCCAAGGTATCGGTACAACGACGCCGTTGCACGTCCATTCCGGGAGGGTGAATCGGCCCGCAGCCGTTGCAAGGTTGCGTTCACGCGCTCGTCGAGCTCTTCTTGTCCAACCTGCGACGGCCTCCCTTCCAATACGTAAAGGAATGCCCGCGCCTCCGACACTTCTTCACGCCGGTCGGGATTTTCGGCAAGCCAACGCTCCCAAAATGCCGCTGCCGACCGATCCGCTTGGAGTACCCAGGATCGAAAAACCGGGTCGGTAACGAAATCATTGACTTGATAATGACGATAGTTCATGGTCGGGTGTGCTTCTGAACAAGAGATACCGTAAGCCACGTCCGGATACCATGATTCTTTAGATTTTTTTGTAAAACCACTCCCTATATTTTACAAAACACTGTCAATCAAGTAAATAATATGACCAATAATAAATGGATCGCTGAGCCGCTGAAACGTTTACGAAGCCGACCGTAGGCCATCTGGAGAAGATTCGAAACCGTTTGGGGAGTAATGTTGAGCATCACGGAAATCTCCTCCCGGCTAAGTTCCTGATAGTATTTGAGGTAGATGACCTCCCGCTGCCTGACCGGTAAAGCATTGACCATTTCAGAGATCAAACGTGCTTTACGGTTAATCGTCTCTTCCTCTATCATCCACCATTCCGGAGAAAACTCGATAGAGAATGTCATGTCCTCTGTCAATGACACAGAAGTTTCATTGGAGTATCCCATTTTATGGCGGTTGCGCAGGATCTTTCTCCGGAGCGAAACCAACATATACGCTTTGACATGATCCGGTTCGGTCACTTTCTCCCGGGCGTGCCACAAATCGATAAAAACCTCCTGAATGCAGTCCTTCACGAACGGCTCATCTTTCAGGAACTTGTAACCATAGTTGAGCAATGCTTTGAAATGCAGGTGCATTAACTGGCCCAGTGCCTGGTCATTGCCCTGCACCAGCTCTTTCCAAAGCCGGATATCCCTGGATTTCGACGAGTTTCCATCACTGGTCATGCACGATAGGACATTTTTTTGCTGTCGCCCAAGGTAACAAAAATATATCACTAAAAAAGTAATAAATATTGCTTTGCAGTGATGGATAATTCCCCGGTTTAAGCAGGGCGCGGACCGCTCGCAGTAGTACCGAGAAATGGAAATATATAGTTGTAAAATTCCTCCGGGACGAAAGGCTTGATCAGATAACCCGAGAAACCGCTTGCCAGTGCCCGTTCCTTCTCGTTTTCAAATGCCGAGGCTGTGAGGGCTATCACGGGTACGTGCGCGTCCGACTCTCTGATAAGGGCTGTGCTCTCGAAGCCGTCCATGACAGGCATCCTCAGGTCCATTAAAACCAGATCATACCTGTTTTGCCTGAAAAGATCATACGCCTCCTGCCCGTTAGCCGCCGTGTCGAAAAGAATATGCTTTCGTTTGAGCAATTGGGTGGCGAGTACCAGATTCACCTTATTGTCATCGGCGACCAGCACCCGCACGTTCGGGAAAAGTTCCGGCGAAGCGTCGTTAACGGGAACGACCTGCCGGGGAGGTTCCGCTGCGTAAGGCAGTATGATTTGAAATGAAAATGCTGAGCCCTTACCTTCATCGCTTCGCAGGACAATTTCACTTCTAAAAAGTCGCAGCAGCTCCTTTGAAATCGCCAATCCCAGACCCGTACCGCCCGCATTACCGGAAGGGTTCTTAGACTTGACTTGCGTAAACAGCTCGAAAATTCCTTCCTGATCGGCCTTCGGAATGCCTATACCGGTGTCGATCACCTCAAATGCCAGGGTGACCAATGCATCGGTCCGCTCCGTTTCCGTCACATGAAGGCGTACCGACCCCTTGTCTGTAAACTTGATCGCATTATGCACCAGGTTGGTGATCACCTGATTAAGCCTGACCCGATCGGCGATGAGCTGCGGCGGTAATCGGGGATCGACCGTAAAGACCAGCGATATGCCTTTTTCCTGGGCCCGGGGTTCAAATGTCTTCCGTAGCGCTTCAAAAAAGCCGAATGGATCGAAGGGCTTCGGGTCGAGCACGACATAATTGGAATTGATCTTGTTGAAATCCAGGATATCATTTACAACGGCCATCAGGTGATCCGCCGAAAATTTCAGCGTTTCCAGTAATTCATTGGGTTTTTCCCTTTTTCCCTCTTCCTGCATCATCAAATGCACCATGCCCACAATCCCGTTCAGAGGCGTACGGATCTCATGGCTCATCATCGACAGGAAATCCGTTTTGGCACGCGTAGCCTGTTCGGCAATCGCTTTTTGCTTTTCCAGCGCATCGTTTTGTTCCTGCAATGTATAGCGGAAATAGAAGTCGCGCTTGTCTTTATTGTAGTTGAGTTTGACAATAAACGGAAATACCAGATGCCCTACGAGCACAAAAATACCTCCATCCTCAAAAAATTGCAGCAGCGTGCTTTCGCTGACCGAAACGACGCCCAGCGGGTATAAAGTCAAACTCAGTGCCGAGATAACCAATGCATACCGCACCGGCCAGCGTAATACCAGGCCGGCAAATATGATCGCCAGGGTGAGGTTGAGGCACGACTGGACATAAGACAGGTGCGGACGGGAGAGCAGGTAGGCGTAAAAGAAAATGAGTGTGATAAAAGTAAAAAAACTCATCTGATGTCCGGATATGAGCTTCCTGTAATTCAGAATGATGTATCCCGTAATGATCACTCCGGAGATTACGTGGGTGCGCAGCAACGTGTAGAAAAACGGATCACCCGAAAGATAGAATGCAACCGATGATGCCGGGTTGCAGACCAGGAATGTAATACAGAAAAGGAGGTTTGGCACACGGGCCTTCATCTCCGATTCCTCCTGCCAAAGCCGTTCAAAAGATTCCGAATAGTAGATATTTTTCAATCAAGAAGCTTTTTTGAACGTTGAAAACTCAAATTAGTTCTAAAAATAGCGAACGAGGTTCATTTTTAAAGCCGAAAGTGGCTTTTTGTTGATTTAAAGGTACATCAACGCATTACTCCGGCGACAGGCTGTCAAAGAAAACTTTCAGTTGCTCCGAGCCCATGATCCGCTTACACGTTTCGACAGTGAGGGGCTTTTGCTGGTAGTCAATAACCTGTTTGAATGCAAATGCGCGGGCTTTTTCGCTTTCTTCGGTAGCCGAACTGACCATAACGATCAGCACCTGGGATAGATAGTTTCTGTCACGGAGCGTTCGCAAAAACTCCCAGCCGTTCATAACAGGCATGTTGATGTCCAGCAAAATGAGGAAGGTGGCATTTCCGTTCTGGTGATCATCCAGGTAATTCAACGCGTCCTGTCCATTATAGCAAAGCACCATGTCATACAGGACGCCGCTCCTTTTGAGGAAAGCTTCATGCAGGAATAGCATGACCTTGTCGTCGTCTACCAGTAAGATTTTGAGCCCATCGTTAACCATCGTTCTGAACTTTATCTGCCTTTTTTACAATTTCCGTGATTACTTCATCCAGTTCATCGGCAGAGCTCCGGATCAGGTCCAGGGTAACAGCCATTCCCAGGCCACCGCAATCGCCAGTTTTCAGCAAATCGACCAGTCCCATTAACCTCACCAGCGGTGCTCTCACTACATGCGACTGCGTCCATGCAATGTCCCTCAGCCGCTCGTTCTGCTGCCGGTACCGTTCGTTACTGATGCGCAGATCTTCTCCCTTCAGCACCGCCTCCGTGATATCCCGAGAGTTGGCTACGATACCACCAACGGCCGGATCGTCAATCATGTTGGTTGCCGTTGTGATGATCCACCGGTAGTTTCCGAGCCCATCCCTAAACCTGAACGGCTCTGTTTTGATCTGCTTTCCTTCGGGAATTTTTAAAAATAGTGCCAGCACTGCCGCTCTGTCCTCTGGATGGATCCAGTCAAATGCATTTGCTCCGATGAGGTCGGCCGGCTGAATACCCAGGATCGGATAGCAGCTTTCACTCACAAAATGGTAATTTCCCTCTTTATCGAGGATTGCAATGAGGTCTGCACCCTCCTGGACCAATGCTTTGAATCTTCTTTCACTCGCCATCAGCGCCTCCCGCTTCTCCATCATTTCGGTAATGTCGGTGATCACACACATATGAACGCCGGGCAGAATAGCTGGTTTGGCGTTAAAACTTCCCATGATAATTGCTCCGTCTTTTCTACGGATCCGCATCACACCGTTGAGAATTTCACCATTGAGGAAGTTCTTCCATACCACATCGAAGCGCGCCTCAGCCGGAAGATCCATGAAGCAATCTATCCGGGATCCTTTCAGTTCGTTCGCACCGTACCCCATGACAGTCGATGTGGCATTGTTGAAATCGATGCAGATCCCGGCGTCATCGCACAGGACAATGGCGTCGGTAGTATTGTCGAAAATCGCTTTGAATTTTTCGTCGGAGCTGATCCGCGCCCTTTCAGCCGCCAGCACGCCGGTAATGTCCGTCGAAAGTACCAGCTCGGCTTTACGCCCATTGATGTAGATAATGTTACTCTTGATTTTTACGTCAATGACCTCACCGTTCTTTTTACGGTGCCTGTACGTATTAGCGCTGTAAAGCCTCTGGTGTTTTCTGACGATTTCAACGGCCTCGAGGGTTACCGGAATCTCTTGTTCCGGTCGTAACGCCAGAATGGTCATTCCCAAAAACTCCTCCCTGCTGTACCCGTAATGCCTCACAGCCGCCTCGTTAACATGGAGCACCTGGTAGGTTCCGACGTCGTAAACCCACATTGGTTGTGGATTCAGCTCAAATAAATCATGGTACAATACCTCCGAAGCCAATGGCTTGCTGCTTTCAAATCCTTCCTGCTTGTCTGTACTCATCCGAATTACTGTGGCCCTTCTTGAATCGCTTTACTTAAATCTGAAAATATACAAGGTTATCCTTTAAACTCCGACCCTGTTAATCCAATAATTCTATATGAACAGAAAAAAATATAGAATTACTGCTACAAAAATCATCATCCCTTTGGCACGGTAATTACTGCGGGCTTGGGAAATCATGCTCCATTTTTATGAAAAAACAGACATTGCTGGCTTTTCTCGGTCTGACCATCGGTGTTAGCATCGGCTGCGAAAACAGCGACCAACCACAAAACGACCTCATTGCCGAGGCCGACAAGCAATTTATAATGGCCTCCGCCGACGAGACGTTGTTCCAGGTCAATGCCGGGGAAGTTGTAGCAGAAAGCGGTGCGAGTAAAGCCGTGCGTGATTATGGGCAAGAAATGACCAGCAACCACGTTCTGGCTGGACAGGCGTTGCAGGCCCTCGCGGCTGAAAAGAAACTTGAAATACCGACGACATTGGAGGATGACCGTCAGCAGGAGCTCGACAGCCTGGCCATGCGCACAGGTGTGGCGCTGGACACCCTCTATCTCAGGCAGATGGTAGCCTCGCACAACAGGGCTATCCGCCTGCTTGAAATCGGATCGACCACCTCAAACGATGCCGGGATCAAGGCTTGGGCCTCCGAAAGGCTGCCTATGGTGAGACAGTTTGCCGATCGTGCCAAAGCCCTCCGTGATTCGCTGAATTAGTGTTATTTTCACTGATCAACCAAAATCATTTCAGGCAGCGTATTATGGAAAAGCTTTTCAGTCTCAACTGGCACGACATGTGGATACCCACCACCTCCGTCCTGGAAGTCTTCATACGGGGTTCCATCACCTATTGGGCCATCTTCCTGTTGCTTCGGTTCTTCCGGAGAGGCACGGGGCAATTCAGTGTAAGCGATATCCTGCTGATTATTCTGATCGGCGATGCGGCACAAAACGCGATGGCCGGGCAGTACAACAGCATTACAGAGGGTGTTATTCTCGTAGCCACGTTGGTCTTCTGGGACGTGGCCATCGACTGGTTGGGATACAAATCGAAACGTTTCAGTGTTTTCTTCCAGGCCCAACCCAACCTGCTCATTAAGGACGGCAAGTTCCAGCACAACAACATGCGGCGCGAGTTCATCTCCGAAGAAGACCTCCTCGCCTACCTCCGCGAAAAAGGAGTAGAAAGCGTTCAAAAAGTAAAACTATGCTACCTGGAAGGAAGCGGCAATTTGAGCGTGCTGGAAAGGAATTTTGAATGACTGAATGACTGAATGACCGAATGATTTTTCTCTGAAACAGGATTAGGGTGTAAGTCCTAATTGACCTTGATTGGAAGCTAGCCTAATTAATGCGGTATTCGCTGAGAAAGTGTCTGCCAGATACAACCTTAAACAAATTCATCTCTTCGGCGACCCAATAACTCATTCAATCATTCGTCATTCAAAATTCACCCATTCAAAATTCATTCGGTCATTCAGTCATTCAAAATTGGAACATTCACTCATTCACTCATTCACTCATTGCCCCCGTTCACTCATCAGAACCAAAACCCAAGCTGCACCGCTATCCGGGGTTTTTCTTCTTTTTTCTCTTTGGGAATGAATGCGCCGGCAGCGATAGTCAGTACGTCGACCGGCGCCAGCCAGATTCCGCCGCCGTAGTCGTAATGCCAGTTCCCGGACGACTCGCCATCCAGCCACACGCGACCGTAGTCGAAACCTCCAAAAATGCCGTAAGTGAGCGGTAAGGTGGGATTATAGCTGCTTCCCAGCCGGAGCCGCAGATCGGTATCGTGCCAGATGGAGCTCTTTCCGTAGAAACGTTCGGTGCGGTATCCCCTTAACCCCTGCTTTCCACCAAGAGATGGCATCTGGAAAAACTGATACCCTTTGCCGAAGTTCACGCCCGTACCAACCTGTGTGGCCAGGACCAGGTTCTCTTTCTGATCCAAACTGGTATAGAAAGCAAACTTCGCATTCAGGCCTGTAAAGTTCCTGTCACTTTTCAGATCCGACGTCCAATTCATTCCGGCATTGAAACGAATGCCTGAATGCGGGGCAAAAATGTTATCGATACTGCTGAAATTGAACGTAAACTTCGCTCCGCTGTAATACTTGGTTTTGAAAATATCGGCAGGCAGGCCGTTTTCCACACTGGCAATATACCGGTCGGCGGTGGCCTGAATGTCGGATACTTCAAAAACAGGCCCGAGGGTAATAAACCCGTTGTTCCCGGCAAACCGCTTTTTCAATGCGGGATACACGTAAAATGCGCTCTGCCGTACCCGGTAAAAGTTAGCATCGTCGACCGGCCGTTCCGATTCATTGCCCAGGCCCGCATAGTTGAATGCATACCGCGGCCCGCGATAGTAGCTGTCGAGATAAAAGTCGAATTTTTTAAATGCATTGATAAAATCCCCGGTATAATTAACCCTGAAACCCTGCGTTCTGACCGCGAAACTTCCGCTGATAGACTGGACTGATGCATAGGGTTCTTTTTTGAAACCGTACTTCGTCATATTTACCCCCGCGCCCAGAAAGAAACCATCGTCGGGGTTGGCGCCGAGCACCGGCAGTGGCAATGTAATGTCATAATTACTATCGGCGCTCCGGCGGTCGTACACATTGAACCGGTACAGGCTGGTTCGTTTATCCCGGGTGTCGGGCCCTGCCACAACGGTGTTGTTTTTGAGATCGTCATACACGATCGTCTTCTTTCCTCCCGCGCTCACCCTCGCACTATCGGCAAAAACATCTTTGCCCAGTCCGCCGATCAGCCGCAGCTTCACGCCTTTGCGTACATCACCTTTGATAATGAATTCGTCGTCATCGCCATTGCCATAGATATTAATCGTACGTGTAACGGCATTTTCAAAAACGCGCTGGTAATTCTGATGCTTGATCGCCCCATTTTTGCCGGTTTCATACACTGTTACTCGGGTATGCGCGTCATCTACACGCTCGATGACGAAGCGTTCTTCTTCCTCTGTCCCGATCACATTCACCGATTCACTGACAAATTCGTAGTGCGCCCTGGCAATCTTCACCAGATCGGCCCGACGTGCTTTCAGACCTTCGATCATTTTTGCCGAAACCATGTCCCTCGCTTTTGCCGGCCAGTCGTCGAACGAACGCAGAATGGCTTCATCCGTCAGGTTTTCCTGAATGAACTTCGCCTGCTTTTCCCATTGCTCCCAGCTGAGCTCGGTCAGGAAAGTTCTGTCAAACAGCCGCGCACTCCAGGTGGTCCATTTCATGCTCTGGATTTCAGGACCAAATGTCTGCAACTGGCGCAGGAAGGGCAATGTAAGCCGAGCGACACCGGTGAGGAAACCATCGTATCGCGAAAAAGCCTGGTCGCGGTCGCGGGGAATGGGCCGGTACAGGATCGTGCCATCCTTCTGCTTGGTAGAGGACCAGGCCCATTGGTCGTCATGGCGGTCCCAATCCCCGATGATAAAGTCGAGCAGCCGCGTGCGGATCGCCCATTCCTGGTCCACCTTGTTTTTACTGTTTTCAAGCATTGCTTCCACCAGCTCCGGTGTACTGACGATCTTATCTGGGTTTCCGAAGAAATCGGCATCCTTCCACCGCTTTCCGTCAGCCCGCTCTTCTACAAGGTTCATCGTACCGCCGAAGAGGTTGTTAAAGGTTTCCAGCCCGGGCTGCGCAGGTACGTAATACATGCGCGGGTTGGTGTGATACACATTAACCGCACCGGCTAGCTTTGGCATATTCAACGGTGCAAACGGATTGGTAGACAAGAAGTTGTCTTCCACCAGGTATTTGGCCGCTATCATCTGGTTGAACGGGAACGGCAGGAAGCGGCTCACATCCTTCGTGAGCCCGCGCATGGCGTACTCGCGCCCCTGGCTGTCGCGCAGGCGCAGGGAGTTGGTTTGGTTACCTCCACCTTGCTTCACCGGCACTACGCCGCCCCGGTAAGTGGCCATATCCAGCACCGGAAAACGGTATTGCTGCAAGTACAATGGCCGGTAATGCTCTCCCAGCATTGCCTTATGTATTTTGCCTATCGGCTTGACTTCGTTGCTGGTGATGAATTTGGTGGTCGAATCGGCGTGCTGGTTGTATTCTGTAAAAGCAACTGTCGAATCAGGAGCCTCGACCAGCTGCTTATCCTTTACTTTACGTTGAAAAACGACTTTCGCATCTTTCCCGTCGGGCGTTACTTCCCAGAATTTCACCCAGGTTTCACCACCGGCATAAAAGCTTAATGTCGAAAACCCGAGCTTTGAAGAAGAAAACAAAGAACCTTTGCCCAAACTCACCGGGCTGTTTTTGGAACCGCTGCCACTGACGATAAACTCCTGCCCGTCGTTCTCAATAAATTGCAATGCATGCTCATGACCACTGGCGAAGATGAATTTCCCATTCTTTTTCGCACCGGCGAGTATAGCGGTGCGGAGGTCACGGTAATGCTTGTTGGCGACGTCCTGCCGCGACCCTATCGTGGCCCGGAACAAAGCGCTCAGACTTCCCAGCCCCGGTAGCGGAATGTACAGGTTGGGATTCATTTCCGTGAGCGGGAAAATGTGCTGCTTGATCGTAAACCGTCCGCCATGAGGTCCATAGGTGTACGGAGGATGGTGCATAGCGATCACTACGTTCTTGTTACGGTACTTCCTGACCACATTCTCCCATACAAACCGGAACTGTTCCCTGTTTTTGATCTCGCAGCCGTCATTGATCTTCTGATCACGGTCCCAGTCGGTCAGCCACCATTGCGAATCGGCTACGATGACCACGACATTGTCGTTCAACTCCACCACCTCCGGGCCCGAGCAGCCGTTCAGGGGCAAAAAATAGTCCTCATAATCGTCCTTATTGGTCTTTCCGCGCCGTTCGTTGATATATTTCTGAATGTACTTCTCTTGCCGCTTTACACCCTTCACACCCCAGCCGCGCCAGTCATGGTTTCCGGGCGTAAAAATCGGCCGCCCTTTGAAGTGTTCGAGCGTTTCCAGCTGTGAATCGATCCGGTATTCCGCTACTTTCCGGGCAGCCGAATCCTCTGCCGGCGGCATTCCGTATTCATATATGTTATCTCCCAAAAACAATGCAGAACTGTTCTTCGACTCGGTGGAGAGCCTGGTTTTGAGATATTCCAATACCGGTGCAGGGCTGGCAGGAGAATCGTTTCCCGCATCTCCGATCAGGTACATGGTGTGTTTCAATTCCAATGCAGGATCGGGTGCGGCCGACTGCCATTGCGCCCCTTCCCGGGAAAAATGCGTTTTATAGCTTGCGCACGAGGATATTGCTGCCAGAACTGTCCCCAATACGAGTAAACGGAGTATATTTTGAGTCATAGGATGTGAGATGGGGCCTACCGGCCTGATTTTCTGAATTTAAGCACATTCCCGCTGAACAAATCGTCTCCCTCATTGGAAATATACAGACTACCCGCATTGTCGAAAGCGATACCCTCGGGCTGGATAAACATGTTGCCGTTCAGAGGGTGCGCGGCTTTCACCTGCCATTGCGCATCGGTGACGACGATCAGCTTGTTGACCGCCGAAATAATGTACCATTCCCCCGTAAGCGGATTTTTGGCAAGCCCCGACGGCCGGAATCCCCTGGCGACCTTCCCGGTAATTGCCTTGATCTGATCAACCTGAATGGCAAAATCGCCTGTCCGCGCAACCGTCGAGTCGGTCTCCGGCTTCAGTGTGTATCCTGAAACGCTGTTTTTGGAATCATCATCCGCGCAATTCTTGCATATCACATATAGCTCACCGCTCGCTTCGTCGGCATACATCCCTTCGTATTCCCCTTTGGGCAGCATTCCTTTGATCTCATGCACGTCTTCGGGCTCCTCGTACACGGCTTCGGCGAGCGGAAAGGCAAATATTGTCCCATTGCTTTTCAGAATGTAAACCCGGTCCCGCAGGATGGAAACATCTTCGTAATCACCCTTTTTGCTGAACTTGGCATGCAACTGCTTTGGAATATCCCAGGCCAGCCTGAACAGCTTGCCTTCCTCATCCTGTATGGCATAGATTGTGTCACTTTTTCCCTTCGCAAATGCGATTCCTGAAATCTCGAACAGGCTTTCCGGCATATTGAACTTTTCAGGCTGATTCATGTCATAGCCTTGAAACAGGTCCTTTTCTTTTTGTGTTGAGTTGCATCCTGCGAGCATTATCCCCGTCAGCAGGGCCAGCAAGCTGCTTTTTAATAAAAATGGGTTCATCAGAATGTCTTTTTCAGGTTTTCTATTCCTCCCTTGAGATAATGGTAAATAGCCTCCTGCGAGCGTACACCCCCGGGGAGCGTTGTGACAGGTACATTTTGCAGTGCGTCATTAATCCAAACAGCCTGCATGGTATCCTCCCATTGCAGCGCGATCATTTCAGTCAGTTGCCGTTTCAGTTCTTCGTGGTAAATGGGGAAACAAACTTCGATACGCCGGTATATGTTCCTATTCATCCAGTCGGACGAGCCCATGAATACCTCCGGTTCTCCATTGTTATGGAACATAAAAACCCGTCCATGTTCGAGATAGCGGTCTACAATGCGTTTGATCCGTATATTTTCACTCTGCCCGGGAATTCCCGGAACAAGCCTGCAAATGCTCCGAACGATCAGATTTATCCGGATGCCCGCATTGGATGCCTCGTACAGTTTGTTGATCAGCACTTCCTCTTCCAGGTTGTTGAGCTTAATGGTAATACCCGCCGGCAAGCCGTTCCGGGCGTTACTGATCTCCCTGTCGATCAATGCGATAAAACGTCGTTGCAGGTTGAACTGTGCCACCAGCAGATGGTCAAAATGAATGGCATCGATCTTTTCCGGCTTTTTCTTTTTGCTTAAAAAAGTAAATAGCTGCTCGGTTTCCCGCAACATGCCTGGGTGGGCGGTCATCAGAATATGATCGGTGTAGAAACGGGCAGTGCCCTCGTTGAGGTTGCCGGTCGCCAGCAGACCGAGGTAGGAATGCGTTTCATGTTTCCGTTTGACCAGCGCCAGCTTGGCATGCACTTTCAGGGCATTGACGCTGTGGATGATCTTTACCCCGGCGGATTTCATTTTTTTAGCCCAGCGAATGTTGTTCGCCTCATCAAAACGGGCTTTCAGTTCAACGAGTACCGTCACTCTCTTTCCATTCCTGGCCGCGGTAATGAGCGCATGTGCGATCCTGGAATCGTGCGCGACACGGTACATGGTGGTATAAATCTCCTGAACGGACCGGTCGATCGCCGCTTCATTGAAAAACCGGAGAATGGTGTCGTAAGTCTGATAGGGCGCGTGCACCATCAGGTCACGGCGGGTTAGTGCTTCAAAAAGGGTTTCTTCCTCCAAAAAGCCTTTCAGCTGCTGCACCGCTGGCCAGGCCGGATATGAAATGGCAGACGAGGCAACAGGCAATGCGGAAAGGTCTTTCAGGTTGTGATAGCGCCCACCTTCCACGAGCGACGCTTTTTTCAGGTCAAAAACATTGACAATATATTGCAAATGCCGCAACGGGAGTCCGGGCTCGTACAGTAACCGCGTGGCGAGGCCGAAGTCCCGTTTGCCCAGCTGCTTTTCCACTTGCTCTGCCATATCTTCGCCGTCTTCGTCCAGCAGGTCCAGTTCGGCGTCTCGTGTTACCTTGATATTGAACGCCGCAATGCTTGTCGCGTCGGGAAAGAGATTCCCAAGGTTATGCCGGATGAGATCTTCCAGAAAAACAATATAGTCGCCGTCCGGCTGTGCTGTTTTTACAAAGCGATCGATATAAGGCGTGGGGATATTGACCAGTGCTACTTTTTCCCTGTCATTGGGAAGTTGCAGGATCACCACAATGTAGATCTGGTTGTTTTCCGGAAAGAAAGACGTTTTGTCATTCAGGTAAACCGGCTGCAAAAATCCCGCGATGTGCGTAAAGAAGTAGCGCCTGGCAAATGCTCCGATCTGCGCCGGAATTCCTTCCTTGTAACAAAAATGGAAACCGAGTCTTCGTAGTGCGGGAGTAACGGACTGGCCCAGGATCTGACCGAATGCCTCCTGCTGCCTGTTCACAATGGCTTCGGCTTCCAGATATGCACTCTCAGTGGCATCCCGCATCGCATTCTTTTGCAAATAAGGCATCCGCACCCGGTAGAATTCATCGAGATTCGAAGAGTAGATGGAAAGGAACCGGATCCGTTCCATCAGCGGGACGGCCTCGTTGGCGGCTTCCATCAGCACCCGTTCGTTGAAGGAAAGCCAACTGATATCCCGGTTAAAGTAGCGGAACGCTTCCATAGGTAGCCGGCTCAGTGTTCAAACAGAATGGAGGCGATCACAAATGCGACCACGGATACGACTATGCCAAACATAAAAACATTGTAGCCCACCCGCAACAGCCGATACTTCCTGCCCAGTACAACTCCCTGGGAATAAACATCCTTCGTAAGGCTTCCATACAAGAACTCCCGGTCGTTCATCATGGTTTGCATACCGCTGGAATATTCGTCGAACGACATCCGGTAGAAGTTCCCGAAGAAAAGCAGATTGACGCTCTTTCTATCAATATCATCCTGCGTAAATGTGCCTTTCGGAATAGTAGGGCGGGTCGAGAGAATCGAGAACACCATCGTGATCATGCAGACCGTCAGCAGCATCATGGTCGGGAGGATGAGATAGGTATTGTCTTCCAGCTTCCTTACCAGCACGCTCAGTAGTACGGAAATGATAATCGAAGTGGTGGTGATCATGATATGCGCTTTATTGTCGGCCATATCACTCAACCGCTGGTGGTTGTTCGAGCTGATCCGGAACATCGTTTCAATGCCTTTGTCCGGCCTGTCGTTCTTTTGCTTCTTGCCTTCGGCGATTTCCGGCAGGAATGCCTTCTCTGCTTTGACCTTATGCTCCGGAAGTACATGCACCGCTTCCTCCGGCTCCGGGGCAGGTTCCGACTCCGCTTCCAGGTCCTTTTGCCGGAGCTTTTCGAGGTTCTTCATTTTTTGCTTATCCAGCAGGTCGCGGCAGTAGTCGGTCTGGTAGGTGTGCGATTCCAGCAATTTGATGGTGTTCTTACGCCATTCGCTTTTATCTATCTTTTTCCCTAGGCGATGCTCCGCTTCTTTTCTGACAAGCTTATTCCAATCGCCGAACTCTGCTGTCCCGAGATGGAACAGGTCAGCGTCACATACGACCTGCTGGAGAAAATTGGCAGGCCTTTGCGGCCACACCGTTGCCAGGATGCAACCTTCGACCTCGGCGATCACGTCCTCTTCCAAACCTTCGCCGCGGAGGAATGCGGCGGCCATCTCTGCCCCTCTGCGTTCGTGTCCTGCCGCTTCACCCGTGCTGTAACCGGTATCATGAAACCATGCGGAGGTAACGACAATAAAAGTCTCCCTGTCTTCCAGTCGGTAATGATTCGCAATCTTGACGGCATTGGCTACCACTGCCTCAGTGTGGATGAGGTTATGGTAACTCAGCTGCGCAAGCGCTTTCGTACCGAAAAAATGGTGGACATGATGCTTAACCTTGTCGAGCCGATGGTTATAGTTCATAGAACGTTCAGTTATATTGTAAGCGCTTCGTTAATTCCAGTCCGCATTCAGGTTGACTCCGATCCGCAATGCTTTCAACCCCGTAACCCCCTGTAATTCTTCCAGGTCAAGAAATTCCAGATCATCCATTAAAGTGTTCTTTTCCTGCAAATAACGGATATAACCTACATATTCCTCGGCAGATTTACTATTGAAATAAACCAAAGCAATTTTGCCGGGCTGGGTGAGCCTCTCGCCGGTAGCCTTTACATGTACCTTGTCGATCCTTTTCTTGATCACCTGGTAGCGGATATTGTAAGCTCCTTCCACATCGAACCTCCTTTCGTCGTCGCGGAAGCTGATGTCGATACTGCTGGAATGGATAAATATCAACTGGGTGGTTTCGAGCGGTTTCTCCATCTGAGGGATCAGCGAATGCGTGATCCTGGCAATGGCGGCCATTGTCGTGAGCTGCCACAGACGGATGTTTTTCAGGTAAAGTTCACTAAATCGCTTCTCAGGCTCAATGGACTGACCAATGTAAATGTCGTATTCGATACCGTCTGTTCTGAATTTTTCGAAATAACTCGGATAGGCTTGCTGGATTTCTGTCCTGAAGAGGTCCAGATACATATTGACCGACGAGTTGATCGTCTGCATGGACGCTTCCAGTTCACGGCGGTTGGCGAATGCGGCTCCATTCTGCTCATCGATCATCGCAAAGTACTCGTCGATGCGATTCCGGAGCACGAGGTCACCGGGAGCAGCGGCCCCGGAACCGTAGCGCTGCACGTTCTCTTCCTTGAAATGCAGTAAAAAGGGGTGTACCTCCGTTTCCAGAAAATCCCTTACCCGCATTTCATCATGGTCGTTACTTTCGTCCGACAGTTCATTGATCCACTTTCTGCATTTATAGATCATTTCATCCGCCAGGCTGAATCCAAGCTTCTGTTTCAGGACTGTAAAGGTTTCTATCAGTACATTGAACTGAAGTCGCAGGTCGTCCCGCAAGGCCAGGTTTCTTTCAATGGTGGAGTTCCGGATATCGATCGCCCCATACAACGGAAAAACGTCCCTGAATTGAATGCTCTCGATGGCGGCCGTCTGCGGATTAGAACTTTTGTCCCGGATATAATGCCAGGCCGTTTCACGAAACCTCCATTGTACCGCGGGCTGCAGAGAAGTGAACTTATCCCGGATCACATTCTCGATCTGCGCATTGAACTCGTCGATGTAGTTCTTCATGATTTGTGCAATCCACGGCAGCGCGACATCCAGCCTGGCGATCAATTTTTCGTCTATGGATTTGGCCTCACGGGAATACACTTCCAGTACACCCACTACTTTATTTTCGTAATAGACCGGTACCAGCGCGTAAGCCTCCACGCCGTCGTTTCTGAGCATGCGGATAAAGTCCTCCTTTTGTTCACCATCCGCTCCCATGTTCCGCAGGAGTAGTGTTTTGGGCGCGTCAAAATACTGGGTGGCCATGTTCAGGTACGTTTCCTCGGCCATTCCATTTTCGTTAGCCGCGCTCATCAGCTTACTGAACAGCATCGAGCTTCTGTCAAAAACCAGCCTGTTGTTGACCCGAAGTACCGCCATCAGGCCAAAATCGATCTTTGCATTTTCCACAAGCATTTTCAACGAACCGGCCACGTAGTTGAAGTAGGTCTTCGGATCGTAAGATGCACGGTCGAGAATGGTATTCTTGATGCTTTCCACGGCATATTCCGCGGTAACGTCCGTCAAGGTGATCAGCGAAAAACCTTCAAACCGGAACAGGCTGTGAGGAAGTAACGTCGAGAAAGTATTGAGGTCAAACGAATCCTGCAATTCCGAGCGGATCAGGTCGAGGTCCAGTTCGGGCAGACTTCCTTTCGCGTAAACTTCGCAAAAACGGTTGTCGATATGGCCGCGGTAGTATTTCTGAAGGCCCGATTTCCCGTCCTTCAGGGTAAAGATCATATCGGGGTGGTGGACCGGCGGAAAATGGTAGAGCTTTTCCAGTATGAAGGAATAAAGCACCTGCATTTTCTGTTTCCTGTTGGCCTCATGGTCCACAATGAGGTCACATTTAATTTGATTCGATCCGTTTTCCGTCACCAGGTCGTAAAACCCTGTGGTGCCATAGAAAACGATCGGACTGACGGGCGCACTCATGGCCCAGAAAACTTCCTTTTCGTTTGCGATAGGCGGCATCAGCATGCCGTAGATCAAACTCAGCTCTTCTTTATAGTTGGGGACATCCGTCAGCGGAATGTCTTCACTGAATGCGGGATTGGCTTTCAGCTTTTCTAAAACCAGCGAGAAAAATGTTCTTTTGACCGTTTCTTCCTCATCGATTTTCTTTTCGAGGAAATTGATAAAACCCCGGAAGGAAATGGAAGAGTCAATTTTCTGGAGACCGTATGGTGTGTTTTGTGTTACATCAATGATTGTCGGTTCCATTATATGTTTGTTTGCACACTGAGTACGGCAGAAACGCTTGCAGCTGCCTAAATTCAGTGTTTTTTATCAAACTGCCAACGATAAACGTCGAAATCGGGTTCCATCACACCGATTCGACTTTTTCCTGCGTTACCGAGGGCTTGATGATCATTCGCAGGGACTGATCTTTGGTGAAATAGGCCACCATCCAGTTATATAGGGTTTTGACCCGGTTGCGGTAATTAATCAACGAAATAAGGTGTATGAAAAGCCACGCCAGCCAGGCGATCACCCCGCCGAAGTGCCATTTCGGCGACGGCAGGTCTACGACCGCTTTGGCCCTGCCGATGATAGCCATCGAGCCTTTATCATTGTATGAGAATGCGCTTAACGGCTGCTGTTCGGCAATGCGGTTGAAGTTTCTGCCCAGATTTTTCCCCTGCTGAATAGCTACCTGCGCTACCTGCGGGTGCCCGTTCGGGAAATTGGCGTCGCTGGTCTGAAGACTACAGTCTCCGATCGCATAAATATTGTAGGTCCCGTTGACTTTGTTGTGTGCGTCGACCAGCATCCGGCGACCGCGGCCGTAAGCTTCCGCCGGAATACCGTTGAATACTTTACCCGTTACACCGGCAGCCCATATGAGCGTCTTCGCCTCGATAGAGTCTCCTTCCGAAAAGTATACCTTATCATCCACAAAGTCGGTAACATGACTATTAAGCCGAATTTTCACACCCAGCTTGCGCAGGGCATCGTAGGTATGCTTTTGCGACTGCACGCTCATAGGCGACAGCAACGCATCTCCTCCGTCGACCAGGTATATTTCGCTTCCTTTTCCGGCAAGCTCGGGATATTCCTTCCGAAGGATGCCGTTCCGCATTTCGGCAAACATCCCCGAAATCTCGACACCCGTAGGACCGCCCCCTGCGATCACGACCGTCAGCAGCCTTTTTACCTCTTCCGGATCATCGCAGATGGTCGCTTTCTCCATCTGAAGAAGCAATTTATTCCGCATACCGATCGCATCTTCCAACGTCTTCATCGGAGTCGCATTCCGTTTGACGTTCTCCATTCCGAAGAAATTGGTTTCCGCACCGGTGGCGAACACCAGAAAATCATAGCTGAGCTCTCCGTTATTCAGAATGATCTTGTTCTCTGCCGGCAACACCTGCTGTAACTCCCCCAACCGGAAATGAATGTTACCCTTGCCCGCGAAAAGCTTCCGGAACGGGTAGCTGATGCTCGATGGTTCCAGGAATGCCGTGGCGACCTGATAAATCAGCGGCGGAAAGAAATTGTAGTTATTCTTGTCTACTAATGTTACTTGAAACTTGTCGCTTTTTGCCAATTCCAGCGCCAGGTTCACGCCGGCAAATCCTCCTCCTATGATGATAATGTTCATGGTGCTTTTATTAGGGGGTTAATCTGATGTCAGACTACTTCAATCAAAAAGGGTAGGAAGGCTCTTTCCATGGCATTGCGGCATTTGGCGCCGCCCGCCCGGGAAAGTGATTCATAGGATGTGGTGCTTCATTTCAAGCCATGCTGTCGGTCATCTTCCCTGATTTTTTCAGGTATCTGACATATCCGTAAATGGCTCCCAAGGCCAGCACGACGGCAATGAAAACCGTCAGTCGGGTGTCGGGATGCGGCACGATAACCGGATATTTGAACAGCAGTATGGCCACGATACCGATCAGCCACACCAGTAATGTGTTGTATTCCTTCAAAAGCCAGCGCTTGTAGTTGAACCGCATGCCGCTCAGTGTAGCCGAAAAGCCGCTGAAATTGATCAGCCAGCGGTGGACCCTGGTGCAATAGGCGTCGAACTGCGCGCCAAACTTATTTCTTAAAAAATTCTCTTCGGCCAAAACGATGGCCTGATAAATAAACAAAAACAACGGCATTACGATTCCTACATAGATCGCGGAATTGGCCAGAATGCCAACTCCAAGGAGCATCAGGATGTTCCCGACGTACAACGGATTTCGGCAATGCCTGAAAATACCCTCGGTCACCAGCGTCTCGGCATACACCTTCTTGTCTCTGCCGCCGCGGATGATGTATGCCAACCCGATGGTAATGCCCCGGATGATCTCCCCGGAAAAAGTCACGAGCAAACCCAATATAACCGGGTACAAAAAGTAATTCGATCCGAAGCGCTCCGGTGTAAAGATCATCGGCGACGGCAGGAACAGCAGCAGGTACAACAGAATGAACAGGTTATTCCGGTGCTTGAAAAAAAAGTTACCGATCGCTATCATGATTTCTTATGGGCTATCATTCCTGAAAAATTGTACCACTTGAAGAAGATTTCACAGTCCGCGAAACCCGCTTCTTTGAGCAGAAGCATGTTTTCAGACAACTTGTAAGGGATCAGTACATTTTCGAGCGCCTCCCTTTTCTGGGATATTTCGAGCTCGCTGTAATGGTTGCGCCGCTTATAGTTGTAATAGTATTTAATGAAATCACGGTTGAAAATGCTGCTCTCGGCGAGTACCTTTTCGACAAGCAGTAACACGCCGCCGGGATTGAGACCGTCATAAATGTTTCTAAGCAGCCGCTCCCGATACAATGGACGGACAAACTGCAGGGTCAGGCAAAGGATTACGACAGAACCATTGGAAATTGGAAGTGGTTGATGCAAATCGCCGGCTATCAGATCGTAAGGTCTCACAAAACCTGCATCTTTCAGCTTGATGTCGCATTTTGCGAGCATTTCAGGCGACTCGTCGATACCGATGAAGCGCACGTCGGAGGGTATGAGTTTGTCGACTTCAATGAGGGTGGTCCCTGTGGAACAGCCCAGATCATACACACAACTACCCTCTTTCACGTGATCCGCCGCAATTTCGCCGAGCATTCGCTGCATCTCGTTGTAATACGGCACTGACCTGCTGACCATGTCGTCAAAGACATTGACCACCGTTGTTCCGAACTTAAAGTCGGATGCTTTTGTGATCTCTTCCTTGAAGACCTGGTCCAAATTCGCACTTCCAAGGTTCTTCATAAGTTACAGTTAGATTGAGTTAGATTTCGGGGGCCGCCTTTCGTTTGAGTCGAAAATCCTGTCCCAAATATCTGAACTTACCCCGTAACCTTTACTGGCATCCGAATAATGATGTTGCATATGATGCTTTTTTAATTTTTTCCAGAGGCCGGATTTGAAATTGGCATGGTGCAAAGCATAATGGCTCATATCATAAAACAGATAGCCGGTCATAAATCCCGAGTAGAATGCCGCCACGTCATATTCACCCAAAAAGATAGTGAACAGAAAGTAAAAGCCCGTTGCGAGCGGAATGCTTACCGATGGCGGCATAACCAGCCTTTTGGCATCATTCGGGTAATCGTGATGCACGCCGTGGAAGACAAAATGGATACGCTCCATGAACTTGCCACGCGGTGTAAAATGAAAAACAAACCGGTGCATAAAGTATTCGGTGAATGTCCAGAAAAAAAGACCTCCCAATACCAACAATACAAAACTGTACCAGGCCAGCCCGCCGACCCATAGTGACTTCCACGAAAAGTAGCCGATCACGGGGACAAAAATGAAAAGCGGGACGCTGTAATGCACTTTGGAAAAAGACTCAAGGAAGTTGCTTTTGAACATCCTTGTGGATTCCGTGGAGTTAGAGACATAGTTTTTAGGCATGTCAGGATGGTTTTATTCGCTGGATAATCGTTTTACCGGTGGCTGTGTCAACGCCTTTAAGTTCGATGTACAGGACGTTCGGTGACCAGAATGTACCGCCATCGATACGAATGAACACCCGGCTGAGGATGCATTCCCGCTTATCGATGCTGGTATACACATGGTACTGGTTACGGCTATCCCTCCGCAGATAAAGCGGCAGTTTGGAATAAGCTACCGATCTCAATTCATAGGCTGCATTGCCGATCGCTTTGGAATTGATCCCGTAGGCAAATTTCCGCTGCAGATAATTGAGATCTTTCCTCACCCCACCTTCCGGATACCTGATCCAGAAAGTGTTAACAGGATTCTTTTCGCTGATTCTTCCTTGTTTGTCGACGTTAAGCTGATAACAAATTGTATTCGTATTCGGATCACGCTGAATGTAAAAAAGCAACCCGGGTACATCGTCGGGAACCGGAAACTCATCCGGGTCCGTGGTGGTCGTGCCGGCCTTTTTGTCTGATAATCCTGTTGCATACGAAACAAGCGTCAGGCCGATCGCCATCAGAATGCTGAGTATGTATTTCATGACTGTTGAGCTGCTACTATTATTAATAAATGGCTTGTGCGATCACTTCACGGTCGCATTCACCGTATTGCAAAACCTCCTCAACCATCCGGGCGTCCCCCGAGAACGGTCCCGATGACTGGATTTTCAAAGTGGCCATGGCCGCTCCGTACTCGCCGGCCTCCTGGACACCCGCACCTTTTACGCGCTGGCTCAGATAGCCCGCCATGTAGGTGTCTCCACATCCAGTCGCATCCACTACGTCCGTAGGCTTATAAGCCGGAATCTGGAAAAAATGGTCGTCTTTGTAAATCAGTGACCCTTTACTTCCCAGCGTGATGATCACTTCTTTTACACCCAGATTGGCGAGATATTTCGCACCTTCGATCACGTCGCTCGTGCCTGCCACCACTTCCATTTCGAACTCGTTGGCTTTGAGTACGTCGATGTAAGCCAATGCTTCCTGCTTATCTGCCCAATCCGTGTAAAAAACCTTCTGGTCTTTCACGTAGCGCAGGTAACCCTGAATATCAAGCGAAACTTTGCCTTTCGCGGCCAGCATTCTGATCAGGTCCACGGTAATGTCATCCGAAAGCAATGGTCCCAAATGGAAGTACTTTGCTTCAATGGCCGGCATTTGCGATACCGTGAATGGGGCAGCCTTGTGCAGCACATTCTGCTCGCGGTGGTCCTGGTTGGCGCTGTAAATGTTTTCGAAATAGACTGTGTAAGGGCTGTTCTGGGAAAAAACTTCGATGTTCTCTTCCCGCAAGCCGGCAACTATATGGCTTTCCTTCTCGGCCAATGCGGTTACCAGCATATAACGGACGTCGAACTGCCGGAGCGCCTTCGAGAAATAGAACGAAGTGCCCCCGGGCATATACTTGACAGACTGGGCAGTAACTACTTTATCCAAAGTGATATGCCCGATGGCACATATATCGTACATGGTACTGGTGTCTCAACCCAAGCCTTAAGGCTTGGGTTATGGGTGATGGTACTAGCCCAGGCTCTCGATGGTGTCAGCCACCTGGGCAAAATCTATAATCTCGGCATCGGCAACCGATACCTGCGTGTCCGCATCGTCTTCGAATCCCGCTACATTCAGCCAGATCGCCTTGGCACCTGTTGCCTTTGCAGGCAGAATGTCTTTGGAATACGAATCACCTACTGCCACGCATTCATGCGGAAGAAAGCCCTGCGCCTCCACACCCAGCTGCCAGATCTGCGGGTCCGGCTTCCGGACGCCGACCACTGCCGATTCTACGACAGCCTGGAAATAATGCGCAATGCCAAATTCCTTTAAAACACTGTTCAGGTTTCCATAAAAATTGGATACCATTACGAGGGGGTAGTTTTGCGCCAGTGCTTCGAGCACGGACGCAGCTTTTTCAACAGTAGTGCGTGCGACTCGGTCGCATTCGCGTGCAATGGCCTCGATGGCCTGGCCGTCCAATTCGTACCCGTTCTCCCTGAGATAGCCAAACTGCTGTTCTACTTTCAGAAACAGCACATCATAAAACACATGATGCGGCTGGATGATCGGATGGATGGCCAATGCCCTCTCGCCAAATTTGTATGCGCCTGCAAATGCCTCTTTGTCAACCTTCACCTGATTATGCTGATAGGCGTCCCACAGTACATTGGCCCAATGCAAACCATTTGTGTCGATTGTACCCCCATAATCAAATAATATTCCTTTAATCATCTTTTTAATCCCAGGGATTGAATCCCTGGCTATTAGATTTTTATATTGGTTCTTTAAATTATCTCTAATAATTATTTCAATTGAGCCCTTTTCTGCTTCCACTAGCTCTCTTGCTCCCTTTAACTCCTTGTCCGTCCTCTGAAGAGGGCGGCAATTGATTTTTTCTTATTGTTGATTCTTAATCACTTTTGTTTGGCTGTGCATTACAATCCAGAAGCCAATCCCCTTGCCCCGGACTTTAGCCCGGGGATCACAGAATAAGATTATAATCAGATTCAGATCACAATCAGATTCAGATTCAGATTCAGATTCAGATTCAGATTCAGATAATCAGTTTGATCTGACTGGAACTGGTTCCAAATTTGGATCTGGGCTGTCGATTTGTTTGTTTTTAGTTTTTCTATTAATCAGAGCCAATCCGATAATAATCCAGACTATTTCTCTTATCCTTAAAACCACTCCTATAAAAATCCCCTGCGCTGCGGGCAGGCCCACACTTCTCAATGCCAATGCCAGGCCGCCTTCGCGGGTGCCGAGCTGCATCGGGAAAAAGAAGATCAGGTTCGCGAAGAGCGAGGAGCCCGAACTGACGATCAGCGATTGCGCCAACGTCATTTCCATTCCGATCGCATGCGCGGTGAAATAGATTTCCAGACAGCCGATCACCCGCCCTGCAAATTCATAAAACAGCGAGGCGTAGAATGCGTTCCGCCGGTCGGAATACAGCACCCGGATCTGCTCATCGACCTCGTACAGATTTTCGGCATTCTTAAATGCAAATTCCCGGGCTTTGTGTTTGATGAACGGCACCTTTTCCAGCAAACGGAAGGTGCTCACCGTGAAGCCCTTTTTATATACATTGATAAACCAATATCCTAAAACCAGGCCTACCACCAGCAAAACGCCGCAACCCGCCAGCATGACATCGCTCAATGGCACCACCGCGACGATCAACAGAATGGAAGCCAGCCAGAACAGCACGTGCGAAAACATGTGCATTAAACTGTACAGCAGCACCGACGAAGTGGCTTTCTGAATGCCAAGCGTCGGTTTCAGCTCCATAATACGGTAAGGCTCGCCACCCAACGCCACAAATGGGGTAATGTAATTGATCGCATAGCCCGAGATCGTCAGCCGCAGCACCGCCCAGAACGACATATCCGTTTCCGGCAACTGCGGTTCGCGGATGATCGCGCGGAATGCAAGGGCATTCAGGATGTAGATCACCAGCCAGCTGCCTATCACCGGCAGGAACCAGATGCCCGTCCGGTTGATGTTCTCCCAAATCACGAGCAACCCTGTGCCATAGATCATATAGCCCAGCGAGAAAATGCCGATTGCCATGAAAAGGGCCTTGTACAGCTTGCTACCCATTGTATTTGCCGGAGGTTATCTCCTTGTAAAAATGGTTACTTACTTTTTCCTGCTTCACGATCATGTAAATCAGGATCGGGTTCAGGACGAATATATCAAACAAGAAATAGATCCACGATTGATCCAGGAACAGCCAGATAAACAGGAATATCACCCTGGTATTGAACTGCACGATGTTGGTATACTTCATCAATGGCTTGTTCTGCGCCCGGAAATCGGTGATGAGCTTCGCGGGCAGACCATTGCGGTATTTTTCTTTCACCACTGCCAGCAGCTTTTGCAGCTTCGGCGAGAAAAACTCCTGCTCTTTGGTATAGTTCAAATAAAGCCGCGCCACGATTTTCATGCCAAACTGCCGTGTCCAGCTCATGGCTTCGTACTCTTTTTGCAGATCACGACTATTATCAAGCTCGCTGCCATTAGTGCCTTTGATAAAGAACAAATGCACGTTGCGGTAGTAATCCGCCATCGCCGACTGGATCATGTGGGAAACGCCTGCGACGACACCTGGAACCCAGATCCATGCGCTCCAACCCTCTTCCATGAGTCGCAAACACAATGCAATGTGAATCGCAATGAACCAGAAATCACCGGCAACTCCGTCCAGAATGCGTCCAAAACGGCTCTTATCGTTCGTCATCCGCGCCAGCTGGCCATCCGCGCTGTCGAGCGAGTTAGCGAACATGAGCGACAGCATTCCGATCACATTGATCCACAACTGCTGCGAATAGAACAATATCCCTGCCCCAACCCCGAAGAAAATACTGATGATCGTCACCGGGTTCGGGCGCAGGCCTACCTTCGCACAAAACAGCGCGATCTGATAGCCGATCGGCCGGTAAAACCAGATGTCGATCTGCTCCTCGGTATCGTTCGATTTAAGTGAATTCTCGAATGCCGAGGTCTTTTCAGGTTCTTCTGCCAATGGGCGGGGTGTGGTGGTTGTCTCCATTAGTTGTTATTCAAAAATCTTTTATAAAGCCTGCCGGCAATCTTTCCGGCCGCCTGGTCACGGCAAGGTGCGAAACTGGGCCAATCGTTCAGATCGATAATGCGGAAATCGCCGTCCTTTCCAATAATGGCATCTCCCCCGTAAATATCGATTCCTACTACTCCCGCCGCTTCATTGGCCGTATCCTGCAAACCTGCCGCGCTGAACGGGTAATAAACCGAATCCCCGTTGATCTGCTGGTACTCCGCATACTTATGGTGGTTGTTGTCGTACGGGTAGAACCAGAAGAAAAAGTCTGTGCCCCTCACCCCATAAAACTTCACCAGATCACCGATCAAATGCTGCGAAATCACCGCATCCGGAATTTCCCGCAATGCGTATTCCCGCAAAATCTCCTTGGCTTCCTCGCGTGATGCGGCAAACGACACATCTTCCTTATGGATAGCGTGAAAATCGCCCCTTTTGATCCAGTAGCCTTTACCTTTTATTTTATCAAAAACCTCATCTCCCTGATAGCCGGTCGGTACGATATAGCTGTCGGCTACCGGGATACTGGCATTGTTCAATGCATTGGTCAGGTTCGTCCGGAAGCAGTTTTCAATGCCGAATGCCGAATTCAAAACCTGCGTACCGTTCCGTTCCAGCTCCTGCAACCTGGCCACAACGTGCTTCTGGCGGGCCATGGTGAAAATCTTTTTGTAATGAACTGTTTCCATTGCGAGGAATTCGTCTTCACAGCAAATCGTCACCCGGCATCCCAATTTTTCAAGCTCCCTGGCTGTCTGGGAGAAAATCGCATCGTCGTTTCCGATATGGTTAGGCGAGAACTTTTTGTTCCTGTGTACGCCCAAAATCTCTAATTCGTTCATGTATGGTGTTGACCGGCAAAACGCCCCGGTCTGTTAAAATAAAATTGGTGTCAATGAAGTGTGTGTCAATGCATTTAAAAGGCCATTTCGCCGCTTAAAAACAGCTCGGCCGTCCGGATATCGCTTACATGGTCTACGTCCACGATCTTGGTAAATGGATAAGCTTTCAGGTGCAAACCATTTTCCACCAGTTGCCGCTGAAAGTTCCGCATCCGGCTCACCCCATTTTCCACGGCCACGTTCACCGTTTCGATCGCTTTCGTCCTTAGACAATAAATCCCGCCTGAAACAAACGGGGTATCGGTACTATTGTCATCGGTGAATGCGGTAATGCGGTCGTCGTCGTCGACAGTCACATAGAGCGGACTTTCATCATCGATGAATGCAGTGACGGCCATCTGACCTGCCAGGTCTTTATTTTCTTCGAATCCGGCAATGAATGCGCTGAATTCTTCTTCACGAAAAACCGTATCCGTGGTAGTAAGACAAACTTCGCTCAGCTCCGGGTCGCTTTTGAACAATTCGTAAACACTATGCAGCGAACTCGGTGTCGACTTCTTCACCATCACGATCGGCAGGTTTTCGCTGATGCCCAGCAAGTGCGTTTCCAGCAAGGGCGACTCCTCATTGATAATGACCATGATCTTCTCTGCATTGTTTCGCATGAAAATCCCGATCAGCCGGTCGATCAGCATTTCGCCGTGCAGGGTAACCATAGGCTTGGGAAGCGTGAAACCTTCCTGCGCCAGTCGTGAACCTTCTCCTGCTGCTATGATTGCGTAATTCATATAAATCTCTTTTAAACCTGCTGCCTTAAAAATCAAGCCTGAACCGCGCACGGATACCCCATTCCGAAACATTCGGGTTGTCGAGGTACGTAAAACGTTTGACCAGATCCACGCGCAACAGCTTGAAAATATTGGCAATACCTACGCTGCCTTCGATGTAAGGCTCCCGCGATAATGTGTAAGTGACCGGCCTGCCCTCCTGATCCGTCGCGAAACGGTACAGTGAAGGATTGAATGCCGGATTGTTCTCATCCCGCAGGCCGCCCATCAACCCTTTGAAACTCAAAACTTCGCGCAGTTTAAGCTTTTTAAGCAATGGTATTTTGTTGAATATGAACCCATTGAGATAATACTGCACATCCAAACTCGCATAATGGTCGCTAGCGAATTCCAGGAAGTTCATCAGGTTATACGAATTCAACTGATACGCATAGGTCTGGTTGGCTCTATGGATGGTCAGCAAGGGGAACTGGATCTGATTGCCGAAAATGTAGCCGCCCTCTGCTGTGATGTCGGCGAAACCGAATTGTGAGAGGTAAAACCGCTTCTGGATGTTCAGCGCCACATTGTGGTAGTTGTTTTCTCCTTCAAACACACCCTTCAGACCCGCATTGTAGCGTAGTGTGAAAATGGGGTATTTGTTGATGATCGGCGTGCGGTACAACTTGCCCTGGTAATATTGCTCGTGCGGTGCATAACGCAGCTCGATATTCGCCTCGGTATTGTTCAGTTCACCCGCATTTTTCAACTGTCCTTCTTCGTCCAAACGCTCATAACGCAATATTCCAGCCGGTGTTTGTCTCCATTGGGTGAAACCGATCTTGTAAGAAAAGCGGCTCTCGAACTCGCGTACGTATTCCAGTTTATAAATATCATTATATAACCAGCGATTGTTGTCCCCGCGCTTGAACGACAACAGGAAGTTATCCTCCTGTACAAACTGTAATTCCTGGCCCGGGATCTTCGTATCGCGCTGGTAGCTCGCCCGCACATAATGCAGCGGGAAATGGTAAACCGATTTGTTGTTGAATGAATAGGTCCCGCTCACAAAGTACTTCCACTTCTGATCCTTGAAGCCATAGGCCGCATAAGTTTCGAAATAAACGCGCTTGCTGAAATCGGTCGTCGTACGCCCGCCGAAACGGAGACGGAAACCTTCGACGGGGTTAAAGCTGTAAAAAGTATTCACCGGCCCTACTTCCACCTTTCCAAACGACTTGTATCCGGACAGGAAGAGGGTAGCAAAGTCCATTGTCCGCTTGAATGACGGGATGGTTTGCAGCGTATCGATATTTTTGTAGATGTCCTGCTCTGTGCGTTCCAGCGGAATGTGCCGCGCACCTGCCCAGAACGATTCTCCGGTTTTGATTTCAGGATTGTAAACGATTTCCTCACCAGGCCCCCGGTAAGTGCTGTCCGGACGTGGCTGGTTGATGGTATAATCTTTAAAATTCACCGTCCGCTGACCGTACAAACCGCCATTCTTCTCACCCAATGCAAATTCCATAGCAAGGGTCGATTTATTCATGAAATAGCGGCCGTCCGGGCCTTTCTCAAATTCCAGACGCGCTTCGAGGTCGCGCATAAAGTTGAGGTTAATGTCTTTGTTGACGGTCAGGTAAGCGTTTTGGACACCGTATTTGCCGTCGAGGGTAATGTATAGTTTACCTTCAAAAAGCATATCCGTCTTATTCCGCGGAACGAAGCCAAGTTCAATCAGCCACGGATCCGCGGTTTTAATGGTGTCGCGGATAAAGAATTTATAGAATGTCGGTGCGGAGTTCGCGATCGGGCTCAGCAGGAGGTTGGTGGCGATGGAGATATCGTTGTCGTAAATGTTGATATCTTCATACAAACGGTTGAAATAGGCGCTCAAACCGTCGTTATCCACAAACTTTGCATCAAATTCAGCCCGGCGGTTGGCCAGCACGAGTTGTTTCTTGTTGTAAGGACTTTTCCGGAAATATACTTTTGAAAGCTTTTCCTGAATGTAAGCAGGCAGCATGTTCTTGCCGCCCATGGCCGATGAGTCCTGGCTTTTAAACAAAAACTGGTAGTTCTTGAATATACGCTTGTCTTTGAACTGGTCCGAGAGGTTGCTCAATGCGAGCGAGATCTTCTCATACTGCTCGTATTCCACAAATTCATTGCTCGCCATTTTGTTCTCATCCTTGTGCGCAATCACCTCCCGGATGAGCTGCACCGCCGGATTGTCCTTGTTGCGGTAGCGGGCTTTGGTTTTAATGGTCACTTCTTTCAGCATCGAGGCATCCACAGCCATTTTCACGTCGATCACCTGGCTGACGCCCGGTTTGAGCGGCTTCTCAATGGCTACATAACCTACATAAGTGAATTTGATGGTGGGATGATCCTCACGCAATGTCATGGCATAACGACCGTCGGCGTCTGAGGCAGTTCCCATGGTTGTCCCCGGGATCAGGATCGACACGTACGGCAGGGTTTCACCTGTCTTGGCGTCGGTAACGGTACCTTTTATCGTAGTTGTGTTTTGCGCTATGGCCAATCCCGAGCCGATCTGCAAAAGGCTGATCACCAGGAGAATTTGTAACCATATCGACTTGTTGATTGCTTTCATGTTGGAACGTTCGTAACGTGTTTGGGGCTGCCCTCTGCTTGTTTTAAATCATGTACGCTACATGCACACCGGCGGATGCCGGACGCAGCTCATGATCAAGCAGGTACGATAGTTAAAGCCACTTATTCTCTTTATACCACGTCAATGTCTCTGCGAGGCCTTTGTGCAGATTATATTGCGGTTGGTAGTGCAGATGATTTCGGGCCGCATCTATGCTACAGATCCAGTTAGGGGCTGTGAGTTCTTTTAGTTTTTCCAGGTTTAAAACCGGTGTTGTTGATGATTTTGCATAAACAAGATCGAGGAACCGGGCGATCGTTTCGACGAGCAGCAGTGGCAGGTGCGTGCGGAAAGCTTCCTTCCCGCTGATTTCCCTGAACTGGTCTGCCAATGCGTAACGGTCGTATGCCTGTCCGTCCGAGATATTGTAAACCGTAATTTCCTTTTCCGTTTCCCTCAATGCAGCCATCGTAGCCGTCACGAGGTCTGTTACATATACGAAACTCAACTTTTGCGGTCCTTTGCCGATGTAGGCATCGAGGCCTTTGCTGAGTGTTTTAAAAAGAACAAACAAGTCCTTTTCGCCGGGGCCATACACTGCTGTCGGGCGGATAATGCTCAGCGGCAGGCCACTTACTTCTTTCAGGTATTGTTCAGCCAACAGCTTGCTCTTTCCGTAATCCGTCACCGGAACAGGCAAGGTTTGTTCTGTAATCGGCTGAGCTGCATGATAAGCCGCAGGGCCTAATGCAGCCAGGCTGCTCAAAAACACAAACCGTTTCAACGGAATATCCGCAGACATCGCCGCCTGCGCCAGGCTCAGTGAATATTCCGCATTGACCAGATTGTAGCCCGCGGCGGTTTTTGCCTTTGTCACTCCTGCTGCGTGGATGATATAGGTGTACCCTCCATCTTCCAGCAGCATTCTCAATTTATCTTTTGAACTGAAATCAGTATTCACATACACGAGGTCGCCGGCATTCGCATTCAGCGTTTTCAGGAAAGTCAGCTCGCTGCTCGGCCTCACCGCCGCATGCACTTCCATGCCTGCTTCAAGTGCCGCTGCTACGAGGTGGTAACCTATAAATCCGCTCGCCCCGGTGATGAATACTTTCTCCTTCATATCGGTTTCTCAAACAACCGGTACCGTTTGTACAGCTTCCCGTTGATCTGCTCGATCGCGTGGTTCATCATGTAATTGTCTTCCAGCATCCAGGAGCATTCCCCGCCGGTCACTTTCGTGCCATAGGTATTTTTGATAATCCGGCCGTACAAACAGGCTTCGATACCCATTTTCCGGTAGCCGTCGATCACTCCCAGTGTCAGTACCCGTATCCGTGTAATGTTCTTTTTGCCAAACAGCAACTTGAAAATTCCGGTGGGCAACAAACGTCCGCGCTTAATTTTGATCAGAATCTGATTGATATCCGGAATGCCGAGTATAAATCCTACCAGTTCGTTGTCTTTTTCAGCTACAAGGCAGTAACGTGGGTCCAGGATCATTTTCAGGTCCTTTGCCAGGTATTCAAACTCCGCTTCCGTCGTTGGTACAAATCCCAGGTTCTTGTCCCAGGCTTTGTTATACACTTCCCGGATCTTGACGACTTCGTTTTTGAAGTCTTTCAAATTCACCTGCCGGATCGTGATACCGCTTCTTTTGAGCCTTCCTTCCAATGCGTCGATCATCCGTACCGACTTGTCATTGGAATCCGCCACATTGATCTCATAGGCGAGCAGATCGGTCTTCTTCTGCAAACCGGCTTTTTCCAGCAACGGGAGGTAATAAGGCGCATTGTAAGGCATCATCGCCATCGGTGGCTTACCGTACCCTTCGATCAGCAGACCGCAGGTTTCGTTGGTCGATAAATTGACCGGCCCTACGATGGTGTCCGCTCCTTTTTCCTTTACCCAGGCAGTGGCTTCCTTTAAAAGCGCATCCACTACTTTCTGGTCATTTACAGTGTCGAAAAAACCGAAGAAACCGTCATTCCGGCCTGTAAAAGCATTGTGGTTCGTATTATAAATCGCCGCTATCCTTCCGTTCACCTGATCCCCATCATACGACAGAAACAGTTTTACCTCCGAGTGTTCGTGAAAAGGGTGCTTACCGGGGGTGAGCATGTCCTTTTGTGCAATGAATAGTTCCGGGACATAATTCTTATCGTTCTGATAAAGATCATGGGGAAAATCAATGAACTTGCCTAATTCCTTCGGGGTGGTTACGGGGGCTATGCGGGTCATAGTCTTTGTCTTTCGATGATTGCGTCAGGACAAACCTCACGGTAGATGCGGGACATTTTATCCACTGCTTCCTCGATCTGGCTGAATGTATGCGTTGCCATCAGCGAGAAACGGATCAGGGATTGTTCCGGGCGTACTCCGGGTGATACTACCGGATTTACGAATACGCCTTCGTCCTGCAATCTGCGTGTCATGATGAAAGTCTTTTCGTTATCGCGGATATACAGCGGCAGGATCGGACTTTCGGTTGCGCCCAGGTCGAAACCATTCACGAGCAGCAACTCTTTCGCGTATCTTGTATTAGCCCAGAGACGTTCCATGTGATGCGGCTCCGACTCGATGATATCCAATGCAGCCAATGTACTTCCCACGGATGCCGGCGTCATGCTTGCGCTGAACATCAGCGAGCGTGCCCGGTGTTTCAGGTAGTCGATCGTGGCAGCATCTCCGGCGATAAAACCACCCAGGGAAGCCAGCGACTTGCTGAATGTCCCCATGATGAGGTCCGTCGACTCGGTCAGTCCGAAGTAGGAAGCAGTTCCCGCCCCTTTTTCACCGATCACCCCAAGGCTGTGTGCATCGTCAACCAGGACCGTCGCGTCGAATTCCGTGGCGATGGCATTCAGTTCAGGCAATTTGACAATATCACCTTCCATACTAAAAATACCATCGGTGGCGATCAGCTTTACCGCCTCTTCCGGAAGCAGGCTCAGCTTTTTGCGCAGGTCGTTCATGTCGTTGTGCGCATACTTGATCACTTTCGAGAAGGACAGACGGCTTCCATCGATAATGGAAGCGTGGTCGCTTTCGTCGAGGATCAGGTAATCGTTCCGACCTGTGAGGCACGACAATGCACCGAGGTTAGCCTGGTAGCCCGTGCTGAAAAGGACAGCGTCCTCCTTGCCGACGTACCTGGCAAGCCTGCGCTCGAGTTCTTCATGAATATCGAGCGTTCCATTCAGAAATCGGGAGCCGGCGCAACCGGTACCATATTTCTGGACTGCTTTTTGGGATGCTTCAATAATGTAGGGATGCGAAGTCAATCCCAGATAGGAGTTGGATCCGAACATCAGAACCGGCTTCCCGTTGATAATTACTTCTGTATCCTGTCCCGACTCGATCGGTCTGAAAAAAGGATATACGCCTTTCGCCCTTGCAATCGCCGGGTCTTTAAATTCGGCGATGCGATTGTTTAAGATTTTACCCATAATAATTAATGTCAGAATCAACAGCTTGTTTTAGTGGGGTGCCTACCGGCATCAGGCTGCGGCCTGATAGAGACATCAGGCAAGTCAGTTGGTATTGTAGCTTTTATCTTCCATGTTAAGTCCTATTAGATCGTGAGTTTCGTTAATGAATCCTTTGGCTTGTTGACCCGTCATCGATTGCCTTTTAAAGTCAAATTTCCGCGTTCAGGGGATCCCTATCTTCAGCCGGCAACATTTCGGGTTAAGAGTTAAACCCAATACCGGACTGAGTAGTTCATTAAAACACCGGTTCATTTTGTATTTTCCCGGTAAAAAGAAAAAAAATGTTTTGCCCCGTTTCCCTATACAGACCTGTAACCACCAAGCTCTGACCTACTTTGCGTTTAACAGACTGATTTCTTTGAACCGGGCAAAACATTAATTTTTTCATGTTACGAAACTCCGGTTTCCTAAATTTCCTCTGCTACGACGCTTTTCTGCAAGCTTTCCGGCTTCATACGCCAGGCATTCCACTTTTCTCCGAGGCGATCGACCAGATAATATGCCATCGGCACCAGGTAGATCGTGAGCAGCATTGAGCTCGTCAGACCACCGATCAATACCCAGGCCAGGGAGTTCTTCCATTCAGCCCCTGCACCGGTCGCCGTCGCGATGGGCACCATACCGATCACCATCGCGATCGTTGTCATCAGAATGGGCCGGAGACGCTCTTCGCCGGCAACGAGAATAGCTTTTCTGAACGGCACGCCCAGTCCTTTCTGCTGGTTTGCAAAGTCGACGATCAGGATCGCGTTTTTCACCACAAGCCCAATGAGCATCAACATCCCGAGCATGGCAAAGATCCCGATGTTGGACGATGACAACGCCAGTGCCAGCAGCGCTCCGATCACCGCTACCGGTATCGAGAACAGTACCACGAACGGGTACACAAAGCTGTCGTAGAGCAACACCATGATAAAGTACACAAGCATCAACCCAGCCAGCATCGCCAGTCCCAATGAACCAAAACCTTCGCTCTGGTTCTTCGCATCACCACCCCAGGTGAGTATAATGTCGTCCGGGAGCGGATTTTGCTTTAAACTCGCCTGAATATTGCTCACCAGTGTTCCCGATCCAATCCCTAATGTATTGGCGGTTACTGTAACGGATGAGCGACGGTTTTTTCTCTCCACAATACTAGGGCCAGTACTCAGGCTTACGTCTGCAAACTGTGCAAGCTGCACGGATTGTTTAGCGACCGGACTGTAAAAAGTAATCGCCTTGACGTCATCCGGGTTCTTCCTGTCAAAAGCATCCAGCATGATGCGGATATCGTAATCTTCACCGTTATCACGGAACTTGGAATCGTCGTTACCCGCGAATGCATTCTGCATGGTTGCTCCTACGGTTTGAATATCCAGCCCGAGCTTGGCCATTTTTTCACGGTCAATGTCTACCCTTACCTCCGGATTACCCGCTTCGACCGATACATTGACGTCGTTCGCGCCAGGCGTTTTGCGCAGGCGGTTAGCGAGATCATTGGCCGATGCCAGGATCTTGTCGAGATTATCCCCGCTCAAGAATATTTCAATGGGCGCAGTGCCGGAATTTACCATCCCGATTGCCGCCGAATTGAATTCCACACCGGCAAAGCGCTGTTCCAGTTCCTTTCTCACACTCAGCATATAGTCTTCCGTAGGTTGCGCATTCTTGCGTTCCTCCACCGGGATCAGCTCTACGGTCAGCTCGGTGCGGTTGGTTTCGCCCTGGCCCGAACTATTCAAACCGGTGCTCGCTCCGCCCACGTTGGCAAAAATCGTTTTCACTTCCGGCTTCTTGCGCAGGTAGTCTTCGATACTTCGCGCTGTCAGGTTGTTTTGTTGCAGCGAGGCACTTTTGTCGAGCTTCATGGTGAGCAAAAATTTACCCTGGTCACCTTCTGCCACAAATTCTGATCCGATAATGCCCAGCCCCATCACCCAGCCGGTCATCACCACAATGGCGACGAGTATGCCTGAGAAAGCCAGTTTATGCCCCAGCACCCATTCCAGGCTGCCGTGGTACCATTTTGTTAATGCTGTCAAACCTTTTTCAAACCAGATCAGGAATGCCTGTGCCGGATTTTTAGGGTTAAGATGCTCGATCCTCGCCATTTTGGACGTCATCCAGGGAGTTAATGTAAAACTGACCAGCAGACTGACCATCGTGGCAAAAGCAACTGTCAGCGAGAACTGGCGCAGAAGGTCAGCAATGACCGAATTCACCATGGTAATCGGAACAAATACTACCACGATCACCAGTGTGATCGCCAATGCCGCAAATCCGATTTCAGTAACCCCGTCCACAGTCGCATGCCAGCGGTCCTTACCCATTTCAAGGTGGCGCTGGATATTTTCCAGGATCACAATGGAGTCGTCCACCAGGATACCGATGACTAGCGAAAGTGCCAGCAATGTCATGAGGTTAAGCGAATAACCCATTACATACATAAACAAGAACGCGGCAATGAGCGACGCAGGCACTGAAACCATGACAATGAATGCGTTCCTGAAACTGTGCAGGAACAGCAGCATGACGGCCGCTACGAGGATGACCGCTATCACGAGGTCATGCGTTACCGCCTCTACGGAGTCCAGCGTAAAAATGGAACTGTCGTATGCGATAGCGAATTTGATATGGTCCTTTGCATTTGCCTTCTCGATCGAAGCCAGTTTGGCCTGCACCGACTTGCTGATTTCAACTGCGTTGGCATCGGATTGCTTCTTGATAAACAAACCGATTCCGTTCACGCCATTGTAACGGCTGATGCTCTCCGCATCAGTTAGTCCGTCGGTAATCTCAGCCACGTCACCCACGCGGATGGGGCTGCCATTAACCGGTGAGGTAACCACAAGCTCCCGGATGTCGTTGAGCGACGAAAACTTACCGGCCAGACGTAACGTCATGTTTTCGGCGCTACTTTTCACCTTGCCGGTCGGGAAGTCGAGGTTGGCCTGGTTAATGGCCTGCGTGACCTGTAAGAGCGACAATCCGTAGAAACGCAACTTGTCATTATTGACATTGATACGGATCTCACGCTGGTCGCCTCCGGTCATGTTAATCTCAGCCACCCCCTCGATCTGCTGAAGTACCGGCAGGTATTTGTCCTCAACCTGTTGGTAAAACACTTCGTTAGGCAAGCTCGACGTCGCCAGCAGCTGCATGATGGGCTGATCGCTCGGTGAGATTTTCGATAGCGATGGCGTCTCTGCGTCGTCGGGCAGATCGCTCAGCATATTGTTGACGTCGCGTTGCGCATCTTCCAATGCTTTATCGATATCTGTTCCTGCTTTAAACTGCACAATCACCAACGACGCACTTTCCATTGATTTGGAAGTCACATCTTCAATATTATCCAGGCCGGACACCGCATCCTCGATCTTCTTGCTCACTTCGGCTTCCACCTCCGTCGGTGCCGCGCCTGGATATAATGTCGTAATGGTAATGGTGGGTACCGAAAACTCCGGCAACAGCACATAGCTCAGCTGGGTGTAGGAAGCCAGCCCGCCGATGAACAGGATCGCAAATAGCACGATGATCATCGAAGGTCGCTTCAGTATAGTTTCAATGAATTTCATGAGTTTGTTGATGAAGTGATTATTGTGCTACTACCGATGTACCGTTTTGCAGGTTGATCTGCCCGCTCGTTACCACGCGGTCGCCTGCTTTCAGTCCTTTTGTAATTTCATAGTACTCATTCGTGGTTGCCCCCACCATCACGTCCCGCAACACGGCCTTCCCATTGTCGACCACATACAACTGCGGCTGCTTCGCCGAGCTCATGATCGCCTGCCGGGGTACCGCCAATGCCTCGCCTTTTACGCGCGCCGCACTCGCGATGGAGCCATACATGCCTGCTTTCAATGGGTTAGCCGACGAGTTCTGCACCGTAATCTCCACCGGATAGTTGTGCGCTTCGTCACCTTGCGCTGCGACCATCGTTACCCGGCCATTGAAATCCGCATGCGGGTATACATCCGTACGTACAGGAATGCTCTTGCCGTTTTTGAATTCATTCACAGACTTTTCAGGAATGTTGACGACCAGTTTCAATGAAGAAATATCAGTAATCTCCGCAAGCGGCGTACCCTGGCTCACTACGGAGCCTTTTTCAACTAACTTGGCCGTAATAATGCCGCTGAATGGCGCTATAATGCTGGTGTTCCTGATCTGCTTGTTCAGCTGCTTGATTTGCGCCTGCGTGCTGCGGATGCTGAGTTCGGTGCGCTCCACGTTTACCGCAGGAACCGCGTCACCCTTCACCAATGCTTCATAACGTTTCAAATCGTTCTGATAACCTTCCAATGTTACCTGCAAAGCTTCGACCTGGTAGTGCAACTGCTCGTCGTCGATTTTCGCGATCAGCTGACCGGCAGCTACATGCTGGCCTACCTCGATATTCAGTTTAATGATCTCGCCGGCCGCCTGCGGACGGATCTCTGCTTTTCTGTTTGGGTTAAATGACCCCAGAAATCCAGATTCCTGCGAGAGGTCGCGCAGCTCAGCAACCGCCACCTTCACCCCTACCTTCGGATCAGGATCGGGTACATATACTTTTTGCTCCGTTTTTTCCTTGTTGCTCAGCAACTTCGCCGCAGTAAGCCCCAGCGCGGCAATTATTCCCAGGAAGATGAATAGACGTTTCATGTTTGTGAATGAGTGAATGATTGAATGATTGAATGACTGAATGAGCTGCCGTGGAGCGGGAATGAGTGAATGTGTGAATGAGTGAATGAGTGAATGTGTGAATGAGTGAATGTGTGAATGGTTCGATTTTTGAATGACGAATACTTTTATTCTGGAATCATTTGAATGAATTGATAGAATCCGAGCAAAATATTCACTAATTCACTAATTCACTCATTCACTCATTCACTCACTGACTAACTCATTCAAAATTTTTAGCTGTTGATGAATACGGCATTTTTGATGAAGTGTATTGTTATTTCTGTATCAGCTGACCGGTGGCTTTTTTCCATTCGAGCTCCGCTTTCAGGAGCTGTACCAGCGAGGTCAGATAGTTGCTTTGAGCGTCGAGGAGGCTGTTCTCCGATTGAATAACGTCTGTCATCGAGACGGTACCTTCCTTGAATTGCAGCTGTATCTGCTTGTAAACCTTTTCAGCCAATGCCACCTGATCCTTCTTCGCGTTGATATTCTTCTGCTCTACTCCAAATTTGTTACGGGCATTGTTTTCTTCCATCTGAATGGCCTCCCGCACCTGCCTCAGCTGCACATCCAGCTTCTCCTTATCGATCTGATTCTGGCTTCGCTTGGCCCGTCGCGCCATGCCGTCGAACACATTCCAGTTGAGCTGAAGACCCGCCCAGTAACCGGGTACGTCCTGGAACGTGGAGTACTCACCCGTCTTCGCGTAAAAAGCCATATTCGCGGCCCCGTACGCATTCACAGTCGGAAGCAGACCGGAACGGATATTCTTGTCCTGCAATGCATTAAGGTCTTTTTGCCTTTGAAGCAGAGCCACATCGGTGCGCCTTGATTTGTCCCAATCCGCATAAGCCGGCAAGGCCACATCCCTAACGCTAATCACTATACGAATATCTTCGTTCTGCGGTATGCCCGCGTAGTATTTCAGCAGGTTAACGAGCTGGCTGTAATTATCCTTTAAAGTGGCCAACTGGGTTTCAGTCGATGTTTTGTTGATCAGAATCCGGTCTACATCCACGCGCTGTCCCAATTTATTCTGATACAGCAGGTCCGAAACTTTGTAAAGGCGGTCCAGTGAAAGGAGGTTGCTATCCAGAAAAGCCATCTGCTGCGCCACTGTCACCAGGTTATAATAGGCGTCGGTAACATTGTAGGAGACGTCTTCTTTGGTCTTCACGGTGGTCAGTGAAGTTAGCTCCCGGTTGAGGTTAGCAGCTTTCAATGCGTATTTTACAGATGGATTATACAGTGCCTGAGTCACTTGTGCAGTCGTGGAAAGGTTATACGGCAAGCCGAATGCCAACGTACTGTACTCACCTTCCGGCCCACCGAACGCGCTCGCCGGCACCACCTGACCCGGTATCTTGAAGTACCTCTTGTAATCTCCCGATACATTGACGCTGGGTAGCAAGCCCGATTTCACTTCGCTGATCTTCGCATTCGTTTTGGCTTCATCCAGTCGCGCCGACTGGATACTGAAATCGTTTTTCATGGCCAGATCCAGCAATTGGCTGAGGTCGTATTCCTGCGCCTGCGTTCGCTGGAACAGCGTGAGACATAGGATTCCCATGACATGGAACAGGTGTTTCATGGCTTGAATAAATGTTTATTTTAAATGTTTGTTTAATGAAGTGGCAAAAAAAATGACTAACCGATCACCAGGTAGTTGCACACCATTGCCTTAATGTGTTCTTTTTGGTCTTCTGCATATTTTGCAAATTCCTCGTCGTTCATCATGAACAGTTCCTTGTGAATTTCTTTGCCCATGAAAATGAACTCGACCCCGCATTTGATTAATGGAAGGATGTTTTCCAGCTGCATCGGTCGCAATGTGCCATTCGCCGCTCCCTCTTCCAGTTGCTTTTTCAGGTAGGTCTCCCTGACCTGGCGAAAAACGGACATGTCCGGGAAGAGCCGCTGGGGTGCCTTATGCATTTCGTTCATGATAAAGATCACCAGGTCCGGTTCCTTTTTCATCATTTCGAAGTCATTATCGATGATCTCCGAAATCTTGGCTTTTATATCGATATCCTTGTTCAGGATGGTGAGCATATTCTGGAAATACTCTTCCAGAACATCTTTGAAAATTTCCAGAAACAGCTTCTCCTTACTTCTGAAATAGTAGTTCGTGAGCGCAATATTCATATCGGCCTCTTTCGCAATGTCACGCGATGTGGTGCCGTCAAACCCTTTCTTCAGAAAAACCCGTTTCGCCGCTTCCCTTATCTTATCTTCGCTCTTTTCTGTAACGCACTTCACTGGTCTGGTGTGTTAGGTTTCTTGTCAATGATCTGCTTGTTGAATCAACAGTTCAAAATTGGGCAATTGAAATTGAAATGACAAACGTTTTAAATAATAAATTTAAACAATCATTTAAAATGTACGTTTGAAACTATTATTTATCAGATTCGTCCTATTTGTCGTCCTTTTTCACAAAGCTGATCTGTCCGTTATTTTCCATATATGCACGCTCGATGCCGTCAAAACTTTCCGTATGCATGTTGTTGCGAAGGCTTGAATAAAGATCGGATTCACTGACCAGTGCCCGCCTCATATTATCCCTATCCGGTTGCCCGTCCCTGAAAAGAACGATCTTCTGGCCTTTGATCAGGATACCAAACCGGAGGTTCAAAGCGCCCAGCCAGGCTCCCAGGCGGTGCAGCACGGCAATAACGGTTGCCGCACCGATCGTCGGCATGAATTCAGAAGCCCCTACCACAGCTCTGCTTAAAATAGCTCCAAGCAAAATGACGATGATATTATCGAACGGGGATTTCATGCCAAAAGAGCGCCTTCCGGCAATGCGGAGGAGGATCAGCGTGATGATAAAAATCACAACTGCCCGGAGTGACATCTGAAGGACGGTCTGGTTTTCGCCTTCCGAAAAGTTTAACAATAGTTTCCATGGTGCATCTGGTCGTTTTTAGGCTTACCCAGCAAAAAACAAACCAGACCAGCGCCCCCTATTCGAGCATATTCCAGTCCACCACCTTTTCGCCCTGCTTCTCAACGAGCCACACCTTGCTGCCCTTGAAGCGTCTGAGGTATTTCTTGCTTTGAGCAATCCCCGCCACGCTGAACGCCGTTGCGAGTGCATCCGCCACGGTGCCATCGGGAGAGATGACAGTCGTCCTGACATGAAACAGCAATCCGATCCCTGTTTTCGGATCCACAATGTGTGAATACCGGACGCCATTGTGCTCCATGTAGCGGTAGGTCGGACCCGAGGTTGCGAGAGCGACATTTGAAAGCTGCATGGCTTTGAGTGAATCGCTGCCGTTGGATACATTGATATTCCAGCCTTTTGAACCCGGTGGCGGGTTGGTCAGGACGATCTTTCCGCCTGCGTCCATCATCGCCGATGTAATACCCAACTTTTTGAGCTCGTTAATAGCCTGCGCCGCCGCATAACCTTTGCCCAAGCCGCCGATGTCCAGCCGCATACCTTTCTGGGTGAGTAACACGCGCTGCATTTTGTGGTCCAGCTTCAATTTTTGATAACCAGTTCTGGCTTTCGCGTCCCGGATCTCCTCTTCGGGAGGAAAAATCCCCTTGCGTGTCGCATGCCGCCACATCTGGACCAGCGGGCCGAGCGTTGCGTCGAATGCACCGTTTGTTTTGGCACTGATGTCCTGTGAAATGGCAAGAATGTCGAAAAGATCTTTGGTTACCTGCACCCATGTGCCGCTGCCGGATTGTGCGGAAAGCCTATTGATCTCACTTCCATCACGATAATCGCTCATGATCTCGTTCAGTTCCTCCACTCTTTTGAACGCATTTTCAGCGGCAACCCCCGCAAGCGAGTCACCCGAGGCGTAGAAAACCAGTTTGAAAGGAGAACCCATCAGTCCTTTTTCAAAGCTGTACCGCTTTTCCTGCGCATTACCTGCCAGGCCGGTTATTAAAAATAGGAAAGAGAAGGATTGGACTATTTTAAAAAAAGATGTCATGAGCAATTCGGCAGATAATCGGTCCGCAAATTACTCCAATTAAATGAAACCGCAGGCAGGCGTATTGCAATAAGGATGCGGTTAGCGCTAACAGACAAAAAGGTGCGGACTTCCTGCCCGCACCTTTTTTGCTTCCGGTAGTTGTATATGCTAATACTCGCTATACTCGTCTATCAGGTCATTTTCCTCAGCCTGACCCTGATGATGTTGATGTGCATTTATTGCATCCTTAATCATACCTGCTCCTATAAAAGGGAGGGAAACGACAGTCGAAATAATCATTGCGATAAACAAAATACTTGCAAAAAATAACTTCCCGGAATACTGCACTACGTTCGATAAGAAGTTCATAATAATGCAATTATTTACTCATTTAATTAATAATCAAAGTTAAAAAAATAACCGTGCCATTGAAAGAAAAATATTCTTATTTTTGGATATAATTTGATGATTTTTAGATATTTACCTACAAAAAGATAAAATTTGGTAGCGACGGTTCTACACAAATCAGAAACATTTTCCACGATTTGTGACCGATGGTAAAACTTATTTTACAATACGAATCCCCTCTATATTCATGAACAATTTTCTTGCGGCATTTCTGAGAATTATTTTTGCCGGAATTCTCGGGTTGGCCACTATTCTTACAACCCTTATCATGTCCCCGTTTCTTTTGCTGATGTGGATTTGGAAAAAAATGAATGACGACCCGCCCCGCTCATGAAACAGCCGGGAGAGTTTCTATATTGCAGGTAAACCAAACCCGCCGTTCGCTCTGATGAAAAGACGAAACTTTATCCAGCTTGCAGCCGTCGCCGGATTCCCATCAGTTGCTTTCGCATTCACCCGGTTCGGGCAAGGGAACACGCCGCCATCCGCACCGACGGATTTCCCTGAAATGACGGTGGCCCAAATGCAGAAACTCATGCAAAGCGGCCGGTTAACTTCTGTGGCGCTGACACGCTACTATCTCGACCAGATTGCGAAAACAGACCAGGCAGGCCCAAAACTGAATTCAGTGATTGAGACAAATCCTGATGCGCTCCGGATCGCAGCAGCGATGGATTCGGAACGCAAAAAAGGTAAGGTCCGCGGGGCCATGCATGGCATTCCGGTGCTTTTGAAAGATAATATCAACACCGCCGACAAAATGAAGACCACCGCCGGTTCACTGGCATTGCAGGACCACATCGCGAGAAATGACGCATTTATGGTCGCGAAGCTCAGGGAGGCAGGCGCGGTTATCCTTGGAAAAACAAATCTGAGCGAATGGGCCAACTTCCGATCGTCCAGATCGTCGAGCGGGTGGAGCAGCCGGGGAGGCCAAACCAGGAATCCGTATGTACTAGACCGGTCGCCGTGCGGATCGAGCTCCGGATCGGCGGTGGCTGTGGCTGCTAACCTTTGTGCCGTAGCTGTGGGCACCGAAACCAACGGCTCCATTGCATGCCCTGCCTCGATGAACGGCGTGGTCGGTATTAAACCCACCGTCGGGCTGGTGAGCCGCACCGGCATTATCCCTATTTCCAAAACCCAGGACACCGCCGGGCCATTCGGACGGACGGTTGCGGACGCTGCCGCATTGCTCGGCGCAATCGCGGGCCAGGACCCGGCAGATCCGCCGTATCACCAGGCAGCGCAGTTGTTTCCCGCAGACTACACGAGGTTCCTCGATTCCGATGGCTTGAAAGGCAAACGGATCGGGGTCGAAAAAACAATGCTGAAAAGGCACGAGGGAATAGACTCGCTGTTAGCCAGGGCATTGGAACAAATGCGGGCGGCGGGCGCCGAGATAGTCGAAATCGAATATATGAAAACGCAGCAACTGCCGGGTGCTGAGTCCCTGGTATTGCAGTATGAGTTCAAAGACGATGTTAACCGCTATTTGTCCGCCTCGAACGCAAAAATCAAGTCGCTGGAAGGCCTTATTGCATTCAACAAGGCCAATAAAGAGAAGGTAATGCCTTATTTTGGCCAGGAGCTCTTCGAATCGTCGCAGGCGAAAGGTGATCTCGATAACAAAGAATACAAGGAGGCACTTGAAAAGATCAGAGGCGTGGCGGATTCGCTGAATGAATTATTCGACAAACACAGGCTCGATGCGTTGTGCGGCCCCTCGACAGGCCCATCGTGGTGTATTGATTTGGTGAACGGCGATTTCTGGACCGGCTACGGTTCTTATGGGCCTGCCGCTTTGTCCGGGTTTCCTTCCATTACGATGCCGATGGGCATGCTGAGCGGGTTACCCCTGGGCATATCTTTCCTGGGCAAAGCTTTCCACGAACCCGAACTCCTGCGCATTGCCTACGCTTATGAGCAGGTTTCGAAAAACCGGACCCGACCTGCTTTCAAAAGATCGATAACAGGCTGATTACCGGGCCAGATAGACTTCATAAAAAGACCCCTCCTGCCCGCAGAATTGATTGGCTTCCTGCTGGGAATAGATTACTTTACCCATTTGATAAAAGTCTTCGTACTGATTGTACGGGTAAGGTGTGAACTTCACTTTGTCGGGAAACAACGATTGCGTAACGACATTCTCCTGCAATGCGCGCCGAATGTGTGACACGGGCACGATCAACCCCATAAACAGAAAAACGAGAATCGGGTAGGCCGTGCGCATTTTATACCAATGAGGCGTTTCTTTCGCCCACTCCGAAAACCGGTGCAGGATAAAGAGTGATAGCAGCGTGAGTACCGGTGTGCTGCCGCGCAGAAACCAGTCGTTCCATTTACCCATCCTGAACAGCGAAATCGCGATCAGAAGGATAAAAAGGCTGTGAATAATGTTCGCGTAATGACTTTTGTGGAGATTCAGGATCACCACGATCCCATACAACACCGCCAGGTCGATCACCACACCGAAGAAGTAATGGAATGCGATCTCATTCAACGGATTGAACTGCCAGATAAAACCGGAAACGACCGAATTTTTACCTTGAAGGAAATAAAAGAAAGTCGGTATAAAGAGCAGCCCCGGAAGAAAAAGGTCGAGCATCGGTCTGGGTTTGAGAAAATACTGAGGCTCGCGGTAGTACCGCAGCACGATCAGCACCGAGAAAATGATCACAAAGACGATCGACGGGAAAATGCCCCAGATGAATATAGAAATGACCGCCAGGAAGCTTTTCTCCGGCTTTTTGATATACACATAGTCATTGAACAGCACACAGGAGACGATGATAATGGGGATCAGCTGGTTTGGGGCCCATTGCGCCTGGTACAACACCGGCCAGATCTCTGTAAAAAACGGCGGCACATGGTAGTTAAGGCCGACGACCTGAAGGAACAACACCTTCGTCACGTGGCCGATACCACCGAGCGAGAGGAAGAAAACCAGTGATAAATAGCTTTTGTTGGTAAAAATGAAAATCCAGGCGATGCCGATAAAAAGCCCTATCGAAGCCCACAGATACAAAGCGATCCCGGATAGACTCCCCAAACCTTTCGAGATGAGCGCAGGCACCAGGAAGAACCCGAAGTAATGACATGCGAAACGCCCGTTTTCCTTGAAAACTACCGGCCAGGAATGATTAAAAAGCGTGTAGTATTTCGAATTATGTCCCCAGTAATCGAACGCCTGGAAACAAAATCCGCCGATGCCGGAGAATGCGATGATTGCCAGCGAAATGAATGCAATTTCGATCATGTGCCGTGTCGCCAGGTCGGTTTTAAGTGCTTTTTCCCGCTGATAGCTAATGGCATACATGAAAACAAGCCCCGCAGCCAAGAGTATTGAAATGGGCATTCTGAACCAGCTAACCGCGAAAATGAGGTTTGGCAGAAGCAAATAACCCAGACTTAAATTACGCAGTACAGTTGTTTTCATTCAGTAAACGGCTTTCAGTAAAACGATTTCCAACGGATCGTCCGAAAATCAGACGAAATTAACAGAAATGATCCGTCATCGGATACCGGACAATCACTTATTTGTAACCGTTGCAATCGTAACGATATTTAATTATTAAAGATACCGAAAATTTAACTTTGGAATTACTAATTGCAGAGCACGTACGCCACTTTTCCGAATGATGGATTCATGAATAAATAAGCTGGCCATTTCAGTAATCTTTTCCGTTTCAACCCTTTTCCCTGAACTACTAAACCTACCTTCATGGACAGAAGACAATTTGTCAAAAACAGTGCTTTGGCTTTCTGCGCATTACCGGCTATTCCGGCGACCGGAATCACGCTCACACGCGCTCACGCAGATGTGATGCCGGCATGGCTGTTGGCCCTGGTAACACAAAATGACAAGACCATCGAATCGTTGCGTAACTATCAGGTAAAGGAATCCGGCGATCCGGCATTAGGGGGACTGAAAGACACTTTCGATCTTCTCAATCCGCACAGCACTGCCGCATTGATCCAATGGGGTGCCTGCGGCATCTCTTCGCCGTCGTCGAAGTTCTATCGGTCGACAGCACTCTTGGCAGATATCAATCTCGCTGCATTATACCTGGTCAAAACCCAGCATTCGGATGGAACCATCGACCTGCTTTCCACCAATTTCCATTCTACGCCCGATACCGGCTTTCTGGTAAAACGGCTGACAATGGCCTATGTTCTGCTTCAAAAATCGGGCACGGATGGCGTTGACAAAATGCTCGTCAACCTGAAAACATTCCTTCTGCGGGCAGGCGACGCGCTTAGCGTGGGAGGTATCCATACCCCCAACCACCGCTGGGTAGTTTCGGCTGCATTGACGAAGCTGAACGAACTTTGGCCCAACCCTAAGTACGTCGCACGCGCTGAACAATGGCTGGGCGAACATATCGATATGGACCGGGATGGCCAGTATAACGAGAAAAGCACATTCATTTATTCCTCCCTCACCGACCGGCTGCTCATTACAATCACCAAAGGACTAAAAAAACCGGAGATCTTTGAAAATGTTCGTAAGAACCTCAACATGACAATGTTCTATGTGCATCCGAACGGCGAGGTCGTCACCGACGCGTCGGGGCGGCAGGATAAAGCCATTGTAGGCACCATGGAAAATTACTACTACCCTTACCGCTACCTGGCAATCAAAGATCAGAACGGTGAATATGCGGCCATGTGCAGGCTGATCGAGCAGACGGCGGGGCCCAAAACCGGCGCATTCCTCGATTACTTCCTCACAGATCCATCGCTATGGGTGGAACTGCCGGCTGAAAAGGCCTTACCGGTCGACTATGTCAGGACATTCCCTAATTCCGGTCTCGTGCGCATCCGCAGGGGCCGCCGGGATTCGACGCTGATCGCCAATAACCCGGTGTGGTTTACATTCATGAAAGGCAATGCAGTTTTGCAAGGCCTGCGGTTTGCCTCCTCATTTTTCGGGAAAGGTCAGTTTCAGTCAGAAAAAATCAGTCAGAATGGTAATGGATGGGAGCTTACCCAAAAGCTGGACGGCCCCTATTTTCAGCCATATCCCAAAGAATCCATTGCTCCTGATGGCGATTGGGAAAAGATGCCGCGCAATTTTCGCCCGCAGAGCGAAGTCCAGATCCTGGAAACAAAAGTGGCGATCAGGGAAACAGCGGATGGCATGGAGATCGAAGTAACGACGAATGGTACCGAGCGGGTTCCGGCCGCTTTGGAACTGATCTTCCGTCCCGGCGGTACCCTCACAGGCGTCACCAAAATCGAGAATACGAAGGATGCATGGCTTTTGAAAGAAGGAATGGGCACCTACCGATCCGGTGACGACACCATTACTTTCGGGCCTGGCCTCTCATTGCATAGAAACATCGCATTACGCGGCGCATTACCCATTATGGAAGCACCTACCGTTTTCCTGACGGGCCTCACACCGTTCAGGCATACGATACGATTCTCATGAAAAGCGGCTTCCCGGGCGAGACGCTGTTTCCAGCAATCCTGTCCGGGAAGTCTGTCGGGATTTGGCCTAAATTATTGTTTGTTCAACCAGTCAAGAATGTAGTCGGCATCTTCTGTCCAGGTGGGCTGACCTAATACATAGTGGTTACGACCAGGGAACTCTTTGTAATCCAGTACCGAACCATTGTTTTTATATGCCTTGAAATTGCGCAGGTTCATGGAAGCGGGAATGATGTTGTCCTTTTCGCCGGAAGTGATCAGCAATGGTGCATGTGCCTTTTTGAAATCTACTGCGGCGGCAGAGGTCAATCCGCCACGTCCTACTGTTTTGGATTCGGGGACCACATTTTCGGCCCAGGTTTTTTTCTGCTCTTCCAGCGTCATGCCGTTAGTGAATGCATACTGCCAGTCGGACAAAGACATCAGGTAAGTTTTTTTCACCGAACTGAACAGTCCCAGTACTTTATAACCTGCTCTCAGGAATGAAAATTCGTAAGGGATTACGCCTTGTGGTGGCACCGGGTGAATAGCAACACCGGCAGCTGCCAGGTCGCGGTTAACGAGGATTTGGGTGATCAGCCCGCCCAGCGAGTGACCGATGATAATGGGCTTTTCAGGAAGCGCTTTGACGAAGTTGGCATAGTGGTCGACCAATTCGCTCAGTGTCAGGGCGGCAAGGTCCGTATCGTTGGGCTGTCTGTCTCTCAGCTCGGCAGCAGGAGCATCTTTGAACGGCCAGGCAGGGTTATAGGTAGTGTATCCTTTGTTTTCGAAGTAAGTTTTCCATTCATTCCATCCATTATGGGTTACAAATGCACCTGTGATAAATACGACGGTTTTGGTGTTAACAGTTTTCATGATTTCTATCGGTTAAAAGTTGATTTCTGTTTCGTTTAAATCTTTGAACACGACAAAGTTGCACTGTTAGACCGACGTTAATCTTAACCTCGGTTAAGATCGTCATTTTCCTGCCATTCTTTTTCGGATCCGGCTCAGCGACGGTGCCTGAATACCCAGGTAGGAGGCGATGTGGTAAAGCGGAACATTGTTGAAAATATCCGGGTGGTTCTGGATCAGTTCTAGGTAGCGCTGCTCGGGCGTCCGGAACATCACCTCTTCGGCGCGGGTCATTGCCAGGTTGAATGCGGTTTCAGCGACCATCCTTCCGAAACGCTCCCACTCGTGTGATTGCCGGTAAAGCTGGTTGAGGTGGTTGATGTGAATGTACAGAATGGTCGAATTCACCATCGATTCGGTATAGTAGTTGCAAGGTGTTTGGGTGACGAAGCTTTTATAGGCTACCACTACCTGATTTTTAGAAAAGAAAAAGACATTCTTCTCCTCGGCGGTTTCGTCGTCGATATAGTAGGTCCGAAAAACGCCGTCGAGGATGAAACCCATATGTTTGCAGACATTTTTATACTCATTATAAAATTCCCCTTTGCCATAGGTCCGCCGCTGCCAGTGCGGAACGGAAAGCTCGAAGGCTTCTGCATTGATTCCGGCAAACTGGTTGAGTGCGTATCCAAGGATCTCGTTTTCGGTCATCGGTTGAGTTGTTAAGACGTATATTCCAAAAATAGCCAGCAAAGCGCTTTTTTCCTCAATAAATCTGTTTGTCTGACAAAAAGCGGGAAACTTCCTGCAAAAACCTCATTACCAACTACCTGATGTGACGATTATTGATTAAATTTGATTAGCCTCCCCCTACCGTAAAGCTTCGGACCTCAAACGTTTCTTCCTATGTACAGAAAGAGTCTACTGCTTGCATTGGTCCTCTTGGCGCGGATATGTATCGCGAACCAGATCCTGATCCCCATGGATCAGACTCAAACCAACCATTTAAAGGCTTACGGTCTCGCTTACATTTTGCTGAAAGGCGATATAGAGGTCGATTGGCTGCTCAACTACCGGGGCGGGAGCTTCAAGGTGCAGTACAGCAAATCCATCGAAAACGAATGCAAACTGCGCGCGATTTCCTATGAGGTATTATCGGAGGCCGCCAGCGCACAAATGGTGAGCCAGATCAGCAATCCCAATGTGAATATGGATGTGGTGAAGTTGTTCAAGGCCGCCAAAATCGCCGTCTACTCCCCGATCAAGATCAGTCCGGCCGAGTTTGAGAATACCGATGCCGTGCTCCTGGTCCTCAAATACGCGGAAATCCCTTTCGAGGTGATCTATGACGAGGAAATCCTGCGCGGCGACCTGCCCAAATACGACTGGCTGCATTTGCATCACGAAGATTTCACCGGTCAGTTTGGCAAAAACCTGCGCCGCACCAGCGAGGCCGACATCAAAGCCCAGGAAGCGATTGCCAACCGGTATGGCTATTCCAAAGTGTCCAAAATGAAGCTGGCCGTCGCCAAAGCCATCAAAGAGTTCTGCGCGGGTGGCGGCTTCCTGTTTGCCATGTGTTCCGGGGCAGAAACGTTCGACATTGCGCTTGCCGCCGAGGGTGTCGACATTGTGGACAATCTCGACGGCGACGGCATCGATCCGGATGCACAATCGAAACTGGATTTCGACAAGACTTTCGCATTCCACAACTTTAAGTTGCAGCTGGATGAATATGAGGGAATGAATTTCTCGGATATCAATTCGGCGGCCGGCCGGTATCGCGGATGGGGCGAAAACGACGCCTATTTCTCTCTTTTTGACTTTTCGGCCAAGTGGGACGTCATTCCGGCCATGCTTGTGCAAAACCACGAACATCTGATCCGTGAATTTTTTGGCCAGACTACCGCATTCTCCAAATACACCGTCAAACCGAGCTCACTTGTCATGGGAACCAGCAGCACGTCCGATCGATACATTTACGGCGAACTCGGGCGGGGGCAATGGACATTTTACGGCGGCCACGATCCCGAGGGACGCGGCGGGGGCGGGCGGCGCATGCCTACCGATTTGAACCTGTACCCCAACTCACCGGGCTACCGCCTCATTCTCAACAATGTGCTCTTCCCTTCCGCACGAAAGAAGAAACGGAAGACCTGATCATCGGTTTTTGGTTTTGAAAAGGAATTGGATAGTTTTACTCAAAACAACATACTATGTCTGCAATCGTCACTGACATCAACGAATTAGACCTGAACGGCACCTATACCTACGCCGATTACCTGCTTTGGCGTTTTGAGCAGCGCCTGGAATTGATCAAAGGGAAAATTTTCAAAATGTCGCCCGCCCCGAGTACACGGCATCAGAAAATTTCAGGAGAACTGTTTTTGGAAATCGGTAGCTATTTCAGGAATCACTACTGCCAGGTGTTCTATGCTCCGTTTGATGTTCGATTGCCTATAAAAGATCAAAATATCACCGACCAAAAGATATATACGGTGGTTCAGCCGGATCTGTGCATTATTTGTGACGAGTCCAAACTGGATGAGCGCGGCTGTCTGGGCGCACCTGACCTAATCGTTGAAATCCTTTCTCCTGGGAATTCGAAGAAGGAAATGGATCACAAATTTGACCTGTATGAAGAATGTGGTGTCAGGGAATACTGGCTTGTTGAACCCGCGGAAAACACCGTGTTTGTTTACGTGCTCAACGATAAAGGGAAGTACATCGGCCTGAAACCGGCCACCGAAACCCTGACATCAACCATTTTCCCTGACCTAAAAATCAAATTGGAAAAGATCTTCAACTGATCAGGATAGTTCCAGTTCCATTTTAATGTCCGCCCTTTTGAAATTGTGCCCGGTGAGCGGCACTTCCACAAAACCCAGCTTCTTGTAAAGGTTAATACCCGCGGCCGAGCCCTTGCGATTGGAATACAAAATCACCTTTTTCGCGCCTAATTCCCGCGCCTTATCGAGCACGGCATTGCCCAACAGGTCGCCGATCTTCTTCCCGCGCATGGCTTTCGACACGGTCATCTTGCTCATTTCAACCACATCACCATTGCGCTTCAATGCGCAGGTACCTACGGGCTCCTCTTCGAAAAGCGCGATCAGGATCGCGCCACCATCTTTGAGATAATATGCCTCGGGGTTTGAAAGCGTTTTCTCATCTTCCGGCTCCACCTCGTATGCGTCTGCTATCCATGCGTAGTTGAGGTCGTAGAATGCCTGAGCGTGTTGCGGCTCATAGTCGACAATACGGACCGCCGAACTGGTCTCTTCCTGATCCAATCTTTTATAGCGGTCAAAAAAACCTTCCTTATTCAACTGATATTCTGTCTCGTCCATTGCCTGCAAGAGATTATTGGCGTTATCGGTAATTTGTTCTGCTGTTTTCCGGATCTTTTCCCACACCGGCTTCATACGGGCCACCAGCACCTCTGCCTGGGCTGTCAGTCGAACCATTCGCTTCCGCTCATCCCGCTCATCCTTGAATGATTCGACAAGTCCTTCTTTTTCAAGCTCTTTCAATAACGTGATCGTCGAAGGATGCGCATAGCCAATCTCTTCAGACAATTCCATAATGCCCAATGCCGATTTCATGTGCAATGCGTAGATAACCGGAAACCATTTGGGCTCAAATGAGATCCCATGATGCTGGTAAATCAGCACACCGTCTTTCCGGAACTGGTCGCTCAACCGCTGCAAACGCGTGGAAATAGCCAGGGCACCTACTTCGTTAAAAATGTTCATCGTAATGGTCAATTAATTTTAGTTCAAAATTACGTAGACAACTACATATATGCAAATCACAATTTGAATTCGCCTTTAACGACCTAGTTCATCAGATATATTTCGCTATTAATCGTCCGGTCCGAACAGAAGCGCCCGGCCCACCTACAAGATTTGCCAGTTGTTCGTAATCCTCTTTTTTTTGAAGATATCCCGATCCCCCCGGCAGAATGCGCCTCAGCTCTTCAACGAGTTGTTCCTCATTCAACTCGTGCTGGATCAATTCCCTGACCGCCTCTTTTTGGAGAATCAGATTGACCAGTGAAATAAACGGAACGCGGATCAGACGCTTGGCTACTACGTAGGAAAATGAACTCGTACGGTAACACACCACTTCCGGCACCTTGAACAATGCAGTCTCCAGGGTTGCGGTTCCGGACGTAACCAGTGCAGCGGTTGCAACCGATAACAGATCATAGGTGCTCTCATACACAATCCGGGCCTGATCTCCGGCAAGGTATTGCTGATACAATGCAGCTGGCAGGTTCTTAACTCCGGCGATGACAAACTGATATTCCGGAAAATGACGACGGGCAGTCAGCATTACATTCAACATTCCGATCAGCTCCTGCTTCCTGCTGCCAGGAAGCAATGCGATAACGGGCCGATCGTCCAGGTTATGCTTTTCCCTGAAATGGGGATCCGGTGTAAACGCATTGATCGCGTCCATGAGCGGATTACCGACATAATCGACCTGGTAATCGTACTTTTTGTAGAAATCGACTTCAAACGGAAAGATCACGAACATGTGATCCACATTAGCCTTGATCTTCCAGGCACGCTTTTGATTCCAGGCCCAGACTTTGGGCGAAATGTAGTAGAACACCTTCAGCCCCTTCGGCTTCGCAAAGGAAGCAATGCGAAGATTGAAACCCGGGTAATCGATCAGGATCAATGCGTCCGGCTGATAAGCGAGTATATCCGCTTTGCACTTTTTAAGAAACCCGCTGATCGTACGCAGGTTCATGATCACCTCTAGGAACCCCATGAATGCGGTGTCCTTGTAATGCGTGACGAGCTGCATGCCTTCCGCCTCCATCATGTCGCCCCCCCAGCCTCTGAACTGTGCATCGGAATCATTCTCCCTGATTCCCTTGATCAGGTTTGAGCCATGCAGGTCTCCCGAGCGCTCTCCGGCGATAAGGTAGTATTTCATCAGCTTCGGCAGTCGGTTTGAGGATTATTCAGATACGCATTCGTTACTCGCCGTAGTACTCCACGAAGTTTTTAGGCGTTTCGATCAGCTTGATATAATGCAGTTTCGCATTTGGCGCTGCCTGCGCAATGGCCGGGTCCAGGATATTCCAGATCTCCATGACGAAAATCTCGCAGGAAGCCATTTTGCCCTGCATGAAGTCTACATCAAGGTTGAGGTTTTTGTGATCCACTTTATCCACGACCTGCTGCTTCATGATATCACCCAGTACTTTCAGGTCGATCACAAAGCCGGTATCCGGGTCCGGCTTGCCTTTTACCGTAACGATCAGCTCAAAATTATGCCCATGCCAGTTGTTATTGGCGCAGGGGCCGAACACTTCCTGGTTTTTCTCATCTGACCACGCCGGGTTGTAAAGCCGGTGTGCCGCATTAAAATGCTCCTTTCTCGTTACGTAAATCATAAAACTTTCTCCCGCTTGATAAATCTGGTGCAAAATTACACCTTGTATCCGTAGTTTTGCTTCACAACAAGCGGATAACTCAAAAAAATCCAATTTTACATTTAAATTCCAAGAGTAGATCGGTACGCTCCGAGACTCTTATCTGGCATTCTTTTTACAGTTAAACATATAATCTCCCATGATTATCGTAACAGGTGCAGCCGGCTTTATTGCCAGTGGGCTTATCAGCCGCCTCAATCAAGACGGCTTCAAAAACATTATTGCAGTAGATGATTTTTCCAAAATTGAGAAAGCTGAAAATCTTGAAGGGAAGATCATCGGGGAAAAAGTAGAAAGGAATGCACTTTTCGAATGGCTGGATCAGCACCACCGCGACGTTGAATTCATATTCCACATCGGCGCACGTACCGACACCACCGAGTTTGACAAGGAAGTTTTTGATGAACTGAATGTAAATTACTCCAAGGGTATCTGGGAAAAATGTATCGCCTACCAGATTCCCCTCGTATACGCATCTTCCGCGGCTACTTACGGGCTGGGCGAGCACGGGTACGACGACAATGAAGCGACGCTCTCACAGCTCAAACCGCTCAACCCTTACGGAGATTCCAAAAACGAGTTCGACAAATGGGCACTGGCACAGGAAAAGAAACCGTTTTTTTGGGCAGGCCTGAAATTCTTCAATGTTTACGGTCCCAACGAATACCACAAGGGCCGCATGGCTTCGGTCATATTCCACGCTTATAATCAGATCAAGAAAACCGACAAAATGAAACTCTTCCGTTCGCACAACCCCGAGTTCAGGGACGGCGAGCAGATGCGTGATTTTATTTATGTGAAAGATCTGATCGACGTCTGCATTTTCTTCATGCATCACCGCAAGAATTCGGGCATATATAACCTGGGGAGCGGCAGGGCGAGGACCTTCAAGGATTTGGTTACCAACACCTTCCACGCGATGGGTAAGGAAGCCGACATCTCGTATATAGATACACCGGAAGACATCCGTGATAAATACCAGTACTTTACCCAGGCCAATATGAGCAAGCTGCGGTCCATCGGATATACGCGCCCGTTCAGCAGCCTGGAAGACGGTATCGACGATTATGTCAAGAATTATCTCTCTGACGGCACCTATCTCTAAACCAGCCGGCAAGTATTCCCCGGAAAGCGCCCTGCCTGTTCAGGAGCTTCCCGGGGATTCGATACGGAATGCCCTATTTCGCTTCCCCGATTCCGTATTCTCCACAATTTTCCGTATTTTTGACCCTCTGATTAAACTCAATCCCACGTCTCTGTGTTAGGATAGTTACCAAGCACAGTGTGTTATTATTACGACTATGAGCAAAGAAGAAGAATTGTTGGAGGAAATCACCAGTTCGGAATACAAATATGGCTTTGTAACTGATATTGAGGCAGATGAAGCCCCTCCGGGGTTGAATGACGATATCGTCAGGTTTATCTCAGCCAAAAAAAATGAACCTGAATGGATGCTGGAATGGAGGTTGAAAGCATACCATTTATGGCTGACCATGGAGGAACCGACCTGGCCTAATGTACATTATCCGCCCGTCAACTTCCAGGCTATCAAATACTACTCGGCGCCTAAGAAAAAGAAAGCGGTAGAAAGCATCGACGACATCGATCCGGAGCTGCGCAACACTTTCGAAAGGCTCGGAATCTCATTGAACGAACAAAAAAGGATTTCGGGCATCGCGGTCGACGCCGTCATGGACTCCGAATCGGTGTTCACGACTTTCAAGGACACACTGAAAGAAAAGGGCATCATTTTCTGTTCGATCAGCGAGGCTATCCGCGAACATCCGGAGCTGGTTAAGAAGTATCTGGGATCGGTTGTTCCGCCCAAGGACAACTACTACGCCGCATTGAACTCAGCCGTTTTTTCCGACGGATCGTTCGTTTACATCCCCAAAGGCGTTCGTTGCCCGATGGAGCTTTCGACCTATTTCCGCATCAATGCGGCCGGAACAGGACAGTTTGAGCGCACGCTGATCATCGGCGACGATGACAGCCACGTGAGCTACCTCGAAGGATGTACAGCGCCCATGCGTGACGAAAATCAGCTCCACGCCGCGGTAGTCGAAATTTTCGCTCACGACAATGCGAATGTAAAATACTCGACCGTCCAAAACTGGTATCCGGGAGATAAAGACGGCAAGGGTGGTATCTATAACTTTGTAACCAAAAGGGGGTTATGCGATGGACCTAATTCCAAGATTTCGTGGACACAGGTGGAAACCGGTTCAGCGATCACCTGGAAATACCCGTCCGTGATCCTGAAAGGCGACAACTCGATCGGCGAATTCTACTCCGTGGCAGTTACCAACAATATGCAGCAGGCCGATACCGGGACAAAAATGATCCACATCGGTAAGAACACCAAAAGCCGCATCGTTTCAAAAGGGATTTCGGCAGGCAAAAGCCAGAACTCCTATCGCGGATTGGTTCAGGTTTTCAAGAAGGCGGAAAAAGCCCGTAACTTCTCGCAATGCGACTCCCTGTTGCTCGGCGATAAATGCGGAGCGCATACGTTCCCCTACATTGAAGTAAATAATCCTTCGGCCACCGTAGAACACGAAGCTACAACTTCAAAAATCGGAGAAGACATTCTCTTCTACTGCAACCAGCGCGGCATTCCGACAGAGCAGGCGGTTGCGTTGATCGTCAACGGCTATGCTAAAGAAGTATTAAACCAACTTCCGATGGAATTCGCAGTAGAAGCACAAAAACTACTGGAAATCAGCCTGGAAGGCAGCGTAGGTTAAAGTTTTTTATTTGGTAATGCACAGAAAGCCTTTGATTCGTCAAGGGCTTTTTGTATTTTATTGATTCAAGCAAAATTTTCCATCAACGCTAAACCTTCATGACCCACGTTCCGCAACTAATTGTTGACCTTTCTTTAATACTCACGATGGCCGGTATCATTACCGTAATCTTCAAGAAATTGAAGCAACCTATCGTGCTGGGTTACATATTGGCCGGATTGCTCGTAGGTCCTAATTTCCATCTGTTTCCTACCATTACCGACATCAAGACCATTGAAATATGGGCGGAGATCGGTGTCATATTCCTGCTCTTCAACCTGGGTCTTGAATTCAGCTTCAAAAAGCTGGTCAAGGTGGGTAACACCGCGGCCATTACCGGCCTTTTTGAAGTATTTATGATGCTGGTAACCGGCTTCATGACAGGCCAGCTACTGGGATGGAGTAAAACCGACAGTCTTTTTCTCGGCGGTATCATCGCCATATCGTCCACCACGATCATTTTCCGTGCATTTGACGAACTCGGCCTGAAGACACAGAAATTCACTCGGGTGGTAATGGGTATACTCGTGATCGAGGACCTGACGGCGGTTTTGCTGATGGTATTGCTTTCGACATTATCCCTGAGCCAGCAGTTTGCCGGTTATGAACTTATCCAGTCGAGTCTGAAACTGTTCTTCTTCCTTACACTCTGGTTCCTGGGCGGTATATTCGTATTCCCTACCCTGCTGCGCCGGTACCGGCACCTGATGAATGATGAAAGTGTGCTCATCACTTCCGTCGCATTATGCTTCGGAATGGTGTTCCTAGTGACCCAAGCCGGGTTTTCGGCGGCATTAGGCGCCTTCATTATGGGTTCTATCCTGGCCGAAACAACGCATGCCGAGAAGATAGAACACCTGCTCAAACCGGTGAAAGACCTGTTTGGCGCTGTCTTCTTTATCTCCGTGGGAATGCTGATCAACCCCGGGCTATTGCTGGAATATGCTGTTCCGACCGCCATTCTGGTGCTCATTGTCATCGTCGGTAAAACCACTTTCGTTACCCTCGGTGCTGTCATTTCCGGCCAGCCTTTGAAGAAATCACTCCAATCGGGGATGAGCCTGTCGCAGATCGGGGAATTTTCATTCATCATCGCCAACCTGGGCTTGTCCCTGAAAGTGACGAGCGGCTTCCTGTACCCCATAGCCGTTGGTGTTTCGGTGATCACCACATTTGCAACGCCCTATATGATGAAAGCCTCGGAACCGCTCTACGAATGGCTTGACCGGCGCTTACCAGAGAGATGGCGACTGTACCTGAACCGGTATAGCACCAGTACCGAAACCATCGCGCACACCACCCAATGGAACCAGATACTGAAATCCTATGCTCAGACAGTCATCCTGAATTCGGTTGTGGTGGTAGGCATTATTCTCGCGTCGTCCCGGCAATTAGCCGAACAGCTGCACGAACGCATTCCCGAGACGTTCATTACGAACTCGGTGCTTTTTGGCATTACTTTCCTTTTTGTTTCACCATTTCTTTGGGCACTTGTCTTTAAACGCGGCAACCGTAAAGCTTATTCGGCCATTTGGCTGAGCCGGAAATACAGTCGGGGCCCATTACTGCTGCTGGAATTGTCGCGTGTTCTGATCGCGATTTTGCTAATGGCGTTTTTACTGGTTTCATTTTTCTCGACGCAGATCGCTTTCATAGTCGCAGGAGGCATTATGATATTGGGCTTTGCCATTTTCTACCAGATGCTTCAAAGGTTTTATCACAAGATAGAGGACCGGTTCCTGCAAAATCTCAATGCCCGACAACTCGAAGGAAGCGGAAAATCCAAAAAAATCCTGCTTCCGTGGGATGCACATTTCGCATTTCTGGAAGTGAGTGCGGATTCCAATATGATCGGCAAGACCTTGCAAGAGCTTAAAATCCGGGAAAACTTTGGAATCAATGTCGTGCTGATCGAGCGCGGAAGCAAAACTATTCACCTGCCAAGGCCCACGGAAGTGCTTTATCCCTGCGACCGTATCGAGGTAATCGGAACGGACGACCAGCTCGATGTTTTCAGGAGCCATATCGAAGTAAGCGCGAATGGGGACGTGTATATGGCGCACGAAGACCATATCGTGCTGGAACGTGTCGAAGTCAAAACGCAATACAATATCCGTGGTAAAACGATCCGCGACAGCCAGATCCGGGAGAAAACGCTGGGAATGATTGTAGGTCTGGAAAGAAACGGAGAGCGCATTCTCAATCCCGATTCATCGATGGTGATTGAAAACCAGGATGTGCTCTGGATAGCGGGTGACCGGGATCTGATCAAGGATTTTATCGCTTCCAAACCGGCCAATAGTGAAGAGGAGATCGAGGTGGTCAGGTCGTGACCAACCCTTGCAGGCCACCCGTATGCACCGCCACAATGGTCGTACCTGGTTTGAAATATTCCTTCCGGATCAGGTCGAAAAGACCGTAGAACATCTTGGCAGTGTAAACCTGCTCCAGTTGTATACCAAAGGCCGCCCGGAAACTGCTGATGAAGGCCAGCAATTCATCATTCCATTTGGCATAACCTCCAAAATGGTAATCGGTAAACAAACGCAACTCGCCACGCCGGCCCGAATCAGAGAGCAGGCTTTCGATATCGTTCACGAGGAAATCACCGCCTTTCAAGGCAGAAAATGCCAGCACATCGCTACCGGCCGAGAGAATGCCGGCGGCAGTCCCACCGGTGCCCGCAGCAGTAGCGAAGCAATCCGGCAATGCACCCAGTTGTGCTTCCACCTCGTCAACCATTTCCATTACGCCTTTGAGCGCAAGCACTGTGGTGCCGCCTTCGGGAATAAGGTATGGGTCGTTGAATTGTTCCAGAAGCGCAGCATTGTATGACCTAGTATGACGCAGCCGGTACTCTGTTCTGGATATGAAATGCAATCGCATGCCTTCTTTTTGACAAAATTGCAGCGTCCTGCTTTCATTTCCCTCAAGCTCCTGCCCTCGCACGATGCCGATCGTCCGCAAACCCAATGCATTTCCGGCAGCAGCAGTCGCATACAGGTGATTGGAATAGGCACCGCCAAAGGTCAGGATCGCTTCCTTACCGATACTTTGGGCGTGCAACAAGTTATACTTCAATTTCCTCCACTTATTGCCGGATACCGTCGGATGTATCAGGTCGTCGCGCTTTACAAACACACGCACACCAGCCTGCTCGATCTCCGCATTGGATATGCGCTGCAACGGGGTTGGCAGCGGCGGACTTAGTAAATCCACTTATTTTAATAATTTTGTTGATAGTAAATCAAAAAATAATGTCGGAAGATCCCATTGAAATTACCTCGGAAGAGGACGATTTGTTTGAACATTACCGCATCGTTGCCGACAAAGGCCAAAGTCAGATGAGGTTAGACAAATTCCTGAATCTTCATGTTGCAAACGCTTCCAGGACAAAAATACAAAACGGGATCGAAGCGGAGGCCGTAAAGGTAAATGGGCTGGCTACCAAGGCCAGTTATAAGGTCAAGCCGCTCGACGTTATCACGCTTTCCCTGCCCGAGCCTCCGCGCGATACGGATATAGTTCCGGAAAACATTCCGTTGAATATCCTGTATGAAGACGATGTATTGCTGATCGTCAACAAGCCGGCCGGAATGGTGGTACATCCTGCATACGGAAATTGGACAGGCACCTTGATCAATGCACTCGTTTATCATTTCCAGCAGCTTCCTACCGGAAGAAATGGTGAAGGACGCCCCGGCCTTGTCCACCGGATCGACAAGGATACATCAGGCCTGCTGGTGATCGCTAAAACCGAGTTCGCCATGACATTTCTCGCATCCCAGTTCGCCGATCACTCCATTGAACGGACTTACCATGCCCTGATATGGGGCGAGCCCAAAGTTGAAAAAGGAACAATTACCGGCCACGTGGGCCGCAGCGCACGCGACAGGCGCGTCATGGACGTATATGTGGACGGAAGCCAGGGGAAACACGCGGTTACCCATTACGAGGTAATCAAACCGCTGCGGTATGTATCACTGATAAAGTGTAACCTCGAAACCGGCCGGACACACCAGATACGCGCACACATGAAACACATCGGACATCCGATCTTCAACGATCCTATGTATGGTGGTGACAAGATCCTCAGAGGCGTTTCCAGCGGTAGTTATAAAGCCATGGTCGAACATGGGTTCAGTCTCATTTCAGGACAAGCACTGCACGCCAAATCTTTGGGTTTCGTGCATCCTACCACGCGTGAATGGGTACAGTTCGAGACAGATTTGCCGGAAGGCTTTCAGGCGATCGTAGAAAAGTGGGAAAACTATGTAAACTCTCAGTAGGAAATAGTATATTCTCGATTCTTAAACTTTCCATTAATAAACTGTTATCATGAATATCTCGACCAGGCAGGGAACGGCAGAGGACATACCCGCGATTTTTGAATTGGTTAAAGAGCTTGCGATCTATGAAAGGGCTCTGAACCAGGTTACCAACAATGTTGACAAAATGACCCGGGATTACCACGACAAGCTGTTCGATTTCTTTGTCGCCGAAGTGGATTCAAAAATTATCGGACTGTGCCTCTACTATTTTCGATATTCCACCTGGAAGGGCAAAAGGCTATATATGGAAGACATTATCGTTACGGAGGAGATGCGGGGCAACGGCATCGGAAAAATCCTCTTTGATGCGACCGTGGCTGCAGCCAAGCAAACTGGCTGCACAGGGATGATGTGGCAGGTATTGGACTGGAACACCTCGGCGGTTAATTTTTACCGCAAGTATGGGACCAACTTCGACAGCGAGTGGATCAACTGCAATTTTGATTTTTAAGGGGCCCCAACCCTGTAATGAAGGCCGGCGCTCTCAGTTTAGGAGGTCCGGCCTTCTTTCTTTAGTTCTTTGGAGCGATTGCTCGTAACGCCATTCCTCGATCTTCGCTTCATGCCCTGACATGAGTATTTCGGGAACCTGGTGGCCTTCAAAATCGGCCGGACGCGAATACACCGGCGGCGCGAGGAGATTATCCTGAAATGAATCGGTCAATGCGGAAGTTTCATCGTTCAACACACCTGGGATAAGCCTTATAATAGCGTCTGCAAGCACCGCTGCCGCAAGTTCTCCCCCCGAGAGCACATAGTCTCCTATGCTCACCTCTTTTGTGACGAACATATCGCGAACGCGCTGGTCCACGCCTTTGTAATGGCCGCAAAGCATGATCAGATTTCCTTTCAGGGACAATTGGTTTACCATGCTCTGTTTCATCAGTTCCCCATCCGGTGTCAGATAGATTACCTCATCATAATTTCGTTCACTTTGCAATGCGCGTATACACCGTGCGATCGGTTCGATCTGTAATACCATACCGGCTCCGCCACCGAAAGCATAGTCGTCGATCGTGCGGTGCTTGTTCGTTGAATAATCACGGATGTCATGAACCACGACTTCCACGTGATTTCCCTGTTGTGCCCTTTTGAGGATAGAATGTGCGAAAAAGCTATCCAGCAGATTGGGAACACAAGTCAAAATATCAATCCGCATCGTCAGGGATATTTTCTGATGAGCTATCCAGGTAAACCTCCAGCAAGCCCTCCGGAAGGTTAACGAGCAACGATTTATTACTCTTATCAGCACGGAGCACGATATCGGCAGCGGTAGGTATCAGCACCTCGGTACCGCGGTAATCCATGGCGATCAGGTCCTGACCATTCAGTGAATATACCTCCCTTACTGTGCCCAATTCCCCTCTTGTTTCGTCCACTACCTGGAAACCTTTGATTTCATGGTAATAGAATTCATCATCGGCCAGTTCCTCCAATTCATCCAGTGCCAGGTAAAGCGAACTTCCCACCAGGGTCTGCGCCTTTTCAATGGTGCCAATGTCCTCAAAGCTGACGATGGCATTATTCTGTTTCTGCAAATTGAAGTCTTCAATGAAGAAGGGTACCAGCTCCCCTTTTACTTCTACGTAAACTGATTCCAGATCTTCGTACTCTTCCGGGTAATCCACATCCAGAAATACAACCACATTTCCGGCGGTTCCGTGAGTCCGAACGATATAGCCCAATAAATAACAATTATCCTGTGTCATTTGCCGGATTAAAAAATTAGGTTGGATATAAAACAATATGAGTCTGTGCGGAACACCGACAGACCCATAGAGCATGTATGTAACATCAAATTATTCTGCTGACTCTTCTGCGGGAGCATCGGCTTCCGGAGCTGTTGCGTCCGCTGCCTCGTCGACAACCTCTTCGCTAACTGCTGCTTCTTCTTCCGCGGGAGGAGTATTTTTCTTAGCGATTGCCTCAGCACGTGCTTCACTGATCTTACGTTCAGCATCCAGCTTAGCCTTTTTATCAGCATCTTTCTGCTGGGCCAATGAATCTGCCGCTGTCGCTTTACGATCTGTTTTCGAACCTTTCCAGTCTTCAAAACGTGCGTCCGCCACTTCCTGAGTGATTGCACCTTTCAAAACACCTACCTGCAAGTGCTTGCGAAGCAAAACACCTTCGTGTTGCAAAATTGAACGGGCTGTGTCAGTAGGCTGAGCTCCTTTCAGAAGCCAATCAACTGCTTTATCTGATTCCAATACGATGGAAGCAGGATTTGTACCTGGGTTATAAAGACCCAATTTTTCGATGAAGCGACCATCACGTGGTGCTCTGGCATCTGCGACTACGATATCATAGATCGCTTTCTTTTTGCGTCCGCGACGCGCTAACCTGATTTTAACTGCCATTTTTGAATTTGTTATGGTTGGGAACTCGTCCCGTAATTAAACAGGGTGCAAATGTAGGCAAAGTTTCCCATTTTCTGAAACGGAGCCAATAAAAAAGGGAGACAATTTCTCGTCTCCCTTTTCGTATATCAGCACTGTTACTAGCGGCGGAAACCAGCCGGGTAAGTAGAGCGGATTGTGTTATTTGGCAAAATCTTAATCTCAACGCGACGGTTGGACTGAAGACCTTCGACTGTAGTGTTCTCAGCAATCGGGCGGTATTCACCGTAATACTCTGCGATAATGCGGCTAGGATCTGTCAATCCGGCACGAACCAGGAATCGTTTCGCTGCATCCACACGGCGGCGTGACAGAGCTACGTTGTACGAGTCGGAAGCACGGGCATCCGTATGACCAACCAGAACGATCCGGCAGTTGGTACGCATGTTGAGCAGTTCAACTACTTTGCTAAGCGTTTCTTTCGAAGCATTGCGAATAATTGCCTTGTCAGTATCGAACTCAACGTTGCTGAACAGCGCCTCGCATTCGTCTTTCGGCAGGTTATTCTTGATCGCATCGCGGATGATCTTATCGAGATCCATTGCTACACCACCACCGGAAACTACGCTACCAGCAGGCGTGTTTGCTTCTTTATCGAACAGGTCGGCTACGCCGTCTCCATCAGAGTCAGTATAAAGACGTGGGTCAACCGGCTTAGGCATATTAGCTTTTGCGATAGAGTCCGCATCGTTCATTGTCGGGTTGTAAGGAACCGGGATCAGCTGCTTAGGATTAGCCCAGCGCAAGTGATAACGACCAGCCGCTGCATCGTATTTGCCATCTTTTGCTCTCACTGCGTTTTTGCCCAGTTTGTAGGTCAATGCGAGAGAAACCATTCCGTAGGCATCATTTCTGGAATCACCTTTCGCAAACGTCCAGATACCTTGCTGGCTCTTGTAGTCGCTCAGATCACCGACAGTCGCATCAATCTTCTCTGTATTTACAAAGTTGTGCGTATAGTCGATGCCAAGGTCGAAGCGGGGCGATAGTTCATAATGTACTGTCAGACCGGTTGGAACTACCCATTCGCGTGTGTAAGTGGATCCGTTGCGCTCCCATTTACCGGCAGTTTTGGAACTGGCGTCAGTGTTAGTTGAAAAGCTTCCAACTTCATTGGTACGCACATTCGACCAGTCGATGTCAGTGTGGTAGTAGATAATACCACCTCCAAGGTGTGCATCCACTTTCCAGCGGCGCAGCTTGTTGTAACCTAGCAGCAAACGGCTCACATTCATAGTTCCGTCCAAGGTTAGCTGAACGAAAGACGGGCTGTTAAAAGTAGCGCTGTAAGTTTCTCCCGACAAGGAGCTGTAGTGATTGTCTTTGGCACCTTGCAGACGACCGTTAACACCGGTTAACTGAATGCCAAAAATCGGCGAAAGCTGCTTGTTAACTGAAAGCCCCCATCCACCTGTTAAATCCTCCCGGTCTCCACGTTTGAAGCCATTGTACTGGGTCAAATCTCCGAAGAATTTTGTAATACCTCCGTAGCCTGTGATCGACCAAGTATTCATCTTATTAGGTCCTTCATACGTACGATTTTGGGCGTGCGTATTGTAACTCAGGAGGGTAGAACAAAGTAAAGCAACGTAAAGATTCTTTTTCTTCATGGGAAACACGCGTTATGTGATTCAATTCAATATAGCATTATACATAAATTCAAAAATCAGAAAAAAAGCCAAGCCTGTAAGCCGGATTCTGTAACTTCAATCAGGTTGCCCCGATATCCGCTCCTGCCATTTATCCAGGATTCCGGTCACCCGGAACCTCTAACGATCTACCCGTGCCGGCGCCCCGAAGAGCAGGGACGAGCAGCCCCATTAACCAACACCTATTTGATCTTTCAGCCCGTAAGGTTTACCATGCATTCCCTGTCGCCAGGAAACCGGTGGGCTCTTACTCCACCTTTTCACCCTTACCGTGGCATACAAAAAATATGCCAGGGCGGTATCTTCTCTGTGGCACTTGCTGTCAACGGACCGTCGCCAATCCGCTGCCTTCCCGTTAGGAAGTACGGCACTCTATGCTGCCCGGACTTTCCTCCCCGGTTAAAAAACCGCAGCGGCAGGACAGCTTAGACCTTTCCTCTGACCACAAAGCTAAGAAATACTTTCTTTCGATCAGCAGTCAATATACCATAAAAAGTAAAAAATTATGGCACTTCCGCTGATTATTGTACAAATTTTATATCAGATTCCTTTGAGTCCACCGACTTTCAAATTCACTTTTCCAGTTGCAAATACAACAGAATAAAGATGTTTCGGAGTAAGATAAACCTTATCAGGCACAATATCGGAAAGTATTCCTTTTACAACGACACCCTCGGTGACTTTATAATTAGATAATGCTTTCTGCACGGTCTTTTTGGCTTCCGAAATCTGTTCTCCAACCGGAAAAACCATTCGCTTTTCCATCATCCGGCTGAACTGCCCTTGCAAGAGCCATCCGGCCGTTCTGATGATCGAATTTTTCGTATCCAGGTCATAGTCAAGCCCCTTCAGTGACAATTGTTGCGTCGCAGGATCATAGTAAGGAGTGCCTTTCAGGTAGATATCACCATTAATGCCTCCTTTCAAACCCGCTTTAATAACCAGTCTGTCGTTCTGGCCATACATCTCGACAGATGCGACCTCGACGCTGTATTTTCCATTGAGGAAAGAGAATTTTTCTCCTGCAAATTTAGCGGTCGCAAGCCTGGCCGCTTCTTCGTAGGACACCACACTGATTAATCCTATTTTGAAATCCTCCTGAACCTTATCCACAAGTTGCAGATCCGGCAGTTTTTGTGTGGCTACTATCTGCGGTTTGACGGCAGATGTGATAGTTTGCGTATACCCTTTGATGCCGATCACGGCACGAAGGATGTTATTTTTTGCCAGCAGAGGCGTCATAACAACACCGGTGGGGACAATGACCAGCCAGGTATCATATTCCTTCGCCAGCATCACCGGCTGCCTCGCCACGTTCCAGGCCAGTTCCGCGTTCTTTTTAAGTTCCGGATTAACCGCGACCTGCTCGTCTATGGCCTGCGTGATCTTATCGAAGTTCTTGTTCAGCAACCGGCTAACCATCGCCTTGATCGGAATATTGATCCCCGCCACCTTAATGCTTGGGTCGCTGATCCAGTCGTAGCTATCCACATAGGTTTCCGATTTCAACTGCCACTGCGGGGTAATGCCGATTTTGGAGATCAACCGGATACGGATCGAAAATTCGGTGTCCTTGTATCCCGACATCGTCACACCCAGCGGGCTGATCTTATAGCCCGCACTTACCCAGATTTTCAATGGAACTTCAAGCAGAAACGACGAATCGATCGCCACAACGCGGATAGGACTTATCTTCCAAACCTTTGCTTTCAGATTATCGTTGTTTTCATCCTCGTAGCTGTTGTCTTCGTAGATCAGGCCCTTTATTTTAGCATTGATCTGATTCTCAATCTCCGATACCGGAATTTCTACAGGTACATTCAGCACCGACAAGTGCTTTTCTTGCTGGATCTCCTTTTCCGAATATTTGTATTCTTCCATGGGCGCCTTAGGGGAGGTATTTTTAGGGCGGCACTGCCATAAGCTTCCTGCCACCAGCAGAACGGTCAGAAAATAACCGGGCCTGAGATAAATATTACTTGATTTTGACGAGGGTTGCACCGTATCCGAATTTCTCTTTTAATGCATCTTTAAAAAATTGCACATGCTGGTTCTTCCCCAGCCTGCGGTGCAGCTCATTTTTCAGAGCGCCGCTGCCAGCGCCATGTATAAACGTAATTTCGTCCATCCCATTGGCAATAGCCGATTCCAGATTACTCTCGAAAACGTCCAGCTGCTTTTTCAGGATCGCATCGTTCGAAAGGCTTTTATGGTTGTTGACCAGCTTTTCAATGTGCAGATCAACCACCTGATCCGGTTTAGGAAGACTCTTCTGCTCCGGAGCCGACTGTCCGAGCATACTTGCTTTGATCTCACCAGCAACATCTTCCGAAATTCCCGGCGCTTCCCGTTTCAGACTTTCCTCATCCAGCTGATACACAAAGCCGTCTTTCGCCAGTACCGGCACTTTTCCTTTGTTTTTGTAGAACGACTGTGCACGGCAACGAATGCGCTTGTTCAATGCTGCCGGTAACTGGTGATTGCCTTCGCGGAAATACAATGCATGAACGTCAAACACCGGCCATGATTCGAAATCCTTCATCAGTACTTCGGTCAGCTTTTGCGCCGTGCGCGGTTGCAGCACGCCAGCAGCCAGTCCGGTACTCACCGATTCGGAAGTCGCCACGGCTGTAAATGGCAATATCCAGTCGGTATTGTTGATGACGTGAACGGTCAAAGCGCGGTCGTTTACTGCTATGAATGCCAGGTAAATGCCCTTTTCCGCAAATGGCGCATTGCGCGGTACGATCACATCCCCCCGGGCCGCCACCGCTTTCGGTTCTTCCGCCTTGACCATCCGCTGTGATTCCACAGGAGAAATCGTCACGATTTCATTTTTCAGGACCGGGATGCGAAATCCGTCCTCGATCTCTATTTCAACTACATTGCCGGAAAGGAACGCATAAATAATGCCTTCCTCCCGGCCGTGTACCAATCTTACTCTGTCTCCAATGTTCATATTCCGATTCAAATCCGGCAAAGCCACTTACCCGGCCCTGCCTGGTGGTTACTATCTGTTTTAAAAATAAAAAGGCTTAAAATCGACGCCTTTCCTGCTGAACTGCAATGCGGGTGCCGGTATTTTAAGTGAGTTGGCCAAAAAGCCTAGCGTCCTGACAAATTTGTTCTTCGTCTTGATCTTCGTCAGATCAATGTCCACCGACAGATAATACTGACGATAAGGCCTGTACCCTCTTTCAATGCTTGTAACTTTCTCAGCCGACACCATGTCCTGGATCCCGTAGCCTACGGAAAGACTTAACCATGCAGGCCATTTCGAGCCTTTAAAAAATGATCTGGGGCTCGCTGAAAACCAGTAGGTTTGACCGTTGTAATCTTTCAGCCAGCTTTCATAGCGGTTGCTACCCAGCAGCTCCGGCCTTACTTTGGAAAGCGGCGTATAGTGGAAAGAGAATTTCGGCTGTATCCGTACCTCGTCCCATAACGCGATTTGTCCCAGGTAAAGTGCCGAACCCATTGCATTGGCCACCATATCACCGGGCGAAAAGCCATAGTCGGGGGAGAATCCGTCCAGGATCTCTATCGGCGTTTGAAAAATAACCCCGGAAATCGCCCCGTACACCAGCATCTGACGTTTTGAAATACCTGTCATTTTGTAAAGCGCTGCCGTATGCCGGGCTATCTGGTAGGATGTGTAAAGGTGCCCCATTTTGTCCATTTGTAACCACTCGTGGGTATCGTCCTGGACGGTAAAGCGGGTGAGGCTGTTTTTATACCACGATTTACTCAAACCATACAAAGTGCCCAGGTATAACCCCGACTGTGCCGCAAAAATGCCGCGTAACAAAGCATAATTCGGCCTCGCCTGCGGAATGGAATCATGCGTAAGCGTATCGCGCAACGGTGGCGTGTCCTGCGCGCTAAGCGTGGATGAGACGGCCGGGAGTAAGAAGCAAAGCAGTAAAAAAAAGAAACGCATTCGTTTGCCCGAAGGCCTGATACTAGTAACCACCGTGGTATTTTCTTAGTCCCCATTCGGCTCCCAGCAATAAAACAAGCAAGAAAAACAGCCATTTCAGGTAGATCAGCTCTACCATCTCCTCGGCACTGTCCAACCGGTCTGCAGGGCGGTCACTTTTAAGTTTTTGAATAAAATTATTGAGCGATGATGGTGTAATAAACGTCCCTCCGGATCGATGCGCCAGATCGCGCAACATGCCAAAATCGGCAGTGGTATTGTTCAGTTCAAGATCGGCATTACGGATCACAAATTGGCCCGTTGCTTTCTCCTGGCGTCCTTTCAATGTCGTCGTAGCCGCTAAACGGTAGACGCCGTCAGTGAGTCCGCTTACATTGAACCGGGGCGATTCCTGGGAATGGGTATAGGTAAACTGTCTGGTTTTGCCTTTTTCGTCGACCAGGTCCAGCTTCACCTCCTGCCCGAAAATCGGCTCATAAATGTCATTATAGATCTCCGTCTGAAAAATCACCGGCTCTCCCGCATCAAACTCGTTTCTGACGGGGTAAACCCTGAACTTCCGCCGGTCCTCTTTCACCGACAGCACCTGCACCAATTTCTGGAACAGGTTATCGACCACTTCCTGCTTGCTGGTTTGCGCAAATTCCTCCTGCCGCCACTGCCACAACCCCTCGCCTGCCAGCACCGCTATCTTTTGCTCGCCGCTCGTGTTAAGAACGAGTAAAGGCTTGGTCGTATTCAGCGTCCCCACTTTCTGGTACAAAATCGTCTCTGTTCCGGATGAAAGGTTGTATTCGCCGAATGGAACCGATAATGGAGGAAGTCGTTCCAACAGTTTCAAACTCTCAGCATCAAAGTTCAGCTGCTGAAATGAAGAGTTAAAGCGGGCAGTTACCTTGTCTGTCTGATTATTAGCGGCCGCATTGATAAACAGCGATTTGTTCAGCGAACTTGCCAGCGGCACCGCCGACTGATTTCCCAGAATAAAGAATAGCGGAAGCTTTGCCTCGATCAATTTCCTGACCTGCGCATTGCCCAAACCCAGCACATTAGGCACCTGGTGCAAAATAACCAAATCATAAGGCTTGGTTGAGACGGGCGGTGTGTTATTGATCGACAGGATATTGATGTCGAGTTCATAGTTGTCGTTGGCCTCGATCATACTCCGGATACTCTTGATGTCCGGATGTGGCGCCAGGGCCATCAGTAATATCTTTTGCCGGCCGTCGATGATGTCGATATACACATCCTTACGATTATTTCTTCCCGAAGTTTCCCCGGAAATCGCACCCAGCTCGATGGTGTAATGCTGCACTCCTTTCTGCGCGGACGATGTTTTGAAATCAAAAGCCTTGAAAAAATCAGGGCGGTCGATCACCACCTGCTGACTTTGTATCACACGTCCGTTCTGTTTCAGGCTTACGGTAGTGGTCTTTCCGGCAAGTCCGTTGGCGACGATTTCTGCTCTGACCGGAAATTCATTCCCCAGGTAGGCAATGCGGTTATTGACCACATCTTTGACGCGGATATCGAGATCGGGAACCGAATCGCCGACTGCAAGTGTGTTTACTTTGTAAGGATATCGATTATAGGCCGGCGAAATGCCCTGATTGACGATCCCGTCGGATAACAGGATAACGTCGGTGAGGTTGCGTCCCTCGTAGTTGCTGCTCACGTTTTGAAGCATTCCGCTAAGATCGGTTTTATTCCCGTCAAAACGGATAGAGTCCGGATTGACGCTTTTGGCATCCCCCAAAGTCTCAATGCTCACTTCAAAACCCGATGCGGTGAGGTCTGCAACCGCCGTTTTAACCGAGCCCATTAAACCCTGCCCGTATTTACCCACCGATTCCGAATTATCGATCGCAAAAACGACCTTGGCCTTATCGACCGACGTTTCGGTCCTGCGCACTAGCGGGTTGAGCAGCAAAAAGCAAATAACGGCAACGGTTATTCCGCGGATAGCGGCCAGCAGATAATTCAGTTTCTTTCCCCAGGGTGCCTCGGGCCGGTAAAGCAAAAAGGCGTATGCAGTCCCTGCGAGCAGGCAGAAAATAATGAACCAGGAAGGGGTTTGGAATATAAGCTCGGACCGCATGTGTTGGGATTCAATAGCTGGCGACGTTACAATATACAACGAAACCGCCAGCTATTTACTAACGAAGAAAGACTCTATGTTAACATACCACCGTCCACCTGGATCACCTGGCCGGTAATGTAACGCGACATATCCGAGGCAAGGAACACGCAGGCGTCGGCAACTTCCTCAGGCTGTCCGCCCCGTTTCATCGGTATGGATTGCTTCCAGTCGTCCACCGCTTTGGCATCCACAGCGTCGGTCATTTCTGTTTCTATAAAACCGGGAGCAACTGCATTCGAACGGATGTTTCTGGAACCCAATTCCAATGCGATCGACTTGGTGAAACCGATGATACCGGCCTTTGAAGCAGCGTAATTGGATTGGCCCGCATTACCACGGATTCCTACTACCGAAGTAATGTTGATGATAGACCCGCTTTTTGCCCGGATCATCGATTTGGTAGCGGCTTTGGTCAGGTTGAAAACCGATTTCAGGTTAATATTGATCACCGTGTCCCATTGCTCCTCACTCATGCGCATCAGCAGGCCGTCGCGCGTTACACCGGCATTATTGATGAGGATATCCAGTTTTCCGAAGTCAGCCACGACATCGGTAACGAGTTGGTCCGCAGCCTCAAAATTGGATGCGTCGGAGCGGTACCCCTTCGCTTTCACTCCAAAGGCTTCCAGCTCTCTGGCCAATGCTTCTCCTTTTTCGACACTGGACAAATATGTAAATGCGACATCAGCACCTTCCTGGGCCAGACGCAACGCGATCGAACGTCCGATACCCCGTGAGGCCCCTGTTACCAATGCAACTTTATTTGCTACTAACTTCATAAATAGGATTAGAATCTGTCAAAATGTATACCGCCGGCAAAAATAGGATATTGGGCAGAGACCGGCAAATAAACAAAGTATGGTACTTTATCGCAAAATGATGTAATATTCAGGCAAAAACCTTCTCCACCATTAAACCAACACTAAGCATGAACACTATGAATACTCAGAAAACGTCAGGAGCCTTCATTGCAGCCTCCTGGATCGCGCTAGGCACCGGTATGGCCGGGTTTATCATCGGTCTGTGGAGGTCCGAGATGTTGTTGAGTGAAAAAGGATATTATTTTACGGTTCTCATGTACGGCCTCTTCGCTGCGGTCTCGGTCCAGAAGAGTGTCCGCGACCGGCTTGAAGGCATTCCCGTTACGGCCATTTACTATGGGATCAGCTGGTTTTCGACGATCCTGGCTATCGTTCTTTTGGTAGTAGGCTTATGGAATGCAACGCTCCTCCCGAGCGAAAAAGGCTTTTACGCATTCGCTTACCTTCTGGGCATTTTCGGTGCCATCGCCGTTCAGAAAAATACCAGGGATATGCAGATTTTAGATTCAGGAACCAATTTTTCCAAACCTTCTGACCTGTGACGCTGTTAACCCTGAAATGTATTTTTTGTACTAAAAACATCAGGTAATGGCAGAAACAGTTAGAACAGCACTGATTACGGGAGGTTCCAAAGGGATCGGATACGGCGTCGCTGAGTCGCTCATCAAAGATGGAATCCGCGTCGCAATCACCAGTCGCTCGCAAAAAAATGCCGACGAGACGGCCACCGCATTAAATAGCATCCGCGAAGGCTACGCACTGGGCATCGCATCCGACGTCAGAAACCTGGCCTCGCAGGAAAAAGCGGTAGAGACCGTGCTCGCACAATGGGGGCGTCTGGACTATCTCATAGCGAACGCAGGTGTGGGTCATTTCGCGCCCATTCAGGAGTTGAGCGCCGAGCTGTGGCAGGAAACCATTGACATTAATCTTACCGGTGTGTTCTTCAGCGCCAAAGCCTCACTGGCAGCGCTGACAGCTTCCAAAGGATATTTCATCACGATTTCCAGTCTCGCCGGAACCAACTTTTTCCCTGCCGGAACGGCCTACAATGCAAGCAAATTTGGATTGGTAGGATTCAGTCAGGCCATGATGATGGACGTTCGAAATGCGGGCATCAAAGTCACCACCATTATGCCGGGATCCGTGGCTACGGAATTCAACAACCACGCACCGTCGGAAAAAGATGCCTGGAAAATCCAACCCGAGGATATCGGCCAGATCGTTTCCGACCTCATCAGGATGCCGGCAAGAACATTACCCAGCAAGGTAGAGGTCCGGCCATCGATGCCACCCAAATAGGCACCCGTCCGGGATCCGGAGCTGGTAGCACCTGCCTCAGATCCCGGACCATTTCGGATGCACGTACAGGGAAATCAGAAGAATGCACCCTGCGATGAGAAACAGGGGAATTTTGTAAAGAATCAATAAGGTGAGCCCTACAAAGCCGAAGAGCAGCGTCTGGACCGCATTCTCCGGCAATCCTCCCCTTTTATAAAAATACAAATGCGAAATGGTCAGGGCTGCCAATCCCAGGAGATAGAGCTGCATGACTTCGCCAAAACTCAAAGCGCCGTTTCGGACCGCAACGAGAGTTTCCGGCAAAATCAGGATGGCATGTATAGCCAATATCCTGCCCCAACGTGAGAGAACGGGTATGGGCAGCGTTCTTCCCCAAAGCCAGACAGCGGATTCCCAGTAAAACAGTTCATATGACAATCCCAGGTTCAGTAGATAAGCCAGAGAGAGGCCCACTGCCGGCATCCGGATATCGTACTCCCCCGTTCCATAGTAAAGGATGGTCCCGGCTGCAATCAGCATCGCTCCCAGCTTACCGGCGATCAACGTGACGCCCCGCTCCCGGAACAACCATTCCAACGACCAGAACAGCCATGAAACCGGACGTGCAAATGGCCATTGAAGGAATTGCCGCCCTTTGACAGGCACATAAAGCACAGGTTTTTTGATCCGCCATTCCGCAGCCGCAGCCAGCAAAAGCGCCAGCGACACATAAAAAGGAATGATGGCCCATATGCGCTGGGTAAGGTTGTCCTGAACCGCGATGATCAGCAGGTATAATCCGTAATACAACACAGGCTGCAGAAAGGCCAAACCTTGCAAAATAAACCGCTTCCAACGCGTTGCAGTAGGCCATACCCTCGCATGAAATACAAAGGTGTACTCCGGCAGCTTCCAGGTATGGATCAGAAACTGGCAGCATAGCAGCGAGTAACCCAGCCATATTGCAAAAAGGTAGGCCATCCCATACTTTCCGGTAAGAAAAAAAACGGCGAATGCATGGTGCTCGACGGCGCTCAGAAAACCAAACAGGATACCCATCAAAACAAAGAACATCCCTGCTCGCTGTCTGAAAAATGCCGATACCGTCGAAAGCAGGAGCATTTTCATGGCAGGCCGGCGTCAACAAGCGTTTTGTCTTTGAGGCGGAAGCTTTGCGTGACATGCAGACCTTCTTGCTCAAAAAGCTGGTGAGACGAAAGCAGAAATGTGGCCCCTTTTTGGTGGTAGTCCCGGATCAGGCTGAACAGCACATCCCGTGCTTCCTGGTCAATGGTGATCAGCGGCTCATCCAGAATAATCAGCGACGGCTCGCCGAGGAATGCAAGCAGGAGCGATACTTTTTTAACCATCCCGCTGGAACAGCTGCCAAAAGGGTTCTGTAGATAATTGATTCCGAATGCCTCCGTCAAAGCATCGCATTGCGCTTTCGATGCGCGCTGTGCTTCGGCCACGAATGCGATCAGATCGGCGGGGGTGAGAAATGAGGGGTAGAGTGGCTCGGCTTCCCCGAGGTTCAGTCTTAGCCGGTAATCGACGGGATTTTTCTTCAGATCGTACCTTCCGTCAAGCCTAACCGTTCCTTTAAAAGGCAGCATGCCTGCCATAGTCCGGAAAAACGTCGACTTACCGGCACCATTCTCGCCCTGGATCCAGTAAATACCCCGATCGATCCGGAAAGAGGGGATCGATAGGATTTCCCTGTTCCCGTAATGCTGACTAAGATGTTCGATTTCCAATACCATGCCGCCGGTACCTGCTTCAGGGGTGAAGATCAAATTCGTCTTTCAGGCATTGCAATGCTACGGATTCTTCGTATTGATAAAGGTCCTTGTCGAACATCGCGTTATGTCCCGCATTCTGAAGGCTGATCCAGCTGTGGGTAGCAAATGGATCGTAATCGAAATGCTTGAAACTATGACCGGCATTGTTCATGTCGGCAAACCATTTTACACCCACATCCAGCCGGTCGTAGGCACCGAATGCGGCTCCATTTCCCTCTGGGCTGGTGTCTTTCCGCGTCTTTTCCAGATCGATCATCGCCACATATTCATTCAGCCTGCATTCGGGCAACGGCCACGGTGCAGCCTGGTCCACCACGCGCCCATACTCGGCGGTGCGTGCCTGCGGGTAGGCGGCCGCCAGTTTCATCAACTCCTCGTAGCCCGGCTTGTACTCGGTATATTTTTCCGGACCGCATAATCCCGCTTCCATGGCCGGACAAACCCAGCATTGCCCGATGCGCCCGATCCCCGATGCGGAACCGATCCCCTTCACATATTCGCCCACGAGATCGCCTTTGAAATACACGTCGTTATGAATGACCAGCAGGTATTTCTGATTCGATTTCTCCCAGGCATATTGATAGCGGACCGCATGACGATACCGCCTGAACTTCAAAAGGAAATTGAATTTTACGTTATTGGTCCAAAGCCACACATTGGGCTTGTAGTAGACGATTTTGTCGCCAAAATGGTCAAATATGAATTTAAAATTAGGAGGCTCAGGCTGTTTGGCTTCTTCAACAAAATAAATTTTATTGATCCATTGCTGCGAATGCTTCATCAGCGTCAACAATGTGATGGCCGTTTGGTAAGGCTTGCCATAGGCGTTGATAGCCACATCCACACATGCCTTTGGAGAGTTACTCATTGTGTATGTTGTTCGTTCATGCAATAACAGTAGCCAAAGTTGGCCATTTAATCAGAATTCCCGGTTGTCGGCCCGAAAAAATTAGCGAGCGTGAATTGCCGTAAGCCACCCGTGCCTTTTCGAAACGGGAATACAATTGTTTCAAAATAAGGCGTTTCTGACAACCGGCATGATGAAATTTCATATTTTCATTGATCACAAATTCCGGGAGATGTATATTTGAAAAAATTTTAAATAACTCTCCTGAGTATTTTCAAAATTTTACAAAACCCTTATTTCCTTCCAGCCACATAACAAACATGCCGAGACACCTATGAACACCAATCGCCGATCCTTCCTCCGCCTCTCAGCGTTCGCTTTGCCCTTCACACGGGTGAACCAGTTGTTCGCCAAGGCGCCCGTTGCCAGCAAGCCCGTTGTGATTTCTACCTGGGACAGCGGCCAGATCTCCAACGCTGCCGCCTGGCCTGTGCTGGAAAAAGGCGGAAAGGCGATCGATGCGGTGGAGCAAGCAGCCATAGCCATTGAAAACGACATTAATTGCTGCGTCGGACTGGGCGGAAACCCCGATCGCGACGGACACGTGACGCTCGACGCATGCATTATGGACGAGCGTTCCAACTGCGGATCCGTGGCGTTTCTGGAACGGATCAAACATCCGATATCCGTAGCGCGGAAGATCATGGAAACCACGCCTCACGTATTTCTGGTGGGGGAAGGCGCACAACAGTTTGCATTGGCCAACGGTTTCAAACTGGAATCCGGAAAACTTTCGCCCGATGCGGCCAAAGAATACAAGAAATGGCTTAAAAAGGCTGAATACAAGCCGGTTATCAATATTGAGCATCAGCAGTCAAAACCGGAGAAAGGCCACGGACCATTTGCTCCGGCACGACTGGACGATGGTTCTTTCAACCACGACACGATGGGTACCCTCGCACTGGATGCCAACGGCGATCTGTCGGGCATGTGTACCACGAGCGGAATGGGCTTCAAAATGCGCGGCCGCGTGGGTGACTCCCCTATCATTGGCGGGGGATTATTTGTGGACAACGAGATTGGCGCGGCTACCTCTTCCGGTCAGGGAGAGGAAGTGATCCGCGTATGCGGGACGCACCTGGTGGTGGAATTCATGCGCGGGGGTTCATCTCCTGAAGAGGCGTGCAAAAAAGCGATTGAACGTATCGTAAAACGTGATCCTGAACGTGCCAAAACCTTTCAGGTAGGTTTTCTGGCGGTCAATAAGCAAGGGGAAGTAGGTGCTTATGCCGTACAACCCGGTTTTGCTTACACCATTACAACAGGCGACGGTAAAGGCAGGGTGATTCCCTCCAAAAGCCATTTCGCCTGAGCCAATGCAATAAGGAAATACTAATTTATAATTATCTCTTAACCAACATGAATTTGAAATCGACAGCTCTGCTGCTGACCGGGCTTCTTTTTGCCTCCGGTTCGTATGCACAGCAGCATTCGGAGCAAAACCACTCCAAATATGTAGCGCCCACAGATCCGCTCGTGCAACAGAAATTAAGCAAATGGCAGGATGTCAAATTCGGGTTGCTCATGCATTGGGGTACGTATAGCCAATGGGGCATCGTGGAATCCTGGTCGCTCTGCCCCGAAGACGAAGGTTGGTGTGAACGCCGCGGGCCTCACTCGCACGACTGGTATGAGTACAAAAAAGCTTATGAGGACATTTCCAAAACATTCAACCCGGTCAGATTCAACCCGGAACGCTGGGCAGCTGCGGCCAAGAATGCGGGAATGAAATATGTGGTTTTTACAACAAAACACCACGACGGGTTTTCCATGTTCGACTCCAAGTATACCGATTATAAAATTACCAACACACCGTTCAAGAGCAACCCAAAGGCCAATGTGACCAAGGAAGTACTGGCCGCATTCCGCAACCGGGGCTTTATGACGGGTACCTATTTCTCCAAGCCCGACTGGCATACCGATTCCTACTGGTGGCCATACTTCCCGCCGAAGGACCGGAACGTCTCCTATGATCCCAAAAAGCGCCCGGAGCTTTGGAATAAATTTAAAGACTTCACTTACAACCAGATCGAAGAACTGATGTCGGACTACGGCTCCGTGGACATTCTCTGGCTTGATGGCGGCTGGGTAAGGCCGTTCAGCTCGATCGACACGACGATCAGCTGGCAAAAGACGATTCCGTACGACCAGGATATCGATATGGCCCGCATTGCTAAAATGGCGCGTTCGCATCAGCCCGGCCTACTGGTCGTGGACCGTACCGTGACCGGCGAGTTTGAAAACTATGTCACACCGGAACAATCGATCCCCGACCATTATATGTCCATTCCCTGGGAATCCTGCATGACAATGGGGGACTCGTGGTCGTACATCCCGAAAGAGAATTTCAAATCGACGCAAAAGCTCGTGCATACCCTCGTCGACATCGTGGCCAAAGGCGGCAATTTGCTCCTCAACGTGGCACCCGGCCCCGACGGCGAATGGCATGAGGAAGCTTACCAGCGACTCGAAGAAATGGGCAAATGGATGAATGTGAACGGGGTAGGTATTTATGAAACAAAGCCGTTGGCGCCTTATCGGCAGGGTAAATGGGCTTATACCAAAAAGGGAAATACCACCTATGCGTTTTACCTGGCCGAAGCAGGCGAAAAGTTGCCTGTAAGCCTGAAACCGGAAGGTTTTGAGATTCCTGCCAAAGCGAAAATTACCTTGGCCGGCAGCAAGAAAGTTCTGAAAGTGAAAAACGGAGCCTTTGAATTGCCTGCGAAGCTCGTCGCGGAAATTGGGTCTCAACCGGCTTATTTGTTTGTGATTAATTAAACCAGCCTGTTGCTCATTTCATGACCAACGTATGCGTATAGTGTCATATTTTGTAGAAAATAAACGCTATACGCATGTTGGATATCGAAATCGACAAACTAACCAACTCCATTGAGCATGCGCTCACCGGAAGAATATTTGAAACCGAAGTGGTTCTTGTTGAAAAGATCTCTCGCCGCCCATTCACAAAAACCGACTGGCTCTTTGACTGGCATGGTGAGGTGTCTCACGTCGGCAAGTGCGTCTACAAGCTGGTTATCAGAGGAGATCCGAAGAGGATACACGGTTTGATCAGCGTCAGTTTTAACGAAGACCATGTGTTCATGCATTTGATTGAAAATGCGAAATTTAACAAAGGCAGAACGAAGGAGTATCTCGGGGTGGCCGGAAATCTGATCGCTTATGCATGTAGGCTCGCTTTTGAAAAAGGATTTGACGGAATAGTTGTTTTTGAATCAAAAACGAGCTTAATTACATATTACCAGAAAGCGATAGGAGCGAAAATTCTAGGCGGGCGCAGAATGTTTATTGATAGTAAAGAGTCCTTTTCACTGTTTAAGCAATACTTCAAATGAAAACTGACATTAGATTACTGGACAAACAGGATGCGGCATTCGTAAACACTACCATTAGCGGTTCGATGCTAACTGAAATCAGTACACTTCTAAAAGCCAAACGTGCTCAAAAGCCTTCAACAAAGCTCGCGGGCAAAATAACATTACCTACAAACTGCAATACTTAAACTGATGCATTTGCATTAGTTCAGAAACCCCTTTTTCCAATGATCAAACAATTATCTGGTCTCCTCTGCCTGACGGCATCGATCGCTTTTGCCCAAACACCACCCAAACCCTACGGTGCTTTGCCTGCACCACGGCAGATCGCCTGGCACGAAACAGAGGTCTACGGCATCATGCATTTCACCCCAACTACTTTCGAAAACAAGGAGTGGGGCTACGGAGACGCTGATCCAAAGACATTCAACCCCACGGATTTCAATGCGGATCAGATTGTACAGGCAGCCAAAGCAGGTGGATTGCGCGGGATCGTACTCGTCGCCAAACACCATGACGGGTTCTGCCTCTGGCCTACCAAAACCACTGACTACAACATTACCAAAAGCCCCTTCCGCGAAGGGAAAGGCGACCTGGTTAAGGAAGTCGCAGATGCCGCCCGCAAACACGGGCTGAAATTCGGCGTTTACTGCTCTCCCTGGGACCGTAACAATGCCAAATATGGCACACCGGAATACATTAAGATTTACCGCGAGCAGTTGCGGGAGCTTTACTCCAACTATGGCGACCTGTTCATGTCGTGGCACGATGGCGCCAATGGTGGCGACGGCTACTACGGCGGTGCCCGCGAGAAGCGCTCCATCGATAACACAACGTATTATCAATGGGATTCGACCTGGACCAACTACACCCGCAAACTGCAACCCAATGCCAATATTTTCAGCGATATTGGCTGGGATGTCCGCTGGGCTGGTAACGAGGATGGTAGCGTAAACCCTACTTCATGGGCCACCCTGACGCCAAAACCTTCCGAAGGACAAAATGTAGCCGTGCCGGGCCAGGCTAATGCAACGGAAAATCCGGGCGGTACCCGTGGCGGAAAATTCTGGATCCCTGCCGAATGTGACGTTCCCCTTCGCAAAGGCTGGTTCTACCATGCAACAGAAAAGCCCAAAACGCCCGAAAAACTTTTCGACCTGTACCTGAAAAGCGTGGGGCGCGGTGCAGCGCTTGACCTTGGCCTTGCACCCGATACACGCGGGCAATTGCATAACGACGACGTTGCGGCGCTCAAATCGTTCGGCGATCATGTGAAAAATACATTTTCGAATAATCTTGTTTCGCGGGCATCTTCCCGAGCCGTCAATGTTCGCGGATATAATTCCGTTTACAGCGCCAAAAACCTGCTGGACGGTAAGGCAGACACTTACTGGGCTACTGACGATGATTTCAAAACACCGGAGGTAACCATCGAGACGACCCAACCGCTGGTGTTCGACATCATCAGTCTTCAGGAATACATTAAGCTTGGTCAGCGTATCGAAGAGTTTGCAGTTGACGCCTGGATCGGGAATGACTGGAAAGAAGTATATAAAGGAACAAGCGTCGGAGCCAAGAAGCTAGCCAAGCTCGACGTGCCGGTAACAACCCAGAAAGTTCGCCTCAGGATCACTAAATCACCTGTGAGCATCGCCATCAGCGAATTCGGGCTGTACAAGGATTCAGAATAAACTCGAAGTATGATGTAAAAGGCGCTGTCGGTTGAACCTGGCAGCGCCTTTTTCGTTTTGTTACTGTTTCGTCAGCCTTTCCAACCTCGCATACATTTCCAGCATTGCGCCCTGGTCGATAAGCGTTTTGACCGGCTTCCTGCCCAGCAGGCCTTTGGTGTCCCGCTCGTCTTTCCAGATACGCTCCGCATCGGCGACGAAGATCTGGAAATCTCCAGCCTTCGGATCAATTTTATAAAGTTCTTCGAAGCCACGTAACAGCACTACGTTGAACCAGTAATTGTCCGGTAGTTTATTATTACGGTAAAAATGCCTTTTGGAAGCTTCGGCCAGCGTTTTAGCTTCATCCAGATATTCCTGCTTGCCCGTCATTTCATACAACAACACAGCCGACTGCAGCATAGTACCCGTATTGTAGCTATACTTCGCCGAGTCGATTTGAAGGGATGGTATCTTGATCGCATCGTAATAAACACCATCCGGCGACCGCAGTTGCTTTCTCGTCCAGTCGTAGAGCCGCACAGCGGTATTGAGGTACTCCTGGTCCTTTTTGACCTTATAAAGCTGCAATGCTACGAGTATTCCAGGGCCATTTGAACAGGTGTTTTTGGTATTCTTTTCGTCCTCCTTCCAGTAAAGTCCACCGCCTGCCTGGGTGTCATAGCCCGTCATCATAAACTTATAGATCTCTTCGGCGACCGTGAGATAATCCTTTTCCCCGGTGCGGTTATACGCATCCAGGCAAGCGATCGCAATCCATTGGTTGTCATCGTAAAACCTCGAATCCTTTTGCTCGCTGGTCACATATGCCTGGTAACCCGGCGCAGGTGCCTCCGTATTGTAGTACTGCCGGATCGCCCCGAGCACCGGCTTCATATATTGTTTCCCCGGACTTACCGATTCAGCTTCCGTAGCCGCCTGAAGCAATGCACAAAGCGGCCAGAGATAGGAATGCGGCTTTTCATTTTTCCCATTGGTTTCCAGGAAAAGCCCGGTGGACGATTCATAGAAAATACCTTCGATGTTATACATAATCTGGCCCCGCCGCGCCTTGTAGTCGGGAGACTCCTGGGCGGAAACGGCATTCCAGTTGTTCAATCCCAGCAATGTCAGGACCGTCAGTTTGATGAATTTCATAAAGTAGTTTCGTTTTAATTTTTGACTAGAAGCACGCCGCGCAAGGTTCTCTACTTGGCAGGGCTCCCGGATTCGTACTGGTCCCGGCCGCTCGTACATTGCCGTTTGGCACAATTAAGTAGTAAGTTGCTACATCCGCATTGTCGAAGTGGCGGGTATAGAAATGGCCAAGCGCATTGAAATGTAAGCGAGACCGACAGTCCGGCAAGCAATGCGGCACCAGGAAAAAGAGCGTATATCCTGTCTATTAGGTAGAAATTGATACTACAAGTGCTAGCGTTTTCAAACAAAATCCTTAAAATTGTCAAAATAATAATCCAATTATCCTAAAACAGATGATGGAGTACAACGATCAGGACAAGGCGTCGCGCCGGGATTGGCTTAAAACCATTGCACTTGGCGGTGCAGCTGCCATGACGGGCCACGTAGCACAGGCTAAAACCCCCGATTCGGCACCCATGGCCCGCCGGATACCACTGGCGGTTTCAACCTACTCCTACTGGCATTTCCAGGAACAAAAGTACCCGGTGGACAAAGTGATCGAGGATGCGGCCAGGCTCGGTTTTGACGGCGTGGAAATCCTGCACCGCCAGATGGAGAATGAGACGGTGCCTTATATGAACAAACTGAAAAGGCTCGCATTCGACAATGGATTGTCCCTGCCGTTACTTTCTATCCATCAGAGCTTTGTACAGCCGAAACCGGAAGATCGTAAAAAGGACGTTGAACATACCATAAAATGTATTAACCTTGCGACCCAAATGGGGATCCCGGCCATCAGAATGAATACCGGCAGCTGGCGCACAGTTAAACGCGACGCCAACTACTATAAGGATGGTAAAGAGCCGCCTGTACAGGGTTACACCGATCAGGATGCAATTAAGTGGTGCATTGACTCCATGGGAGAATGCCTGGTGGCAGCCGAAAAAGCGGGTGTCGTGCTGGCGATCGAAAATCACTGGGGGCTATCGTCGAACATCGACTATCTGCTGGAAATTTATAAGCCGCTGGCTTCTTCTCCGGCAATGGGCATGAACGTGGACACGGGCAATTTCGTAGGAGATCCCTACCCGCAGTTCGAACGTCTGGCACCCTACGCAACGATCGTACAAGCCAAAACTTACTACGGCGGCGGGCATTATTATGATCTCGATCTGGATTACCGGCGGATCGCGGCTATCTTAAGAAAAGCTAATTTCAAAGGCTATATATCACTGGAAATGGAAGGAAAGGAAGATCCCAGCATTGCTGTGCCAAAAAGCCTCAAATTATTCAGGGAAGTGTTTAGCTAAACGCTCCCGCAAAGGCAATCATAATTATATTCTGTAGTTAATAAAGTGCGTCTTCTCTGGGGCCGCACTTTTTGTTTTTAAGTACTTATCCAAAAGCTAGCGGCTGCATCGCGTCGACGAACCCCTTACAATCAATTCCGTGTTCAAAACCCGCTTCTCGTTCACAATAACCTCGTCGGCGTCCACGAGTTGCAGGACCCATTCAGCTGTCGTACGGCCGATCTGCAAGGTGGGCTGACGGACGGTCGTGAGCCCGGGACCGATGTAAGCCGATTCCGCATTATCGCTGAACCCCACGACGCCGAGCTCGTCGGGGATCGAGATTCCTTTTTCCCTGGCCATAAGCATGATCTCGATCGCCGAAGAATCGTTTACCGCGAAGATCGCGTCGGGGCGGTCGGTGAGGTCGAGCAGGTATTGACCGTAAATATGGGCCTTCTGCTGCGTAAGCATGCCCTGAATGATCATGTGGCTCTCCACCGGTTTGCCGTACTTCTCCAACGCCGCAAGGTATCCTCGTAAACGCTCCTGGCTAACCTGCAAAGTCAGCGGCCCGCCCAAATGCGCAATCCGCTCGTATCCATTGAGAATCAGGTGCTCAACCGCCTGAAAGGATGCCTCGAAGTCGTTCACGACCACCTTAGGCACATCGATCTGGTCGCACACCCGGTTGAACTGGATCAGCGGAATGCCCCGCTTGGCGAAAAGGCTGAGGTGATCGAAGTTATTAGTCTCCTGGGTAAGGGAGATCAGCAGGCCATCGATCCGGTTAGCAAGCATGGCACGCGCATTGGAAATCTCCACCTGGTACGATTCATTGCTCTGCATGATCGTCAGGTTGTAACCCGCCTCGGTCAGCACCTCATGCGCTCCGATGATCACATTGGGAAAGAATGGATTATGAAACTCCGGGACGATCATACCAATGGTATTCGTCCTGCTTTTAACCAGGTTGTAGGCCAGTTGGTTGGGTTGGTAATCAAGTTGTGCCGCTTTATCGAGTACCGCCTGGCGCGTCTCCGGGCTAATGTCCGCATGCCCGTGCAGGGCTCTCGAAACCGTCGAATTCGACACGCCCAGCGATTTGGCGATGTCGATAATGGTGGTCTGGTGCCTCCTCCGCTTCACCAGCGACTCCACCGAATCATCTTTTTCCGTATGCGTAAAGTAATAGTTACACCACTTGCACAGATAGCGTTGCTTGCCGCGGACATACCCGGCTTTCATGATGCCATCCACCTGTGCACACTTCACGCATTGAATCATAATGATTGTATTATTTAAATAAATAGGTCTCTTAGCACCAATCCTGCGACAGCTGACTCGTTGCTTTACAAAAATATAGAATTTTCCAATAAAACATCTTTAAAACCATATATCGGCAACGTCTCCGCAAACGTTACCGATACTTTTTGTTTAAATCCGGGATTTTTCAGGCTTAAAACCGCATGGTTCTGGTCTCCACATGCAGCTATATTTAGGTAGAAACTCCATTTCAGCGTGCAAATCGGGGGTACCGGATAAGCAAGGCTAGCAGCTGAAAAGTCAAAACAAATTGTACTATTTCAATTTCACCCTTTTGATCAAACCCTAATTTTTACCTACATGAAGAAAAAAATACGTGACTTGTTCCTGCTCAGTTTGCTCTGCCTGGGCATTACACAGTCGTTACTTGCTCAAAATGCTACTGTAAAAGGCAAAGTAACCGACGAAAAAGGCGAAATGATCCCGGGGGTGAGCGTAACGGTACAGGGCACACAGCAGGGAACACTTACCGATGCCGAAGGCGCATATGTCATTCAGGTGTCGGGCAATGCAACGCTCGTGTTCTCATTTCTCGGATACCTGAAAGAGGAAGTGGCTGTCGCTAACCGCTCTACGGTAGATGTTTCATTGAAAACAGACACCAAAGCGCTTGAAGAAGTGGTAGTAGTGGGATATGGAACACAACGAAAAGTTGAAACAACAGGCTCCATCGCCTCCGTCAAAGCGGCCGATCTGGTGCAAACTCCCGTGGCGAACATCGCTCAGGGCCTTCAGGCACGTGTTGCGGGGGTGCAGATCAACCAGAACTCCGGGTCTCCGGGTGGTAACATCAGTGTCAGGATCAGGGGAACCAACTCCATTAACGGATCGTCCGAACCGCTGTATGTAATCGATGGGATCCAGGTTTCCAACGGGGGCGGCATTACGGATGTAAGCCCGCTTTCGACCATCAATCCAAACGACATCGAATCGGTTGAAGTGTTAAAAGACGCCTCGGCATCAGCCATTTACGGTGCCCGCGCCGCCAATGGTGTCATTCTGATCACGACCAAAAGAGGTAAAAACGGCTCTACACGTGTCACGTACGACGGCTATTATGGCACCCAGAAAGTAAACAAGTTGCTGGATGTACTGAATGCATCCGAATTCGCTCAGGTTGAAAATGAAGTATTTAAAAACAACTACTACCCCGATCCCGCATCCCTCGGCGAGGGCGTCAACTGGCAAAAACTGATCTTCCGCAAAGCACCGATCCAGAATCACCAGCTTTCGATCAATGGAGGCAATGAAAAAACACAGGTGGCGATGTCGCTTAACTATTTCGATCAGGACGGCACCCTGATCGGTTCTCAGTTTCAGCGTTATTCCTACCGCCTTAACCTCGACCATCGCATCAGCAAAAATGTGAAGGTCGGTACCAGCATTCTCGGCAGTTATTCCATTGCGAACGGCATCCAGACGGGCGGTACCAATATCGGCGACGGCGGTGCGGTACTTTCATCTGTACTAGGGGCGGCTATTGGCGCACCTCCCACCTTGCAGCCCTATCGTGCCGACGGCAGTATTTTCCCGTTCGGTGAGCAGGCGGGCGGACAGTACCGTGAGGTAGTGAACCCGCTGAACTTCTCGGCTGTGCTAAACAAACGCGCCATCAAACGCACCCTGGCTAACTTGTACGGAGAGTTCAATCTTTTCAAAGGCCTCACCTACCGTGCCTCATTTAACCTTGATCAGAAAGGAGAACTGTTTGACGGCTATTCACCCCGCTCGATCGTCAACAAAAGTGACCTGAACGATAACTCCGGCTCAGGTACCAAAGCCAATTCCAACTATCTGGCATTGCTGCACGAAAGCATCCTGACTTACAGCACCTCATTCGCCAAAATCCATTCGTTCAAAGCCACTGCCGTATTTGGTACCCAGCTTGAACAAGGCAATAGCAACACCATGAGCGCCTCCGGTTTCCCCAACGACGCTACCAGAAACGAGGCGATGCAACTTGCATTGACCCGCACGATTAGCAGCGGCCGGAGCAGCCAGCGCCTCGACTCGTATATGGCACGTGTAAACTACGGGTTCAAAGACAGGTTCTTCATCGACGTAACAGCACGCGTCGACGGTTCGAGCAAGTTCGGCGCGAATCACAAATACGGTCTCTTCCCCGCCGTATCGGCTGCCTATCGCCTGATCGAAGAGCCATTTATGAAAGATATCACGTGGCTGTCCGACTTCAAACTGCGCGGAAGCTATGGAATTACGGGTAATGCAGGGGGAATTGACCCCTATCAGTCGCTGGCGACAGTCGCTTCCGGTAACAGCTACATGATCAACCATAGCTATGTAACGGGCATCGATCCAACCGGCATTGCCAATCCTGACCTGCGCTGGGAGCGGTCTAAGCAAACCAACCTGGGTGTGGATATCAGCCTGCTGAACAACCGGATCAGCATCATTGCGGATGTGTATCAGAAAAAAACCGATGACCTGCTGTATGTAAAGACATTACCGCTCAGTTCAGGCTACGGCAGCATTAATGGGAACTTTGCCGCATTGCAGAACAAGGGCCTCGAACTGGCGGTGAATGCACGCATCCTCGACGGTAAACTGAAATGGGATGTTTCGGCGAATGCGACCATCAACCGCAACAAGGTGCTAGATCTGGACGGCGGCGTCACCAATGAGCGCTTCATGACCACTTACACGATCCTCAAAATCGGACAGCCGCTGGGGGTGTTCAAGAGTTATGTGTTCGACGGTGTAAATCAGACCGGCGAAACCATCCTCCCCGGATATGACGGACGCCTCGGGGGCCATAAGGTGAAAGATGTGACGGGCGACGGACAGATCACCTCCGCCGACCAGATGATCGTCGGTAACCCCAACCCGAAATTCATCTACGGCTTTTCAACTAACCTGTCGTTCAAAGGCTTCGACCTGGGAGCTTTCATTTCCGGTTCACAGGGTAATGACATTTACAATGCCAGCCGTCTTTCTTTCGAAAACCCGCTGGGACAGCGTAACCTCCTCGCGGGAGTGGCAAACCGCTGGTCGCCCATCAACCCGAACAACCAGTATGTGAGCGGATTCCAGGGAGGCCGTCTGCCGATCAGCAACTATGTGGTGGAAGATGGCTCTTACCTGCGCTGCAAAAACCTGACATTGGGATACACTGTACCTCGATTCAAGGGCGTGCAGGGCATCCGGCTGTACGTGAGCGCGAACAATCTGTTTACGATCACAAATTACAGTGGCTATGACCCCGAAGTAAACACTTACGCAGGCTCGAACACGGTCATCGGCGTGGACAACTTCGTCTATCCCCAGTCCAGATCATTCCTGGGAGGCATCCAGGTCACATTCTAATCGCCCTAAATCCTCTTTGCAGACCTTGAGTTCAAACTGATATGAAAAAACTACTGAAGATAACCACATACCTGGGCATGGCCGGAACGGCGCTGATCGCACCATCCTGCCAGCTCGACGAAACAATTTACTCGTCCATCTATACCGAGGCCTTCTATAAAACCGCTGCCGATGCGGAAAAAGGGCTCATCTCGGCATACGGCGCGCTGGGCGGCCTGGGAGGAGGTCCGGCACTGACGTTGATCGCAGATTTCAGTGACGACCAGACTTACCCACGCGGCGTGGTGGGCCGCAACACGCTGACACTCTTTACCTATGACGTCAACTATACGACGCAGAAAAGCAATGCGCGGACGAACGAATCGCCGCAGCAGATCTGGGCTTCGTGTTACAATGGTATTGAAAAAGCCAACTGGGTGATTGCCAAAGTGCCGGATGCCAATATGGACGACGCGCGCAAGAAGCAGATCATCGGAGAGGCCTATTTTCTGCGGGCATTTTATCACTGGTTTTTAAGTAAAAACTTTGGGGACATTCCCATTAAAATCACGCCCAGTTACACGGAAGCAGAGGCATTGACCGCTAAAAGCTCCAAAGCGGACGTGTACAAGCAGATTTACGCCGATCTGGATCAGGCGCTGGCTGCCGGGCTCACTTCCTACCCGACAGTGGACAAAGGCCGTGTTGCCAAAGAAGTGGTGAGTGCATTATATGCCAAAGCTGCGTTGTACAATGAAGACTGGGCCAAAGCATTGGAAAAGGCCAAGGAAGTAATCAACTCGGGCAAATATTCCCTCATGGCCGACGTCCGGGATGTTTACAAATACGACAAGGAGGATGCCGCAAGGGTAGAAAATATGTGGGCATTCGAAGCCGATCCCGTGTCGCCCGGCCTTGGTCACCAGCTGACCGGCCTTTGCGGCCCTCCGGGAAGCGCCGGGCCCGAATTTGCCCGCACCTCTTTCGGCTCGATGTTCGCCTATGAAGCATTTTTCAAATCGTTCGATCCTGCTGACAAACGACGCACGTTGCTGGACACCAACTACGTAAATAAGGCTGGTGCCATCGTGCCGCAGAAAAGCATTACACCCATTACGACCAAGGGTGTCCTCATCAAAAAATACCAGGACCCCGTATCCACCGTCGGCCTGATCCCTAATATCCCCATTTTCCGCCTGCCGGACATGTATCTGATCGCAGCAGAGGCTGAGGCCCGACTGAATGGTGCCACTGCTGCCGCGTATGATTTCATCAACCCGGTCCGGAAACGGGCTGGTTTACCGGACCTCAAAACCGGTCTCGCGAAGGACGCATTCATCGAAGCTGTTTTGCAGGAGCGTGCCTGGGAATTTTTCGCGGAGGGCGACCGCTGGTATGACCTCACCCGCACAGGCAAGTTCCTGACGGTGATTCCGAAGGCCGTCAATGACGTGTACCCGACGCGCAACGTGACCGCGAAAAACAAATATTTCCCGATCCCGCTCGACGAAATCAATGCCAACCCGAAGCTGGAACAGAATCCTGATTGGAAATAGGTTATTGAAATGATGCTGATCGCCCAAGTGCTTTTCTTCCTGGCAATGCTTACATCCGCTCCCTTTCCCGACAGGCAAAAGGAGCGGGTCAGGGAGTTCACGGTTACCGAAAATGACACATTAACCTACACCCTTAAACTCGCGCTCGACGACAAAGGCCAGCCGCAGTACTTTTTCAGGAACATTTTCACACCGGTTTGCTACACCAATGAATGCAAACCGGTGTATATCAATTTCTATTGGGACCTGCTGGGCAACTATGAACGCTATGACCTGCCCGAAGGAAAGGTACTTACCAAGGTCGACCATGACGAGTTCAGGGAGGAGGATTACCAAAAATTACAGGATATTCTTGTCCAAACGAACTCCATTTTCGCGGACCTGAAAATGGAAGATCTGATCTCCAAAGGCACCGATAATCTGACCGATTCTGTCGATGCGAAAGCGGGTGCGACTTTAAAAACCATTAAAAACCAGGTGATCGACGGCGCGGTTTACACCTGTTACACCCTCTGGCACATCGCCTACGGAAAGGCAGTACCCGAAATGCGGAAAGTCATCGAAACTTATTCGAACGACGCATTGCTGCACCGGTTTCTGGAAAGCAAAAATCACCATTACCAGTATTGGGCCATGGCGAAGGTCATGAATGCAAGCGGCGTTGTTAAAAGACCTTTTGAAAAAGATATTGAAGCGATCATCGCCGGAAAGAACGGGTTCATCGCCAAATATGCCTTACAGCATGTGGGAAATGACTTTTTAAAAACAGAGCAACGGCAGAACTGGCTTTGGGAAACGTACCAGAAAACAGGCTATGCCATGCAAATAGCCATTCTAAAAAAACTGAATACCGGCCCCATTCAAATATCAAAATCCCTGGCAGCAAACCTGCAAACCAGCCTGCCCAATGCCAATGAAGAACAAACTCTACTAATTCAAAAAATCCTGCAAAAACAATGAACATCACCCCCAACCCCAACCCCAACCCAAGGCTTAAGCCTTGGGCTACAGACGCCTGGGCTACAGACGCCTGGGCTACAGACGCCTGGGGTACGATCGCCAGGGGCACGATCGCCTGGGCTCCAGACGCCAGATACACGATCGACAGGGACACAGATACCCAGGGCACGATCGCCAGAGGCACGATCCTAAGCGACATAGGCGCCCGGGCCGCGATCGCCAGGGACATAGACGCCTGGCGCACAATAGCCCGAAGCACCATCGCCCGGGGCATAGCCATATGGGCCAGCGCCATCCTGGTCGTGGCACTCCTCACCGTCCCTGCCATGGCTCAGAACCATCTCCTGATCGAAACAGAATCTTTCGAGGACAAGGGCGGATGGGTGATTGATCAGCAGTCTTTTGTGGTCATGAACTCTTCCTATATTATGGCCCACGGAATGGGGCGCCCGGTGAAGGATGCTGCTACTACCGTAAAATTCCCAAAAACCGGTAAGTACCATATGTGGGTACGCACCAAAGACTGGGCTCCGTTCCCGAAAGGGCCGGGCAAGTTTCAGGTGCTGGTGGAGGGGAAATCTGTGGGCCAAACTTTCGGCGAAAGCGGCTCCGATGCCTGGAAATGGTACGACGGCGGTGTGGTCGACATTAAAAATACCGATACAAAACTCGCATTGAAAGACCTTACCGGCTTCAACGGCCGCTGCGATGCATTGCTGTTTACAGACGATTTGAAATTCACGCCACCGAATGAGCTGGAAGCACTGACCGCATTCCGCAGAAAGCAACTGAACCTCACCGATAAGCCACAGGATGCCGGTCGCTACGACCTGGTGGTAGTAGGTGGCGGCATTGCCGGAACCTGCGCGGCCATTTCCGCCGCTCGAATGGGCCTCACCGTAGCATTGATCCAGGACCGCCCCGTGCTTGGCGGCAACAACAGCTCCGAAGTACGTGTACATTTGATGGGTGATGTGGATAAAAACCACTACCCCAAGCTCGGCCGCATTGTCCGCGAAATGGACAACGGCGATCCCGGCAATGGTAACCCCGATGCCAAAGAATATGGCGATGCACGCAAAATTTCAATCGTCAAAGCAGAAAAGAATCTTTCGCTGTTCCTGAACACGCATGTATTTAAAGTTGAAAAAGAGAATGACATTATCACCGCGGTAGTAGGCCGCGATATTGCTACCAACCAGGAGTGCCGCTTTTCCGGCTCCTTCTTTTCGGATTGTACCGGCGATGGTACCGTCGGCTTCCTGGCTGGCGCGGAATTCAGGATGGGGCGCGAGAGCAAGGACGAAACCGGCGAATCGCTCGCGGCCGACAAATCCGATGATTTTACACTGGGTACTTCCAATTTGTGGGCGTCGGTGGACCGCGATACTGTCTCGTCCTTCCCTGAAACGCCCTGGGCTATGCAGTTTTCGGACGAGTACCACATCGACGAACCCAAATCCGACTGGCAATGGGAAACGGGTTTCGGTAATTTCAATACCATTACCCAGGCTGAACAGATCCGCGACCATAATCTGCGCGCCATCTACGGCAACTGGTCCTATTTAAAGAAAAACAAAGCCGCTAAATACGGCAAAAAGGATCTCGCCTGGGTGGCCTACATCGGCGGAAAACGCGAATCGCGCAGGATCATCGGCGACTATGTTTTGAATCAAATGGATATTCAGGAAGGCAAATTTTACCCCGATGGCTCAGTTACGGCTACCTGGACGATCGATCTCCATTTCCCCGACGCCAAAAACAGCAAATACTTTGAGGGACAGGAGTTTTTCGCGGGCACCAAGCACATTAAAGTAGCGCCTTACACGATTCCATACCGCTGTCTTTATTCCAAAAACATCCAGAACCTGTTTATGGCCGGTCGGAATATCAGCACCACCCACGTAGCGTTCGGGAGCACGCGTGTCATGCGTACGTGCGGGATGATGGGCGAGGTCGTGGGATTCGCTTCGTACATCGCAGCCAAATACAAAACCACCCCGCGGGGGGTTTACAAGGACCATTTGCCCGAACTGACAGGTATTCTGAAAGGTGAAACATTGGCCCCTCAACCCTGATTTTGCATTGAAATACACTGCGATCCATATTGCCGGAGTAATATCCACCCTCATCCCGATGATGCTGCCGTTGGCGACAATGGCGGCCATCGAAGAGGGTATGGTTTCTATCGACGGCGAAGCGCAGGGTACCACTTACCATGTCCGTTATTTCGATCCGCAAGGCCGCAATTTCAAGCATTCCATTGATTCAATACTCGCTGAATTCGACAAATGTTTGTCGCTCTACCGCCCTGATTCCGAGCTTTCTGCATTCAATCAAGATTCAAGGCATGCATTCCGTTCGCCGTGGTTTTATGATGTTTTGGTTAAATCAAAAGAAATCTATGAAGTGACAGGCGGCGCATTTGACCCTACCATTATGCCGCTTTCCGAGGCTTACGGTTTTGGGAATAAAAAGAATGTCGATCCGGAAAATCTAAATATCGACTCGTTGCTGCAATACATTGGGTTTAAGTACATTAAATTCAATAACCAACAAATAGAAAGCCGCCCCGGGGTGAAGCTGGATTTCAATGGCATTGCGCAAGGCTATTCGGTGGATATACTGGGGGGATTTCTGAAAAGCCGCAAAATCGATCGTTTTATGGTCGAAATCGGCGGGGAAGTGCTCTGCTCGGGCAACAAAAACGATCAGGCGCCCTGGGTGACCGGCATCGAAAATCCGCTGAAACCTGCCGCATTGGCAGCCACCGTGAAGCTCACCAACCGCGCAATGACCACCGCGGGCAATTACCATAACCACATAACCCGCAACGGAATCACCTACAACCACCTCATCGACCCCAGGACCGGATCGATGGAGCAGACGCCGTTGCTCAGCGTGACGGTGTTTGCGAAAGACGCCATGACGGCCGACGGCTACGATACCGCATTCTTTGTTATGGGCCTCGAAGCGACCAAAACCTTTTTAAAAAACCGGAAAGATATCGATGTGTACATGCTTTACACCAGTGAGGAAGGGCATTTAATGTCCTTCGCCACCGACGGTATCAAAGACCTTATCCAGGAAAAATGAAAAGAATAACCCTGTTACTACCCGTTTTACTCAACGTTATCGCCGTTTTGCAGGCCCCGGCCCAGCGTACGGCCGTAAAGGCATTGTCCAACAATTCGATCCGCGTACAGTGGCGGGAGACGGACGGCGTATTGAGGATTGAAGAGGTTGCTGTGAATAAAAAAGGCCAGTGGGCTAAGCTCGCGGCACCTTCCGGCGAATATACTTTGCTCTATTCCGAAACCAAGCCTTCGACCGAATCGGCCGAAACCTTTGAAAAGATCACCGGTGGCAAATTCCCCGAGGACGCCTACCATTACCAGCAAACCCAGTGGAAAGAAAGCACTACCGGCGTGGCATTAAACACCGCCGGGCGCGCCATTCACTTTTTCCCGCAAACAGGTACCGCGATGGATAACGGACTGGAATTCAAATCGGAAACCGATGTGGCGAGCATCACCGCGCATTGGAAGATCGATCCCCGTTTCCCGAGCGACGTGCTGGTAACGATGACTTTGAATGCGAAGAAAAAAGGCTACTTCTCGCTGGCGACGCCTACCCTGGCCGCATTGCCCGTTGATCAGATGAGCTGGGTGTCGGTGCCGGGCTATTTTCAGGGGAATTTTATGCAAAAAAACTTTGCATTGGCCTACGCCTATGGCCATGGTATCCCCAACCGCCCCGCCGTGTACCGCGAGCGTTGCGCTTCCACGCTAAGCCCGCTTGTGAGCAGCAAGGAGGGCATTACACTGTCCGTGGTGCCAGAGCCGGGCCTCGCCCGCGACCCGTGGGCGAAAGACCAGATCACGCAGATCGACTGGCATCTGGGGCTTTCGCATATGAACCGCAAGGCACAGCTTTCGCCGACACTATACTACCCGGTTTTGGGAGAAGAAAAGTCTGAAATGGAGGCCGGGCAATCGGTTTCGTACACATTCCGGTACAGCCTTATCTCAGGCGACTGGTTTCAAGCGACCAAACATGCGGCTGTCGATATTTACAAGTTCAGTGAAACGCTCGCGCTTCGGCAAAGCAAGCAGGCACTGACCGACCGGATCGAAAAAATGCACCATTACCTCACCGATCCCAAGACTTCGCTCTGGAATATCGAGGAGTTCAAAGGCAAGCAGATTGGTGCGCAATCGTACCTCGGCGGCGTGGTGGGTTCCGATAAGGATGCGATGAAAAACTCGGATTACGGCGCGATGTGGATGCTCGCCAATGCGACCAAAGACCCCGAACTGACCCAAAAAGTGCTTCCCCCGGCCGAAAACTTCAAGCTCGTTCAACAGCAAACCGACGAAGGCTTCTTTAAAGGGGCCGTGGAGGGGCAATATTATTTAGCCAAAAAGAAAAAATTCGTCGAAGAATGGGGCGAGGTCGTCGAGCCTATTGCATTGACCTACTATGTGATGCTCGATGTAGGTAATATGCTCCTTTTCGAGCCCAATAATGCGGAATTGAAAGAGCGCCTGAAACTCGGTGCCGAAAAACTGCTGAGCTGGCAGCGCGAGGACGGCAGCTTCGCCGTGGCCTACGACCGCAAAACCGAACAGGAGGCTTTCAAGGATATTCAGGATGTGCGGCCAACGTTTTACGGCCTGATCGTCGCCCACCGCATTTTGAAAGACGAAAAGTACCTGAAAGCGGCAGAGAAAGGGGCTGAATGGTTTCTCAAAAATGCCGTGGAAACCGGTGCTTTCCTGGGTGTATGCGGGGACGCACGCTACGCACCCGACTTTGCGACGGGCCAATCGGCACAGGCATTGCTGGACCTTTTTGATTTAACCCAAAACAAAAAGTACCAGGACGCCGCCATTACCTGCGCGAAAATCTACACCTCGTCTATTTACACGCATCCCATCGCCGACCACAAACCCAAAACCGTCAATGGCAATGCCCGTGAAGATTGGGAGATCAGCCAAACCGGCCTCAGTTTTGAACATGGCGGCATTTTTGGTTCCGCTACCCGGCATGGGCCTATTCAGCTGGCTAGTCACGCCGGGTTGTTCATCCGTATTTACCAGCTCACCGGCGAGCGGCTTTTTGCAGATATGGCCCGCGCGGCTGCCATTGGCCGGGATGCATTTGTGGACAGTAAAACCAGCGTAGCCTCTTACTATTGGAATGCCATGAACCGCGGCGCCGGCCCCTACCCGCATCATGCCTGGTGGCAGGTTGGCTGGATCACCGACTACCTGCTTTCCGAAGCCGCATTGCGCTCGAATGGCAAGGTTACATTCCCCAGAGGCTTTGTGACACCGAAAGTAGGCCCCCACCAGACCTACGGCTTCGCGCCGGGCGATGTTTTTGGGGATAAGGCAAGCCTGGTTATCAAAGAAGGCTTCATCACCGCCGACAGCCCGTCCATCGACCCTATTATTTCAAAATCAGAAACCAAAAACACCTACTACATCACGCTGCTGAACAACAGCCCGCAGCCTACCGCATTCAACCTGAACATCGACCACAGCAAAGTATCCGGCACCAACGCGTCGGTAACCATGAAATGGGCCGAAACAAATCAGAAAGCCGCCATTACCAATATTAAACTACCCGCATTCGGCGCACGCACATTGGCTATAAGCTATAAGCAGTAAGCAATAGGCTGTAAGCCGTAAGCATTAGAGAATCGTAACTAACAATCATCAAGCATATAGCTTATAGCTTACAGCTTAAAGCCTTCTTATGAACAACACCACCGATACCATCGTCATTCTCGTATTCTCCGCATTCGTAATGGGGATCGGGATGCTTTTTGCCAGGACGGGGCGCAATTTGAAGTCATTTTTCGCGGGCGGAGAGGCTGTCCCGTGGTTCATTGGCGGGTTGTCGCTTTTTATGAGCTTTTTCTCGGCGGGCACTTTCGTAGCCTGGGGTTCCATAGCCTATAAACATGGTTGGGTGGCCATTACCATTCAATGGACGATGTGCATCGGTGCGCTCATTACCGCCATTTACCTCGCCCCGCGCTGGAAACGGACCGGCGCATTGACAGCCGCCGAGTTCATCCGCGAGCGCCTCGGGCTGCCCGTTCAGAAGACCTATATTTTCATTTTTACATTGGTTTCGGTGTTCATCAAAGGCTCGGTGCTGTATCCGGTGGCCAAGCTGGTAAGCGCCTCGCTGGATTTGCCGCTAGTGCCTTGTACGATCGGGCTGGGGCTCTTTATGATTGCCTACACGGCAGTGGGCGGGCTCTGGGCCGTGATGGTGACTGATATTCTGCAATTTGTCGTACTGTCGGCCGCGGTATTTATTCTGCTCCCGCTTTCATTTAACAAGGTTGGCGGCTGGGAGGGGTTCACCAACAACATTCCCGACGATTTTTTTAACCTGCTCAACGGCGAATACACGCTCGGGTTCGTCGCCGCATTTGTGATCTACCACATTTGTTACATCGGCGGAAACTGGACCATGGTGCAGCGCTACACGAGCGTCGACAGCGAAAAATCCGCCAGGAAAGTCGCTTATCTGTTCGCCGGCCTGTACCTGATCAGCCCGGTAATCTGGATGTTCCCACCGATGATTTACAAGGCCATTAACCCCACATTGACGGGCCTGGATACCGAAAACGCGTATCTGATGATCTGCAAACTGGTGCTTCCTCCCGGGCTGCTGGGCCTGATGCTCACCGGCATGTACTTCTCGACCTCCGCCAGCGCCAACACGGCATTGAACGTGGTTTCAGCTGTTTTCACGAATGACATTTATAAGGGGATGGTCAACCCTGCCGCTTCCGACAGGCAGCTCATACGCGTCGCGCGAGGTTCATCGTGGTTTTTCGGGCTGGGTATGATCGGTATCGCATTGCTGGTTCCGGCGGCGGGCGGCATTGTGGAAGTGGTACTAAGCATCTCCGCCATTTCAGGCGGTCCGTTACTCGCTCCGCCGCTCTGGGCATTGTTTTCCAAAAGGTTGAATGGCAATACAACACTCTGGATTACCGGTATTGGCCTGTGTGTCAATCTGTTTTTCAAAACCGTGGCCCCGCTCCTGCTCGATTTTAAGTTGTCGCGCGGAATGGAAACGATTGTGGGTGTAGGGCTGCCTCTACTTCTTTTGCTCGCCTATGAGCTCTGGGCCCGGTCGAAAGGCATCATCGCCGGGGAATACACCATTTATGCACTTTCCAAAGTCCAGCGCAAGCAGGAAGCCACCGTTGCCGACCCGCAGGAGGCATTGGAGATCCAAAAGCAAAATCGTTTCGGCTTGCAGGTAATTGCCGGCGCATTGCTGTTCACGGCGGTGATGCTGTTCATTTTGAGTATCCTGACCACCGACGGCGCAATGGTCACGGCAGGGATTGCCACGGTGGTATTGCTCTCGGCATTGATCCCGTTTTCGGCGGCGCGGAAGGTGGCTATTGACCTTCCCGAGCGGTCAGCAATTGAAGAAAGTCGTTCACTTTGATCACTGATAACCTTGGAAATTGAATGTCTTTGAGAATATTAAAATGGCGGTCTTCGGAAACTAAATGGTCTGCATTGGCTACAATGGCGCAGTCGACGTACTTATTGTCCTCCTCGTCATTGTGCATTAGCGCCCATTCGAAAAACGTAGATTGTAAAACGCAATTATCAAGCGATAGTATAAATTTCAGAACATTGTCGGCTACCTCAGACGAAGCCTTCTCCGTCAGTTTTTCATGGTATTCCAATAAAATATCAGTACTGACAACGAGTTCGAAATCGCCGTTCTTCAAAGCATCAAAAATAGGTCGGTACCTGGATTTAATTGGAAGTGAAATCAGCAGGACATTAGTATCAAGAACAATCCTCATTTGGAAGACTTGCTACGCATGTGCTCCGACTTCCAGGATTCAATGGTCTGTTCATCCCAGGCATTGCTTTCCCAAAGCCGGTCCATTTCTGCGTCGATTTTTCGGGCGAAATAATCGGCCAGCATTTTCCGGATGTCCCGCAATTGATCATCTGAGACATTATAAGCATACAATTTCAGCAATTCGCTTTGAAGATTGCTGAGGCGTGTGGGGGCGGTGTGAGATGCTGCCATAATTGAAAATGCTTTTTACAAATAAACAAAAAAATCAATCCCTAAAAAACAAACCCATAACCGAACGACATCACATAATGAAACGCTTAATCCTTTTAACATACTCATTATTAATAACGTTAACCTGCTCGCAACTCGCGGCCCAGCCGGGTGCGGCCCAGCCGAATGCGGCCCAGCCGAATGCGGCCCAGCCGAATGCCTCCCGATACCACATCCGACAACCAAATGCGATTCCGCTGCATGGTGAATGGTGGTTTCTACTCGATCCGGCCGGGTTGGGGATGGCCAACCAGTGGTACCGCGACGGTATTGCGCAGGAGAGCCGCCAGGACAAGGTAACGGTGCCGCATTGCTTCTCGACCGACCCGCGCTATGAGTTTTATACCGGCACGGCCTGGTACCGTAAGACTTTTGCATGGAAGGCCGTCAACGGAAAACGCGTAATCCTGCATTTCGATGGTGCTTACTACAAAACCAATGTGTGGCTGAATGGCCAGAAAGTCGGCGAACACGAGGGAGGCTACACGCCGTTCGCGTTCGATGTGACGGATCAGTTGAAAGATGGCAATAACCTGCTCGTTGTGGCAGTGAATAATGACACCTGGAAAACGAACACGATTCCCGGCATTAAGGACAAGGGCGATATCAACGACGGATTTGTGGGCTGGGTGAATTATGGCGGCATTGTCCGGCCGGTTTACCTGACGATCGAACCGGAAGTTTATGCCGAAAATGTGAAGATCGACCCCACGCCTGACCTGGCCAAGGGTTCGGCGGTAGTGAAAGCCAAAATCAGGGTGCGGAATGCGTCCGCTAGTGCGGCTACGCCCAAAATCGATTTCTCAGTTTGGCAGGATAAAAAATCTTTGACCCTCAAATGGAAAACGAATACGGCGAGCATTCCGGCTGGACAAACTGCGGTAATTGAAGCCGAAGCTGCATTAACGGCGGCGCAAACCAAACTTTGGGACCTCGACCAGCCTAATTTGTATGAATTAAAAACCATCATCGGTGGCGATACGCTGGCTTCGAATTTCGGGATCCGGAAAATTGAAGTGAGCAATGCACAGATCCTTTTGAACGGGAAGCCGGTCAAAGTTGGCGGCGGCAACCGGGTGATCGATTACCCCGGTCTCGGCTCAGTGGAGCCCGATTGGCTCATCGAGAAGGATTTCAAATTGATGAAAGAGGCGGGCATGGAATTCCAGCGCCTCACGCATTATACACCTTCGGAATATTTCTATGACCTGGCCGACCGCTATGGCATGCTGATCATCACCGAAGCTGGCAACTGGCAGCTTACGCCGAAGCAAATGGATAACGACTCGATGCGCGTCAAATTTCGGTCGCAGTTCCGCGAAATGGCCGAACGCGACTGGAACCACCCGAGCGTGATCGCATACAGCGTTGGTAATGAATACGGATCGACCACTGCCGCAGGTCAGCGCTGGACGAAGGACATGATCGCCTACGCACGCGAGCTCGATCCCACGCGCCTGTACACATTTGCGAGTATGCTCCTGAACCAGTTGCCTGCCAAACCGGAGGACGAGGCGAGCCAGTACGTCGATTTTGTTTCTACTAACACCTATGGCGGCCATGCCAAAGCACTGGACCATATTCACATGCTGTATCCTGACAAGCCGGTGTTTATCAGTGAATGGGGTACGCGATCGGATGGTAAGGGCGGCGAGGCTGGCCAGGCGCAGCATTTAACGGATGTAATAGCTGAAATCCGTAAACGCCCGTTCATCGCCGGTGCGTCGTGGTGGACTTATAATGACTACCGCAGCAAGCTGTTTGGCACGAATGTGAACGGTTTTCGGCCGTGGGGCATTGTGGGGCCCGACCGCTCGCCAAGGCTGGCCTATCCGGTGCATCAGCGAGAATTTTCCCCTGTTTTGGTTGAAAAAGCAAGTTTTAAAACCGGCGATCAGGGAGTTCACCAATTGGTTTTAAAAATCACTTCCCGCGGAGATTTCCCTTCAAAAACGCTTCGCGGCTATATTTTAAAGGCAGGAGAGGCAAGCATAACCGTTCCCAACCTGAATCCCGGCGAGCACAAAGAGATCACGATACCCATCCGCGGGTTCGATAAGCAAATACATATTACAGTAGTCAAGCCGACCGGCTTCATTACCACACAAACTGACATTGATCTTAAATAATGTGGCCATAAATGGCTGGCAGACCACGACATATAAAGACCTGACAAGATGATAATCGGAGAATCGACACACAAAAGAGAACCTAAAACCATTGCACTTGCGGCAGACCTCGTGATTGTAGGCGGCGGATTGACGGGCACCTGCGGGGCCATTACAGCGGCACGGGCCGGATTGAAAGTAGTGCTCGTACAGGACCGGCCCGTATTGGGCGGCAACTGTTCCAGCGAAGTGCGGCTATGGATACTAGGTGCCACCTCGCATATGGGAAACAACAACCGCTGGGCGCGCGAAGGTGGTGTAATTGATGAAATTATGCTTGAAAACGCCTACCGCAACCCCGACGGCAACCCCTTGATCTTCGATACGGTTTTACTCGAAAAAGTAACACAGGAAGAAAACGTGACGCTGCTACTCAACACGGCGGTTTACGATCTTGACAAAACACAAACCGGCGATAAGATCGAAGCGGTTCATGCATTTTGCAGCCAGAATAGCACCAAATACACGTTGAAAGCACCACTTTTCTGCGATTCGTCGGGCGATGGCATTGTCGGATTCCTGGCTGGGGCTGCATTCCGGATGGGGGCCGAGTCAATGGAGGAATTCGGAGAAAAGTTCGCGCCCGACAAGGGGTATGGTGAGCTTTTGGGACATTCTATGTATTTCTATTCCAAGGATATAGGTCGCCCGGTGAAGTTTGTGGCTCCTTCCTTTGCGTTGCAGGATATTACCGAAATCCCGCGTTATAAGACTTTCAATCCCAAAGACTTCGGCTGCCGGCTGTGGTGGCTGGAATATGGCGGCAGAATGGATACCGTGCACGATACCGAAAAGATCAAATGGGAACTTTGGAAGGTGGTTTACGGTGCCTGGAATTATATTAAAAACTCTGGTGAATTCCCGGAAGCGGAGAATATGACGCTTGAATGGGTCGGTGCGATCCCCGGCAAACGAGAAAGCCGCCGTTTTGAGGGGGATTACCTTTTGAAACAACAGGATGTGGTGGAGCAACAGGTGTTTCCCGACACGGTCGCATTCGGCGGTTGGAGCCTCGATCTACACCCCGCCGACGGTGTGTATTCCGACCAGGCCGGCTGCAACCAGTGGCATAGCAAAGGCGTTTACAGCATCCCCTATCGCTGTTTTTACAGCAAAAATATTGAAAACCTGTTCATCGCGGGCCGCATCATCAGCGCCACGCACGTCGCATTTGCATCTACACGTGTGATGGCGACAAGCGCTACCGGTGGGCAGGCGGTCGCGATCGCGGCGGCGGTTGCTAAAAAGCACAACTGCTCACCGCGGGAAGTCGGTGAAAAGCATCTGGAGGAACTGCAACTGGAACTCTGGCGCTCGGGGCAGTATCTGCCGCAAACCCAGGTTTCAGATCCTGATAACCTACTAAATGGCGCACAAATAACGGCCTCTTCCACATTGGAATTGAACGAACTGCCCGGCTCCGACCTTTGGAAAACGATTGAACATTCGGTGGCGCAAATGCTCCCCGTAAAAGGCGAAATGCCTGGCGTAACTGTTTGGGTTGAAGCATCACAGGAAACGGAACTGGTTGTGGAACTCCGCAAGAGCAGCAAAGCATTCAATCACACGCCGGATGTGACTTTGGAAACCAGAAGTTACCATTTAATCACAGGCAAGCATGAACTAGTCCTGGACTGGACCAGCTATTTCCCCGAGGAAAGCTATGCGTTTGTTTGCTTTATTAAAAATGAGCACATCAGAATCCAGTACAGCGAGCAGCGCGTGACCGGGCTGGTAACTGTTTTCAATGCAACTAATCCGGCGGTATCCAACTACGGCAAACAGGAGCCTACCGAAGACCTGGGCGTGGACACATTCGAGTTCTGGTGCCCGCAGCGCCGCCCGGCCGGTTTGAACCTCGCCTTTACATTGAGCAAGCCTGTTTCACTTTTTGGCACAGAAAACCTGAAAAATGGCTGGCACCGCCCGATTGCCGGACCCAATGCATGGGTAGCCGCCATCGGTGACCGAGAACCGGAACTATCCATCCGGTGGGACCATGTTCAAAGCATTTCAAGAATCGATTTCGTCTTCGACACGGATTTCGACCATCCGATGGAGAACGTCATTTACGTCCATCCCGAAACTGTAATGCCTTTCTGCACGCAACAGATAGAAGTACTTGATGACGCGGATCATGTAATCGGAACGATAAATGACAACCATCTGACCAAACAAACTCTGACGTTGGCAGAACCGGTAACCACGCATTTGCTGAAAATCAGGCTGCGAAACAGCCACGCGCAGGTGCCGGTGTCGCTCATGGAAGTCAGGTGCTATTAATGCTGCTTCCTTTTTTATTCTTTGAAAACTAACAATTTGATCTTAAATTTGCCGACCTGAAATAGCAAACACTAGTTTGCTATTTTCTTGAAAGTTTACTCTACAATTATAGTATACTACATAGACTTTGAAGGAAGCGGCGGATTTGACACCCTCGACGGAAAACAACGAAAATACCTGGGAATCTCTCCACGTGGCATACATTGCAAGTGGTGATCCTGAGGAAGATCGACGTTTGGCTGCACTTGCTCGCGAGCAGGGCAAGGTGGTTTTTCTGCGCGATTTACCGGGCGAATCGGACGATATCTTCCAATCGGCGGTCATTGACCCGAAAAATACCGCTCCTGCATTTTCCAATTCCAGGAATAATCCAAAAACGCCCCTCACCTGGGAAACGATCCAGCAAAAGCTTTGGGCCGCCACCATTCGTAAAAGGAGTCGTACCGAAATCGCGGTTAACATCTTCTCTGCGATCGCGTTGATGATCGTCGGGCATTTGCTCTTCACCTTTTTCTCTTACGACCGGCTGACGCTCCTGTGGAACGAGCTTGAAGTAAGCGAAAGCTTTTTTTACTATATCCTCGGTGGCTTTGTGGCCCAGATGATCGACGGCGCATTGGGTATGGCTTACGGCGTTACCGCATCGACATTCCTGCTGACACTGGGCGTTCCGCCGTCGGCCGTGAGTGCCAGCGTTCATACTTCCGAGATTTTTACGAGTGGCGTTTCGGGTTATATGCACCTGAAATTCGGGAATGTGAACAGCAAGTTGTTTAAAAAGATACTCTTCCCAGGCGTGCTCGGTGCGATTGTGGGCGCCTATGCCCTGTCCTCGCTCGAACAATACATTTATATCATTAAGCCATTAGTGGCAATTTATACGCTGATCCTGGGAATCCTTATTATCCAGAAAGCGTTAAAGAAACGAGTTGAGAAAAAGCCGATCAAGAAGATCGGCTGGCTGGCGATGGCGGGCGGAACGCTGGATTCCATTGGCGGTGGCGGCTGGGGACCGATTGTAACTTCGACGCTGATTGCGCGCGGAAGGCACCCCAAATACACCATCGGGTCCGTGAACCTCGCAGAGTTCTTCGTATCACTGGCAAGCTCGGTCACATTCATCAGCATCATCGGATTTTCACACTGGCAAGTGGTATTGGGCCTTATCCTTGGTGGTATGGTCTCCGCACCCATCGCCGCCACACTATCCCGCCGCCTGCCGATCAAAACCATGATGATCATGGTAGGAACGATCGTCATCATCGTCAGCGTGAGGATTATTTATATGGTTTTGAGTTCGCTGTAAGCGGTGGGCTTAAAGTTTTAGGCTATAAGCTTTAAGCAATAGGCTGTATGCAGAAAGGATTCAAACCAGAGTTATTGAGTGATATTAATTTGATTAACAATAGATTAACAAAAAAAACTTTAAGCCTAAAGCTTATAACTTACAGCTTAAAGCCTACTACCATTTATGAAAAAACAAACCAAAGCGATACGCACCCAGACCGGTAAAACCAAGTATCGCGAGCATTCGACTCCCCTTTTTCTGACCAGCAGCTTCACATTCGAGAGCGCCGAGCAGGGAAAAGCACTTTTTGAGGAAACCGAAGAAGGTAATATTTACAGCCGCTTTTCGAACCCGAGTGTGCAGGAGTTTGTGGATAAGGTTTGCATGCTGGAAGGTCTGGAAGACGGCGTGGCAACGGCAACCGGCATGGCGGCGGTGTTTGCGAGTATGGCTGCGTTGCTGAAAAGCGGCGACCATATCCTGGCTTGCCGGGCATTGTTCGGTTCTGCGCATCAGATTATCACGCAAATATTGCCCAAATGGGGCATTACGCACACCTACCTGGATGCAGACGCAAGCGAAGCGGAATGGGAAGCCGCAGTACAGCCCAATACCCGTATGATCTACCTCGAAACCCCATCGAATCCGGGACTCGACCTGGTAGACCTGGCGATGATCGGCCGCATTACCAAGAAACACAACATTATTTTCAACGTAGATAACTGCTTTGCTTCACCTGCATTACAAACCCCTGCCGATTTCGGCGCCGACCTCGTGTTACATTCCGCGACGAAGTTCATGGATGGCCAGGGCCGCGTGCTGGGTGGTATCGTGGTAGGTAAAAAAGAATATATCAAAGAGTTGCGCTTCTTCTGCCGCCAGACGGGGCCATCTATGTCTCCATTCAACGCCTGGGTACTGAGCAAAAGTCTTGAAACCCTGCACCTGAGAATGGAGAAGCATGCTTCCAATGCATTGGCATTGGCTACTGCACTGGACAAACATCCTGATGTTAAATCGGTAAAATACCCGTTCCTGGAATCGCATCCGCAATACGAACTGGCGAAGCGACAAATGAGCGCTGGCGGATCTATCGTAACCATCGACCTTGAAGGCGGTTTCGAACGCGTGGCGGCATTTATGGATGCATTGGAGATCGCATCGCTGTCATCCAACCTGGGCGACACCCGCACGATCGTCACCAACCCGAACACGACGACCCACGCAAAATTGAAGCCTGAGGAGAAAGCCGCATTGGGCATTACCGAAGGTTTGATCCGTATTTCGGTCGGTTTAGAGGACATTGAGGACCTCATCGAGGACTTCACACAGGCCGTGGAAGTGTCGGTGAAAAGTGATATATTGGAGTAGTATAAAAAGTTCAATATAATGTCGATATGAAAGCGTTGACCATCAACTTACCGGAGTCCCTGGATTCAGAAGAATTTGAAATCAAAATGCTTCTGGCCGGTCAGCTTTATGAGCGCGGTAAGGTGAGCGTTGGTCAGGCTGCGGAGATTGTCGGCATTAGTAAAAGGGCCTTTATCGAGATCATGGGGAGGTTTGGGTTTTCCCTTTTCGGCGGCTCGATAGAAGATTTAAAAAGTGACATTGCCAATGCATGATGCGCTTGTCATCGCGGATTCCAGTTGTCTGATTTTGTTAGCCAAAATCGAAGAGCTAGAAATTCTGAGAAGTGTTTACAAGCAGGTTTTTGTCACAAAAGAAATTGCAGGGGAATTCGGCGGTGATCTGCCTGAGTGGATCGAAGTCAAGGAAGTTGAAAACAAAACCCTGCAATCGCTGTTCGAGGAAATACTGGATCTCGGAGAAGCATCTGCATTGACCCTTGCATTTGAAACGCAGGGCTGCACGGTGATCCTCGACGATCTGAAAGCCCGGAAAACAGCGGCGAAAATGAGTATTAAAGTGACCGGTACGATCGGGGTGATTGTGAAAGCCAAAACGGAAAACAAGATACCATCGGCCAAAGCGGTTTTTGAAAAAATATTGGAAACTGATTTCCGTATCAGCGACCGCATATTAAATGAGGCCATCAAATTGGCCGGAGAACAACCATGAACGAAACATTAGCATCTTTAAACGCCGCCATCGAAGGCAAAAGTGAAATCGAATCGCTCGCGATTCTGGCGGATCTTTTTCCCGGGGAAGTCGTTTTTTCAACCAGTCTTGGATACGAAGACCAGGTGATCAGCGACCTTATTTTAAAGAATAATATCAATATCGGGATCTTTACATTGGATACCGGGCGGCTTTTCGCGGAGACTTATATGACTTTGCAGAAGACCAATAACCGCTACGACACCAAAATAAAGGTGTATTACCCGCAAACGGAGGCCGTAGAGAATATGGTGAGCACGAAAGGCCCGCTAAGTTTCTACGAATCGATCGAAAACCGCAAGGAATGCTGTTTCATCCGCAAGGTGGAGCCGCTTAACCGTGCCCTTAAGGGCGCGGTTATCTGGGTGACGGGTATCCGGGCAGAACAGTCGGGGAACCGTCATGATATGCCGAGGCTCGAATGGGACGAGGCACACCAGCTTTTCAAGTTCCACCCGATCTTGCATTGGTCTTTCGAAGAAGTGAAGCAATACGTAAAATCAAATGGTATTCCTTATAACCCATTGCACGACAAAGGCTTCGTAAGCATCGGCTGCGCACCTTGTACACGTGCGATCCAGGAAGGCGAGGATTTCCGCGCCGGAAGATGGTGGTGGGAGGACGAGTCGAAGAAAGAGTGTGGGTTGCACGCGAAGTAGCCGTAGGCTATAAGCTGTAAGCTATAAGCATTAGGTCTTAGCTTACAGCTTATAGCTTAAAGCCTAGCGCTTAAAGCCCTTTTAACATTAAAATCAATAACCAATAATATGTCAATTTCAGTGAACGAGGCCTCCGACATCCAACGGGAGATTAGTGAACGCAGCGCTCCGGATTATCTGGATCAGCTGGAAGCAGAGGCCATTTACATTATGCGTGAAGTAGCCGGCCAGTTTGAGCGCCCTGCCCTGTTGTTTTCAGGAGGTAAGGATTCGATCACATTGGTTCATTTGGCTAGAAAAGCATTTGCCCCCGGTAAAATCCCCTTCCCGCTGGTGCACGTCGATACCGGTCATAACTTCATCGAGGCGATCGAGTACCGCGACGAGCTGGCCGAACAAATCAATGCGAAACTGATCGTTCGCTATGTGGAGGATACCATCAAAGCGAAAGGGTTGAAGGAGCAAACCGGCAAAAATGCAAGCCGTAACTGGTTGCAGACTTTCACGTTGCTGGATACCATCGAAGAATTTGAATTTGACGCATGTATTGGCGGCGCACGCCGCGACGAAGAAAAGGCACGCGCCAAAGAGCGTATCTTCTCGTTTCGCGACGAGTTTGGTCAGTGGGACCCGAAACGCCAGCGCCCCGAGCTTTGGAATTTGTTCAATGGCCGCATTCAGAAAGGTGAAAACGTACGCGTGTTCCCGATCTCGAACTGGACCGAACTGGATGTTTGGGCTTACCTGAAAAGAGAAGGAATAGAGTTGCCTTCGATCTACTTCGCACATGAGCGCGAGTTGATCCTCCGCGACGGCAAACTGCTGAACAACACGCCGGTCATCGAGCCCGATCCGGAAGACCAGATCGTAACCCGCCAGGTGCGTTTCCGTACCGTGGGCGATATGACCTGTACCGCAGCAGTAGAATCCGCAGCAGCCACCCTGGACGAAGTAATCGCTGAAATAACGATTTCAAGAATCAGCGAACGCGGCGAAACCCGCATCGACGACCAGCAGACGGAAGCGGCGATGGAAGATCGGAAGAAGGGCGGATATTTTTGAGTTGTGGGAGGAAGGAGAATGGAAGAACGGAGAAAGGAGAGAATATTATTCGGTCATTCAGTCATTCAGTCATTCAAAATTTACTCATTCACTCATTCACTCATTCAAAATTACAACAGTGGACTTATTAAGATTCATTACAGCAGGCTCCGTAGACGACGGTAAAAGCACCCTGATCGGACGCTTGCTTTACGATACAAAAAATATCCTGGCCGATCAGATGGAAGCCATCGAGCGCGCCAGCAAAACTCGTAATGCCGGTGAAATTGACCTTGCGTTGCTGACGGACGGTCTTCGTTCGGAGCGCGAACAGGGTATTACCATCGATGTAGCGTACAAATATTTCCAGACGCCGAATCGCAAGTTTATCAGCATCGATGCGCCGGGGCACATTCAGTACACCCGCAACATGGTGACGGGAGCTTCCAATGCGGACCTGGCCATTATCCTGGTGGATGCACGTCATGGTGTGGTTGAACAAACCCGCCGTCACTCACTGATCGCTTCCATGCTGGGTATCCCCCACGTGATCGTGGCAGTGAACAAAATGGATTTGGTAGGCAACTCGGAAGATGCATTCCTGGAAATCGCCAAAAGCTACAAAGAATTGGCGGAGAAGCTTTCGATCAGGGACCTGACCATTATTCCGGTGAGCGCTTTGAATGGCGACAATATCGTCGACCGTTCGGAAAGCATGAGCTGGTATACTGGTGAAACATTGCTTTCGGTACTCGAAAATGTAAATGTACTGAAAGACCAGAACCAGGAAGACGGCCGTTTCGCGGTACAATATGTGATCCGCCCTCAAACTGATGATCTGCATGACTATCGTGGCTACGCAGGACGTGTTCAGAGCGGTACTTTCAAAAAAGGGGATGCTATTAAGGTATTGCCTTCTGAAAGAGAGTCTAAAATCGCTAAAATCGAGTTTGGCGGAAACGAAATACCGGAGGCATCTGTTCTTGAGTCTGTAACGATATTACTGGAAGACGATATCGATATCAGCCGCGGCGATACTATTGTTTCGGTTAACAACTCGCCGATCGTAAGCCAGGATATCGAAGCGCTGGTGTGCTGGATGGATGACAAGAAGACGTTGAAACCAGGCAACAAATACGTTTTGCAGCACGGTACAGCGCGTTCACGCTGCTCAATCCGTGGCATTGAGTATCAGATCGACATCAACTCTTATGAAAAATTGGATGAGGTAGAGGCCCTGAAACTGAACGACGTAGCAAGAATCGTGCTCAGGACGGCCCAGCCCATCGCATACGACCCCTATCAGCAAAACCGCGCAAACGGCGCAGCGATCCTGATCGACGAAACGTCCAATGTGACGGTTGGGGCTTGTATGATCGAGTAATGTTGGGGCTTCGACTCCGCTCAGCCTGACATGCTTTGTCACCCTGAGCGAAGTCGAAGGGACAACGCCACCGCACTATTGAATAAAAATATACTATCCCGATAGACGATTAGAATATCATCATGAGCGATTTAATCATTTCTGACAAAGTATCCGCCGTTGCGAAGCGCGATATCATTGACCTGCAACAAAAAATCGGTGGATTCTACTCCGGCGAAACTCCGGAAGAGGCTTTCCGTAAATTCCGTCTGACACGCGGTGTGTATGGTCAGCGCCAGCCTGGCGTGCAGATGATTCGTATCAAATTGCCTTACGGCCGCATTACAGCCGATCAGCTGGTCCGTATTGCAGATACTTCCGACAAATTTGCGACGGGTAACCTGCATGCAACCACGCGCCAGGATATCCAGCTGCACTTTGTAAAATTGGCAGATTCTCCCCAATTGTGGGCTGATCTGGAAGATGCCGGCATTACTTTGAAAGAAGCTTGTGGTAATACCATTCGTAACGTTACAGCATCGTCTGTCGCGGGTATCGATCCGGATGAGCCGTTCGACGTGACGCCGATCACCCATTCGATCTTCACCTATTTCCTCCGCAACCCGATCAACCAGGATATGGGCCGGAAGTTTAAAATTGCCGTTTCTTCTTCTGAGAAAGACTCCGCATTGGCATTCATTCACGACGTGGGTCTGATCGCCAAAATGGGTCAGAACGAAGCGGGTGAAACCGTTCGCGGCTTCAAAGTACTGATCGGCGGTGGGCTTGGCGCCCAGCCTTTCTCGGCACAAACTGCATTTGAATTCCTCGAAGAAGACAAGATAATTCCTTTTATCGAGGCAATGCTTCGCGTATTCGACCGTTACGGCGAGCGCGTACGTCGTCATAAAGCGCGTATGAAGTTCCTTCTCAATGACCTCGGCCTCGAAGGCATGATGGAGAAAGTGGAGGAAGAGCGCAAAGCGGTTAGAAACAAATCGTTCCAGATTCCGGAAGACCTTTTTGGAACTAATGAGTATGAGGCGATCAATCACGCGCCACGTCCCGCATTGTCCGAAGCGGAAATCCTGAAAATTGCTGCTGAAAGCATCGATGCCGACAAGCTGGATATTTTCACTAAATGGCTGCGTACCAACACATTTGAACAAAAACAAAAAGGCTGGTATGCCGTGCAGCTGCGCGTGTTGCTGGGTGATATGAGCTCCGACATTGCTCGTAGTCTGGCTGATGTAGTTCGCCAATATGCTGCTGACGATATTCGTGTGACCGTAAACCAGGGTTATATCCTGCGTTTCGTGAAAGGCGAAGATTTGGTAGCTATTTACCATGAACTCGCGAAACTGGGCCTTGCAGCACCAGGTTTCGACAGCACGATGGACATTACCACCTGCCCTGGAACCGATACCTGTAACCTTGCGATTTCCAGCAGCTACGGAATCACTCGCGTACTCGAAGACGTAATGCGCGACGAGTTCCCAGAAATGATTTATAATCAGGACATTAAGATCAAGATCAGCGGCTGTATGAACGGTTGCGGCCAGCACAATGCGGCCAACATCGGTTTCCACGGCAGCTCGATCAAGAATGGTAAGCTGGTTCTGCCTGCATTGCAAGTGTTGCTCGGCGGCGGTTTCTCCGGCGATGGCATTGGTCTGATCGGCGATAAGGTGATCAAGGTCCCTACCAAACGCGGACCGGAAGTGTTGCGCCTGCTTTTCAATGATTTCGAAGCAAATGCTATGGACGGTGAGTATTTCAATCAATACTATCTGCGCCAGACTAAAAATTACTTCTTCCAGTTGCTGAAACCCCTTGCGGACCTGACAACCGTTCAGGACGACGACTACCGCGACTGGGACCACGATGAATTGTTCAAAACCGAAATCGGGGTTGGGGAATGTGCTTCGGTACTCGTCGACCTTGTGGCTACAACCATCATCGAAGGTCAGGAGAAACTGAATCTGGCGAAAGAATCTTTCCAATCGGGTGTTTGGGCGGATGCGATTTACCATGCATACAACGTGTTCATCACCGGCGCGAAAGGTCTTTTAATGTCGAAAGACGTGACTACCAACACGCAGTACGGCATTATCAACGATTTTGAAACGCATTTCGGACAGGAGTTCAAATACAATGTCCCCGCTGAATTTGCAGTAGAGAATCAGGCTGAGACACCGTTTAAATCACTGGTATTCAGCATTAACAAATTTGAACCAAGCGAAGCATTCGCCAGCTATTTTATCAATACTGCCGAAAACTTCCTGAATTTCGTTCGCGAAACCCGCGAGTCCCAATTGATCGAAACCGGAGAGCCTGCATTGCAAGAGCTTTCTTTCGGAAAAGATAGTTAAAATGGCTGTCGGCAATCGGCCATCGGCAGTCGGCTTTTTCTTGTGTTGATACTTGCACAAAAAAGGCCGACAGCCGAAAGCCGACAGCCGAAGTCCCTTTCACCATGAAACTGACACTTATCGGTGCAGGTCCGGGGGATCCCGACCTGATCACCCTCAAAGGGATCAAGGCCCTGCAAAAAGCACGGGTTGTACTATACGATTCCCTTGCACACCCCTCTTTACTGGACTACTGCCCGGAAAATTGCGTCAAAATCCTTGTCGGCAAACGTTTCGGCAAAACCAGTTGCGGCCAGGACGATATCAATGACCTGATCGTGGAAAAGGCACGTCAATATGGCGAAGTGGTGCGGTTGAAAGGCGGCGACTCGTTCATATTCGGTCGCGGTTACGAGGAAATCCTTTTTGCAGCGGAACACGGCATTGAGTCTGAAGTGATCCCAGGCATTTCAAGCAGTTACGCAGCACCAGCATTGGCGGGCATTCCACTGACTTCCCGCGGTTTGAGCGAAAGTTTCTGGGTCATTACCGGTACTACCAAACAGCACGAGCTTTCGAAAGACGTACAACTCGCGGCGCAATCTACCGCCACGGTCATTATTTTAATGGGCCTTCACAAATTGCAGGAGATCGTCGCCATCTATTCCGAACTGGGCAAATTCGACGAATCCATTTCCATTATTCAAAACGGGACCCTTGAAGAACAGAAAGTCGTCACAGGCAAAATCGGAAACATCGTACCGCTTTCACAGGTGAGCGAAATGGCGTCCCCCGCCATTATCGTGATCGGCAAGGTGGCGGCATTACCAGATCTTTCCTACGGAAAAGTGCGGGAAATGATGCAGAACAACGCTCAGCCCGTTAATGGGTTCGCGGATTAAAGCAGGCCCAGCAGCCAGTCGAGATTGATGCTGTTTTCATGGCCGCGGAATTCCAGGAAATAGATAAGCCCCGCGAGTATTACATAGCTGATAAACAGCCACTTCTTCTTGATTTCGTATTGGTCGCGGTGGTGGAAATAATCGTACACCATGGAAGCGGTAAAACCGAAGATCATCAGTACGAAACACAGCATTCCGCAATCCTGGCGGTAGTGTTTGTACACATGCAATGCAGGTGCGCCCAGCACAAGGTACATCAGCCACATGCCGAAACCTGCGCGGTACAGGTAGACGCTTAGTCTGCGATCATTCTTGATGTCAAATAATCCTTCCAGCATAGCATTATCTTACTGTTTGAACCAGTGAATATAAACAAAAGGAAAGTGCCATCAAAATGCTACCTTTGCAGACTAATTACCGGTTAAGTACAAGATATCCGTTTCCATGAAAGCGTTTTTTACCCATTTATTTTTGATCCTGCTCAATGCAATATCGAAGCTATCCTGGGGAGTTCTCTACAAGCTTTCGGACATCTTCCGCTTTCTCATTTTCGATATCGGTCAATATAGAAAAAAGGTCATCCTGAGCAATCTCCGAAACAGTTTTCCTGCGTCCGAAGAGCAAACTATCCAGCGCATTGCAGCTAAATTTTACCGCAATTTCACCGATATCATTTTTGAAACGATCAAACTGAAATCGATTACCCGGGAGGATTTGTTAGCCCGGATTGATCTGGACGTGTCTATTCTGGATGAGTATTACCAAAAAAATCAAAATCTGGTCGTAGTAGCGGGGCACCTGGGAAACTGGGAAATGATGAACCTTTTTGGCTCGGCGCGGCTCTCTCACCAGATGGTGGTCGTGTATCACGAACTACAAAACGATGCGTTTGAAAACTGGTTCAGAAATGTGAGGACACGGTTCGGCACTGAGATGGTCACGATGAAAGAAGCCATCTCCAAAGCCATGCAGCCGCGCGAACGTCCTTTTATATTTATACTCATCAACGACCAGTCACCGGTGCCGGAGAAGGCGTTTTGGACGAAATTCCTTCATCAGGATACCGGCGTGTTTCGGGGTGTGGAAACGATCGCAAGGCGACTTAATTCCCCGGTTTTGTACATGGCCGTTTTGAAAAACGAAATGAAAAGAGGCTTCTACAGAGGCTATTTCAAACTGATTACGGAAACGCCCAAACTGGCACCCAACAATAGCATTTTGCAGGCACAGATCGGTTTTATGGAAAAGGACATCATCCATCAACCCGAAAACTGGCTCTGGTCGCATAAGCGCTGGAAACACAAAAAGCCGGAAAATCTTCCGCAGTCACAGCTACTTCAGCAACTTCAAAGTGAATAAACCGGTCAAATTCCTCATCCTGCGTTTTTCCTCCATCGGCGACATTGTGCTCACAACGCCCGTGGTGCGCTGCCTGAAAAAGCAGATGCCCGAGGCCGAAATCCATTATTTTACAAAAAGCAAATTCGAATTTCTCCTTCGCGACAATCCTTATATCGACAAGGTTTGGCTGCTGGAAAAGGGCAACTCCGCCGAATTACTCTCGCTGCTCAAAAAGGAAAAGTTCGACTGCATCATCGATCTCCACCGGAATATCCGCACGCTCCGCATTAAATGGACGCTCGGCGTACCCGCATTCAGTTTCGAAAAGTTGAATGTGCAAAAGTGGCTCATGACACAGTTCAAGGTCAATTACATGCCTCCCGTCCACATCGTGGACCGTTGTTTGGATACCTTAAAAACATTCAACATCCAAAACGACGGCGAGGGGCTCGACTATTTTATTCCCTATAAAGATCAGGTCGAGCTCGAATGGCTGCCGGCAACGCACCGGAAGAGCTACGTCGCCTACGCGATCGGCGGGCAGCATTTCACGAAGAAAATGCCTGTGCCACGAATGATCGAGCTTTGCCGGAAAATCAACCACCCTGTCATCTTACTCGGCGGGCCGGAAGATTTCGAGGCCGGGGAAGCAATTCGCGTGGCATTAGGTGATGCGCTGGTTTTCAATGCATGTGGTAAATACAATTTCAACCAATCGGCTTCCCTGATCCAAAAAGCATTGATCGTTTTCTCGCACGATACCGGCTTAATGCACGTCGCGGCGGCATTCCGGAAGAAAGTGTATTCGATCTGGGGCAATACGATCCCTGAATTTGGGATGTATCCCTACCGCACGGCATTCGAAAAGCTGGAAGTAAAAGGACTCGATTGCCGGCCGTGCTCGAAGATCGGTTACAGCAAATGCCCCAAGGGCCATTTCAAATGCATGAACGATATTGCATTCGATTTCTCCATCCCCGAACTCCCGCAGCCTAATTAGTGTTACATTTCAGTCCGACATTCATCCACACAAACATCCAAAATGGCAAAAAAAGTAAACATTGGTCTGGTGCAAATGAGCTGCACTTCGGACGTTGATGCTAACTTTCTGAAGGCTACCGAAAAAATCCGTGAAGCTGCGCAAAAGGGCGCGAATATTATCTGTCTGCAAGAGCTGTTCAAATCGCTCTATTTCTGCGACGTCGAAGACCATAGCAATTTCAGTCTGGCTGAGGCCATTCCAGGTCCTTCCACCGAGTCACTTGGGGCATTGGCGAAGGAGCTGGGCGTGGTGATCATCGCGTCGCTGTTCGAAAAACGTGCGCATGGCTTGTACCATAATACCACCGCCGTCCTCGACGCCGACGGTGGTTACTTGGGCAAATACCGCAAAATGCACATTCCCGACGATCCGGGTTACTACGAAAAATTCTATTTCACGCCAGGCGATGCGCCGGTCGACGGTTCGCCGGTAACCGAGCAGGACACCGACGGCTACCGGATTTTCAATACCAAATTTGCCAAAATAGGCGTGCTCATCTGCTGGGACCAATGGTACCCTGAAGCAGCACGCATTACCAGCCTCATGGGCGCGGAAATCCTCTTCTACCCCACCGCCATCGGCTGGGACGTGAACGAGACGGATCCTATTATCAACGAAGAGCAATACGGCGCCTGGCAAACCGTGCAACGCGGACATGCCGTCGCAAACGGCGTGTATGTAGTTTCCGTGAACCGCGTAGGCCGCGAAGCCGACCAGCAGTTCTGGGGCGGCTCGTTCATCGCCAACCCCCAGGGTCGCCTGCTTTACCTCGCGCCGCACGAAGGCGAAGTCACGCACGTGGAAGAACTGGATCTCGGAAAGCTCGACTTCTACCGCACCACCTGGCCGTTCCTGCGCGACCGCCGCATCGATTCTTACCGCCCTATTTTGAAGCGGTTCATTGACCAACCTTGATACAGAAATATAACTTTTTCAATACAAACAAAAAGAGCGCCTCTTAGCCGGGGCGCTCTTTTTTATGATTTCACACGTTTGCATACGCAGCTGCCAGAAAAACGGCCCACCGTTGCACTGTGGCATTTTCTAAGAAATTAAAATTTTATAAACATCTATATTTAAGCCATTTACGAACTAGAAATTGAAGTACTAATCTACAAAACCAGTAGGAAGCGTTAAAAATCGGATTAGTAAAACTATTTATCGAATTATTACAATAATAGTCTGTATTGATTTTAAATGACCAATTTTTATTGCAAAAAACTTCATTTTTTAAATCTATTCTCTTGCATTATTTGACATTGTCAGTATATTTGAAAAGTCATTAAACGAATGACAGAACTTCTAAACCGGAGATATATTCCAGCCGCACATGAATATATCCGGAGTGTTGAGATACGCTTACTGCAAAGAAGATGCGCCAAATCGTGGCCGTCGGGTAAGATTGACTCCAACGCACATATAATTTTTTTAATACAGGTTTCTTAAACACCGTGGACAAATACCGCTTGTCGACGTCTGGCTTTTCTATGGCCTAACTGAAACTTTTCGCCCTGTTTGTCCTCGATTAAAGAGGGTATTGCTTTCCGGAAAAGCAGTGTTGCAAGCTTATGGCTGTGTTGTTCTGTCCACGCGAAAGTGTGTGCGGCGCATGGAAGTGTGGACGCCTCACAGCCATAACTTTATTCTCCTCCTACTACTACCGAACACCTAACAATTTAACTCTGATTCCCCATGCGTAAAGTTCTACTCTTATTTATATGGGCTTGTCTGTGTTCTCCGGTCGTTTTCGCACAAGTGCGCCAACTGTCCGGCAAGGTAACGGCAGCCGAAGATGGTCTCGGACTTGCAGGAGCGTCGATCATTTACAAAGGCACCAATGTGGGTACAAACGCCGATGCTGACGGTAATTTCAGCTTTTCGGTTCCGGGTGACGGCGTGCTCGTCATATCATACGTGGGTTTTCTGATCAAAGAAATGCCGATCGGAAACCAATCCAAATTCGACATCAAACTGGACGCCGACACGCGACAGCTTGCCGAGGTGGTCGTCACCGCATTCGGTATCGAGCGTGAGAAAAAGGCGTTGGGATATACAGTACAGGAAGTAAAAGGAAGCGCATTGACCGAATCGCGCTCGACGAACGTGGCGAATGCACTGTCGGGCAAAATCGCCGGTGTTCGCGTACAATCCAACGGCGGCCCGGGCAGCGGCTCTACGATCCAGATCCGCGGATCTTCATCGGTATCGGGTAACAACCAGCCATTGATCGTGATCGACGGTGTGCCTATGGAACAAACTGCCAACAAAACATGGGGCGGCGGCATTTCGGAGATCAACCCCGACAATATCAAGGAAATGTCGGTTCTGAAAGGACCTAATGCGGCTGCATTGTACGGTTCAAGAGCCGCCAATGGCGTTATCCTGATCACCACTAAAAACGGCCAGGGCACGAAAGGCCTCGGTGTGGATATCAACTCCAACATCAGCTTTGAGCGCCCGTGGATCAAACCAAATTTCCAGAACACTTATGGTGGCGGTAATGGCTACCGCACCTGGTACAACGACGGATGGAGCGGCAACATCACCGATCCGGCAGAAATTGCGCAATACCGCGCCGTTTACGACGCAAGATATCCTCTCGTAGGATCAGAAGGGACAGATGAAAGCTGGGGAGCTCCGATGGATGGGCGCCTGGTGAGACAGTGGTGGACTGGTGACGATGTTGCACCACTGACTCCCCAGCCCAATAACTGGAACGAGTACTGGAATACCGGCCGCACCATTACCAATAGCGTCGCACTGAACGGCGGCAACGACAAAGGTTACTTCCGCCTCGGCCTGAGCCGCGTGGATCAAACGGGTATTATGTATTACAATGATTTTCACCGTAATAATTTCCGCATTAACTCTGGCTACAACCTGACCAAAAACCTGAGCATTACGCTTTCAGGAGAGTATATCAAATCGGGTTCCGACAACAAGAGCTACGGCAGCGGACAGGAGTTCATCTGGTCGCACCGCCACGTTTCCTGGGCACAATTGCGCGATTATGAAAGCTATATGGATGTGCACAACCAGCGCGGCAACGATACAGACCCGCCTAACTGGCAGCATACTTTCTTCACCAACCCGTATTTCTCCCAAAAAAGATTGCCACAGAGCAACGAGAAGGACCGCTTGCTGGGCAACATCGCATTGAACTACAAAATCCTGCCCTCACTGAGCCTGATGCTCCGCAGCGGCACCGACTACTGGTCGGATACGCGGATTAACGTGTCAAACTTCCTGCGCGTCCGCAACGGTGTGCGCACACCTGGCCGCTTTTCGGAAGAAGTACTCCGCAGCCAGGAAACCAACTCCGATTTCATGCTGACTTACAATAAGAATATCAATGCGGATTTTGGTTTGAATGTACAGGTAGGCGGTATTAAAAGGACTAATTATTACAAAAGGAATTATTTCTATGTAGGTGAAATGGTGGTGGATGGCCTGTACAATGCCGGAAACTCGGTACCAAGCCAGAACACCATCGAAAGCCTCATCCGGAAATCGGAAACGCAGAGCTTGTTCGGAACGGCTAACGTGTCCTGGCGAGATGCATTGTTCCTGGACCTGACCGCCCGGAACGACTGGTCAAGCACGCTACCTGCCAATGCACGCTCGTACTTCTACCCTTCCGCTTCATTGAGCGCCGTGTTGACGGAGTTGTTTGATGTCAAAAGCAATGCATTCACATTTGGTAAAGTACGTGCCAGCTATGCACAGGTAGGTAACGACGCTACGCCTTATCAGTTGGCCCAAACATTCCTTGCCAAAGGCTCGTGGAATGGCGCAGTGCCCAAATTCTCCGAAAACATCGAAATCGCGAACAGCGGCCTGAAACCGGAGATCACTACCGGCCTTGAACTTGGAGCCGACCTCCGCTTTTTGAAAGGCAAAATAGGCTTGGACGTCACTTATTACAGCCAGACGACCAAAGACCAGATACTCGGTGTGGAAATTTCGAAAGCCAGCGGCTATAATACCCGCATTCTCAACGCTGGAAAGATCACCAACAAAGGGGTTGAGATAGCAATTTCCGGAACGCCTGTAAAATTACCGGGCGGTTTCAGCTGGGACGTGTCGCTCAACTGGGCGCGGAATCGCAATAAGGTTGTTGAACTGGCCGAAGGTTTAACGACCTACACCCTGGCAACTCAGCGCGGCATGTCGTCGGAAGCACGTGTAGGCCAGCCTTACGGTACATTCTACGGTGTTGGTTTTCAGAAACACAATGGACAAATCGTTTACGGAGCGAATGGGCTTCCCCTTACTGCCGCCGGACAAAAGCTTGGCAACATCCAGCCTGACTGGATCGGCGGAATGCTGAACACCTTCAACTACAAGGGCTGGTCGCTGAGCGCGCTGGTGGATGTTCGCATGGGAGGAGATATTTACGACGAAGGCACCGGTACCGCCCGCTGGACAGGCCAGTATGCCGAAACCGCACTGGGCCGCGAGGAAGGTGTGATCGGCCAGGGTGTGCGCGAGGTAACGGCCGCGGATGGCTCAAAATCCTTCGTCGCAAACGACATTATCGTGACCGCCAACCAGTTGTATGGCTATTCCAACCCGCGTAACTACCACGAATCGGCGATTTTTGATGCGAGCTATGTTAAACTCCGTGAAGTATCGCTCGGCTACACATTCGCACCATCGCTCTTGAAAAAGGTAAAAATCCAGTCGGCCAAGATCTCCCTTGTGGGCCGGAACATCTGGATGATCTTCAAAAATACGCCTCACATCGATCCGGAGATCGACGCGAAAGGTGGAAATGAACAAGGATTCGGTTATGGCGAGCTGCCCAGCTCCCGCAGCATTGGTGCCAACCTGTCGCTGTCGTTCTGATCCAGTCAAACTATTTGAAGACCTAAAAGCACTACGACATGAAAAGCATTTTGACCCATAAAAACATCTGGATGACCGCCTTCGCCGGCGCATTGAGCATCACCAGCTGCACCAAGGATTTCGACAGCATGAACGTGAGCCCGAACAGCCCAACCGCCATCGGCCCGCAATACCTGCTTCCTACCGGCATCGAAACGTCTGTAGACCGCTATTGGGGCCACCGCGACCGCTTCGAGCGCATCAATATCGACGCCGCCGAACTGTACGTGCAGCATCTCACCCGCAATATTTACAGCAATGAAGGCGACGATTACACCGTTTCGCCCGCGTTGCTGTCCAACAACTGGAAAGGTTTTTTCAATGACGGCCTGCTGAATTTCCAGCGCATGATCAACCAAACCAACCCAGAATCCGCTTCACCTAACGCTAACTATGAGGGAGTCGCGCTGGTCATGCGCACCTGGGTGTTCTCACTGCTCGTGGACATGTACGGCTCCATTCCTTACACCGACGCCATCAAAGGCACTGCCAGCGAAGCCATTTACACGCCGAACTACGACTCGATGGAAACCATTTACGCAGGCCTGTTAAACGACCTGAAGACGGCCAACGAGAAACTGACGGTCGGCGGTCCTGCCATTGCGGGCGACATTCTGTATGAAGGTAATATCCTCAAATGGAAAAAGTTCGCCAACTCGCTCCGCCTGCGACTCGCCAACCGTCAGGCCGCTAAGAAACCGGCAGAATCGAAGGCGATCTTCGCAGAAATCCTGGGCGACGCGACCAAGTACCCGATTTTCACCAGCAATGCAGACAATGCTTCGCTGAAATGCACGACCGTTCTCCCGAGCAACAACGAATGGAACCAGATCCTGATCCAGGGCGGCCGTACCGACTGGAATATCAGCAAGACACTGGCCGACAAAATGAATGAACTCGGTGACACCCGCATTACTGTTTATGCCAATCCCAACAAGGACGGCTTGTATCAGGGCCATCCGAACGGCCTCCCCGATGCGATCGCTACCAACTATCTGGCCACGAGCTCTACCATTGGCAAAGCTTTCACCGATGCTGCTGCTCCCGAGGTAATCATGACCTTCGCCGACCTGAACTTCATCCTGGCCGAGGCGGCCGTGGACGGCGACATTATGGGCGATGCCAAAAAGTATTTCGAAGACGGCATTACCGCCTCGTTCGCCCAGTATGGCCTCACGCCACCGTCGGGTTACATGGCCAAAGCCGGGCCGGTAAGCAAAGAAAAAGTGCTGGAACAGAAATGGATTTCCCTTTTCGGTCAGGGCGTGGAAGCCTGGATAGAATGGCGCAGAACGGGCTTCCCGGTATTCCCGGCACCCGATCCCCGGGCGGTGCTCAACAATGGCGGTGTCCTTCCTACCCGTTTCAACTACCCGGCCTCCGAATACTCCCTCAATGCGAAGGCAGTAGGCGACGGTGTGAAACTCAACGGCGGTGCCGACGATATGAAAACCAAACTGTGGTGGGCTGAGAAATAACGGTTTATTCCCAATTCAAAGACTTTCAAGATTATGAAAAATATCAAATCGCTTTTCCCTTCAGCTTGCCTGCTGCTTACACTGTCGCTCGGATTTGTTTCCTGCAAAGAGGAAGATCCATTCCTGGACCGCGACGTAGCCCCGGTGCTGGTGGATATCGTCGGCGCGCCTTTCGGGGCTCCCCTAGCCGGCGAGCCTACCGTTGCATACGCCGCAACCGCAGCAAAATTGACGCTCTCGGCCCGGCTGCTGGAACTCGACAAGACCAACATTCTGGACCATACCAAAGGCATCGATTCGATCCCGGTACCGAACCTGGCCATTAAAATCACTTTGCGGACAGGCGCCGTGCTCGGAGAGGTCACTTCCGATTCGCAGGGAGTGGTGAAACTCGAAAAAACCTGGGCCGACCTGGGCATTGCAGCACCGAAAGCGGGCAGCATTACCAAAATATCCTGGTCGGGCAGCCACAAGGGAATTGCATTCACGCGATTTTCGCAAGTACAGGCTAACTAGTTGAAAAACAAACCATATACGCATCGAACCTGACCCGTTTATTTGTAACTTGAATAAAGATTTTTACTCCTTAACATAATCGTCACGTACTTAAACTTTTGAACAATGAATCAAAACATCGACCGTCGCAACCTTTTAAAGTCTGGTTTAATGGCATTGGGTGGAATGGCCATCGCCCCGCACCTCACTGCCGGTGCATTTGAAAGTATGCCATTGTCACTGGACCCGGAGAGCCGCATTTACCGCAGCCCCATGGTGCGGGAGCATTTCCTGCCGGCTGACTACAAGGCGCCCAAGATCGTTGCCAAATTGAGTTCGAACGAAAACCCATACGGCCCGCCGATGTCCGCTCAGAAGGCGGTAGCGGAATCGGTCAAAAACGGTAACCGCTATGCCTGGAAGGAAATGTACGATCTGATTGATAAAATCGCGAAGAAAGAAGGTGTTACCGCCGAGCACATTATGATGGGCCCCGGCTCATCCGACCTGCTCGAAAAAGTGGCATTGGTAACCTTTATGAAAGGTGGCAATATCGTTTCCGCCGACCCTTGCTACATGTCGCTCGTAAGCGTGGCCAAATCCGTAGGCGCAACCTGGAAGCCTGTTCCCTGCACAGCCGACTGGTCGCACGATTTGAAAGCCATGGAAGCGGCAATCGACAAGGATACCAAACTGGTGTATGTTTGTAACCCAAACAATCCGACAGGCGCCATTACCAAAGGTCAGGACCTGCTCGACTTCTGTTCGCGCGTGTCCGAAAAAGTGCCGGTGTTCGTAGATGAAGCTTACATTGAGCTCGCAGTAGGTGCCGATACTCAAAGCATGGTTTCGCTTTTGGCACAGAAAAAGAACGTGATCATCGCCCGCACATTCTCCAAAATCATGGGTATGGCCGGTATCCGCGTGGGTTACATTGCCGCGCAGCCCGAATTCCTGGCTGGTATCAACAAGATCACCCGCGGCGGAATGGGAATTTCCTATACATCGATCTTCGCCGCATCCGCCAGCCTAGACGACAAGGATTTCCAGGGCAACACCCGTAAACTGAACCACGAGGCCAAAACATATCTTTACGAAAACCTCGATAAGATGGGTTACAAATACATCCCGTCATACACCAACTTCGTGCTCTTCCCGATCAGCATTTCGGGTAAGGAGCTGCTCACCAAAATGACCGCCAAAGGCATCGCCGTCCGCTCATTCGACGTCCAGAACAAACCATGGTGCCGCGTAAGCATCGGGACAATGGATGAGATGAAGGCGTTTGTGGGGGCGCTCGGGGCATTGAGTTGACGTCTCGCAATTATCCTTCGACTCCGCTCAGGATGACAGTCAGGGTGGCATTGTGCACTTGTCAGTCTGGCATCGCAATTGTCACACTGAGCGAAGTCGAAGTGCATGCGACATCGCCACTATCCTTCGACTCCGCTCAGGATGACAGTCAGGGTGAAATTGTGCACTTGTCAGACTGACATCGCCATTGTCACACTGAGCGTACCGGGCCGCCGGGCGGTCGAAGTGCATGCGATAACGATACCATATTTTCACTCCTATTACAACTCGTTACAACACCCGCGAAAGCAACACTCCTCTTTGATCTTCGATACTCCTATTACTATTTAAATATTCCTGACTATGAGTGACGCACTACAAAAAACCATCACGCTATTATTACTAATTGCTCTGGGATTGTTGCTCAAAAGCAAATTCAAGAACAAGGACCAGACTAACGGCATCAAGGAAATCATCCTTTCGGTGGCATTACCCTCAACGATATTTATCTCTTTAATGAAAATAGACATCGATTCGTCGATGTTCATTATCCCGCTGGTGACGCTGGTATTCAACTTTTTGATGTTCTTCTCGGCGCCGCTTGCATTCGCATTGTTTGGCATAGAAAAGAACAGCCCCACCGGCCGCACATTAATGATGCTCATTCCTTCTTTGGCACCGGGTCTGTCGTGCTTTCCGTTTATTGCAGAATTTTTAGGAGAAAAAAGCCTCGCTATCGCCGCCCTGGCAGATGTAGGAAACAAGTTCTTTGTTTTGATCTCCCTCTATATTCTGGCCATGAACATGTTCCTGAAAAACAGCGACGACAAGGAGACCAAAATGGGCGGCAAGCTGAAAAGCCTTTTCGCTAGCATGTTCCAGGAGCCCATTAACCTACTCATATTCATCGCGATCATCCTGCTGAGCCTGGGTATCAATTACAGCACGCTGCCGCCGCTGGTAGTAGATATTTTTGATAAGACCAGCGCCATGATGACGCCGCTTGTGTTGCTGTTTATCGGGTTGGCCGTGCAACTAAAGGAAGGGAAGAAACGTATCGTTGCAAGTATCCTGTTTTTCCGCGCGGGCATTACGATGCTCATCAGCGCGGGGATGATTTATGTACTGAACATTACGGATCAGAATATGGTATTACTTGCGATCGTGATTCCTTTAAGTGCCGCGAGCTTTTGGCCGCTCGCACACATTTCAGCATTCAACCTCCGGGAAGACGCCAAATCCATGCCCAAAGAAAAAAGAACATTTGATCTGGAACTGGCCGTGTTGTTACTTGCATTCTCATTACCATTCTCAACGATATTAATTCTTTCCATTTTGTCATCGGGTTCATTTTTCGCGCATACCTCCACGCTGATCACCGCGGGGCTGGTGCTGATTTGCCTGGGAGCAGTTCCCAACGTACTCAGTAAGGTATTTGTAAAAATGTCCAAGGCATCGTCCTAATCAAAAGTTGTATGCATAAGATCCTGGTTACGTTTTCCTTTTCACTCCTGTCGTTAAGCGTATCTGCCCAAACCGAAATCACTACCGTCAGCAGCATTCAATCGCAGGCTACGATCCGGATTTCAAAAAGTAAGAAGCATTGCAAGTATTTTTCCGCCAACGCACCCGTGACAATGGCGGACGGAAGTCTCAAATCGATCGCGGATGTACGGGTGGGCGAGCATGTCAAAACCTGTCGCGACGGCAAGAGTACCATCACGCAGGTCAGGCAGATCGATGTATACAACCAGCCGAATTCCGCATTAACCGCGGTGTACCTGCGACCTGCAGAAGAGCTACCGTCCTCGGATTCGCCGATCGTACCCGCATTGCTCCTCGAAGCCACGCCAGATCACCGGGTTCAGACCCACCGGGGTAAAAAGCGAATGAAAAAGCTTTCCAAAAACGATATCCTGTACCACTATGAGCCATCGACGGGGATGGTTTCATCCTGGAAAGTGGGCGCCGTGCAGCGAAATGCCCGTCGGGTAAGCAGGGCCTATAATCTGGAAACGGTGGACGGTACTTACCTGATCGACAATGTGATGGTCGCTAATAACTAATTCTATTATTTTACTCAACTTCCCTGAAAAGCCCTGTTCGCGGGGCTTTTTTCGTGGGTTCGCCTGCTATTATCCTCCCGATATTCGCGGTCTTCCAAACCTTTTGCGACCTTTGTACTTTCTTTTTGAATACTAACGAACACATTACTGACGTGTCAGCAAATCCCGCTTCATTGACTCCCCGCGAACTTGGCTTTACATTTCCTGCCGAATGGGCGCCACACCGCGCCACCTGGCTCACTTTCCCGCACAACGATGCATCGTGGCAAGGTAACAAGCTGGCCCAGATGCGCCCGCAGTATCTGGCATTTATCAAAGCGATCAGCCAGGGAGAGCAAGTGGGGATCATTGCCAACGACGAAACATTGAAGCAATTCATTATCGGCGAGCTCATTAAAACGGGTGTCGATCTTGCTAAAATAGAATTTATAGTAAAACCCACCAACGACGCCTGGTGCCGCGACCATGGACCTTCTTTTGTTGTAAACCCAAAAACCGGTGAAAAAATGATCGTCGACTGGGGACATAATGCCTGGGGCGGCAAATATCCGCCGTATGACGACGATAACCGCACTCCGTTGGCCGTGGCCGAATATCTGAATCTCCCGGTCGTGAACCCGGGGATCATCATGGAAGGCGGCTCTGTGGAATTTAATGGTGCCGGCAGCCTGCTGACCAGTAAATCATGCCTGCTGAACCCGAACCGGAACCCGCATTTGAATCAGGGCCAGATCGAACAGATATTGTGCGACTATTACGGCATCGAGCAAATTTTGTGGGTGGAAGACGGCATTGTAGGCGACGATACCGACGGGCATATCGACGATACCACGCGGTTTGTGAATGAGGATACGATCGTGGCCTGCATTGAAACCGATCGCTCCGACGAGAATTTCGCGGTTTTGAACACCAACCTGCAAATGCTGAAACAAATGCGGCTGGTGAATGGGAAGCAGCCGCACATTATCGAGTTACCCATGCCGAAAGCCGTCATTATCGACGATTTCCGCACGCCGGGTTCCTATGCCAACTTCCTGATTTGCAATGCGGGGGTGATCGTACCGATATTCAACAATCCGCACGATCAGATCGCAATTGATATTCTGGAAAAGGCATTCAATGGCAGGAAAATTATTCCGCTTTTAGCTACCGAGATCATCTGGGGCCAGGGAAGTTTTCATTGCCTGAGCCAGCAGGAACCTTTGGTTTAATATGCCAATGCCGGGAAACTGCAATTCGCGCACTCCCGGCATACTTACTTTGCCTGGCTTTAAAGGATGGGCTGAGATCTGCATTGCTTGAAAAGCTTGTATCGCGTCACTGTCTGATAAACGGAATACCATCCTTTCCAAAGCCGGTATCGACCTTGTAATATTCGCTGTTTACAAAAAGCTTACCCTGGTAGAGGGTCCCTTCCACTTCAACCCGACTATCCTTGCCTTTTTGAAAAGAGAATTTAAGCAAATGCGTGCTCGTTATTTGAACACCTGACACAGTATCCTGCGAAACCTGCCTGGTTGCTTGATGTAAAGGAGTGTCGATACGGGTCATTCGAACTTTTACGCTACGCTCCGACTCTTTCTCCACGATCCATTCATAATTCCTTTCATCGCCCAAATTCGTTAAATATTGCAGTTGGTAGGTTCCCACAAGGAATTGGGTCATATCTTCCGCTACGGGCTCCGTCTTATTGCAACCCACTGTGGCTAAGAGTAGTGTCAATATAAAAATCCGTTTCATAAATCTTTGAAATTGATAGGTGTAACAGATAAAACCCTATTCAGGACTATTGCTTGTCAAACTGGTACCATGCCACATTCGTAGCATCTTCGCCCTGCAATGCAAAGCTATTGACATTCAACTTTTTCGATCCCGCCAACAAGGAAACGGTTACATAGCGGCCGTTTGTGTCGGTGTAGGAGAATTGGAGCCTTTTCTCATCCGTGATATCGATTTCCGCTGCATGGTTGCGGCTGGTCGTTTCCGATCCATTCCCCCTGACGATCACTTTCGTCATATCGAAATCCAGCAAATTGGCCGAACGCCGGGTTACCACCCACGTATATTTCGAAACAAAACCGAGTGGTGACGCAATAGCATATTTGTAGGTCCCTGTAAAATTTCCCGCAGCATCTCCACTGACGGGATCGCTGTGGGAACATCCGGCAAAAAACAATACGGTTAAGGCGAGGAATACGTTTTTCATAGCATCTGATTCGTTAGTATGTAACTGACACTAATACGTAAGTAACTCAAATTAAATTATTCAGCATCCGCTAAATTTTCCCAATCCGTGCGCTCGTGCAGGAATACATTATAATCTACAAAACCGTGAATGCCGTCCACCCAGCCCTTTTCGCTATGCTGCCAGAAAAGTACGTGTGCATCGGACGCGAGGTCGTTCAGGTGTGTACGCGAGTAACCTGCGAGCCAGAGTGGATATTCGTCGAAATTACCGGCAATGTATTTTTTGTAATAATGCTCATTGACGTAAATAATAGGCTTTACACCATAGTGGGATTCGATGAGCGTAAGCCAGTTTCGAACGCCTTTGATAATGATGTCGTCCGGCTTGCCGCCATTTACTTCCAGATCGAGCACGGGCGGTAAATCTCCCGCCTCCATTCTGACCTGACCGATAAAGTTGTCCACCTGGCGATCAGACATCACACGGGGATTGTAAAAATGGTAAGCGCCCCGCTTCATCCCTACTCTTTTGGCCTCATTCCAGTTCCGCTTGAACTGCCTGTCCAGATGCGTCGCTCCTTCAGTAGCTTTGATGTAGACGAAATCAATACTCACGTTTTCGGAGCGGGCACTTTTCAGTTTGTCCCAGTTGATTTTCGCATTGTGATGCGAAACGTCTATTCCATGCACGGCATAGCGCAGCGGCAGCTTGATCCCGAACTTACTGATGAACTCCCATTGGTTTTCGTCGGTCCGGTCACTCCACCAGATCAGCCCACCGATTACCGCCACAACAGCCGCGATCATGGCCCAACCCTTCGGAGGCAGCGGTTTTAAATAACTTATTTTACTTCCCGAGGAGCGGGTTTTCTTTTTTGCCATACCCCGCAAAATTACGAAAGAACATTATTCCCGGCATACAGCCATTCATTTTACATAACTACCACTCATGTACTTTGCATTACATAGTACCTGACATTGCACATATATTTGAATCAACAAAACGGAATTATTAGCCATCTTTTAAAGAACATAGCCATGAAACCTTCAATTAAAACAATCGCAATGACAATGGTAATCGCTGCTACCGTAGCTTTCAACTCTTTCGCAGACGAAAAAGAAAGCAAAAAAGCAGCTGCGTTCGGAACCGGCATTTTCGCTTCCAACAGCGGTAAAATCCACGTCGCGGTGGACAAGTACACCAATGACAAAGCGATCGTGTTGATTACCGACCGCAAAGGTGATACATTCTACCGCGAGGTAATCAGCCGCGACACCGACAAGTTCAGAAAAGCTTTCGATGTGAAAGAATTGCCTGCCGGAAACTACACCATCGAGGTGTCGGCAAACGGCCAGAAAACCGAAAAGCATTTCGAAGTAAGCGAAGCCCGCACCGAACGCCAGATTTCCATTAAGTAACCTGCCCACCTGTAACAGAACAGCCAGATCGGAAACCGGTCTGGCTGTTCTGTTTTTGGGATTCAAACGGGTCAGATCACTACGTTAACGATCCGCTTCGGCACCACGATCACCTTCTTCGCAGGTTTGCCTTCCATCCATTTCTGTACCGTTTCATCAGCCAGGACTTCCTTTTCGATGTCGGCGGCAGGTGTATCGAGCGGGAATGTCAGCGAAGCACGCACTTTCCCGTTGATCTGCACCGGGTATTCGAAGACAGAATCCAGGATATATTGCGGCTCGAATGTCGGGAACGACGCCTTGGACACCGTGCCTTTTTCCTTACCTAATGCGTCCCAAAGCTCTTCCGAAATGTGCGGCGCGTACGGCGACAGCAGGACTACCAGTTGTTCCAGCACTTCCCTGCTCTGACATTTGAGTCCGCCCAATTCATTAACACAAACCATGAATGCACTCACAGCCGTGTTGAATGAGAAGTTTTCAATATCCTCACCGATCTTTTTAATCGTTTTGTGCAGGATTTTCAACTCTTCCGGTTTCGCGGCGACGTCTTTTACCTGCCATTGCCCGGTTTCGGTATAAAACAGGCGCCACAGCTTGCGAATGAAGCGGTAGGTTCCGTCGATACCATTCGTATTCCAAGGCTTGGCCTGGTCCAGCGGCCCGAGGAACATCTCGTACAACCGTAAAGTATCAGCACCATACCGCTCCACGATGTCATCGGGGTTGACGACGTTGAACTTGGATTTGGACATTTTTTCCACTTCCACACCGCAGATATATTTTCCATCTTCGAGGATGAATGTTGCATTCTCTCCTGCGATATCCCGGCGCGTCGCTTTGAACTTCTCCACCTCCAGCACGTCGTTTTCTACGATATTGACGTCGACATGCAGTGCAGAGACTTCATATTCCGATTTTAATCCGGCACTCACAAATACCGGTTTGCTGTAATCTTCGCCTTTCACCCGATACACGAAATTGCTCCGTCCCTGGATCATTCCCTGGTTGATGAGTTTCTTGAAAGGTTCCTCCTCCGGCACAAAGCCGCGGTCTTTCATAAACTTGTTCCAAAAACGGCTGTACAGCAAGTGGCCCGTTGCGTGTTCGGTGCCTCCGATGTACAAATCCACATCTTTCCAATAGCTGATCGCTTCCTTGGATGCAAATTCAGTCTCATTTTGGGGATCCATATAGCGGTACCAGTACCAGCTGCTACCCGCCCAGCCCGGCATTGTGCTGAGTTCGTAACCATTGCCCGATCCGTGCGCCCAGTCCTGTGCGCGCCCCAGCGGTGGCTCACCGTTTTCTGTCGGCAGGTATTTATCCACTTCCGGCAAGTTCAAAGGCAATTCGTTCAAATCCAGCAAATAGGGTACCGGCTGGCCCTGGCTGTCATTTTTGTAATAAACAGGCACCGGCTCGCCCCAGTACCGCTGACGGCTGAAAACCGCGTCGCGAAGACGATAGTTGATTTTCCCTTTCCCTATTCCCTTCTCTTCAAGCCAATCGATCAGGACGCTCGTCGCTTCTTTGTAAGTCAGTCCGTCGATGATCCCGGAATTGATATATTTCCCCTCCTTGGTAGCATCAGCCTGCGTATCAACGTCCTTCTGCGCGTCCAGTATCGGGATAATGGGTAATTTGAAATGTGTGGCAAAATTCCAGTCGCGCTGGTCACCGGATGGTACTGCCATCACCGCACCGGTTCCATATCCTGCCAACACATAATCGGCAATGTAAACCGGCACCTTCTCGCCATTGAACGGATTGATCACGTATGCGCCTGTGAATGCACCGGAAACGGTTTTCACGTCCGACATCCGGTCCCGCTCCGACTTCTTCTGCGTCATCGCAATGTACGCATCGATTTCCGCACGCTGTTCCGGGGTTGTGATCACGTCTACCAGCTCATGTTCTGGCGCGATTACCATGAAAGTAACACCGTAAATCGTATCGACCCGGGTCGTAAATACCTCGATATTAGCGTCGACACCCTGAACGTCGAACTTCACCAACGCCCCCACAGACCGGCCGATCCAGTTGCGTTGCTGCTCTTTCAGCGATTCGGTCCAGTCTACGGTGTCCAAACCATCGATCAGACGCTGCGCGTAAGCGGTAATGCGCATCATCCACTGACGCATCAGTTTCTGGATTACAGGAAAACCGCCGCGTTCCGAAACACCATCTTTCACCTCGTCGTTCGACAGTACCGAACCTAATCCCGGGCACCAGTTCACAGTGGCGTCCGCCACATAGGTCAGGCGGTATTTCAAGGTCATTTTATATTGAACTTCCTCGGACCACGCATTCCACTCTTCGGCGGTAAATACAGGCGTATCCTCGTCGTGGGGGGCATTTACTTTTGCATTGCCTTCCTGGCTGAACTTCGCGGTCAGCGTTCCGATATGTTCTGCCTGATCCGTGTCATTGTTGTACCAGCTATTGAACAGTTCGGCGAAAATCCATTGGGTCCATTTGTAGTAGCCCGGATCCGAAGTTCTCACTTCACGGTCCCAGTCGTAGCTCAAACCGAGGTTTTTCAACTGTTCAATATAGCGGGCGATGTTCTGCTCGGTGGTGATGGCAGGATGCTGTCCGGTCTGGATCGCATATTGCTCCGCCGGCAATCCGAAGCTATCGAAGCCCATCGGATGCAGCACATTAAACCCTTTGAGCCTTTTGTAGCGGGAATAGATATCCGAGGCGATGTACCCCAGCGGGTGCCCTACATGCAGCCCCGCGCCCGACGGATAAGGAAACATGTCCAACACATAATATTTGGGCAACTCCGACGTGTTCGACACGCTGAACGTGCCATTGTTTTGCCAGTAGTCCTGCCACTTTTTTTCTATTTCCCGATGACTGTACTCACTCATATCCTGTTAGTTGTTATGCTTTCCTCCGGGTGACTGGTGTGTATATTTTACTCAGAGTCCTGATTATCAGAAGATAAAGCTTTTGTTTGTTTTCTATTCTCTCAAATAATCCGCAAAAATAGCGTTTTTTGATCGGATTAAGGTCCTTCGTTCCATTATTACGCAGCCACGGCGTATTGCCGTCGTGTCGAATTGAATTTCGCAGGGAATACAGGGGAAAATCAAGCATGAGAGGTGCGAAAAGTGTTTGCATTAGGGCGCGTCGCGAGCGCATTGAAATGCATTTCGCGAAGAATACAGCGGGATGTAAAGCGCCAGCGGCGCGGAACATTTGTAAAAGGCTGGCATTCGTGTATTGAAAGTGCCGCCAGGCACGGAACATTCTGGGCATCGTCACGCAATACAACGCCGGTCAGGCATGCAACCATAAATTGAACGCAGGAGGCTCCTACTGAGCCCACACCACGGTATTCTGATCTGGATTGCTATAAACAGGATGCCCCTCCCGGGCTTTCACGCCCTCATTTGATGGAATTGAAACACCACTCCGGAGGATGCCTGCCAAACACGCCGCGAAATCTTTGTGAACGGCACCGTTTTTTTATTCTAATGAATGCTGAATACAGGGCTATTTCTACTTTTGTGTTTCAATCGTTAAATTGCCTGTAAGCAAAATCGAACAAGATCAGGCTAATATACCCCAAGCATAGTGGCTATCAATCAAGACAATGTAAGGCTGGTTTTCGGACTCAAACTCAAACAGCTCCGGCTCGACAAGGGAATGTCGCTCAGCGATCTTTCCCAAAAATCGGGGTTGTCGATTTCCTATATCAATGAAATTGAAAAAGGAAAAAAATATCCCAAATCCGACAAGATCCTTGCATTGGCCGGCGCTATCGACGTTGATTACGACACACTGGTTTCACTGAAACTCAGCAAACGGCTCGAACCGATTTCAGACCTCCTCAGTTCCAACGTGCTGACGGAACTGCCGCTGGAACTGTTCGGGATAGACCCGGCCAACCTGCTTGAAATCCTTTCCGACGCGCCTACCAAGATCAGTGCATTCGTGGGCACACTCATCGAGATCGCACGGAATTACAATATGTCGATCGAAAAATTCTATTTTTCGGCGCTTCGGACCTATCAGGAAATGCACGATAATTATTTCGAGGACATTGAACTCGAGGCGGAGCGCTTCCTCGGCGAGCATCAGGTAGACGCTGCACGGCTTCTCGACGAAGCGTCACTCGAAGGCATTCTGAAAAACCACTACCAATACAGCATCGAGCTGATCAATGAGCGCAATAACCCCGAATTCGCCACGGTCAGGTCGCTTACCATCAGTAATTCGGGCGGCACGCGGCTGCTGATCAATGCGCATTTATCGTCGGTGCAGCGGGCGTTCATCTATGGCCGCGAGATCGGCTATCTGTATCTGAACCTGAAAAACCGGCTGCATACTACGGCGCTGGTGGAAGCCGAGTCGTTCGAGCAGTTGCTGAACAATTTCAAGGCTTCGTACTTTTCGAGCGCTATCATCATCAAGCGAAGCCTGCTGGTGCCCGCCATTGGTGATTTTTTTGCACAAAAAACCTGGCAACCGCAAAAACTCATCCAGTTGATCCACGATTTCAACACCACACCGGAATCATTCTGCTACCGGTTGAGCAATGTGCTGCCACGGTATTTCGGCATTAACCAGATCTTCTTTTCCCGGTTCAACAACTTCGTAGGCCAGAATCTGTTCCATATGACGAAGGAAATGCACATATCCAGGAAGCATTATCCCCACACCGTTCGGGATGAGCATTATTGCCGGAGATGGGTGGCACTCACGATCCTGAACGACCTGGGGGACATGATCCTGGCCAAGCAACAACCCGGCATTCTCTGCAAGGCCCAAAAATCGACCTACATCGATACCCAGGATCAGTACCTGGTCGTCAGTTTTGCCCAGCCCATGTCCCCTACTCCCAACCTGAACGTCAGTGTGTCCATGGGCATCTATCTCGACGAGCAGACGCGCGAGAAGCTTGCTTTTCTGAACGATCCCGCGCTGACTTCCCGCGAGGTCAACCAAACCTGCGAGCGGTGTTCTTTGTTCGATTGCCGCGAACGCATCGCGGCTCCGGTGATTCTTCAGAAACGGCACAAAAACGAAGAATTGAGAAAAGCACTCAGGAGAATGATCAACTAACCATTCTTATGTATTCAGAAACGAAGACAGAGGAAACCCGGGAAATTTTGAACCTTCCATGGGGGTTTCCTGTATCAAGGATGTCTGATAAGTAACCCGCCGGTTTCCATTAAAAAATTCTTAGAAATAGCGCGGTCAAATTGTACATTTCTCTTCTCAATTATCTTTGTTCACTATTTGAATGAATTGCTATGCCCGGCACTTATGATTTTGAGGATCTCCTTTTAAAACTGTCGACACCGTTTTATATATGCCTGATCGGCCTCGAGATTTTTTTGACACACATTGCACCGCGTGACGCAGTAGCCGGGCGTCCGACCTACTCTCTCCGGGATACCGTCATGAATGCGGTGCTTATGCTATTGAATGGCGGGATCGATCTGCTTTTTCGTGCAGCTTATGTGGGTGTGCTGATCTGGTTTTATAACTTCTCCTTCATTGAGCCTATCGCTAATCCTTACCTCTACTGGTTTGTGTTATTCCTGGCCGAGGACCTGGCTTTCTACACCCTGCATTATGTCGACCATCACTGCCGTCTGTTTTGGGCGGTGCATGTTACACACCATTCCTCTGAGCATTTCAACCTGACTACCGGCTTCCGGTCATCGGTTTTCCAGCCACTCTACCGGTTTGTGTACTTCATACCGCTCGCACTGGTAGGCTTCAATCCGGCGGACATCATTGTCATGTACTCCATTACCCAGATTTACGGCATTATCGTTCATACCGAATATGTAGGCAAACTGGGCTGGCTCGAATACATTTTCGTAACACCATCACATCATCGTGTACACCACGCGAGCAATGTGCAATATCTGGATAAAAACATGGGTATGTGCCTGATTGTCTGGGACCGCATTTTCGGAACTTTTCAGGAAGAGCTCCCGGCCGTTCCTCCTCACTACGGCCTCACCAAACCCATGGAGCAGAATGCCCTGGCTCAAACGGTATTTCATGAATGGAAAGCGATCGGTGAAGATTTCAGGCAACCGGTCAATTTCAGGACAAAGCTCAGATATCTTTTCAAAGCACCCGGGTGGTCACCCGACGGGTCCCGCGAAACGAGCAAGGACTTGCAGCGGAAGCTGGCAAATGTTACTTCGGCCGTCGGCCATCAGCCATCGAATGATTTAGAAAACAAATTTGAAAGCCGACGGCCGAAAGCCGAAAGCCGAAGTGTTATTTAAACGCCTGCACACCCGTAATCTCCGCTCCCAAAATCAGGAGGTGAATGTCATGTGTCCCCTCATACGTAATGACGGATTCCAGATTCATCATGTGCCGCATGATGGGGTATTCACCGGTAATGCCCATTGCCCCCAGGATCTGCCTCGCTTCCCGGGCCACATTCAGCGCCATTTCGACGTTATTCCGCTTAGCCATCGAAATCTGCACGGTCGTAGCCTCACCAGCGTCCATGAGAGTCCCCAGGCGCCAGGCAAGTAATTGGGCCTTTGTGATTTCCGTCAGCATTTCGGCCAGTTTTTTTTGCGTCAGCTGAAAGGCCGCGATCGGTTTATCGAACTGGATGCGCTCCATTGCATACTTCACAGCCGTTTCATAGCAATCCATTGCTGCACCCACAGCGCCCCAGGCAATACCGTACCGAGCCTTATCGAGGCATTGCAGGGCGGTTTTGAGCCCGGTGGCACCGGGGAGAATATTAGCCTCCGGGATGAACACTTCATCAAATACGAGCTCGCCCGTCGCGCTTGCACGCAATGACCATTTGTTGTGAATTTCGGGCGTAGAGAATCCCTTCATGCCGCGCTCCACGATCAGGCCCTGAACACGGCCTTCCATTTTCGCCCACACGACGGCCAGGTCTGCGAATGGCGCATTAGAGATCCACATTTTAGATCCATTAAGCAGGTATCCGCCCTCAGTCTTCACGATGCGGGTCTGCATCCCGCCCGGATTCGAACCATGATCGGGCTCGGTAAGGCCGAAGCATCCCAGCCACTCACCTGTTGCCAGTTTGGGAAGATATTTCTGCTTCTGCTCCTCCGAGCCGTAAGCACCAATGGGCCACATGACCAATGAACTTTGCACCGAAATAGTCGACCGCATTCCCGAATCTCCTTTCTCGATCTCCTGGCACATGAGGCCATAACTGATGTAATCCAGTCCACCACCGCCATATTCCTGCGGGATGGTGGGTCCGAAGACACCTAGTTCTCCGAATTTGGGGATTAAATGCAGCGGGAATTCCGCTTTTTGGGCGTACTCCTCGATAATGGGTTTGATTTCCCGGTCAGAAAACTCGCGCACCGCCTGCTGAATGAGGCGCTGCTCTTCGGTCAAAAGGTCGGAGATGTTGAAAAAGTCGGTTTGAGTCATTGCGGAATCAGGCGTACATCAGTTTGCCTTTGGCTTCGAGAATTTCTCTTCTCAGCTCTTTTGCGATAGCAATCCATTTATCAATTACTTGCCGGGCATTCGCCAACGCTTCATTTCGGATTGCACCATCAGCCATGCATCCCGGCAGCTCTGGCACTTCGACAATAAAAGATTGATCCTCTTCGCTCCAATACATGATCAATTCGTACTTACCGTTCATAGTTGAATAGTTTGTATTTGAGTATAATTGTCCTGACCTGCTTAACCTGGGAAGGTTTTGCCTTACTGCCAAGTGGTTGAATATTTACAATCTCCGAAATATTCTCCTTATAAAAAATTCTATGGCTACCGGCTCCCATTTTCTCATTAAACCCGAGATTCTCCAGGATCAGCCGCAGTTCTTCGAAACTGAATTGTTATCAGAAAAACCCAACAGCAATTTCATGACCAGTTTTTCAAATCTACCCATTCCCTGGTGTGTTAAGTTTTAGTTTCAATCAAACCCCAAACAGCTTCTTCAAATAAACCAAATCCTCCTTATGTGCCTGAACGCCGTCCATTGTTTTCGGCGATGTTTTTTCGAGACATTGTTCTAAAACCAAATGCGGCTTTATGCCCAGACTGTCCAGCATTTGGACCAACCGCGGATAATCGATATCGCCCTCAGTGAATGTCTCTTGCCAGATTCCGCCTTTCGATTGGCGCAAATGCAGCTCGGTAATGCGTTTCCCGTACAGCTTCACAATGTCAAAAAGTGCAACCTGCGAATTACCCGAGCCGCGATAAACCCAATGCACGTCCAGGCAGAGCGACACATGCTTTGGATCGGTTGCCAGCAGCATGTGGTGGAACTCCCGTGCTGCCGCGCGCAACTCCACATCGTGCGTATGGTAGGCGAGCGTCATACCCCGTTTTTGGAGTTCTGCCCCGAGCTTATCCAGGTTTCTGGCCTGCTCTGCCAGTTCCACGTCGGATTTATTTTTATCGCTGCCCCATTGAATAGGATTTGGATTGGTAACAATGATTTTTGTTCCCGCGGGTCGCAGCGCGTCCGCAATGGCCAGTACCGACCCGATCGACTTCCCGGCTTCCCCAGCCGTATGCAGCGACGTGTTCACATACACAGACGGCATCACCAGGCCATGCTTTTTCAGAACCGGCAGCCATTTCGGCACCTCATCCGCCTGATTGAATGCAGGCTCATAGGCTTTAATACCTGTGGAGGCAAATTCAGCCAGGCAGGCGTCGGGGTCTTTTCCCCATTCCTTTCCGTCCCGGGCATAAAAAGTAATCCAGGAGTACTGATTGCAGGAAACGGGAAAGGGAGCCTGATCGCTTTGTGCCAAAGCGGTTCCCGACAAGGCAGCAGTGCCGGCTGTGGCTGCCAGCGAGCTGATAAACTGACGACGATTTATAGACATGACCGGATTCGATAGTGAAATGTATATATAAAAGGTCATCAAACCGGAATGCTACCGTTCCGGTTTGAACGACCAGGAAAGTCTCCGTACCTTTGCTGCATTGAAGGATAAATCCCTTTCCAGGCATGCAACATACGCTTCAACTAACACTAGCGCCCGAAATCGCGCTGGACGACGAAAATTTCCGTCGTTTTGTAATTCAAAAACTACGCCTCCGCAGCGGCGATGAGCCGTTTATCCGCAAGACACGCCAGTCTATCGACGCACGCAGCCGACAGGTGAAGATCAATGTCCAGGCCGAAGTTTATATCGGAGAAAACCCACCGGCACTGATAGGCGCTCCGATCACATACCCCGACGTCAGTAACAGGCCACAGGCATTGATCATCGGATGCGGACCGGCAGGAATGTTCGCCGCGTTACGATTGATCGAGCTGGGCATTAAACCGGTACTATTCGAGCGTGGGAAAGATGTCCGCACGCGGCGGCGCGACCTGGCGGCCATTAACAAGGACCATATCGTCAATCCCGAATCCAACTATTGCTTCGGTGAAGGCGGAGCCGGCACGTACTCGGACGGAAAGCTTTACACCCGCTCCAACAAACGGGGAGATATCCGTCGGGTACTCGAAATTTTCGTGGCCCATGGAGCCAGTGAACAGATCCTGATCGATACCCATCCCCATATCGGGACGAATAAACTACCGGTAGTCGTTTCGGAAATGCGGGAAAGCATACTCAAATCCGGAGGCGAGATACATTTCGACACCAAAGTTACGGACCTCATCATCGCGGAGCAGCGGATCAGGGGAGTCGTCACGGACGATGCGAAAGAGCACATCGGGATCGGCGTCATTCTGGCCACGGGCCATTCTGCCCGCGATATCTACGAAATGCTTCATGCCAGAAACATCCTGATAGCGCATAAATCCTTCGCAATGGGCGTACGCATTGAGCACCCTCAGAATACCATTGACAAAATACAGTATCACTGCGACGTCGACCGCGGCCCTTATCTGCCGGCGGCTTCTTACAGCCTGGTAACCCAAACCCGTTATAAAGGCGTGCAGCGCGGTGTATTTTCGTTTTGCATGTGCCCTGGTGGCTTCATCGTGCCGGCAGCTACGGCTTCGGGTGAGGTTGTGGTGAATGGGATGTCGCCGTCCCGCAGGGACTCGCCCTATGCCAACTCCGGAATGGTTGTTGCGATCGAAGAGGCGGATCTGGCTCCTTACAAAGACTATGGCCCCATGGCCGGCCTGCAACTGCAACGCGAACTGGAACAGGCAGCATGCCGACTGGCAGGCGCTACGCAAACCGCCCCGGCCCAGCTCGCCACCGATTTTGTTAAAAACAGGGTCTCGAACGAGCTGCGCGACACGTCCTACCAGCCCGGCCTTCAATCCGTGGATCTCTATGAAGTGCTCCCCGACCACATAGCGTTTCCATTGCGGGATGCTTTGACTGATTTTGGTAAAAAAATGCGGGGCTACCTGTCCCCTGACGCTCAGCTTATCGGTGTGGAAAGCAGGACCTCTTCTCCCGTCAGAATCCCGCGGGACAGGGAAAGCTGCGAACACCCGGAAGTGCGGGGACTCTTCCCCTGCGGAGAAGGAGCCGGCTATGCGGGAGGCATTATGTCCGCAGCAATGGACGGGGAGCGCTGCGCTGAACAGCTGGCCAAACTATATGTCACCGCTTAACAACATGGTTAATGGATGCACGGATTTGTTATATTTGCGTACATTGGCCATCACACTATTCATTCACACTATGCCAGAAATATTCAGGATGTTTGGTATGAAGTTTTTCTTTTATAGCCTGAATCCAGATCCTACTACTTTAAAAACCACATTCCGCCTCACATGGCCGCCCTGGGACCGTTTTTTGAATTTACTTCCAGACTGAAACAAAAACTCCGGTTCCCGCTTCCCGGCGAAACGGCCCACCAGGCGATGATGGCGTCCAGCAAGCTCAGGCTGACCTTCAAACCTAATGCGCGGACCCGTAAGAGCGCCGTTCTCATCCTGTTTTACCCTCACCAGAATGACATTTACTTCCCGTTGATCCTGCGACCGGCATACGACGGCGTGCATAGCGGGCAGGTTGCATTCCCCGGCGGTCGCTATGAGCTCAGTGACGAGAATCTCATCCGTACGGCTCTTCGCGAGGCACAGGAGGAAATAGGGCTACGACTGACCGATGTGGAAATACTGGGTGCACTGACGGAGCTCTTTATCCCTGCCAGTAATTTTTATGTGCTGCCTGTGGTCGCCGTGATGCCCTACCGGCCCGGGTTTTATCCGGATCCGAGGGAAGTGGAAGACATTTTCGAGATCCGGCTGGAAGAAATTTCCGATGTGAACATCATTGGGTCCAGTGATATTCAAGTCCGTGGCGAACAGGTTCATGCTCCGCACTACATGGTGCAAGGCTACAAGATCTGGGGCGCGACTGCGATGATGATCAGTGAACTGCTGGCGGTCCTCAATACGCCCGACTACTCCCCCGAAAACTGAGTTTTATAGCTTTATTTGCTATATTAGCAGTTAATTCAACCTAATCTTCCGGTAAACTTCACCCTGTTTTGTTCTTTTGGAATGAGCCAGTCCCTCAGTGAAGACCGGCAAGCCTGGATAGCTGACAAATTTACTGAGTACTTAAAACCTGGTTCCTCCTGCATTTATGGACGAAAACGGAGCTGCGCCCGACGTAGAAGATAGCGGATTACATGACAAACTGCCCATTTCGGGCCTCTATGAAAACTGGTTTCTCGATTATGCCTCTTACGTAATTCTGGAGCGTGCCGTTCCAGCCATTGAGGACGGCCTGAAACCGGTTCAGCGACGCATTATGCACGCGCTGAACGAAATGGACGACGGTCGTTTCAATAAGGTGGCGAATGTCGTAGGTTCTTCCATGCAGTATCACCCGCATGGGGATGCTTCCATTTATGACGCGATTGTCAACATCGGGCAAAAAGAGCTGCTTTTTGACACGCAGGGTAACTGGGGCGACATTCGCACCGGCGATGGTGCGGCGGCGGCCCGTTACATCGAGGTCAGGCTTTCCCGGTTCGCCAAGGAAATTGTCTTCAATGACGACACCACCGAATGGCAGCTCTCCTATGACGGCAGAAAGCGGGAGCCGGTAACGCTCCCGGTCAAATTCCCCATTCTGCTCTCCCTCGGTGTGGAAGGCATTGCCGTGGGGCTGTCCACCAAAATCCTCCCGCACAATTTCTGCGAATTGATAGAGGCATCCGTCAATATCCTGCAAGGCAAGGAAGTGATCATTTATCCCGACTTCCTGACCGGCGGGCAGGTCGACATTTCGAACTACAACGACGGTCATCGGGGTGGAAAAGTACGGGTTCGCGCCAAAATCGAGGAGGAGGACAAAAAGATGCTGGTGATCCGGGACATTCCGTTTGGCACCACTACTACATCGCTGATCGATTCCATTATCAAGGCCAACGATGCGGGCAAGATCAAGATCAAAAAGGTGGTGGATAATACCGCCGCCGATGTTGAAATACAGGTTCACCTGGCGCCCGGTGTTTCGCCGGACATCACCATGGACGCACTTTACGCATTCACCGAATGCGAAGTATCCATCTCACCCAATGCATGTATCATCATCGGTGATAAGCCTCATTTCGTGGGCGTCACCGAAATTTTAAAATATAATACCCAGCAAACCGTCCACCTGTTACAGCGCGAACTGGAAATTAAAAGGCTCGCATTGCTGGAAAAGATCCTGTACGGCTCTCTTGAAAAAATCTTCATCGAAAACCGCATTTACCGCGATATCGAAGAATGCGAAACGTTTGAAGCGGTCATCAGGACGATCGACAATGGGTTGGAGCCTTACAAACCGCAGTTTTACCGCGAGATCAACGACGACGATATCGTTGCGCTAACCGAGATCAGGATCAAGCGGATCTCGAAATACGACGGTTTCAAGGCCGACGAGCAGATGCGTAAATGGGAAGAGGATCTGGCAGAAACCGAAGACAACCTGGCGCATATCACCCGCTTCGCAATCGACTATTTCAGGGACCTGCTCAAAAAATACGGAAAAGGACGCGGCAGAAGAACTGAAATCCGCGCATTTAACCAGATCTCCGCGAATATCGTAGCCGCGAATAACCAGAAACTTTATGTCAACCGTGCGGAAGGCTTTGTAGGCTATGGCCTTAAAAAGGACGAGTACGTGATGGACTGCTCCGATATCGACGACATCATTGTATTCAGGGGTGACGGGCGTTGCCTGGTAACCAAAGTCCAGGATAAGGTGTTTGTAGGCAAAGACATCATCCATTGCGCGGTGTTCGTCAAAAATGACGAGCGGCAGGTCTACAATCTGGTATACGTGGATGGAAAAACCGGCGTTTCCTACGCGAAACGCTTCCAGGTGACGGCGGTGACACGTGACCGCGAGTACGATCTGACCCAGGGAACTCCGAAATCGAAAATCACCTATTTTACACCTAACGAAAATGGTGAAGCAGAGATCATCACCGTCAGCCTTACTGCCCAAAGCAAAGCCAAGGTCAAGCAGTTTGACTACAATTTTGCAGATCTCCTGATCAAGAACCGCAGCGCCATGGGTAACATTCTGACCAAATACCCGGTCAGGAAAATCACCTTGAAACAGGCCGGCCGTTCCACGCTGGGTGGAGTGGACATGTGGTTCGATCCGATCATCGGTCGTCTCAACCGGGATGAGCGAGGGGAATATCTGGGTAATTTCGGCCCGACGGATAACATTGTGGTGGTTTACAAGGACGGCTCCTATGAGTTGACCAATTTTGACATGACTAATCACTATGAGCCGCACGAGGTACTGCTCGTAAAAAAATTCGACCCCAAACTTCCGATCACAGCCATTTACCTTGATGGTGGCCAAAAACAGCATTTCATCAAACGTTTCAATATCGAGACTTCGTCCCTCGACAAGAAATTCCTCTTTATCAGTGATGCTAAAAACAGCAAACTGATCCTGGCCAGCACCGACATCCGCCCCCGTTTGGAAATTGTCTATCCGAAAACAGCACAGAAAGATCAGACCACAGAAGCATACGTGGTAGAAGAAATGGTGGATATCCGGGGATGGCGTGCACAGGGAAATAAGATCCCTAACGACAAATTCAAGGAAATCCGCTGGCTTGAACCACTTCCGGTAGCCATTGAAGAGCCTGCGGCGGTGGAAGCGGCAGACGATATGCCCGACGAAGAAAGCGGGAACGAAGAAACTCAGGAGAGTCCGGCGAATGCTTTGACCGAAAATACTGTTACTCCGGTTGAAGACGAAGAGACCACGCCGGGTGAAAATGCTCAGGAAGATCCAGGCGGTGGCGCGGAAGAGGAGCCAAAGTCTAAAAAAGAGAGCAAAAAAGGACCTGATTCCTCCAAGAGTCAACTCGGCTTGTTCGAATAGGACTGCAGCAGCCCGCACCACTCTGACAATCAGCAACACAAAGGCCCATTGATTGCGTACAGTTCATCATAACAATGATCGACATGTACGCAATCCGGCAAAATTTCCAGGAGTTGAAGGTTCACATGGCAACCCGTGTACAGGTGAAAAAATTGATCAAAATCATCCTAGCCCTCTTATTTGCCTGCATGGTTTTCATCTTGCTTTGCAATTTCTGGGTGGTTTACTGTACACGGCAGTATAATTATTTCTCCATCGAAAGCCTCCCGCCCAATGACGTCGCCCTGGTGCTCGGCACGAGTAAAAAATCTGAAAAGGGCAAGGAAAATCTTTTTTTCAAATACCGGATGGAGGCGACCGCGCGGCTGTTCAAAGAGGGGAAGATCAAGTACATTATCCTGAGCGGCAACAACGATTCGCAGTACTACAACGAGCCGCTGGACATGCAGCGCGCACTCCTGAACCTGGGTATCCCCGAAAACGTCATGACGCTCGACTATGCCGGTTTCCGCACATTCGATTCGATCGTCCGCTGCAAGGAGGTCTTCAATCAGGACAATTTCACCATCATTTCGCAGAATTTCCACAATGCAAGGGCATTGTACATTGCCCACAATGAGGGTATCAATGCCATTTCCTTCGCTGCACAGGACGTACCGGACGGCTACTCTTTCCGCACGCTCATACGCGAGTACCTCGCGCGCCCCAAAGCTGTGCTCGATGTCCATATCCTGCGCCCGGCCGCGGACGTGACTTCCAATATCCAGATCGGGAAAAATGAGCGGGACGAATGAGGGCTTTCCTGAACATCTTTACCAGCGTACTTTTCGTCGCCGCTATATGCACGAATAGCTTTTCGCAAAACACGTATACCATCAAAGGCAAGGTTACCGACGCCACTACCGGTGACCCCATTCCCTTCGCGAACATAGCCATTCAGTCCCAACTCGCAGGTACCACCACGAACTTCGATGGCGTTTACGAGCTCACATTCTCACCTCCTGCCGACTCTTTGCTTGTCACCTATGTCGGCTATACGACCAAAAGCAAGGCCATAGTCCCGAATCTGCGCGAACAGATCATCGATATTCAGCTCTCACCCGGTACCCAGCAGTTGCGGGAAGTCAAAATCCTGGCCGGAGAAAATCCCGCCTATGCCATCATCCGCAAGGTCGTCGCCAATCGAAAGCGAAACAATCCTGATGAGCTCAGTGCCTATGAATACCAGAGCTACAATAAAATTCAGATCGATATCAATAATCTTTCGGAAAAGTTCAGAAGCAGGAAGCCCGTAAAGAAAATGACCCATATCGTGGAACGGTTTGACGCGGCGAAGGGTGAAAACGGGGAGACGATCATTCCGATCTTCATTTCGGAATCGGTATCCGATGTTTTTTACCGGCAGGATCCCAAAAAGAAAAAGGAGGTCATCAACAAGACAAAGGTGTCGGGTGTGGGCCTGACGGACGGCAGTGTGGTGTCGCAGCTAATTGGTTCCACATTTCAGCAGTACAATTTTTACAATAACTGGCTCAATATCCTGCAAAAAGATTTTGTATCCCCGATTTCTGATAACTGGAAGCTTTATTACGAATACTACCTCGCCGACAGCCTTTCTAATGGAACCGGCTACGACTATCACATTGAATTTGAACCGCGCCAGAAGCAAGATCTTGCGTTCACAGGTTCGTTCTGGATAGATGGCAGCACATTTGCATTGACCCAGATCGACGTCGGGGTAGGCAAGCAGGCTAACCTGAATTATATTGAGAAAATCAAAGTGCAGCAGTCCTATGAGCTTTCCGCCAATGAAAAAAACTGGCTGCCCTCAAAGACCCGCGTGCTCATTGACGTAGACGAGCCTACTCCGCAAACAGCCGGAATGCTTTTGAAATTTTATTCTGCCAATTCGAAATACAAAATCGACGCACCGCGCGACACCCGGTTTTACGACACGGCGATCGAGCTCAAAGAAGACTATCGGGACCACGATTCAACATTCTGGGTGCAGGCCCGCCCCGAAAACCTGAGCCCCACCGAAAAGCTGACTTTCGAACTTGTAGACTCGCTGAAAGCATTGCCAGTGGTAAAAACATACAGCCAGATCCTTAATATTTTTGTAAACGGGTATCAAAAGATCGACAAATGGAACATCGATATCGGCCCTTATCTTTTTTTGTATGCCAATAATAAGGTAGAGGGACACCGCTTCCGGCTAGGTTTCCGGACCGACCCCGGGTTCAGCAGGAAATGGATCTTCAGTGGATACGGGGCATTCGGCACCCGGGACCATGCATTCAAATACGGCGCGGGGATGGACTACATTATTAGCCGGAAGCCCTGGACCATGGCCGGTATCTCCTATTCAAAAGACCTGGAACGACTGGGCGTCTCCGCCGAAACCATAGGACCGAATACGATTTTTGGTGCTTTTTCAAGATTTGGCGCATTCAGGAGACCTTACTGGCAGGAGGATATCTCGGCCTATTTCAAAAGAGAATTGGTAAAGGGGCTTACCGGGAGTATCCAGGTCCGCCACCGTAATTTCGACCCATTGTTTCCATTCAGCTATCGCGTGGATCCAAAGGCAGGCGACGACTCCCCGCTTAAAAGCGCGTTCGAGATCACGGAAATTAATCTGGAAACGCGCCTGGCCGCCAAGGAGACATTTCTTCAGAATGAGAATGAGCGCATTAGCATGGGAAACGGCAATTCTCCGGCGCTCACATTGCGGTATACCTTAGGAATCAGGCATTTATTCGGAGGAGATTTCAGTTATAACAAACTCTCTTTCAATATCAGGCAGAGTTTTCGCGCAGGCGTCGCCGGCCGGACCTATTATAATGTAACGTTTGGGTACATTCCTTCCACACTTCCCTACCCGCTGCTTTACACGCCTTTGGGTAATGAGTCGCTTTTCTATGTGGATAATGCTTATAATCTGATGCGCTACTTCGAATTTATCAGCGACCGGTACATCGCATTGCGCATGGAGCACAATTTTGAAGGGTTCATCCTCAACCGGATCCCCGCCATCCGGAGGCTGAAACTCAGGATGCTTGCAACCGGAAGGTTGTTTTATGGCAGCATCAGCAATGCAAATCTGTCATTGACGACAACGACCGACGAAAGTGGCCAAAAGACGATGACGTTCAACCCGCTGAATGGGAAACCTTATGTCGAAGTTGGATATGGAATTGATAATATCTTTAAAACGGGGCGGGTGGATTTTCTGCACAGACTCAGCTATCTCGACAATCCGAATGTGACGCCATTTGCGGTGAAGATTTCCTTCTGGTTTAAACTATGATGGCATTCAGATGCTTTTGAGATCTTTGGAAGCATAGGTTAAATGTACCTCCTGCCCTATTTCCAGATCTGATTTGCTTCTGTAAAACGACAGTTGCCCGTTTCCATTCACACAGCGTACCTGCCAGTGATTGCCGTGAAAGCGGATGGCCTCCACTTTGCCACGCCATTTGCTCTTTTCGGGATTTTTGGTCGGTCTGATTTTCTCCGGCCGGATATAAAACTGCTTTTTCCCGTGGTCTCCTGCGAGCCAGTTGATATCACCGGAGAGTTCGGCCACATAGCTATCCACGGGCTGGCTATACACTTCCTGCGGCGTACCGATCTGAATGATCCTGCCATCCCGCAGCACGGCGATCCGGTCCGACCAGGCAAGCGCGTCGGCTGCTTCGTGCGTCACGAAAACGCAACTCATTTTCTGTTGCTTCCTGAGGCGTTCGATCGCATCGGCCAGCACGCCCCGGTTATGGTTGTCCAAATGCGCAAATGGTTCATCAAGCAGCAGCACGTCCGGTAGTTCGGCAATGGCTTTGGCGATGGCCGTACGCTGCTTTTCGCCTCCGGACAGTAGCTTGGCTTTGCGATCCTTCACGCTTTTCAGCGCCGTCATTTCCAGTAGTTCCGCTACTTTTCCGAGACGGTAATCTTCCTCATAGAACCGCAGCGAATAGGCGATATTCTCTGCTACTGTCTGATTCGGAAACAATTCGAACTCCTGGTGTATCAGTTTAATGGCTTCATGTCCCGGGATCAGTTCACTGCTCACGGGGTTAAGCATATTTCCCTTAAAAAAAACATTACCCTGCTCCGCATCCAGGAATCGTCCCAGAATACGCAGCAGGGTACTTTTGCCCGACCCGCTTTCACCCAGGATCCCCAGCCACTCACCGGGAGCCAGCTCAATGTCGACGCCGGAAAGCACCGTGTCGGGGCCATAACTTTTGGTGATCTGTTGTGCGCGGAGGACTGGTCGGACGTGTTTCATGATCAGGCCCAGGTCACTTTCTCTTCGATCGGCGAATTACGTCTTGCAGCCACTTCCGGCGCATTGTGATAGCCCATATAATACAGTCCCAGGCATTTACGGCCCTCTTCGAGTCCAAGGTATTCTCCCAGTTCTTTCAATACGCCGGGGCTGCTCCAATAGGAACCGATCCCGTAAGCAGTGGCGGTAAGCCACATATTCTGCACTGCACAAGCCACTGCCGCCGTTTCTTCCCATTCCGGAAGATCATTAGGATGTAACTGCGCATTCACCACAATCACACAGGCCGATTTCAGGATCTTCTCACCCGCAGCCTCGTAGCGTGCCTGTGAGAATGATTCTGCCGGGGTGACCGAGCGGTAGCGTTCCATGAAAAAGCTGGCCAGATGCTGCAATTTTTCGCCTCTGAACACAATGAACCGCCAGGGTTCAGTGCGCTTGTGTGTAGGTGCGTAATTCGCATTTTCCAGAATATTCTTAATTATTTCCTCCGGAATGTCCTTCCCGATATAGTTTGGGGGGAAAATACTCCGTCTGGTGCGGATAATATGGTTAACGAGTTCTACTGATTGTTCCATTACAAAAAATTTACTGCTTACATTATTCAAGCGGCAAAACTAACGATTATTCGGCCTTTTCCCCCCAAAACTGCTTACAGGGCGGTCATTTTTCAGATCATAAGGAAATTTCACCCCGAACTAGTGCTACTTTGCCACTAAACATTTATTTTCAACGTCTCTTTTTTCAAAAAGCTTAATTTGCCCCGCAATCAACTCCAGTTTAAACTTCACAACGCATGCTTGTTACAACTACCCCGAACATCGAAGGTAAAAAAATCGTAAAGTACATCGGACTGGTAAATGGCGAGGCCATCATCGGTGCCAACTTCGTCAAAGACTTTCTGGCGGGGATTCGCGATGTGGTGGGTGGTCGCTCCGGCTCCTACGAACAGGGATTGCGCGAAGCCAAGAGCATCGCGATCCGCGAAATGATGGAACAGGCGCAACGATTGGGTGCCAATGCGGTAATCGGGGTGGATATCGACCTGGAAACGATCGGCAACGGAAGTTCGATGCTGATGGTAAGTGCCAATGGTACCGCGGTCTGCTACGAGTAGCACCGGGTGTCGGGCACCCGGGGGCGAACACCGGGGGCGCAGTAACCCGACTTTTAGAATACCCCTCTCGCGATCTGCGCTACGTTATCGGACTTACCCATGGTGTAGAAATGCAATACGGGCACGCCATAAGCCATCAACTCCTTGCATTGCTGAATGCCCCATTCGATCCCAACCTGCCGGACCTCTTTGTCCGAAACACACTTCTCAACTTCATTCACAAGATCTCCCGGAAACTCCAGGTGAAAGATATCCGCCAGTACGGTCAGTTGCTTTTTCGTCGACAGCGGCTTTAAACCCGGAATAATGGGTACCGTGATACCCTCCGCACGGCAACGCTCCACAAAACTGAAATACTTTTGGTTATCAAAAAACATCTGGGTCACGATGTAGTTGGCTCCAAGCTCTATTTTCCTTTTCAGATGGGCAAAATCGGTGTCAAATGAAACCGCGTCGAAATGCTTTTCAGGATAGCCTGCTATACCGATACAGAAGTTGGTAGGCGACATTTCAGTTTCCGCGTTCAGCAGAATGCCTTTGTTCATATTATCTACCTGCGTCACCAGTTCCGAGGCGTAGGTATGCCCGCCCTGTTTCGGTCGGAAAACACCTGCCGATTTCTCAGGATCGCCCCGTAATACCAGCACATTGTCGATGCCGAGATAATGCAGATCGATGAGCACATCCTCGGTTTCATCTTTTGTAAAGCCTCCACAGATCACATGCGGCACCGCATCGACATGGAACCTCTCCATCAGGCGGGCGCAAATGCCCACGGTACCGGGCCGTTTGCGGATTGGAATACGCTCGATAATACCGTCGGGACCAACGCGATCGATCAACTCTTCGCGGTGGTAGGTGACATCCACGAAAGGAGGCTTGAACTCCATCAATGGCTCGATGGAATTGAGCAAATCATTGATATTCTGTCCTTTCAAAGGGGGAATGATCTCGATAGAGAATAGTGTCTTGCCTGCCGCGCCGCGAATGTACTCGGTAACTTTGGTCATGTATGAAATGATGTGGTCAATTGCAAAAGAGTACAAATGAACGCCATTTCACTATTCAAACCAATTCACAGGGCACAAAAAAATGGCCTACCGCATTACAGTAGGCCATTCCACGTAAACCCTCCTCTATCAGTGTTCGTCAAAAATGTGAATTGGGTTGCTGACAGGGCGTCAGTCCCAAAGCAACAATTTGCTTGACTGAATACTAATAACTAAAATTCTGTGCCAAATTATCAAAGAAAGCATTAGCGAGCAATTTATATCAAACTTTTTTTATTTAAATGTAGATTAGTTACTACATTTTTCTAGAAAGATCCAGTTTTTACGCGGTTTTGACACATTTTTCAAATATTAGCAGTGTTTACTATTTCACCACTTATGGGAATTCATTCCCCAAAACGTATCCCCTATCTTCATTCACTGACCAAACGCGTCATTTCGATGTGTTCGATTCGATCTTCGAGGTAAACGTCGCCGGACTGCCTGAATCCAAACGACTCATAGAACTTTTTGAGGTAGAGCTGCGCACCAATCCGGATCGGCACGTTGCCGTACAGCGACGTGAGTCTGGCAATGGAGACATCGAGCAGTTCAACGCCGAAGCCGGTGCGCCGGCCAGACGCGGATACCACGATCCGCCCTATCGACGGATACGGATAGGAAAGCCCGCTTCTCAGAATCCTTGAATAGGCCATCAGCTTCCCGTCCTGATAACCCGAAAGGTGGTGGCACTCTTTATCCTTGTTATCCATGTCCATATAACAGCATTGCTGCTCCATCACGAATACCTCACTTCTCAGCCGGAGGATATCGTAAAGTTCATCATTGGCAAGCTCTCCGAAGGTTTGAAAGCGCCAGTCCAGTTGCAATTCCATAAACGTAATGCTTAAAACAATTTATTTTTATCTGATATTGACCGTTTTTATAAATTTGCGGCACAATTACGAATACTAAGGTACCAACATTAAAATAACCAATTATACATTATCAATATGGGAAGGGCTTTTGAATACAGAAAGGCGCGGATGTTCAAGCGATGGGATAAGATGGCAAAGACCTTTACCCGTATCGGGAAGGACATCGTCCTTGCAGTAAAAAACGGCACGGCCGACCCTGCCACCAACTCCAAGCTCCGGGTACTGCTGCAAAATGCAAAGGCGGTGAACATGCCCAAGGAAACCGTTGAAAGGGCTATCAAACGTGCGAGTTCCAAGGATCAGGATGATTACAAGGAAATGGTGTATGAAGGTTACGGCCCGCACGGCATCGCAATCCTCGTGGAGAGTACCACCGACAACCCAACCCGCACCGTTGCCAACGTAAGGAGTTACTTCAACAAGCTGGGAGGAAGCCTTGGCACCATGGGGATGCTCGACTTCATATTCGACCGGAAATGCATTTTTAAGATCAAAAACACAGGTAAAGATCTGGAAGAGCTGGAATTCGAACTGATTGACGTGGGTGGTGAGGAAGTGTTTGTCGACGAAGAGACCAACCTCATTAATATCTATGGCGAGTTCTCAACATTCGGCGCATTACAGCACTATCTGGAAGAGAATGGCTACGAGATCGTCGAAGCAGACTTTGACCGCATTCCTAACGACACCAAAACCTTGTCCGAAGAGCAGGTGGCAGAAGTTGAAAAACTCATCGAAAAAATCGAGGACGACGACGACGTTCAGCGCGTTTATCACAACATGGCCTAATGGAGCGCCACCACTTTGTGCTGCTTTTTCATAAATTCAAAATAAGCGCCTGCCTCCTTTCCTAAAAGCGAAGCCCCTACCGGCGATGAAGATGAGACTGCCAAAACGGTCTCATTTTCTATTTTCACGGCACCGAGACTTACCGCGATAAAAAACCAGCCCGCCGTCGTTTCCAGGAGCGTCCCCACTGCACTTCTTCCCGGGACCTCACTGTCGCTGATTTTTTCCAAAATCATCCTTTCCTGCCTGGCCTGTTCGTATTGCCGGGCGTGCATATTCCGGTCCAGCTGTCCCATCGAGCGGGAGGTTTCATATTTATCCCCCATCGAACTCTTGCCCTGATCGTTGGCCGATTCCTGTGCAGCCTCCATTGCATCCCATGCCACTTGCATGCGCTCGCCTAAAAGTGATTTTAAATGCATGATCAACGCGGCTTTGTCCATACTGAAAATATGCTCTGGTTGGTAAAAGAGTACTGAAAAGGTGCAAAGATAAGTATTCAGGCCAGTTCACCGCCAAAAGCGGCACACACTGGAATTTCGGCCACCTTATCCGGGACAAAACAAAAAAAGGGGCATTTACTTCATCCGGTTTATCAGGAAGTAAATGCCCCTTGGCAAAATGAAACCAACGAATAGCGTGGTTAGAGCTTGGTTACTTTTTTTCTTACAAGCACTCCGGTGCTGGTTTTAAACTCAACTACATACTGGCCGGGAGTCAGGGCCGAAACGTCCAGTTCGTTGCTTTGCTGTTTTTGAAGCAGGACTTTGCCGTTCATGTCTATCAGTTTCAAATTGTTGACGACCGACCCATTGTCGGTAGCGATTTCAATAATGTGCTGGGAAGGGTTCGGAAAAACGAATTCATCCGAATCCTTCCGCTCTGTCTGGACCGCGACAATCCTGGAAAGGGTTGCAGTACCGTCATAATCCACCTGGTTGAGGCGATAGTAGGTAATAGCAGACGCAGTCGTCTCGTCGGTAAAGTGATAACGGTTTGTCACTTTGCTATCTCCAACGCCCTTTACATTACCGACGGGCTCGAACCGGATCGCATCAATGCTTTTCTGGACTTCAAAATAGTCATTACTGGTTTCCGAACTCGTGACCCAATCCAGCTCGTTGAACCCATTTTGCGCTTTCCTTGCATTAAAGCTCACCAGTGTTACCGGCAATGGCGGTGGCGGGAGCGGCGGAGGCGTGGCCATCAACGACTTGGCATTACCCAACACATTCACGGTCGGATCCATGATCGCATCCCGCCATAGCTGTGCCGCTTGCGCCTGGCCGGCCTCGTTGAAATGCAAGCCGTCGTACCTGCCCGAGTTGTCGATGGCGTTCAGGTTTGCACCGCGGAAGGTGTTGGGTATGGTGTTGATGAGATTATTTTGGGCATCCGTAATCTCCTGCTTGATACCATTGTTGTAGCATGAAGTAGCTATCAGCCAGGCAAGATCCTGGTAATTTGCCTCGTTTCGCGACTTTTCCATCACCTTCTGGCTTCTGTAATAAAAACCGGCTCCGGTTGTATCCCCATCATTGATCCCATGCGCAGAAAGGACTGCACGCAATCCCGTTCGCGGCACGTACTTGTTCATTGCATTCCGGATATTCACATAGGGCATGCGTATATTGTATTTGATAAAACCGTGATTGAAGGGGATATCATAGGCAGCTTTGTAAAAATGCCCCATATTGCTTCCGCCAAAGGCCGCGCTGTAAAAAAGGACCGGTACATTCATCGCACTGACCAGCAAATCTCCCAGCTTCGACCAGAACCAGGGGTACTCACCCATCGGCGCAATCCCGCAGGTCTGGCAAAGAGGAGTCGGTTGAAGAGGCGGCAGGTTGTCCGGATGACCGGTCTGGAAGTATTGCGACTTCAACGCCTGATTTGCATTCAGGTCGATGGTATTCACAAGATCGCTGTTGGCACCGGTCATCGCGCTGTTGGCAGCGGCGGCATTGGAGTGACCAACGATCAGAAAAACTTCGCCGACACCCACCTTCTCGATGGTCGCAGAAGCGCCGAGCTGCTGGCCGTCCCCGGTCATCGCCCTCACCTCCAGATCGAAGCGCCCTCCATTAGAACTGAGCGAGCCCGAAAACACATTGTTGGTTGGGCCCGAAGCAATGGTAACCCAGTTCGTACCCGTACCTGGCTCGCCCGGACGCGTTTTGAGCCGCGCCTCGATACGCGCCGTTAGCGTGGACGCGTAGGTGCCTGTGACAAATACATTCGCATTACCACCCTGATTACGTTGAAAAACCATCCGGGCAGGAGGAAAATTGACGTTGACCTGCCCGCTGACAGTCTGATAAGCACCAAGAATTACAAAAAGCAGATAGAACTTTACGCGCATAGAAAGGTTGTTAAGAAATTAAAAACAGAAACGAAAAAATGCGAAAAGATTCAAAAGGGGGTGCTCTGTCATCCAACGGGACGGAATGAATGTATTTTCGGTAAATTGACGGACATTCATGGCCATACTTTTCCCTCAACCCTTTCTCACGCCATAGCGCAGGCAGGTCATCATTCCTTATTCGCAGGTGCTTGCTTATTTACTGTATTGACTATCGAGAAATAGGGAGGTAAAAGCTGCCGGCCAGGCTGCTTATGATCCGGCCGGTTCCAACAAAAATACTAAAGAGGTCAGAAGTATAATTGTGATTCTCCAAATAAATTCTTCTTTGATCCAATAACTTATTCTACGGAAAATAGTGGCATCCAATTAACTTATTCTACTAATCGAACGGCGGTTACAGGCGCGGACGAAATCTGCTGTAACCGGGAAATACTTATGGCTCACATCCAGTTTATTATCCGCATCCACCACGATTAGATGACCGAAAAACCGCTTTTGATTTTCACGTTGACAGCATCCTTATTATCTTTGCCAAACTTTCTTGAATACCAGCAATGACACAACTTTCGGTCCGGCACTTACTTGGAATCAAAAACCTGAACGAGAACGACATTCAAACTATACTGGATACAGCGACTCAATTTAAGGAAGTCATTAACCGGCCCATTAAGAAGGTCCCATCGCTGCGGGACATTACCATTGCTAACGTTTTCTTCGAAAATTCTACCCGTACCAGGCTTTCATTCGAATTGGCCGAAAAACGGCTTTCTGCCGATGTGGTCAATTTCTCCGCATCAGGAAGTTCAGTCAAAAAAGGGGAAACGCTGCTGGATACCGTCAACAATATCCTGGCTATGAAGGTCGATATGATCGTAATGCGGCACAGTAGCCCGGGGGCACCGCATTATCTCTCGACCCGCATTCCTGCCAACGTCGTCAATGCCGGTGACGGCACGCACGAACACCCGACCCAGGCGTTGCTGGATGCTTTCTCGATGCGCGAAAAGCTCGGTGACCTGGCTGGCAAAAAGATCGCGATCATCGGCGACATTACCCATTCCCGCGTTGCATTATCCAATATATTCTGCCTGCAAAAGCTGGGTGCCGAAGTGATGGTATGCGGCCCTTCCACACTGATCCCAAAACACCTGGGTGAGTTGGGCGTCCGCATTGGCCACAATGTAAGGGAAGCGCTGCAATGGTGCGATGTAGCCAACGTGCTGCGTATACAACTGGAACGGCAGCAGATCAAATATTTCCCTTCTCTCAGGGAGTATTCGCTGTATTACGGGATCAACAAAGCCATGCTGGACGAACTGAATAAGGAGATCGTGCTCATGCACCCCGGCCCCATTAACCGCGGCGTAGAGCTTTCGTCCGATGCGGCCGACTCCCGGCATTCCATTATCCTGAACCAGGTGGAAAACGGTGTGGCCGTCAGAATGGCGGTACTTTACCTGCTGGCACAACAGTAATCATTTTCAGCACCTGACCTCTTTTCGTTTTTGCCCCATTCTTCCCATGTCCCACACCTTGCGGATATAGTCGGGCGCGAAAGGAACCTTACACTGCGTATTGCCGACATTGACATACACTTTTCCAATCCGCTCCGCTACCTCCATCGCCTTTTGAGCGAGCGGAGCATAATAGGAACCCACGGCGATCACGAAACCATTCATGACATACCGGACCCTGTTCGGGGCGGAATGCGCCTCCCTTTCCACCCGGTCCAGTAGCTGATCCACTTCCTCTTGATCGATATCCTCATCTTTGGTAAGCGCCAGGATGGCGCCCCAGGTAGCCCAGCCGGCATCGGCAGTCAGTTCCTCATCCGATTCGATCCACTTTCTGGCCATTTCGAATTTGTAAGGGCTTTCGGCCGCATTCCAGGCCACAGTGTATTCACTGATCATGTACCAGGACGCTCCTTTTATCCATTCATCCAGTACCTCGGGAGTCATGAGCGCGGGTCTGGACATCAGCCCGGCCAGGTACATCGCGTCCGAATTTCCTGTTTTAAAAAGATCCAGCGCCAATTGGTGATCGTTCCTGTGCTTTCGAAGGATCTGTTTCATGTCTCCAACCTTAACCCCATACAAAGGTTCCACAGCGCCGTGATTCCTGAATGTTTTCAATGTCTGTTCGGTACCCAGCGCCGCCAGCTGGTTCATAATTTCCTTGACCTGTCCCATATCCGGAAGATTTGTTTTACATTGAAAATATAACAGCTTCTGATAAAAATTGTCTTTTAAACCGTGATCTAAACGCATTAGCTATGACTTATACAGAAGGAATGCTTCGGGAAGGTTCATTGAACAACAAAACGATTATCGTCACCGGCGGCGGAACGGGGTTAGGCAAATCGATGACCACCTATTTCCTCAGGCTCGGCGCTAATGTCGTTATTTGCAGCAGGAAGCAGGACGTACTGGAACAAACGGCAAATGAACTGGCCGCGGCAACGGGCGGGAACATCCTCTATGTCGTGTGCGACGTGCGGAAGACGGAGCAAATTGAGCACGTCATCGCACAAGCGATCGAACGCTTCGGACAGATAGATGGCCTTGTCAACAACTCGGCAGGCAACTTCATCAGTCCTACCGAACGGCTGTCGTACAAGGCAGTGGACACGATTGTGGATATCGTCCTACGGGGAACCTATTATTTCACACTGGCACTCGGCAAATACTGGATTGAAAAACGTACCAAGGGAACCGTCCTCAGTATTGCCACTACCTATGCATGGACGGGCTCGGGCTGGGTGGTACCTTCGGCGATGGCTAAGGCCGGTGTGCTGGCGATGACGAAATCGCTCGCCTTTGAATGGGCCAGGCACAACATACGCCTCAACGCCATAGCGCCAGGCCCATTTCCTACCAAAGGTGCCTGGGACAGGCTATTCCCGGAAGAGCTCGCCGGGAAGTTCGCATTCGAAAACAGGATCCCGCTCGCCCGTACGGGCGACCATCAGGAGCTCGCCAACCTGGCAGCGTATCTCATCTCCGACTTTTCCGCATACATGACGGGCGAGGTGATCACGCTGGACGGAGGCGAAGTGCTGGCGGGCGGGCAGTTCAATTTCCTCAAAGAAGTATCTGATGATCAATGGGATGACATCGAAGGGCAGGTCAAAAATGCAACCCGCAGCGGACAACGTTCAGAATAAAAATTTTATTACCGTTTTATTGGGTAATTTTGCCCGTTCCTTCGTTATTTGACAAATGATGAAAACACGTACATGAGAACAGATTTTCGCTTTTGCATCTCCATAATGGCCGTTTTTGCGATGGCTGGTTGCGCGTCTTCGAACAAATCGATGAAGCAGTTGCCGGAGGCCCAGGTGCGTCCCACGGAACAGCAGCAGCAGGCGTACGCTCCGGTCAATGAGGAACTTTCCCTGGTGGCCATTCAAAGCAAATACCTTTTGAAAGACACCACACAAACCAAAGTATTCCTTTATGTGGATGCTTTCAAAGGTAAAAATGCAGTTACGCCGGCGGATTTTGTCAAGCTATACAACCTCAATTACGTTATCTACTCCGACTACGGAACAAGAGAGCGGCTTGGATATGGTAATGTAAAACTCGATTCCTCCAATGTTTCCCGGATCGGCGACAAGATCGTTATTAACTACGATCTGAAAAGCCCTAACCGTGACTACGGCGTTCTCCTGAGCGAAATCAGCCAAACCGGGACACTTAAGAAGGTGCTCAATGACTTGACCATTCACTTCAAAAAGATGTCGGTCAACCAGATGTACGGCGTGTATACCGGCAATGCAGCCCAACCATTGCAGCGGCATTATGTTAATGCCAATGAACAGTTCACATTGAAAAAGGCTGGCGAAGGAAATGACCAGCTGCATGTCTATTACTACAATCATGATTTTGAAGCGGCCGGTTCGCCAATGAATATCGCGCCTAAAAATGTCAGCAAATCACTGGAGGTCGACAGCTCATTCACCATCAGCGCCAACCAACCGCTGCAATTCAGCAAGGAAGGCCTATATAACATTTTCGCAGATACCACCCAATCGGAAGGACTGGGCATTCTCGTAGTCAGCGAACGCTTTCCAAAAGTAACCCGTCCGCAACTGCTGCTTGGACCGTTGCTTTACATGAGTACCAACAACGAGATCAACGAAATTAAGAAGGCAGAGGATTACAAAAAGGCACTGGACAAATACTGGCTTACACTCATGAATGGCAATGCGCCATTGGCCCAGCAATCCATCCGCTCTTTTTATGGCCGGGTAGAAGAGGCCAATCAGCTTTTTACCACTTACAAAGAAGGCTGGAAAACCGATAAAGGAATGATCTATATTGTCCTGGGGCCGCCCGATAAAGTACAGCGGAGCAAAGACCGGGAAGTATGGACCTACGATCACAAGGGCAATGCCCAGAATGTCAATTTTACTTTTAACAGAAGAAACAATCAATTTGTGGATGATCATTATGAACTGGTTCGCTATGCCGAATACCAGCCGATTTGGTATCCAGTAGTAGAAGCATGGAGAAACGGAAGTATACGGTAAGAAAACCAGCCCCCAAACAATCACAGGCCGACATGGTCTTTGGTACACAGTCAGTACTGGAAACCCTTCGCTCGGGAAAGGAAATTGAACGGCTATTTATCCAGAGAGAGCTTGGGCTCTCGGAAATCGAAAAGCTCGCCAAAGAATTAGGCGTTCCCTATCAGCGGGTACCGGTTGAAAAACTGAACCGCGTGACGCGCAAAAACCACCAGGGCGTGATCGCTTTTGTGTCGCCCATTCAGTATATGCCCTTGCATAATGTGCTGACCCAGGTGTACGAAGACGGCAAAACGCCTTTACTCCTGCTGCTCGACAGGATCACGGACGTCCGCAACTTCGGTGCCATTGCACGTACTGCGGAATGCGCTGGCGTGCAGGCCCTGATCGTCCCTACCAAGGGAGGAGCGCAGATCAATGCGGATGCGATGAAGACGTCTTCAGGCGCATTGAACTTCCTGCCCGTATGCCGGGAGCCTAACCTTTATGAAACGCTCACCTATCTCAGAAACAGCGGTCTACAAATCATCGCCTGTACGGAAAAGACGGAGAAGTCGTTGTATGACATTGATTTTTCCATTCCAACCGTAATCATTATGGGATCGGAGGAAGATGGTATTTCAAAGGAGTTCATCGACCTGGCCGACAGTGGCGCCCGGATCCCGTTGAATGGACAGGTTGAATCGCTGAATGTCTCCGTTGCGAGTTCGATCGTACTGTACGAAGCTGTAAGGCAGCGGATCTAAACCCCTTTTATGAAATATTTTTCCCTATCAGTGATCTGCCTGGGCATAGCTGCTTTGCTCATGTCGGGCTGTAAGAAGAAGAAGGACCCCGTTCCCGTAGTCGAAGGAGAACAACTTTTGCCGAGAGATGTCGTTGTCACCGATGCTGAATACTCTAAGAAAAGAGATATTCTGGTGTACGTTTCGACTAATCCGAGCCAGCTCAACATACTTACCCCATCCCGCAACACGACGGATAAAATCCCGCTCGATTTTGCTCCGATGAGCGTATCCATTTCCAGCGATGGAAATTTTGCGCTCGTCGGTTTCGATGCCCACCTTTCTTATGTGGATTTGAATGCGAGGAAGGTCGTCAGTACCTACGACGTGAGCTGTGAAGCGCTGGATATTGTTCTGGGAGATAACAAATGGGCTTATGTATTTCCAAAGCGAGACCAATGGACGAGTATACGTTGCGTTGATCTGTCAACCGGAAAAGAAACATTGAGCCAATATTCCTCCATTTACGCAGGCTCAAAAGGTAAGCTCCATCCTTCCGGCAAGTATCTGTACGTTACTGACAACGATATAGGTCCATCCGACATTAAAAAGTTCGAATTTCAGGAAGGAACGGCAACTGCCTTATACGATTCGAGGTACCACGGCGATTATCCCGTCATGGGAGATCTCTGGTTTTCGGAGGATGGAAAACGGGTTTTTCTCAAAGGGCAAACTGTGATGAAACTATCCGAGAATGCACAGGAAGATTTGCTCTATAACGGAACAGTCGGACTCGACACCGTGAAGAGAGGTATCGACAGCGGTAAAATGATATTTTCCCTTGATCACTCTGCCAGTGCCAATCGTCTTTTTGTAATTCCAACTGCTCAATTCGACAGAAACAGCCCTAATCTCCCTTATGTTTACATTTACGACGCCACCAATCTCGATTATATAAGAAAGATCCCGGTTAAAAACAATGCGACGGATTTGTCCGCATTGGATCCGCAATTCGTATTTGTGAATTCGAATGGTCAGCAGTTGTATGTGATCACCAGGGAGAAAGCGGGTGATAAAATAAACTGGGCAATCCAGGTGAATAAACTGCCCAAATAAATGTAGAAGTTGCCCTGATCACTCAGGGCAACTTTTTATTGCCGGAAACTCTTCATAATCCAGCCGCCCCCTATCACGTCGTCACCTTCGTAGAAAACTGCGGCCTGCCCCGGTGCGATACCGTTGACCCCGTCATGAAAACGGGCGACTATGCGGTCCGGTTCTGTTTGTTCAATTATTGCGGGTGTCCCGTCGTGCTTGTAACGCACTTTGGTCACCGTTTCGAGCGGTTGCTCAATGGATGCATACTTCTGCAAATTCAGCTTACTGACATACATCCCATCGCGGAAAAGGTCGGGCATGTCGCCCAGTACCACCTCATTGGACTCTTTGCGAATCTCTGTCACGAAAACAGGCCGTCCCAATGCAATACCCAGGCCCTTGCGCTGACCCACGGTATAGAACGGATAACCCTCATGCTTCCCGACAACCGTTCCGTCTTCATAAACAAAGTTTCCACCAGCTACCTCTGCTTCGAGGCCTGGAATACGTCTTTTCAAAAATCCGCGATAGTCGTTGTCGGGCACAAAGCATATTTCATAACTCTCCGACTTATTGACCAGGTCTATAAAACCTCTTTCACGCGCCATTTCACGAATTTCCGTCTTGTGCAGGTAACCGAGCGGCAATTTAGTCCGCGCGAGACTTTCCTGTGACACACCCCAAAGTACATAACTCTGATCTTTCCAGGTATCTATTCCTTTCGAAACAAAGTGGCGGCCATTGTGAAATTGCATGTTAGCATAATGCCCGGTAGCGATAAATTCGCAATCGAGCCGGTCGGCACGACGAAGCAATGCGTCCCATTTAATGTGGGTGTTACACAACACGCAGGGATTGGGCGTGCGGCCTTCAAGATACTCGCCAGTGAAATGGTCGATTACATAATCACCGAATTCCGTGCGTATATCGAGGATGTAATGGGGAAAGCCCAGCTCGACTGCAATGTTTCGTGCGTCATTGATGGAGTCCAGGGAGCAGCAACCCGTTTCTTTTTTGGTGCCGCCGCTGCTGGCGTAGTCCCAGGTTTTCATGGTCATTCCGATGACCTCATAACCTTGTTCATGTAACATGACAGCAGCGAGAGAGCTGTCGATGCCGCCACTCATGGCGACGAGGATACGTCCGTGTTTACTCATTGTAGTAATCTGCCGAAGGTTGAATGCCTTCCGATTTTGATTTAAATTGATAACCTGTAATGACAGTCGGTCGCCGTACAGTTTCGCAAAGGTATGGATTAATTGGCATAAAACGGCAGCACAGGCGGAAGTTCAGGATATCACCTGCCGTATTACATTCTTGATATTCAGCTCAATAATCTCTGTCATCGTCTCGCATTTAAAATAATGCGCATCCGAATAATGCTTCGCCAGGCCCTCCCGCAATTGGTGGATATTGTCAATAGTCGAGATTTTATCCTTGATACACACATCCCTTAGCTCCCTGAGTCGGTGCCTTTCACTCCTGGCCTGGTACATGATCGATGACTGCTCCTCCTGCTGGTACTGAAGAACGGTTTTATCTGTCAGGTATTCCATCGCAAGCTGCACGTACGGCCTGTTTTCCTTAAAAAACTGGGGCATATACACTTTCAGGTTCCCTTCATAGAACTGCTGATCGAAATCGATTGCGCGGAGGCGGAACTGGAAGTCGTCAAAATCGGGGGTTATCTGCATCACAAAGTTATACGAACGCATATCGCCCAACAAAGTAATCATGCACCGCTCGTTAAACTTGACGAATTCTTTGGCGATGCGGATCGGGTTATAGTCGGTATGTCCCAGTCTGGTTTTGGCAAATTCGTCTCCGGGAATACCGGCGATGTGTTCCTCGATCAATGTTTCACCGTCTACAATGTAGTTTACCTGGTTCGGGGAAAAAATCTCTTCCAGTTCCAGGCCGTAAATGCGGGAGGAGTCGGCCTTCTTTACGTAGAAATAATCATAAATGTCATTGAGCCGGTTCACAATCCTGACCCGAAAGGGATTCGAATTTCCGAACTTGCAGTAGTCGATACGGTCGATGTACTTATGCTCGACGATCCGCAGGTTACCCGAGGCTTTCAGCATGGCGTATACCTTTTTTAGCCCCGAATGCAGGCGTTCGAGTTCATGTGGCGGATAAAGCGGGCTTTCCCAGAGCGTATCCTTCCCGTTCTTATCGGTTACCGGGAAAGATTCATAGAAATTCAACAGGTCGTGGTAGGACACCGGAAGCCGGGCGTCCCGCTGATAAAAACGCAGGTATTTCCTCAATTCCGGACTGACCGGATAGATGGGTTTTTTCTTTAAAATTGTAACATCGCCCTGTTCCATACAAGGAAGTTACGGATATTTGACCGATTGTTCGGGGTTCAGGAACGAATAATGACGGCCAGCACGGCCTAAATGCCTCACTTATGAGCTTATATGGATTGGTGATATGCGGAGGGCAGAGTACGCGGATGGGGGCCGACAAAAGTACATTGATCTACTACCAGAAACCCCAGCATGACCACGTGGCCGACCTGCTTGCGCCATTTTGTGAAAAAGTAGTTGTTTGCTGCAACGAGGGCCAATTCAGCATACTGCAAAGTGCCTATGAAAAATTACCCGACCTGCCCGCATTCGCGAATTCGGGGCCGGCAGCCGCATTACTGACGGCCTTCGAAACATTCCCGGGAAAGGATTTCCTCGTCGTCGGCTGTGATTACCCCTACCTTACTGCGGCCGAACTTTCCAATTTTCTCAATTTTGTCGAGCAGGATTTGACCGCCGCCGCCTTTTACAATCATCAGGGCTGGCACGAACCGCTGTTGGCGTGGTATTCCCGATTTGCGGCGCCTTCATTGACGGCCATGTTCACTAACGGTTCCTGCTCCCTGCAACGGTTCCTCCAAGAGCAGCAGGCAGGAAAATACCAGCCCCTATCGAAAAAAACCATGAAAAGTGTGGATACACCGGAAGACTTCCATGCCGTTATGCAGGAACTTGCCAGCCAAAACAAGCAGTAAAATGGAGATCAGCCCTATAACAACACATTCCATCACCCGGATAAGCCGCGCCGAAACCGAAGAGTTCGACGATCAGCTGGCTGTTGAAGAGCCATTGGAAATACGCATTGCTTACCGTTCGGCAGGACAAAAATTAGTAAAAAACATCTCCGTCACCATGCGCACGCCAGGCAACGACCCCGAGCTCGCGGCTGGCTTCCTGTTTACCGAGGGGATTCTCCATTCAAAAGAGCAGATAGCCGGTATTAATGCTTCGGTTTTGGACGAAAACCGCATCGTTGTCACCTGTGCTGATGCGTTCGAGCCACAGTTGGGCTCATTGGAAAGGAATTTTTACACAACATCCAGTTGCGGTGTATGCGGCAAGGCCAGCATAGATGCCATCAAAACCCGATCACGATACGCTGCAAATCAGGATACACTGACATTACAAAGAAATGTATTATTCCAATTAGCGGAACAACTCGCTCTTCACCAGGACGTGTTCGGAAGCACAGGAGGCCTGCACGCCTCCGCTTTGTTTGATTTGGAAGGAAATTTTGAAGCATTACGCGAGGATGTCGGCAGACATAATGCATTGGATAAACTCATCGGTTCAAGATTGCTGAGCGATAACCTCCCGTTACAAAACCATGTGTTACTGCTAAGCGGAAGGGCAAGTTTTGAGCTGATCCAGAAGGCGGCGATGGCCGGTATCCGGGTTGTAGCGGCGATTGGCGCTCCATCCAGCCTGGCAGTGCAGCTCGCGGAAGAAAGCGGGATCATCCTGATCGGCTTTCTGAAAAAAGACAGATTCAACATTTATACCGGCAATGCCCGGCTTCAACTGTTATGAAAATACGCATTCAAGGAAATTCGGTCCGTTACAGGCTGTCCAAATCAGAGGTCGCGGCGCTCGAAAAAGAAGGATACCTGGAAGAAACGACCTCATTCGGACCATCCCGGCTTGTTTATGCCGTTCAAAAGTCCGTGGACAATGATCTTACAGCCCGGTACGGCGACAACCGGATCACGCTCTTCGTGCCCTCCGGCTGGCTCAATGGCTGGACGGCCGACGACCGTATCGGCTTCGAGGGCACTGTGTCGCTGGACGGCAATAATTCGTTATACCTTTTGATTGAAAAAGACTTCAAATGTCTCGATAATGCGTCGGAAGACCAGTCCGACAATTATGAAAACCCGAATAAAACCTGCTGATCATGGCTGACCATCCGCTATCCGTTCCCGGTTCCGAAAACCCGGAGAAATTGACGGGCCTCCGAAAAGGTACCATCAAAAAAGTCGCAGCAGGCATTCCGGCTGTCGTTTCCAGCTTTGAAAAGATTGTCGGTGAAGCTGGTTTACAGCGGGGTATGAATGCGCTTTTTCACCTGAACAAGAAAGGCGGTTTCGATTGCCCCAGCTGTGCATGGCCGGATCCCGACGATGAGCGTTCGGGCATAGCGGAATACTGCGAGAACGGAGCGAGGGCTGTGGCCGAAGAAGCAACCGCCAAAAAGCTTACCGCTGATTTCTTTTCACAAAACTCTGTGCAGGACCTGGGCAAACTGACGGATTACGAGATCGGAGGAAAAGGCCGGATCGCGCAGCCGATGTTCCTGCCGGCAGGCGGCACGCATTATCAGCCCATTACCTGGCATGCCGCTTTTGAAAAAATAGGAAACGAACTGAACCGGCTCGATTCGCCGGACGAAGCCATCTTTTATACCTCCGGACGCACCAGCAATGAAGCGGCTTTCCTTTACCAGCTGTTCGTAAGGGAATTTGGCACCAACAATCTTCCCGATTGCAGCAATATGTGCCATGAAAGCAGCGGAACCGCCCTGGGCGAATCGCTGGGAATCGGCAAAGGATCGGTGACACTGAATGACTTCTACGAGGCCGAAGTGATCCTCATCCTGGGACAGAATCCGGGCACCAACCACCCGAGAATGCTCACTGCATTGCAAAAGGCCAAGGCAAACGGAGCTAAGATTATCTCCATTAACCCCTTGCCTGAAACCGGCCTGATGGGCTTCAATAATCCGCAAAGCGTGGCCGGCGTGCTCGGTATCAATCCCGGATTGACGGACATTTTCCTGCAAGTAAAAATCAACGGTGACCTGGCATTGATCAAGGCTATCGCGTTGCTACTGCTCGCGGAAGAAGATCAGAATCCCGGCACGGTGTTCGATCAGCCATTCATCGCGGCGCACACCCAGGGATTTGCATCGCTGGTCGATGACCTCAGACGGTACGATGCCCGGGAACTGGCGGCACAGGCGGGCGTCCCCTTCGAACAAGTACAGGAAGCGGCCCGTGCCCTGGCAGGTAAAAGCAAGATCATCGCCTGTTGGGCAATGGGCCTTACCCAGCACAAAAATGCAGTGGATACCATTAAGGAGCTCGTAAACCTGCTGTTGCTCAAAGGCAGCATCGGCAAACCGGGTGCAGGGACGTGCCCGGTGCGCGGACACAGCAACGTGCAAGGCGACCGTACGATGGGTATATTCGAAAGACCCTCGAAAAAATTGCTCGACGCCATCGCGGAAAACTTTGGCTTTACACCTCCTGCTGCCCATGGTTACGACGTCGTGGAATGCATTAAAGCCATGCACGAGGGTCGCGGAAAGGTGTTTTTTGCAATGGGAGGAAATTTTCTTTCCGCCACACCCGATACCCGGTTTACCGCGGAAGCATTGCAAAAGTGTCGCCTGACAGTCCATGTCTCTACTAAGCTGAACAGGAGCCATCTTGTGCATGGGGAAGAAGCGCTGATACTCCCCTGCCTCGGCAGAAGTGACAAAGACGTGCATCATGGAGAGAACCGTTTTGTATCCTGCGAAAACTCCATGGGTGTCGTACAGCTTTCCAGGGGCGTTCTGGCGCCGATATCAGACGAGTTGCTGAGTGAGCCGGACATTGTCTGCAGACTGGCCCAAGCGACATTAGGAACGGGAAGCCAGGTAAACTGGGATCAGTACGAAGATTACGACCATATCCGGTCAGATATCGAAAGGACCATTCCCGGCTTCGAGGCCTACAATGAGCGTGTCAGGCAGCCGGGCGGATTTTACCTGCCCAACTGCAACCGCTCGGGGACGTTCGATACGGCTTCCGGAAAGGCGCATTTCCATATTGCAGCCCCCCGACCCCCGCATCTCAGCGACGACGAATTGATGATGATGACCATTCGGAGCCACGACCAGTTCAATACCACAGTTTATGGCCTGAACGACCGTTACCGGGGTATCTACAATGAACGCCGGGTGATCCTGATGAATGCCAGCGACATCAGAAAACGTAACCTGAAAGACGGCGATCTCGTGGACCTGCATAATGTTCACGACAATGTCGAGCGCATTGCCCGTAGGTTTATCGTGGTGGAATATCCCATTCCTGAGCGATGTACTGCCACTTATTTCCCGGAGACCAATGTGCTGGTACCCATTACGAGTGTTGCGGAGAAAAGTAATACACCCACTTCCAAAATGGTGATACTGACAGTAACGCCACACCTGGATTCTTTGCACTAAGTTAATATTGGCCTAACATAAGCCGCCGGAACTTGCTGTAATTTCGCCCCTGTTTAACCGCTCCGGAGGGTATAACAGGTCGAAAATTGTCTTTTTTAAGGAAGTTTAAATTGAATAAAATGAAAAAAGTGTTTTTAACGATTGCCGTTGGGCTGCTAAGCCTCATTTCCATGGATGGAATTTCACAACATAAAAATAAGGTAATAGCACACCGCGGTGCCTGGAAAAACACTGGTGCTACCGAAAATTCAATCGGGGCGCTGGAACATGCCATCAAGCTGGGCTGCTATGGCAGTGAATTCGACGTGCACATGTCTGCCGATTCGGTTTTGTTTGTATTACACGATCACTCAATTCAGGGAACGCATATCGAAAAAACCAATGCCCAGGAGCTTTCCCAGATCAAGCTTACCAATGGCGAAACCCTTCCTACCCTCGAAGCATACCTGAAAGCCGGCTCGAAACAGAAAAAAACCCGTCTGATCCTGGAAATCAAAACATCGTCGATGGGTAAGGAGCGCTCACTCGCGCTGGCTACCAAATGCGTGGAGCTGGTGAAGAAAATGAAGGTTGAAAAAATCACCGATTACATCGCTTTCGATTTCGATGTATGCCTGAAAGTAAAACAACTGGCCCCGAAAGCACACGTAGAATATTTGAATGGCGACAAAACGCCTGATGAAATACAAGCGGCAGGCCTGGATGGGATCGATTACCATTTCAGTGTGCTGAAGAGAAAAGAGGACTACATTCCCGCCATGCGCGAGAAGAAGCTGACCACCAATGTATGGACGGTCAATGACGAGGCTTCTTTGAAATACTTCCTCGAAAAGGATGTCGACTACATTACCACCAACGAGCCGGAATTGCTGCTGAGCCTTTCCAAATAATGCCGGTAGGCACATAAAAAATCCCTGTCCGGCGATGGACAGGGATTTTTTATGTCAGATCCGGGCCATTTGCAGTTGTCCGTTGGTTTCCTGCCAGGCCCTGATTACCTGCGTCAGCTGCTTGTATTCGATCAGGAACCCATCGTGGCCATACAGGGAATCGATTTCCTGAAAGACAGCATCCGGAATATGTCGTGCAAGAAACTGCTGTTCCGACAAGGGGAAGAGCAGATCCGATTTGATTCCCAGCACCAGTGTTTTCGCCTTCACCAGCCCCAGCGCATGCACGATACCACCCCGGTTCCGGCCCACATTGTGCGAATCCATGATTTTGGACAGCACCCAATACGAGAATGCATTGAAGCGCTTCACAAATTTATCGCCCTGGTACTGCTGATACGACGATGCTCTGAAATCATCGATCTGATCCGGATTGTCACGGGCCTGCGTAAAATTATAAGTATCGTAATTCCGGTATGAAAGCAATGCGATTGAACGCGCCGCCCGCATGCCCATGCTGCCCGCCTGTTCTGTTTCCTCTCCAAACGTCGGGTCCGCTTCGATCGCCATCCGCTGTGACTCGTTGAATGCAATTCCCCAGGGTGAATGCAGCGCATTGGACGCGATCAGAATAAGCTCTTCGCACAGATCGGGTTTTTCCACCGCCCATTCCAGTGCCTGCTGCCCACCCAGCGATCCCCCAATGCAAATGCGGATTTTCCGGATTGCCAACTCCTGACGTAGCAGCTCCATTGCTCCTACCACATCGCGAACGGTGATCGTCGGAAAATTCCTGTAGTAGGGTTGATTGGTGCGGGGATTGACCGACAACGGGCCCGTTGAACCATATGCCGAGCCAAGTACATTGACACAAATGATAAAGTATCTGGCGGGATCGAAATATTTATCCTCACCTACTAATCCATCCCACCATTCAGCGGCGTTAGAACTGCCCGTTAAGGCATGACAAATCCAGACAACGTTGCTGTCATTGGCATTTCGTTCTCCATAGGTCGTATATGAGAGTTCAAATCCCGGCAATTCTCCCCCCATTTCCAGCGCATAAGGATAGGGATATTTAAAGTTTTTCTGTTCCGCTTGCATAAGTGCCCCAGCACACGTTTAAATTCAATACATAATGACATCCCCCGGTTTTTCAACGCGAAAAGACAGGCGACTTAACAGCCGAAACATACATTTTCGGTGTAGCTGCGAGACTAAAGCCAATCGGCTTACGGAAATTTCTAACTGTAAGATCACACGAATTGAGTTTATATCTCCTAATAACTTAGGTGGGAATTAGCACCTTTCTCCGTTGTGGTAGCAGGTTGCCAGAGGTTCATAGAGCCCATTCTCTCGCCTCTTCTTTATAAATCAACCGCCGTTCAGGGAAGCAATTGATTGATGCTGCAATATTAAGCCCCGATGCCTGAAAATACAAATAATTGCAAAAATTCTATCCCGCGCCTGGCCCTGTCGAAATACCTCCGCTTATCTTTGCCGGCCAACATTTACCAGAAATAATGAGAATCTTTTTTCACAGTCTGCTGCTCACTTTTGCCGCAGTTTACGCCTCGGGACAATCACTGGCCCCCTCTCCGACCCAGTTACGCAAGCACATCACGTTTCTCGCTTCCGACAAAATGAAAGGTCGTGGTACCGGCAGCAAGGAAAATGAAAAGGCGGCCAGGTATGTGGTGAAACAATTCAAGAAGTTCGATCTTGTTCCGAAAGGCACAGATGGCTTTTTTCAGCCATTTACAGCTAAAATCAGGCGAATAACAGTCGCCGACAGTATCCGGGAAGCCAGGAACGTGATCGGCTTCCTCGATAACGGCGCGCAGTATACCATCGTCATCGGCGCTCATTTCGACCACCTTGGGATGGGCCGGCAAGGCAGTTCCAAAGCAGACAAACCCGAAGGGCAGATTCACAACGGCGCCGATGACAATGCCTCCGGCGTGGCCGGTCTGCTCGAACTGGCGCGGTATTTTTCGCAAAACGACATCAAGGAACCTTATAACTTCCTTTTCATAGCGTTCGGGGCGGAAGAACTGGGTCTGGTTGGATCGAGATACTTTGTCAACAACCCGACGCTGGCTTTGGATAAGATCAATTTCATGTCGAATATGGATATGATAGGCAGGTATGACCCTTCGCGAGGTGTTGGAATCGGTGGATTCGGGACGAGCGCTGAGTGGCCCGCTGTTTTTAAGGATGTAAAAAGCGAAACGCGTTTTTTTACTGACAATGCAGGAAGCGGCGGATCCGACCACGGCTCGTTTTATGCCAAAAAGATACCGGTCCTTTTTTTCCACACCGGCGGGCACGACGACTATCATAAACCAACCGACGACACCGAAAAGATAGACGTCGACGCGGAAGCCGGCATTCTGGGAATTCAGATCCGGATTATTGAAAATGCGATGCAATTGCCAAAGCTGAAATTTACGGAAGTTAAATAGGCCGGTATTCAATCAGCTCACCCCTTAAAGTCAGTTTGTTTTGTACGGTTTTGTAGCACCTTCATTTACTTACGGCCAGTCTCACATCTCTCCCGAGGAGTTGTACGGATCCCTATTCCGTGATGTACAATGCAGCCATATCTTTTCGGATTCCAAGACATTCGCAGACGCAATTCCCCTGGAAGACCCGGTACTGATTATTGAGCGGTACCATCAGGAGAAACAGGATGAAGATTTTGATATGGAAGCGTTTGTACGCCGCTATTTCCGGATGCCGGGACATATCGCCTCCGAATTCCATTCCGACAAAAGCGGGCTCACCTCCGATCATATCCGCAACCTCTGGTCGGTGCTCACACGGCAGCCGGAAAACCAGGAGCGAGGCGGTTCGCTCATCCCATTGCCGTTTCCCTACGTGGTTCCGGGAGGTCGGTTCCGGGAGATTTACTACTGGGACAGCTACTTCACCATGCTGGGTTTGAAGGAATCGGGCAGAGTAGAGCTGATCGAGAACATGCTCAACAATTTCGCCTACCTCATTGATACGTTGGGCTTTATCCCCACAGCAAACCGGACCTATTACCTCAGTCGTTCGCAACCGCCATTCTTTTCATTGATGGTTCGGTTATACAGCGAAATGGAGGGAAAGAAAGTCTTAAAAAAATACCTCCCGCAAATGCAGCGGGAATACGATTACTGGATGGACGAAGGGCATCAGCCCGCCGAGCCATTCACAGCATATCGCCGGCTGGTACATTTACCCGACGGCGCGGTGCTTAACCGCTACTGGGACGATAAAGCGACGGCCAGGCCGGAGTCTTTCAGTGAGGATATAGAGCTCGCACGTGAAGCCGCAGAAAAATACGGTACGCCGCCGGACGAGCTCTTCCGGCATATTCGGGCGGCGGCGGAATCGGGGTGGGATTTCAGCAGCCGGTGGTTTGCCAATGGGTCCGATTTTGCGTCCATCCATACTACCGACATTCTGCCTATCGACCTGAACTGCCTTCTTTACCATCTCGAAAAAGCACTTGCCGAAGCCTACCTGCTTTGCGACAACAGGAGATTGCATTTGCTCTACGAGGAAAAAGCGCGAAGGCGCTGCCTGGCCATCCAGACCTACTTTTGGGATGAAACGAGGCATTATTATATGGATTATGATTTCAAAAAGCGGGATTTTACCAATGCCATTACCATTGCGGGGTCCTATCCCCTGTTTTTCAAGCTGGCTCCGAAGTCGCAATCGCATTATGTGCGTGCCTACATCCGGCTTAATTTTTTAAAATCGGGCGGTTTACTGACTACCATGGTCCGTACCGGCCAGCAATGGGACGCACCTAATGGCTGGGCGCCTTTGCAGTGGATTGTGTACAAGGGTCTCCGGAACTACAATTTTCACCGGACCGCCAATGAGCTGAGCGACGAATGGCTGGGACTTATCGACAAAGAGTTCAGGCATTCCGGTAAAATGCTGGAAAAATACAATGTGTCAGATACAAACCTGGTCGCCGGCGGTGGTGAATATGAGATTCAGGAAGGGTTCGGCTGGACAAACGGGGTATACCTCCGCATGAAAAACAGGAAACGGTAGTAAATTTGCCTGTATCCCAGTTTGATTTATTATCTATTTCCAATAAATTATATTAAAAATTTCCAGAGGAGCCGCAGGATAGCAGATATTTTTAATACATTGCCGTTACCAAGCCCATTGACTTCATGAAACTTCCCATATATCAAATCGATGCTTTTACAGATAAGTTGTTTGGTGGAAATCCCGCTGCCGTAGTTCCTCTGGAACAATGGCTCCCCGAGGACACGATGCGTGCCATCGCCGCCGAAAACAACCTGGCAGAAACCGCTTTTTACGTCCCTAACGAATCCGGCTTTCACATACGGTGGTTTACGCCAACTGTCGAGGTCGATCTTTGCGGGCATGCCACCCTGGCCGCTGCATATGTGATCTTCAATATACAGAACTATGAAGGCCAGTCGATCAGTTTTGAGTCCAGAAGCGGTACGCTGACTGTGGATTGCAAGGAAGATTGGCTCACGCTGAATTTCCCGGTCGACCAGTATCATATCGCTGTACCGCCGCCAGGCCTGGTCGAAAGCCTCAAAAACACCACCTTGCTGGAAGTGTACAAAGGCAAGACAGACTACCTGGTCGTGCTGGAATCAGAGGAGGTGGTGCAAAACCTTGATTTAGATATCATTATCCTTTCCACAATTCCTGCCAGAGGGGTAATTGTAACAGCTGCCGGCGACGAGGTGGATTTCGTATCGCGCTTTTTTGCACCGCAATCGGGTGTTGATGAAGATCCCGTCACAGGTTCGGCTCACACCACGCTGATTCCCTATTGGGCCGAAAAACTCTCTAAAACCCAATTGACCGCCAGACAGCTTTCCAAACGGGGCGGATTTCTCAAATGTGAACTGGAAGGAGACCGGGTCGCGATTGGGGGCCAGGCCAGGCTTTACCTGAAAGGCGAAATTCTTGTGGATTAGATTACCTGGGTACCCGTTTCCCGGCATACTTGGACCGCTGACCCGCGTACAGCCCTGCTATCACCAGGACTGTGCCTGCAATGGTATAGGCCGTAACAGGCTCGTCCATCAGCCACCAGGCGAAGAAGAATCCGAACAGCGGACAAAGGAAAAGCCACATGGACGCCTTCACGGTGTCGATCCGAAGCAGATGAAACCAACAGATCAGGCCGACAATGGAAACTGCCAGGCTTAACCACAACACCGCTCCCCAGAAGGTCTGGTCCCAGGATGCCGTAGTCAGATCGCTTAGAAGCCAGGTTACGGGCATGAGAAAGATACCGCCGAGGAACACCTGCCAGCCATTGATCAGCAAATTGGGTAGCTTCCATTGAACCGTCGCGTAATATACACTTGCAGCCGACACCGCCACCATGCTGATCAAAAGCAGCGTAATACCTCCCGCAGTGGTATAACTATCGGCCATCAAAGGATAGGTAGCCACGGCAACCCCTCCCATTCCCAACGCGATACCCATCCATTCTTCGGTTTTTGGCTTTCTTTTGAGCCACCACGACGACAGCAGTACGATCATCAGAGGATTGGTAGACACCGCCAGACTTCCTATTCCGGCTGCGGTGTATTTCATGGCGCACACATACAAGCCCAGGTAGAGCGTTGTATTCAGGAAACCAAAAAGGGACAATTGCTTCCACTCCCGTTTCGTGGGCAGCCGATAGGTTTTATCTTTGCCCAACAAATAGGAAAACGATAGCAACAGTATACCGGCAATAAAGAAACGAACGTTTGCCAATATCAGGGGAGCCGTAGACTGGACACCAAATTTGGTTGCCACAGAAGCCGAAGACCAAAGAATGGAAAAGAGAAGACCGATGCCGATATTTTTCACACACAAAAAGAATAATCGTCCAAAATTACAAGTTGTACCTCGGCTTCCGCCCCCGCTTTTTATATTTTTGGGTATGATTAACAAAAAAAATGCGTTGAAGTCACTTATCATCGCTTTGATGCATATTCCTGCGCTACACACCTACGCACAGAGCCAATGGACCTACGATTTCAACAACGGCTTATCACCCATTGAAACCGGAGGGCCTGCATTGAAGGTGCTTGGCCAACCCGGACAGATCATTAAAGAGAAAATACCTGGCTCCGATTACCTCACCCGCTCCATTTACATCTTCGAGAAAAATAGTGGTTTGCAGTTCAACAATGCTGAAACAAAGGGTTTTCTGAATAAATCCTTCACCGTTGAGATCTATTTTAAACTCAACGAGCTCGATAGTTGGAAAAGGGTACTGGATTTTAAAAACAGGAAAAGTGACTACGGCAGCTACATTTATGATGGCAAGCTCAACTTCTACGACTTTGCCATCGGTGAAAAAGCCCCTGTGCGTGCCAATCAGTATGTGCATTATGTGTATTCGCGCGATTTTGAAACGAAAGTGATCAAGATGTACATCAACGGCCTTTCTAAGGTAGAATTCAAAGACCCTGGCACTGAAGGCATGCTCGATGCGGACCAGGTACTCAATTTCTTTCAGGATGACCTGATCGCCAACCACGAAGCCAGCGCAGGCACAATCGCTCTCATTCGCTTGTACGACCGCGTCATGACCCCCGTGTTTGTCCGGCGTAGTTACCAGACCATCAGTAAAAGTTTTAAAGAACCCGTCGCGCAGGAGGCTCCGAAGGAAGAACCGAAGGCGCCTGAGCCCGAGCCAGCGCCAACCCGCAACAGAAATCTTGCACTGGTCACCGGGAAAGTTTATGATGGCCGCAATCTGAAGCCGGTCAATGATGCGGAAGTACTCGTACGAAAATCTGCCAATGACTCGCTGGTTGCCCACACCAAAACGACGGACGGTGTTTATACCGTAGAATTACCTCCCCACGAAACTTATCGCATCTCCGCTCAGGCTGATGGGTTTCAATCCAAGATCATGACGGTACGGACCAACAACCGTTCCGAGGAAATCAAGTCTTTGATGAGCCTTTCGGCGGAAACGCATAGTAATCCACTTTCGACACTTTATTTCAGCCAGGGAACTGAGGTGCTGGAAGATGGCGCATTAGCCGATCTGGACAGCATTGTTTCTTATTTTCAAAAGCGCCAGGACCTGCGCGTAGTTTTAAAGGGGCACACCGACAATGCAGGTAATTTTGAGAAAAACCTCGACCTGTCCAACAAACGGGTTGAAACGGTCAAAACATACCTGCTCGGAAAAGGCATTTCAGCGGAACGCATTGAAGGGTCAGGATACGGCTCTGCGCAACCGAAGCGCGCGAACCGGTCAGAAGTTCTTAAAAAATCCAACAGAAGGGTCGATGTTTGGGCCGAGCCGGTAAAAAGATAAAGCCATCTCATGGAGATGGCTTTATACTGACTATTCCTAAACCCTTAACCTTTTCTTCTCTTTTATATCTTTTCGCTACAAAGTGACTTCCTCACGTGGTGCTTTCAAAGGCACATTGTCTATCTGGTCATCTGCAAGCGTGTTCAAATCAAATCTCTTCATAAACCGGATCGCTGCTGTTGTTCTTTTCAGATCCTCCCTCCACTGTAACGCTTCAGCCGTTCCGATCGTTTCCAGGTTTCCTTCCAATTCTTCAGCGGCGCTAATGAATGCTTCAAATCTGCTTTCATCTACTTTCCGGATCCCTGAAGGGGCATTGCTGTGTAAAGCAACAATACTATCAATAATACTCCAATTTTCTTTCTTTACAAAATCCGGAAGAACCTGACCTATATACGAACCAAACCGTTCTTCAGATTCGCCCAGGATCACCCTGCCTTTCAAATCGTCTGCCGCATCTTTTCCGTTACTGGTCTGAGGCAGAGCGAAAAACAAAAATCCTATTAAGAATACAAATATAATAGTATTTCTGTTTGTATTCATGGATTTATTCAATTTTTCTCGCGGCTAATCGTGATACAAATGTCAGGATTAATTTTGAAATTACAAATTGAATCAAATCTATATTTCGGAATTATATTTGGAATTAAATCGCAATTTCCCGCAACTAAAAACTATTTTATATTAATAATCAGCGAATAAGTTTTAGAAAGTTTTGAAAAAATCACCAAAAACCAAATAAATACAATTCTTGAAATATTTATATTTTCTTTAAAAAGTACAATCATTGGTTATAATTATTCATTGCAGATTGTATCCCCAAAGTACAAAACGAAAGTACCATATCACCAGCACGGTCCAAAAATATGGGCAGCTCCGCCATTTCCTCATTGGAAAAAGGTTTTAGCACATAATCTACTTGCTTTCCCCTTGGAAAATTATTTCCTATCCCAAACCTCAGCCGGGGATAGTCGCTGGTACCCAAAAGCTCCTCTATGTTTTTTAACCCATTGTGCCCCCCGTGGCTCCCTTTGGGCTTAATGCGCAATGTGCCGTATGCTAACTGAAGCTCATCCACGATAACCAGTGTGTTTTCCGCAGTTACCTTGTACTGATCCATATAGTAGCGGATCGCCTTTCCGCTCAGGTTCATATAGGTCGTTGGTTTAATAAAATAAATGTGCCTGCCTTTGTATTTCCATTCGGCCACGAAGGCCAGTTTTTCAAAGGAAAACTTGAAATCATGCTGGGCCGCGAGGCGGTCCAGTACCATGAATCCGGCATTGTGTCGGGTAAATGCATACTCCGGACCGATATTTCCCAGTCCGGCAATAAGATATTTCATTGGATAAAAGTTTTTAATTTCGTCTAAGAGCACTTTAATTTAGGCTAAAATTCAGGGAAATTTCATGATAGCCCAAAAACGATTAATACTGAGCAGCCCTCTGCTGGAGATTATGATCAGCCGGTTGTGTCAGCAACTGATTGAGAATCACCAGGACTTTTCCAATTCGGTTGTCATGGGCCTGCAGCCCAGGGGAATACATTTCGCCGAGCGTATCGTAACCGAACTTCGTCAAAAAACCGGTCAGAACATTATGGCAGGCTACCTCGACGCTACGTTTTACCGCGATGATTTCAGGCGCAGAGAATCGCCCCTGGTCCCGAACAAAACGAATGTCCCGTTCCTGATCGAAGGGAAAAAAGTGATCCTGATTGACGACGTGCTGGCCAGCGGACGAATGGTACGGGCTGCACTCGACGCCATGACCGCCTTCGGACGTCCTAAAACCGTGGAACTGCTGGTATTGATAGATCGCCGTTATAATCGTGAACTGCCGATCGACCCGAATTATGTGGGCATGGAAGTGAGCACTGTCGAAAGCCAGCGCGTCCAGGTGGAATGGACCGAACAGGGTTTTGAATCAGACCACATCTGGCTGGTGGATTAAATGAATGGGCCTATGGCTGCTGCCTGGGCCTTGAAGCTTCTTCTTTTGCCTCTATTTTACCTATTTCGTCAGTTTTATAGGTCAGCTTATTGACGTAGAAAACCTCACGCCCCTGCCCGACGGACGACGTGCCCAGTCGCTGCATCCCGTAAGCGAGGAAGTATTGTCCATACCACGGCGACAGGTATCCGTCCTCATTATTCAGCACCTTCTCTTTTTCAGATTTCGGGTTGATTTTGAATTTCTCCGACTCCACCACAACTTTATTTCTGCTGATGACTTCCGTGTGTATATCCCCTTCCTGTGGGTAGGCGAGCACAAAATAATCATCCACGGGAGTAACCTGCACCATTTCCTGCAGATCGAAACTTGTCAGGTCTTTGATCGTGATGCAATTGTCCCAGATGAACTTGCCACTGCGATCAAAACCGCAAACAATGGCGTGTGTATAGCGGTAGCCTTCCAGCGCACGCGCTACGTAAGGTCGCGAAATACCTCCCGAAATGATCGGACTGGTAGAACGTTGGTTCGGATAATATACTTCCGCAACCAGCACGATCTCCTTTTCGGTCTGGATCAGCTGATGTACGAGCAGCCGGTAACGAAAGCGGTTTTCTTTCCCCAGGCTTTTTCTTTTCCCAATCTTCTCCAAAACCCGCTGACGACGCTTGGGCTTCATATAGTTGAAGAAGTTCTGCAATTCTGAAAATTCTATAAACTGCGGATCCTCGGGTGTGTCATCCGAAATGTGCGTGACATACAAGCCCTGTGAGTATTGTGTACAACCTACCGAGTAATTACCGATCAGGTAGGAATCGTCGGGGTTGAGCGGCACGATCTGGCCGGATATGAAGCTGTATCTGGGGTCGCTTAACGAAGTCTTTTTCAGCAGCTTACCATCATAATTGTAGGTTTTTATTTCAAAAACACAATTCTTCTTCCTGTAAGCATAAGTAATCACATTGATATATCCGTCGATCTCGTTGATATCCACATTGTTCAGTTCGGTGTTCTTCTCAAACAAGCCGGGTAGAACGCGCGTGGTGTGATCAAAAAATGAATGCACGATCACAATCGGCCGGGAACGGTAATACCCTGAAACCAATGCCTTGCTGCCAATTACCTTGAAGTGCTGCACATCCACGCCCGACAGCAGGTTCCCCTTGTAAGTGTCGATGGAACCGTCGTTGAAATTGAGCTGCATAAAAAGGAATCGATCTGTATCCGGCTCCGCAAACAACCAGTAGCCACTCTCCTCCGCTTTGTAGGCCATCACCGGAATGTATCGAAAATCCAGCTTGTAGGACGTCCGCCACACCGCTTTCAAAGTAGTATCGTATTTTACAAACTGCCATTGCTCATTCCGGTTGGAATATTCGCTCCCCCTGACCACCGACAATATACCACGCTCACCCAGACTGAAAACCTCAAATTGTTCGGAAGAAGAAGAGCTTGTCGGGATCTCCAGACGGTCGGATTGCTGCAACTGCGCCTCCGCTTCCCACAACGGAGAGACGGCAAGCAGGAACATAAATACCAACCCGATAAAATTTATAGAAAGCTTATGCATAACTTCTTCATTCAGGGGTGTAACTCTCTTCAATAATTAGCCTAATTTTGCATTCAAACTGGATAACATTGCTATTAATATTAGAAATAATTTCACTTAAATAAAAACATGCCGGGATGTATCTGTAAAATCCAGGGACCATCTACGGATTACACTATTTTTCATGACAATTGAAGCAATACTTAAGGAGGATATTCAAAAAGCGGTTCAAAAACATTTCGAACTGGACGTCCAGGAAATCATCCTGCAACCAACCAAGAAAGAATTTGAGGGATTTTACACATTCGTTACATTTCCTTTAACCAAAGCGACCAGGAAGGCGCCGGCGGAGATCGGACAGCTGATCGGGCAAGAGCTCGTAGCAAGTTCACAGGTGGTGTCCGGGTTCAATGTCGTGCAGGGCTTTCTGAACATCAGCCTTAAAGACAGCACTTGGCTGGACCTCTTCTCTCAGATCGCATCCGACGAGGCATTCGGCACGTTGCCTTCCAACGGACAGTCGGTTATGGTCGAGTTTTCTTCCCCTAATACCAACAAGCCATTGCACCTGGGTCACCTCCGTAACAATTTCCTGGGTGATTCACTCTCGAAAATACTGAAAGCGAGCGGCTACAATGTCATCAAAACGTGCCTGGTCAATGACCGGGGCATCCATATCTGCAAATCGATGCTGGCCTACCGCGAGTTGGGCAACGGGGAAACACCGGAATCCAGCGGCATCAAAGGCGACCACCTGGCTGGCAAGTATTACGTGCTGTTTGATGTAGAGTACAAAAAACAGATCAAAGAATTGACAGAACAGGGGCTGAGTGAAGAAGAAGCCGCCAAAAAGGCTCCCTGGATACTGGAAGCCCAGAAACTCCTGCTGCTTTGGGAAAACAACGATCCTGAAACGGTAGCGCTGTGGCAGAAAATGAACAGCTGGGTCTACGAGGGTTTCGCGCAGACATACGCCAAGATCGGCGTTGGCTTCGACAAGACCTACTATGAGTCCGACACCTACCTGCTGGGCAAGGACATTATCGAGGAAGGTCTTCAGAAAGGTGTATTCTTCAAAAAAGCGGACGGTTCGGTATGGATCGATCTGGCGGAGGAAGGACTGGACGAGAAACTCGTGCTCAGAGGTGATGGCACATCCGTGTACATCACGCAGGATCTGGGCACAACAGAACTAAAAAACAGTGATTTTGGCAATGACCGCTACCTTTGGGTAGTAGGTAATGAGCAGGATTACCACTTCAAAGTGCTCTTTGCCATTCTGAAACGTCTGGGCAGGACTTATGCGGACGGTTGCTATCACATCAGCTACGGCATGGTGGACCTGCCCTCCGGCAAGATGAAATCCCGTGAAGGTACCGTCGTAGACGCCGACGACCTCGTTGCTCAAATGGTGCAAACCGCTTCGGATCGCACCCAGGAGTTAGGAAAAATCGACGATTTCAACAGCGAAGAAGCCAGGCAGCTCTACAACCAGCTTGCATTGGGCGCATTGAAATACTTCCTCCTCAAAGTGGATCCTAAGAAACGCATGCTCTTCAACCCCGAAGAGTCCATTGACTTTCAGGGGCATACAGGTCCGTTCATTCAATACACTTATGCACGCGTCCGGTCGATCATACGCAAGGCCGAGCAGGCCGCTATCGCCCCAGAAGTTCCCGCAGATAGCTATCAAATGCATCAGGCGGAGCGGGAGCTGGTGTTTGCATTGTCGCAATATCCTGTGAAGGTAGTAGCGGCCGCAAATGAGTTTGCTCCGTCGCTGATTTCACAATATGCATTCGACCTTGCGAAGGTGTATAATCAGTTTTACGCAGAAGTTTCGATCTTCTCCGACCCCGATCCCGTGGCGGTTCGCCTCAGAGTCGCACTGTCGGGTGCAGTTGCTGAAACAATTCGTAAAGCTTTGGGGTTATTGGGCATAGATGTCCCCGAGAGAATGTGAGACGCAACTGTTCTCAAAACCTATCCGTATAGTGTTTTGGATATGGTAAAATCCAATCCGTGCATGCATTTCAATTATTAACTATATGTACTAACCATAACCAAAACCGACCATGAGTTTCCTTAAGACACTTTTCATTATGATTACATCCTTGATTACAGGGCTGTTTGCCGACAAATCTGAAATGGCCAGCAGACCCGAGAATGCCCCTGTTGCGAAACAAACGCTGTACGATTTCAAAGTAAAATCGCTGGTAGGTGGTAAAACAGTAGACCTCGCCAAATACAAAGGCAAAAAAGTCGTGATCCTGAACGTCGCCTCCAAATGCGGCTACACCAAGCAGTATGCCGACTGGGAAAAGTTCTACAAAGACCACGGTGACAAGGTAGTCGTGCTGGGTTTTCCAGCTAACAATTTCGGGGGACAGGAGCCAGGTACCAGCGAAGAAATCGCGACATTCTGCTCGGCAACCTACGGTGTAACCTTCCCGATGTTCGAAAAAGTGTCGGTATTGGGCGATGACCAGTCTCCGATTTACAAATGGCTCAGTGACAAAGATCTGAATGGCTGGAACGACAAAGTTCCTACCTGGAATTTCTGCAAATACGTCATCAATGAAAAAGGCGAACTGACCAATTTCTTTGCATCCAAGGTATTGCCAACTGATGCCGAGTTTACCAAGGCTGTTGGAATCTAAGTAAATCCACTGTCGGAAGCAGCCCTTGGTTCATTCAAAGGCTCTTCCGACAATTTTTGTAATAATTAACTATACGCAACTATGAAAACCATTAGCTCTATTGTAGAAGCACGTCGCTACCTGGCAAATGCAAAACAAATTCTTCGCGAAAAGGCAATCAAAGAAGATGAGTTGTACAAAGACAAAAAGTATGTAAAAATAGCCGGACATACCGCCTATATCGGCGTTCTGGAAGCATTAGATGTTGTTTTTGGAGATAAGAAAAAAGGTAGAAAAAGCGTCGATTGGTATAGAGAAGAATTATCCGCGGTAGACAAAAAGATGCTCACATTATTCATAGAAGCTTACAATACTCTTCATCTTGCGATGAGCTACGATGGAAACCGTCTTGTCTCCGTTTCAAGTGGAGGCCTTAACATCGCCGAAAAAATCATAAATTGGGCCGAGCAGAAAGCCGCAGCTTGACATTACCCGAATTAACAATACCACAATGAACCCCTGGATTGAAGCCGCACGCCCTCGTACATTACCTCTTGCACTTTCCTGTATCTTAATGGGCTGCTTTCTGGCAGCAGCTTCTGGGCAATTCAGCTGGCCGGTAGCAGCATTGAGTGTCTTGACGACCATTATTCTGCAAGTCCTTTCCAACTTCGCTAATGATTACGGCGACGCCGTGAATGGGAAGGATACAGAACTACGTCAGGGACCGAAGCGTGCCGTGCATGCAGGCGAGATCAGCGCTGCTAAAATGCTACGTGCGATCATTATTTTTTCTGTACTCGCGTTAGTTTCAGGCATTACATTGCTAACCATCGCTTTGAAAAACGCACCTGCAAATACTTTCTGGGTGTTTCTGGGGATTGGAATTGCCTGCATTATTGCAGCCATTACCTACACGGCGGGTAAGCGTCCTTACGGCTACGTCGGCCTGGGTGACCTTTCGGTTCTGATCTTTTTTGGCTGGGTAGGCGTGCTCGGAAGCAACTTCCTGCATACACACGTATGGG